>NZ_RHHU01000003.1:0-1614026 GCF_003710965.1 Brevibacillus nitrificans | reverse complement strand
GTAAGACCCCTCATAGACGATGAGGTTGATAGGTTCGGTGTGGAAGCGTGGTAACACGTGGAGCTGACGAATACTAATCGGTCGAGGACTTATCCACACATCTTAGCAAACATGCAGTTCCAGTTTTGAAGGAACATATATCTATCGCGGAGAGTTACCCAAGAGGCCGAAGGGGACGGTTTGCTAAACCGTTAGTATGCGCAAGCGTAGCGAGGGTTCGAATCCCTCACTCTCCGCCATTTTCTATTTTGGCGGCGTAGCTCAGCTGGTTAGAGCGTTCGGTTCATACCCGAAAGGTCGGGGGTTCGATTCCCTCCACCGCTACCAAAGGGGCATAGTTTAAAGGTAGAACGAAGGTCTCCAAAACCTTTGGTGTGGGTTCGATTCCTACTGCCCCTGCCAGAAGACTTTAATCTTGCTATGGCGGTCGTGGCGAAGGGGTTAACGCACCGGATTGTGGCTCCGGCACTCGTGGGTTCAAGTCCCATCGATCGCCCCATGTTATGGGAGTATAGCCAAGTGGTAAGGCACGGGTCTGCAAAACCCTCATCCCCGGTTCAAATCCGGGTACTCCCTCCAATTCTGTCCCAGTAGCTCAGCTGGATAGAGCAACGGCCTTCTAAGCCGTCGGTCGGGAGTTCGAATCTCTCCTGGGACGCCATCGTGGCCTATTGGAAAAAGACGAAAAGACCTCCTGTGTACTCAAGGGAATTGCTTTGAGTGTAAAGGAGGCTTTTTTGTGTTCATTAAGAAAAATCCGGGCAAATGCGATCCCCGTATCTTATTCAAGCTTACAAATTCCAGTTAGATTCATACTTTTAGCCTAGCGGGTAAACAAGAGTGGGGCGTAATCAAACAAACGGGTTGTAGTAGTAGAGCCCGTGAAGGTACCGTTTCTCTGCCTTATTCATCGCGACCTCTTTGTGCTGCTCCAGTGAGGCTTTCAGCTTCTCCCAAAACTCTGGTGTAGCGTCACACAGGTCTACGTTCCATTCCTCACCTACCAGGCCACGGATTAACTGCCAATCATCGGGGTTCTCATATTCCTCCATGCCACCGCCTATCAGCCTGATATCATGCAAAAGCAGCTTTATATTTTCAGGTATCATGGCAATCTCCCATCGGATCATTTTTGAATGGACGCTTCGTTCCATGCTGTTTCGCTTTAGTATTTTCCTCGGAGCATAGAAAATATGTATGGAAAGAGTGGAAAGACTTGTAGGAAATATTGTCGATTGTGACGAATTTGTGGTATTTTCCGAAAGAGTTTCTTACCGATATCTGAAAAGTTTTCTACACGGTCAGACCTGTTTCGACTCGACATATAATAAGGAAGAATTGAGGCTGTGAAAACGGATTTTATTTGAATGAAAATGGGCGCCGAACAGTCAGAAAATCGTATTGACTTACGAAAACGGATTGTGTATACTCGAGAACGTGATTGGGGCTTAAAGGTTTTGCGGTCGTGGTGGAATTGGCAGACACACCATCTTGAGGGGGTGGCGGGGCGACCCATGCGAGTTCGAGTCTCGCCGACCGCACCATAAAGAATGGACAGATTGGCCCGTTGGTGAAGCGGTTTAACACAGCAGCCTTTCACGCTGTCATACAGGGGTTCGAATCCCCTACGGGTCACCATTTTTTTAGTCAGACTGAATAATCGAAGCCTTTTGTTACGAAGGCTTTTTTTTCTGCTCACTGTCGTGAGATGTCGAATAGAAAGAAAGAAACGTGGGAAAGGTGATAGCAGTGCCTTCTTTTTCCCACTTTTGGGTCATTGCTAATGAATCGCATTTGATGTACACTCCCAATTGAGAGAAAAACAATAGAGAAATGTTGGAAAAACAACACTACCTGAACGAAAAACTGACCCAATTTTGATTCAGGTCGAGGAGAAGAACCCATGAGTGTATTTAGAGAGATCATTGAGGGATTATTCATCGGATTTAGTACAACGGTAGGTGTAATCAGCACGTACCAAACACTGGTTTCCTGTGCAGGACTGTTCCGCAAAAAGGAGCAAGTCACACATGAACCGGAGAAAACCTTTGCGGTGCTGATCGCGGCACATAACGAGAGCGCCGTTATCGCACCACTGATTGAAAACCTGAAAAAGCTTGATTACCCGCGCGAGAAGTACGACATCTTCGTTATTTGTGACAACTGTACAGATAACACTGCGGAAATCAGCCGAGCTCATGGCGCGATTGCGTGCGAGCGATTTGACACATCGAAACGAGGAAAAGGCTTCGGGATTGAGTGGATGCTGGAAAATCTTTGGGCACGACCAGAGCAATACGATGCTGTCGTCATGTTTGACGCGGACAATCTGGTAGAGAAAAATTTCCTGCGCGTCATGAACGATCGTCTTTGCAAAGGGGCAAGAGTCATTCAAGGCTACCTCGATTCGAAAAACCCGTTCGATTCTTGGATTACCCTGTCTTACGCCGTGACCTACTGGTTCACCAACCGGATGTGGCAGCTGGCACGTCATAACCTTGGACTGCCGAACACATTGGGGGGGACAGGACTTTGCATCGAGAGCAGCCTGCTCAAGGAAATGGGCTGGGGTGCTACGAGCTTGACGGAAGACCTGGAGTTCGCCACACGCTGCATTGAACGCGGGATTTACCCGACATGGGCTCATGACACCAAGGTTTGGGATGAAAAGCCGATTGACCTGAAATCCTCCATGCGCCAACGTCTGCGTTGGATGCAAGGCCACTACGATGTCGCTGGACGCTACATTGGTTCCGTTTTGAAAAACGGGATTACCAAAGGACGTTTGGGTATGCTGGACGCTGCATTTTATTTGTTCCAGCCGATGTACGTATTGATTGTAACGTTCATGTCTTTGGTGTTCCTGGGTCGATTCTTTGAAATTGATATGTTGATGCCTGCTGCAAGCATTTTACCTAGCTGGTTAGTATATACCTCGACAGCGGTCTTCTATTTGCTGCCGTTCATGGCTCTATATCTGGAAAAAGTGCCTCTTAAGGGGTATCTGGGAATACTGTGTCTCCCGTTCTTTTTCCTCACCTGGCTCCCGATCATGTTTTACGCCTTCTTCACCAAGAAAAATCAGGTGTGGAGTCATACATCTCACAGTCGTGCGATTCGGATCGAGGAGATCCAGCAATAGCAGCTACACATGCAAAAACCACAGGGCAACCTGTGGTTTTCCTGTTTTACGGGGGTGGCAGTGGTTGCCTCCAGTTGGTATAATAATTGGATCGAGTACCGAATCGTTAAACAGGATGGACGTAAGAGAGTGGCGACTGAAAGCAGCTTCGCCACGAGGAGGGAATACAGCAATGACGCTCGCACCAAAGTGTTGCCATAACGAGTCTCCCTTGATGTGGGGAGATAAACGTTATCATACATGGAACTACCATTTGCGAAATACGTTTCACGAAAAAATCTTCAAGGTGCCGCTGGACGGCGGCTTCAGCTGTCCAAACCGAGATGGAAAGGTCGCGACTGGCGGCTGCACGTTTTGCAGTGCCAGAGGATCGGGAGACTTCGCAGGTGATCGCCGGATGGACCTGGAACGTCAATTTCATGATGTGAAGAATCGCATGCATGAAAAGTGGCCGAACGCCAAGTACCTCGGTTTCTTTCAAGCCTACACCAATACGTACGCGCCTGTGGCTGAGCTGCGCGAGATGTATGAAGTCATCCTCAGGCAGGAGGGGGTTGTAGGGCTATCGATTGCGACACGTCCTGACTGCTTGCCGGACGATGTGGTGGAATATTTGGCTGAATTAAACGAGCGGACGTATTTGTGGGTAGAGCTCGGCTTGCAAACCATTCACGAACATACTGCCCAGCTGATCAACCGTGCGCATGACTACGAGTGCTATCTGCAGGCCGTTGAGAAGCTCCGTAAGCACAACATCCGCATCTGCTCCCACATTATTTATGGACTGCCGGGAGAGACGCATGAAGAGATGATGCAGACGGCAAACGCAGTGGCGCATCTGGATGTGCAGGGAATCAAAATCCATCTGCTGCATCTTCTCCGCAAGACGCCGATGGTAAAGCAGTATGAAGCAGGACTCCTGGAGTTCCTGTCGCAAGAAGAATACACCAAGCTGGTCGTGGATTCGCTGGAGGTCTTGCCGCCAGAGATGATCGTGCACCGCATTACCGGCGATGGCCCTCCAGACCTGCTGATTGGTCCTATGTGGAGCCGAAAGAAATGGGAAGTCCTCAATGGCATCGATGCTGAGTTGAAAAATCGCAACTCGTGGCAAGGGAAATTTTTCGTTCCGCAAACGAACGGATGATAAAGCGACATAGCAAAAGGGAGCCCCGATGAAATAAAATGTACCCTATAGAGTAGACACGTTAAAAAAGTCTACCTATAGGGTACTTTTCTGTATAATTAAGAAAAAATCGGGGTTGGGGAAAGTATGAGCAAGAAGATATTTACGGAAAAAGAGATGAACCAACTAAAGCGAAATTCTCACATCAAATCAGTAAGTGCGAAGTCAATTACTTATACCGATGAATTTAAGCGTATTTTTATTGTTGAATACGAAAAAGGAAAATTTCCAAGACAGATCTTTGAGGAATATGGGTTTGATGTGGATGTAATTGGACCACAGAGAGTGAAGTCATCTGCAGATAGATGGCTTAACGCATACCGCGAAAACGGGTTGCTTGGGTTGCATGACAGTAGAACCGAAAACACTGGACGCCCTCGTGACAAGGAACTGACTCTAGAGGAAAAGTACGCTCGTTTAGAGGCTCAAAACAACTTATTAAAAGCCGAAAATGAACTGTTAAAAAAGATTCGTATAGCAGAAAGGGGGCTGAAGGAAAGCCCGTAGTCCTGCCTCCTGGCCAGAAATATATGCTTATCCGTTCCGTCATTGAAAAGTACCAGCTTAAACATATGGTGCGTTATCTTTGTGAAGTAGCAAGTGTGTCTCGTAGCGGTTATTATAATTATTTCTCGGCTAAGTCGCAGGAACAGAGAAAGAAAAAAGACCAGAAGGATGAAATCGCAAAAGAGATCATCTTAAAAGCCTTCCATTTTAAAGGGCGTAAGAAAGGGGCTCGTCAAATTAAAATGACCTTGGCGGGTCAATTTCAAGTTGTCTTCAATTTGAAGCGTATTCGGAGGATTATGAAGAAATTTGCCATCATTTGTCCCATTCGAAAGGCAAATCCATATAGACGAATGATGAAAGCCACACAGGAGCACCGAGTTGTACCCAACCTTTTAAACCGAAAATTTAAACAAAATATTCCTGGGAAAGTGCTTTTAACGGAGGCAAAGGTCAAAAAGCCTATCTATCCACGATAAAAGATGGTTCGACCAATGAGATCTTGGCCTACCATGTGTCAGACCGTATCACCATGGACTTAGCTACGGATACCCTTCTCAAATTAAAAAAGAATCGAAACTTTAAGAGGGCAAAAGATGCCATGATCCACTCCGACCAGGGAACGCATTATACTCACCCTGACTTTCAGAAATTGGTGAAGAAACTTACATTGTGCCAATCGATGTCAAGACGAGGGAACTGTTGGGATAACGCCCCTCAGGAGTCCTTTTTTGGTTATTTTAAAGACGAAGCCTCGATTAAGAAATGTACGAGTCTTGAAGAATTAAAACGTGAAATTAAGCATTACATGACGTACTACAATCACTATAGATACCAATGGAATTTAAAAAAGATGACCCCCGTTCAATACAGGGATCATCTACTGAGAGCTGCCTAGACTTTTTAAAAGTGTCCTTTACAAAGGGTACATTTTAAAAGGGGGGCTCCCTTTTTGTTACAGCTGGTTACGAACGGGCTCGCAGGATCTTTCGTGCTCGCCCGGGGTAATTGGTGATCAGGCCATCGACACCCATATCGAAGGCATCCTGGATGTCCTTGGAGCTGTTCACGGTCCATCCGAGAACAGTGAGGTCATGCTTGTGGGAATCCTTGACCAGCTGAGCGGATAGCTGATCCATGGGGACATGCAGCTGATCGGCAGCATAGCGCTTGGCGACTTCCCAGGGACGCGGGATCGGACCGACATACAGCAGCCCCGTCGTTTGAGCGGGATCCAGCTGTTTGATGCGCAGCAAGCTGTCGAAGTTAAATGAGGAGATGATGGTGCGGTCTGTCAGGTGATAACGTCGGATCTGCTCAATAACGAGCTCCTCCAGATGTGGCTGATCGGAGAGAAAGTTTTTCAGTTCAATGATAAAGTGGAGGGGCGTATCGGCAAAGGCATGAAAGACCTCGCGCAGCGTAGGAATCCTCGCGCGGGAATAACGGGAGGATGAGCCTCTGTCAGCACGAAATTGTCGAAGCTCTTGCAGAGTATGCCTGCGGACAAGACCACTGCCTGTAGTCGTGCGATCCAGTGTATGGTCGTGAATGACGACGAGTTTATCGTCACGGCTCAATTGCACATCCAGCTCGATGCCGTCAGCTCGACGCCGAACAGCCGCGTAAAAAGACTCCATGGTGTTTTCCGGAAAAAGGCCGGAAGCACCGCGGTGGGCGTAGATGAGGGGATTCACGTGAGCTTCCTCCTTTCAAAGGCAGACTTAAATCCACATACTACCATGATATGTAAAAAGCCCCTCGATACTACCGCGATGAGGGGCGCGACGTAAACAGCGAGCTATCCAATTGCGCTGAGCACGATCACCAGAAGGATGAATAGCACCAGTACCAGAGCGAAGTTGTTGTTTCCAATGCTCATGAAAATCCCCTCCTTCCCTGTCTTTGACTGTTCCTTCTATCATGCTATGAGCGGAAGGTACAAATGGCTCTCATCGAATACCTATCTCAAGACAATAGAAGAGGGAAATGATGCTCCGGCACCGAAGCAGGATTTTATACAGATTGGCAGATGACGCAGATTTTCCGTTTGCTACAATGGATAGAGAACGGAAAGGGGGAGTGCGTCATGGTAAATGTAGAGATCATGCTCGCCTCAGGAGATCTGGTCGTGGACCAGCAAAACCGGCGGGTGAAGCTGCACGTATATGACCCGAATCAGGTCGTGGAGCTTGATCAATGGATGAGAAAGCTAGCGCAAGAGACTGGGGCGACGAAGCTCATTGTCTACGGCAAAAAAGCAGATGTGGAAAAATGGACCGCTTTGGGGTACGCGCTGGAAGGTGTCATCGAAGGCTTTTTTCATGGAGAAAATGCACAAATGCTATCTAGCTTTCTGACGAAGGAGCGGGCCACTTCTGTCGCACCTGAGCTCGCGGAAGAAATCCTTGAACTTAGCCTTGGCAAGCAAGGCAGCGGCGAGGAGAAGGCACTGCCGGCAGGCTATTCCATGCGAGAAGCGGGTGAGGCGGACGCGGAGGAGCTTGCGAAGCTGTATGCACTCGTGTTTGCTACCTATCCGACACCGATGGATGACCCTGTCTATGTCCGTAAAACGATGGAGGAAGGGACTCGATACATGGTCGTCGAGTACGAGGGGAAAATCGCTTGTGCTGCATCAGCGGAAGTGAACGAGCGGATGGGCTCTGCCGAAATGACGGATTGCGCCACTCACCCGGATCACGGGGGAAAAGGACTCCTCCAAGCGTTGTTTGTTGCCCTGGAACGCAAAATGGAGGAATCCGGTATTTACTACTTGTATTCGCTTACCCGCGCGCAATCACCAGGGATGAATGTGACTGCCGCAAAAATGGGCTACACGTATCGCGGGAGATTAATCAACAACTGCACGATATTTTCCGGCTACGAAGATATGAATATTTGGGTGAAGCCACTCCGCCCATCCTGGGAGTAAGAAAGCTAGGGCTGCGCCTGTGAAGGATAGAGCTGTTGCTGGAGACTGCGCGCCATGAGAGCGAGCTGCAGCTGCCAGCGTTGATGCGCATCCTCCAGGTGATAGCCCGTTTTTTCTTCAATCTGGGTGAGGCGGTATTTCAGGGTGTGGCGATGAATATATAAGGCTTGGGACGTTTGAAGTCCGTTGCCGTTCTGCTGCAGGTACACGCTTAATGTCTCCAGCAGCTGCTGATTATGCTTGCTATCGTATCCGATCAGTGGTGCGAGCAAAGGCTTCCATAGCTGCTGCAAAGCCTCTTCACTGCGATGGTAAGGAAACAGAAACTGATAGCCTTGCATGTCACGGTAGCGCAAGATCCCCGGAGGTTTTGCGAGCAGCGGGTACGCCTGCAGGGCAAAGGTGGCTTCCTCAGCTGCAGTAGCTACGTCAGAGAGCTGCTGACGAGGGGTGCTCAAGGCTAAGTGGAGCGAATACTCATGGTGCAGCTGCTCCCAGCGTTGCGCAAATAGCTCCAAAACCTGCAGGCTCGCACGATTGTCGGGGAAAACGAACAGTAAATAATGGGGGCGCTCACGGAGCAGGTAGGAGCGCTGCTGACGATCACACAGCCTGCGCATCAGCATGATGGCACTTTGATGCAGTTCGTAGAGACCAGCATCGTCGCTCACATCTACTTTTAGAGCAGCGACCAAATGTCCACCAGCCAAAGGGTAGCCCAGCATCCGACAGCGGCTTTCCAATTCCGAATGGCTCATTTGCTTGCCATTTAACAACTCCTCTACAAAGTCCCCTTTTAACCGCCATTCCGTTGCAGAAACGGCTCGTTCTTTTACATATTCCAAAGCACAGAGGGTCGAGGCGTGCTGCAGTGCCACATCATCGAGCTCTTTCCATGCATGCAAAGGCTTGACCAGCGAAAGAGTGCCAAAATGCTCGCGATTGGCGCGGATCGGGATCGAGTGGGTGCTACCTTCTCCCGCGGCTTCTTCCCTTTGCTCAGTTGTTCCATGCTGAGTTACCTCAAAGCCCAAGGCATCAACCAGTGATACGACTCCTCCCGTGAGCGTTGCCAATTCGGCTGCGATGGCGGCTAATCCTCCCCGGGAGAGAGCGGCGTCAATCATGCGGTTGTGAATGGCTTGCGAATAAGCCAGAGTCTCGAACTGGCGGTTGATAATAGGCTGCAGGATGGCCTTTGTAATCGTCGAAAAATTGATTTCCGCCGGGATTTCAATGAGGGGCAGCTGCAGCTGGTCGGCCACCTCGATAAAGGCTGCCGGGATTTCTCGCAAATAAAATCCGGTATGAATCGCTACCCCGCTCAGCTTTTGGCTGGCAAGGGATGGGATGAAGGAAGAGAGACGCTCCGTGTTGTCAGCAAGCCCAAAGCCTGTCGTGATGAGAAACTCCCCTTCCTGCAGCCTTGTCGCGTCCTCCAGTACTTCTACTATCGTCACCCAGCGAATGGGGTTGTCCAATCCACCAGCGCCGGCGATCAATCTGGTCTGAACCATATCAGGCAATTGAAGGGCCTCCCGAATGGTAATGCTCATAGTGATCCCTCCGAAAAAGTTCTTTATACAAAATGTACAAAAGATTTTGTCTCTTTTCCATGTTTTTTTGCCAGCTCGTCGGATGGCGCTTGCGCTTCGGTCGGATAGGATGAAGGTAGAGAAAAGCGAGGTGGCGACAATGGAAAGAAGTTATGTCATTAAGCCTGAACTGGGAAAGACCTATCCGGTCATCTCTCATGGGAAAGGGATCTATCTCTACGATAAAGAGGGAAAACAATACATCGATGGATGCAGCGGTGCCGTTACAGCCCTCATCGGCCATGCGGTAGACGAAGTCGTGGATGCCATGTATGAGCAAGCCAAGAGCATTTCCTTCGCGTATCGCTCTCATTTCAGCAGTGATGCTGTTGAGCAGCTGGGGAAAAAGCTGGCGGAGTGGGCACCGGGCTCCCTCAACTGGACGTTCTTCGTCAGCAGTGGTTCTGAAGCGACGGAGACGGCACAAAAAATAGCAATTCAATATTGGCAGGAACAAGGCAATTTCACGAAAAACCGCATCATTTCCCGCTGGATGAGCTATCACGGAATCACGATGGGTGCCTTGTCGATGTCCGGGCATGTGCTGCGCCGCAAACGGTTTGTGCCATTGCTCGAAGACTACCCGGCGATCACGGGGCCGTACCCTTACCGTAAGCCAGAAGGACTCAGCCTGGAAGAATACGGGATGCAATGTGCGAACGAGCTGGAGACAGCCATCCTGCGCGTAGGACCCGAGCAGGTAGCCGCCTTCATCGCTGAGCCGGTTATCGGGGCGACTGCGGGTGCTGTGGTTCCTCCACCGGGGTACTTCCAGCGAATCCGTGAAATTTGTGATAAATACAACGTGCTGTTTATTGCCGATGAGGTCATGACAGGCATGGGACGCACAGGAAAAGCATTTGGGATAGATCACTGGGGCGTAGTGCCTGACATGATTACGATCGGAAAAGGTATGAGCGCAGGATATACGCCGATGGCCGCAACGATCGTGACAGAGGAGATCATTGAAGTCATCCAAAAAGGCAGCGCTTCCATCATGGCGGGACATACGTACAGCGCCAACCCACAGTCCGCAGCCGTATCTTTGGCTGTCCTGAACTATATTGAGAAGAACAATCTGATTGAGAAATCCGCCGAAAACGGTGCTTACCTGCTGCAACGCCTGCAAGGGCTCGCAGACGAGCTGCCTCTAGTCGGAGAGGCCCGCGGGTTGGGTATGCTGTGCGGACTCGAGTTTGTGAAAAACAAGCAGACCAAAGAGACGTTCGCCCTTTCTGAAAACGTGAGCGCGAAGGTAATTGCCAAAGCATTTGAAAAAGGCTTGCTGGTTTATCCGGCAGTTGGAGGAATTGACGGTGTAGCAGGTGATTCGGTCATTCTCGCACCGCCGATTACGATTACCCAAGAAGAAATTGATACACTGATCGGCATTTTAAAAGAGGCGATTGAAGCCGTTTCGCAAGAGCTGCAGCAAAAAGCATTGATCGGATAGAAGGGAGCGCGCATTCATGACTAATCGATTTGAAAAAGTGATTTCCATGGAGGAAGCGCTGACACATTTCCGCGATGGAATGACGCTCATGTCTGGCGGATTCGGTGGGGTGGGCAATCCACCCTCGCTGATCCAGGGCATTTTGGATAAAGGTGTCCGCGATATTACCCTCGTCAGCAATGACACAGCGTTTCCGCACATCGGCATCGGCAAGCTGGTAACAGAGAAGCGGGTCAAAAAGGTGATCGCATCTCACATCGGGTCGAATCCAAATGCGGGCGCCCAGATGACAGCAGGCGAGCTCGAGGTGGAATTTTGCCCTCAGGGTATCCTGGCAGAGCGCGTGCGGGCAGGTGGTGTCGGTTTGGGCGGGATCTTGTCCGATGTCGGAATCGGCACAATCGCGGAAAAGGGAAAGCAAAAGGTCGTCGTGGGAGACAAGGAGTACTTGCTGGAGACGCCGCTCACCGCGGAAGTATCGATCATTCACGCCAAAAAAGCAGATCGCTACGGGAATCTTGTTTATGATACTAGCGCACGAAACTTCAACCCGCTGGTGGCGATGGCAGGAGACATTACGATCGTGGAAGCAGATGAAATCGTCGAGATCGGCGAGCTGTCGCCGGAGGAGATCGTAACACCAGGCGTATTCGTCAACTTTATCGTGCAAAGTGAAGGGGTGAACTGGCAATGGGCGTGGGAGAAGTAAAAGAGACCGAGAGCTACCGAGAGCGGATTGCCCGGCGTGCAGCGTTGGAAGTCGAGGATGGCATGATCATCAACCTCGGTATCGGCATCCCGACGCTGGTTGCTGATTTTATCCCGGCTGATGTGCGCGTGATGTTTCACGCAGAGAACGGCATTTTAGGTACGGGACCTAGCCCAGTAAAGGGTGAGGAAAACCCGATGCTGTGCAATGCTGGCGGATTTCCGGTCACGCTGGCGACTGGAGCTTCCTTTTTTGACAGCGCTACGGCGTTTGCGATCATCCGACGTGGGCTGCTCGATATGACGATCCTCGGAGTATTAGAGGTAAGCCAGAGCGGCGATATCGCCAACTGGATCGTCCCAGGCAAACGCGTTCCTGGTATGGGGGGAGCGATGGAACTGGCACAAAAGGCGAAGAAAGTCATGGTCGTCACTACCCATCTGGATAAAAACGGACGCTCCAAGATCGTCAGGGAGTGCTCGCTGCCACTGACCGCTCGTGGCGCAGCCGATTGGATCATCACCGACATGGCGGTCATGGAGGTCAAGTCAGACGGTCTCTATCTGCGCGAGGTGATGTATCCGTACTGCGTAGCGGATGTGATCGGGGCGACAGAAGCAGAACTGAAAATCGAGGGCGAAGTAGCCGTTTTTCGTTAACGAGATTTTTTTACCATACGGGCAATACCAAATTTCCGCGAGTCAGGAGGAGAACCATGGCAAACTGGCAGACTCTTATTCGGGAGCAGTTGGAAAAGGATCGGGATGAGGCGACAGCACTGCTGCAGGAATGGGTAAAAAATGCGAGCGTACAGGGCGAGGAAGAATCGATCCAAGAAAGCATCGCGAAAACGCTGGCATCGATGGGCTTGGACGTCGATTTGTGGGTGATGGAGGGAGAGGAGCTCCTATCTCACCCGTACTTTGTGTCCCCGCGCACGGTCTTTACAGGCAGTCCAAACGTAGTAGGGGTTTGGAAGGGCGCAGGTGAGGGACGTTCCCTCATTTTAAACGGTCATGTGGACGTAGTACCTGCCGGTGACCGGGCACAGTGGAGCGATGATCCGTTCAGTGGAAAAATTGAGGACGGAAAGCTGTATGGACGCGGAGCAACCGACATGAAAGGGGGAAATCTCTCTTCCCTCTTGGCTATTTCGGTCCTGCAGAAGCTCGGTGTAAAGCTGAAAGGCGACGTTATTTTCCAAAGCGTCGTAGAAGAGGAGAGCGGCGGTGCAGGTACCTTGGCGACCATCCTGCGCGGCTACAAGGCAGATGCGGCACTGATTCCAGAACCCACGAACATGAAGATTTTCCCGAAGCAGCAAGGCTCGATGTGGTTCCGTCTCTCTGTGAAAGGCCGCTCTGCACACGGGGGAACCCGCTACGAAGGCGTGAGTGCCATCGAAAAGAGCCTGGCTGTCGTGCAAGCAATCGGACAGCTGGAAAAAGAACGAAACGATCGTTTGGACGATCCGCTTTATGAGAAACTTCCGATTCCGATCCCGATCAACATCGGGGTCATCGAGGGCGGAAAATGGCCCTCTTCTGTAGCCGATCTCGTTAAGCTCGAAGGACGCATGGGAGTCGCACCAGGAGAGAAGATGGAGGATGCAAAGGCAGAGATGGCCGCTGCATTGAAGCGACTGGCTGAAGTCGATCCTTGGTTTGCCGAGCAGCCGGTGGAGCTGGAGTGGTATGGAGCGCGATGGGTACCGGGCTCCGTAGCGGAAGACCATCCATTAATGAATATTCTGCATCGCCAGTTTGAGGCTGTAACAGGGAAGCGGGCTGTTGTCGAAGCTTCTCCATGGGGAACAGATGGCGGCTTGCTGACGGCGCTCGCCGACACGCCTGCTATCGTCGTAGGCCCTGGAGTTACACAGGTTGCCCATTATCCCAACGAACATATCGTGCTCGACGATGTCTTTACGTGCGCAGAGATCTTTGCACTTGCCCTGATTGAATGGTGCGGCGTTGCCGAACAAAATACCCAGAACTAGAGGGAGAGGGATATACATGAGTCCGATCACCACAAAGTTTATTCAACTGAAAACAGCTGTTCCTGGACCAAAATCGCAGGAGATGCTCGCGAAAAAGGAAGCCAACGTTCCGCGTGGGCCATCCAATACGACCCCAGCGTTCGTTGCCAAAGCGGAAGGCGCACTCTTGACCGATATCGACGGCAACACCTTCATTGACTTTGCTGGGGCGATCGGCTCCATCAATGCTGGTCACTGCCCGCCCGCTGTGGTTGAGGCGCTCAAGGCACAGCTGGATCAATACATACACACATGCTTCCACGTGATGATGTATGAGCCGTATGTCCAGCTAGCAGAAAAGCTCAATCAAATCACGCCGGGCGACCACGCGAAAAAGACCTTCTTCCTCAACAGCGGAGCAGAAGCAGTCGAGAATGCGGTGAAAATTGCGCGCAAATATACAGGACGCAAGGCAATCATCTCGTTCGAGCGCGGCTTCCACGGACGCACGCTGCTGGCGATGTCGCTGACGAGCAAAGTCCGTCCGTACAAATACGAATTCGGGCCGTTTGCTCCTGACACCTACAAAATGACCTACCCGTACTACTACCGTTCTCCATACGATGCATCTCCAGAAGAGACCGATGCAGAGGTATTGCGCCGCTTTGAAGACTTCTTCCTCGCAGAGGTCGCTGCAGACAACGTAGCTGCGATCATCATGGAGCCTGTGCAAGGCGAAGGTGGATTCGTGGTACCATCCAAAACATTTGTCAAAGGCGTCAAGGCGATTTGCGAAAAGTATGGCATTCTCCTGATTGCAGATGAAGTACAAACCGGATTTGGCCGCACTGGTAAAATGTTTGCGATGGAGCACTATGATGTTGTGCCGGATCTCATCACCATGTCCAAGTCCATGGGGGCTGGTATGCCGATCAGTGCGGTGACCGGTCGTGCGGAAATCATGGATGCGCCAAACCCGGGTGAAATCGGTGGTACCTACGGAGGCAGCCCGCTCGGTTGTATCGCTGCGTTGAAAGTCATCGAAATGATGGAGCAAGACGGATTCTTAGATCATGCCAATAAAGTGGGCGACACCATTCTCAAGCGTTTCGAGAAATTCAAACAGCAATTTGCTGAAGTAGGCGATGCTCGCGGACTGGGAGCAATGTGCGCGATCGAGCTTGTGAAGGACAAAGGATCGAAGGAACCGAATAAAGAGCTGACGGCCAAAATCGTGCAGGCGTGCTATCAAAACGGCTTGGTTGTCATGGCA
This sequence comes from Brevibacillus nitrificans, assembly GCF_003710965.1. Lineage (NCBI taxonomy): Bacteria > Bacillati > Bacillota > Bacilli > Caryophanales > Paenibacillaceae > Brevibacillus > Brevibacillus nitrificans. The sequence continues at coordinate 1,599,248 of NZ_RHHU01000003.1, read as the reverse complement.
GCAGGTTTGTACAGCAATGTCATTCGTGTACTGTCACCACTGGTCATTTCCGATGAGCAGCTGGAAGAAGGCTTGAACGTACTCGAAAGCGTCCTGGCTGAGCTGTGCACACCTAATCACTAATTGGACGGAGGCGGTTGTTTTGAAGAAAAACTGCTTTATTGGCGGGCAATGGGTAGAAGCTTCTGTGTATGCGCCGTTGTATTCCCCATACAGTGGCGAGGAAATCGCCCAAATACCGCAGGCTGATCCAGAAACGGTGCAAAAGGCGATCGATGCTGCAGAAGAAGCTGCAGCAGTCATGAGACGCATGCCTGCTTATCAGCGGGCGGCGATTTTAGAGAAAATGTCTCTGCTCATGGATGAACGCCTGGAGGAAGCTGCACGGATCATCGCATTGGAAGCGGGTAAGCCGATCAAAACCGCTCGTGGAGAAGTGATTCGGACCATTCAGACGTACAAGTTTGCAGCTGAGGAAGCGAAGCGTATTCACGGCGAAACGCTGCCACTGGATGCCGCGATTGGCGGCGAAGGCAGGCTCGCTTACACCGTGCGAGAGCCACTGGGCGTGATCGGGGCGATTACTCCTTTCAACTTCCCGATGAATCTGGTTGCCCACAAAGTAGGACCAGCGCTTGCTGCAGGAAATGCGGTCGTCTTGAAGCCAGCTTCCCAGACCCCGTTGTCTGCCTTTTTCCTGGCGGAGATCGCTGAGCAGGCGGGTGTCCCTGCAGGCGCTCTGAACGTCGTCACGGGCAGCGGGGCGTCCGTTGGTGACCTCCTGGTGAAAGACCCGCGCGTGAAAGCGTTGACCTTTACCGGAAGCCCAGCCGTTGGGATCGATATCCGGAATCGGGCTGGACTGAAGCGCGTTACATTGGAGCTCGGATCCAACTCCGCAGTGATTATTGATAAAGATGTCAATGTTGACGAAGTAATCCCACGCTGCATTTTCGGAGCCTTTGCTTACTCCGGTCAAGTGTGCATTTCCGTTCAGCGCATTTATGTAGTCAAAGACCGCTTCGAGGAATTCGTAACCAAGTTTGTGGCGGAGACGAAGAAGCTTCGCGGGGGAGATTCCCTGTCGGAAGAGGCAGATTACTCGGCGATGATCAATCCGCGTGAAACAGAGCGGGCAGTGTCCTGGATCGAGGAAGCCAAGCAAAATGGCGCACGCGTGGAATGTGGCGGAGAAGTAGTCGATCGCATGCTCCAGCCAACAGTACTGACAGGAGTTCCTGCAGATGCAAAAGTATCCTGCCAGGAGGTTTTCGGTCCAGTAGTTCTGGTCAATGCAGTCGAGTCTGTCCAGGAGGCAATCCGTCTCGTGAACGATTCGCGTTATGGCTTGCAGGCTGGTTTGTATACGAACAACCTGTCGCTCGCACTGCAGGCAGCAGATGAGCTTCATGTTGGCGGTGTGATGATTAACGATATCCCAACCTTCCGTGTAGATCATATGCCTTATGGCGGCGTCAAGGAAAGCGGTATGGGGCGTGAAGGGGTCAAGTACGCGATCGAAGAGCTCACGGAGCTGAAGCTGGTTGTCGTCAAGAAATAGTAGAAAGCGTAAAAAGCCTGGTTTCCTGTCACAGAAGTGGAGGAGCCAGGCTTTTTTCATGGAGCAAGTCGATATCTGCTAACCAGGGCTGGAACAGAGGTTGGAACAGAGGTTGGAACAGAGGTTGGAACAGAGGTTGGAACAGAGGGGCACACCTAGCTAGGCAGCTGGTAATGCGGCCATCGTTTTCTAGTACTGGGCTCTTGCGCATGGGAAAGCAGCTATGCTATAGTAATACTTGTTGAAACGTGGAGGGATACCGAAGTGGTCATAACGGGGCGGTCTTGAAAACCGTTAGAGTGAAAGCTCACGCGGGTTCGAATCCTGCTCCCTCCGCCATATATAAGCAGATACACGTTCCGTCAAAAGGCGATTTTGAGAGCCTTGCAGATGGGACGTTTTTTTGTTGTCTGACCTTCAAAAATTAGTTCAATCTCCCTAGCTTCCCATTATTTACTTGTGGAACCAACAGTTGACCAGGAGCATAATGGATTTGTAAGGAAATCTAGTACAAACATTGGGGAATATGCGGCGGACTAAACCATGCAGAGAGTCGTCGCTATTTTTTTGCCCATTTTAGGCATTGTTGCCTGCATATGCTTGTAGGCAATAGGGAGAAAATCGTGTATCTTAATGGTATTCACGTAAGTACTCAACGTACTATCCCTTCTCCAACCAGCATGGGTTGGAGCTTTTTTTGCTTTTTATGAGCGGAATTGTTTGGCAAAACCAATGTCACAGCTGATGTGCGTAAGCTTTTTCTGTCGAAAACGCCCGATTGACCGTTATTTTCCTCAAAATCCAGCAAAACCAATGTCGTTGAATAGGTCAGAATGATATATCCTGTACGTAAGGACTCGATTGATTCTTGGGGCCCTGCGGCAGCTTCAAAAATGCAGACGAAGCTGCCGTTTTTTTTATGGAAAACTGTCAGAATATAATTGCAATAAAGAAAACTATAGTATAATACAAGAAATGATGCTAGGAGGCGTGTACATGATCGAAGCCAAAAGGGTAAGGAGAAATACGTTGGGTGATATTCTGCGCCGAAGTCACATGCGTTTTCCTGACAAAAAGGCTTTGCAGTTTGAAGAAGAAGTGTTTACCTATCGCCAGCTTGATGGAATCGTCAATCAAGCTGCGCATGCCTTAATAGAGAAGGGATTGAAAAAGGGAGATCGGGCGGCTGTCTTATCGCGCAATTCAATGGATTTTGTGATTCTCAATTTTGCTTTGGCAAAAGCAGGCGTGATCATGGTCCCCATCAATTTCATGCTGAATAAGGAGGATGTGGCTTTTATCCTAGGACACTCGGAAGTAAGTGCGGTCTTCGCATCTCCTGAGTTCCATGAGCTTGCACAGGGCGCAATGGAACAGTCGGGGCTAGCCATTCGGGTGAAGTCCCTAATCTCCAAGCCGGCAGTACAAGTAGAGGAATGGCTGCCCTTCCGTGCGATGCTGGAAGGCGCTGATCGACAGGAGCCGGAAGTCGATCTCGATGATGAGGATGTTGCCCATATTTTGTACACGAGCGGTACCGAATCCAAGCCAAAAGGGGTCATGCTGACACACAAGAGCATCCTATCCGAATACGTCAGTACTATCATCGAAGGCGATATGAAAGAGGACGACGTAGCCATTCACGCGCTGCCATTATTCCATAGCGCGCAGCTGCACTGCTTTTTAGGGCCATACATATATTTAGGTGGAAGCGGTATCATTCTGGAGCAGGCCACGCCTGCAAGCATGCTGGAAACCGTGGAGACCTTTCAAGCGACACAGCTGTTTTGCCCGCCAACAGTCTGGATCGCGCTTCTGCGTTCTCCTGATTTTGCTTCGCGTAATCTAAGCTCTCTCAAGAAATGCTACTATGGAGCCGCCATCATGCCCGTTGAGGTGTTAAAAGAGCTCAATCAACGACTGCCAAGCGCACAGTTCTACAACTTTTACGGGCAGACAGAGGTGGCACCACTCGCAACGGTGCTCAAGCCCGGAGAGCAGATCCGTAAAGCTGGATCAGCAGGAAAACCTGCACTCAATGTGGAGACCAGGATCGTGGATGACGAAGGAAACGAAGTGCCCCGTGGCAGCATCGGGGAGATCGTACATCGTACCAGTCACGCCATGATCGGCTACTTCCGTGACCCAGAGAAAACGCAGGCTGCTTTCGAGGGAGGCTGGTTCCACAGCGGGGATCTGGGAATCATGGACGACGAAGGATTTATAACGATCGTGGATCGTAAAAAGGATATGATCAAGTCTGGCGGGGAAAATGTAGCCAGCCGGGAAGTGGAAGAGATGATCTATTTGCATCCAAAGGTATCCGAGGTGGCAGTCATCGGCATTCCGCATCCTTACTGGATCGAGGCTGTTACAGCAGTCGTCGTGCCAAAGGCTGGCGAAGCATTGACCGAAGAAGAAATGCTTGCCTTCTGCAAAGAACGGCTCTCGGCGTTTAAAGCACCGAAATATGTCGTCATCGCGGACAACTTGCCGCGCAACCCGAGCGGGAAGATTCTCAAGCGTGAGCTGCGCTTGCGCTATGACGTTCTCGCTTCCCAGCAATAAGAAGATGACCGTATAAAAGAAAACAGCCCGCTCTCGGACGATTGCAACGAGGAGCGGGCTGTTTCGTTCTATTTCACTGTGGATACCGTAGGGTGCTCTGGATGAATGACATCAAAGCGATATCCTTTCGACTTTAAAAAGGTAATGACTTCCGGTAGTGCCTGAGCTGTGGGGGCCTTCGTGCTGGAATCGTGCATCAGGACGACGATTTCTTTTTGGTTCTTCACTTGCTGCTTGATATTGGCGAGAGCTGCTTGAGCGGTGTATTGATTGCTTCGAGCGTCGCCGTTTGTTATATTCCAGTCGATAAAGGTATACTTGCGCTTGTTGGCTTCCGCCTTGATGGACTTCATGACGGGATTCGTCTTATTGTAGAGCTTTGGATCTTGATATTTGAGACTGACTGTGTTGGTACTTCCACCAGGATAGCGGAAGAGAGCGGGCTTGATCCCGGTCGCTTTTTCGATCAGCAGATTTCCTTTTTCCAAGTCAGCAAAGAAGGCTTCCATGCTTTTGTACACGATGCGGTAATCATGGGAGTAAGTATGGCCACCGATCGCATGACCCTCGGCAAGCGTGCGCTTGAGGATGGCTTCGTGACCAGGAACATTGCGTCCTACAATAAAGAAAGTTGCCTTCACATTAAATTTTTTTAAAATATCGAGCACTTGTGGTGTCACCACAGACGGTCCGTCATCGAAAGTCAGGTAAGCGACTTTATCGGCAGCGGCTGGCTTCGCAGGAGGCTTCGGCGCAACTGGCGGTTTGGCAGCAGGCTGCGCAGTCTCTGCGGGCTTTGTCACAGGCGGCTTTGATACAGGCTGTGACGGCTTTGCAGGTGTGGTCGTTCCCCCTGCTGCTGGCTTGGACGGCGCAGGTGAAGTATCGGTTTGCGCAGGCTTAGGCGCCGCAGGTGTAGCCGGATCGGATTGGGCAGGAGGCTGACTCGTTTGGGCTGCAGCCGGTTTGCTCACAATCGGCAAGAGAGGCTGATAGGGCTCCTCCCCATAAATGAGGAAAGGCTTGCGCGTTTCTTGAAAGGTCGTCAGCTGTGTGGAGTAGGACGCTTCTATATCTTGCGGGCTTTTTTCCTGCTCCAGACTTTGACTGATTTTGTCCGTTCCCATGATTTGGGCAAATAGCGGAATTTCATTCGCGCTGGTTTTGGGGACGGGAAAATGACTGAGCTGTCTTGCGTATGCCAAAGCGTACATGCCTGTCTTGGCTGGGTTAAAAAGATGCGGGTCGGTAATCTGCAGGCGAACTCCGCCAGCGGATTCTTTTTCTACAGGGAAGAATAGGACACCGGGCAGGAGACTTGCGTTCAGGAGATCAGCATACTTGCTCGCATCGATTCCTTCAGCTCCTATCCAGGAATAAGAATCTTCCACACGCAGGGCGGTTCCTGCCCCAATGCCGGTAGCCAGGTAACTGTACACAGAGGGTAAAGTCGGCAAATCAGGCGTACTTTGTTTCCAGGCCAGACCCGTTTCCTGGAACAGCATGGATCGAGTATACCCCTTCATAGGGACCACGGTTAGATCAGCGCCGATATTTCGGTTAAAGTATAAAGCAAGCTCACCGATTGTCATGCCATGAGCAAGTGGCAGGATATCAGGGCCAATATAGGAACGATAGGCAGGTTCGAGAACGGGTCCATCGACGATACGCCCTCCAAGGGGATTGGGGCGATCCAGTACGATGACTGGCTTGCCGAGACGCTTCGCGGCAGACATGCAGTCATACAGATTCGTTATGTATGGATTTGTTCGGGCACCGCTATCCTGTACATCTACTAGCAATACATCCAGCTTGTCGAAAACTTCTTTACTAGGCTCGCGATGAGCAGCATTCATGCTGATAACGGGAATGCCGTATACCGGATGTGTGCTGGCTCCTACTTCAGAGGTGATCGGCTGCTTTCCATCCAGACCGTTTTCTGGAGCAAAGAGAGCGACTAGGCTAACAGAGCGATCTCGTCTGAGCAAATCGATGGTGCTGACTCCTTGGCTGTTGATCCCCGTTTGATTGGTGAGGAGCCCCACTTTTTTGCCTTCCAGCAAAGAATGAAATTGCTCGAACAGAACATCACTTCCCAATTGAATGGCAGTAGTGTTCGCAGAGCTTCCGCCAGGCGGAATCATGCAAAAAATGAGTGCGAGGATGAGGAGCGGAATTAATTTTTTCATCGGCATTGCCTCTTTCAAAGGAAAAATTTCGTCGCTGTATGTCCATTGTAACGGTTTTTTGGGGAAAGATGGTTTCATTTTTGTAACAATTTGAAAATAGTTCGAAAGTATCCATTTCTTCCCTGCTTATTTTCATAGAATTCAGCATGAAACATAGAATGATTAGCTTGCAACGGTCTACTTCCTATAGTAGATTAAGAACCGTGTGAATCTTTATTGAAATGGAGTGGACGAAATGCTTAAAAAATTAGCCTCGCTTGTACTGGCTATTGCGCTTGTACCAGTGGCAGCTTTTTCTGCATCCGCAGCTTCTGCGCCAGCTGCCATTAAAGTGGAATACAACCAGAAGGCAATTGTATTTCCTGACCAAAATCCTCTCATTCGAGACAGCCGCACCTTGGTGCCAATCCGGCCAATCGCAGAGAGCCTTGGCTTCGATGTAGAATGGAACGAGCAAACGAGAACGGTAACGATCAACAAAGGGACAAACGATGTCCGACTGGTTGTTTCGCAAAAAATCGCCAAGAAAAATGGACAAACCATCAATTTAGATGTTCCTGCTCAAATCATTAACCAACGAACTATGGTCCCCGTGAGATTTATTGCTGAAGCATTGGATTACAAGGTAGATTGGGCGCAAGCTACACAAACAGTTCTCATTGCAGACTTACACGCGACTCAGCCTGTTTCGACGACTACCGATCAAACGAAGAGCGACGGTACAAAAACAGCAACGCCTGAGAAAACAGGAAACACAACAGATCTGATCGATCGCGCTACCATTAAAGGAAAATCTTTTACGATGTCAACGATTGGTCTTTACTCTGTAACTGGTGAAGTGAAACCTGGCAGCGAAGTCGTTGTGAAAGTAGGAGACACCAACTTCGAAGTGGAAGTGAACGCAGACGGTTCCTTTGAATTTAACAAAGCACAACGAGATGGGGTAAAAACGTATACTCTGACAGCAGAAAAAGACGGAAAAACAGATGTTTACGAAGGAGAATTTACCAGCAAGTAGTAAGGAATTGCCAAGGACTTAGTCATTGATTTGTGAGTAAGAACACCTCCTGCACATCACACTATGGGCAAGGAGGTGTTTTTTGTTGAAACGAATTCAAGTGGGAATCTGCGCTTCCATGATGCTCGCCGGTTTGCTTGCAGGCTGTTCGCCAAACAAAGAACAGGGATCGGAGGATTTGAACGGAAATCAGGCGAAGTACGAATCGTACGGGATCAACTATCGCAATGACAATGCCGGGCTGGATAAAGGCCCAGCGGCGATGATTAGCCAAAAGTACGTACACCAGCGCGAGCCGCATCTCGTTTCCAGGCTGGAAAGACACGCCGAGAAGATACCGGGAGTAGTCGACATCAAAGTGCTGGCGTATAAAGATACACTCCTCGTGGGGGTACTGCCGATCGATACGCCAAAGCCTGATGAGGTCAATCCACACCCCAGCATTCCCTATACGAAAGGCAAGATCATTCGCAACGACAACGGCCACACGGATGCCCTGCAAAAACGGGTAGTGGACAGAATGCGCGTTCGTTTGCAGACCGAATCCCAGTACAATATTATGTACGTGTCCACGACTCGGGCTTTGTACGATCGGATCGCGGATCTGCACGAGCGGATTATCCGGAAAGAGCCGGTGAGCCATGAAGAGTTTCAAGTTTTGATCAACGACATTGGATACACGATCAAGGGCTACAATTTGGTCGACTGACAAAGCACCACCTGGATTGTCCGGGTGGGCTTTTTGGCGTTTGCACTCCCGAGGCAGGAAATACAGCAATAATGGGGAAATAACAAAAGAAGAGAGAAGGAGAACGGCAAGGAGTGCAATGTATGAAAACACCGCAGGTCTCGATCACAAAAATAACCCCTCCCACCCCGAAACCATACGTGCTAAGGCGTCCATCTCTGGCGAAAAAACTTCGTCTGATGGATCACGTTCCGTTTTGCGTCGTGCACGCAGCCACTGGCTACGGAAAGACCATGGCAGTCGCTACGTTTTTGCATGATGCCGCCAGGGAAACGTGCTGGTATTTCTTGTCCGAGGTGGATCAAGAGCTATCCGCATTTCTGTACGGGCTGGTGGAGAGCGTGCGGCGTGTATTGCCTCACTTTGGTGAATCGCTGATGCAAAAGCTGACCGTAGAGACCGAAGCGCTTGAGCCACACCGGTTGGCAGAGTTGTTCGTTCGGGAATGGATGCAGCTGCAGGCGCATTCTGACTACTTTGTTGTTTTAGATGGCTTTCAGTTTATTCCAAAGGACAGCCCAGTTGACATATACGTTCGGAAGCTCGCAGGGCAGCTGCCGCATCGCCTCAAGCTGTTGGTTTTATCTCGAACCCGCGTGACGTGGACGGAGATGGAACTGTGGAAAGCGCGAGGGGAATGCTTGGAACTGGATACAGCTGACCTGACGTTTTCCAGAGATGACAGCGAAGCGTTTTTTCAAGATGAGTATGACGTCTGGCTCTCTGCAGAGGAGTGGAGCCGCGTGGAGCAGGTTTCGCGCGGGTGGGTGCTCTCCCTGCGTTTCTTGGGAGATAAAATGGCGATGGGGACCTCCGTATCCGAAAGCTTACGGGACTTGTCGCGGCTGGTTCACTTGCTGGACGCGGAGGTATGGAGTCAACTGGCAGGCTCCTTGCAGACCTTTTTAATGAAATGCGCAGTGCTGGAACAGTTTGAAGAGGAGGATTGCCGGCAAGTCCTCGGAAATGAAGGAGTAAAGAATCTGAGAGAGGCGCACGATGACAATCTGTTCATTTCCGTGGATGCACAAGGGCGGCATTTCTTCCATCCGCTCTTCCATCGGCTGCTTGCAAGTAAGCTGGCTTCCCATAGTGACCTGTATTTGGAAGTGAACGAAGCGGCTGCCCTTTGGTATCGACGAAAAGGGGAAGACGGGAAAGCCTTCGAGCATTTGCAGCTGGCAGAAAAATGGGACGTGCTGGGAGAGTGGCTCCATCAGGCGTCCGAGCGATTACTGATGGACGGAAAGCTCGATGTTCTGTATCACTGGATCACGCTTTTGCCCGACACGATCAAAGAGGAAAAGCATTGGCTGTGGTTTTATCAGGCCGAGGTAGAACGTTACCGCTGCCACTACGTAAATGCGTTTGGGTCGTACCAGCATTTTATCGACCTAAGCCAGACCAAGCATGATCTAATCGGTCAATGCCGAGGCCTCGAGGGCATGGCACGCGTACACCTCGACAGCGTTCAGGGGGGCGATCGTGCAGAGACCTTGCTGAAGCAGGCGATTGAGCTCCTTCCACCGGCTGAACAAGGGCAGGAAACGGCTCCTAGACTGTACAGGGTGCTTGCCGAGATATACACCAATCGCGGGGATGCCAAACAGGCTGCAGAATGGTATGGAAAAAGCCAGGAGCTGGAGCAGTTGACAGAGGTGGAGCTCGAATCACGACTATTGTTTCGCACCGGGCGATTGCAATCCTCCATCCAACTGCTGGAGAACAAGTCTTTGGACGAGAGAAAGAAGCACCCGAAGCTGACACGTTCGTACCGGGAAACTTCCCTTCTTCTTTCGTTTGTGTACGCCTTGAACGGAGACTGGGAGCGCGGCTGGCAAGCAGCCGAAACGGCGATTGAGCTGGGCAGAGCGGCGAACTCTCCGTTTGTGGAAGCGAACGGCTACGTCCGAAAAGCCCATGCAGCTCTGATCAGTCAGCAGCTCCCAGCGGAAGAAATTCGCCTGCTGTACGAAAAAGGGCTGCGCATGATGGAGGAGCTGCAGTCCACGCGTGGAAAATCGGAAACGCTCCTGGGACTCACATTGCTGTACGGCAGGGAAAAAGCGCTTGATCTCGCCTTGCAATACGGCGAGCGAGGCAAGCAGGAGACGGACGCGATGCGAGACGACTGGCTGAACAGCTTGGTTCGTATGGCGATCGGGATTGCTTATGCGACCTATGGAAAGGACAGAGAGGCTCAGGATGTCTTTTCCGATTGTGTGGAGCGGCTGAGCAAATGCGGTGACAGCTATGGTGTCGTTACCTGTCAGCTGTGGATCAGCTATCTGGCCTATCGCAACAAAGAATGGGACAAATTCGTACCCGCCATGACCCAAGCCCTGTCGCTTATGCAGTCTGGTGAGTATCACTTCTTGCTGAGACGTCCGACGATGCTTACCCCTCAGGACGTCCAGCAGCTGATGCCCGTGCTCATCGAAGCGGAGCGACGTCAAGTATCGCCGGATTACGTTTCGCAGCTGCTGAACGATCTAGGTCTGCAAAACGTGACGTTCCACCCCGGCTACACACTGCGCATACAAACGCTGGGGCAATTCCGTGTATGGCTTGGGGAAAACGAACTGAGCGAAAAAGCATGGCAGCGCGGTACTGCCAAGCTGTTGTTTCAGCTTTTGCTCACCAAACGGCAGCATCTGCTCGCTCGAGAGGAGATTATGAACCGCCTGTGGGCAGACAGTGACGAGGAGTCGGCGATCCGGGACTTCAAGGTTGCTTTAAATGCTTTGAATAAAGCGCTGGAGCCAAACCGAGCAGCGAGAGCCGAAACATTTTTCATCCAAAGGCACGGCAGCTCCTACGGATTTAACCTCGCTTCCGGCTATCACATTGATGTCGAAGAATTCGAGAAGCTCGTCACGCTAGGTTTCGCTGAAGCAGACCCCGTGCAGGCGGCGATTTTGCTGGAAAAAGGGCTTGGGTATTACCAGGGGGATTACCTGCCGGAATGCCGCTACGACGACTGGTGTGTGGAGGAAAGAGAGCGGCTCCAAGCCTTGTTTCTGCGGGGAGCCGAGAGACTGGCTAAAATCAGGCTGGAGGAGAACCGTCTGGAAGGGGTGATCCGCTGGTGCGAGGCCATCCTAAAGGTAGATGACTGCTGGGAGGAAGCCTACCGCCTGCTGATGACAGCCTACTACCGACTGAACAATCGCAAGCAAGCCATACGATGGTACGAAAAATGTGTGGCCAAGCTACAGGAGCAGCTAGGGGTTGCGCCCATGCTCGCTACGCAGGAAACGTATCAAAAAATCATGACCCAGTAAGACCGCCACGACGCGGTCTTTTTTTCATGCAAAAACGAGGGAAGACATAAGACGGGACTCTCTTGACAAAACTAGGAAGGCAAATTACACTGTTTTTGTACTGACCAGTCAGTTCAAAAATGAAAGGGGATGGGAGTGATGGCCTCATCAAAAAAAGATCAGATTGCGCAGGGGGCTTTGACTGCGTTTGCCCAGTACGGCTTCAGTGAAACTTCGATGGACACGATCGCAGAAGTCTCGCAGGTCGCAAAAGGGACGCTGTACTACCACTTTTCCACGAAGGAGGAGCTGTTTTTATACGTCATCGAAAAAGGCGTGAAGATGCTGATTTACCATGTAGACAGTGTCATGCAAAAGGAAGAGCTATCGCTGGAAGATCGCATGATGAGTGTGTTGGATGAGCATCTTCGCTTCTTTTCCGAAAATCAGGAGCTTTGCTTCTTGTTGCTGAGCTTCTTTACGGGTGACGAACAACGAGATCAGTTGGTCGGAGGTCTGTTGACCGGGTATTTTACTACCATGGAAACCTACATGACCGATTTGCAGCAAAAAGGATATATTCGAGCGGATGTGGAGATACGGACTTTGGCTTCGGCTCTGTTTGGCATGATTGGATTCACCGTTTTGCGCAAACAGTTTCGGAAGGAGCCGCTGAACACGGATGCAGTTCGGGAGACGCTGCGGACGATGCTGGCGGGTATCTTGGATAAGCGTTGCTAATCTAAAAGAAATACACATACACAAAAGAGGGGAAAACAGATGAACAAGCGTGCATGGATCGGGGTGGCTGGCTTTGCGGCCGGCATCGCAGTATTGGGAACCGTATTATTTGGACCGGGAGTAGGAAACGTCTCCGGGCAGCGAGCGGATAAAATAGCAGGTGTCATTGAGGGAACCGAAGTCGACTTGTCCTTTAAAATGGGGGGCTCCATCGAACAATTGTCCCTAGCCGAGGGCGATGAGGTCAAGGCAGGACAGCTGGTTGCCACGCTGAACAGTGAGGAGCTTTTGGCAAAGAAAGAACAGGCAGAGGCAGCCTATCATCTGGCGCAGGTAAAGCTGGAGCAGGCGAAAAAGGGAGTGACTTTGACGGATAGCTCGAGCGATGCACAGGTGGATCAGGCGAGCGCGCAAGTAAACTCCGCTGCTGCTCAATTGGCTGCCAACAAAAATGGTGCGCGGTCCGAAGAGGTCGCTCAGCTGAAAGCGAAAGTACAGGCTACAGCTACAGCGAAGCAGATCGCGGCAACCAACCTGGAGCGGATGAAAAAGCTGTTTGCAGAAGGGGCTGTTCCCCAAGTAAAAGTGGAGGAAGCCGACATGCAGTATCAACAAGCGACTGCAGAGAACAAAGCGGCTGTAGAGTCGCTGAATATGGCACAGTCGGGAGCCAGACGCGAGCAGGTAGATGCAGCACAGGCCCAGCTGGACCAGGCGAAAGCGGTGTACAATCAGGCGGTAGCAGCGCGCGGGCAGGTTGGCCTGAAAGAGCTGGATGTGAAATCGGCAGAAGCGGGTGTCCAGCAGGCAAAAGGGGCTTTGGCGGAAATCGAGGCTTATTTGAACAACACGAAGCTGACTGCGCCTGTTGACGGTGTCGTGAAATCGGTAGCGGTGCAAAAAGGCGAATTGGTCGCACAGGGCTTTACCGTGTTGACCATTCAGTCCAAAGCAGATAACTATGTGAAGTTTTACGTGGATGAGTACAGCCTGTCCGCTGTAAAAGCGGGAGATACCGTGAAATTGTATGTACCGGCATTGAAACGGGAAGTGGATGCAAAAGTCGTAACGGTTGCCCCTGCTGCGGATTTTGCGGTGAAAAAAGCGACACAGGAATTAGGGGATCGCGATATTCGTTCCTTCCAGGTAAAACTGATCGTGGATGATCCGCAGCTGCGTCCGGGTCTGACGGTCGAGTGGAATGTTGAAGGGGCTGGTAACGGTGAGTAATTTCTCCCGCCTCTTCTGGACAGAATGGCAAAACCTTTTTACCAATAAAACAATTCGGAACATTATCTTCATCGTTCCGTTGATGTATTTGACCCTGTTTGGCTTTTTGTACAGCGAGAAAAAAGTCATGCATATCCCGACGGTCATGGTCGATGCGGATCAGACCGAGTTGAGTCGGGAACTGTACCGTGCCTTTGAGGTCGATCAGACCTTTCAGATCACCTCGATCGTAGGAACCGAGGAAGAAGCGATGAGCCTGATTGATCGCGGGCAAGCGAACGTCGCCCTGATCATCCCGGCGGAGCTGGAGAAGAACGTCAAGGCAGGGCGGGAAGCTGAGGTACTGACTATTATCGACGGCAGTAACATGATGATATCCAACACGGCTGTACGGACTGCCAGCACGGTAGTCAAGACTGTCTCAGCCGGTACTACACTCAAAAAGCTCGAGGCAAAAGGCGGATGGGGAGAAGAGGGGAAAAACCTCTACACCGGTATCGACTATCGTTATCGGGTTTTATACAACCCGACTTTTAGCTACATGTCCTTTATGGTCTTCGGGCTGGCGGGAACGGTGCTTCAGCAAGTGCTGTTTCTCGGGATTGCGATCTCCGTTACGCAGCAAAAAGAAGCGGGAACCTGGCGCAGCACCATGGAAAATAACAGTTTTTGGGCGATTACAGCAAGCAAGCTCCTTCCTTACTTCTTGGCAGGAACGCTCAATATGTTTATCGGGTTCACGCTCTTGCTGAAGGTTTTCGGGATCCCGTACTACGGAAGCACAGTCAACCTCATGCTCATCGCTAGTGCTTTTAATCTGGCTGTGCTGTCGATCGGCTATGCGATTTCCTTTTTCTCGAAAGACCAGCTGCAAGCTACGCAGACTGCCATGCTCATCGCGGTTCCGTCCTTCATGCTTTCTGGATTTACCTGGCCGTTCATGTCTATGCCAGCCGGAGTAACTGCGATTGGAAAATCTTTACCGCTTACCTATTTTTTACATGGTGTCCGAGAAATTTTAACAAAGGGCCACGGGCTTTCTGCAGTCACTTCCGATCTACTGATTTTATGCTTTATGTCCGTGCTGGGCCTGTTCGCAGCGTATGTCATCTACCTGCTGCAAACGAGGAAAAAGACGGCATCTGCGAGCGAATCAGCGACGGTTTAGGAAGGGGAATGTGGAAAAGAATCTCTTGTGTTGTAAAGAATCTATCCTATATACTTACTTAAAAAAGGCAGATTTTCAACGCAAGGGGGACATTATGTCAGCGACTCATCTGAAACAATTGTGCGAAGAGACGTACACCAAGTTGAAAAAGGTAAGCATGGAAGTGGAACGCTATTTGAACCAGGTGACCTTATCCAGCCTAGTTTCTCAGTCCGGTGACAAAGAAGAGTACGAATCTTACTACCGGACCTATCTTTCTGACCTGCGCCATTTACTTGTATACTGCGAAAATGCGTACGACAGGCTAGGGGTTTCCCTTCGCCGAGCACGGTTCAATGAGGAGTTTGCCGAAGAAGTTTTGTATCAGGTCTACCATACCTGTGTCAATAACTTCTACTACCCCAAAGGCGAGGTCTATGACGAAGACGGTCGCTATTCCTATACCGGACAAGACGCCATTATTTTCCGCAAACAGGTCACCCCTGAGCTGCAGCAACTGACGCTTTCTCTGTCCAAGGTATTTGAGCAAATGCGGGATGATCTGCAATATTACGAAACGGATTATATCACAAAAAAACGGATGCAGAAGGAGCAAGCACAGGCATAGTTGCGAGCTGACTGCAAAAAATGGATAGAGGTTCAGTCATCAACTGAATCTCTATCCATTTCTGTTTGTCTCGCTGGTGCTTGGATCGTTTGAGGCAAAGGGAAGTAGCGGGGCTTACACGCCTACTGGCTGCCGGATGTGCAGCATGCGCTCGTCCACCTGACGAAGCATGTTGCTGAGCGCGCCTTCCTCGATATGGGGGACGGCAGCGAAGTTGTGATAGTCGACATGATAACCGATCATCCCAAGCGTGCCCTCGGCAATTTGTTTTTCGATGACCGCATCCATGCCTGTGGCGACCAATTCTTTTGCTGTTTCTGAGGTCGTGGTAAACACAATGGCCTGCTTGCCCGCGAGCAAACCGACGGGACCTTTGTCCTCGTAATGAAAAGCAAAGCCATCTGTGAAGACGCGGTCGATGTACCCTTTTAAAATCGCCGGAGTCGACCACCACCACACCGGATAGATCATGACGAGCAGATCGGATTCGGTGATGATGGCTTGTTCTTCGAGAATATCGGGGGAAGCCGTACCCTTTTCAACCAGCTTCATATCCTCTGAACGAAATACCGGCTGAAAGTTCATTTTGTACAGATCCCGCAGCTTGTACTCGATATTCTGCTTCTCCAGCGATTGGGTAACGTGGGATAGAATCGAGTGACAAAAGCTGGATTCACCTTCATGGGCAAACAGGATGCAAGCCTTCATTTCTTATCCTCCTCCAAAAGTTTCTTCATTCAAAACCAAAGCGAAGACGCAGCAAAAATTTATTGAGGAGGCCGCCAAAAGTTGGTGGGGCTTGCTCGGATTGGGCTGGCTCCGTATGCAGTTGTCTTAATGTGCGATTGACGTCAATCATCCCGAATCCGTACAGCTGGTCATGTCCAGGTGGGCCCAGATCGAGGGCAGAGCTGCGAATGAGCTCCATCACGTCATGGGATTTCATATCCGGATGAACGGACCGTACGAGCGCTGCCAACGCGGCTACATGTGGACATGCCATGGACGTTCCGGACAGGGAGGCATAGTCGCTGTAGATGTAGGTGCTGGGGATATCGACCCCGGGTGCTGCCACGTCTACATAGTCCCCAAAATTGGAGAAATCGGCGCGTTCCTTCAGGTGATCAACGGCAGCAACGGAAAGCACTTCATCGTAGGCAGCGGGGTAGCTAGGCTGATCAGATGCGTCGTTTCCCGAAGCTGCGACCAGCACGACATTGTTGTCGTAGGCGTACTTGCACGCTTCCTTCAGAGCGGCTGAGGAGGTGTAGTTTCCTACGCTCAGGTTGATGACATCGGCACCGTGATCCGTCGCCCAGTAGATGCCTTGCGCGATATCTACAGCCGAGCCTGAGCCATCAGCACCGATCGCTTTGATCGGCATGAGCTTGCTTTTCCAGGTCATCCCGGCAATGCCGTCCTTGTTGTTTGTTTTGGCCGCAATCACCCCGGAGACATGCGTGCCGTGACCATTGTCATCCTGCGGCTTATTGCTGCCGTCAAGTACGTTGTAGCCCTCTACGAGCTTGCCTTCAAACTCTGGGTGCTCCATGTCCACTCCTGTATCGACAACAGCAACAATGACGTCACTGCTGCCCTCGCTGACATCCCAACTTTGTTCCATTCCAATCAGCGAGAGGTTCCACTGGTACTCCGTATAGTAGGGATCGTTCGGCGTTCTGTTCGGAAGCAACAGAAAGTTTGGCTCCGCAAAAACGGAGTCCGGATGCTCGGCCAGCTTCTTCATCAATTGCTTGGTAGTGAGGCTGCGTGATTTGATGATGATGAATTTGTCAAAGTCCCGTTTGATTTTGGCATCGAGGGAGGCGACCATTTTGTCTATCGTTTTCTGATCAGGGCGCGGTGAAAAGCGAACAACGACTTCATGCTCGATATAATGGCTCCGATCGCGAGGGTTGTGGTGCAGCGTCTGAATGTGGCTGCGCTTCTCCAAGCCTCGGCGTATGTCTTTTACTTGTTCGATGTAGTTGATCCTCGGGATACTGGCATTCAGTGAAGTGACCCGAGGATGGGGCTCGCGCATTTCCTGCTCCGCATTTTGCTGCATGCGATAGGGAACGACGACGAGTCCGACCAAAGCGACCGCGACGACAATCGGGGCAAAGCGCAAAAAAATCACTCCCTCATGTGCTTATGGATATAGCCTGCACACCGAGAGAGTGATTATGAAGGTAAAAGCTTACATTCGATTGTTTAAAGGTCGTGGAGCAGAAGAGGGGGTGGGTGTGGGACGCAAAGAGCGGCGTGGAAGCTTCCAGCCCCGATAGACAGAAACCATTCTGCACACGATGATAGCAGAGAACAGTGCATACAGCTCGGGAATAGATGTCGCCCATTTTAAGCCGACCGCGACACCAGCCACCATGGCCCAAACCGCATAGATTTCTTCCTTGAACACGAGAGGCTTACGTCCTGCAAGCACATCGCGGATAATCCCGCCGCCGATACCGGTCAAAACAGCAGCGACGATCGTTGCGCTGAGGGGATAATTCATTTGAGTTGCATACATCGCCCCCTGAATCGCAAAAGCGGAAAGCCCGACAGCATCGAAAAACAGTCCCCATCGGTTCCAATAGCCAATATATTTGTGGGGGAGGACAAAGACGATGAGCATAGATACGAGTGCGATGGTAAACAAGGTGCCTTGATTCCAAAAAGCAGTAAGCGGGATACCGAGCAAGATGTTGCGCAAAATCCCTCCACCAAATGCGGTAGCCATCCCCAAGACGATGACGCCGAGAAGATCGTATTCTTCCTCCATCGCGATGACAGCGCCGCTGATCACGAATGCGACCGTTCCAATAATATTAAACCATTCCCAAGACATGCTTTTTCCTACATCCTTCCTACTAAATCAGCCCTAGTTGTAATAATCCATGATGAATGCCGTCCTCATCGACGTGACGGGTAATGCGGTTTGCATATGGTTTGAGCTCCTCGTGGGCATTCCCCATCGCGATTCCCATTCCGACGTAGGCGAGCATCTCTTTGTCGTTCAGTCCGTCACCAAACGCGACAGCTTCGTCCGGGCTGTAGCCAAAATGGCGCAGGGCCGCTTCAATGCCTTTTGCCTTTGAGCCGTTTGGCGGCAAGACGTCCAGAACTTGCTTGTGCCAGCGTACATAGGAAACCTCGTGGAAACGATCGACATACGGCTCCTCTTCATCCGCATTGCAATAAAGAAATGCTTGGTAAATAGGTGCTTCCGCCCAGTAGCGGTGACGATGAGACGGAGCAGGCAGGCGCAAGGAATCAAACGATTCGATGACGTACGGATGATCGCTGACGTTTGCATAGCAGCTGTCAGCACTGAGGAACACCATGGGATGCTGATTTCCGTCTGCCATTCCCTCAAGCTTCGCCAAAGTCTCTGTAGAAAAAGGTGTGTGTGCGATCACGTTGCCTTTACTTACCACATAAGAGCCGTTAAAGCTGACAAAGGTATCGATGCCCAGCTGATTGGCGATCTTTGACAAGTGATAAGGCGAACGCCCCGTGGCGATGGCGATCTGGACGCCTTTTTCCTTCAGGCGCTGTACGGCTTCGATGGTTGCTGCAGGTATGGCATGCTTCGTATTAAGCAGGGTACCGTCAATGTCAAAAAAGACAATTTTATACGCCATTTTCTTTCCTCTCCACTCTTTCTCTGTATAATCCAAGAATCAGGAAAATCGTGCCTGATCCAAAAGATTTGATCGTAAAAAATAGAAAAGGGAATGTCGGAAAAAAGACATTCCACCTTCACTTTGCTATTAGAATACAGCCAGTTCCGTCTCGCTGTCAAATACATGGCATTTGGACAAATCCATTCCCAGTTTTACCTTCATTCGGGGCTTCAGGCCTTCTCTGGCATCTACGCGAGCAACCATTTGTGTCTGGGCTATATTATGGAAATAAACGTACAGCTCCGAGCCCATATTCTCGACGACATCCACATCTGCTTCGAGGAAGCTGTCAAATGGATTCGCTTCGATAAATTGCGCGTCACTGTACAGGTCTTCGGGGCGGATGCCGAAAATGACGCTTTTGTTGACATAGCCTCGCTCACGCAGTTGTTTGGCCTTGTCTGTCGGGAAGGTCACGATCAGCTGATCTGACTCGAAAAATAGCTGGCCCTCTCGTTCGAAGACGCTGCCTTTTACGAAGTTCATCGCTGGGGAGCCGATGAAGCTGGCGACAAACAGATTTAGCGGATGATTGTAAATTTCAGTCGGTGTCGCTACCTGTTGGATGAGTCCATCTTTCATGACAACGATGCGGTCTCCCATCGTCATGGCCTCTGTCTGATCGTGAGTTACGTAGATGATCGTTGTGTTCAGGCGCTGGTGGAGCTTCAAAATTTCCGTGCGCATCTGAACCCGCAGCTTGGCATCCAGGTTGGACAGCGGTTCATCCATGAGAAAAACCTGTGGCTCACGCACGATTGCACGGCCCAATGCGACCCGCTGGCGTTGACCACCAGACAGCGCTTTTGGCTTGCGGTCGAGCAAGTGGGAAATATCGAGGATCCGTGCAGCTTCCTGAATGCGTGCATCGATATCCGATTTGGAAAATTTGCGCAGCTTCAGCCCGAAAGCCATGTTCTCGTACACATTCATGTGAGGATAGAGGGCATAGCTTTGGAAGACCATGGCGATATCCCGATCTTTTGGGGCGACATCGTTGACGCGTTTTTCTCCGATGTACATATCGCCTTCCGATATTTCCTCCAGACCCGCAATCATGCGCAGGGTCGTCGATTTCCCGCAGCCTGACGGACCGACGAGGACGAGGAATTCCCGATCCTGAATTTCCAGATGAAAGTCATCTACTGCGGTTACGTTGTTGCCGTATTTTTTGTAAATGTGGTTTAAGGTTACTTTTGCCATAGTCGTGGATACCCCCCAAGCAGCGTGAAGACAATCATGGATGAGGTTCTACTACAAGGGTACCAAGTCAAGACAGATGGCTCTACGGTAAAATTGTACGAATTGTTTGGTCAATTTTGCCGAAAGAGCAGCAATAGCTGGAAAAGGATGGCATGTGGAAACTGTCGCGGGTCGAGTCCCGTTTGTTCTGTCAGCTTGTCCAAGCGGTAGAGAAGGGTATTGCGGTGCACATACAGCTGGCGGGCCGTATCGCTGATATTCCACTGGCACTGAAACAGCGTCTCCAGCGTCTCGATCTGTTCTGCGCTCAAGGTATGAGCGGTGATGGAGGGAGGAAGGCTGCGCAAAAGCTCGAGTCTCGTCTCGGGTGGCAAGGCAGCTGCCCATTGCTCTAACGGATATTGCCAGGAGCCGGCAACCATGGTCCGAGGACGAAAAGCGGTCAACGCGTGGGACAGGGAGAGAAGCTCTTGCAGCGCTTTTCCGAGCAAAACGGGCGTCGAGATCGTTCGGCTGACCAAAAGGCGGACATGCTCCATCTGCTCGGTCGAGACGAGATCATGCAGCCCGGATGCCCACTCCAGTAACTCTTCCGGATCGTTTTGATTTCCAAGGATGGAGATGGGGACGAGAAGCAAATAATAGGAGCGACCCAGCGGGATTCCAAGAAAAGAGGAATCCTCTCCTTTGAAAAAGTCTTGGAGCAAGGGCTGGAGGGTTTGCCACTCAAAGACGCTCTCCCATCTGGAGTGCTCCATGAGAAAAACAGCGCGCGGCTCACGCCAGGACCAAAGCTGTTCGAGGCGGGCTGGGGGAGAGATCGGTGAGCCATGACAAATGCTATGTAACCAGGCGGAGACCTGATTGATTACAGATCCGCCCGTTCGAGTGGCTTGCGGGGTGAAAAAAAGACGGAGCATTGCCCTGGCAGATACATGCCACGAGAGACTTTCAATGAAAAGAAGCCAAACCGCTCCCGAGTCATCCTCTGCAATGGCCGAAAGCTCCCACCCGCGCTCTTGGTGCTCAAGCAGGAGCTGGTCGACTGATACACGAGAGGTCTGAACGCAAATAATAGGCAAACCCGTTTCTTGACGAATCTGTTCAGCGTAGTTCATCCATTGTTCCATGCAAGCGCCCTCTCCTCGCCTTTTTCTTGCATTATACCTCAGTCAAGGGCGAGCGTGGCAGAAGCTTCCTGCATAGAAGTGGCGAAGGGTGCATTTTGTCCGTGGGGGAAATAGGCTGAGCCCGCCATGGTGTGCAGGGTGATTTCCGGCCGCGAACGCAAGCGGATATTAAGCCCAGTCTGCCCCAGACCTTCACTGATGTAAAAAGGGCGCCCATCCACGTGATGCAGCCCCACTACCATGTTCAGCTTAGGCAGCTTGCCCATTTTCGCGAGGTGAAACGGACGCGGCCAGTGAATCTGCCCTCCGTGGAAGTGACCGGAAAGCAAGTAGTCGTACGAGTAATTCTTCATGTGCAGGACCACGTTTGGATCATGGGTGAGCACCAGTCTTGCCCCTGTCATGGGTACGTGCTCAAAAGACTTGCCTAGCTTGCTGTGTCCTGTTGAGAAGTTGTCTACTCCGATGATGTGCAGGGGGTTTCCGCGATGGGAAATCGTTACATGCTGGTTGATGAGTACCTTGCAGCCGATGCGCTCAAGCTCCGTTTTCAGGAGGGCGAGCTTGGAGGCTGGCAGTACGTAATCGTGATTGCCGAAAACGACGTAGGTGCCGAGGGCAGGTTGCAGCGTCATCACCGTTTTCACATAGTGAATCGCCTTCGGAATGTTTTTTTGACGGTCTAACAGATCTCCGGTGATCGCAATGAGATCGAGCTGACGATCGGAAAAATCCTCGACGACTCTGGATGCTTCCACAGAGATATTTTCCATGTGCAAATCAGACAAGTGCAAGATAGACAACGGCTCCCAATCCGCGGGATCAGGGAGTCTGCGGGAAGGCTGAAGCGGGACGGATACATATTTGGTATGAACGTCAAATGTATTGCGGTAAGCGCGAATGAATAACAGGGCGATAGCTACGGCAAGGAACAACCATATCATTTCCGGATGCCATCTCCTTCTTGGGTGTGAGTACCGCTCATTATACTAGATTTGTACGAGCTTCGAATAAGTAGGTTACTGGCAGAAGGAATTTACAAAGAAGTGCAGAAATATTATGAAAGTTGAATGAAAAAGAATCCATTGGAGTCTAGGAGAGTGAAAGTATGAACGTGGAAAAAATTCCGGCTACGGAAGGTCGGTTTAATCTGAGTAATTACGACGAAGTCTACGCGAACTTTGATTGGGCTGAAGTGGAAAAACAATTCTCTTGGCACGAGACAGGGAAAGTAAACATGGCGTACGAAGCCATTGACCGCCATGTACTGACTGATCGTAAAGACAAAACCGCTCTCATATACAGTGATCTGACCCGGGATGAAACGTACACGTATGCACAGCTTAGCGAGCTGTCCAATAAATTCGGGAACGTCCTGCGCGGGCTGGGAATTGCAAAAGGAGACCGCGTATTCGTCTTCATGCCTCGTACGCCAGAGCTTTATGTAAGCGTTTTAGGGACGTTAAAAGTGGGCGCAATCGTAGGGCCGCTGTTCGAGGCGTTCATGGAAGCAGCTGTGCGCGATCGTCTGGAAAACAGTGAAGCTGTTGCGATCATCACCACACCTGCGCTGCTGCCTCGTGTTCCGGTGAACGAACTGCCTGCTTTGAAGCACGTGATCGTGGTAGGCTCCAAAGACGAACTGGCAGAAGGACAAATCAGCTTCGAAGCAGCGATGGCCGAAGCCTCCTCCGATTTTGAAATCGAGTGGGTCGACCGTGAAGACGGAATGATCCTGCATTATACGTCTGGATCTACGGGGAAACCCAAAGGTGTCTTGCACGTACACAATGCCATGATCCAGCACTATCAAACAGGAAAATGGGTACTGGACCTGCAGGAGGACGACATCTACTGGTGCACAGCCGATCCAGGCTGGGTAACGGGTACTGCCTACGGGATTTTTGCCCCTTGGCTGAATGGTGTGACAAACGTAGTCCGCGGCGGACGTTTCACACCGGAATCCTGGTACGAAACGGTAGAAAAGTACAAAGTCAGCGTCTGGTACAGCGCACCGACTTCCTTCCGCATGCTGATGGGAGCAGGGGATGAGCTGGTCAAAAAATACGATTTCTCCAACCTGCGTCACGTTTTGAGCGTCGGCGAACCGCTCAATCCAGAGGTTGTGTATTGGGGCATGCGCGTATTCAACCATCGCATTCACGATACATGGTGGATGACGGAGACAGGTGGCCAGTTGATCTGTAACTACAAATCCATGGCGATCAAGCCTGGCTCGATGGGCAAACCGATTCCGGGAGTCTACGCATCCATCATCGACGACCAAGGCAATGAGCTGCCGCCAAACCGCATGGGGAATCTGGCTGTCAAAGTCGGCTGGCCAGCGATGATGCGTCAAATCTGGAACAATCCTGCGAAATATCAGGAGTACTTCCATATCCCGGGCTGGTACGTTTCTGGCGACTCTGCCTACAAGGATGAAGAAGGCTACTTCTGGTTCCAAGGACGTATCGATGACGTGATCAATACATCGGGTGAGCGCGTCGGTCCGTTTGAGGTAGAAAGCAAGCTGGTCGAGCATCCAGCTGTAGCGGAGGCAGGTGTGATCGGGAAACCGGACCCTGTTCGTGGAGAGATCATCAAAGCGTTCATCGCGCTCCGTGCCGGTTATGAGCCTACCGATGAACTGATGGAAGAAATCCGCAAGTTTGTGAAGGAAGGTCTGGCTGCGCATGCCGCGCCGCGTGAGATCGAATTCCGCGACAAGCTGCCGAAGACGCGCTCCGGTAAAATCATGCGCCGCGTCTTGAAAGCATGGGAGCTGGGCTTGCCGACTGGCGACCTGTCTACGATGGAAGACTAATAACAGAACAAGCAAAAACCATCTCCTATCAACAGGGAGATGGTTTTTTTCGCTAATGCTCGTGCTTCGCTTTTTCATGGGAATGATCGTGTCCCTGACAGATATGCGCGTGACTGAGCGCTTCATGGTCCTCCTGATGAGAGCCTTCTTCACAATGCAGTCGGTCGTGCTGGACCGAAGAATTTTCGATTTGGATCGTCGCGTGGGTGATCCCAAAATCATGCTCCAATACCTGGAGGGCCTGTGCCAGTATCGGATAGCTAGGCAAATCGTCCGCTGCGATCAAATGGCAGGTGAGGGATTCGAAGCCGGAAGTAACGGTCCACACATGCAAGTCATGTACAGCAGTGACACCTTCCAGCTGCTGCAGCCTTCCTGCGATCTCGGTGGTGTCAAGTCGGCTCGGCGCTCCTTCCAGCAGGATATGGACGGATTCCTTTGTAACCCGCCAAGCGCTGAGCATGATGAGGATGGCGACGACGACACTGATCAGGGGATCGGCGATATACCAGCCAAATGCCCACATCAAAATTCCGCCAAGAATGGCGCCGATGGAACCCAGCATGTCACCGAGGACGTGCAGATAGGCGCTTCTGACATTCATATTTTCCTTGTAGTCTCCACGCATGAGGACAAAGGCAGCTGCGACGTTCGCCAACAGCCCGACAGTGGCAATGATAATCATGGTTCCACTGGCGACCTCAGGTGGTGCAAGCAGGCGCTGGTAGGCCTCCCAGATGATGATCAGGGAAATCACGACGAGCGTGACACCGTTGATCAAGGCAGCCAAAATTTCAAAGCGGTGCATCCCAAACGTCTTCTGGGCAGATGGTGGGCGCGAAGCAAAGTGGAGGGCAATCAAGCTCAGCAAAAGAGCCGAGGCGTCGCTGAGCATATGGCCTGCATCGGAAAGGAGCGCCAAGCTGTTCGTGAAGAAGCCTCCGATAATTTCTACAATCAAAAACAACGTGATGATGCAGAGGGATACAAGCAAAGCCTTTTTGCTGGCACCTCTGCCATGGTGATGGTGACTATGATCATGAGAGTGATCGTGATGGTGGTGTCCCATACATCGTGCCTCCTATAGAAACAGTTTCCGAGCGAAGAAAGTCTACGATTTCGTTTGTCAGCATAGCCGCGTCATGACCAACGCCGCCCATCAAGGCAGACTGCCGATTGCGCTGCCACGGCAATCCCAGAAAAAACAGTCCGGAAACTGGGGAGACGCCTTTTTGATGGAAAGGGCGGCCTAGCTCGTTGCAAGCACCGAGTACGTCCAGCCATGTATAGTTGGGGCGATAGCCCGTTGCCCAAATGATCGTGGAAAAGTCAGCGGTGCTGCCATCTTCAAAAACAGCGGTACAGCCTGACAGGGACACGGTTCGTGGTGCTATTTTTAGTTTGCCTGCACGTTGCAGCTGCCCAAGCTCCTTTTTGTATCCGAAAATGGGGTCAGGCAATGAGCGGTACAGCCTTCCGAGCCGGGAAGAGGATGGAGCAGTAAGCAAGCCCAGTGAGCGTAGGTAATAAAAAATAGTTTTACCCAAAATGGAAAGCGGCAGATGGGTTCGTGACTGCCCGATGGATAAAAAAACGGAATGCTTTTGCGCCAGCTCGGTCGCGATTTGGATGCCTGAATTGCCTCCGCCAACAACAAGTACGGTGCCTGGGTCCACCTGCTGCCCATTTCGAAAGGTGGCCGTATGCCATTGCGCGATCTCCTTCCCAACGTGGCTATGCAGAGAAGGCCAATAGGGCTCTTGAAAAGGACCAGTCGCGACAACTACCGACCGTGCACGAAAAATCTGCTCCTGCGTGTGCACCAGATAGCTCCTTCCCTGGTTTTCCACGCGCAGGACTTCAACACCAAGCCGGATAGGGAATGAATGGTAGCGGGCATACATTTCCAAATAATGAGCCGCTTCATTTTTGTCTGGAAATCCATGTCGATCTCCGGGAAAGGGGAGTCCGGGCAAGTCATTAAAAGCACGTGGAGTGAAAAGAATCAAAGAGTCGTAGCGTTCGCGCCAGCTTGTACCGACACGTATATTTTTTTCCAGAATGACAAAGGAAAGCTTATGTCGTTGAAGGTAGTACCCGATGGATAACCCCGCTTGGCCTGCGCCAATCACGATCACGTCGTAGTCAGTCATGTGTATCTCCTCTTTCTTGACTGTCTTTCCCTAAATCATACCAGATACAATATAATATTCAAGTGATCATTTGAATGTTTTCGGACAACAAAAAAAGCCGTCTCGCAAAAGAAAACGGCTTTTCAAAATGAAAGTGAAAAACTAGCTAGCGGTACGAGAATAAGCACGATGTGGCGATAGATCTCCCCGATGCCGAACATACAGTGGTCCCCAAGAAGGGTTGGCATCGTGCATCGTTTTCAGCAAGGCCGTCATACGGGAAAAGGCATCGGAAATGGGGACTTCACCCGCAATGGATGCCGTGACCGCAGCAGCGACGACATGTGCGGCATACATGCCTGAAACGACGCAATCGTGAACAGCTTGTGATTCGGACAAATGTGTGCGGATATCCCGAACGATTTTTTCATCGTGATTCTGCCAGTTTTGAATTTGGCCGAGGGCATGTCCTTCCAGACTATTTAATCGTGCATTGGTAATGGTGCGAGCGACAATCGCCGCTGACTTTTTGGCAGTCTCTACATCTAGGGAGGTCCTTCCGAGAAGAATTCCTGAGTGGTCTTTATCTGTTTCTTCCTGTAAGGCTTCCGCCCACTCGGCGGCATTGTCGAACTGGAGGAGGCGAACGGTCTCGGCGGCTAGGTAGCCTCGCAGAATATCTGCTGGGTGAGGATCGTTTTGTGGACCCGTGTTGCGCAAAGTGGGTACTCCCGTGTACGCCTTGTTCAATCCGCGGAAATAGCCGATCAAACCGATGCCTGCGGCCGGGCCTGTATTTAAAATGCCGAGGACATCCGAGGCGGTCTCATCGATACGTAGCGCCCAGTAGTTGGCTAAAGTAGAATGGGACAGCTCATCAGCCAAAGCGTCGTAAACATGATGCTGCAGCTCGGCGAGCAATCCTTTGTCTGCGTGCAGGATGTCATGTCCGGCTGTTTCGTGGCCAAGCGCTGACCACGCCAACAAACCATGCCGAGCATTGGCCGGAGGGAGGTTGACAATTCCTGTTTTGATGTCAAAGTGGGCGGCAGCTTCAGCCGTCCAGGTATAGGGTCCAAACTGGGGGCGTCCCCATTTCACGAGAGGAGCGATCAGGCTTTCATCCGGTGGCTTGATTCCTTTCCTGTCTTCCTCACTTAAAAAGCCGTCGTACAAATCGCTGACTACTTCCTGAAAGGCATCAGTTGCTTCACGTTCGTACGCTTCACTGTTTTGGAGAATGGCGTGAGCAATATCAAAAAACAACCCGGCCTCCCGTTCTTTTCGAGGATCGCGGTTAAGCATGCTGTTGAATCCAGCCTCGGAAAGCTTGTCCACGGCTAGCATAAACGGTTCATAAACATGTACGCGATAAAGCGGCGGGAGGGTGTCGGCAGCATCTTGCAAACGCCCGTACAGAGAGTGGTACTCGGCAGGATCTGCTGGACCTGTGTTTTCGTCCATGGCAGCGGACGTGACGTCGTCCATGCAGGCTAACAGATGGCGGAAATCAGGATGGTTCATGCGTGACGCCTCCATTCGTCTAGAGAGTAGGTGCTCCGGACACGGTTACGTCAAATCATGTGAGCGGCTTTTTGGGGGACCCACCTCCTTTCCAGATGGACGAGAGTTGGTACTTCTATTATAAAGGGTTGGAACTGGAATAAAAAGGATGGGAGTATAGGTGATTGGAAGCAATTCTTGCTAGCATGATGTAGGGCGCTTGTCCCGTAGTGAGACAATCGAAACACAAAAAACTGGGAATCTTTTCATAGCGTGCTGTCTTCGGTACAATGAAAGTGAGAATAAGAATTATTATCACATGATGCGGAAGGTCGTGCTTACATGAATCGGGAATGGTCAATGTATTTAGCAAAACAATACGGCATCTCTATCGAAGACGATCTTTCGCAGACAAAAGGTGAGTATCGGGTACAGGATCTGATCGACCAGAAGCTGCAAATGAGGGAGTTTTTAGAAGAGCAGAGCAGTCAAATGAATCATGCAGCGTTAGCTGTCACGGGCACGCTGTTTGCCAAGCGTTATTCAGTCCTTAGCATGGGGTTGTTCGATGCGCTTATCCGCTATCAGATTATTTTGGATACCTCGCCTCAGCATACGTTTATTACGCGCAAAGATGGAGGGGAAATGGGGATTGTTCTTCCTCGAACGGCGGTAAAGCTGTTGAGCGAGCTATCAGACGATGAAGTCGAGGTCTTCCTGTCTTCTTTTGTGTACAAGCACCTGACTCCGTTGTTTCAGCGGGTGTCCGAGGTGTCGAGAACCAAGATGACACATCTGTTTTCGCAGATTTCCTATAACACCGCACAGAAGGCTTTGCAGCTGAAAATGGACATTCCCGAAAAAGCGTTGCAGATCGATGGGCAATGGAAGGCATTACTAGAGGGTCCCGCTAGCTGTGACCGAACGAAAAAGAGTCCACTTGCCATGGAGTTTCGCCTCTATCACCCGTCAGATGGAAGCAGTCCCTATTATATCCGCAAGCACTGTTGTCTCGCTTACATCGTACGTGGCGGCGATAAGAGCCGGGCTTGTGATTCATGTCCGCTGCTTACGGACGAGGAAAGAGACTGATTACGGCTGACGACTCACGGCAGCTATGCGAAAGAACCCGTTTCATGCCCAAGTGGAGGTAGGGAAGTGGAGGAAGCGGGGGAGCAAAGAAAATGGTTGTATGTTTGTCCCGAAATGAATATAATTCGAAATAATTACGATTTAGAAAGGGGAAGTTCGAGTTGCTTACGAAGCTGCGCCATTTTTTCCTGGAGATTATTGGTGCACTTATTCTGGGCCTGGGAGCCGTCTGGTTGACCACGATCGGCAAAAAGGACTGGTTTGCTGGTGGGCAATGGGAATGGTCTCCGCGTTGGCTGGACGTCAAAACGTTTTTTCTGAGTATCGTCTTGGAAGCCATCCCGTTTGTTTTGCTCGGGGTATTCTTTTCTGCTTTCATCCAGACGTTCGTCACAGAAGAGCAGGTTCGGCGCTGGACCCCCAAGCATCCGCTGATAGCGCTCCCCTTTGGAGCATTGCTTGGATTTTTATTCCCGGTCTGCGAATGTGCCATCATACCCGTTGTGCGTCGATTGATTCAAAAAGGCATGCCGCTGCATGTAGGGATCACATTTTTACTAGCGGGCCCCATCGTCAATCCAGTCGTTATGTCCTCTACATACATTGCGTTTACCAGACAGCCCGATATGGCGTTCCATCGAGCGGCAGCAGCTTTTGTCGTTGCGATCTTGATAGGTGCACTCGTCTATCTGTTTGTGCGTAAAAATCCGTTGCGTCTAGGCATGGAGTCGCAAATCCGTCACGAGGCGGCGCATTCAGAAGCGATCAGAGGGAAGCTGTCTGCCACATTTGGCCACGCCATCGATGAATTTTTTGACATGGGGAAATATTTGCTGCTGGGTGCCTTTATCAGCGCCATTCTTCAAGTGTACGTAAGCAGGGAGACGCTAGTAGAGGTCGGACAGGCGCCGTATGCTTCCCATCTGGTCATGATGGGTATGGCGTATCTCTTTTCTTTATGCTCCGAGGCAGACGCCTTTATCGCCGCGTCCTTTTCCCAGTCCTTTCATAGTGGGTCCCTGTTAGCGTTTCTTGTCTTTGGTCCCATGCTCGATATGAAAACGACACTCATGCTTCTTGGATCATTTCGCTTCGGATTCGTGGTAAAACTGGTAGCGGCCGTTACCATACTCGTATTTGCCGTCACGGTATTCTGGCCCATTTAGGAGGGATGAAGGTGAATCAAGCAGCAGTGAAACGTCACTATTTTTTGCGCAGCCTCATTCTCATCGGATTTACTTTGTTATTGGCACAGCTAGTCGCAACTGATAGGCTGAACCACTACCTGGCTCCTCGTTTGCACGTATTCAGCTACGTGACGCTGGCCATTTTGATTCTGCTGACATTGGTCAGTCTGCGCCAGGCGTATCTGGGAGTAAACGCGTATGAGTGCGATTGCGAGGATGCGCACAAGCTGCCGCGCACTTGGTGGCGCTCCGCACTCGTTTACGGGATGTTTGCATTGCCGCTGGTGATGGGCTTTCTGATGCCGGATCAAATCCTGGGAAGTGACGTCGCCGAAAAAAGAGGGATTACGCTGCTAAGCAATGATGTGAGGAAGCTGGCAGAGGTAATGGGTTCAGGAAATACAGCCGCAAAGAATGAGACGGCGGTACCCCCAGCTGTTTCCGAGCCACAGTTGAAAGCGCAGCTACCTGCAAACAAAGAAGCGGATCAAGCGCCATCCTCCGTGGGGGACACGCCTGTAAATGCTCCAAAGCTGACGGACGATCAGATTCGTCAAAAGTTTTCAAACACGGGGTTTGGAGACTTTTATACCGACTTGGCCGTTGCGTTGTATAAACAGCCCGTCATCCAGCTGAACGACAAGGTATTTTTAGATGGATTGACGACGATGGAGCTGTACGCAAAGGATTTTGCGGGAAAAGAGATTGAGACATTTGGATTCGTTTATCGGCAGCCCGATTTTACCTCCCAACAATTTGTAGTCGCCCGTTTTTCCGTTACATGCTGCACAGCAGATGCCAGCGTGTTTGGCGTGCTGGTGGAAGACGAGCAGGCGAGCAAATGGGCAAAGGACAGCTGGGTAAAGGTACGAGGTAAGCTGGAGGCAAGAAGTGTGGACGGATATGACATGCTAGTCCTTCGGGCGAACAAAGTCGAGCAAGCGAAGGCGCCTAAAGATCCGTATGTGTATTACAATTATGATCTACCTGAATCGAACGGATGAGCGTACACAACCCATTCAGCTGACCGCGCCTACCGAGTCAGCTGAATTCTTTTTTTGCTTCATAACGCGAGAGAAGCTCATAAGGCCGCAGGCGAAAAGCTTCATAAGGCAAGTAGCTTGGCTCTCGTGCATCGAGCAATCTACTCCTGAGATGGGGGCGGGTAATCCAGGCTTCCGCATTTTCTTTTGTAATGTGCTTGAATACGACCTCTGAGGTCTCGCCTTCAGCTGGCTGCAGCTCTCCACTGAGATACTCGCCACGGAAAACGACACAGAGAATGCCTGAGGTGACATTTTGGTAGATGCCTGTGATCCCGATCAGGCGTACCGTCGCACCGGTTTCCTCCGCAATTTCGCGATGCAGAGCTTCTTCGAGGGTTTCGCCTTCCTCGACTTGCCCACCGGGCATTTCGAGTGTGTCAGGGCGATGCAAATTGCGAACCAGTAATACTTCCCCATCCTGATTGGTGATGAAACCGCTGACGGCGGTAATGTGCCGAGGAGCCTGGGATCCTTTTTGCAAATCCGTAGTAGATGTCAAAAAGTCTTGAGTGAAGTCCAGATACAGCTCGCCTAACTCTTGGCGCTTGTTCCTTGCCTTGGTGTGCAGGTCACTCTGTTTGATCATTCGCTCGATTTGTTCGTAGTGCTCCATGCTGTCGTATTCCCATATGGCAACGATCTCGTCTTTGGACTCATTGACCCAGCGTCCTACCAATCTGGCACCATGCTGAATTTGGTTCGGGTACAGATACATGTGAAAAAAGTCGGTAAAAACCTCTAGCTGCTCTGGCCTGATACGATACGTTTTTCTGCGGTAGATCATGTAGGTATCCCTCATCTCCCATGAATTACCTTTTACTTCCATAAGGGGAACGTGAAATCCTCCAGGCAGTCAAACCATAGTGCGTGACACAAAAACGCTGACGCTCTTTTTTGAACGTCAGCGTTTCCTCTTTTTTTATGCTTCGCCGATGTGAATCTTTTTTCTCGCCACCATCTTGCTGATCATGCCGTGGCGAGGGGAGAACAGGAAAGCCAGGAAAAAGAGTAGCCCAGCTACCGCTGTCATCGCGCCTGCAATCGAACTGTCCAGCCAGGAGGCGAAAAAGTAGCCAAGGATGGCGGAGAGGACGCCGACTGCCATGCTGATAAAGAGCATGATGTGGAGACGATCTGTTAGCAGATAGGCCGTGGCGCTTGGGACCACCAGCATCGCGACGACCAGAATCGCGCCAACACTTTCGAAGGCAGCGACTGTCGTCAGGGAGACAAGTGTCATCAGGAGATAGTGGAAAAGGACAACGGGAATCCCGATGGCAGCAGCGAGTGCAGGGTCAAAAGCGCACAGCTTGAATTGCTTGAAAAACAATCCGATGATGAGAAGGCTGAACAAAAACACGCCTCCTACCCCCCACAGGGCACGCGGTCCCATGTCCATTCCGCCAAACTGCCAGGTATCCCATGGAACATAGGCAATCTCCCCGTATAAAACGCAATCCAGATCTAGATCGACCTGCTGGGTGTACAGGGAAACCAACACGACCCCGACAGAGAAGAGGGCGGTAAAGGTAACGCCTATGGCAGCGTCTGATTTGACCCCGCTTTGATGCAGCATCTGAACGATGAAGACCGTGATCAAGCCAATGATGGCAGCCCCCATGAGCATAGGCAGGATTTCCCGGCTTCCGCTGAAAAGGAAGGCGAGTACGATACCAGGGAGGATGGCATGGCTGATCGCATCACCGAGCATAGCCATTCGGCGCAAGATGAGGAAGCAGCCGAGAAACCCGCAAGAGGCGGCCACGAGGGACCCGGTTAGAATGATCCAGAACGAGTTCATAGCGAGAGCCCCCCTTGTTTCGAAGGGTGAAGAAGGTGAGAAACGCTGTGATGATCGGACAGCCTCGGCGTCAAATCGTAGGCGCTCAGCTGCGCGAGCATGAGTGAAAGCGTTTCGTCCGTCAGCTGAGGGGCCAATTCCTCTTGGTTTACGTCAATCTCTAGGTTGTTGTATTGGTTCTGGTTCATATGATACAAATCCCAAAGTCGCTGATTCAGCACGAGACGGTGAGCTTCTTTCAGTCCTTCAGCCGTGAAAGTCCACAGGGTTTCCACTTCCGTACGGGAACGCTCTGAGACGAACGATAGCTTTTGTAAATCGTACAGAGCTTTGCGAACGGCTGTAGCACGCTTTCCGCATTTCTGTGCCAGCTGCTCCGCTCCAAAACCGTGATAAACACTGGTAGGGCGGCTTTTTGTCTGTTCCTCCAAACGCTCGTACAATGCTTGCATGACATCCTCGCGCAGGACTTTTTTACGCATGCGCAAGAAACGAGCCATCCGGGCGAGTACGCCACGGCGAGGGGAGAACAAAAGGGAAAACAGGAAGAAGGCGGTAGCGGATAGCACAATGGTCGGCCCTGTAGGCAAATTTTCCTGCTGGGTACTGATCAAGGTTCCAAGAACGCCGCTCAGGGCTCCAAAGAAACCGGCCAGCACGACCATTTTGCTGAGCTTATCTGTCCAATAGCGGGCTGTGACAGCAGGAGCAATCAGCATGGCGGCTACCAGCACGACCCCAACGGCTTGCAGGCCAATGACGACAGACATGAGCAGCATCAGCATGAGCAGACCATCGAGCAAGCCCATAGGGAAGCCCAATCCTCGCCCAAAGCCGGGGTCAAAGGAGAGCAGGGTAAACTCTTTGAACAAAAGGGCAGTGATGACAATAAGGACAGCTGCAACGAGCATGATCGTAATGACATCGGTAAAAACAAGAGAAGCTGCCTGCCCAAACAGAAACTTATCCAGACCGCTTTGATTTCCGCTAGCGCTGTGCTGGATGTGAGTCAAGAGCACGATCCCGACCCCGAAAAAGACAGAGAGGGTGAGGGCCAGAGAGGTGTCTTCCTTGATTCGTGTATGGCGCGAAATGGCCGTGATGCAATAGGTGGCTAAAAGTCCAGCCACACCCGCTCCGATCAGAAAGAGACCAATGGACTTGGACCCTGTGAGCAAATAGACGAGGCAAACCCCAGGCAAAGCGGCATGGGCGAGGGCATCGCCTACCAGAGACCGCCCTCGCAGGAAAGCAAAGCAACCGAGAACGCCGCTGCTAATCCCGAGCAAAACGCAACCCATGAGTACCCACTGTGTATTGGGATCCTGCAATGCAAGCCAAATATTCATTGCGTGGATGCCTCCTCCGTTTCAGCAGAGCCAGTCAGCAGTACCTGATTGCCCAGGACATGCAGACGGCCACCATAGGTCTTCTGCAAATTTTCAGGGGTAAAGGCCTCATGGGTGGGGCCAGCCGCGATCACACGTCGATTGAGCAGGATGGTCCAGTCAAAATACTCTTCCACTGTTTGCAGGTCATGATGGACGACGAGAACGGTTTTTTTCTGCTGCTTTAGCTCGTTGAGGAGCTGAATGATGGCTCTTTCGGTAGCAGCATCTACACCAGCGAACGGTTCATCCATGAAGTACAATTGTGCCTCCTGTGCCAATGCGCGCGCCAGAAATACTCGCTGCTGCTGACCGCCGGATAGCTGGCTGATTTGCCGGTTTGCGTAGTCTGCCATTCCTACCTTTGACAGGCACTCCAAGGCAAAGTCGCGGTCAGCTTTTCCAGGGCGACGAAACCAGCCCAGTCTTCCGTATCTCCCCATCAAAACGACATCCAGTGCATCCGTGGGGAAATCCCAATCCACGGATTCACGCTGAGGGACGTATCCGACTAGCTTGCGCTGCTGCTTGTAAGGCTTCCCGTATATCTCGGTTTCACCTGAAGCGATGGGGATCAGACCTTGCACCGCTTTGATAAATGTGGATTTTCCCGCACCGTTTGGCCCGATAATGCCAATGAGCTTACCCTCGGGCACTTCTATGTGCACGCTTCTGAGCACAGGCTTCTTCTGATAGGCAACCGTCAAGTCTTGGACCACCAAGGGAGCTCTTTGCGATGTCATTGTCATATCCAAACCCTTCCTTTCTCTGCGTTGTCTATTTCAACGCCCCAACGATTGTATCGACGTTGTGCTTCACCATACCCAGGTAATTGCCCTCTGGAGTTCCTGGCGCTCCCATGGCATCCGAGAACAATTCACCGCCGATCGAGACTGAGTGGTTTTTGGCGGCAGCCCCTTGAACGACTGCTTCGATCGAGCGTTTCGGGACAGAAGACTCGACGAAGACGGCTTTGATTCGGCGATCGACGAGGGTATCCACGAGCTGCTGTACATCTTTGAGTCCATACTCGGATGCGGTACTAATGCCTTGCAAGCCCAGTACCTCTACTTCATAGGCGCGGCCAAAATATTGGAAGGCATCATGAGCTGTGACCAGTACCCGCTGTTCTTTCGGGATGGAAGCCAGCTGCGCTTTTGCATAGGCATCGAGCTCCTTTAGCTCTGCCAAATACTTTTCAGCATTCGCCGAATAATCAGCTTGGTTGGCGGCGTCAAATGCGATCAGATCATCCCGGACCTGTTCGACCGCTTTCATCCACAAGGAGACGTCGAACCAGACGTGAGGGTCAGGATTATCAGGGGAAGCGGGATCAGCCAGCAAATCTTCCTTTGTCAATTTGGCAGTAACGGGATTCACTGGTTTTGTCTTTCCGATTTTCTCGAAGATTTCGACCATTTTTCCTTCGAGGTGCAGTCCAGAGTAAAAGATGATATCGGCTTGATCGATTCGTTTGATGTCGCCTTCTGATGCTTTGTACAAATGCGGGTCGACGCCTGCGCCCATCAGCTGAGTCACTTCGACGTGCTCACCACCCACTTGCTTGACGATGTCAGCGACCATGCCAGTCGTTGCCGTAACCTTCCAGGCACCGTTTCCTTCCTGAGGTGAAGTACTCCCCGAGCAACCGGCAAATACGAGCGAAGTACCCATAATGACACTCAACAGCCCTTTTTTCCAACGTGTAAAGTATGTAGACATCAAGTTTGTCTCCCTTCAATTCTTTTTGGTTTGTGCATGAATGTTTCCCTAGGGCAACTTTAGCACATAATGATTCCTTAATGCAACAGTATTCGCTTATTACAAAAATGTTTCCTTTGTGCAAGATTGTAGGCGGCGAATCTGCTGTTTTTGTGAATCAGCATATGCAAAAGGCAGGTGAGTGTGTCACCTGCCCATTTAGCTCCTATTCGCGTGCGATGAGATGATGCCTGACAGCGAAAGCGGCGAGCTGTACCCGGTTTGCTAGCTGAAGCTTGTCCAAAATGTTTTTTACATGATTTTTTACCGTATTTTCCGCGATGATGAGTGTCTCGCTGATTTCTCGATTGGTTTTCCCTGCTCCGACGTACATCACGATTTCTCGCTCACGAGGGGTGAGGATCTCGGGGCCTGTGCCAGTTGGTTGATCTTCTTGACGGAAGCGGTGGAGGAGCCGGTTTGCCATTTCACGGGACAGCTCGCTGTCTTCTCCCAGTAAAGCATGCAAGTAATTGATCCAGTCATCTGGCTCCAGATTTTTTAGCAAATACCCCTGCGCGCCAAACTGGATCGCAGTGATCAGGTCGCCGACGTCATCGGAAACACTTAAAATGACGACTTTAATGTGGGGATACGCTTTTTTGACTTCGCGCGTGGCCTCCAGCCCGCTCCACTTTGGCATATTGATATCCATCAGCACGAGATCCGGCTGCAGCTCTCCGCATAAGTGGAAAGCCTGCTCGCCGTTTTCAGCCTCGCCGATCACTTCAAAAGAAGGGTCAGGGTCGAGCAGACTACGTATGGCGGATCGTGCCATCGGATGGTCGTCTGCTATTAAAACTCGATAGCCGTTCATTTGGCAAAACCTCCAGTGTGAGATGTCAAGGTAATGATGGTGCCGCCACTCGAACGTGTGCAAATATCCAGTGAGGCTTGCAGCTGCCTCGCGCGGTCCTTCATCATGGACAAGCCGTATTTCTTTGAGGTTTCACTGAGCCCAGACATGCCGATACCATCATCCTCGATGGCAAGTGTCCAGCCCCGCGGTTCGTTTGTCGTGAGCTGAATCCAGGCGTGCTTGGCTTGCGCATGCTTCCGGATGTTGGCAAAGGCTTCCTGGATGATCCCAAAAAGCTGAACCTCCTCAGCTGGTGTATAGAAGTTTTCCTTGATTTGCAGCTGCGGGGTAACGTCGACACCGGATAGCGCACTCCATTGCGTCAGCCATTTTTCAAGGCGCTGCTCCAGGCTGCCTTCCTCCGGGAGAGAGCGCAGGTTAAAAATAGCTTGGCGCACATGATTGTCTATGGCGGAAACGGCGACGCGAGCATCGTCGAGCTGGCCCTGCTTCAATTTGACATTCAAAAAAAACAGAGATTGGGCAATCCCGTCGTGCAGCTCGCGAGCGAGACGTTCTCTTTCCTCGTAAACGGCTCGTCGGGCTTGTTCTTCCACGATTTTCGCGTTCATTCGCTCAATGGTTCGAAACATCCAGGTGGCAAACAAAAAGGACAGGAGCAGAGTCAGCAGGGTGATATATACGTTGCCAGTCTCCATGGACATATAGGGCAGCAAAAAGTCATGCCGGACAAACTCAAAGCCACCAATGATGATGGTGGGGATCAGAACAGTCAACCAGTAAAAAATGCGGTAGCTCATTGTGGCAATCCCTTCCTTACCTGTAGCAATCAATCCTAGTATACCGAAGCAGGCGGCTGGATGATATACTCGGTATCAGAGCAAGCGTCAGGAGCAGGAGGGAGAACATTGGGCAAAATAGCAACAGCGTTAACGATAGCAGGTTCCGACAGCGGTGGAGGTGCAGGAATTCAGGCGGATCTGAAGACCTTTCATCAGCTGGGCGTGTATGGAATGAGTGCGATAACAGCCGTAACGGCTCAAAATACATTAGGGGTAGCAGGCGTCTATCCACTTTCTGTGGAAGCCGTATCCCTGCAAATTCGCGAAGTCCTGCGCGATATTGGAGCGGATGCAGCCAAGACAGGGATGCTGTTTGATGCCGCCATCATTTCGGCCGTGGCAGAGGAAGTGAAAGCATTCGGTATACAAAAGCTGGTGGTCGATCCTGTCATGGTGGCAAAAGGCGGCGCCAAGCTATTGCTTGATGAAGCGATCGTCGCCTTGCAAAAGCATTTGCTGCCGGTATCCGAAGTCGTGACGCCGAATCTGCCAGAGGCGGAGTGCTTGACAGGCATGCAAATTCGCACACCAGAGGACATGCGAGAGGGCGCCCGAGCGATTCACGCACTCGGTGTACGGAATGTGCTGATGAAAGGCGGGCATTTGGAGGGAGACGTCGTCGTCGATATGCTGTTCGATGGACAGGCTTTTTACGAGATCTCCCATGAGCGGGTGCAGACGCGACATACGCATGGGACAGGCTGCACCTTTTCGGCGGCACTGACCGCTGAGCTGGCGAAAGGCACGCCATTGGTAACGGCCGTAGAGAAGGCGAACCGCTTTATCTTTGAAGCCATCAAAACCGCTCCACAGCTGGGGGGAGGGCATGGTCCGACAAACCATTGGGCTGTGATCGATGAATAGAAAAGAGAGCCCTTTTGGGGGGCTCTCTTTTTCATTGGCCGGTAATCGGCATGGAAAATCCAGTGGAGAGTCGGGAGGTATAATCCTCCAGCGTGAAGCGGTACTCTTGTGGAGCGCCTTTGTCGGTTGTGCGCTTATAGAGAATGCTGCTGTTTTGCAGATACCCCTTATTTGGCTCTTCGGCAGGACGGGATGAAGTGGAGCCACTGACGTACTCATATTGATTTCCGCGATCATCCGTCAGATCATTCCCGACCGAAAGCATTCGATTCTCGTCTTGACTTCCCACCTGAAGGGAGAGGTCGATGCCCACAACGTCTTGATTTTGCCGAATGGCGGACAGAGTGAGACGGGAGTCGGGTGCTTTGATCAGTTTGCCTGTTTTGGCATCAATGACGACTTGCAGCTTGTGTTTGTCCAGAGCACGGATCCCGTCTGCTTTCAGCATAAGCTGTTTGGGCTGTTCAAAATAAACGCTCTCCAGGTTGTAGGTGACGCCGGTTTCCCCATCTGGGGTGGAGACAATCCCGTTGCCCCAGAACGAGTACGTCCGTCCTTTTTCATCCTCCAGCCGCAGCTGGTCAAATCCGAATAGGCGCTTGGAATTGGCTGGATCAAACTGAATAGACACCTCGGTCTGGGTAGGGTAAACGACGATCTTGGTAATGGTAAATTGCTGGTCATCTACGGTAACCTTCTGATTAAGCGGATAAACGGTTTCTTTTAGCGACTCGTACTTGCTTTTATCGATCGGAAAGGAAACTTGAAAGGGCGTATCCAGCTGCTTCTGATCTACGGTAAGGGTAACGTTTGCAACCAGTGCATCCGGAATGTGGGTCGTATCCTGCCAATAAACATCCAGACGATTTTGTTCCAGGCTGGATCCGCTTTCTTCGTTATCTCCCCGTGACGACCAGGAGTATCCGGCAGTCGTTTGCTCACCGTTCTGGTTGTAAAATTTGACTTGATTCAGCTCCACATGATGACCAGGCTGCTCGTGGCGAATGGTATAAAAAAGCAGCATGCGCTTTTGATCCATCAGAACCTGATCAACCGTAAAGCGGACACCATCATGCTCAGCGCTGGCTCCAATAGGCTGTATCATGTTGTGCTCTGCGGCCATCTGCAGGCCTTTGTCATCCCGTATAAGCTCAACCAGCTTCTCCATGCCAGGCAAGTGGCTGACATACGCGGCTACTGCAGGTGAGAGACGAATGGAAAAGAACAGCCCGAGCAGGATAAGGCTAGCGATTCCACTGGTTGCCCAGCGAAACCGAGAGCGGCGTTGTCTTTGCGCAAGCTGCTGCTTTGCCTGTTGCATGCCCAACTGGATGGACAAGTCGATGTTCTCAGGAACGGGGATGCTCTCCACCCTCTGTTTGTCTTGCCACAATTCCTGCTCCAGCTGTTCCCACGATTGATCCTTTTGCATTGCCTACCACTCCTTTCCCAGATCGTGCCGAAGCATGTTTAGCCCCTTGTGCAGCCACGTCTTGATCGTGCCTTCTGGCTGACCGAGGACCGCGGCAATTTCCCGAATCGTCAAATCCTCGAAATATTTCAGAATGACAACGTGGCGGTAGAGGGGAGTGAGCTTGGCGAGAGCTTCTTCCAAATGGAGACGGATAGCGGCTTGGTCTGATTCCCCGATGTTCTCTCCTGCTTCCGTTTCTGGCTGCGTGGAGCGCAGGATCAGGCGTTTCTTTCGTCTTTGTTCATCCGTACAGATATGAATCACGATGCGCGTCAGCCAGGTAGACACATAAGCAGGATGCTTTACCTGTGACAGCTTGAGATAGGCTCTGCAGGTCGCTTCTTGTATGGCTTCTAGAGCATCCGTCTCATTTCGCAGGAACGCATAGGCGACTTTGTACAGTTTATCCTTGTGGAGCCTCATAAGTTGGTAAAAAGCCTCGTCATTACCGCTCCGGGCTTCTTTTACCAGATGTTCGAGATTCACGTTCACCCCTCCTAATCGATTAGACGCGCGAGGAGGGCAAACGGTTTTCCTAAAATCAAAACATTGCGCTTCAGATGAGAACCGAACGCCCAGCTAGCGCTTACTTTATAGAAAGAAAAGGTGAGGCGAAGTGAATGTGGTGGATCAAATGGGTGACGATTCATGAGTCGTATGGATTGCCGCGAGTAGCGCAGGAGTGCCGCAGATATTTGGAAAGTCAGGGCATCCGTGTGCGGATTTATTTCAAGCAAACGAAACGAGCCGGACATGTATACATGCTGCAAGTGCCAGCCGATCAAGAAGAGCTAGCGCGGATCTGTTTACAGGCTTTTAAAGACGCCATGCAATAGCGGGATGATAAGGAAGACTGCCAGCTGCCCCCTGTCGACCCCAGCAAAGGACGGGTCATACTAGTAGGAGGGGGAGTGAGACATGGCCACCAGCGTGATGGAACCACCGAAGCAGACGGCAGCAAAAAGCGCGCAGCTCTTCGTCCCGGACTACGTATTCGTCGAGCCGCATGCCTTGGATTATCCGCTCGGGCGGGAGCTGTACGAGCGCTTTTCCCGGGAAGGCATCCCGATTCAAATGACAACCAGTCACAATCAGGTGCGTGGGATCCCAGGGGAGACAGATTTGGAAAAATACCGCAATGCCAAGCGAACGCTTGTGATCGGCGTACGGAAAACGCTCAAATTTGAAACCTCCAAACCATCAGCTGAGTATGCGATTCCACTCGCAACAGGCTGCGCGGCCCATTGCCATTATTGTTATTTGAATACAAACGTGGGGACCAAGCCGTACATTCGTGTTTATGTCAATACGGACGATATCCTTGCGCAGGCGCAAAAGTACATCCTGGAACGGCCAGGGGAAATCACTCGCTTTGAAGCAGCCTGTACATCGGATCCCGTCAGCATTGAGCATATTACCGGGAATCTGAAGCGAGCCATCGAGTTTATGGGCACTCAAGAATTTGGCAGACTTCGATTCGTTACGAAATTTCATCATGTGGATTCGTTGCTGGATGCGAAGCACAACAAGCACACCCGGTTTCGTTTCAGTATGAACGCCGATTATGTGATCAAAAACTTTGAACCCGGTACGTCCACCTTTGCACAGCGAATCGAGGCGGCAGGCAAAGTGGCGAGGGCAGGCTATCCACTTGGTTTTATTTTGGCGCCTTTATACTGGTTTGATGGCTGGGAAGCGGGCTATACCGACTTGCTGGAGAGACTGCGCAGCCAGCTCGTGCCGGAGGCTTTGGAGGATCTGACGTTTGAGCTCATTTCGCACCGATTTACCAAGATCGCGAAAAATCTGATTCTGCAGCGCTACCCCAAAACAAAGCTGGAAATGAACGAAGAGGAACGTAAATACAAATGGGGCAAGTACGGAAAAGGAAAATACGTGTACCCGGATGTGCAGGCGAAGGCTTTGCAGGTTCATCTGGAAAACGAAATCAGCCGCTTGTTCCCACGTGCAAAAATAGAATATTTTACCTAGCGAAAAAAGGAAAAGCTGCCAGAAAAAATGGCGGTTTTTTTCTTTTTAGACATCAAACGAATTTTTTCGACAAAAGATTATGTGCGTGCTACAATATGGAGTGCTCTCATTTTCGTGAAAGGAAACGAAGGATACATGAAGTCCATATTGATTACGGTTGAGGGGC
Source organism: Brevibacillus nitrificans (assembly GCF_003710965.1). Lineage (NCBI taxonomy): Bacteria > Bacillati > Bacillota > Bacilli > Caryophanales > Paenibacillaceae > Brevibacillus > Brevibacillus nitrificans. The sequence goes on along the minus strand of NZ_RHHU01000003.1, from coordinate 1,557,244 downwards.
CCATTGGAATCGGCAAAACATCCCTATCGAGGGAATTGAGCCGTGCGTTTCAGCTGGAGCTGCTCGAAGAGATCGTTTACGAAAATCCATTTTTGGGCAAATTTTATGAAAACATTGCAGAGTGGAGTTTTCAGCTCGAAATGTTTTTCTTGTGCAACCGGTACAAGCAGCTTCAAGATATTCATTCCCAGTATTTGAACAAAGGGACTTCTGTCGTTGCCGATTACAATATTTTTAAAAATACAATTTTTGCAAAACGTACGCTGACTGGAGATAACCTGCCCAAGTATCTCAAGATCTATGATATTTTGACCGAGGATTTACCACAGGCAGATCTGGTCATTTATTTGACGGCCTCTATCGATACGGTCATGAAACGAATTGCCTTGCGTGACCGGGAGATCGAAAGAAGCATGGACGTCACGTACATGGAAAATCTGATTGCAGATTACAACGAATTTATGGAAGCATTTGAAAAACATCACCCTGACACACCCGTCATTAAGTTCAACTGTGATGATTTGGACTTTGTGCATCGTCCTGAAGATTTGCGCAAAGTTCTGGAGGCGATTGCTCCTCGCGTTTTGGAGCTGCAGGCGAAGCAGGGGTAAAAAGGGACGAGCTATAGCGAGAACTGTGAATAAGGAGTTGCGTACATGTCTAGGTTTCAAAACAGCCAAATCCGAGAAAAATACGGAATACCAAATAACGCGGTCATCACAATCGGGGGAACGGTCGGCGTAGGCAAGTCGACTTTCACACATGCACTTGCCGATCAGCTAGGCTTTCGTGTGTCTGTTGAAAAAGTGGACAACAACCCGTATTTGAGCCGCTACTATGGTGATTTGTCGCGTTGGGGCTTTCATTTGCAAGTCTTTTTCTTGGCTGAGCGCTTCAAGGAGCAAAAGCGGATGTTTGATTACGGCGGCGGGTTTGTCCAGGATCGCTCGATTTATGAAGACACGGGCATTTTTGCTCGCATGCTGTACGAGCAAGGAAACATGACGGAAGAGGACTATCGTACGTATACGGAGCTATTTGAAGCGATGGTCATGACCCCTTACTTCCCGCATCCGGATGTCTTGATTTACTTGGAAGGAAGCTTTGACGACATCATCGACCGCGTGAAAGAACGAGGACGTCCGATGGAGCAGCAGACACCGGTCGATTATTGGCAGGACTTGTTTGGCCGTTATGAAAAATGGATCAGCTCGTTCAATGCCTGTCCAATCCTGCGTGTCAACATCAATGAATACGACGTCGTGGATGACCCTGCCTCGGTGGAGAGCATCATCGCTCGCGTTGCGGAAAAAATTCGTCTCGGACGAGAGACTCGTTTATAAGAGAGTGTGGATCCCCCCTTTGCGGCTATGGGCTGAGAAAGGGGGTTTTTGTTCTGCGCTGGCGAGGCATAATACACGTACTCTTCCCATAAAGGAGCGCAGACATGGCAGAAGAATGGTTTGAGCGCAGCTTTCAAGAAGATTACATGCTGGTGTACCGGCATCGGGATGATTCCACAGCCGACTCGGAGGTTGTCAATCTCTTGAGGCATTTGCCAATCCGAGATTCGGGGCGAGTGCTTGATCTTTGCTGTGGCAACGGGCGTCATTCAAGAGCGCTGGCTCGCCGGGGCTATGAAGTTGTCGGAGTCGACCTGTCTGCCGTACTCCTCAAGCAGGCAGCAGAACAAAACAGTGATCCGCATCTGACATACGAGCGTTATGACATGCGCTATCTGCCGTTTCACGACGAATTCGATATCGTGGTCAATCTGTTTACAAGCTTTGGTTACTTCTCCACGGATCAGGAAAACGCGATAGTCGTTCATAATATGGCACAGGCATTGAAAGCAGGGGGAGAAGTGGTCATCGACTACCTGAGTCCTAACCATGTAGTAGAGAATCTGGTGCCTTACTCGGAAAAAGAGGAAGATGGCGTACGGATTCAAGAAGAGCGTTGGGTGGAAGATGGCTTCGTCAAAAAACGAATTCTCATTCATGATCCTACGGCATCCGATCCTCGGGAATATGTGGAGCAGGTGCGCTTGTTCACAGCGGAGCAGATGATCGAAATGCTTCAGATGGCGGGATTTTCTCCAATCCAGATATTTGGAAACTACGCGTTTGAGCCATTCCATGCTGCAAATTCTGAGCGAATGATTTTCTACGCTATCAAGCAGCCGGTTCTGATTCACTAAAGGGCTGCCCAGCCTGCCGCTTCGATGCTGGAAGCGGTATTTCTTTTGGCATTCTGCGGCTAGTTTGATATGATGGGCAGTAACATCACATCGGAGGGATGAAAATGGATATCCAACAACACGAGCGTTTGCTCCGTCTTTTGACAGACGAATTCGAGAATAAAATGGCAACAGTCACGTTTACACAGTGGGACACAGACAGCGAGGATGAGGAAGAAGAAACCCGGTTTACGGGCAAGCTCGTTGGCTACAAGCTGACCGATAATGAATTTGAAGAGAAAGATTTGCTGCTGCTGTTTGCAGATGAAGAAGCGGAATCGGTTGAAATCTTGATGGAAATTCCAGGGGAAGAAGTCGATCTGGCTACTTTCGAAAATGGACGCCTCGCCATTTTTGGTACAGAAGCGGAAGTTGTTCTGGAAAAATGAGACCGCAGCAACGATACAGATACGTGGGTACGCCAGACCCTATGACGCAAAAAGAGGCGTATCAATGCGAGAAATACATGAAGAAAAATCGGGATAGTTTGGTGAGAGCCGGAGAGTATCTGGTGGATGTGCCTGCGCTGTTGTCCTTGTTTCACCTGGATTGCTGGAATTGTCGTGTCGTGCACGGCGAAACCTGTTGTGAAGGGGGACAGCCGTACGCCGTGCAAAAACAGCAGATGTCGATCTTGGAAGAGGAACTGGCTTTGGTCGCTGCACAGTTGGGGGAAGAAAAGGAACGCACTCACTGGATGGAATACGGGATCTGGGATATTACGCAGCCACCCGGCACGATTCGCATGCGACATGGAAACTGCCTGTTTTATCAGGAGCTGGATGGCAGACGTGGATGTGCGATCCACGCCTATGCTGAAAGGACGGGGAAAGAGCTGTTTCCCCTCAAGCCATTTAGCTGTCAGCTGTATCCGCTAGATCTCATCGATACAGAAGATGCTATCTTACTCACCGCCGTGACGCCAGAGACCTCTTCCTTTTCACGCTGGGGAACAGATTATTTGGAGCATTTCTATTGTGCGAGCAAGGAACGCAGGCAGCAGGCGGACCATGTAAACGCTGAGCTGTTTTCGCTGGATGGCTACCGCCCGGCTTATGAATGGAATATGCCTTTGCTGCGCTACTTGCTGAAGGGACATGCCGAACAGATCGAAGGCCTCTTGGCACAACGTTCTGTGAATGTGCCTTGCTAATTGGAACGTGCGACCCCTTGTGTTATGATGGGTACGGCATGTAGTAGATTCGCAAAGGAGTATCAGCTATGAATATCAAGACAATGCAAGATTCTCGTACGATCCAGGCTTCTCTGGTTCAACCATCCGATACGAACTATCACGGTACGATCTTCGGGGGCTCCATGATGGCGTACATCGATGAGGTCGCAGCCATCGCCGCGATGCGTCATTCACGCCGCCCTGTCGTGACCGCTTCTATAGACTCCATCGACTTTTTGGCTCCCGTAAAAATGGGACATTCCATTTGTTTGGAAGCCATTGTAACCTCTACGGGACGCACCTCGATGGAAGTATTTGTAAAAGTCATTTCCGAAAATTTGCAAACGGGTGAGCGTATTTTGACGGCCACCTCCTTCCTGACGTTCGTTGCGCTGGATGAAGCGGGCAACCCTACTGAGGTGCCAGGCATCGTAGCCGAAACAGATGAAGAAAAACGTCTGATGGCATCCGCCGAGGAACGCAAGAAAATGCGCAAAGAGCGCAAGGCGAATACGCAAGCGTTTATCAGCGAGTTGACGATTGAGAAAACCATTTGATCAAAGTGGCTTTTGAGAAGAGGAGGGACTGGCATGAAGTACCGCAGACTGGGGAAAACAGAACTGAAAGTATCTGTAGTGGGAGTAGGTACGTGGCAGTTTGGTGGAGAATGGGGAATGGACTTTACCCAGCAGGAAGTCGACCAGATTCTCGATAAGGCAAAGGAACTCGGGATCAATCTGATCGATACGGCAGAATGCTATGGAGATCACCTGTCCGAGCGTTTGATCGGCGGCTATCTGCAACAGGACCGCCGAGAAGACTGGATCGTCGCTACCAAATTCGGTCATCAATTTCATGACAAGTTTTCCCGAACCGATCAGTACGGCGCAGCAGAGGTACTGCAGCAGCTGGATCAATCCTTGGCTGCTCTGCAAACGGATTACATTGACCTGTATCAATTCCACTCGGGTCCTGATTCGGCATTTGATAACGACGCTCTGTGGACCATGCTCGATAAACAGGTACAGGCCGGAAAGATCAGACATCTGGGTCTTTCCATCTCGAAAAACGGCAATCTGTATCAGACGAGCAAAGCATCGTCTATCAACGCCAAGACCATTCAGGCGGTTTACAACCGACTGGATCGCATTCCAGAAGAAGGGGTGTTTGCTTCCTGCGAAGAGCAAGATCTCGGGGTTTTGGCACGTGTTCCTCTGGCAAGCGGATATTTGAGCGGGAAATACAAGCCAGGCTCTGTTTTTGCCGGAAATGATGTGCGTCACAGACACGATCAGCAGCACGTGGCGAATCTGCTGAAGCAGGTGGAGGATATCAAGCAAAACGAGGTGCCAGAAGGAATGGACATGGCACAGTGGGCTTTGGCATGGTGCCTCAAGCATCCTGCGGTAACTACCGTGATCCCGGGTAGCAAGAGCCCTGCTCAGGTCGAAGCGAATGCCAAAGCGGCAGAATTCGTGAGTGACGATCATCCACAAGCGGTTCAGCTCTCATAACGGATTAGGAAGCATGGTAAAGGGGCCGTATCAAAGGATACGGCCCCTTTCTATGAGCGAAGCGTACGATTACTCTAAAAAACGAGAGCGGATGTCAGGGGTGGGAAGCATACAATGCTCGGCCTTGCCCATCCAGCGGTATCGATTCCGTGCGATAAAATCATACCCTATGTCGCGCACGCTTCTAGGAAGCAGCCCCGCCACGAAGGACAAAGCTGGCCATCCACCACGAAGCTTGCGTCCGACGCGTAAAATGGCATCAGATTTCGTGTAAAGGGTGCCGTTTTCAATCAGTACGACGGATTGCAGGTGATTCTCATGATGAAAAGCAGCCAGCAGCTCGCGGCCCTTCTCCGATTGCAAAGAAGCGAAATGGATGCGCCCTTTTGGATCGCGCTGCAAAATGAATTGGACAGCGCCGTGACATAAATGACAAACGCCATCGAAGAGCAGGATCGATGCAGGCTCGCCTGAAGCGTGGGTTGGTTTCATAGACGCAGCCCTCCCAGTTCCATGAGAATAATCTTTACGCCTCCATCATATCAAACACACGCTGGAAAAAGAATGGGGAGCATACTCGCTCCTCGCTCCTATTCCCAAAAAAGAGTCCCCTCGCGAACGAGCTGCTCTGCTTTCGCAAGGTCCGGGTGCATTTCCCGGTCTTCCGTAAGGCGAGGAATGACATTGCGCAGCTGCTGATAAGCGCGCCCCGTACCCGCACCGAGTTCACCTGTACCAAACTCGATAGCTTGGGCGGCCGCCAAATATTCGATAGCGAGTACCTTCGCTGTATTGCCAACGACGGTTCGCAGCTTTCGAGTGGCTGTCGTCCCCATGCTCACGTGATCCTCCTGATTGGCAGAAGAAGGGATGGAGTCGACGGAAGCTGGATGGCACAGAACTTTGTTTTCAGAGACGATGGATGCTGCTACGTATTGCGTAATCATGAAGCCAGAGTGGAGGCCGCCGTTCTCTGTCAGAAAGCCAGGGAGACCGCTTAGCTGTGGATTCACCAGTCTCTCCGTACGACGCTCCGAAATGTTGGCGAGCTCGGCTATGGCAATCGCCATGAAATCGGCAGCGAAGGCCATCGGCTGCCCGTGGAAGTTTCCACCGGAGATAACATCGCCCGTTTCGGAGAACAGAATCGGATTATCCGTTACGCTGTTGCATTCCCGTGTGACGGTTTGCCATACGTACTCGAGTGTATCGCGGGTTGCGCCATGGACTTGCGGGATGCAGCGCAGGCTGTACGGATCTTGTACCCGCAACTCTCCTTGGGAGGAGATGCGCTCGCTGCCTGCCAGATGGAGCAAAAGCTTGCGAGCAGATTCCTGCTGACCTGGATGAGGGCGCACGAGATGCAGCTGCGGATCAAAGGCTTTGGGAATGCCGCGCAGAGCTTCTACGGTCATGGCAGAAATGACCTCGGCACTTTCCAGGACAATTCTAGCGTCGTACAGAGCAAGGCAAAGCTGTGCCGTCATGGCCTGTGTGCCATTGATCAGGGCGAGACCTTCCTTTGCCTGCAGACGTATCGGAGCAAGCCCTACCTGTTCGAGAGCGTCTTTTCCGGAAAGCCGTTGACCGTTTACCTCCGCTTCCCCTTTGCCCAGCATGACGAGTACCATATGCGCGAGGGGAGCGAGATCTCCGCTGGCGCCAAGAGAGCCTTGCTGAGGGATGATGGGATGAACGCCGCGGTTGCAAAGCTCCACGAGATGCAGGAGCGTTTCCTCCCGAATGCCGGAGTAGCCTTTTGCCAATGCGTTGATCCGCAAGGCCATGATCCCGCGTACGACCTCTACTGGGTAGGGATCACCCATTCCGCACGCATGACTCATGATGAGATTTTCTTGAAGCTTGCTCACGTCTTCCCCAGAGATCATCACATCAGAGAATTTGCCGAAGCCGGTAGTGATCCCGTAGATAACGCGCTGTTCTTCCACCATTCGGTCTACCATGGACCTGGAACGGCGCACGTTTTCGAGCGCTTCCTTCGTTAATTCAATGTGCGCACCACCCCTTGCGATCGCGACCACATCTTCAATTCGCAAGTGATTCCCATCCATTTTCATTCCATTTGCTTGTTGATTCATGTCCTGATTTTCCTCCTTTAGCTTAGCAGAGAACGAAAAGAAAGAGGGGTTAGGATACTAGATCCTAACCCCTCTTCCTGGGCATCTATGTGATTGGCAGACCGTTGAAGCCTTATTTCCCGGCATATGTCTTCCTCACTTTCGTTCAAATGCGGCTGTCTGATTATTTTAAGAAGTACCTCAATTGTAGCGTATGCATGCGCATAGTCAAGTGGTACATTGTCACGGCGACTACACTATTTTCGAAAAAACGGGCTTAGTCCATTTTCCTGATATAGGCGAGTGTCGTTTCTCGATCGGGATAAATGTCATACCATGTACTGTGTGATTTCACTTGAAAGGACGTGTTCCATTCCGTGGAAAGACGACGTAGAGTCCCTCCAAGCATGGCTCCAATGCCTCCCGCATTGCCGCGCAGACCGAAAGAAATGCCGAAGCCGCCTTCGATGATGCCATCGCCGAACGTACCGTCGCCAAATTTGCCATCGCCAAACGTCCCGTCACCGAATGTTCCTTCACCGAATTTGCCATCTCCCAATATCCCATCACCAAACCTGCCATCGCCAAATCGTCCATCCCCTAATTTGCCATCGCCGAATATGGAGGCACCAAGGCCGAAGCCAATCAAGCCACTTCGACCCATGCCGCAAAGACCGATCCTGCCCAAGCCGAATCAGTCGCTTCCCAATACACCGAACCGGATGCCAGCCAATCCAATGCCTCCAAACCGGATGCCAGCCAACCCAATGCCACCCAATCGGATGCCAGCGAATCCAATGCCTCCGAACCGGATGCCGGCCAACCCAATGCCACCCAATATGGGAATGCCAATGCCAAATCGCCGGCCGCCGAACGTTTCTCCTAACATGCCGCACAGAAGACCAAATTCCTCGCCAAATCGGATGCCGCTGCCAAACAGGAGACCACCGAATTCCTCTGCTAACAATATGCCACCAAACTGGGGATCTCCGAACAATCGTCCGCCGCAAGCGCATGGCGGTGTAGACATTGAGCTGTATCTGTTCAAATTCCAGTTCCACATGGATCGGATGCAATACTATCATCACAAATGCGAGCAACACCGCGACAACCGCCGAAAGTACAGTGAATATCGCAAGCATTATAAGCACCACCAGCGCAGGATGAAGCATTACCACGATCGATGCCAGACATGGGATCATCGGGGAAGCAGCTCAGCAGGCAGAGGTTCTTCCTCCCATGGCCATAGGGGATCCTCTTCTGGCTGCGGATGCGGTTGTGGTTGTTCCCATTAGAAAGTGCAACAGACGCCGCTTGGACAGTGGCGTCTGTTTTGTTAACGTATAGGAATTTATAAGCGTTTACGTTTAGAAATTCCGGAGCGCATGACGAAGTGCCTCAGCGTCCGCGTCGGGCATTCCCTCGGTAAAACTTTTCACTAAAACGCGGTCGCTCCACTATGGAAGAGCTCGATAGAGGTTTTCTTATGTGATTCAGGAAAGAGAAGCTGTTGCTTCAACGTCCATTCCACGCTTTTGTAATTCGCGGCGCAGTGTGAAGAGGGCATCATCCTTGTTTTTGCATTCCAAGATAATATCAACATGGTAATGGGCGAGCGGAGAAATCAATTCGATAAATTGATCTGGGTCGATGTTGTCCGCGTGGGCACGAAAGTCTTTTTCTGATTTTGGCGAGGACATATGCATTTTTGGCGTTCGCGTTCCCCACGTCTGAATGATGCGCGGCACGTAATCGACCCAATTCTCTCCGTCGTTGAGGCATTTGTGATGGTGGTAATCAAAAACCATCGGAATGCCAAGGCGTTCGCATAGCGTGAGTACATCCACCATGGAAAAGGAAGAATCGTCGTTTTCGACCACAAGCCGTTTTTTTACTTCCTCCGGGAGCTGTTCGAAATGGGCTGCAAATCGTTCAAGAGCCGAGGCCTTATCATCGATGATGCCGCCAACATGGGTAACCAGAACGGAGTTGTCATCCAATCCCAGCAGATCAAATACACGGGCGTGATATTGAAAATCTTTGATCGTGGACGCAACGACGGATGGCTTGTCACTGTTTAGTATGCTGAAATGACCGGGATGCGCTGTCATACGGATGCCGTTGTTGCGAATAAACTCGCCTGCTTTTTGAAAATCCCAGGCGAATTCCTTTGCCCAGTCCCACCTTTCGGCTACTGCGTGGGTAGCTAATGGGACAAATTCCGAAGGCAAGCGATACAAAAAAATATGGTTATCCACATTGTAGGCGAGCAGATCCATCAAATTGAAAAAGTTGGTCTGCAGGATCTGTCTCAATTTCTTCAGGCGTGCCTGTGGTTCAAGCTTGTTCAGCTGGGCGACAGTCGTTTTCTTGTTCGGGTTGTTTTTCGTTTTTACACTGATGCAGGCATAACCCAAACGAATCAAGGAACTCCCTCCCTTTATACGGCGTCGTCTATGCTGTAGTATCCCCGTGCAAACCGAGATTTAGCGGGCTGAAAAGTTCCCAGTAAAACCAGTCGCACCAGCAGACTGAGTTCTTGTCAGTTGAAAACAAAACGGATAAGATAGGGGAATATTACCATACCGGTCCGGCTACTGCCATGAGTGCCGCGATTCCGAGCTAGACTCCGAACAAAAAGGGGAGTGTAATGAACACGCTCAGTTATTCTTATAATTTTGCCCTCGTTATCTTTTCTTATCTCCTTGCGGTATTGGCGTCTTACACGGCATTGAGCCTGAGTACGCGCATCCATGGCTCTCAAAAAAGGGGACGGATTTTCTGGCTCTGCGCTGGAGCAATCTCTATGGGGTTCGGCATTTGGGCCATGCATTTTGTCGCCATGCTAGCCCTCCATCTGCCGGTTGAGGTTCAGTACGATGTGGCGATCGTTGTTCTGTCGATCGTTTTTGCCATGATTGCTTCCGGGATCGCTTTATGGGTGATCAATACCAAGACCATGACGAAGAAAAGGCTTGTCATCGGTGCTCTTTTTATGGGAGTGGGAATCGCTTCCATGCATTATACGGGAATGGCTGCCATGAAAATGGATGCCGTTATCGAGTATGACTGGTTCTTTTTCGGACTGTCGATCCTGGTGGCGATCGCTGTTTCCTTGGTTGCACTTTTGTTGACGTTTCGCTTGCGCTATGCCTCAGATGCCAAAGGTGTCGGACTCAAGCTGGCTGCTGGACTGCTCATGGGAGCTGCTGTCGTAGGAATGCACTACACGGGAATGTACGCAACGACTTTTGTAGGCGGGAATCACTTATCAGGACATCCGGCGGGGGTCATGTCAGCTGATATGAGGCTGATTGCTTATTCAGTTGGGGTCGTCACCCTGTTTATTCTAGGTGTGACGCTGGTTTCTATTTACATGGACAAGCTCTTTGCTCGAAATACACTGCGAGTCATGGTAAGCGACCAGCGATACAAATCCTTGTTTGAGCATAATTACGATGGCGTCATGTTTTATTCCATCGATGGAAAAGAAAACGTATTAAATCCGGCAGCGAAGGATTTGACAGGAGCAGAGCGGTTGCCGCTGGATTCGTTGACAGCTTTGTGCAGTTCGCAGGATGCAGAGCAGGTGACGAAGTTTTTCGAGGAAGCTGTGAGGGGAAACCCCAATAACTACGAAGTTTGCATGAGAACCGAAAAAAAGCATGTTCATTTGAATTTAACCAATGTTCCCGTTTTTGTAGACGATGCCGTTACTGGCGTTTTTATCATTGCGCGCGACATTACGATTCAGAAGCAGGCAGAAGCCAAAATCAATTATTTGGCTTTCCACGACGCGCTTACAGGTCTGCCGAACCGCAGATACGTGGAAGAAAAGCTGGATGCCATGATTGAAGAAGCACGCCAAGGCGGATATAGCGTCTACGTAATGTTTCTCGATCTGGATCGCTTCAAGCTCGTCAACGATTCTCTCGGACACGATTACGGCGATCTTTTGTTAAAGGAAGCAGCTATGCGCCTGAGCAACTGTATCGGTAAAAGAGGCGTTGTGAGCAGGCTGGGTGGGGATGAATTTATGGTGATACTGGCAGATGTTCCTGAGGAAACGGTTGCACAGGTAGCGGATTCCTTGAATCGGACCATCGAGCAGTCCTTCCTCATCAATGGTCATGAGCTGTACATTACCACGAGCATCGGAATTTCTCGCTACCCACTGGACGGAGATGACCGCCACGGGTTGATGAAAACGGCGGATACGGCCATGTACTCTGCCAAGGAGCGGGGAAAAAACAGCTATCACATGTATGCACCCGATCTGCAGCAAATAACCAGCGATAAAATGTTCATTCAAAATGAATTAAATCGGGCATTGGCATTGGGCGAGCTGGATTTGTACTATCAGCCGCAAATCAGTGTCGGCAACGGGGACATCGTCGGCATGGAGGCATTGTTGCGCTGGAATCATCCAGAGCGAGGGCTTGTATCACCTGACCAGTTCATCGCTGTTGCGGAAGAGACCGGTTTGATTGTGCCGATCGGTGAGTGGGTTCTGCAGACGGCGTGCAAGCAAAACAAGGAATGGCAAAACCAAGGCCTGCCTCCCATTCGCATGGCAGTGAATTTGTCGGCACGCCAATTTTTGAAAAAAGACTTTACCCAGATGGTTGCGGATATTCTGGAGCAAACGGGGCTCGCTCCTCACTATCTGGAGCTGGAAATCACGGAGAGTACCATGATCGACGTGCATCGGGCGTGCAGTACGCTGGCAGAGCTGAAGCAGCTTGGTGTACATATCGCCATCGATGATTTTGGGACAGGCTATAGCTCATTGTCCTATCTGAAGGAATTTCCCTTAAACCGCCTGAAAATTGATCGCTCGTTTGTCCGGGACATGAAGCAAAGTCCGAGCAACAGAGCGATTGTCTCCACGATCATTGCCATGGCGCATCATCTGGAGCTGCGCGTCATTGCGGAAGGCGTCGAAACAGACGATGAGCTTGCATTTTTGCAGGAGCATCTATGTGAAGAGGTACAGGGGTACTTGTTCAGTAAGCCGCTTCCCCTGGACGAAATCACGACCTATATGCAGCAGCGAAAGCAAAAAATTTCATAAGGCTCCTATGGTAGAACGCAGGAAAAAGCTCCTGCGTTTTTTTGTGCAGATCAGCTCCATCAGAGAGATCCAGAAACTGGTATAGCTGCTCTTTTCAAACGTACAATGTACTAATCTTGCTGACATGCCATTTGACTCATCTAAGAGGAAGGGAGGGGATACAATGCTCGGGTTGGGGATCTTGTTGGTTGTCGTGACAATTGGAGTGGCAGTGGCGATCGGGTATCGGGCAAACGAAAGCGTACGCCGTTTTGACGAGGAAGAGCACGAAAGCTTTATCGGATCGAAGAACAATTCATGAGCAAAGGAGGGGACGGAATGCAGCACGAAAGAGAAGATCAGTTATTAGAAGACAAAAGGGACTTGAACAAGTTTGGATACGCGCAGGAGCTTTTGCGCGATATGGGGGGATTCTCCAATTTCGCCATTTCCTTTTCCATCATTTCCATTTTGACTGGCGCTGTTTCTTTGTACGGACACGGGTTGCTATACGGTGGCTCCGGGATGATGGGCTTTGGTTGGACGATCGTCGCACTTTTCGTTATCTTGATTGCAGCCTCGATGTCGGAGCTTGCATCAGCGATTCCGACAGCTGGGGCACTGTATCACTGGGCGGCGATCCTGGGGAGCAAAAGATGGGGCTGGTACACGGCTTGGATCAACCTCATCGGACAGATCGGGATTGTAGCCGGAATTGACTATTCCTTTTCGTTGTTTGCCGATCCACTCTTGGCAAGCGCATTTGGCTACACCTCGACGGAAACAACTACGCTGATTCTTTTCGGGATTACCCTTTTGCTTCATGGCACCTTCAATCACATCGGGATTCGTCTGGTAGCGCGCCTGAACGATTTTTCCGCTTGGTATCACATCGGCGTGGTAGTCATCCTCGTCGGCAGCTTAGTTTTCTTTTCGCGTCATGAGCTGCAGCCACTCGACTATTTGTTCCAGGTGGGGCAGACGTTTTCTGACAAGCCCTACGCCCTTGCTTTTCTGATTGGACTTTTGCAGGCGCAGTGGACGTTTACTGGATATGATGCATCTGCTCACACCATTGAAGAGACGATTCATCCGCGAGTTCGTGCAGCGTGGGGCATTTTTACATCGGTGGCCTTTTCTTTTATCTTCGGTTTTATCATGCTCGCCTTCGTTACCCTGTCCATCAAAAATGCGGCGGCGGCTAGTGAAGCGCCCAATGCGTTCATCTACGTCATCAGCGAGGCATTAGGAGGTACTTTCGGTTCGGTGGTGCTGTGGCTGGTGACCTTTGCGATGTGGTTCTGCGGCTTGGCATCGATCACATCGTTTTCGCGCATGCTCTACGCATTTTCCCGCGACAAAGGGATGCCCTGGAGCCGTCATTGGGCTGAAATCTCCACGAAATACAGAACGCCAGCCAAAGCCATCTGGCTGGTTATCATTTTGTCTTTTGCCCTTGCCTTGTTTGACTACATTGTAAAAAGAGTCAATCCGGAGACGACGTATACGACGTTAGCCTTTTTGACGGCAGTAAGTGTTGTCGGTCTGTACGTAGCGTACGGCATTCCACTCTACCTCAAGCTGCGTGCTGAAGCGAAAGGAGTCTTCCAGCGCAAGCATTATGGCCCATGGAATTTGGGGAATTGGAGCAAAACGATCAACGTGCTCAGCTTGCTGTGGATCATTTTCATCTCGATCATGATGGTGATTCCGCCTAACCAGACGGCTGGCTACGCCTTGATCGCCATGTTTGTCGTGCTGTTGATCATGGATTTGGCCTATTACAAGAATCACTTCCCGGGTCCACAAGCAGCGCTGAGCAAGTCCGAGGAAGAAATAAAAAGTCAGGAAGCCAAATTTCGCGACTCCTAATCAAGCACGATAAACGGTCCAGCACTTTGTCGGGGCGATCCGGCAGAGTGCTTTTTTGTATAGGGAGGAGCGAGGCGCGGGGAACCTATCAAAAGAAAGAGACTACCGCCAAAAAGGAGCAAGTGAATGCAAAAAGCAAGGAGAGCACTATGGGTGATGGGTATCGTATCGGGATTGCTGTATGGACCAGCTTGGGGGGAGTGGGGAGTCTTAGTCGCGGCTGCACAGGAGACGACGAATCGTTATGAGGTAGCCGGCATCACGAATCCGCAAGCATTTGAAGCTTTCTATGGAAAGCTCCAGACTTGGGTGGCAAAAGGGAATAAAGCTGCCATCGCAAACCATGTGCAATATCCGCTTCGGGTGAACAAGGATGGACAGAGTCGTTTGATTGCGACAGAGAAGCAATTCCTTGCCGAGTATGACCGGATTATGACGGAGAAAGTGAAGCAGGCACTCATGCAGCAGGATGTAAAGAATACGTTTGTCAACTATCAGGGAGTCATGGTGGGAAACGGAGAGCTGTGGCTGAGGGAGAAAGAAAAGAAGTTCATCATCGTGGCAGTCAATCAATGAAATCAAATCGAGAAACCAGCCTCTTCCAGAGAAGGAAAATATCATTGGCTGGTTTTTTTGTGTTCATATCCTGAAAGGGGTTTCACGAGAGTTTAGTTTAGTAAAAATATCATTTAAATTTATTTTATCATTCATAATGTTTGTTTAGCGTGGACATGTTCAGTTAAATTGACTAAACTATCTAATAAATCGGAAAGAATAGGAGGCTCACTAAAAACGGTGTCCACCTAAAAAGGACATTTGTCATTTCTATGTAATCATGGTATATTCACAAAAGGTTATTATTTTTAATTATACTTAACTATTGTGAATGATCGACAAAAAGGAGTGGTTGACCTTGAATTGGAATGCAGAGTCATTGGCAGCGGAAGTCGCAGATCAAGTCGTCGCATGGCGCCGCTATCTGCATCAAAACCCTGAGCTCTCTTTTCAGGAAAATAAGACATCTCAGTATATTTACGAAACATTATCTTCCTTTGGAAATCTGGAGATTAGTCGTCCCACTGCTACGAGTGTTGTGGCACGTCTTATCGGTGCACAGCCTGGTCCTGTACTTGGAATTCGCGCCGATATCGATGCTTTGCCGATTCAGGAAGAAAATCAAGTGCCGTATGCTTCCTCCGAAGCTGGTGTGATGCATGCATGCGGCCATGACGGCCATACTGCTATGCTTTTGGGGACGGCCAAGATTTTGTCTCAATACAAGGAACAGATCAAGGGTGAGGTTCGATTCTTTTTCCAGCATGCAGAGGAGCTGCCGCCAGGTGGAGCTGCGGAGATCGTCAAGGCAGGCGCTGCCGACGGCTTGGATTCCATCATCGGGATCCACTTGGCGTCTTACATGCCAGTGGGGAAATTCGGTGTTCTCTATGGAGCGCTGACATCATCCACAGACCGTTTCGATATCACGATCAAAGGAGTGGGCGGGCATTCCTCCCAACCTGAAATGACCGTAGATCCTATCGTGATCGGGGCGCAAGTCATCAACCATTTGCAGCAAATTGTTTCCCGCCATGTGAGTGCCTTGGAGAAGGTGGTCATTTCCGTAACGATGCTGAATGCAGGGACCGCTTACAACATCATTCCGGATACTTTGACATTAACCGGATCTACGCGCTGCTTTGACGCAGAAATCCGCAAGAATATTCCGATGTGGATCGAACGTATCGTCAAAGGCGTAACGGATGCGCATGGAGCTTCCTACGAGTTCCGTTACTCCTTGGGCTATTCGTCCGTCATCAATGACGCTGCTGTCACGAAGCTGATGGAAGAGACCATCCGTGAGGGCTGGGGCGAAGAAGAAATCATCTATATTGACCCGCTTATGCCGGGAGAAGATTTTTCGGCCTATTTGGAAAAAGCACCAGGCTGCTTCATTCAATTGGGAGCGGGCAACCCGGAAAAGGGATTCACGTATCCCCATCATCATCCGCGCTTTGACTTCGATGAAGATTGCCTCGCTCGAGGAGTAGAGCTATTCCTTCGTGCAGCTGAAAAAGTGGTAATGAAATAACAACAAAGATCGTACGGGGGGTACATCATGACGGAGCAACGCGTTAATGTATTCAAGCTGCACTTCATTGTACTCGTACTGGTAGCTCTCACCGAGTTTATCGGTACGAAAAAAATCAACATCGGAATTGGCGTAATCGCTCTGTTCCCAATGCTTTATGCACTGGTGCTCGGGGGCTTTATCAGCTGGCCGAAATTCAAATGGCTCAAAGAAAACGAAATGAATGTGGCATCCAATATTTTGGGACTTTCTTTCTTCCTGTTTATTTGCAAATTGGGGGCAAACATCGGTCCTGAGCTGCCGAAGCTGATGGGCTCTGGCGTATCGCTTTTGTTCCAAGAAGTAGGTCATATCGTCGGAACAATTGCCCTGGGGCTGCCGATTGCCCTGTGGCTCGGTTTGAAACGGGAAGCGATCGGGGCAACGTACTCGCTCGACCGTGAACCGAATCTCGCAATCGTGGTAGAAAAGTTCGGCGCGAACTCTGCAGAAGCCCGTGGTGCGCTCGGGGTCTACATCTGCGGTACGCTGTTCGGTGCGATCTACATGTCCATTCTGGCCAGCTTGCTTGGAAGCAGCGGGTTGTTCCATCCGATCTCCCTCGCGATGGGAGCGGCAGTTGGTTCCGGTAGTATGATGGCAGCAGCGACAGGCTCTCTGGCGGTTATTTTTCCAGACGCGGCCAAAGACATTGCTTTCTACTCTGGTGCTGCCAATCTGATGATGAGCATCATCGGTACGTATGTATGTATTTTTGTGTCTCTCCCACTCACCCAGCGCCTGTATGCATGGCTCGAGCCAATCATCGGACGCAAGAGTAAAAACAGCAACGTAGGGGGGCAAAAAAGCGCATGAATCAAATACTGACGATCTTACTCATTGGCGTTATTGCACTCATAGGTAACTGGATTGGCTATCAGGTGCCTCCGATGGAATCGCTGCCAGGTATTCTTTTGCTGGCACTCATTACCGTGATCGGGATGGGCTTCACGAAAATCCTGCCCTTCAAGTCACCGGTTATCGTGTGGATTTCCTTGTTCGCGATGATTGCAACGTCTCCTTTCTTCCCGGGGAATGCATTCACCGCCGCGGCTATCGGTAAAATCAATCTGCTGGCGCTTGCGACACCGATCCTTGCCTACGCAGGGCTGTCGCTGGGGAAAGATATCCACTTGTTCAAACAGCTCAGCTGGAGAATTGTTGTCGTTTCCCTGGTAGTGTTCACGGGAACATTCCTTTTCGCAACTCTCTTTGCAGAAATTATCTTTAAGATCCAAGGGAAGTTCTAATTGCAGGAATGACCAGAAAGCCTCCATGTGCGTTTATGCACGGAGGTTTTCTTTATTCCGTCTTTACGTGCAATCAATCAAGTCAGGACCATTCCCGTTTGAAGCAGAAGCTTGTCGAAGTCAAGCTCTCTCGCGGCGCAAAATGAATTGATCGATCAGGAAATGACGGTTATACTCGTAATAATCAGAACATTACGGGACTCATAGAGAGAGACAGGAGTGGAGAAATCATGATTATCGATGTGAAAAATGTCAGCTGGCAGCGCGATGAGACGACTATCCTGGACCAGATTAACTGGCAGGTCAGTGAAGGGGAGCACTGGTGTCTGGTAGGGTTAAACGGTTCCGGAAAGACGAGTCTACTGAAAATTATCAGCGGATACACGTGGCCGACAAAAGGGGAAGTCAGTGTTCTGGACAATCTCTATGGAACCGTTGACCTGCGGGAGGTTCGCAAATCGATCGGGTGGGTGAGCACGTCGCTGATGTCGCAGCTTCACGAGCATGAGACGGCCTTTCGCGTGATTCTGAGTGGCAGGGAAGCGACGATTGGGCTGTACTCAGCTCCAACAGAGGAGGACAAGCAGCAGGCACAGGAGCTGCTCGAGATGTTTCGCTGTGTGCATTTGAAGAATCGGCCATACGGCGCTCTGTCCCAAGGGGAGCGGCAAAAAGTGCTGATCGCCCGTGCACTCATGGCGAAGCCTCGTCTGCTGATTTTGGACGAGCCATGTACAGGACTCGATTTGCTGTCCCGAGAGCAGCTGCTCGCCATGATCGAGCAGATCGCAAAACAACCGGGCGGACCCGCACTGGTCTACGTCACCCATCATATCGAAGAAATTTTGCCTTGCTTTACCCACACGCTGCTCTTAAAGGATGGCAAAGTGTATCAGGCAGGTGAGAACGATCAGGTCCTGACAACGGACGAGCTGTCACGGTTTTTCGGAGTGAGTGTAAATATCCACCGCTCTCAGGGACGTTCCTGGATCAGTCTCGGTGAAGAGGCGATCGTTCGCTAAGTTTATTGGCGAAAGCACGCGAGCTTATGATTGTGTATAATAGGTGTAAGGAACTGAATCTGGGAGGAGAGGAGAGATGGAGGCATGACCAATGTGGTTGCACCGATCGCAGACTCCACCTGGGCGATCATCACCTATGAAGAAGCATGGAAAAGCTACATCAATAGCTATGTGATCAAACAGGGTGACGCGTTTGTGTTGATTGATTCCCAATTGCGGAAGCATCGGGCCTTTTTTCAAAAATCGCTTGAGGATATCGGGGCATCGGCAGATAAAATCGAGTATGTATACTTTACTCATCGCCACCCTGATCATATCGGCAATGCCGACTTGTTTCCATCCCGGATCAACTGGATTCATCTGGATGATTACTACGAGCTGGACGATTTTTCCCAAACGCTGTTCGGCCATACGTTTACCGGTTCTGGGGGAGATCTTCCATCGCTTCGTTTTCGACAATTGTCCTATCACACAGAAGGATCTGTCGCCTTATTCGACCCGCAATCGAAGGTCTGCTTTACAGGCGATCACCTTTGTTTTCCGGATGCGGAGCTTGGCAGCGTGGAAGGGGATTTGCCCGACGTTCGCGAGGCGTATAAGCAATATATTCAGATGTGGAAGGCAAAAGAGCCGGAGCGCGCTGTTGAGTATGCGGAAGGTCTGGAAATTTTGCTGGATTGGCCCATCGAAATATTGGCGACAGGACACGGACCGATTTTGAAAGGGAATATCGTCCCTTTTATACAGGAGATCCTGACGATTGTTCGCGGATAGCAAGCAAAAAGACTTGGACGGCTGATACTTCTCGCCGACACAAGTCTTTTTATTGTGGATGCTTATTTTTTCTTCTCTTTCTCTACAAGAGCCGGGTCGAGAATTTCGACATTGTATTTCTTGTGCAGATCTTCCAGCCATTTGTCGATGTTGGTTCTTCTGTTTTTATCTTTTACTTTCTCGGTAATGTCAGGACGAGCTTGTTCCAATGTTTGCTTTTCATACTTGTCCTTATTTTTCTCGTAGTACGCCTTGATTTGATCCTCGGTGACAGGGAAGGCTTTCTCGAGCAGCTTGTCCCGCAGCATGATCAACCCTGTTTTCTCACGGAATTCGGCTTCTGTCGCCCCTTTTCCGTCCAGGTACTCTTGGAATTTATCGGCAGTGCCCAACTTTTCCTTAATCGGATTAATGACTTTGTCCAATTCCTCATCAGTCACGGTAACGCCTTGGGCTTTTCCTTCGAGACGGTAAAGCTCAGCAGCTACCAGCTGTGTCATGGCGTTCGGACCCGATTTGAGCTTGATGGAATCATATACTTGATTTTGAGTAATCGTGGTATCACCAATCTTGGCTACCACTGGATCGGAGGAAGCTGTCCCAGTACCTTTTGCTTGAGACACGCCGATGACAGCGAGGCCGAGGATTAATACGGATACAGTGAGAATGGATACATCGAACTTTTTCATAGAGTTGACCCTCTCTTTCGTGCTTATCTGCCAAACAGTATAGGGTGTACATACGGGAGAAATATGTAACCCCTTCTTACAAGAATTCCACATTTGCTAGGAACTTATGGGAGCGCATTGACACAGCAAAAATACGACTCCAAACAAAGGAAAAACCGCACAGCCAAAACGATTGTGCGGCTTGTGATTCCAATTGACTTCTATTTGCTATCCTGCTTGCGTGGATGCTTTTTGCCATTCTTCCAAACGTTTCTCCAGCTCAGTACGATTCAAATGCAGAAAACTGGATGAAGATTTGCCCATTAATTGACGCAGGTGGGTGAGGGCGCGTTCGTAATTTCCTTTTGCCGCTTCGATCTCAGCCAGACAAAATAGTCTCCATTCACGGCCCGAGCGTTTAGAAGCGATCAGCTGATAGGCTTCCCACGCACTTTCGACTTCTCCCAGACGAGCGTGCGAACAAGCGATGAGAGCCAGCGAATCTGTCATGCCTTGATCGCGCTGATAGATGCGAAAAGCGACTTCCAGCGCTTCGCTGTAGCGACCGGAGGAATAGTAGACGATGGCCAGGTTGTAGAACAAATAGTGAATCATGGCTTGGTTGAACAGGGAGGGCTGATCCTTGCAAACATGAATTCCCTGTACGATGAACTTTTCCGCTAGTTCATAATTGCCCGTCATGATTTCATGGGTGGATTTATCCAGCATAGCGACTGCACGCGAACGATTTTTTCGGTACGAGGCATCTAGCCAGCGGAGCCTTACGTTTGCGCGCCGCTTGTTCAGATTGGCCATATATTGAAAGCGGAAAGGCCAATGCAGTCGGATAAACATGACCACGAGCACGACCGCAACCCCCGCCAAAGTTGATGTCAGATTCAGATTCAAATAATCCACGGAGTTGACACCCTCTCTTCCCAGCTGCTTCTACTCATCCATCTTAGCACAGAACCTGTCAGCATGACAGAGAGTTGCCTTTATTTCGTCAGAGGAAGAGTAGCGAGCTGGCGTTTGCCAGATAGATCCTGGGCAATCACTTTCCCTTCAGAGACCGTGTAGAGCGTGTCGTTGATGGTGAGAATCCGATTGATATTGTTCTGGCTGTTGTACCAGCCGTCGCCCGATTTTTTCATTTCTTCATCAGACAGATGGGTAATCTTACTTTGGAGCGTAAAGCCAGATTGCAGATTTAATTGGTAGACATACGCTCCTTGGAAGGCGAACTGTCCATATGCGTGGATGTCGTTTTGCGCTTTTTGCTCGGCAGTCCATTCCATGACGGTCACAGGGAAGGCGAGCAGCTCTTTTTCCTTGGAAAAGAGGAGAGCTTTGTGGTTCGTCAAAAGCTCAGAATCTGTCCCGCGGTCGCCGATGACGGTCTTGTACTGCTCTTTTGGATGATTGACGTCGGTTACATCGAAGAGCGCGATCTTCATCCCTTGATAGAAAGCCATATCCTTGTCCGATTCCGCGTCCTTCCCGAAGCCGATGATGTGATTTTCATCATACGGATGCAAGTAATCACTGTATCCAGGAATTTTCAGAGCACCTAGGATAGAGGGAGAAGACGGCTTCGCCAGATCGATGACAAACAGAGGATCTACCTTTTTAAAGGTGACCATGTAAGCGCGGTTTCCCATGAAACGAACGGAGAAAATGCGCTCGCCGGGGGCGATGCCTTCCAGCTTCCCATAGGTCTGCAGCTTCTGGTCAAGCACGTACAGATTGTTTTTGGACGTGTTTTCATCCGTACGCCACATGTCCCCGGTAGTCGTTGCGATGCGCAGGTACCCGTCGTGCTCGTCGAGGGAAAACTGGTTGAGAATACGGCCAGGAACGGTTCCTTTTCCTGAGTACGTAAGCAAACCGTCTGCCATTCCAAAGCGATATACGGTAGTATCGGACTTCAGCGGTACCGGCATGAACTGAGCTGTCTGAGCATTTTTCGATGGGGCTTCATACTCTGTGACGGCTACATACAAATGATCTGTCGAAGCATACACATTTTCCCCAGCTCCCAAATACGTGTGCAAGGACATTTTTTGCTGCGGGCGATCCAGATTAACCCCAGCTACCATTAAATAGTCGGGCTGGACGTTTTCAGGAAAGTAGCGGATGTCCGAATAGGGAACCGTTTGATACTGATCACTCTGGGCACTGTCCCGATAGAGCGGGCCGGGAAACTCCTCTTTGCCCTCGAAGATCTCGTACGTGTTTACATACTGATTGGCCGTTACGTAGAGGTTCGCACCAATTTTACGAGAAGTGAGGTATTGGCCTTCTACCTCCACCTGACGGGTCAATTGTGGGTGGGATTTGTCACGGATGTCGTAAATCATGGCTTTGACCGTTTGCTTTTCGTGATAGGTAGGAAGTCTTCGTTTGGAAACGAAAGGAGCCGGCTGGTTGACAGACTCCCTATTTTGACCGATAACGACCAACTGATCACCATCTACATACAGCTCTACAGGCTGAAAGAGTCCGTTGTCGTAGGTGATGCGGCTGCTGATTTTCATACGTGTGGCCGGGTACGCCTGAATGATTCGCACTTCCTGGGCAGTCGCTTGATAGATGTGAGAGCCATCTGTTTTGACGATGTCCGCTTCGTCTACTCCTTGCACCTGCGTATTGGTCGTCGAAAAATCAACGGAAGCCTCTCTGGTCTTTGCTTGCGGAGCGGCAGAGACCGCGGCGGACTCCATGACAGGTGCGTAAACGATGGTGTTTTGGTTTTGCCATTGAGTCTCCAACAGCTTTTTCAGCTGAGTGTAGGATCCGACGACGGGGAGGCCTTCCTTGGGATGGGAGGGTGCTTCTTCACCCATCGCGCCATTTCCCCCGAACAACGGGATGATCGCCAGCGTAAAGCTTGCAGCGACGAGCAGAGCGCGCCAGCTTTTTTTCATCGTATTCCCCCTATTCGTTCTTTTGTTTCTCTGTAGTCACTGTCTATAAGACGAAGAGCTTCAGCAAATGTTTCACACTTCTTGCGGCACAATCTACGGACAGGGGAGGGAGCGTGTGCTATAATAATAGGCGGTTTATGATACCAACACACCACTTCGTCAAAAGGGGCGTCATAGATGGAAAAGTTGAAACAAAGCATCCTGGAGCTGATTACCGATACGTCCACGAACCTGCCACCGGACGTGCGTCGTGCGGTCAATGCCGCAAAAGTGCAAGAAGATTTGGGCACTCGCGCAGCGCTTTCTTTGTCGACAATTGCACAAAACGTAGTCATGGCAGAAGAAAACGTTTCTCCCATCTGTCAGGATACAGGTATGCCGACATTTGAAGTAAAAACACCGGTTGGCGTGAACCAGCTGATTATCAAGAAGGCTATCAAGGAAATGATCGCGGAGGCGACCAAAACAGGGAAGCTGCGTTCCAACTCCGTAGATTCCTTGACAGGAGCAAACACAGGGGACAACCTCGGACCTGGTACTCCTGTCATTCACTTCGAGCAATGGGAAGAAGATGAAATTGAGATCAAGCTGATCCTCAAAGGTGGCGGCTGTGAGAACAAAAACATTCAATACTCCCTGCCTTGTGAGCTCGAAGGTCTCGGCAAAGTAGGCCGCAACCTGGATGGCATCCGCAAATGCATTCTGCATGCGGTATACCAAGCACAAGGTCAAGGCTGCTCTGCAGGCTTCATCGGCGTAGGAATCGGTGGCGACCGCACATCTGGCTACGCTCTCGCAAAACACCAGCTGTTCCGCAAAGTGGATGATGTGAATCCGATTCCGGAACTGGCTGAGCTGGAAAGCTACATCATGGAAACCGCAAATCAGCTGGGGATCGGTACCATGGGCTTCGGCGGAAACGCTACCTTGCTTGGCTGTAAAGTAGGGGTAGAAAACCGTCTGCCTGCAAGCTTCTTCGTATCGGTAGCGTACAACTGCTGGGCATTCCGTCGCCAAGGTGTACGCCTGAACGCGGAAACAGGCGAAATTCTCCGTTACCTGTACAAAGACGAAGAAGTAAAAATGGACCTGTCTCCAGTGGCAGTAGCTGAACAGAAAGAAGAGCGCAGAGAGGTTGTCCTGCAAGCTCCTATTTCCGAAGAGCAAATCCGCAGCCTGAAAGTGGGCGACGTGGTGATCATCAACGGCGAAATGCACACAGGACGCGATGCGCTGCACAGCTATTTGATGGAAAATGATTGCCCAGTTGACCTGAACGGTGGCATCATCTACCACTGTGGTCCGGTTATGCTGAAAGACGAAGCAGGCCAGTGGCATGTAAAAGCCGCGGGTCCGACTACCTCCATTCGCGAGGAGCCATACCAAGGCGACATCATTAAAAAGTTTGGTATCCGTGCCGTGATCGGAAAAGGCGGTATGGGTGCAAAAACACTGAAAGCACTGGGTGAGCATGGAGCTGTTTACCTCAATGCAATCGGTGGAGCCGCACAGTACTACGCAGAATGCTTGGAAAAAGTAGAAGGTGTAGACTTTATGGAATTCGGTATTCCAGAAGCCATGTGGCATCTGCGCGTGAAGGGCTTTGCTGCGATCGTTACGATGGATTCGCATGGCAACAGCTTGCACGCAGACGTAGAGAAGTCTTCCTTTGAAAAATTGGCGCAATTTGCTGCACCGGTATTTAAATAAGAAGATTGGAAAGCCTCTGGCACCTGTGTGGGTGCTGGAGGCTTTTTTCGTATGCGCGCCTGTGCAAGGGGAAAATGGCACGGCGTATATACTGGGTGTTTGACCATTCTTCTGAAAAATGGGTATTGGTTTAGGTTCGGTGTTTGCGGGCGGGCATAGGTTAATAGCGAAAGGATACCGAGAAGGAGTGATCGCGAGTGAACTATGTAGTCCGTGCGGGTGATACACTCAACAGCATCGCTGCCCGCTTTGGGGTACCTGTACAAGAATTGATCCGCGTAAATAATATCGCTTATCCTTACTACATTTACGTCGGACAGACAATCTACATCCCAACAGCTGCGACGCCTGCCCCAACCCCGCCGCCCATGAGTGATTTCGACCGTCGTTTGACGCGTGTAGAGTATCGAGTAGATGCGTTGCGCGATGACTACACCAAGCTGAATGACCGCGTAGATCGGCTGGAAACGAGAATGACACGTCTGGAAAATCGCGTAACCAATCTGGAGCGTCCACCGGCACCAGCACCTCGTCCACGCCCGACTACAACCCCGACACCTCGTCCAAGGACATAATGATAGCTTCGTACGGAAAATGCCCGAAAGTTGCCTTCGGGCATTTTGTGTGTCCTTTATTTTTTTTCTGTATTCACGATTTCCCTTATACGGGTTTCTGCATAGGGTGATAGGAGAGGACCAAGAGGAGGTGCGGCCATGTTTGGACTGAACGGGAAAACGGTGAAACACCACTTCATGGGCGTCTATGGAAAAGTGGTGCAGATTCGTGAACTGGTGGAAGTGCTGGATAACGTCTTTGATTCCTTCCACAAGGTGAACTCGATCAGCAAAACGATGCTGGGACCACGTAAGCCTAGTGCCAAAAAGCTGGATCGACTTCGCTAAACGAGTCACGTAAAGAACCCCGCTGCCAAAAAAAGCAGGGGGTTCTTTCGTCGTATTCATCAGAAAAACGGACCAAGCTCTAAGGGTGCTGATTCTTCTGCATCGCTTGCATGCCTATTTTGACCATTTCTTTCACCATGCCGCCACCCAATCTTCCCCCAATCCGGCCCGCATCGTGGGAGCTGAGCTGGCCGTTATATCCTTTTTGCAAAGGGACATCCAGCTCACGCGCTATTTCATATTTGGCGGCATTCGGGTCGGCAACCTGAGCGACTCGTGCTTTCAAGGCGTCCAGGCCGGATTGGGAGTTCGCGACTAGAGGGCGTCTGCGTCTGCTCATGTCATAATCACCTCTACCCTTAGGTTGCCCGTTTAGACCAAAGCCTTGCGTTCTGTAAAGTTTGTTTCGGGATAGTAGGTATTGGCAACGAGCAAGTTCGGACCCGCACAGCTGGCGACTAGACAGAAGCAGTTGATTTTTTGGTTTAGGGCATGAGCTTGCCACTTATCAAACATGGTCTGGAGGCGGTCGCTCGAAATATTGCCAAGCGGTTCCACATCACCAAAGTCCGTGACGATGACATCGCCAGTAAAAATGTTGATGTTCAAGCGATTACGTCCGTCCGGGTCGTTGCGCGTCGTCACATTGGGGGCTTCCCGCAGGCGCTTGATCAGCTGCCGATCCTCTTCTATGGAGCTGCATGCGAAAAAGGGCAGAGTGCCAAAGAGCATCCACAAATCCTCGTTGCGAATATCGAGCATCTGATGGACGGCGGCCCGCAATTCATCCAGGGAAAGGACATCCAGATCACGGGCGAAATCACTCGCATACATAGGGTGAACCTCGTGACGGCGAGCGCCCATCTGCTGGATTTGCTCATGAAGCTTCGCAAGCTTCGGCCAAGTGCGATGGTTCAGCATCGTCTCCGCTGAGACAAAGACACCCGCGTCCGCCAGCTTTTTCGAGCTCTCCATGATACCTGTAAAGAGGGCTTCCGCCTGTTTGGATGAAACCGACTGTCTCGCTTTTGCGTAAACAATATCATGGAATTCTTCTGGCGTAGACCAGTTCCATGAAATGTGCATGACATCTATGTAGGGCAGGATCAGCTCGTAACGAGAAAAGGGCATCGTCATGTTGGAGTTGATTTGGGTTCGCAAGCCGCGTTTTGTCGCGTACTTCAGGATGGGCAGGATGACCTCTTTGACCGTACGTTCACTGTACATCGGTTCTCCGCCTGTTATACTGAGAGTGAGCAAATCGCTGGCTTCATCCAATCGACGAAGGATGAGGTCGACGGGGAGAGCAGGATCGTCTTTGTAACGCAAGGTATCACCAACAGCACAATGCTCACAACGGAGATTGCACAGATTCGTTACGGTAAATTCGACGCTGGTCAATTTGTAATTGGGTGGTGTCGCATTGAACAGCGGCTCCCATGGATCTTGCCTTGGTGTAAGTGGTGTAGTTGGAACCATGCGGATCAATTGTTGAAACCTCCTTCATTCTGCGTACATTCAACCTATTATAACGACATTCGAGCGGAAGGAGAATAGCTAACAGATGATTATGGGGATGTCTTTTAGTCGTGGAGTGCTGTTTCACGATCGAAATGTGCTGGCTTGTGCGGAAGTAAAAGACGGAGTTATCCATTTGTGGGCGGAAAAAATAACCATTCGAACCATCGGCAAGCTATGGCTTCGGATTTTTTTCTCCTTTCCTTGGTATTATCAGCTATTTCATTTTCTGTTGGCTGCTTATGTGGTTGCAGCTTTCTTGTACCCTTCCCTGGAGGTCGTTGACCCCATGTGGGTGGCTGTCTACATAGGAGGCTTTCATTTCGTCTTTCCCAGTGTCATGAAAAAGTTTCATGGAGCGGAGCATAAAGTATTTAGCCACTACGGGAAAAAATCAATGGATGCACTCGGGGAGGTTGCGAAGGCGAATATCGTCAATGCAGGCTGCTCAACAAATTTAGTCGTTTGGTTTTTCGTCGGTTTTTTGCTCACGGTCTTGCTGCTCCCATTGGAATGGAGTGTGGCTGCCGGTATAGCGACTCTGCTCGCTGGAATGTTCGGTGAACGCTATCTGCGCAAATACTGCGGGTTTGCGTATAAGCTTTCAGAGTTTTTCCAGAAGCATTTTACGACCAAGGAGCCGGATCGGATTCACCTGGAGACAGCCTTGCGTTCCTACATCTTATTCGAGCATATCCGGGAAAAAGAACGGCAGGTGGCATAGCAAGCGAGCGTGTAGGGGCATCGGCACCGAGCCGTTGCCTTTTTTGTTTTTTATAATATTCCTTTACAAGAATATTCCCTATGGTGTATATTATAGTCAACACATAGACGACGAGTGCGATTAGGGGGACGATACCCAAGAAGATCGGATGACGAGGTGAGCAGCATGCCAGGGAAAAAGCCTGTCATGGAAGTAGCGACGTTGAGTGCTTTGGCCGAACCCAATCGAATGCAGATCGTTGAGCTTTTGCGCGACGGTCCTTTGACGGTAGGGGAAATCGCCGACCGGTTGGGGTTGCGCCAGCCCCAGGCTTCCAAGCATTTGAAGGTTCTGAGTGAAAACGGAATATTGGAAGTGAAGGCAGAGGCCAACAGACGTATTTACAAGCTGAGGTCGGAGCCTTTTCAAGCACTGGATACTTGGGTTAAGTCCTTCCAAAGTGTCATGGAAAGCAGATTTGACAATTTGGAAGAGTATTTGCGGGAATTGCAGGGCAAGGAAAATAAAAATCAAGCAAATTCTTGAGGAGGAATTACAATGGCAAACAGCGCAATGGTTTCACGTGTTGAGAACGAACGGGTACTGGTGCTGGAGCGCGTATTCGATGCGCCGCGTGAGCTTGTCTTCCAGATGTTTAAAGAGCCTGAGCATCTCAAGCGCTGGTGGGGACCGAGAGGCTGGGAAGTGCCCGTCTGCAGCATTGATTTCCGTCCAGGTGGCATATGGCATTACTGCATGAAGTGCGTCGATCGGAACCAGGGTGATTTTTTCGGGATGGAATCCTGGGGGAAAGGCGTTTATGCAGAAATTGTAGAGCCGGAAAAGATTGTCTACACGGACTACTTTGCGGATGCCGAAGGAAATGTGAACGAGGAAATGCCATCGACGGAGGTCACCCTCGAATTTATGGATCTTGAGGGCAAAACCAAGCTGGTCAATCGTGCGGTATATGTGTCCGCAGAGGCTCTCAAAACCGTCATCGATATGGGAATGCTGCAGGGCATCACCGAGACATGGGATCGTCTGGAAGAGCGTCTGCAGGAAGGAAAGTAACGCGAATAGGTACGGCCGCCTGGCGACGAGAGCAGGCGGCCTTTTTCGTTCGGATTAGGCATGGGATGTCAGGGGAAACAGAATCGGCTGTTGATCATCGAATAAGAATGGACGGACGAACAGGGTATCGTGAGGCTTCGTAATCCTGGCAGAAACCATATTGTGATTGTCACTATCAGGCATAAAGTGAAACTGGATGGAATTCGTCTGTGCATGAATCAGATGGCTGACGACTTGCTCCACATCGAACGGCCGTTTACTAATGATATCGAAAACGTTCAACTGATGATCCGTCTGAGAAAAGAGGACAATCACATCCTCTTCTTCTACATAATAAACGTCATCTGGAAAAGCCAGCAGGAAATAAAACATCAAGAGGGACGGGTTATTCTTTATTCCCAAGCGTGTCGATACAGGTATTCTTTCATGAGCAAATTCCTGCATCAACGCAAGATCAGCCTCGTTGCTGCCGTCTAGCTTGCGCAGGGCGGATTTTTGGCGAGCATGCTTGGCAAGCTCCGCTGTATTTAGGAAAAAATGACTTTCTTGCACCTTCTCAAAACCGAATTTCGGATAAAAGTCGAGGACCGTATCATTTGCAAACAAATAAAGAAAATCATACTCTCCCTCATATTGATCGATGATATGATGCATCAATTTGGCGGACAGTCCTTGCTGACGATAGTCTGGATGCGTCATGACTGTGCCTATTTGGAGTGCCTGATACTCCTTGCCGTTTGCCGTTACGACCATTTTATTTATGGAAGCATTCGCAATGATTCGATCCTTGTCCATATAGGAGTGACAGATGTAATCGTCAGTCCAGAACCCCTTGTTGTACCAGGTGCGAAAATCCAGCTGAAATACTTGCATAGCGAGCTGATTAAAGCTCTCCCTGCATGTTTCATTTTGCCTGTAGTCGCTTATCAATAAATAGTCGCTCATCCTGCATCCTCCATTCCTGTCGTTGTTTGCGCCTCCAAAATTAGCGATTCCGTACTAGACAAAAAAGACCACAAGAAGAAGCTCTTCTCATGGTCAAATTTCCGGATGGAATCCACACGATCCCGAAAGATGCCCTGTTGGTAACCTTTTCATTGTATCCTGACTCTTTATCCTTGTCACTCGGAAGACAGGGCTTGGAGATGAAGGGACGCTACCGGTGATCACCAACGGTTGGCAGTATGCGCTGTCTTTGATTTACCACCTTTTTCAAATTGTCCAGATTGACCAGGATGATGCCTGTAATAATGGCGATCCCACCGAACAACGACAAAAGGGTAAGCGGCTCGTTATACAAAAAATGACCCAGGCAAAGAGAGATCAAGGGAGAGATATACAGCCACGTAGAAGGAAAGACCGGATTCGTTTTGGATACGAGCCAGTAATAGATCGTGTGCCCCATCATAGAGCCGGCAAAAATCAGGTAAAGCAGCGAGAGGGAAGCTTGAGGAGCGAACAGCGTCCCGATGTGTACGTCCTCGGTAAACAAAGACAGCAGAAACAGGAGAAGCCCGCCATGCATCATCTGGGCAGCATTCAGTGCAATGGGAGACGTTTCTCGAAAACGTGCAATGACGATTCGGGAGTACACCGTACCACTGGCATAAAAAATTTGACCGAACAAGACGACGAAGCACGCGATTAACCATAGCTTGTTAAAGCTGACGGTCAGGCCGGGCAGCAGCAGGATCATCACACCTGCCAAGCCAACGATGCAACCTGCCCAGGCTGTGATATTCAGCTTTTGACGTGAAATCCGAGACTGAAACAGCAGAATCATCAGAGGGGCTGTAGCGGATAAGATAGCCGCGATGCCTGAGCTTAGGTACTGCTCTGCCCAATATAACGAAGCGAAAACGCCAAAGGTCAGGCAAAATCCCGTAAGAAACATTTCTTTGCCGAGCAGCAGACGAAGATTCGCTTTCTTTTTCCAGACCATCCACCCAAACAAGATCAAGCCTGCCAGAAAAAAGCGTACGCCTGCGGAAAAGAAGGGAGTTGCACCTGCGTCGATCCCCACTTTAATGGCCAAAAAAGTCGTTCCAAAGATTAAACACATGACGACATACTGGAAAAGCACCATAACAATTCCTCCTTTTCCCTAGCATAAAGGAAAGGGAATAGAACAGATGGCAACGAACAGAACAGATAGAACCATGTGCATGCATAATGGAGAGGGAAGGGGTGGGGTAGACATGAAACGGGGTTTTCTCTCCCATGATCATTCAGACAAACTGTTTGAGCAAATTTACGATTATCTCCTGGAGCGGATTGTGCGCGGAGAGTGGAAGGAGCACGAAAAGCTCCCATCGGTGCGTACGCTAGCGCTGGAATTCAATGTGCACAGGCTTACGGTTTTTAAGGCATACCAGCTGCTGAAGCAAAATCAAAAGGTGTATGTAAAAGATAAATCAGGGTACTATGTTCAGCCGGGCAGCTCGTTGCCAGTGGAGGCTCGGCTAGACCCTATTATCTCTGCCTATGTACAAGACAGCCATCTTTCGGAAATTCATCAGGTCCAAGCCACGTATCAATTTTCAAAAGCGTTGCTCGAACCGAATCTTTTGCCCAATCTTTATTTCTCTGAATACGTGAAAAAAGTGTTTGATCTGTATCCGAAAGTTCTCGGAACCTACTCCACTACACAGGGAGATCTGGAGCTGCGAGAAGCCTTATGCCGCTATTTCGTTCAACGCTTCCGCTTCTATCTGTCAGCGGAAGAAATGCTGATCACAGCGGGCTCACAGGAGGCCATCGATCTGACCGCAAGAGTGCTGATTAAGCCGCGTGACGTCGTCCTGCTGGAGAGACCGACCTACAGTCCGGCTATCGATGTGTTCCAAAGACAAGGTGCGACCATTTTGCCTGTTGAGATCACAGAGAACGGATATGACCTGGAGCAGATCGAAAAGCTTATGCAGACACACAAGCCAAGGCTATTCTACCTGAATCCCACCTTTCACAATCCGACAGGCTATACGGTGCCGACGGAGCAAAGAAAACGGCTCGTGGAATTAGCCGCACACTATCATTGCCTGCTCATGGAAGACGATTCTTATCGGGACATGTATTTTGGAGAAGAGCCTCCTTTGCCGCTATTCTCGTACGATACATCGGGAGTGGTCGTGTACATCCGCAGCTTTAGCAAGTATATCGCTCCGGGCCTGAGCATTGCTTCGGTATCTTGCCGGGAGCCGATCATGAAGCTTTTGCTGCGTGCAAAATCGCTTTCTGACAGCGGAACCCCTTTTCTGAACCAAAAAATCTTTTTGCACTATTTCTTTTCGGAACGCATGCAGCAGCATCTGGAAAAGCTTCGAATCGCGCTGTCGGTGCGCAAAGAGCTCATGGAGGATGAAATGAGAGCTACCGATTGGCAATGGTCAAGCCCGGCTGGCGGGTTTAATCTGTGGGTGAAGCTGCCGGCAACGATCGGGATGGAAAGGCTGCTGGGGCAATGCAAGGAGAAGTCGATCACTTTTGTGCCCGGGTCGATCTGTGATCCGCAGAGGGAGCTCAAATCGTGGATTCGGCTGAGCTATTCTTACATGAGTGAACAACAGCTGAGGGAAGGGATCAGGCAGTTGATTCGCGTATACGAAGTAGAAAAGGAAAGATCGAGGAAGTGGTAGAGGCGACACACTTCCGCTTTATGGAAGGGGCAGCGCACTTTTTGCAAGGAGCCTAGTCAAAAGAAAAGAGAAAAGCCGCTCCGCAGCGGCTTTTTTGCAGGGAAGCTATTCACGCTCTAAAGGGGCTTGCTCCAACTGACGGTAGGTTTTCCCTTTATCGACATACGACTGGCGGATGCGGACAAGCTCTTTGTAATCGGCTTCGTTCAGCTCGCGCTTGACCTTTGCCGGATTTCCGACAACGAGGGAGCGGGGAGGGACTTTCATGCCCGGCGGTACGAGAGCGCCAGCTGCAACCATAGCATCCTCACCGATTTCTGCACGATCCATAATGATGGAGCCCATACCGATCAAAGCACCACGGCGAACGATGCAGCTGTGCAAGACGGCGTTGTGTCCGACGGTAACCTCATCTTCCAAGATCAGCGGATTGTTCGGGCTTTGATGCAAGGTGCTATTATCCTGTACGCTTACTCGGCGGCCGATCACGGTAGGGGCAATATCGCCGCGAATCACGGTGTTGTACCAGATAGAGGAGTCTTCGCCGATTTCTACATCGCCAGAGATGACCACCCCTTTTGCGAGGAAGACAGATGGATGAATACGCGGTTTGATATCTTCAAATGAGAGCAGTAACATAATATCCTCCTAATTCATGTATGTTGGGCAATCGTTTTGCAACGGCCGGGGATGAATGATGGAAAAGCGACCGGTGTTCGCATCGAAGTCGATGACGGTCCCTGTCAGTTGCTCCGCTTCTTCGTCTCTGTACAAAAAGCGAATCCCACTCAAATCCAGGACATGATCACGACTCGTCACTTCTGTGATCGCGATGCTGTAGGTGAAGCTTCCACAACCCGTTGTTGTCGGAATGAGCTTGATTCCCAGATCCTGCGCATCCGGTTCTTCCGCGATCAACAGGGAGAGGCGTGCTGCTGCGAGTGAAGTAATAGTAATCACGTTCAACCCTCCTTGTCACCTATTCATTGTACTACAGCTTTCAAAGAATGAACAATTTGGCTGGCATTCCAGAATTGGCTTAGTTGACCGATCAGGCGGCGTATGATAAAGTTACTATTACTGATTCTGATGTGCAGGAAATGTGGGTAGTCGCTGCTGCGGTCGTTTTCGATCGGCAGTAGAGGAAAGTCCAGGCTCGCCCAAGCTGAGATGCTTGGAGTGTTCGTACCTGGTGCAAACCAGGGCAGCGAGGTTCGCTTCGCTGACGGCGTGGAAAAGGCTCTCTCTGAGGCCTGAGTACGCTGAAAGTGCCACAGAAACGTAGCTTTTCTGGCGACAGAAAAGATGGAACGCGGTAAACCCTGCGAGCGAGAAACCCAAATTTGGTAGGGGAACCGTCCTGAAGGAACTGAACGTAGGGACGGATGGCGTCATTGACGTCATAGATAGATGGCTACCGCTCTATGTGCGAGGGGCAACCCGTTTGCAGCACGAGAGAAACAGAACCTGGCTTATAGCATTTCCTGCTGGAATGAAAGATAAAACCACCTGAGTTTTTCAGGTGGTTTTTTTGATTTGTTCAAAGAAAGATCGAGGTTGAAAATGAATGAAAGCGAGACTGGCATAAGTTGGCAGAGAGGCGGCATGCAACATTTCAAAGAGTATGCTCGTCAAATAGATCACTTGCCCCCTCTTTCAAAGAGAAATCAAAAAAAGGAGAAGCAAGGGTAAGAAAAGACAGAGAAAATACGGGCTATATGATTGCAATGGAGGGATTGAATTGAAAATGAACCAATCACGATCTGCGAAAGATCTGAAAAAAATAGTGACGACAGCAATGCTTGCGAGCATGCTGCTGGTCCCACATTCTGCTTTTGCGGCAAGTGCGCTGCCACTGTCTGACATCGCCAAGAACGCAAACAAGGATGCGATCCTGAAGCTGAACTACGCAGGTGTACTGAAGGGCTATACGGACGGAACCTTCAAACCGGACAAAGAAGTGACGCGCGCAGAGTTTGCCAAGATCGCTGTTTTGGCAATGGGCTATACCGATGAACAGGCAAATCTTTTGAAGGGCAAGACCGCTTTCAAAGACCTGCCAGCGAGTCACTGGGCAACTGGGTACATCAATCTGGCTGTATCCCAAGGAATTATAAAAGGATACCCAGACGGAACGTTCAAGCCAGACAACCAGGTGAAAATTGCTGAAGCGTTGACGGTGTACGTACAGGGCCTGAAAATCAGCGTGAATCCTGCTAGCACAGGTGAATGGTATTACCCGTATCTGCTGGCGGCTGACAAAGCGGGCATTTACGAGGCAAAAGAAACGCCGACGATCTCGGCCAAACGCGACATTGTTGCGAAATACACAGATCGATTTATGGAAACACCGGTATATGCAAATGGCGCCTATTACGACAAAGATGGCAATGCCGAGGGCACGGTCAAAAAGCTGCCTGTTGAAAAAGGGACAGTTGCTTCCTATGACAAAGCTTCCAAAAAGCTGAAGCTAGTTGGCAAAAGCAGTGAGCTCGCGATCCCTGATTCTGCGCAAGTCTACGGAAATATTGTAGTAGGGGCACAGGTCGAATACATCGTAAAAAGCGGAAAAGTCGGGTTTCTAACCGTATCGACGGCAGATGCCAATATCGTTGAGGGTGTTGTGAAGACAGGCTTGAACCCTACCACGGCCGTAGGGGACGAGAAAAAGTTCAAAGCGATCGTCGGCGGCAAGGAAGTGCTGCTGGAGGTAGAAAATGGGGTAAACGTATCCCGCAGCCAGATTGGACAAAAGTTCGTGGCGGTCATCGATGAGGATGGCAAGGTATCGTCTATCACCTTCTCGCAAAACACCACAACCGGGGTCGTGGAAAAAGTATCGTCCGTTAGCGGCTCCAGTGCGAAAAAGGAAATCAAAATCGATGGCGAGACGTACACGCTCACTTCCTCTGCATCCGTGAAGGAGAAAGCTCACCCGCAAGCAAAAGCGGCACCGAGCAGCTTCGCAGACATCGAAAAAGGCGATCTTGTGGAACTCACACTGGATGTCGATGGAAAAGTGACTGCTGTTACTGTAACCAAGCTCTCCGTCACCGACTCCATCCGGATCGACACGGAAGAGAATCTGATCAGCTTTGATGGGGGAGAGTACGAGGTACTGGAAGATACGGAGCTGTACGTCGATGAAGACGAGGTAAACGAGCTGGATGACTTGAAGGACGGCGAAGTGGCGATCCTGACCTTTGATGAAAACGGCAACCTGACCAAAGTGGAGCAAGGTGTCGGCGTCGCCAGCAACAAGCTGATCGAGGGCACAACCGCTTATCAATCCGGGAATCCTGCGAAGCTCGCTACCATCAAGGTCGATGGGAAATCCTACCAGATTCTGACAACGGCAAAGCTGACCATCGATAAACAAAATGTGTCTCCAACCTCGATTGGGGCCAACCAATTGAACGACTATAAAATCATCACATGGAAGTACAACGTCGGCACCAAAGATATCGTGGAGCTGACTTTGGAAAAACAAACGGTAGTAGGCTACGTAACCAAAAAGTCCGGCGACAAGATTACCGTAAACGGAAAAGTGTATCAGCTGGCTTCGGGAGTCACCATTGACAGCAATGCTGCTTCCAACGATAAGGAATATACACTGACGCTGAACAACGCTGGAAAAGTGAAAGCAGTTGCCGGCGCACCGAGAACCGTAAGTGGGGTAGTCGACTCCGTAGAAGTGCGCAAAGAGGATGGAAAAGTGGTATCTGCTGAAGTAGAGTTGAACGGTAAAAAGTACGATGTAACAGATGAGGACGCCGTAGCGGATCTGGACCAGTTCGAATACGCTACGCTGACCTTGAACCGTGACGGAGAAGTAACCGGTGCTACCGCCAAAGGGAAAAAGGCGCAGAGCGAAGTGAAATTCGTCGGGATTGAATCGCGCGTCAACGGTGACAAGTACGTCTTCTTTACAGATGTATCCAGCAGCCTGAAGCTGACAGAGGATGCACAGATCAAATATTACGATGGATCGGAACTGGACGAAGAGGATATCAAAACCACAGACAAGATCGACCTGTGGACCAATGAAAACGGTCAGGTATATGTGATCGTCGTCGCAGAACGATAAAAAGAAGGAAGGCGCCCACCATGTGGGTGCCTTTTTGTGCGGCATTTGTCCCGCTCCTCTTCTCCCCTTGGAAAAATGGTTAGCAAAAGGGCGTACTAGCATAAGCCCTTTTCCATAGGGTTTATGGAGGAGGTGAATTCCTTGGATGAATTGCGCATGTTCAAACAGTTTATCCATGCGGCCGAACAAGTCTGGACCCAGATAGCCACCTCGCCGAGAGGAAAGCCTGTTTACACGGTCAATGGCGTAGATTTTACCCCTTTGCCCGAGAGGTACAACTCGAAGCGAAAGATTTCCCGTATCTTTCGCCGATATTGGGGAAGACAGCTGAGTGAAACGTTGATCCGAAATCTGAATCTGCGTCTGGTTAAAGGGAAGCTGTGCATCCCGTACGGAGAGATTCCTGTCTTTCCCACGAATGTCCAAACTTTGCAGCTCAAATTAAACCAGCCGAATCAGAAGGTCGTATCTGCGGTATTAGCAGGAGGCAATAGGAAGGTACGCGTAGAGTATCGTTTTGTTCGCGTAGGAGCCACTGCCCCGTATATGATCATGAAGCGTTCAGGCAAGGAGTACGATCGACGCTATCGGCCACCTGCTGCGACAAACACAAAGGCAAAAGCAAAAGCGAAGCCCCCGGCAAAGCCATTGGTAAATCCGACAGCAGCTCCAAAGTCCAAGTCAAAATCCAAATCCAACGGAAGACAAAAGCTCCTCAAAACCCCGTAAGCCTGGGGTCGAGGAGCTTTGCTCTTGAAAGGCGCACATCCATTATGCTTCGATGGAAACGTGATATTCCCGCAGCCAGTAATCAAGCTGCCCCAGATAGGCAAACAGCTGCGGAGTGCTCATCAGCTGACCGAAAAACGGGATGCTGGACGCCTGTGCATCTGATTCCGCGATCCGCCGAATGGTAGGGACATCGATCAAGGGGAGCAAGGGAGAGGCAGGTTCTCCTAATATATCCAATAGCCAGGTGCGAACTCCCTCCGTGTAGGAAGGATTGTGCGTTTTCGGATACGGGCTTTTTTTGCGGTAGAGCACTTCATCAGGCAAAATGCCTTCCATGGCTTTTCGCAGGATGCCTTTTTCACGGTTACCGTACGTTTTCAGCGCCCAAGGGATGTTCCACACGTATTCGACGATGCGATGATCGCAAAAAGGGACACGTGCTTCAAGGCTTGCCGCCATGCTCATTCGGTCTTTTCGATCCAAAAGGGTATTCATGAACCAAGTAATATTCAGGTAAAACATCTCCCGGCGGCGTGCTTCAAAAGGATTTTCGCCAGGAAGCTGGGGGACTTCATCGAGTGTTTCTTCATAGCGCATCGCTACGTACTCTTCTGGTTTGACCCAGTCCCGAAGCTCTGGAGAAAGCCATGAGGCGCGTTCTTTCGTGGCTCTCGCCCAAGGGAAAGTGCCGGCATTCAGCATTTCTTCCCGATGGAACCAGGGATAGCCGCCGAATACCTCATCTGCACATTCACCAGAGAGGACGACGGTGGTTTCTTTTTTGATTTCGCGGCAAAACAGGTACAGCGAAGCATCCACATCTGCCATCCCCGGCAAATCGCGGGCGAGGGTGGCCGTTTTGAGCGCATCGATCAGCTCGTCGGTGTCAAAGACGATGTTGTGATGCTGGGTGCCTAAAAAGTCGGAAACCACTTTGACGAATGGAGCATCCTCATTGGGCTGAAAAGCACTCGCCTGAAAGTGACGGGCATTGTCTACATAATCGATGGAATACGTGTGCAGCTGCCCGCGTCCTTCTTTTTGAAAGGATTGTGCAGCCACGGCCGTAATGACACTCGAGTCCAATCCACCGGACAGGAGCGTCGAAACAGGAACATCTGCCACGAGCTGACGATGAATCGAATCGGTTACCAGCTCCCTTACTTTTCGGGCGGTTTCCTCTGCATCATCGGTGTGCGGGTGGCTTTCCAGCTGCCAGTAACGTTGTTTTTTCAAGCCATCGCGAGTGACGACGAATGAGTAGCCAGGGCGAACCTCGTGGACATCCCGAAAGACGCCATGACCGGGAGTACGGGCAGGACTAATCGCGAAAACTTCAGCCAGTCCTTCGCGCGAGAGCACCGGCCTTACATCGGGATGGGCGAGCAAGGATTTCAGCTCGGAGGCAAACAGGAAAGAGCTCCCGCGCTGGGCGTAAAACAACGGCTTGACGCCCATGCGGTCACGTGCGACGAAAAGGCGCTGGTAGCGTTCATCCCAGATGGCGAAGGCGAAAATGCCATTGAGGCGAGCTACGCATTCCGTACCCCATTCGAGGTACGAGTGCAGCAGGACTTCCGTATCGGAATGGGATTGGAAGGTATGACCGGCAGCTAGCAGCTCCGCGCGCAAATCTTCCGTATTGTACAGCTCCCCATTGTAGATCATGGTACATGCATAGTCGTTATGGATGGCCGCCATCGGTTGTTGGCCTCCAGCCGGATCGACAACGACTAAGCGACGATGCCCAAACGCTGCCCGAGGAGTGAGCCAAAAGCCTTCTGCATCAGGGCCGCGATTCGTCAAACACTGGGTCATGGCATGTAAAACAGGACGCTCCTGGGAAAGGTCTTTTTCCCAATCAATCCAACCTACGATTCCGCACATATCAATTCATCCTTCCCATGAAGCATTGCACCCACAGCGTATGCAAGACGCCTAGTTTGATTGTCTGTCCAGCAGGGAATTTGCAGCAAAAGGCGGAATTTATAGAAGATTTCAACATGCTGGGAGGACGCAGTGGACAATCTCACTTTATTGCTCATCGAGAGAATGGGCATTTTGCTAACGCTCGCATTTATCCTCACGCGAATCCCCTTGTTTCGCCAACTGCTGGATCGGGAGGTTCATGCGGGGACATCCATATCGTATTCCTTGATGTTTGGACTCTTCGGCATTGCGGGCACTTATGCGGGTGTTGTTGTAAAAGAGGATTCGTTCTCGCCTGCTTTTTGGATCTTTGCTCTCTCCCCGGAAGATGTCATAGCCAATTCAACGCTGGTAGGAGTCGTCATTGGCGGGCTTTTGGGCGGTCCGCTGGTTGGGCTGGGAGCGGGACTCATTGCTGGCGCTCATGTATACGGAATGGGCGGCTTTGCCGCATTGCCGATCGGCATGTCCATTCCGGTGACGGGGTTGCTGGCGGGGTATGTCGCGAGGTTTTTCTCCCAGGAGCGGGTCATTTCTCCATCCAAGGCATTGTTCATCGGCATGTTTGCACCCGTCATCCAAATGTCGCTCATGCTGATAATGGCAGGACCTCCTGATCTGGTCCGAACCGTGGTCAACGTGATTGGTGTTCCGATGGTGTTGACGAATAGCATTTCGATCGCCATTTTTACGACGATGATCCGCGTTGCCCTGCAGGAGCAGGAGCGCTCTGCAGCGTTGGAGGCAGAGCGTGCCTTTACGATTGCAGAGAGAATTTTGCCCCACCTGAAAATGGGCTTGACCCCGCAGACAGCACAGGCTGCTGCCTTGCTGCTGCAGCGTGAAGTGAAGGCGGCTGCAGTGGCCGTAACCGATCGGGAGCAGCTCTTGGCACATGTCGGCGCAGGAGCGGAGCATCACCTGCCGGGTGCAGAGATCGTAGGAGATCTGGACAAAAGAGCTCTGTTCAGCGGTGCGATCGAGAAGGGATTGAGCCGGGAAGTGCTCGGATGCGGTGTCAAAAACTGTACGCTGCAAGCAGCGATTCTCGTTCCGATCCGCGAAGGCGGGAGTGTCGTTGGCCTGATCAAGCTCTATTTCCGCAGGCCGCAGCAGATCGGAAAAGTCCAGGAAGCGCTGGCAAAGGGCTTGAGCAATCTGATTTCCAACCAGCTTACCGTGGCGCTGACGGAAAAAATGAAAGGCTTGATGAAGGACGCGGAGCTGCGCATGCTGCAAGCCCAGATTCACCCGCACTTTCTGTTCAATACGCTCAATGCCATCGTCACTTTGATTCGCATCGATCCACAGCTGGCGAGGCACATGACCGTTCAGCTCGGTACCTTTATGCGGCTGACACTAAAGCTGACGGCAGCGCCGCTCGTCTCTGTCAAACAGGAGCTGGATCATCTGTTGGCTTATTTGGAAATCATCAAGGTCCGTTTTTCCGAGCAGTTTGCTGTACGCTGCGATATTGGCGAAGGGGTAGAGGAAGCGCTCATCCCGCCAGGCACATTGCAGCCCCTTGTAGAAAATTGCATCCAGCACGGGCTGAAGGATAGGCCAACAGGAGGAGAGATCGTCCTTACAGTGAGAAGAGAGGGGAATCTCGTGTGCTTCCACATGGAGGATAACGGCAGCGGAGTCTCTCCTGATTTACTTCCGGTACTTGGCAGAGTTCCGACTGAGAGCAAAGAGGGCAATGGGATCGGTGTGCACAACGTCAACCAGAGACTTGTCAGCTTGCGTGGACCGGACGCGCAGCTGATCTTTCGCAATAAGCCAGAGGGTGGGTGTGTCGT
This sequence comes from Brevibacillus nitrificans, assembly GCF_003710965.1. NCBI lineage: Bacteria > Bacillati > Bacillota > Bacilli > Caryophanales > Paenibacillaceae > Brevibacillus > Brevibacillus nitrificans. The sequence continues at coordinate 1,516,453 of NZ_RHHU01000003.1, read as the reverse complement.
TACCTTTTCCATTCCGATTCAAAAAGAGGAGAGTGCCTGATGAAGATTCGCATTATGATCGCGGAAGATGAAAGGCTCGCGCGTGAAGAGCTTGTTTATTTGCTCCAACAGGAGACGGATGTAGAGCTGCTGGCAACCGCGACAAACGGGAGAGAGCTTCTGGAGCTGGTGGATGCCAATGAGCCGGATGTGGTCTTTCTCGACATCAAAATGCCGGAGCTGGAAGGTACGCAGGCAGCGCGCATGCTGGCATCGCGCAAGCAGCAGCCACTGATCGTCTTTTGTACCGCACATGAAGAGTTTGCGGTCGATGCCTTCAAGCTGTACGCCGTCGATTATCTGCTCAAGCCTTTTGAACCAAAACGCATCCAGGAGACGATGCAGCGCGTACGCGAGCGGCTTGTCAAAGCAAAAGCGGAACAGACGGCACCAAGCAAGCGCTCCAAGCTCCTTGTAGAAGAAAACAACAGACTCGTCGTCATCGATCCAGCCACGATCGTATACGCCGTTCGCGAGGAGCGTTTTGTTCAAATCCATACGCAGACAGAGACGTACACGACGAAAATGACATTGACACAGCTCGCTGAAAAACTGCAGGCGTACGATTTTTTCCGCACCCATAAAAGCTACCTCGTCAATCTGCAATTTGTCAGCGAGCTTACTCCTTGGTTTAATGGTGCCTACAATTTGACGCTCAAAGGAGATGCCCGAACCAAGATCCCGGTGTCTCGCACCTCCGCAAAGGATTTGCTGCGGAAGCTGGAGGAGTAGTCTTCCATTTTTTTGCAAATGGGGAGGCAATGCAAACCGTTGACGCACCATCCACGACATTTGGCGCAGAAAACCGCCATAGGATCGCCATAATCTCTACAATAGAGGAAGCGCTTACAATTTGTATTGAAGAGGGGAGATTCCAATGGGCAATCCGGTTTCCGCGCAAAAGGGCGGGGCGTCGGGCAAGTCTGCTACGCACTACGCAGCGGTCATCCAATCTGAATCGTTTCAAGAATTGCTGAAACGAAAAAAAGCGTTCATTTTGCCTTCATCTATCTTTTTCTTCGTCTTTTACTTTTCGCTCCCGATCCTCACTTCCTACTTCACTGTCTTGAATACAAAAGCGTTCGGAGCCATTTCATGGGCGTGGGTCTTCGCATTTGCACAATTTATCATGACGTGGGGACTCTGTATCCTGTACACCAAACGGGCAAAAGAATTTGACGATTTGGTCGAGAAAATCAAGCAGGAGACAGGGGGTAGAAAAGAATGAACGTAACCGCATTTTTACTCTTTTTAGCGATTGTCCTGATGACACTGGTGATCACCTATTACGCTTCCAAGAAAACGAATACGACGAGTGAGTTTTACACGGCTGGCGGCGGCTTGACAGGGTGGCAAAACGGGCTTGCGATTGCGGGCGATTACATGTCTGCAGCGTCGTTCCTGGGGATTGCCGGGATGATCGCACTGAGCGGCTTCGACGGCTTCTTCTACAGCATCGGGTTCCTGGTTGCTTATCTGGTCGTGCTGTATCTGGTGGCAGAGCCTCTGCGCAACCTCGGAAAATATACGATGGCAGACATGATTGCCGCGCGGTTTGACAATAAACAGATTCGCGGTGTGGCAGCACTGAACACGATCTCGATCTCGATCTTCTACATGATCGCGCAGCTCGTAGGGGCAGGAGCTCTGATCAAGCTGCTGCTAGGTCTCGAGTATACGACCTCCGTATTGATCGTAGGTGCCTTGATGACAGTCTACGTCGTGTTTGGCGGCATGACGGCGACTTCGTGGGTGCAGATCGTAAAAGCAGTTTTGCTCATGCTGGGTACCTTTGTCATCTCCATGATGGTCTTTGCGAAATTCGATTTCAGCCTTATGAAAATGTTCACTCATATGCAAACAGCAACACCGCTAGGCGAGCAGTTCCTGAACCCGGGCAACAAGTTCAAGATTGGTCTCGATACGATTTCACTGAATCTCGCACTGGTTTTGGGTACAGCCGGCTTGCCGCACATCCTCATTCGCTTCTTTACCGTGAAGGATGCAACGACCGCGCGCAAATCAGTCGTTTACGCTACGTGGATTATCGGTATTTTCTACGTCATGACGGTGTTCCTCGGGTTTGGTGCAGCCGCTTTCGTGGGTGCGAGCAACATGGATGCAGCGGGTAATATGGGCGCTCCGCTCTTGGCGCAGTCAATCGGCGGCAACTTCCTGTTCGCGTTTGTTTCCGCAGTAGCCTTTGCGACGATCCTCGCCGTAGTGGCAGGGTTGGTGCTCACAGCCGCTTCCGCCTTTGCCCATGACTTTTATGGACACGTACTCCGTCATGGCAAGGCGACCGAAAAAGACCAGATGAAAATGGCGAAATGGGCATCTGTGGGTGTATCTGTAGTCTCGATCATCCTCGCCCTGTTCGCTCAAAAGCTGAACGTAGCGTTCCTGGTGTCGCTGGCTTTCGCGGTAGCGGCCAGCGCCAACCTCCCCGTGATTTTGTTCACGATCTTCTGGAGACGGTTTAATACCACGGGTGCGGTTACGGGGATGCTGGTAGGACTGTTCAGCTCCCTGATCCTAGTGGCGATGAGCCCGAACGTATGGAATCCGGTGGCAGGAAAAGCGATCCTGGTAGGGGAAGCCCTGTTCCCGCTGCCGAATCCGGGAATTGTCTCCATCCCCCTTGGCTTTTTGGCTGCTTGGATCGGTACGATGCTCTCCAGCTCGCGCAACGACGCCAAGTACGATGAAATTTTGGTGAAAGCGAATACAGGAATGTCCGAGTCCGCATAGAAAAAGGTAAGACAGGAAGCTCGTGCCAACCAGGAGGCTGGGGTCATCCCCCGGCCTCTTTTCTATCTGCCGAGCTGGCAAGATTGGGAGGTGGTGCCTTTGACTACCATCATCTTTTTTTTAGCGGTCATTATAGGAACGATGGCCATCACGTATTCCGCGGCGAAGCAGACAGGGACGACCAAAGACTTTTACGCAGCGGGAAATCGGCTGACAGGGTTGCAAAATGGCATAGCGATCGCTGGCGACTACATGAGTGCAGCTTCTTTTCTCGGCATAGCCGGCACGATTGCGATGTACGGGTTTGACGGGTTTGTCTATGCGATTGGCTTTTTCGTTTCTTATTTGATCATTTTGTTTATTATTGCCGAGCCGCTGCACAATCTGGGGCGTTACACGCTTGCGGATGCGATCGCGGTGAGGTTTGGCAGCTTGTGGCTGCGTGGTGTGGTCGCTGTGACGACCCTCATGATCACTATTTTCTATATGCTTGCGCAGCTCGTCGGGGCCGGCGCTCTCATGCATTACCTGCTAGGCGTGGATTACACCAAGGCAGTCTTGGTTGTGGGCAGCCTGATGACTTTTTACGTCGTCTTCGGTGGAATGGTGGCAACATCCTGGGTGCAAATTATCAAAGCGATTCTGCTGTTGACCGGTACCCTTGTCCTTAGCCTGATCGTGCTATCGCGGTTTCACTGGAATCCCTCAGAAATGTTTGCGCACGTCAGTACCATCACGCCATTGAAAGAAAAGTTTTTGCAGCCTGGCAATCATCTCAATGAACCACTGGAAACGATCTCTCTACATTTGGCACTCATTTTGGGCACGGCTGGCTTGCCCCATATCATTTCACGCTTGTTTACGGTAAAAGACGCGATCACGACGCGGTATTCGATCTATACGGCCACCTGGATCATCGGCGCTTTTTACTTGATGACCATTTTCCTCGGCTTCGGCGCCAGCGCGTTCGTCGGCTATGAAGCACTTTCTGGCGTCGGGTTTGGCGGAAATCTGACGGTGACACTTTTGGCAAATGCGCTGGGTGGCGAGTTTTTGATGGCGTATATTGCAGCTGTCGCCTTTGCGACGATCCTCGCCGTCGTGACAGGTCTCGTGCTCTCGGCTTCTTCTGCCTTTGCGCATGATGTGTACAGCCATTTGATTCGGCGCGGGATGGCATCGGAGAAGGAGCAGGTCAGGGTCGCAAAATTTTCGTCCGTAGCGGTAGGATTGATATCCATCTGGCTTGCGATTGGGGCGGAAAAAATGAATGTAGCCATCCTCGTTGGGCTGACCTTTGCTGTCGCCGCTTCTTCCAATCTGCCTTTACTGCTTTGCACGTTGTACTGGCGCAGATTCACGGTCCAAGGAGCAATTGCCGGCGTGCTGACGGGTCTGATTTCCTCCGTCGTCCTCGTCATTCTGGGGCCCGCTGTCATGGATCTGGATCATGGCTTGATTCATCGTGCGCCGATCTTTCCTTTGACGAACCCCGGTCTGATTTCTATTCCCCTCGGCTTTTTGGGGGCGCTGGTTGGAACCTGGCTCAGCAAGACTGAAGCTTTGGCGGATGAACAGTTTGAGCGAGTGCTTTTCCAGGCGCACACGGGAATTCGGCAGTGGAAAGGGCAAAAAATGGAGAGAGAAGGCGCATAAAGAAGACCAGCCTGTTCCACCCTATCGATGAGGGAGGGGAAATGGCATGGGTACGAAAAAAGAGTCGAGCAAAGCCTCGCAAGCGGAAATGGATGTATACGAGCGAGCGCGTTTTGCTCTTGGAGAACTGATTGATGAGCTGCAGGATGCGCTGGACGAAGAGGACACGGAGAAATTTACGCGGCAAGGCTATGAAATGGTGGGTCAGTATTTCCGCAAGCCTGTCAATACAGGGGATTTGACCTTGATCTTTGCCTCGGTTTTGCAAGATATTTTGCACAAGCTGGAAATGACCCAGCAAGGAGACAATGTTTCCATGGTGCGTGACGAATACAGCGTGATGAAAAAGGAAGAATGAAAGCGACCCATCAAGGTCGTTTTTTTCGTTTCGCCCTAGACTTTGCTCCCCGGAAAAAAGTGAATTCGAAAGAGCAGGAATGGTCTGAGCATATTGAACTACGAAAGAGGTTTTCATAGTGGTAAACTAGGGAAGTATCAGAGGGGAGAAGCAACCAGGAGGAAGACCCCATGAAATACGTAAATGTGGAGCAAGTGGAACCGGGCGACGTGCTGGCCCGCAGTATTTATACGAGCGAGGGCTTGACCTTATTGCATGCTGGCGTTCAGTTAACTGTCGGAATGATTCATAAGTTGCGTCGTTTTGGTGTGACGATGCTGAGTGTGAAAGATCCGTTGCTGGATGAAGTAAAGGAAGAGGAAGTCATCACGGAGGCGACACGTAAAGATGCGATTCGCAATCTTTCTGCAGCGCTCCAATGCGTGCAGACTGGCAAGCATATGGATGTGCGCGGGATTCACAAGTCGGTGAACAGTATCGTTGACGAGACGCTGCGCAATCGCCGCGTGCTGTTAAATCTGGGAGAGATCCGGACGACGGATAACGCCATGTACATCCATGCGCTGAACGTCTGCATGATGGCGACTGTGATGGGAGTAGGTCTTGGCTATAACACGGCTCAACTAAAAGAGCTGTCGATTGGGGCTCTTTTGCATGATGTGGGCAAGCTCAGCGTGGACAAGGACGCTCCTGCCTATAAGGCCAAAAGCATGGAGAATCACCACACCTGGCTGGGCTTTCATCTGCTGCGAAAAAAGCATGAGATGAGCATCGTCTCCGCGCATATACCTCTTCAACATCATGAGTGGGTGGATGGGAGCGGTATTCCACGGGGACTAGTCGGGGATGAAATCCATGATTTTGGCAAGATCGTGGCGATCTGCAACTACTACGATAATCTGATTTCCCCTCTTTCCGAGGAAGAGGAGACATTGGCACCGTACGAGGCCTGCGAGAAAATCATGGGACTAGCAGAAAAGCGTTTTGATCACAAGATGGTGATTCATTTTTTACGTTCGATTGCCTTGTATCCGACAGGGACATCGCTAAAGCTGAGCACAGGGGAAATCGGGGTCGTCATTGACCAGAATCGCGGATTGCCAGCGCGGCCAGTGGTGAGGGTGATCCGTCGAGAACAGCAAGCGAGCAGGCACATGGCTGAGGAACACGAGATCCGCGACATTGACCTGGGTGAAGAGGTGACGGTGTTTATTTCCGGGGTTATGGAGTAAGGCGAAAGTCAGGGTTTTTTTCTTCCAAGATCAGGGATAGTCCCTACATACAGGGGAGATGGTCTGATCTACAATGAAAACAGGCAAGGGGCTGGCCCTTGACCATGATTAGAGGAAAGGACGTGTTTTTATGTCCCGTATTCTGGTACCCGTAGATTTTTCTGCACAATCCTTGCAAGCTGTCCGCTTTGCTGTCGCCTATGCAGCGGATCGTCATGAACTGACGATTTTGCATGTCATACAGCCGTTTCCTTCGCGCAACGTGGTAAATAAGCTGGGGAAACAAAATATCGAAAAGTTCCAATTGGAAGAAGCAAAAGAAGATTTGCAGCCAATGATAGCGATTTTGGAGGAAGCAGGTACTTCCTATCAGCTCGAAATCGTCTTTGGAATCCCTCACGAGGAAATCGCCAAGCACGCGACGGCGGATTATCGTGCAGTCGTCATGGGCACGCATGGGTATGGTCGAATGACAGGCTATCTGAAGCAAAGTGTCAGCTACCCTACGATTCATGATTCGAAAATTCCTGTCTTTCTCATATCGGAAGAGACAAATGCGGATGCATTCCCGTGGAGTAAGGTCCTCATTACCGTGGATGGCTCCGAACCGGCTATGGCTGCCCTACAGACAGCCCTGCAGCTGAGTGAGGGAATGGACGTCACTTATACGCTGCTAACCGTTGTTACTCCTCCTGTAGCGTACACAGGCATGTATGGCGCCGGATGGGAGGACACGGCAACACTCGAGGGCTGGGGAAAAGAGACGAACCGGGCTTACGAGGAATTTCTTGAGGCGAAGCAGGTTCCATTTGAAAGCAAGGTGCTGATCGGTGATCCAGCTACCCTGATTCGGGAAACAGCCAAAGCGGACCAAGCAGGTCTCATTGTTCTGGGGCATCATGGCTTGGGCGGAATTGCTGGAACCCTGGTGGGCAGCGTAACCTTCAAAACCATTCACCGTGCGCAAACGCCTTTGCTTATTGTAAAATCCTAATCAGATCAGATAAAAGTGCTGTCCTTTAGCAGGGCAGCTTTTTTGTGTTACCGCACTTCTAGCGCTTGGCAGGACTGGGGAAAATGGAAGAGAGGAAGCGAGGGTGAGCGGATGAAGATTGGAAGTCATGTGAGCATACGAAACGGTTATGAAGGTGCTGCCATCACAGCGAATAAACTGGGAGCGAAGGCGTTTCAATTCTTTCCGAAAAACCCGCGAAGCTTAGGCGTAAAGGCGTACGATGAACGAGATGCCGAGGCTTGCCGCAGCTTTTGCAGGCAGAAAGGGATAGCCTCGATCGCACACACCCCGTACACGGTCAATCTATGTGCGGAGGACCCAGACCTGTTTGAGGCCACGATCGCTTCGGTGCAAAATGATTTGCATATCGCTGAGGCTTGTGGTGCGATGGGTGTCGTCGTTCACTTCGGCCACTATAAAGGCAGCGATATATTGGAAGGCTACAAACGGATGATTGCGATGATCAACCGGATCCTGACTGGCTGGCAGGGGCAAGCGCGACTTTTGGTAGAAAACAATGCCGGCCAAGGAAATCGGATGGGAACGACTCTGGAGGAGCTGACGCAAGTACGACTGCTGGTAGAAGAACCGGAGAAAGTGGGATTCTGTCTGGACACCTGCCATGCATTTGCAAGTGGAATGTGGAAAGGAAATGACTGGGAGAAAGTGGCGGGAAGAATGCGGGAGCTCGACTTCTTTGCGAGCCTGTGCGCTGTACATCTGAACGATTCGCTATATCCAACCGGATCCTTCCGCGACCGTCATGCGAATATTGGACAAGGCGAGATCGGGGACGCTGCCTTTGCTGCTTTTTTGCGGACACCCGAATTGCAAGACTTGCCCCTCGTGCTTGAAACACCGAAGCAAGGGGAGGAAGGCCATCGCGAGGAGATCAAACATGTGCAAGCATTAATCGATCAGTGGCAGGGATGACCGACATGTGGTACAGTGTGAGTTGGAATGTGGTCCAAGAGGAGGAGTATTGATGAAGAAACGGATTAAGGTCACGATCACGGATTTTGAGCCGATCAAACAAAACCTGAACGATCCTGAGGAGCTGTCTCTTTACGAAGCTGCCAATGGAAATACATATGACGCCGAAATCGAGCATGACGGGTATGCGGTAGTGGACCTTTCGGAAGATAACTATCTCGAACTGGCTCCAACGGAATACCAGCTCATGATCGAGGAATGGACAAATGCAGGAAAAATAGGAGAGCTGACGCTGCAAACCAAGTCCGATCCGGCAGATGACAAAGCGCTGCTCTATCGCATGGTAGATGAGGCTGAAAATGAAGCGCAGGCACCGGTTTCGCTGCCCAAGCAAGTCGTGGAGCTGGTTAGCAAGACGTGGTTTGGAAAGAAACAAAAAGCGGATGTGGATGCGTAAAGCATCTCGATCAAAGTCAAACGAAGCAAGGAGCGATCATTATGGTCGCTCCTTTTCTATCTGTCTGGCACTTGATCGCGGGAAAGAAGACTATCGATAGTGAATATCGTACGTCGTTTTCAGTACTCCTGAATCAAATCTTTTCAGATCCTTCAACTCCAGGGTCAGGCGGGGCTTGAGACTTCCGAACATGGGTACTCCTACGCCCACCAGGATCGGGTTAACCTTCAGAACGAGCTGATCGATAAGCTGCTTTTCCAGCAAAGCGCCTGCGAGCTCTCCTCCGCCGCACAGCCATAGTTTCCCTTCTTCTTTTTCCTTCAAGTGTTGGATGAAGGCGACAGAATCCCCGCGAACGAGTTCGACCTCATCGTTTGAGTCAAACTGCAGAGAATTGGAAAAGATGTAATGCTTGAGCCCTTTGTATCCAGGCTCACCTGGCTTTGCACCGAATTGAAACCCGTATTCATACGTTTTCCTGCCCATTAATACCGCGGTGTATTGCTGAATATCCGCTAAAAAGTCCGGCACATGATCGCCTTCAAACAGGAAGAGTGTTTGGTCGATTTTTCCTTCCTGCATACCGGGATCGGCAATGAAGTAGTCAAGTGAAACTGCTACGTGATAAACAAGTGTCGCCATAGGAACGCCTCCTTTTATTCCGACACTTCATTCTACGTGCAATATTATGGAAATTCAATAAAGAGACGGAGCCTGGCAGCAGGCTGCTTAGCGAGGTGGTGGTTGGGATAGGCATGGAAGTTACTGGTTACATTATAGGGAGACTTCATGCTGCAGGAGAAAATAGCCAATGCCATATCAAAAGTTCCAGTCAGCTGATAGTAAACCTCGTTATTCCAAAGGGCAAATATCCGTATTTGGAATCAACTCAATCTATCCCCGCACTCCGTGGATTGCAGCTTGGTGGTCTGCTGCCTTTCCGGGATTTGGGCACATGTACATCGGCAAGTACCTGCACGGTTTCCTGCTGATTATCTGGGAGCTGGTGGTCAACAACCAGGCTCATATAAACATGGCCATTGCCTTATCGTTTCTTGGCAGGTTTGAAGAAGCAAAGGCTCAAATCAACCAGAGCTGGGGCCTTCTTTATGTGGCCGTATTTGTGTATAGCATCTGGGACAGTTACCGTTGCGCGGTTGAAATCAATAAAAGCCATTCTTTGGCTGAAATCGAAGACGCACCGATTACCCCATCAGCTGTTAGCTTTTTCGACGTGATGATTCTCGAGAAGAAACATCCTTGGGTAGGATTGGTTTGGTCCGCCTTATCACCTGGGTTGGGCCAATTGTATGGCGGCAGTACGGTAGTGGGCACATTCCTTTTGGCCTGGTGGATCTATGTTTGCTATAAGTCCGAGGCTATACGTGCCTGGCTCCATTCGTTTCTCGGAGATTTTAGCAGCGTGCCTGGTATAGTGGATTGGCAGTGGTTTCTTTTTTTACCTTCGATGTATGCTTTTGCAATCTATCAGGCGTATACCGCGGTAAATGAAAGCAATACGTTATATGATATTGAACAAATCCGATTTCTCAGAGCGAGGGCTGAACAGTTGTCACATCTACCCACAGCACAAAACGATGCCGTTGTACAAGTAATCGCCACATTTGAACATTCGCCCTTTGTGGAAATCGTTATCCACGATATAGAGAAGCTGGGAGTACCACCGCAAAATATCGTTGCTTTGCCTATGGAAAATCTTGAGTCTCAAACCCATATTATTGACTCTATCCATCGGGTGGATGGGAAAAGTATTCTGGATGGAGCCATGATGGGTGCCACAATCTTTGGGGTGCTAGGAGCCATCTATGGATTTGTCCTGTACTGGGGACCCATTATTTGGGGGCTGCTTGGCTTAGTAGGGGGATTCTTCTTGGGATTTATCATAGAGCTCTTGCTCCATAAAAAGAAAATGAAATTTGTTTCGAGTCGGAAAAGCGAGGTTCTTGTAGAGGTAACATGTCCTGCTGCTATGCAGGAGGCGTTGATCAAACTGCTGAAATCGCGTCGGGCAAATGGTTTCGTGATCGTGCCGCAGCGTTTCACATGAAAGAAAAGAGGATTCTTTTCCTGAGAAAGAGGCTACTGAAATAATTCGGTAGCCTCTTTTTCATGCGAGCTGGATGAGCGAACCTAGGGAAAGCGAGAGACATGGGTGAAAAAATGTAGCACCTATACTAGAATCGTTACGACAAAAGAAACGATCCATATGCCAACACTCAGTAGGCAGTATCTCCAGGGACTCGAGGCCTTTCGGGCGAAAAGAAAATTGGCTCCGCAACCAATGAGAAAGTAAAACAAGATGATCCAATACCCCAAGGGGCTGGGACTAGGAGCCTGACTACCACTAAGCGCACCACCCGTCATGAGGACAAAAATAAAAACGTAAAAGCCTGCAATCCCAAGGAGAACATTTAATGCAGCAGCAGATAGCTTCATCCACACAGGGATTCACCTCGCTTTCGTTGTTATCTGTTTGACGCATAAACATACGAAATGTTGTTAGGCGTGTAACGCGAAAAACCGCCGTCCCCAGCGAGTGGGGAGCAGCGGTTTTCATTTTCCAATATTTGTCTCTTACATTTCTTCCGGGGCAGCCAGACCGAGCAGGCGCAGACCTTCCTTGAGTACGGCTACTACGGCTGCAACGAGCTGGAGACGGGAAGCCTTGATGTCTTCTTCCTCCGCCAAGATGCGGACATTGGCATAGAACTTATTGAACGATTGAGCGAGGTCGATCACGTATTTCCCGATTTGGGAAGGATCGAAGTTGTCAGCGGCGCGTTCGATGACTTCCGGGAATCCGTTCAGCAGTGTAATGACTGCCCAAGCCTCTTTGCTATCCAGCGCGCCCTCTGCCAATGCAGCAGATGCAGGCTGGAAGTTGCCTCTGCGCAGCAGGGAGCAGGCACGCGCATGGGTGTATTGCACATATGGGCCGGTCTCGCCTTCAAAGGTCAGCATTTCTTCCAAAGAGAAATTGATGTCGTTCAGGCGGTAGTTTTTCAGGTCGTGGAAAATGACCGCGCCGACGCCCACTTGACGAGCGACTTCTTCTTTGTTTGCCAGCGAAGGATTTTTCTCCTCGATCACTTTCTGCACATCCGCGATTGCTTGGGAGAGCACTTCCTCCAGCAAAACAACCTTCCCTTTCCGGGTGGACATTTTTTTACCGTCCTTGAGCATCATCCCGAATGGCACGTGATGCATGTCGCGCGCCCACGCATAGCCCATTTTTTCCAGAACTTTATACAGCTGCTGGAAGTGGAGGCGCTGCTCGTTTCCTACGACGTATACGGCTTTCGCAAAATCGTAGCTCTCGTGGCGATAGAGGGCCGCAGCCAAATCGCGTGTTGCATACAGGGTTGCGCCATCGGATTTTTTGATCAGGGAAGGAGGCATGTCGTACTCGTCCAGGCTGACGACGAGCGCGCCGTCGGATTCAGTCAAGAGACCTTTTTCCTCGAGCAAGGTAACGACACGATCCATCTTGTCATTGTAGAAAGCTTCTCCGTTGGTGGAGTCGAAGGAGACATTCATCAGGTCGTAGATCTTCATGAATTCCTTCAAGGATTCGTCGCGGAACCATTTCCACAGGTGCAGCGCTTCTTCATCGCCGTCCTCGAGCTTTTTGAACCATTCGCGTCCTTGGTCTTCCAGGGAAGGGTTGTCCTTGGCTTCATCGTGGAAGCGAACGTAGAGCGTCAGCAGCTCCTTGATCGGCTCCGCTTTCACTTTTGCTTCGTCTCCCCACAAACGGTACGCCACGATGAGCTTGCCGAACTGCGTGCCCCAGTCGCCCAAATGGTTGATGCGAACGGGCTGGTAGCCTTGCTTTTCCATGATGTTGGCGATCGCGTTACCGATGACGGTCGAACGCAGGTGGCCCATGGAGAATGGCTTCGCGATGTTCGGGGAGGAGAGGTCGATCGGGACCTTGCGTTCTTGTCCGATGTGGCTGTCTCCATAGGCACTTCCTTGAGCGAGGATGGTGCCAATCACTTGCTTCGCAACAGCTGCTTGATCGAGGAAAAAGTTGACGTAGGGACCGACTGCAGTCGATTCACGCAAAGGGTCTCCACTGATTTTCTCTGCCAGCTCTGCTGCGATCATCGGAGGAGCTTTACGCAATGCTTTTGCTAATTGAAAGCAAGGGAACGCGATATCTCCCATGGCAGGGTTTGGAGGTGTTTCCAGCATGCCGTATACGGTTTCTTTTGGAAAGTTTTCTACCCCTTGCTGTGCGAGGGCGTCGGCGATTTTTTCCGCCACTTGGTGTTTGTAGCTCATGTGAATCTCCTTTCTGATTGGAAAGAGGGTGGGTGCTCCAAATAAAAAAACCTCTACGTCTCCTGTAAGAAAGAGACGAGAGGTTGTGCTCCCGCGGTGCCACTCCTGTTGTTTTTGCGTGAAAGCAAAAACCGCTTGACCTGCTGTATCGGGCAGTCCCGGCGTTTCCCTACACGATCTGCAAATCGCAAATGTTCAGGACGCATCTCCGAGGTGCGTTTCCTCTCATGCTCTGCATCGGGCTTTCACCATCCCCGACTCGCTAGCGTCATTCGCATGAGGTACTTTCCTCTTCAACGATTCAACGATATCTCTAGCATTATAACTGGTGAGGCTGCACTCGCGCAACTCACTCTTCCGGTTTATTTAAAATCTTGTCCAGCTGTGCGAAGTATTCTCTCGTCAGCTTTTCCTTTTCCTCGGCACTCATGTTTTCTGCATTCATCCATTGTTCTTTGAATTGCTCGAGCTGTGCCAGCATAGCCAGCTCTGCTGCAGCATCTTCTTCCAGATCGTAGTTCTCGGATGGATCGAAGGGGATCAGCCGGTTGTCGTTTCCGCTGCGCAGGTATGGATTGCGCCAATGATCGGGAAACTGGTAAGGCTGCTCGCCAAACATCAGTCCGAGCACTTCGTCAGAATCGAGGGGAAGAAAATAGTCGTAATCATCTCGACGTCCACCTGCGGATAAATTGAGATGGGAAAGGAAGTAATGCAGATAATGGTCACCCGTCTCCCGGTTTTTCACGATGGAGTAAGTCTCAAATTCACTTTGCTCCAGTTCCTTGATTTTTTCGAGAGACGATAAAAATTCGTCTTTTTCACGGGCATCTAGTGTGTCCACAGCGTTTCGCTCCTTTGTATTGCCAAGCCGCGATACATGTCATTTTTGCATTCAGTATAGCAAAAGCGCTTTAGAGTGACAATGAACGGAGGTTTTTTCGATCCAGGCAAACGCAAAAAGAGCCTAGAGGATCTAGGCCCTTTTCATACGCTATGACTAGCAGTCTTCGGAGCACCCAACAATTACCAGCAGGATAAACAGTACGAGCACCAATGCGAAGTTGTCACCAAAGAATCCGCCGCAAAAAGATGTACTCATGTTTGTTTCCCCTCCTTTCCGTTATGCTCTAGTCTATACACGAACACACAGATTGGCGTGGGCGAATGTCTAGATCAACCAAAAATGGGCGCATTCTTTTGAGACAAGAGTAAATATTAGACAAATTCTCAATTGACGAAGAGACAGGGGGGTGATAAGATACTTGCAAACATTCATGAAGTTTGACATTTCAACTCCATAACCATGTACGACTCTTATCCAGAGAGGCAGAGGGACTGGCCTGATGAAGCCTCGGCAACCGGTAGAAATCCGGTGCCAATTCCAGCAAAGCTACGGCTTTGAAAGATGAGAGGATGACTCAGGCGCTTCTGTATTTCGCGGACAAATCCTCTTCTACTTAAGAAGGGGATTTTTTTGTGCAGATAAACATGGATAAGGCTTTTATCCGGTATACGCACAACTAAGTGAGACAGGAAGACTTGCAACTACAACAGGGCAGTGTATGAAACGGCTAAGAAGAGGCCGAAAAGGAGCAAGCTGATGAAACCAACTTTTCGCGAGCAGCTTTCCCGAAAAATTCTGATTCTAGATGGCGCAATGGGAACCATGCTGCAACAGGCAAACCTGACAGCCGAGGATTTTGGCGGTGAGGAGTACGATGGCTGTAACGAGCTGTTGAATTTGACAAGACCGGATGTGATTCGTTCCATCCATGAAAAGTATTTGGAGGCAGGCGCAGACATCGTCGAGACCAATACCTTTGGCGCGACTTCTGTGGTATTGGCTGAGTACGACGTAGCCGATAAAGACCTCGAAATCAATATAGCGGCAACCCGGCTGGCGAAGGAAGCGGTGGATGCCTACTCGACTCCAGAATGGCCGCGCTACGTGGCAGGTTCCATGGGGCCGACGACTAAAACGCTGTCTCTGACAGGCGGCGTCACCTTTGAAGAGCTGGTGGAGTCCTACTATCGCCAAGCCAAAGGGATGATTCTCGGTGGAGCCGATGTGCTTCTTTTAGAGACCTCCCAAGACACGCTGAACGTGAAAGCGGGGGGCATCGGGATCCGCAAAGCGTTTGAAGAACTGCAAACCGAACTGCCGATCATGCTCTCGGGAACGATCGAGCCGATGGGAACTACCCTCGCCGGACAAAACATTGAAGCTTTCTATTTTTCCCTGGAGCACTTGAAGCCGGTTTCGGTCGGTTTGAACTGCGCGACAGGCCCGGAATTCATGCGTGACCATCTGCGTACGCTGTCCGGCTTGGCGGAATGCGGCGTCAGCTGTTATCCGAATGCTGGGCTTCCGGATGAAAACGGTCATTATCACGAAACTCCCCAAGGCTTAGCGGCCAAAATGCGCGCGTTCGCTGAGCAGGGTTGGCTGAACGTAGCGGGGGGCTGCTGCGGTACGACGCCAGAGCATATCCGCGCAATGGCAGAGGCGCTAAAGGATTGCAAGCCGCGTGAGCAAGTGAAGGAACCGGTCAGCGCCGTCTCTGGCATCGAAGTGGTTTACGTGGAAGACGACAATCGTCCGTTGCTCGTGGGAGAGCGTACCAACGTCATCGGCTCGAAAAAATTCCGTGACTTGATCGCGGCAGGTCAGTACGAGGAAGCATCCGACATTGCCAGAGCACAGGTAAAGCGTGGAGCCCACGTAATCGACATCTGCTTGGCTGACCCGGACCGGGATGAATACGAGGATATGGAAAAATTCCTGCAATTCATCGTAAAAAAGGTGAAGGCGCCGCTGATGATCGACTCCACCGATGCAAAAGTGATGGAGCTGGGTCTGCGTTACTCCCAAGGGAAGGCCATTCTCAACTCGATTAACCTCGAGGATGGGCTGGAGCGTTTTGAGGAAGTCGCACCGCTCATTCACAAATACGGTGCAGCAGTCGTCGTCGGGACGATTGAAGAAGCCGGGATGGCTGTAACTCGCGAGAAAAAGCTCGAGGTTGCCAAGCGTTCCTACGATATATTGGTAAATCAATACGGAGTAAAGCCGCAGGACATCATTTTTGACCCACTGGTATTCCCTGTCGGAACTGGCGATGAGCAGTACATCGGTTCTGCTAAGGAAACGGTGGAAGGGATTCGTTTGATCAAACAAGCGATGCCGGAGTGCAAAACCATTCTGGGTGTCAGCAACGTATCCTTTGGATTGCCGGCAGCAGGTCGGGAAGTGCTGAATGCCGTGTTCCTGTACCACACGACAGTAGCAGGTCTGGACTACGCGATCGTCAACACGGAAAAGCTGGAGCGCTATGCTTCGATACCGGAAAATGAACGGAAGCTGGCCGAGGCGCTGTTGTTCGAAACGAATGACGAAACGCTGGCCGCCTTTACGGAGTTTTATCGTCAAAAGAAGAAAGAAGTGAGCGTAGAGGTCTCCAAGCTGACGCTGGAAGAACGCCTGGCACGCTATGTCGTCGAAGGCTCCAAGGATGGTCTGACGGAAGACTTGAAGCTGGCTTTGGAAAAATATGCACCGCTGGAAATTATCAACGGACCATTGATGACGGGAATGGAAGAGGTCGGTCGCCTTTTCAACGGCAACCAGCTGATCGTGGCAGAGGTGCTGCAGAGTGCCGAGGTCATGAAGGCATCGGTATCGTATCTCGAACCATTTATGGAGAAATCCGATGCGGCAGCGAAGGGCAAGATCCTGCTGGCAACGGTAAAAGGCGATGTACATGACATCGGCAAAAACCTGGTGGAAATCATCTTGGCGAATAACGGCTACGATGTGGTGAACCTCGGGATCAAAGTCCCGCCTGAGCAGTTGATCGCAGCCTGCCGCGAACAAAAGCCGGATGCGATCGGTCTGTCCGGTCTTTTGGTGAAATCCGCACAGCAGATGGTCATTACGGCGCAGGACTTGCGCGATGCAGGAATTGACGTACCGATGATGGTAGGGGGCGCCGCGCTGACTCGGAAGTTCACATCCAACCGGATCGCGCCGGAATACCGCGGGATCGTGCTCTATGCAAAAGATGCGATGGATGGTCTGGACCTCGTGAACCGACTGCAAAATCCGGAAGAGCGCGAACGCCTGGTGGAGGAGCAGCAAAATCTGCTAGAAGCAGTCGCCACCGCCCAACCTGTCGTCGAGGAGAAAAAACCAACCCTCCCCGCACGCTCGGCCGTGAGCAAAACCGTACCTGTCCAAGTTCCACCAGATTGCGAGCGCCACATTTTGCGCCAATATCCGATCACGCATTTGCAGCCGTACTTGAATCTGCGGATGCTGCTCGGCAAGCATCTCGGGGTGCGTGGAAACGTAGATAAGCTGATTGAATCCGGAGATGAGAAAACGCTGGAGCTGTACGGACTGGTGGAGGATTTGCTGAATGACGCCAAGCAGCAAGGCTCGATTTCCGCACACGGGGTGTACCAATTCTTCCCGGCGCAATCCCAGGGAAATGAGATTTTGGTCTACGATCCGAACGATCACAGCAAGGTGCTGGAGCGATTCGAGTTCCCGCGTCAGCCGGAAGAACCGCATCTGTGCCTCTCCGATTTCCTCCGACCTGTGGAGAGTGGAGAAATGGATTACGTCGGCTTCCTGACAGTAACAGCGGGCGGAGGCATTCGCGAGCGTTCTACCGAGCTAAAGGAACGCGGAGACTATTTGCGCTCCCATGTTCTGCAGGCACTCGCGCTGGAGCTGGCAGAGGCTTTCGCTGAGCGGATTCACCACATTATGCGTGATGTGTGGGGGATTCCTGACCCGGCAGAGATGACCATGCTGGAGCGATTCGGAGCCCGCTACCAAGGGATCCGCGTATCGTTCGGCTATCCTGCTTGCCCGAATTTGGAGGATCAGGCGCAGCTGTTCCGCTTGTTGCAGCCGGAAAATATCGGCGTTCAACTGACCGAAGGCTTTATGATGGAGCCGGAAGCATCCGTATCAGCGATGGTATTCGCACACCCAGAGGCTCGCTATTTTAATGCCGGACCGTCGGTGTTTGAAGTATAAACGGAATCAAAAGGAGAGAAGTGATTGAGTTGACCACAGGCAAGAAAGATTTACGGGAGTATTTGCAGGATCACCTGCTGGTAGGAGATGGAGCGATGGCGACCCAGCTGCACAGGCTGGGCGTCCCACTCGGAGTGAGCTTCGAAGAACTGTCGCTGTCGAATCCGAAGCTTGTCCAAGAGGTTCATGATTCGTATTATGCGGCTGGAGCCAGACTTTTGGAGACCAATACGTATTCAGCCAATCGGGATTCCTTGTCCCGCTATGGTCTGGAGCATCGCGTGGCGAGGATCAATCGTTTAGCCGTAAAAATTGCCCGGGAATCCGCAAGAGACGATGCGTATGTCGCAGGGAGCATTGGCTCCATTCTGGCAGGTCGCGTGCGTAAAAAAGTGCTGGATGAATACCGGGACCAGTATGAGGAGCAAGCGATTGCCCTGCTTCACGCCGGTGTGGACGGAATTATTTTGGAGACGTTTCTCGACCTGGAGGAGCTGCTTATGGCGCTGGAGGTCATTCGTCCGTTGACGGATGCTCCCCTGATCGCCCAGCTGGCTACGCTCGAGGTAGGACGCACGCGGGATGGATACTCGCTGACAGATGCGTTTGGGCAGCTGAAGCAGGCAGGAGCGGACATCGTGGGTCTCAACTGCCGTCTCGGTCCAGCAGAAATTTTGCGATCGTTTGAACATACGCAGGTTCCGCATGGAGCGCTCTTGTCTGCTTTCCCGAATGCGGGCCGTCTCGGTCTTACAGACGGGGAGTACGCCTACAAGTCGACGCCAGACTATTTCGGCCAGAGTGCCTTGCGTTTGCGGGAGCAGGGCATCCGTCTGATCGGGGGATGCTGCGGAACGACACCTGAGCACGTCAAAGCGATGGCAGACGCACTGGAGTCGCTTGAGCCACAGGAGAGAATCAATCCGACGATCGTGCCTGGTGATCGTCCACAGGTGACGGTACAGAGCGTCCGTGATCAGTCGAAGCCGAGCATCGTGGAACGAGTCAAAACCGAGACGACGGTCATCGTAGAATTCGACCCGCCCCGTGATCTAGATGCGGAGTCCTTCCTGGATGGCTGCTGCGAGCTTCACCGCGCAGGGGCTGATGCCATTACCTTGGCCGACAACTCGCTGGCTACTGTACGGATGAGCAACATGGCGCTGGGCGCTTTGATGAAAAGCAGACACGGTATCGATCCGCTGCTGCACATCGCCTGCCGCGACCGCAACTTGATCGGACAGCAATCCCATCTGATGGGCTTGCACGCCCTCGGTATCGATCAAATTCTTGTCATTACCGGCGACCCGTCCCGTTTCGGTGATTTGCCAGGTGCTACCTCCGTGTTTGACGTGACCTCTTTTGATTTGATCCGCATGGTGAAGCAGTTGAACGAGGGTGTTTCGTTTGCTGGTCGTCCTTTGAAGCAAAAAGCGCAGTTCATCGTAGGTGCGGCTTTTAATCCAAACGTAAGACAAATGGATGCGGCGATTGCCCGTCTGGAAAAGAAGGTAGAGGCCGGGGCGGACTATATCATGACTCAGCCCGTATACGATGCGGAATCGATCAAGCAAGTGTATGAAGCCACCAAGCATATCGGCATACCGGTCTTCATCGGGATCATGCCGTTGACCAGCTTGCGAAACGCGGAGTTCCTGCACAATGAAGTGCCTGGTATCAAGCTTTCTTCTGAAGCACTGGAACGGATGAGAGCGGTGGAGCAAGGGGAAGCGGCAAGGCAAGAGGGGATCAAGATGGCGAAGGAGCTGCTCGATACCGCCGTTCAGTATTTCAAAGGCATTTACCTGATCACGCCATTCCATTACTCCTCGATGGCAGCTGAGCTGGTGCAGTACGTGCGACAGCAAAGTGCGCTCGTGAAGACAGCGACCCACTAGCCTATACAATCGACAGAACAGAGGCCCTTGTGTGAAGAGACAGGCAAATTGCCGCTCTTTACTCAAGGGCTTTCATTTCTTCGAGCATGTAAGCCGTTTTCCTGATTTCCTGTTTCAGGAATTTTTCAATATCCCGCTCCGACATCTCGAGGTACTGCTGCTGGCGTAAAAACCGTTCGGTAATATGGGGATAGGCGAGGTCGGTATACAGAAGATGCCGCTGTCGCCGGGACAGTGGATTCTCGCGGAGATATCCGTCGAGAAGGTAGTGGAAGGCTTTGGGATTCCATTTTTTGTTCTTTCGCATTAATAAGGAGAGAACACGACTGATATCTTTGGAAGGAAAATCAAAGCGAACGTCCTCCCAATCAATGACGGTAATTTTCTGCTTTTCCGAGAGCAAGTTTCCGTTGTTGAAATCGCCGTGACACAAGAAATGTCGGGAGGTAGGGAGCTCCCTCCAATTCTGATAGTACGATGATTTTTCCAGGCTCTCCATGGCGATTTTACCGGCGATCAGAAAGAACGGAAGATGCTGATAGATGATCTGATGCTTCGGGTCATTGCTTGACTCGTACTGCTGATTCCAGCGCTGCAGGGCAGTAAAATCATTTCGATATTCCTCGTCCCACGTGTTTGCGGCGTTGTACAGGTGGCTGTACGCAGAGGAAAAGCCGACAGATGCGGCGTGAATTCGCCCGAGGGTGGAGCCGGTTCGCCTGATGCGTGCCGGAAGATTGAGAGCGAGCATGGGACCGGATGCCCAATGCTGGATGAGAAAGGGATACCCGTTCCAATAAATAAAGCGTTGATTGGCCTTCGTTTTTCGTACTTTGGGTATGTGGATCCCTTTCTTTCGCAGATGATCTTCTGCATCCAGGATGAAATTTTGCCGCTCTTCAGTAGTAAACAGGCTTTTGCCTAAGAATTTGCCCTTGCGTGTCCGCAAGACAATCACCAAAGATTTATTGGTGTTCCGCATAATCTCGTAACTGAGAATTCCGAGGTCGTACTCCTCTTCCATGAGTCGGATTAGTGCTTCCATCTCTTCCCTCCTACGAAAAGCGAGTAAGCGACTATCCTTCATCGTACTGCGAACAGAGGGAATGTGATACTCAAGAGAGGGGATGCCATCCTTTTTCCCGCAGAAACTGGCTCAGCTCACTGAACATGGCCAGCCGTTCTTCCCGGGAAAAGGAGGCGTTTGCACCGCTTGTCGAGGGAATGACAAACACATAGCTGCCAGGCCAATCGTCTGTGCCGAATTCGAGCTTGGATTGGAGTCCGAGCGCAATCGTCGTTTTTTTCTGTCCGGTGGCGTGGCGGAAAGCAGTGATACCGTTAAAGCAAATAACGCGGGGACGATAGGTCTGAATCATTTGCACGAACTGCTCCGCTCCGGTCGCATAGTCATCCTCGCGCAGATCGGTAGAAGAGCGAGTCGGACGGGAGACCAGGTCCGTAATGCCATAGTGTAAGTCGAGCAGACGGGCGCTCTCTTCGGGAGCAAATCGATGAGGAGTCAATCCACCCTCGTACAAGCCTCGCCAAAACAGATTGGCGGGGGTGGCATAATGGTATCCGGCGGTTGCCGAGACGCGTCCCGGGTTGATCCCGCAAAACAAAACAGCCAGATCACGCCGAATATAAGTAGGCAGCCATTTTTCCGTAAAGTCAACCAACACACGATCCCTCCTATCCCCTCATCGTAGCATACTACCTGAGCTATGCGAAAAGGGAAGGGGAGATCGTTTGGAGCCAACCCGTTAATGTCCAATAAAAAAAGGCCGTCGCAACGAACGGCCAGCATAAATTTCGTACGAAAATTTAGGGATGCGGCAAACGATTACTCCTCTTCGTAGAACCAGAGAGGGTCTTTGTTATCGACATCGCCGTTGTAGTTGATCAGTACTTCTTCTCCCGCCTTGATGTCCGTATAGGCGTAGAAATCAAAGGTGTGGTTGTCAAAATTGATTTCGTATACAGCATTCGGCTCATAGGAGTGATTGAACAGCATGCCGTAGCCCAGAAGGATACAAGTGTGGTTAGCCCCATATTCAAAAGCGTAGTCGGCAATCATGGTTTTCTCAATATGCTCATGCTCCGCATTGGGATAGGGGAGAACGGGTGCTTCGTGAATCAGTTCGCCTTTGCGAATATCTTGTGTGGCAAATACCCCCCGATTGAGATCGCCATTACTGAGGGAGGAAGTTTTTACGGTAAGCATTTCAATCACCTGCACATTCTTTGTCGAGAACACGTTGTCTCTTATTTTACTTAAGCATGACAGTTGAATGGGATGAAAGCAATGGTTTCCATTTATTTTAATGAAATTGTATAGGGTCATTCGCCAAGCGGGGTACTTATTGAACAAGGGAGTAAGTAGATGGGCTTTCTTCCTGATCGCAGTTTCCCAGTCAATATTCCCCTGATTCAGTGAATGCGGATTTTGTTCAGATAGAAGAAATTTTTAGTCATTGCTTTTTTTTAGTATTAACTAGTGAGAATAGACATTAAAAATTCCTATCTAGCAATATCCCTGTTTGTTCGGCCATGTCACGAGGCGAGAGAGGCATTCCGTTCTTGAACCACCACTCCACTGCACCCACGATAGCTGCCCCAAAAAATTGAAGAAAGACCTCTTCCTGTATCCCTTGATTTTTCCCCTCGGTTATGCCTACTTCAGCCCTATACTCCTCAATGACCAAATCTAGGAATCGATTACGGAAATATGCTGCACTTTTCGTATTCAGCATTGTTGAAAAGAACAAATGATTTTCCGCAAAGTATTCGAACCAAACATAGTTTCCTTCTTTGAAAGTCATTTCCGATGCAGAATGGCAAAGTTCACGGAGACGGCTGATGTGTTCCTCAATTATCTTATCAAGCAAGTCATATTTATCCATGTAGTGGAGATAAATGGTGCCGCGATGAACATTAGCCTTGTCGGAAATATCCCGAATCGTAATGTCATCAAAATTTTTTTCCATCATTAGTTCAAGAATTGCTTTCTTGATTGCAGCTTGAGATTTGAGTACTCTTCTATCTGCTTTGGTCATTCTACTTGTCACCCTTCTCATTCATCAACAATTATGGATGGAGTGTTGATTACTCTACATATTGCGAGGTATTGAACATTGAAAGTACTTTCTTTTACTTTAAAATTATAAACATGAGTTGATTAACCGATCAATGTTCATTGTTGGGGAGTTCCTGAAGCCGTACGGTAACCATAATTTTGAAAAATGCGTCGGAGTCTCTCTACCGCAAAGAAACAAGCAGGAGGCACAGGGATGAATCGAATGGAAAAGAGCCAAGAAATATACAAACAGTTATTTGGGAATGGAGTGCCAGCAGCAAATGCTACAGACCCTGATTTTCAGGACATCCTGAACCCATTCATTTTTGGGGAAGTTTGTTACCAAGGCGATCTTGATATCAAGATTCGTGAGCTTATTACCCTAGTGGTGCTTGCCACAAACCAAACCTTGCCGCAACTAGGGGCGCATGTTCATGCTGCGCTGAATGTCGGACTTACACCGGTGGAAATCAAAGAGGCCATTTATCAATGTGCGCCATATCTTGGATTCCCCAAAGCACTGAATGCCCTCAGGGAGATCAACGAAGTCTTCAAAGCCAGAAATATTGCATTGCCACTTGAGAGCCAAAAGCAGGTCATAGAAGAGAATCGCTTTGACAAGGGGCTTGCAGTGCAGGTAGAAATCTTTGGAGAGGTCATAGCAAAGAATCGACAGAATGCCCCGACCAATCAAAAGCATTTTCAGGACTATCTATCCGCTTTTTGTTTCGGAGACTTCTATACACGCGGCGGCCTCGATTTGAAAACAAGGGAGCTGCTAACGTTCTGTATCATTAGCGCGTTGGGTGGCGCAGAAGGGCAAGTGAAGGCACATGTGCAGGGCAACGTAAATGTGGGCAACAACAAGGAAACATTGATTACGGCGATTACCCACTGCCTTCCCTATATAGGATTTCCGAGAACGCTGAACGCACTAGCATGTGTGAATGAAATCATTCCTGAAATGTAAGAGAATAGGGAATCCCTTATCTGAGATCAAAATGTTCAAGCTGATAAGGATACATGAAACGCTGGAGACTCTAGCGTACAGCACAAGGACAACAAAAAATAGATTCATGCAGAGGAGACAAAAATATGTTAAACGAAACTATCCAATTAGCAAATGGGATAGAAATCCCCAAATTAGGTCTTGGTACCTGGCTGCTTGACGATGAACAGACAGCGCAGGCAGTGCGTGATGCGGTTTCTATCGGATATCGCCATATTGATACGGCTCAGGCTTATATGAATGAAGCTGGTGTAGGTGAAGGGATCCGATCCTGCGGTGTCGCTAGAGAGGAACTTTTCATTACAACAAAGGTTGCTGCAGAAATAAAGAACTATGATGCAGTTATGCAGTCCATTGATGAGTCATTAGCAAAAATGGGGCTGGATTACATTGACCTTCTGATTATCCACAGCCCGCAGCCTTGGAAGGAGTTCCGTCAGGAGAGCCGCTACTTCGAGGAAAACAAAGAAGTATGGAAAGCAATGGAGGATGCTTATAAGGCAGGCAAAGTAAAGGCAATCGGTCTTTCTAATTTCCTACAAGATGACGTGGAGAATATTCTTGCAAACTGTGAGATCAAGCCTATGGTAAATCAGATATTGGCACATGTAAGCAATACACCTTCGGAGCTGATTGAATTCTGCCAGAAGAATGAAATCCTAGTAGAGGCATATTCACCGATTGCACATGGTGCGATCCTTGATCATACAGAGGTTAAAGAACTAGCTGATCAGTATGGCGTATCTGTTGCTCAGCTTTGCCTACGTTATGATATCCAGCTGGGTCTTGTCGTAATTCCTAAGACGGCAAATCCAGATCACATGAGAATTAATGCAGATCTTCATTTTGTTATCAGCGAGGCAGATATGGAGTCTTTGAAGAATGTAGAGCGGATCCAGAATTATGGGGAGCATAGCTTCTTTCCGGTATTTAGCGGGAAATGAAAGTAAACGGACAAGAGCGAGCGATCGGCAAGAGAATCTAAAACGTAATGCTATGTATTGGAGGTACCGAAATGATCAAACATGAAGAAGTAAAAAACGGCGTTATTTTCCCAGTGGGTGAAAAAAATGAAGCATACGCTCGATATTTTGTGGGACAAAGTTATCTTAAAACATTAATTTCCGATCCTAAAGTGAGTGTTGGCGTTGGGAATGTGACCTTTGAACCAGGATGCAGAAATAACTGGCATATTCATCGTGATGGATTTCAGCTTCTATTAGTAACTGGTGGCGAAGGCTGGTATCAAGAAGAAGGTAAACCTGCTCAATTTTTAAAGGCCGGTGATGTTATTGTCACCCATGATGGTGTAAAACACTGGCATGGGGCTACAAAAGACAGCTGGTTTGAACACATTGCCATCACCGCAGGTACACCGGAATGGTTGGAGCCAGTTGCAGACGTGGAATATAACAAGTTGTAAAAACAGAGAACTATGCAAGAAGGCAGCCGGGATTCGGCTGCCTTTTTTAACGTATAGGAATTTATAAGCGTAATGCTTATGAATTTCGGAGCGCATGGCGAAGTGCCTCAGCGTCCGCTTCTGGCATTACTTCGGTAAAACTTTCCGCTAAAACGCGGTCGCTCCTCCTCGAACAGGGCTTGATAGAGGTTTTCTTATCGAATTATCGAATGACGCGAGAATGTAGCAAGGAACGTTTATGGACACTCCCTGCAACCTCGTCCATTTAGCCCTGAGTCTAGCGGCGTGGAAATCACAAAACAAGTATTTTCACTATTCTCCATTTGTGATAAAGTGATTCACATCATTTTCATGCAGAGGGGAAGGAATGGAAGATGGGAAACTTTTGGTTGTTCGTCGTCATGTCTATTTTACTGATTATTCTTCCTGGTCCCGACACTGGACTCGCCACGCAAAACACGATTGCGCACGGAAAAAAGGGTGGGTTTCAAACGGTCTTCGGCATCACGACTGGCTTGGTCTTCCATACTTTGGCGGCGGTGTTTGGGCTTTCGGCGATCCTGGTCAAATCGGCAGTCCTGTTTTCTGTTTTTAAATACGTCGGTGCCGTGTATTTGATTTACCTCGGCCTTACCTCCATCTGGGCGTTGAAAAAGAACAAAGGAACGGAGCAGGAGGAGCAGCAGAGCAAATACAAGCATAAATCTCCGTTTCGTCAGGGGCTGCTGACGAATCTGCTGAACCCCAAGGTGGCGGTATTTTTCCTGACGTTTCTTCCGCAATTTTTATCGGCTGGGACCAAGCCTTTTCTCCAATTCTTGCTGATGGGCGCGACGTACACCGTACTTACGATTCTGTGGTTCATCCTCTACGTGTCGTTCATCAACTACATTCGCACCTGGATGAAGAAGCCGTCTACACAGCGGGCCATACAGGGGATCTCCGGGTTTGTACTCGTCGCATTTGGAATCAAGCTTGCCTTTGAAAAAGCTCCCAGCTAAGCTGTGAGAGATAGCGAGACAACTTCCTGTTTCTACGAAAAAGAAGCGCTCCTCCAAAGAGGAACGCTTTTTTCATGTACAGTAAGAATTTATAAGATTCTTAGCCAGTATAAGTGTAACTAAGGCTCCGTCACAAAGCTTGGCGGAGCCAAGTTTTCTAATCAACGAGGATTCCTTATAGCTGATAGATGGCAGAGAACTTCTTCTCCAGATAATCCATCAGGTAGGTAGCATTGGTCCCTTCACCGGTGATGGCTTGAACAAGCTCTTGAGGGCTCTTCATTTTTCCGTACTGGTGAATGTTCGTTTTCAGCCACTCGCGGATGGGAGCAAAATCTCCTTTGGCAATCAAGTCATGATAGCCACTGATTTGCTGCTCCATCACGTGGGCAAACTGAGCAGCATAGACGTTCCCCAGGGAGTACGTAGGGAAATAGCCGAAGCTTCCACCAGACCAGTGGATGTCTTGCAGCACGCCGAGTGCATTTGTCGGAGGAGTAACCCCCAGGTATTCTTGCATTCTTTCGTTCCAGATTGTAGGCAGATCAGCGACTTTCAGCGTACCGTTGATCAAGCCTTTCTCGATCTCATAACGAATCATGATGTGGAGATTGTACGTCAACTCATCCGCTTCGATACGGATGAAAGACGGAGTGACTTCGTTGATCGCACGATAGAAACCATCTACACTGACCCCGTCGAATTGGGCAGGGAATGCTTTTTGCAGATCGCTGTACAAACCGTTCCAGAAAGGCAGGCTGCGGCCGATCATGTTTTCCCAGAAGCGGGATTGAGATTCGTGAATACCCATGGAAGTACCATCGCACAATGGGGTAAACAGCAGTCTCGGATTGATATTTTGCTCGTACATGGCGTGTCCGGCTTCATGGATGGAACCGAACAGAGCTGTATTGAACTCGTTGGCATCATAGCGGGTCGTGATGCGCACATCTCCTGGGTTGAAAGAAGTACAGAAAGGATGCGCGCTGCGGTCCATGCGACCTGCTTGGAAGTCGTAGCCAATGCGTTCCAAAACGAAGCGGCTGAAGGCTTCCTGTTCTGCTACTGGAAAATGTCTTTTCAAGGAAGAGGTGTCAGGCTTATTCGGTGACTCCGCAATCGCGGCCACCAGCTTCACCGTTTTCTCACGCAAGGTAGTGAAGATCGGGTCTAGCTGATCGACGGTCATGCCGGGTTCGTAGAGATCGAGGAGTGTGTTATACTTGTTTTTTCCGTCGTGACCCCAGTAGTCGATGAACGCAAGCTGGAAGTCGACGATTTTTTCGAGGTAAGGCTGGAACAGAGAGAAATCATCTTTTTCACGTGCTTCTTCCCAGATGGTCTCTGCCTGTGAAGTCAGAACGACATACTCTTGGTATGTGGCTGCGGGAATTTGCTTGTTGCGGTCATATTCCTTTTTGCATTCGAGAACGGTGTGACGGGTTACTTCGTCAAGAGCTTCTAGAGCTGCGGGCTCACTCAGCGTCTCCAGAAACTCTTCCATTTCTTTTGAGGTCGCTAGCTTGAACTGTTCGCCAGCCAATGTACCAATGACCTCGGAACGCGCTTCCATTCCTTTGCGGGGAGCTTGGGTTGCCTTGTCCCAATGAAGGACGGCGATAGCCTGATTGTAGCTCGACAGCTTTTTCACATACGCTCGAAAAGCGGTTGAACGTGCTTCCAGATTGGTCGACATGAGGTCCCTCCTGATATCGTTTTCGTATGTACTTTCTTGAATGCAGTCAAAAAATTTTTACTACTACACATTATAATGGTTTTGCGGAAAAATACTAGGTGGATGCAGCACGAAAATGTCGGTATAATCGTAAGGAAAAGAATGAGGCTACTTACTTGTCATGACAGGAGAATGAAGATGAGTCAAATCAATCCCCAATGGGAGAAGGAAATAGCGAAACGACGCACCTTTGCCATCATCTCCCACCCGGATGCGGGTAAAACAACGATGACGGAAAAACTGCTCTATTACGGCGGAGCCATCCGTGAAGCGGGGATGGTCAAAGGACGGAAAAACTCCAAGCATGCGACCTCCGACTGGATGGAGATCGAGAAAAAGCGCGGAATTTCCGTGACGTCCTCTGCGATGGACTTTGAATACAAAGGGCATCACATCAACATTTTGGATACACCTGGTCACCAGGACTTCAGTGAAGATACGTATCGGACTTTGACGGCTGCCGACGCGGCCGTGATGATTATCGACGTCGCCAAAGGGGTCGAGGCACAGACGATCAAGCTGTTCAAGGTCTGTCGCATGCGCGGGATCCCGATCTTTACCTTTGTCAACAAGCTGGACCGTCACGGGAAGGATCCTTTCGAGCTGCTGGAGGAAATCGAGCGCGTGCTGGGGATTCGTTCGTATCCGATGAACTGGCCGATCGGAATGGGCAGCTACTTTAGCGGGGTATACGACCGGATGAAATCCCGCGTAGAGCTGTACCAAACCGGCACGCAGCACGAGGAGATCTCCTTTTTCCCTGTAGAAGGAGCAGAAGATCCGCTCATCGGAGATCGTGTCGGGCAGGAGCTGTGGCAGCAGCTGCAAGATGAGGTTTCCTTGCTGGATGTGGCTGGGGACGATTACGACGAAGAGCTGATTGCAAAAGGAGAGCTGACTCCTGTCTTTTTCGGAAGTGCGATCAACAACTTCGGGGTACAGACCTTCCTGGACAACTTCCTGCAAATGGCACCGCCGCCGTCGCCTAAGAAAAGCAACGCCGGAATGATCGATCCGTATTCGAATGCGTTCTCGGGCTTCATCTTCAAAATCCAGGCAAACATGAACCCGGCTCACCGCGACCGCATTGCATTCCTGCGCATTTGCTCCGGTAAATTCGAACGCGGTATGTCTGTGAAGCACGTGCGTCTGGGCAAAGATATCAAGCTGGCGCAGCCTGTGCAGTTCATGGCGCAGGACCGCGAAATTGTCGATGAGTCATTCGCAGGCGATGTGATCGGTTTGTTTGACCCGGGCATTTTCCAGATCGGCGATACGCTCTGTGTGGGGCAGGCATTCGAGTATGAAGAAATGCCGCATTTCTCGCCAGAGTTTTTCTCCAAGGTCATGGTAAAAGATGCGATGAAGCACAAGCAGTTCCAAAAAGGAATCATGCAGCTGACGGAAGAAGGGACAGTCCAGCTGTTCCGTACGCATCCGATGGAAGAGCTGATCCTGGGCGTGGTCGGGGTACTCCAGTTCGAGGTATTGGAGTACCGTCTCAAAGCTGAGTATGGAGTCGACATCATGCTGACTCGCATGCCTTACCAGATCGCTCGTTGGCTGGAAGGCGACAAGGCTGCGATCGACGCACTCAAAAACAAGATTGTAACAGATCGCTACGGTCGTCCGGTCATGCTGTTCGAAAGCGAATACCAGCTGCGGGTAGCGATGGATAAGCATTCGTCGATCAAGTTCCACGAGAGCTCGCTGGGCTTGAAATCCGTTCTGTCATAAGGGCAGGGCAAAACTATCATAGAAGGCGAAAAGGGACTCACCGCATAGGTGAGCCCTTTTTTTCACGAAGATAGGGAGGAACGCATGCAAATAGCTGCCCGCCATTCACTTGCTCCCTTATACAAAACGAGGCAGGCACATCCGCTTCACCACCAGCACACATCACCTAGCAGGATACTCCCTAGTCAGTCGTGCTGGCATGAGAAGCATCGTAGACGAACAGCCTCAACATCTCAGAATCATTCGCCATTTGGATCAGAAGCTCAAACCGCAGGCCGAGCTTTTCCAGCAAACGGCCAGACGACTGGTTGTCTTGCGTCGTAATAGCGACCACTCTGGTTAGACCGAGAGTTTCCTTCGCGTACTGCATGACGGCGGATGCGGATTCGTACGCATAGCCTTTGGAGCGATAGTCAGGAAGGAAAGCGAAACCGATATCGACATCCTCCAGCCCCTCTCTTTTGACCAGGCCACACATGCCTAGCAGGTTGTGGTCTTCTTTGCGTTCCACAAGATAAAAGCCAAATCCGTCTCTTTCATACGATTTGATAGCGCCATTGGCAATATAGGAACGCGCATCATCGAGTGTCCGAACACCACGATCGCCGATAAACTGCAGCCAGGCAGGGTCGTTTACCAGCTCGAGTATAAAGGGGGCATCGTCCAGTGTCTGGTAGCGAAGATAGAGGCGTTCGGTTTCCAGTACGATCAAACAGATCACATCCTTTCAGAAATGCAGAAGTTGATGTCTTTGACATGCCTGGCAGAAATTCCTTTATCGTTCTATATTTTCTTTTTTTGGTCACCTACCAACGCCGTTATCCTATTTGGACGACTCCCCTCATATACTGGGACAAAGGTCTGTAACACCCAAGGAGAGGAGGAGAATGCCTTGAGGGTTCTCCTGTTTGTCGTGTTGTTCCTCGTTTCATTTGACATGCACGCACAGACGCCGCTATTGGCGCCGTATTTAAACATCCTGGGAGTCTCAGCAGCCATGATTGGCTTTGTTCTGGGGGGATATGCCATCAGCAATCTGACCGGAAATCTGCTGGCTGGACCCTTTTTGGATCGATACCCGAAAAAGTGGTTCATCTCTGGAGGATTGATGCTAGCAGGGGTCATGCTGATTGGCCAAGGGGTCGTACAGCACACAGGAGGATTTTTTGCCTTTCGTCTCATGCTCGGCTTTTTGATGGCTTTCGTTTCCCCTGCCTGCTCGGCTTTGCTTGGTGAGACGGGCAAGACTGCTGTCGAGCAAGGAAAAATCATGGGCAACAAAGGACTGGTGCTAACGTCGGCAGGGATTGTTTCGCCTGCGGTGGGCAGTTTTTTGGCTGTCCAATTTGGCTATAGTCAATCCTTCATCATCTTGGGCTATATCATGCTGGTCGCGGGTGTATTTGCCGGATTGGTTTTGCCAGCAAGGGTACCCGGCAGTTTGATTGAGCCAAGCCGTTCCGCCGCTGCTGCCAAAAGGAAGCCGGGTGGGAAAGGGACTTTAACGCATGTCCTGGAAAATCGGTTGTTGTATCCCGCATTTCTAGGTGGCTTTGCGATCATCTACGCGCAAGGGACGATTATTTATGAGGTTCCGCTATTGATCCAGAAGCAAGGGCTTTCACCCGCTGTCACTGGAGTTCTCTTCAGCCTGAAAGGGCTGGGAGCGCTGGCAATCCTCGTTCAATTCTGGTTGTACAAGGTATCCATTGAGCAACGTGCGTTTGCAGGACTAGCCGTATTGAGTCTGCTGCTGTACACGATGGCGATCGGGGTAGCCATCCCACTCCAGATCATGATGTTTTTGTTGGGAGCCTGCTTTGGAATGCTGTTCCCGGCATTTGCGACGATGCTTACCGTACATTCTCCACGAGAGCTGTACGGCAGTGTATTTAGCATCTATTCGGCGATCCTCTCCATGGGAGCGGTGCTGAGTCCCATCATTGCTGGGTTGATTGGCAACTGGCACCACTCGTATTTCATCGCCTTTTTCGTGACGGCTGGGGTATGCTTGGCTGGGGGAATTCACCGGCTCATTCTCAGTGGAGTAACCCGTTAGGACAGCTTGAAAAAGAAAAGGCATTCCCAGGTCAGACGGGGAATGCCTTTGCCATGCAGATCGATGGCTAACGCTGCTTCGATTTGGGGTTGCCTTGCGTAATCCGGCTTTTCACATGCTTGAGCTGGGCCACGATAATGAAGCTGACAATGACCAGCAAAAACCACGAGCTGATCTTGCTGAGGTGGACGATTTCCCAGCCGTTTCGCTGGTTCGGGTAGTACCAGGCGCCAAAAAACGTAGCGATATTTTCGGCGATCCAGATGAAGAACCCGATCAGAAAATAAGCGAGGGGAAGAGGCATCCACAGCCGCTCCTCCGCGACGCGAAAATGGACTCGCGAACGCCAGAAGACGACGAAGATCGCGGCCATCAGGTACCAGCGAATATCCACCCAGAAGTGATGGACAAAGAAATTGAGATAGATCGCAGCTCCGAGTAGAACAGCTAACCAAGGAGCAGGCCATGCCGTTAGAGAGACGTCCAGACGGCGCCAAGCCTGACATAAATAGCTCGCGACACTCGCATACATAAAACCGCTGTACAAAGGAACGCCGAATATTTTGCTGTAAGCCTCTTCAGGGTATCCCCACGATCCCATATGGACCTTGAAAATCTCCAATGCCAAGCCGATCAGGTGAAAAACGGTAATCACTTTTAGCTCGTCTTTGGTCTCCAGACCGCTTTTCACCATGACGACTTGAAACAACAGGCAAAGGATAAGCAAGAGATCGTATCTGCCTAGACCGGGTATCGTCACGAACTTGGACAAGGCGAGTGACGCGAAGATAAATACCGGAAACAGACAGGACATAGCCTCCTGGTAGCCAAAGTGCAGCAGGAGGCGAAAGGCACGAATCACTCTTTGATCTCGTCAGCTGGAGTAGGGCCGACTGCAACAGGCAAATCGTAGGAGCTCCAATCGCTCCAGCTGCCTGCGTAAAGCTTCACATCTGTGCGGCCAGCAGCATGCAGGGCAAGCAGGTTCGTGCATGCCGTCACACCGGATCCGCAGTAGACGATGACATCCTGATCGGCAAAGGATGCGACTCGCTCCTGCAGTTTGTCAACCGGCAGCATGGTCATATCCGCACCAAGGTTATCCTTGTAGAAGAAATGACGAGCACCTGGGATATGGCCTGCTTTCGGGTCGAGTGGCTCCACTTCGCCTCGATAGCGTTCACCGGCGCGGGAGTCGAGCAGGATGGTTTCCGGATTTCTTTCGCGAACGCCACGGATATCGACGAGCATTTCGGAGCGTACATGTGGCGTGAAGGTGCGCGGAGTCGGTGTGCGAACCTCTGCCGTAACCGCATAGCCTGCGTTTTTCCAAGCGGCATAGCCACCGTTGAGAACAGCGGTTTTATCGTGTCCCAAATAACGCAGGAGCCACCAGAGTCGACCGGCCATCGCCATTTCCTGATCGTCGTAGGCGATTACGGTTGTCTGTTCATCAATGCCGTTTTGAGAGAGGAACGCAGCAAACGTTTCAGGGTCAGGCAGGGGATGGCGACCGCCATGCTCGGCTTTTGGGCCGGAAAGATCGCGGTTTAGATGGAAGTAGAGAGCGCCTGGAATATGATCCTGCTCAAAGCTTTCAGAACCTGCTTCTGCGAGGCTCAGATTGAAACGGCAGTCTACGATGACGATGTGTTCATCGTGAAGATGCTCGTGCAGCCATTGCGGTGAGACGAGTGCTTGCATGAATCTCCCTACTTTCACTTTTTTCCCTTCATCATAGCAGAAGAGCGATTAGATAGGGTACAATATTCTGGTTAGTTTGTGGGGAAGGAGCCAAGTCATGAGACGTTTTATCCGTTATTTCCTGGAGGGCTTGCTGTACGTCATTCCGCTGGCCGTCACGATCTATATTTTGTATACGATTTTTGTCACGGTAGATAGCTGGCTTGGTCTGGGAATCCCTGGTGTGGGGTTTGTTCTGACCATCGTAGGCATTACGGTCATCGGTTTTCTCGCATCCAACGTGCTGACGCGAGGGGTGCTGTCACTCGTATCCAAAGTATTTGAGCGAGTGCCTTTCATCAAATTGATCTACACGTCCATCAAGGATTTGATCGGGGCATTCGTGGGTGAGAAGAAAAGCTTTGACAAGCCGGTCCTGGTCACGCTATCCAAAGAGGGCAGTGCGAAAGCGATCGGTTTTATCACAAAGGAAAGCATGGAAGCATACGGCTTGGAAGACCATGTAGCCGTCTATCTTCCGCAGTCGTACAATTTTGCGGGGAATCTTTTGCTGTTTCCAAGCGAGCAAGTTCAGCCGCTCGATGTAGAAAGCTCGGAAGCGATGGCGTTTCTCGTGTCGGGCGGGGTTTCAGGAAAGGCAGAGAATGCAGCGAAAAAGCCGATCTCCTAAAGAAAGGAGCATCGGCTTTTATTCGTTTCCCCATCGAGTTCGTTTTTATGATCCAGAGCAGGCGCGATTTTGATTAAAAATGTACAGGAGTGCGCACTTGTGGTTTAGCCTGTGCGTTCGATCTTTGCTATCGAGCTTTTGTTAAGGCATGATCGAACGAATCTAGTATCTCTAAGAAATGAGACGCTTCACGAAACACGTGATCAGCCAATAAAGGAGGGATGAGGCTTTTGATTCTGCACGCCTCGATTAATTCATGGGCGGTTTTCTTGAAATCGCGGAGCTGGCGAACAGAAACGCGGTTTTGATCCACAAACTGGTCGAGAAGTGGCTGGGTTTGGGATTGGGGTCGCATAGAATCGAGATCTATGGCTTGGAACAGGAGCTGGTCAAAGTCATGACTGAAATCTCGTGCCTGCTCTACCAGTTTTCTTTCCGAGGGGTCCAGAAGATGGTTAATAAACTTAGCATGATCGGCCATGATTCGCAGGAAGAACACGTTTTCATTAATAACGGCATCAGGCAAAGCGTCCAGTGTTCCTGTATTGAGCTGCTCCAGACGTTTCATGAAATAGTTGGCTTCCCTGCTTACATGATCGACAAGTAACGGAAAATTATTGCCCAGTATTTTGCAGTGGAGGATGAGGCCAAGTACCTTTCGTTTAAATGCCCAAATATGGCATACTGCCTGATAAACGATATTGTTAAATTCGTAGATCGTTTGTGGATCAGAATCAGAGGAGTAGGAATGGGAGCGGTTTTCAATATCCTCAAAGACCCTATAAAACCGATCAGCCTCGTTTATCAATTGTGTATCGTCGCAATGAAATCCTAATTTCAGAAAGAGAGAATGCTCTTTCATGATTCGCGACCAGAAACGTATCTCTTCTAATGACCTCTCGACAAATTGGTCAGCCATACATACCTCCAAGAATCGCTGAATTTTGATTGATAGCTGTCGCTGCTCCCACTCGGAAACACACTGTATTTCTATGTGTTTACCCATCTCGATGAATAGGCGATAGCCCAAATTTTTTATATGAGGAAGCCCAATTTTACGTGGAGCATAAAAAAGCTGTCCCTCAAAGAGAATACACTCTTCAAAGGACAGCCTTTTTGGATCAGCTGCTGAAAAATCCGCTGTGACTGCTATGCTTCCTGCGGTAATGATGATGCCCATATGATTTATGTCCATGTGACCAAAATGGGCCGCGGCGCTTGTAATCACTGCTGCTGTGGTGCCGGTAGTGTCTCCCGCCCATGTTCCAGAGGAAGCTTGCCCCTTTTTTCAGTAGAACGACGACAATAACGGCAGCGATAATGAAAAGCACCAGGCCGATACCCAATATGGTTAGTATGACTGTCATCCGCATCTTCTCCTTGGCGATGAATCTACCATGTAATACGGATGAGTGGGTGAGTGGTTTCAAAAACGATCAGCTCTCGACGTTCAGGTAATGCTCATAGCGCTTGTAGTCGATCTGCTTGTCCTTCAAGTGCGAGATCAGAAATTTATGGTCTCGTTTTGGCGTAGCGAGGATATAACCTTTGACAATCAGGTCGATGTTGATGGAAGAAGCTTTTTCCTCCAAAGCGAGCTGACCGATTTTTCCTGCGATCGTGCGTCTAGCCACGTCCCGGAAAAGCTGAGGGACAGGATCGACTAGTTCGTTGAGCAGGGTAAGTCCGTCCTCTGTCCAAAGCGAGCGAGTCTGATCGATGTAATAGTCCTGCCAGTCCAGATCGGATTTGCCGTCTTTTTTCGGCATTGATTTTAAAAATTTGCGGAACATGAAATAGCCGCCGATCCCCATTAAACCCACGAGAAGAACGGACCAGCCGACGATAAACAGGGAAAACCCTGTAGACATTTGTGACATGCTTCGGCACCTCGTTAAGCGTACTTTTTACAGGAAAATGTTTGCTAATAGAAGTTTACCGTATTTTTGGCACGGCAACAAACTTTTTATGTAAAAGCCCATCCTGCCGGTTTGCTCTTCCCAAGAACACATACAATTTAGTATGATTAGAATTAATCTTTTTAGGGAGTTGACGCTCATGTTCAAGCTAGGACAACGCGTCGTCATTGTTGCCGACTCCTTTGAGCAAGGCTTGCCATTGGGCGAATACGGTTACTTGATCGCACGCGACCGGAATCCTGACAGTGCGTTTGCTTGGGTGGTTCGCATACCCAAAATAGATAAGCAGTACCCCGTTGTTGAAGAGGATATCGCCCTCGAGGCGAAGCTGCTTGAAGAAGAGGCAGAGAGGATCTCACGTGAAGCGCTGCTCGACTTTGCTCTGGCTACGCGCAACGAGGCCCTTTTCCGTCAGCTGGTGGGCTTGCAGGATGAAGAAGAGGCAAATGACGAACCTGTAAAGGAATCAGTAGAGGACTTTATTCGTAAAGTAAATATGAAGGCTTGGATTTAAAACCAGGGAGCGACAGCTTCTTGAAACAATTGCAGAGGAAATGAAAGCGAGGCCGTTACATGTCTGAATTTGTGTCGTTTACCAATGAGTTTGGTCAAACCATCGATATGTCCCGAGAGGACTACCAGAAAAAAGTGATCCCCCATAACTTGGACATGTACTGGGACAATAAAGAAAAGCTTCGCGATTTTGCGATGGAATTGGTGAAGGAGCAATTTCATGAGCAGGCAGCCGTTGCGGCCAACCGACTTTTGGAATTGTACGGTCCGATTGAGTCTGCGCTCATTTTTCGTGCAGTCGTCCATATGCAGGCGAGGGAGTTTGATCGGGCAAAAGCGATCTTGAGTGATTGCCTCGAGCGCTTCCCTTCGTCCGGCACAGCTTGTACGAACCTGGCAAAAATCTACGCCTATGAAGGCGATGAAGCCAAAGCGTTTGAAACGCTGAATACAGGTCTGCATAAAGACCCGAATCAGGAAAACGGCTTGAATATGTTCGTGGAAAGCTTCCTGCAATCGGGCCGAAAGGAAGAGCTGAGACAGCAGCTCGAGACGCTTGCTGGCAAAGAAGGCGCCTGGCGTCCACAGCTGCACCTGGCGAGATTGGCATTGACCGAAGAGAACCTTTTGAAAGCCATGCATTGGTATACGCTGGCTATTGAAGGTGCCAAGGATCGTTTTGAAGTCGTAATGACTGTGACCGGTGAGCTCGGACAAGCTGGCTACGTCTATCAGCTGATCCAGATTTGCGAAAAGTTTTGGACTCCGGATTTCCCGTTCCCGTATGCTGGATTCAACTATGCCAATGCGCTCATCGCAACGGACCAGAAGGAAAAGGCTATCGCCATTCTCCGCAACATGCAGGAGCAGCTGGCAGACAACTACAAGCCGATGGTCGATCATTTCCTCTTGCGTGTACCTGGCGCCCAGGAAGTGGAAGCAGCGGCGGCCGCAAAAGTGGCACAAAGCCAACCTGCCGATGCAGGCACCAAAAAAAGCTGGTGGAAAATCTGGAAATAGCAAAAAGCAATAAGAGCGCCCGTGCCATGTGTCCGGGCGTTTTTTGTTTTCGGGATATTAGAGTGTTAGATGCAGGAGAAACGCTTGCCAATCGCACTGAATAAGAAAAAAGCGGGCTGGTTCTCATCCCGGAAGAACCAGCGCCGCTGTTTGGTGTTGCCATCTATTTAAACTGGCTGGTGAGCCGCCTTTCCAGGTACGCGACGCCTTGGTACATCAAGGTTGCGACGACTGCAATGATGGCGAGGCTCATCATGACCAGGGTGAAATTAAAGACTTGGAAGCCGTAAATGATCAGGTATCCCAGCCCTTGCTGAGAAACAAGGAACTCTCCCACGATGACCCCTACCCAAGAGAGACCGACGTTTACCTTCAGTGTAGCGAGGATCGTCGGGATGGTAGAGGGGAGGATTACCATCGAGAAAATTTGCCGCTTGCTTCCACCCAAGGTTTGCACGACTTTTACGTAATTGGGATTCACTTCTTTGAAACTGGTGTAGATGTTGATGGTGGTAATGATCACAGAGATCGCGCAGCCCATGGCAATCACGGAGAACAGTCCCGGCCCGAAGCTGACGATAAAAACCGGTCCCAGCGCAACCTTTGGCATGCTATTGGCGATGACGAGGTAGGGCTCCAGAACACGGGAGAGGAAAGGCGACCACCAAATAACGGCGGCGATCACGGTCCCGAGCAGAGTGCCGAGCAGAAAGCCTACGATCGTCTCCCAGACCGTCATGCCAACGTGGGGGAGAAGACTGCCATCCATGAGTCTCGACCAGAATTCTGTCACGACTTTGGATGGGTAGCTGAAAATGAGCGAGTTGATCGTATTCGTCCGTGCGAGCAGCTCCCATAATCCGATGAAAGCGACGAACAGCAGAAGCTGTGTGGAAAGCACCCAGGATCGTGAACGGGCTTCTTGCTTCAGGAACTTTCGATGGGCGGATTCAATGTCCTTTTGCTGCATCAGAAACCACCTCCATCTCTTTCCAGACACGGTGGAACAGATCCTGGAATCCGTCTTGATTTCGTGCGTCAAACGGGATCGCATTGCGGATGTGCGCGGGTATATGGACCTCGCTGTTGATCCGGCCTGGATTGCGAGAGAGGATATAAACCCGGTCACCCATCGCGATAGATTCGGAGAGGTCGTGTGTGACGAGTACGGCGGTCTTTTTGTGCCTGCGAAGAGTTGTGAAGATCAGGTCCTCGAGCTTGAGCTTGGTTTGATAATCGAGGGCAGAGAAGGGTTCATCCAGGAGCAGGACGTCTGGCTGACAGGCCAGCGTACGCACGAGAGCAACCCGCTGTCTCATCCCCCCAGACAGCTGCATCGGAGACGATTTGCGTACATCGATCAGCTCCATCTCCTCGAGCAAATGGAGGGCGTATGCTTCGTTTTCTTTGGTCCGCAGCCCTTGAATATCCAGTCCGAGAAAGACATTGTCTTCGATGCTGCGCCAGTTGAAAAGGTAATCCTGCTGGAGCATGTAGCCGACCTGCCGGGAGGTGCCTGAAACCGGATTTCCGTCGATCAGGACCTTACCTGCCGTAGGTCGCTCCAGTCCGGCCATGATGGAAAGCAATGTTGTCTTTCCACAGCCGCTCGGGCCAACCAAGCAGATGAACTCGCCTTCCTCCACGCGCAGGTTGATATCCCTGACCGCCATGAATGCCCGGGTAGCGGATAGGTAGAGATGGGTCACGTGGCCGAGTTCTATTTTGGCCGGCGTTGAAGGAGCCTGGTTCATCCTCGCCTACTTCCCTTCTTTAGCAGCTTTGGCAAAGGTGGTGTTGACCAGTTTGGCGTAATCCGCGCGCTGCTTTAGTTCTCCTGCTTTATCCATGATGTCCTGGAGCTGGTTCCACTCGGCTTCATCCAGGATGGGGTCTATGGCGTAGGAGCCTTGATCCAGATAGCGTTTGACGGCGCTCTCCAGAATATCGGGCTGGATGGTGTCAAAGTATTTAGCGATTACGGCAGCCGTTTCCTGAGGCGTGTGGCTGGCAACCCATTGTTGCCCTTTGTAGACGGCATTGGTAAACTTTTGGATAGTAGCGGAATTGCTGTCGATATAGCTTTGCTTCGTCATGAAGACCGTGTACGGAACCGTCCCGCTTTCTTTTCCGAACGAAGCGACGACGTGACCGATCCCTTCTTGTTCAAAGCGGGAGGCTTCTGGCTCAAACAGCTGTACATACTCGCCAGTGCCGGAAGCGAAAGAGGCAGCTATATTTTTGAATTCGATGTTTTGGATGAGCTCAAGGTCGCTCTGCGGATTGATATTGTGCTGCTTGAGCACGTACTCGCCAACCATTTGCGGCATGCCGCCTTTGCGTTGACCCAGGAAGACTTTCCCTTTCAACTGGTCAAAGGAGAAATTGTCCACTTTGTTGCGAGCGACGAGGAAAGTGCCGTCTGTCTGTGTGAGCTGGGCAAAATTCACAACCGGATCCGCAGCGCCCTGCTGGGCTACGTAGATGCTGGTTTCAGATCCCACGAGTGCGACTTCGATTCCGCCTGAGAGAAGTGCAGACATGACTTTGTCTCCGCCAGGAATCGTAGACAGCTCGACGTCGAGTCCTTCCTCTTTGAAAAATCCTTTTTCGATGGCGACGTACTGAGGCGCGTAAAAGAGCGAACGCGTCACTTCGCCAATCCGTATTTTTTCCGGGGCACTCGAGCATCCGGCCAGTAGAGCCATGACGGCCAGGCCGGCGGCAAGACCCATAGAGATGAGTCGTTTCATTATCAGGAGTCCCTCCTTGCTAGGCTGTTGTTTGATGTAGCGTATGCGCCCATGGAAAAAAGGGTGAATGCCCATAGAGACTGACAGGCACCCCCCAAGAGGCAGGAGTGGAAGTAGAGCCAAAAAGGAGATGCACAGGACGTGATCGTAACATTTTTGGGAACAGGTTCGGGCGCACCAACCACACGCCGCAATGTCAGCGGCATGGGGCTTCGGTTTTTGCAAGCGGGCAAGTGGTGGCTGTTCGACTGCGGAGAAGGGACCCAGCATCAGCTCCTCCGATCCCCGATGAAAATCAGTCAGCTGGATAAAATTTTTATTACGCATTTGCACGGAGATCATTTGTACGGTTTGATCGGGCTGTTGGCGAGCCGGTCGCTGCGAAATGGAGAAGCCGCCCCTTTGGAGCTATACGGTCCGCCGGGGCTGGATCGCTATTATCGTGCAGTGATGGACACAAGTCCGGTGCATCTGCAATACCCACTGGAGCTCAAGGTCGTGAAGGAAGGCGTGGTGTACGAGGATGAGGAGGTCATCGTCACGTGCCGTTTGGCCAAGCATCGCGTTCCTTCTTATGCATACGCCATCCAAGAAAAGGACAAACCAGGCGCGTTCCAGGTCGAGCGAGCGAAAGCGGCAGGCGTGCCTTTTGGGCCGTTGTATGGTGCTCTCAAGCGAGGAGAGGAAGTGACGCTTGCGGATGGCACCATTTTGGCTGGCAAGGATTTTGTAGGGGAGCCGCAGCCAGGACGAAAGATTGTGTTTAGCGGCGATACCGAGCCTTGTACAGCGGTGCGGGAGCTGGCAGAAGGAGCGGATTTGCTGGTGCACGAGGCGACGTATGCACAGCGGGACAAGGAGCTGGCAGTGCGCAGCGGACATTCCACGGCGCAGGAAGCCGCTGAGCTCGCGAGGCAAGCTTCTGTGAACCAGCTTTGTCTGACCCACTTCAGTCCGCGCTATGAGGATGAGGAGGGCGATTTCACCATGGAGGATCTCTTGGCGGAAGCACAAGCCATCCATCCGTGCACCTTACTGGCTGCGGACTTCATGGATGTACCCGTCAAAAGGGTGCGAAAAACGATGGGAGAATCGGCAGATCCTTGTTATAATGAGTGATCCATTGCGTATGAAAAGAGGGAGAGCATGAAACGGATCGTCTTTGCGACACCCGAAGAGTTGATTCAGCATTGTGAAAACGAACAGGTTAGTCTCGTCGTGGAGTACCGGGATGAAGCGGGCAAACAGCGCCAGGTTGTTCTGGCAGGGGAGCGGCTGCCCGAAGCGAAAACGTACATCGAATCTCCAAAGGCAGAGGCGTACTACCGAAAAGACGGTGTGTTCTATGAAGTAGTGGCCAGCTGGAAGCCGTAAGACAAACGATAGAGAGAGCCGATTTGGCAAAAGCAGGAGAGGATAGGTGAGTGGCAGTGGCGGGTTTACGGATCAACAGACCGATTACCATGCGCTATGTCATGTTTATTTTGGGTCTGTTTATCGGGGCCTTTGGATGTGTCTTGACGATTAAGGCAAATATGGGAGTTGCCCCCTGGGATACCTTTCACATTGGGCTGCAGAGGACGTTCGGGCTTACCATCGGCATTTGGTCGCAAATTGTGGGAGTCATCGTCATTTTATCCTCGTACGTAGTGGCAAAAATCAGACCGAACTTTGCCATGTTTTTAAATATGATTTGCTTCGGGAGTTTTTTGGACTGGATCCTGTGGATGGATGTCGTTCCCGAGCCTCAGGCTTTTGTCACGAGGCTGCTGATGTTTTTGCTGGGCGTGATCGTAATGGCGATCGGAATCGGGATGTACATCTCTCCACGGCTGGGAGCGGGTCCACGGGATAGCTTCATGCTAGCCATGAACGAGCGGATGGGGTGGAGCATTCAAAAGGTCAGACTGATTATTGAAGTCACTGTACTCATCGCAGGAGCCGCACTGGGTGGTCCGGTATCAATCGGGACCGTACTGATCGCATTGCTCACAGGCCCGATGATCCAGCGCACCATCCCGTTTTGGGAAATGGTCATGAAAAAGCAGTACAATTTGCCAGAGCCTGTCAAACGCCAAGCAAGCTAGAGAAATCGAGGCTCGAAAAACGTTTTTGAGAAATGTCGTCAAAAATGGGCCATGGTCCAATCAACGCTAGCCTCCCGCACATACCCTATGATTAGTTGCCGATGAAGGAGGGAAAGCGAATGAGCGGATTCAACGGATTTGGCTTCGACGACTTTGCTTTGGTATTGGTGTTGTTCGTACTGCTGACGATCGTTGCGTGTGCCTGCGATTAAGTTCGCGTGATCTGATTCTTGGATAGCAAGAGGGAGAGCTGAGAGGCTCTCCCTTTTGCTGTTTCGGGAAGGTCCTACTCGGCATCCGGCTCTTTATGAATGTGGTATTTGGCTAGGCGACGGACGAGCATCGAGTGGGTAATACCAAGGGAACGAGCAGCTTTCCTGGTCGATTTGTGCTGACGATAGGCCAATTCAGATCGCTCAGCTCGTCCACCCCTACACGAGGCTACGCCTGCTTTCGGCGCAGCCAAGCTCGCTCGTTTATCCTAAGGCGTCGTGTACCTGTTTTTTTACGCTGGAAATCTGTTTGTCACTCAGCTGGATTCCTACGGCTTTGCTGACTTTTTTGATCAGCTTTTTCAGCTTTTCATCGTCCTTCAAGTCTTTTTTCGAGTAATCTTTCGCGAGTGCTTTGATGTCGCTCATCTTCCATTTTTTCTTGCTCTTTTTGTTGATCTTTTTCAGAATATCGTTTGGTTTTCCTTTGAGCTTGCTGACTTTGATTTTCTTTTTGGCCATCGCGTCATCGCTCCTCTCCAGGATAGAACACTTTCGTCCTATGCAGTTATATGGGAAAAGCGGATAGTCTGCTTGGACAGATGGACTAGACCAATCGCCTATTTTAGCAAGCCTGTGTGTATGCCCAAACCCACCCACCACAAGCGATCATAGGATGTTGTCAGGGCATGCATGACAGGAGGCTAGAAGTGTGAAAATTATCAGCTTTCACCGGAAGACGCCATTCCGTGATATTTTGGAGGACCTACAGGCGCATGTGACCGAGCAGAAGGAAAGGCAGGTTTGGCGCTGCTTTGACGATTTGTCCTGCCTGTGTGTGACAGAGCAGATCTACCAGAGGCACAAAGCGCATTTCAGCCGTTATCCCGCAACAGTCGAGGAGGATGTGACCGTAAGCGTCCATTCCGAGGAAGAAATTCCGTGGGGCGTCCGCTATGTCGGAGCAGAACGGCTATGGCGGAGAGGAAAAGGAACGGGGGTCAAAATTGCCGTCATCGATACGGGAATCTCCCGGGATCATTTTGAATTGAAGGACCAGATCAAGGGCGGAATCAATTTCGTGTCGGGAAGGCAAAACGGGCACGGAACGCACGTGGCAGGCATCATCGTGGCGGAAATGAATCAGCGTGGCATCGTCGGTGTATCGCCAGAAGCTCATCTGTATGATGTGCGCGCTTTTGGCGAGGACGGAAAATCATCGTTGGGGACGATCCTGCGGGCGATCAACTGGTCCATTGAAAACAAAATGGACATCATCAATATGAGCTTTGGCATGCCGCAATACAGTGAAGCGCTGGCCAGGGCAGTCGAGCGGGCAAACAAGCAGGGCATCATCATGGTGGCTTCGGCAGGCAACAACGGGGGAGAAGTGGAGTATCCGGCGAGGTACAAAGGAGTCGTCGGCGTAAGCGCGATTGATCAAAACGGAAAGCTGGCCGATTTTAGCTCGCGTGGCAAAGGAGCAAACACGAAGGCACCTGGTGTGGACATCTTATCGACATGGCCGGGAAATCAATTCAAAACGTTGAACGGGACTTCCATGGCGGCACCCCACGTTACTGGCCTCAAAGCACTCGAGCTTTCGCGTTCGAAAAGGCGAAAGCAACAGGCGTAAGCAAAAGAGCTGTGTACATATTGCACAGCATTTCCTAAAAAACGAGCATGAAAAAAGCCCTGGGATGATCTCCCGGGGCTTTGCTGTTACGTGCTTTCACGACATTATTGATGGACTTTGGTGTCATGATCTTGCTGGACGCGGAACCATATATTAAGATCATTAATGACACTGGCTAATTCGTGAATTTCGCTGTTCAGCTCGCAGGATCGAATGAAGTTTTCTTCTTCGGACATCTGTTTTGTCTTTTCGATGATGACCGTTTCGATCCGGATAATTTGGTCGGGAATCGTAGCGCGGATTTCCTCCCACTCCAACAAAATGTCGGCTCGCTCTTCTGTCGAGTACGACTCCCACTCCATATCCAAAGCGGGGAGTCGAATACCCAGTCGTTCGTCTAGGATAAAATGATTGCGCAAAGATTCGTTCACTCCTCTCCAAGACCATCATACCAAATTTGGCTCGGAACGGGGAGAAAAAAGCTCACGAAAGGGTGGATGTCCATGCACGAATTGCGCGTGCTGATTGATGCAGATGCCTGTCCACGCCAAGCCTTGGCGATCGCGCAGGGCCTGTGCAGGGAGTTTGGCTGGAACTGTTTTACATACGCGAGCTTCAACCACCAGCTGCGTGGAGAAAACCATATTACCGTTGATGCGG
Source organism: Brevibacillus nitrificans (assembly GCF_003710965.1). Classification (NCBI taxonomy): domain Bacteria; kingdom Bacillati; phylum Bacillota; class Bacilli; order Caryophanales; family Paenibacillaceae; genus Brevibacillus; species Brevibacillus nitrificans. Next base: position 1,471,539 of record NZ_RHHU01000003.1, on the reverse strand, counting down.
GACCACAAGCGGTGGATATGAAGCTGGCAAATGATACACGAGCAGGCGATATTGTCGTCACACAGGACATAGGGCTGGCAGCCTTGATTCTGGGAAAGAAGGCTGCGTCGCTCACCCCGCACGGAACGATCTTTGATCCGGAACGCATCGCGTTTCACTTGGAGGAACGAAATGAAAAAGCCCGGTTTCGCCGCGGAGGTGGCCGGACACGGGGACCTGCGGCTCGCACGCGTGAAGACGACCTGAAATTTGAAGAGGCGCTGCGTTTCTTAATGAAAAAAAGAGAGGGGGAATCGGAATGATCCAGTCGAAAAGAGGGGCAGGACTCATCGTCATTGCGGTAGTTTTTGCAGCCATTTCCGCAGCGATGATTGGTCTGTTCCTGACAGGGAGAGTAAGGGGAATGGACGACGCAGGCTTTGCTGCAGCCACCTTTTTGCGCACAGAGGAATGGACTTCTTTTTTTCACGTTTTCACTTATTTGGGAAGTGCAGTGGTACTCGCTCCTTTAGGGGTCACGATTATCGTATTCCTCTTCGTAAAAAGGTGGAAGGCGGAAGCCATAGCCCTACTGCTGGTGCTCGGTGGCGGCGAGCTTCTGAACGAAATCATGAAGGCCATTTTTGCCAGACCCCGCCCGACCGATTTTCACTTGATTCCACTGCCTGAATCTTTTTCGTTTCCGAGTGGGCATGCCATGATTGCTCCCGCCTTTTACTGCATGCTCGCTTTCTTCATCAGTCGCTGGCAAGAGAAAAAGGGCTGGGCTGTTTTCGTACAGCCGCTGATGCTTGCGCTGGTTGTCCTGTTGTCCGCTAGCCGGGTTTATTTGGGCGTGCATTTTCTCAGTGACATCGTGACGGGCTTTAGTCTGGCCATGTGTGGCTACTGTTTTGTTCGCTACGGCTATGAACGGCATCTGGAGAGAAAACGCGACACCGTACAGCCTGTTATACCGACGAGGTAGGACTACGTGGAATATCCCAATTCTTTCATCAAACCCAGCCATTTCTCTACGCTGGGTTTGTTCTTTTTTTCGCGCGGCAGGACGATGTAAGCGGAGCGCTTCGGCGGTTTGTTGCCGCTGATCTCAATTTCAATCAGCTCGCCAGCTGCCAAATCTGCCTTTACGGCTGATCGCGTCATCAGACTCACTCCCAGGCCTTCCTTGATCAGGTCAATGGCCAATTCCGCTTTGTCCACTGTCAGCTTCGGTACGTAATTCCGAGGGAGTGTCTGACGAATCCATTCGTTAAAAGGTGGGCCCCAGCTCATGTGGATGAGCGGTAGTCGGCGTAGCTCGCGGGAATCGATTTTCGGCGCCGTGATGTAGGTACAGCCGGGGCGGCTGACGAGGACGACCTCATCCTCCCAGGTGGGGATTACCTCAAAGTTCGGCAGAGATGGCGGCACGTATACAATCCCGATCTGAATCACGTTGTCGAGTAAATACTGAATGACATCCGAGGAGTGTCCCGTTTTTGTGCTGATGGCAATTTGTGGGTACCGGTAATGATATTCTTTGAGGATCGGCTCCAGAGTCGAGGTCCAGATTGCGTTCAGACTGCCAATCGATAAATAGTCCTCATAAGGCTGCAGGGAGGCGACCTCATTGAGTGCCTCATGGGAAAGCTTCAAGATTCGTTCAGCATACGGCAGCAGCGTCAGTCCGGCCTGGGTGATTTCCACACTTCGTTTATCCCGAATAAAGAGGGGTTTTCCTACTTTTTCTTCCAGTTGCTTGATGCGCATGGTCACGGTAGACTGAACAAGATGGAGCATTTCTGCAGCTTTTGTAAAGTTCTTTGTCTGTGCTAGCGTGTAAAATGCGCGTAATTGTTCAAAGTCCATAAAGTAAAACCCTCTTATCTAAATATTTGATTACCATATACAAAATTGTTCGTTTCTCAAATTATACCCTGTTCTTTAAGCTGAGAATATCCCTATTTCAAGCATTCTAAAGGGAAGAACGAGGGGTATTTCGATGAAGCGGGAAATCTGGAGGGAAACACCGTTTGGCGTAAAGCTGCTGTTGTCCACCTCTTTCATGATGAACCTAGGTTTTTACGCATTAATCCCGTATCTTACACTGTATTTGACTGGCAGTATCGGTTGGGCGTTGGCGATGGCCGGATTGGTCTTGAGTGTAAGGCAATTTGCCCAGCAAGGTTTGGCTTTTATTGGCGGAGTTGCAGCTGATGCATTTGGATATAAAGGAACCATGGTCCTTGGGATGGCCGTGCGTGCAATCGGGTTTGCCATGTTCGCGTTTTGTACGGAGACATGGCAGTTTTTTGTGGCGGCGATCTTGTCCGGCTTGGGTGGCGCCTTATTCGATCCGGCAGGGTCTGCTGCTTTTGCCGTACTGACACCGGAAGCCATCCGTAAAGAAGTATTTGCTTTTCGCAATGTTTTGACCAATATTGGCGTCGTAGGGTCACAAATCATCGGCACTGCCCTGTCTGCTGTCGATTTCACGTATTTGTCTCTCTTTGCAGGAGCTGTCTTTGGAATCTGTGCCTTGGTGTCGTTTTTCCTCTTGCCTCCAATTGCTGCTACAAGTACGCGTCACAGTATATGGGAGAGCATGGTTCACGTTTTGAAGGATCGGCAGTTTGTCCGTTTCACGGTTATCCTGATGGGGTATTACTATTTAAGTAATCAAATTTTCTTGACGATTCCGTTGTTGGTGGAAAATGTAACGCACAACAAAGGGGACGTAGGGATTGTCTTATCAGCTGTTTCGGTGTCAGTCATCCTGCTGCAGATGAAGGTCAGCCAGTGGATGGAGGGTTTTTCTCAGCGATTGACGCTGATCGGTGTTGGCACGCTGATCATGGGAACAGGACTGTTCATGCTGACGTTTGCGAGCTCGCTGTGGATGCTGCTGCTTGATGTGTTCCTCTATGCGCTTGGAACCATGATCGCGGTACCCAATCTGGTGGATGTCGTTCCGCGTTTTGCCCCGCGAGACCTGGTGGGTGCATATTACGGCTTTAACGGGTATTCGATCGCTGTCGGCGGCTCTGTCGGGCAGATTGCCGGAGGGTGGGTCTATGACCAGTCTATCCAGCTAGAAGCGACGTGGCTGCCGTGGACAATCTGTCTTTTGGTCGGGGTTCTGGTGGCGTGGATGCTGTATCAAATGGAACATAGCACAGGAAAAATTGGCAAAGACTATGCGAAAATCGCTCGGTCATAAGAAGGCAGGCAGTATTCACATTTGTCACAAAAAAAATTTGGGCTCTTTTTGAAACATTTTCCATTCGTGGTACGTATATAACGATAGAGATGATTGGAGCTAGAAAGTGAGGGAATGTTTCATGGAAGATATGAAGAAGCTGAAACGCATGCTGCTGGTCACGAGTTCCCTAGGATTTGCTGTCTTTGCAATGGTAGTCGTTACCGAAATCGTACGCATTTCCTTGTAGTTTGAAAACAAACTTACGTGTCATAAAGAACGAAAAGCTTGCATGCCCGGTTGAGAGGGCTGCAAGCTTTTCTTTTTCCACGGGAAAACCTATGCTGCGTTCTTCTGCAAAGGCTCGAGCTTCTTTTTGAAGTGCAGCTGGTACACGATAATCGCGATGATCATGAAAGGAACACCGCAATAAAGGGCGATTCGCTGCTCAGGATCAAACGCCAGGCTGACGAGAACGGTCAGGTTCAGAATCAGCGACAGGAGTGGAACGATCGGATACAGCGGAGTGCGGAATTTCAGATCCTCGAGCTTGCCGCCGTTTTTCAGGTAATGACGTCGGAAAGCGAGCTGAGAAGCAGAGATCGAGATCCAGCCTACCTGGGCACCGAGCCCGGCAATGGACAACAGAACCATGAATACGGTATCCTCTGCAAAAAATCCGGACAAGAGGGACAAAAGCGCGATGACGAAGGTAATGAGCAGGGCGTTCATAGGAATGCCTTTTTTGTTGACCGCTGCAAGCTTTTCGGACGCCATCCCTTCTTTTGACAAAGCGAATAGCATGCGAGTCGCTGCGTACAAGCCGGAGTTGGCAACGGACAAGAGTGCCGTCAGGACGACGAAGTTCATAATATCCGCCGCATAAGGAATTCCGATGCTGTCAAAGACGACGACAAAGGGACTCTCCACGACACCTGCTTGCTCGTAAGGAATCATTCCCGCCAAGATAAAGATCGCGAGGACAAAGAAAACCAGCGTGCGCCATACGGTGTTGCGAATGGACTTCGGTATCGTTTTTTCCGGTTCTTTGCTTTCACCGGCGGCGATCCCGATCAGCTCTGTTCCTTGAAACGAGAAGTTCACAGTAATCATCGTCATCAACAAGCCGGTAATTCCGTGCGGGAGCAAAGAGCTTGTGGCAAAGTTGGAAAACATCGGTGCAGGCTGACCATTTTTCAAGTCAATCAGGCCGAACATTGCCGCGCCACCCAAAATGATAAACAGAATGATGGCGCTTACTTTAATGCTGGAAAACCAAAACTCGGATTCGCCAAAAGCACGGGCAGATAAAGCGTTAAGCAGGAACAACACACCGCCAAAGAGGGCGCACCACATCCAGACAGGGGAGTCTGGGAACCAGCGCTGCATCAGAAGACCAGACGACAAAAGCTCCAAAGCAACTGTGACAGCCCAGCCTAACCAGTAAAGCCAGCCGACGCCAAAGCCGAGAGAGGGACTCACAAAGCGGGTCATATACGTCTGAAAGGATCCGGAAACCGGCATGGCAACGGTAAGCTCACCGAGGCAGAGCATGGTCAGGTACATAATAAAACCACCGACCAAGAAGGAGAGAATCGTCCCAACCGGTCCAGCTTGACTAAGCGTATAACCTGAACCGAGGAACAGGCCAGTCCCAATGACACCGCCCAAGGAAATCATGAATAGATGCCGGCTGTTCATACTGCGTTTGAGTTCGTGCTGTTGATCGTTGTGTGTGGTCATGTAGTCGACTCCTTCGTGCAAAATATAGGGTTGATGAATGCGTTTTCAGGATTCTGATATGTTCTGCAAGAATGATACCAAATAAAATAAGCAGAAAATTCATGGTTTCATCAACCTTATAATGGAGGAGTGCAATAAAAATTTGCATTTTTGTGCAAAATAATTAAAAAATACGCCAAGAGTTTTGGCGTATTTAAAATCGCGATGCTGTATTAACCTCTGATTCCCAGTTTGCGCAGGCGGTACTGAAGGCTCTGTCGGCTGATTTGCAATTCTTTGGCAGCTCGTGAAATATTGCCGTTGTACTTATCGACGACGTGGTGAATATAGGAAGTTTCAAATTCCAGCATCGTTTCCTTCAGCGGCTTTCCTTCGTCTGGAAAAGGGAGAAACGGCTGCTTCTCATGCTCGGCAATGATGGCAGCAGCAGGTGTGCGGCGCAGAAAGTGCAGGGGCAAATGCTCATACCCAATAATCGTCTCATCGATCATCAAATTCATGGCACCTTCTATTAAATGCTGAAGCTCACGCACATTCCCAGGCCAATCATGCTCATTGAAAAATTTGATAACCTCGTCGCTCAGACCACGCACTTCCATCTGAAACAGCTGGTTGTACTTCTCCACGAAATGATTGGCTAACAGGGGGATATCTTCTTTGCGCTCCCGAAGAGGAGGAATGAACAAGGTGACGACGCCAAGCCGATAATACAAGTCTTTTCGCAAATGCGAATGGGCAATGGCCTCTACGGGATCCTCATTGATGGCTGCGATGATGCGCACGTCGATGGAACGGTCTTTCGTGTCCCCAATCCTGCGGATGGACTTCTCCTGCAGAGCACGTAACAATTTTGCCTGCAGAGGCATACTAAGCGAGTTGATTTCATCGAGAAAGAGTGTTCCTTTTTCGGCTTGTTCAAACAGTCCTGGGCGCTCGATGGCTCCGGTAAAAGCACCGCGTGCCGTTCCAAACAAAAGGCCCTCGATCAAGCTGTCGGGAAGAGCCGCACAGTTTTGAGAAATAAGGGGCCCGGACGCGCGCAGACTAGCATTGTGAATACTTTGTACAAACAGCTCTTTGCCAGCTCCCGTTTCGCCGACGACCAAAACGGAGGAAGAGGTACGGGCTGCCCGTTTGGCGCTTTCGATGACGTCGAGGATCGCTCCGCTTCTCCCGATGATTTGATCAAAGGTATAGCGAGATCCGTTTTTCTCGAGCAAATTTTCACGAATCAGCCGCTCCATTTTGGTGATGTCGTCCGCTATTTCCATCGCACCCACGATTTTTCCGTTTTCCATGATGGGATACGTATTATTGATCGTTGTGATCTCTTTTTGTTTGTCATTGAAATACGTTTGGCGCGTATTTCGAATGCTTTTTCCCGTGTGAAGGCAGGTGAGCAGCGTGCTTTCCTGACCGTCCGGAAAAGCAAAGACTTCAGACAATGGCTTGTGCAGCACATCCTGAACCGTCATGGATTCAAGCTCCGTCATCTTCTGATTGTAGACAATCGTGGTTCCATTCGCGTCAATAACATGGACACCTTCATTCATTCTGTCCAATATTTGTTCGTAAATGCGTAAAAAAGTGTCGAGTGAAGAATGTTGCAGGGGAGACGACACAATTGTTCACCAGCCTTTCCTCATGAAAGTATCATATCACAGGAAGAGGAGAGTGCAAAATGATTATGCAGGTGCCGAAAAAATCAAAACGATATGCAAAAGATTTTTGCGGTTAGGGCTCGATTTTTTGCATCTTACACGGTAAATTCTGTTGGCATCATTTTTGCAAGTATTGGTGGTATGTGAAAATAAGGAGGTCGTCAACATGGAACAAACCAAAAAAGTCATTGACCAAACAGAAAAATACGGTGCACACAACTATCATCCACTACCAATCGTGATCTCCAAAGCAGAAGGCGTATGGGTAGAGGATCCAGAAGGCAACAAGTACATGGATATGCTGAGCGCTTATTCCGCTCTGAACCAGGGACACCGTCATCCACGTATCATTCAAGCTCTGAAGGATCAGGCAGACAAAGTAACCCTGACTTCCCGTGCTTTTTACAATGATCAGCTGGGTGAATTCTACGAAAGACTGTCGAAGGTAACTGGCAAGGACATGATCCTGCCGATGAATACAGGTGCTGAAGCTGTGGAAACCGCACTCAAGGCTGTTCGCCGCTGGGCATACGATGTGAAGAAAGTACCTGAAAACCAAGCGGAGATCATCGTATGTGAGGGCAACTTCCACGGCCGTACGGTTACCATTACTTCCTTCTCATCCGCAGATGAGTACAAACGCGGATTTGGACCATTCACACCAGGCTTCAAAATCATTCCTTACGGCGACATCGAGGCACTGAAACAGGCAATCACGCCAAACACAGCTGCTTTCATGCTCGAACCAATCCAAGGGGAAGCGGGCATTATCATTCCACCAGAAGGCTTCCTGAAGCAAGCGTATGACATTTGTAAAGAAAACAACGTTCTTTTGGTCAGCGACGAAATCCAAACAGGCTTCGGGCGTACCGGTAAGCTGTTTGCGAGCGATTGGGACGGCGTAAAGCCAGATATGTACATCATGGGGAAAGCACTTGGCGGCGGCGTGTTCCCAATCTCGGCAGTAGCGGCTGACAAAGAAATCCTGTCTGTTTTTGAACCAGGCTCCCATGGCTCTACCTTTGGTGGGAACCCACTCGGTTGTGCAGTTGCTGTAGCGGCAATGGACGTACTACAGGATGAAGGCCTCGTACAGCGCTCTTTGGAAATGGGGGAGTACTTCCTGGCGAAGCTGAGGGAAATCAACAACCCATTGATTGCAGAAATCCGTGGACGCGGGTTGTTCATCGGACTGGAACTGAAAACAGCTGCTCGCCCTTACTGCGAGAAGCTGAAAGAATTGGGCTTGCTATGCAAGGAAACGCATGAAACGACCATCCGTTTTGCGCCACCGCTCGTCATTTCCAAGGAAGATTTGGATTGGGCAATCGCACAAATCAAGCAAGTCCTGCATGTAACGGAAACAGCAAACGCATAAGGTCCCTTCGACAAAAGGCTATTCTCTTTGGAGGATAGTCTTTTGTCATGGAAAAAGAAAAACATGCCTCGATTTCGAGAATAATTTTTCGACAATTTTCGACTGTCTGTGGATAAAGTTGGAAAGAAAATCCACATGGGTACTTCAAGGATTTGGAAAGTTGCGCACATCTTACTCACACCTTTTCCACAACTTTTCCACATGGCGTGTGGATATCGGAACGGTTGTTCGATTCGAATGCATTTGATACAATGGGCTCATAACCAAGGTGGAGGTGAGCAAAGGTGAAATACTTGAGTGACCAAATGTTGATAGAAGTATATCATCGAGCTGTCGACCTTCAACTAGATTCAGCATTTATTGAGTTGCTCCGTTCTGAATTGGACCATCGAGAAATTCGGATTGCGCAAGTAAGTGCGTAAAAAGCGGGCTAGCATAAGATTGGCAAAGCCATCCCCTATTAGGAGGATGGCTTTTTCTGTGTCTGTTCATCATGGAGAGTTTCAAACAATGAATTCAATGGCATAAATGCGATCGATCGGTGCTTCCTTGGCGAGCAGGGTCTCCGGCAAATAAAAATAGACGGGTCCATTTTCGCGAATCGGCTTGCCGTCTTTTGCGAACTGCAGGATGGCACGTCTGGCATCAGCGATGGTCAGCTCATACGGTTCGAGACCTTCGCGGTGCAGGAGAACACGCGTCGCATCCGCCGAGGGCTCAGCATTGTTGATGAAGGGCGCCAGGAGAATGCCGTAATCGCCCTCGAGGACTTTCCGTTCCTCCGCGAGAGTTTTTTTGCGTTCGGATGGGGGCTGTGCCCCTTCCGCGAGCTCCTTGTCCCATTGGGAGCCAGTTCCTTGCAAATATTTCGCCTGCCTGTGATCAGCACTCTCATGCTCTCCTACGTACTCACGCAGGTCAAACTTGCGATCATCAAACACCCAGACAGTAGGGTCTAACGTTATAGGGTAGGAAACTGCCCCTTTAAACACGATAACATCTGACATGAAGCATTCCTCCGTAATCTATCAATCTCATCTTACATTTTACTGCAAGTTCACAGAGGTCGGCAAACGAATGCAATATAGCGAAAATTTCAGAAATTATTCCAAAAATTATTGACACTCAATTCTGAGTTTATATAATTGTAATAAAATAATAGATTGCTTATATGAGAGGAGTGTAAAAATCCACCCGGTTTTCTTATTCGTTATATCCCATTGTGAGAGGAGATTTCCCCCGATGAATCCGAGTTCTGTCTCATCATTGCTAGAATCCGTGCGCCAAGAAGTGATTACGTGGCGTCGGTACTTGCACAGGAACCCAGAGTTATCCTTTCAAGAGGAAAAGACGGCAAACTTCGTCTATGAGCAGCTGCAATCCTTTGGCAATCTGGAGCTCTCACGACCGACTAAGACCAGTGTCATGGCGAGGCTGATCGGGGCTGCACCAGGCAGGGTCATCGGATTGCGTGCTGATATGGATGCACTGGCGATCACGGAAGAAAATGATTTCGAATTTGCCTCTTCAGTGCCAGGGGTGATGCATGCTTGCGGCCATGATGGACATACGGCGATGCTCTTGGGAGCTGCCAAGGTGCTTTCCCAGCTGAGGGAGAATCTCGCAGGAGAAGTACGCTTTCTTTTTCAGCATGCGGAAGAAATGCATCCAGGCGGGGCGAGGGAAATGGTGCAAGCCAACGTGACAGAGGGCGTCGACCTGATGCTGGGAATTCACCTGATGTCCCATCTTTCTGTCGGCAAAATCGGGCTTACCTACGGAGCGGTCACAGCCAATTCGGACCGTTTTGACATCACCATCCAAGGTAAGGGTGGACATGCCTCTACACCGAATTCATCTGTTGACCCGGTGGCTATCGGCGCGCAGGTTATTGCGAATCTGCAGCAAATCGTATCCAGAAACGCGGACCCACTGGAGAATCTGGTCATCTCCGTAACGAATTTTCATGGGGGCTCAGGAGCCTACAATGTCATCCCGGATCGGGCGACGCTGAGCGGTTCTGTACGCAGCTTCGCCCCAGAGGTGAGAGAGCTGGCTGTCAACGGGATGGAGCGGATCATCAAAGGGATCACACTGGCGCATGGAGCGACTTACAGTTTTGACTATCGCTACGGATACGGCTCCGTCATCAATGATGAAGAGGTGACCCGATCGGTTGAGGAACTGATCGTGGAGGAATGGGGAGAAGATGTGCTTCTGCAGCATCCACCGATGATGGGTGGAGAGGATTTCTCAGCCTTTTCAGACGTGGTGCCAAGCTGTTTCATCCTCGTGGGTGCCGGAAATGAAGAGAAGGGCATCGTCTATCCGCATCACCATCCGCGTTTTACGATCGATGAAGACGCGCTGCAGGACGGGGTCAAGCTGTTTGTTCGATACATATGCAAGGCTTTGGCAGGGACACCAGGATCGTAAGGACATGTGAAATGGAGGCGGAGGAATATGGCAAATGGCGCAGCAGGACTGAATACGGAGCTGCAAAATCAAAAAGGAATCTTAAAATGGATCGAAACGGTTGGGAACAAGCTTCCCCATCCGTTCATGCTCTTCATCATCCTTTGCGGAGTATTGATGGTCATCTCGGCGATTCTCTCGGCGATGAATCTATCCGTCATTCATCCCGGAAAGGGCGAAGCGGTCGCGGTTAAAAACCTGCTCAGTGTCGAGGGGATACACTGGATTTTGACCAGCATGCTGAAAAACTTCGTCGAGTTTCCCGCGCTCGGCCTCGTCTTGGCGATGACGCTCGGGATCGGTCTGGCGGAAAAAGTAGGGCTCTTGACGACAGTCCTTCGCAAGATGATGTCACACGTACCCACAGCGATCGTCAGTTACGCGGTTGTCTTTGTAGGAGTTTTGGGAAACCTCGCTTCTGATGCAGCTATGGTGATTATTCCTCCGCTTGGCGGGCTCGTCTTCCTCGCCATGGGACGCCATCCGATTGCCGGGTTTGCCGCCGGGATGGCGGGAGTATCGTCCGGTTTTACAGCAAACTTGTTTATCGCAGGAACGGATGCTCTCTTGTCCGGAATCAGTACCTCCGTCGCTCAAACGATTGATGCGAATGCCCATGTCACACCTGTTGACAACTGGTTTTTCATGTCTGCCTCTGTATTCATTCTCGCTTTTATCGGTGGATGGATTACGGACAAGGTGATCGAGCCGCGCCTTGGCACTTTCAAGGGTGATACCAGCGTGCAGTTTGATGAGCTGACTCCCCAGGAAAACAAGGCGCTGCGCGTGACTGGGCTCGCCGCCTTGCTATTTATTGCCGTTCTGGCTGTACTGGTCGTGCCAGAAGGAGCACTGCTTCGCGACCCGAAAACAGGCGACTTTCTGACCTCGCCTTTCCTGAAAGGCATCATTCCGATCATTCTCTTGTTCTTCGTGACTATTTCGTTTGTTTACGGGAAAGTAATGGGACTGATCAAAACCTCAAAAGACATGCCGCATTACATGTCCGAGGCGATCAAGGACATGTCCGGCTTTATCGTTTTGGCATTTACGGCAGCCCAGTTCATCGCCTTTTTCAACTGGAGCAACATTGGCATCCTAATGGCCGTGAACGGTGCTGAATTTATGAAGAGCATCGGATTGACCGGCCTTCCCATCGTGATCGGCTTCACGCTGTTCACCGGGATTTGCAGCTTGTTCATTACGAGTGGTTCGGCCCTGTGGGCGATTCTTGCCCCGGTGTTCATGCCGATGCTGATGCTGCTGGACTACAGCCCTGCTTTCATTCAGGTCGCTTATCGGATCGCCGATTCTGCGACGAATACGATCTCACCTGTCAATCCATACCTCCCGCTCATTTTGGCCTTCTATCAAAAGTACAACAAGAATGCGGGGATGGGAACGATTTTCGCCACGATGACGCCATACGCGCTAGTCTTCCTGGCGATCTGGATCGTTCAGATGGCAATCTGGTATTTTCTCGACTTGCCAGTTGGACCGGGCGTATATCCGCGCTAGGAAGCAAATAGAGTCGTGCCTTTGGGTGCGGCTCTATTTTTATCCGTTCCCTTCCTTTTGGACAGCCTGAGAGGAAGTAGAAATGCTGGGAGTTTGACAGGGATAAATTTCCTCTTTACAATTTGGTATAATAGCGAAAAGAAATTTGTCAAGAGGGGATAGAGGATGAACATCGAGGATGCAACAAAACAGCTGGAGCAAATGCGCCAAGAAGCCTACGCTTATACGGACAAAGGGAAGGTGGCCTCCTATATTCCTGAGCTGGCAAAAGAGGATCCTTGCCAGATTGGCGTTAGCGTCTGCCTGCCAGATGGGACTATTCTCTCTGCTGGGGAAACAGATAAGCCTTTTACCCTTCAAAGCATATCAAAGATCTTTTCCCTGATTGTGGCGCTCTGCCAAAACGGTCAGTCTTATGTGTTTGAGCGGGTGGGGAAAGAGCCGACCGGGGATCCGTTCAACTCGATCATCAAGTTAGAGACAATCAAGCCTCACAGGCCGTTAAACCCGATGATTAATGCAGGGGCGATCGCGGTGGCGGGGATGATTCGAGGAAAAGATGTAGAAGAGCGGTTACATAGCGTGCTGGAGCTTTTGCGCAAGATGACCGGGAACCCGCAAATTGGCATAAATGAAGCCGTCTATTGCTCCGAAAAGAAAACGGCGGACCGAAATCGCGCGCTCGCCTGGTTTTTAAAAGACAGCGGAGTGCTGACCGGTGACGTGGAGGAGACGCTGGATCTGTATTTTCGGCATTGCTCGATTGAGGTCACGGCCAAGGAAGTAGCGAGACTGGGCATGGTACTCGCAGCGGATGGCATGGATATCATGACCAAAGAAAGAGTGTTTCCCGCAGAAGTAGCGCGGATTTGCAAGACGTTCATGGTTACATGCGGCATGTACAACGCCTCTGGCGAGTTTGCCATCGACGTCGGCATTCCGGCAAAAAGTGGCGTGGCAGGTGGCATTTTAGCCACAGTTCCAAATAAGATGGGCATAGGGGTATTTGGCCCGGCTCTGGATGAAAAAGGAAACTCAGTAGCGGGAGTCAAGCTGCTTGAGCTTCTATCAAAGGAATGGAAACTTGGTATCTTTTAGATACTTGCAGTTGATGTACCTTCTCCCCTTTTCAAATGGCCCAGAATCGCGTACTATGGATGATAAGGATGGAGGCAAACGGAGGGATAGGTTTTGACAGAAATTAAGGTTCCCGATCTGGAACAAAAAGCGCTAGCGTTGCTTCAAGCAGACGCGGACAAAATTTACAAGCTGATCGACGTACAGATGGAAAACCTGACCATGCCGCAGTGCCCGCTGTATGAAGAGGTTTTGGATACGCAAATGTTCGGGCTTTCCCGCGAAGTAGAATATGCGGTTCGCCTTGGACTTATTGAAGATGAGGTTGGGCGCGAAATCATGGGTTCCCTGGAACGAAAATTGGCCCATCTGCATGAATTGTATAACCAAAGGTAAGGCGAGGAGAACGGCGATATTCCTCGCTTTTCATTTTGCTTGGGACCACTATGCAGCCTCCTGAAAAAAGAGGTTGCATATTTTTTATGCGTACATTAAATTAATAGATATGATTTTTAATAATAAGTAAATGCGTGGAAAGAGAGTAGTAAGCAGACCAACAACTTGTCAGGGAGAAGCTGTCTAAGACTGAGAGCAGCTTTGAGGTTGTCCTGTTGAATTCACTCTGGAGCATTTGGGTCATTCCGTTACCAATGTGAGAGCGAGACCGTCAGTGAGAGCAGCTGATGTCTAAGTAGGGTGGTACCGCGAGAAATGAAATGAACTCGTCCCTTTTTGGGGGCGGGTTTTTTTGTGTAAAGAGGAATTTGCAAGATTCCTATCCAGCACAAGCACAGCGAAGGCTTCGCCAAATCACGGCGAAGCCAGGAAGTTTCAATCTTGACAACCAAGAAAGACAGATGGAGGAGTGTAAGCAGTATGAAGCAGACAGAACAGTGGACGAGTCGGCTCGGATTTATTTTGGCCGCAGCCGGTTCTGCGATCGGACTCGGAGCGATTTGGAAGTTTCCCTATATTGTTGGGACGAGCGGGGGTGGAGCTTTTTTTCTCCTGTTCCTGATCTTTACCCTTGCGATCGGCATGCCGCTCTTGCTGGGCGAATTTGTGATTGGAAGAAGTACACAAAAGGAAGCGGTCAGCGCCTACAAAGTGATCGCGCCAGGCACGCTGTGGCATTGGGTTGGACGGCTTGGGGTCGTAACGTGTTTCCTCCTGCTTTCCTTCTACAGCGTAGTGGGCGGCTGGATCCTTACGTATTTGGCAAAAGGCATCGCAGGTCAAATCACGGGCCCTTCCTACGACAAGCTATTCAGCTCAATCATTGGTGATCCGCTGGGTGCGGTATTCGCGCAGCTGGTGTTCATGGTCATCACGGCTTGGGTCGTAGCCAGAGGCGTACAGAGCGGAATTGAGTCTGCGAACAAATACTTGATGCCGGGACTGTTCATCCTTTTTGTCATTTTGATGGTTCGTTCACTCACATTGGATGGGGCGATGGAAGGGGTTTTATTCTTTCTCAGTCCCGACTTCTCGAAGCTGAATGGAGATTCGATTTTGTATGCTTTGGGCCAATCGTTTTTCGCACTGAGTGTAGGTGTATCCGTCATGGTAACCTACAGCTCCTATCTGGCGAAAAAGGAAAGCCTCGTGCGCTCTGCCGGCTCGATTGTAGGATTGAACCTGCTGGTATCCCTGTTTGCAGGGCTAGCCATTTTCCCAGCTGTATTTTCCCTTGGGATGGAGCCGACAGCGGGACCCGGATTGCTCTTTATTGTCCTGCCTTCCGTGTTTGAAAAAATTGCGTTAGGCAGCGTGTTCCTGTGGATTTTCCTCGCCTTGTTCCTGTTTGCGACGTTAACCTCAGCGTTTTCCATGCTGGAAATCATCGTAGCGTCTTTGGCAAAAGGAGAGGAGAAGCAGCGCAAGCGTCTTTCCTGGGTGATTGCCCTATTGATCTTTATCGTCGGGATTCCGTCGGCCCTCTCCTTTGGAATCTGGAGCGAGTACACCATTTTGGGCAAAGCGATTTTCGATGCCTTTGACTTTTTGGTAAGCAATATCCTCATGCCGCTCGGGGCGCTTTTGATCGCTGTGTTTGTTCCTTTGAAAATGAAGCGCGAGACCTTGCTTGAAGAGCTGAAAGTGAAGAGTGGTGCGGGACGCAAAATGTTTGTCCTGTGGCTGCTGTCACTAAAATATTTGGCGCCCCTTGCGATCTTGTGTGTATTTTTGTATATGGTTGGCTTTATGTAAGGAAGCAAACGAAAAGGACTGCGAGGCGAAATGCCAGAGCAGTCCTTATTTATGCATCCAGGAAAGCTTTTATGCAAAGAAGAATGCCGTGCCTAGGATGATGTAGACGGTGAGCAACAGAACTCCCTCAAACCAGTTGGTGGCCCCGTCCTTGGTGATCGAAATCGTAATAAAGGTCGCGACGCCGATTGCGGCCAGTTCATAGGCAGTAAACACGATATCCATTGGCTTTCCGATCAATAGGCTGACGAGCACGAGGGTCGGAGCGACGAACAGAGCGATTTGCAGGCTGGAGCCGATGGCAATCTCGACGGCGGCTCCGATTCGGCCTTTCATGGCGAGCAGCAGGGCAGCGCTGTGTTCCGCTGCATTCCCGATGATGGCGATCACAAAAGCACCGACGAACAGCTCTGACCAGCCCAGCGATTCCGAGACGTGCTGGACACCGTGGACGAGCCACTCGGAGACGATCGCCACGAAGACCGTGGATATACCGAGCATCAGAATCGAAATGCCTTTGGACCAAACGGCTTCGCTATCGTGCTCCTCGATATCCGTCAAAAAGTCGCTATGCGTGATCATCGAGAAAATCAGCCAGAGAATGTACGCGATGATCAAAAGAACGGCGATGACGATGCTTAAAGTCTCGATCTTGACTGGCGGCAGCTCACGCATGAAGACAGCGGGGATGAACAGAGCGACAATCGCCAGGGTCATCAGGGAGGCATTATGTCCCGCAAGCTTGCTGTTGAACTTCTGTTCCTTGAATTTAAGCCCGCCCATCAGAACGCTCAGTCCCAGTACCAGCAGCATATTGCCGATGATAGCGCCGGTGATGGAAGCCTTCACCATTTCAAAAAGTCCTTCTTTTACAAGGAAGAAGGCAATGATCAGCTCGGCAGCATTTCCGAAGGTAGCGTTCAGAAATCCACCGATTCGATCCCCCGCATAATGGGCCACGCTCTCTGTCGATTTTCCTAGCCAGGCAGCCAGAAATACGACGCAGATGGCAGCGGTGATAAACTGGAACATCTCGCTTTCGGTAAAATAGTGTGCAAACGCGGCCAGGAGGAAGCTTCCTCCCACTAAGCTGAAAAACAAACGCAAATTCATACGGTCACCTCGATTATGTACGTTCAATTCCTTCTACAAATTACCATATTTTTCATGAAGATGCCTATAGGTATAGAGTTCCTCTTGTGGAAGAAACTAAACGATGAATATGGAATGGGAGGTGGCAAAGCATGACCATGCCTTACTTGTGTCCAACGTGTAAATCGAATCGCATGCGATTTACGGTAATCGAGCAGACTCCGCGCTACATGCGCCTCGACCCGCAATCAGGAGAGGTAGTAGCCGAGTTGAGCGCTGATCAGCTGGATATGTTCCACAAGCCTTATAAAGGTGACGCATACATGATTCAATGCGGCGTGTGTGGGACTACGGAACCGGAAGAGAGATTCGTCAAAATGGCGCAGCACATGCAAAATCAGCGTTCCTAGAGGATATAGGATAAAAACAGGCACGGAGTCGACGGCTCTCGTGCCTGTTTTTTTTGAACGTATAGGAATTCATAAGCGATGGGCTTATAAATTCCGGAGCGCATGAAAACCTTCCGCTAAAAGGCGGTCGCTCATCCTTGAAAAGTCGTCGATAGAGTTTTTTTATTTAACGGCAGAAAATGTGGCGGCCAATCTTCTTGATTTGCGGACGGCTCCAAATCCATCCGGAAGTCGCCGTGTCCGGGTTGAAGTAGTAAATGGCGCCACCAGTAGGGTCCCATCCTTTTAAGGCGTCGTTAACAGCCCGCTTGGAGGTTTCGTTGGGTGTGAGCCAGATTTGTCCGTCTGCAACAGCGGTAAAGGCGCGTGGCTCAAAAATGACGCCAGCCGGCGTATTCGGGAACGCTGGGTTTTTCGTGCGGTTGAGGATGACGGCTGCTACGGCAACCTGGCCGATGTAGGGTTCTCCACGAGACTCGCCGTATACGGCATTCGCCATCAAGCGCAGGTCGTTCTCGGAAATGCCTGCTGCGTGATACGTCTGTTTGCTGGGAGTGCCTGTATTGCTCGGCGTCCCTTGAGAGGTTTGCGGTACCCCCAAATCAGAGGCAGTAGGCTTGTAGTTCTTCGTTGCGTTATAAAGCTTCACTTTTGTTTTGGCACCGAGAACACCATCGACAGGAAGCCCAAACTCGTACTGGAAGTTGCGTAGAGCCCAGTAGGAGCGCCATCCGAATACGCCATCTACAGTCCCTGTGTAAAAGCCTAAAAATTTCAGGCGGTATTGCATCTCACGGACATCGGAGCCTTGTGCGCCAACTTTCACGATCTGTTGGCTGAATGCATCAGAACGATGAGGGTACACCACTACTGCAGTCGTGATGAGAATTGCAAGTACCGCTACGGCCATCAGCCATTTAAAAGGCTGTTTCATGGCAAATCCTCCTTCGTAAGGGTGCTGAACACCAGATGATAGAGATTAGGTTCTCCAAGAAGTGAAAAAGGGCCATTAGTAAAATACTGGAGGAAGTACACACTAGCTTTGTACAAAGAAAGGAGGGCGCACGTATGCGGAAAGTCGCTTCATTCATTACGGAGCAGTTGCAAGCTTGGGGGGTTACACGAATCTATGGTGTTACCGGGGACGCACTCTTTGCCTTCTTGGATTCGCTGGGAAAGCAAAATTCGATTCATTATGTACCTTGCAAGCACGAGGCGGCAGCAGCCTTGATGGCGAGTGCAGAGGCAAAGCTCACAGGGCGTCCCGCTGTCTGTATCGCCACAACAGGCCCGGGAACCGTTAACCTTTTAAATGGTCTCGCAGATGCGTGGGCCGATCATGTGCCCGTCGTTGCCATCACAGGACAGGTCGAAACGTACAAAATGGGAGGAGCGTACAAGCAGTATGTTCCCCAAGAAGACCTGATGCGACCCTTGTGCAAGTACACGACGACCGTCACTCATCCAAAAGCCATTGGGTCCATCCTGCACAAAGCATTTACGACAGCTGCCCAGCAAAAAGGAGTCGCGCATGTAGCTATCTGCAAGGATGTTTTCGAGGAAATGACCTCTGCAGAGATTACTCCGGAGCTGCCGCGGGTTTCTCAGGCTGTCAGACCGGATCGGATCGAGATGGAGCATGCTGCACAGCAGCTGCTGCTGGCAAAAAGGCCGTTGGTTCTGGTAGGTGCGGGAGGGCGGGCAGATGCCGAGAGCTGCCGCAGGTTTGCAGAGACGCTCGGTGCTGGCATTCTCTTGTCGCTGGGGGCGAAAGGAAGTATAGAGGATTCTCATCCGCTTGTACTGGGGGGACTCGGAGAAGGTGGCAGCGAAGCGGCGCTCCAAGCACTTGCGGAGGCGGATCTGCTGGTCATTTTGGGAGCGAGCTGGTTTCCTCAATCGTTTATTCCCAAGCACCTTCCCATCATTCAAATGGATTCTCATTCGGAGTCCATTCATGCGCAGCCGCATCTTGTTTCTGTGACCGCGAATCTCGATGACGTCCTTCCGTTATGGCAGAGACGTTTAGAAATGCGCGCAGTCGAACATGCTTGGGAAGAACAGGTAGAAAAATGGCATGCACGTTTTTGGGAGGAGACGCAAAGCATCACCAATCAAGGGGGAAGCGAGCAGATCAAGCCCGAAACCTTGCTGCACACCTTGGGAAGGCTGGTGAAGGATGACGCGATCATCGCCTTAGACACAGGGGAACACACGCTTTGGTTTAACCGTGCGTTTCGTACGCGTGCACAAACTCCATTGTTTTCGGGAAAATGGCGTACGATGGGCTTTGGCTTGCCTGCAGCGATCGCAGCCAAGCTTACTCATCCAAAGCAGCAGGTCGTCTGCATCACAGGGGACGGCGGCCTGCAGATGCATCTCGCCGAGCTGATGACAGCGGTGGAACAGCATACGGAATTTCTCCTGATCGTCGTCAATAACGCGTCATTAGGCTTGGAAGAAATCAAAATGAAGCAAGCGGGCTATCGCTCATTTGGTACAAAGCTGCATAATCCCGACTTCGTCATGTGGGCACAAGCCTGCGGCGTTTCCGGGCGTCATGTACGTACGGTCGGTGACTTGAGCAGCGCCATCAGTGAAGCTCTTTCGACCAATGAACTGACACTTCTCGACGTGACATGCACTTCTCCGACATTAACGGAGAGAAAAAAACAAATCCCCTTCCAAGCCCAAGCATGATTTGTTTATAATGAGAGAAAAGTCAGATAAAACGGGTGGGAGAGCGTAAAAATCGGGCAAGGAGGAGGGCGTCCAGGTGGTTGAAAAACTCGGTGAAATCAGAGTCGCAGATCAAGTCATTGCAGTCATAGCAGGAGTGGCGGTAGAAGAGGTGCTGGAGGTTTCGGTCCGTTCGGGGGGACTGTATCAGGATTTAGCCAAGAAAATCAATGGCGGATCCAAAGGAATCAGCGTCTCGATGGTGGAAGACAAGGTGACCATCGACATGCGGGTTTCCGTCAAATACGGGGCGCCCATCCATCATGTCTGTCACACTCTCCAGGAAAAAGTAAAGGATGCGGTTGAAACACTGACGGGTCTCTGGGTGGATGCAATCAATGTCCGTGTCGAAACGATCGAAATCAAATAAGAACGACCTGCGACAAAAGCAGGTCGTTTTTTCTTTCCTCAAACGGTATAGGTCGTTTTCGTTACTTGCTCGTCCACTTTTTGACGGCTGACTTCACGGGACACATTCAGCAGGATTCCTGTCGAGATCAGGCAAACCAACAGGGAGGAACCTCCGTAGCTGATAAAGGGAAGAGGGACACCCGTCAAAGGAATGATTCCCGTCACCCCCCCGATGTTGACAGCAGCCTGGAGGGCAATCATGCTGATAATGCCAATTCCGACGAGGCTGGCAAAGGTATCCTTGACGCGCAGACAAATGTGGATCCCCCGCAGCAAAAATAGCAGATAGATGAGCAGGAAGATGGAAGCCCCGATAAAGCCCAGCTCTTCGGAAATAATCGAAAAGATGAAATCGGTATGCGCTTCCGGCAAGTATAAATACTTCTGAATGCTCTTTCCAAATCCCGTACCAGATAGGCCGCCATGGGCGATAGCAATCCACGACTGAATGATATTGTAGCCCGTATTCAGGGGATCGCTCCACGGGTCCAGATAGGAGTGGATTCGGTTGAGGGCGTGCTGCTTGACGGTGATGTAAGCGGCCAAAGCTAGCGCAACTACAGGGCCGCCAATTCCAATCAAATAACGGAGCCGGGCACCACCACATACCATGACAATCAGGCCAGTCCCAAGCAAAATGGCGGCTGATCCCAGGTCAGGCTGGGCAACAATCAAAAGAAAAAACAGCCCGGTCACTAAAAGGGGAGGCATCAAGCCGGATTTAAGCTTTCGTATCCCATCCCCTTTTTTGGAGATAATGGCAGCCAGGTACAAAATCAGCCCCAGCTTCGCGAACTCGGCAGGCTGGAGGTTGGAAGAACCGATGCGAAACCAGGAGCGAGCCCCTTTGATGTTCTCCCCGATACCTGGCACCAGAACCAGCAGCAAGGCGAAAAAGCTTACCGTGGCGATCAGCAAGAAATTGCGTTTGTAAAAAGAAAAGGGAATGTTCATGGCAACCAGCATCCCGACTATGCCTAAAACTAAGAAGCGTATTTGCCGTTTCACAAAGTACAGTTCATCGCCATTGCAGTAATCACAGCCGTTTGAGGTGAAGCTGGTCAGAGCAAAAATCGAACTGGAACTGAGTACCATTGTGATGCCGAACCCCACGATCAGGGCGGTTAAAAACAGTAACAAAAAATCAGGGACGCCCCGTGTTTTCATCGTAGAACCCCCTTCTACGTGAAACAGAGAGGGGACACCTCTCTGTTTCGCAGCACTATTTCAATTGTCGCAATGCAAAGGCTTAGTGCGAAGACAGCTTTTCGTTCAGCATTTGCAGCTTCAGCTTGGCCGATTTGATAACAGAATCTGGAATCGGATAGTCGTAGTCCAAGCCATGCGGGAACAGATGCTTACCCATATAAGGATCTTCCAATTTCAGGACAGCGTGGGAGTCTTCCAGCTTTCCTTCGGTCACGTTTGCTTCCAGACGCAGGTAGTAAACGTTTCCTTTATCTTGGATTTTATAGTCGTATGTAGCGTGTTTGTAATCCCAAGCACCACGATCGAAACCGAGATCACTCATATAGTGTTCCAGATCGGCGAAAAAGACTTCCTTGGTGCTTACCCCAGTATCCTTGATAACCATTCTTTTTCCTCCTACAAAAAGGTAAGATTTTCACATCCTAATGATAGTCTGTTTTTGGAAGAAGCGCAATGTATAAGTCAATCTTACGAGTAGATGACCGGAATTGCCATGATATGGTATAATTTGCTACACAATGGATTGATTCTCAAGGGCGGTCGGCATCCCCGAATGAAAGGGGGTGATACTATGACAGTATTCGAAGCACTAAGTCTGATGTTGACATTTGGGACTTTAGTAATAATGCTGTCATCTAGTAAGAAAAAGTAGACCTCCCTTGAGCTTCACAGCCGGGAGGTCTACAGGCAGGTACTAGGAGCCGACTCCCCCGAAAGGAACGACCATTGTAGCTTACGGACCGCGCGGGTGTTGCAGCACCCAGCGGTCTTTTTTTGCTACTGTCCAAAAGCACCATGCTTCCATCTTATCACAGTCAGACAGGTCAGCTCTAGTCGAAAATCATGACGCATGTCCCAGTTGAGCGAATGAAGGAATAGGTAACAGGACACACTACAAGCGTTCATTAGCTAAAGGAGGAGAACATAGATGGCGAAAGTAGAGAATCGTACATTGCGCGAAATCATGACAAAAGATATCGCGACCGTGACGCTGAAGGATAATGTGTATGAAGTGGCATGCAAGATGCGTGACTGGAACGTAGGTGTGATCCCGGTCGTCAACGAGAAAAATGACGTGATTGGAATCATTACTGACCGTGATATCGTCATTCGCGGGTTGGCTGAGAAGCACGAAGGGTCAACAGCGACAGAAGTCGTGATGACGCGTGATATCATACTGGGTCAGCCAGGAATGACGGTGGACGAAGCGGCGAAAATCATGGCACAGCATCAGATACGTCGTCTGCCTGTCGTAGAGAACGGCAAGCTCGTGGGGATCGTTGCTTTGGCTGACATGGCCATTCGCCAGGTGCATCACGACGAGGCGAGCGACGCCCTCCAGGAAATTTCGGAGCCCGCTACGCATTAATCCATCTGTGGGGAACGCTCATTTGTACGAGGCTGTCGGCGATAGAGTCCGTCAGCCTTTTTTACATAAGAAGTTGTCAGAAATGTGTTGAAAATGAAAAAGAAAGCTATTATACTACACAAAAGATCGTACCGTTTGTTGGTGTAAGGAAAGGATTCGTTTGATGATGAAAGGAAGAGTTACAGCAGACGACGTCGCCAAAAAGGCGGGAGTGTCGCAGTCAACCGTTTCCCGTGTATTGAATAATTACCCGTTTATCAAGGAAGGGACACGAGAAAAAGTGCTGGAGGCGATCAACGAGCTAGGTTTTACCCGAGACGAGATCGCGCGAAGCTTGGTTGAAAAGAAGACCAGAACCATTGGCCTGATTATCGGGAATATTTCAAACCCCTTCTTTGCCGAGTCTGCAGGTGTGATCATAAGCAAGGCGCAGAAGGAAAAGTACGATGTAATCATCTACAATACGAACCACGATGACTACCAGTTGGAAAAGGCTATTTCCACCTTAATCGGAAAGCGGGTCGACGGGATTCTGGCAGCAGCCGTCAACCGTAATAATGCAAGGGTAAAGCAGCTGTACGAAAACGGCTTTCCCATCGTTCTGTACAACAGCCGATTGGATGACTCCGAGGTCAACTCGATTTCGCTGGACAACAAAAAGGGCGCGATGCTTGCGGTTGAGCATTTAGCCGAGCTTGGGCATAAAAAAATTGCTTATATTGCAGGTCCATCGAAGTATTTAACGGTTTATGAGCGATATGTTGCTTACAGAGAAGCCTTGCAAAAATATGGCCTTTCCTATGACAGCGAGCTGGTGTTCAAGGAGGAGCTTACCCACGACAAGGTAGTGACGTTCACCAAACGTATTTTGAGCAGACCTGACCGCCCGTCCGCGATATTCGCGATGTCCGATGAGATGGCTCTGGCCGTGATGGATGGGGTAGCAGGATTGGGACTCAAGATTCCAGAGGATGTATCGATCATTGGATTTGACAATATCAACATCGCCGCAAACAGCTATATAGGACTGACAACGATCTCGCAGCAAAAAGAAAAAATGGCATTGCTGGCCTTGGATAATTTGATCCAGCTGATTGAAAGCGATCAAAAGGACGTGCAGCCTGTTCACGTAATCATCGAACCGGAATTATTGATTCGAAGGACAACGGGTGTGTGCAACGGTTCATGAGTAGAATGAAGAAAGCATTTTTTCGTTTTTGTTTGAATACGCATTCAATAAATCGAAGTGGATGCGTTTCTTTTTATCACCTTTTGAATGCGTATTCAAAAATTCATTGGGTACATATAAAGCAAAGGAAAGTCTCCTTGCAGCTTGTTTTGCATGCGCATTCAAAATCCTCACAATCATCATTATCGTTATTGAATACGCATTCAAAAAGAGCATGTAAGCATTTCTTGGAAAGGTGGTGATGCAAGTAATCCCCGTACAGGTAGGCTGTTTTGACTTTTTTACAATATAGGAGGAAAAGAAGATGAGTACTGTGATTTCAAAAGAGCAAATGTTGAAAAGAGTCATCCGATTTGAAGATTTGGTTCCGGACCGCTCTGCCTTTATCGATGCAAAAACGCCCGGCTCCGATCGGAAAGAAAATTACACGATTATCGGACCTGGCGTATCGGAGAGCAGCAACCGTTTTGTGAACCTGGAGGAGCCGCACGGGTTTAATTTTGGAGCTGCAGCGATGCCACACGGAACCAAGAACTCCCTGCACTCTCACCTGACTGCAGAGGTGTTTATCGTTGCAAAAGGAGAATGGCGGTTCTTTTGGGGGCAGGACGGTACAGATGGCGAAGTGATTTTAAAAGAAGGCGATGTTTTCACGATCCCCACCCATATTTTTCGCGCGTTTTCAAATTGTGGTCCCGATGACGGCTTTCTGTATTGCATACTAGGAGAAGACAATCCCGGAAAAGTGACTTGGGCCCCGCAGGTACTCAAGGCGGCAGAAGGGCATGGATTGGTATTGCTGGAGGATGGACGCCTCATCGATACGACGATCGGAATGGAAGTACCGAAAGATGCCGAGATTGTCCGGCCGCTGACAGAGGCAGAGCTTTCGGCTTTTGATAAAGTCACGGTTGAAGAAGTGAGCAAACGGATTTTCCGATTTGCAGAGCGCGTCGGTCACGAAAACTCTTATATGGATTGCCGACTCCCAAAAGGCCGGAAGAAGAGCTATGGGATCATCGGAGCGGGTATGGCGGATGCCGCAGACAGAACACCACTGGTTCAACATCCTCATTCGTTCACCTTTGAAATGGTAGAGGCTGAGCCGGGGCATGGTTTTTATCCCTTCAAGCAATCAGCCAAGCAGGTCATTTTCGTGCAGAAGGGACAATGGAAAGTGCGCTGGGGAGTCGATGGCACCGAAGGAGAAGTCGTGCTTCAGGCAAAAGATATCATGTCGATCCCGGCTGATGTTTACAGAAGCATGGAGAGTGTGGGGGAAGAAGCAGGCTCTCTGTTCATCATCAACAGTGGGGATGAGAAACCGGTCGTGGAATGGGCACCAGCCGTAAAAGAAGCAATCTCCAAGCTGTAAACGCTGGGAGGGGATTCGGAGTTTCTATTGGCAGGTTTGATGGAGGCTCCCCTCCTTTTTGTGAAAATAGTAAGCGGTTTCAAATAGTTGGTTGTCAGTGGATCAGATGTCGAGAAAGAAGGAAGACGAGATGACGAAAATTCCCTTGATTCTTCTCGCAGGAACGCTATGCAATTCGTTGCTGTGGCAGCATCAAAAGGAGCATCTTTCCGATATTGCCGAGATCTTTGAGGGTGATGTAACCCGAGATCGTTCGATTCAAGCGATGGCTTCCACCGTATTACGGCAAGCTCCCGAGCAATTTGCACTCGCTGGCTTGTCGATGGGAGGAATCGTCGCAATGGAAATCATGAGGCAAGCTCCTGAGCGTGTCAAAAAGTTAGCTTTGCTGGATACGAACGCCTATCCTCCTCGATCCGACCAGATCAGCAATTGGGAAAGATTTATCCAGATGGCGAAAAACGATCAATTTATCGAGATTACGACTCGGTATTTGCTTCCGGGGCTCTTGCATCCGCAGCATTTGCAAAACAAGCAGCTCGTCGAGACGGTCATTCAAATGGCGGACAGTATCGGCCCGGAAGCGATGATCAATCAGATGACGGCATTGATGACAAAGCCGGATGCTCGCGACGTGCTCACAACGATTACCTGTCCTACCTTGGTGGCAACAGGGAGAGAAGACGCTTCCTGCCCGCTGCAAGCTCATCAGGAAATGGCTGACCTGATTCCTCAGGCGAAGCTCGTGATCTTTGAACAGTGCGGACATTTAAGCACGCTGGAGCAGCCACAGGCGGTCACGGCGGTATTGCGGTATTGGCTTTTGCAGTAAGACGGATACGAAGAAAAGAATGGGGTGGCTCTATGGAAAAGGCGTTTACCAAAAAAGACATGGTATTGTTTTTTATCATCAGCTTGCTGTTTTTTATCAGTGTTTCGGCATTCGATCCGTTCATTTCGACCTATGCCAAAGAGCTGGGGATCAATTCGATCGTGATCGGGAGCATTATCGGGGTAACGGGTCTTGCTTCTTTGTTTACTCGCTTTCCGATTGGGATTGTCTCCGATGCCTTGAATAAACGCAGAATTTTTCTGCAAATCGGTCTGGTCATCACCGCAGTGACGTGGACGCTTGCCTTTATCGCTCCTAATTCTACGACGCTTTACCTCGGAAAGATTTCAGATGGATTAACCAGCTCTACCTGGGTGATTTACAATGTCATGTTTGCCTCGTTTTTTGGCAGAAAAGAAGCGGCCAAGGCGGTAGCGATCCTGTCTGTTGCCTCACCGGCCGGTTCCTTGCTCGGCTCTACGATCGGCGGTCTCATCGCCAACAGCTATGGCTACCAATACAGCTTTCTCGTCGCGGTGGTCGCAGCCGTTACCGCGCTCATGTTAACCTTCTTCATTAAAGAGAAAAGCGTGGATCTCAAGGAGAAATACGATAAGAAGATCTTTGTTGAGCAGGTAACGGATCGCAAAATTTGGCTGATTGCCATCCTCGCCACGATCGCTATTATGGTGCCGTTTGGTACGCGTGATACGTTTACACCGCTAGTCGCCAAAGATTTGGGTGCAAATGCCATAGCGATCAGCTGGCTCTCCAATACGCATCTCATCGTCTATGGACTTGCTGCCGCTTTGTGTGGAAACTTTTTTTACAAGAAGCTGGGAATTATCAATACGGCTATCACCGGAGCTACCCTGCAAGGGATTATCGCCATCGTGATTCCCTACGCACCGAATTTGCCAACCTTATTTGTTCTGCAAGCAGTAGCTGGCTTCGCCTTCGGATTGATTTTTACCGTGGTCACATCGCTCAGCGTTCACAACATACCGGAGAATAAGCAATCGACGAGGATGGGACTGTTCCAGAGCATCTACTCGGCGGGGATTTTCTTTGGCCCGGTGATGATGGGTGTTTTGACGGAGTCCTTCTCCCGACAAACGGGCTTTCTGATCATTGGGGTCATCTCGCTGATCTCCGTGATCTTTATCAAGCTGAATCTGGGGACAAATATAGGAATTGATAGCTTTAGGGAGCCACGCAGCAAGCTGGAAGAGATTACGGAATAGAGAGGATGAGCGAGATGGGGAACCTTGTAAAGGAAAAAATAAAAAATGGGGAAAAGACAGTCGGCGCTTTTATCGGGATTTACTCGCCGGCTATTGTAGAAATGGCCGGACATGCGGGCTTTGATTTCATCGTCATCGATGACGAGCACGGCGCCTTTAGCTACTCAGAGCTGGAAAATATGATTCGTACCGCAGAATCGGTCAACCTCGTGCCCATCGTACGCGTTTCCTATGATCCATCCAGTATCCAAAAAGCTTTGGATCGAGGAGCAAAAGGAGTTCAGGTACCGATGGTAAACACCAGGGAGGCTGCCCAAGCTGCCGTTGCGCTGGCGAAATATCCCCCGTACGGCACCAGAGGAGCGGCGTATTCTCATCGTGCAGCCCGTTATGGGAAAGACAGCGGGCGAGCGTTTCTGGATCGTGAAAACGAAGACACCTTGGTAATCGTTCATATTGAAACACCGCAGGCAGCGGAACATTTTCCGGAGATCATGAGCGTACCGGGTGTTGACATCGGGTTCATCGGGACGACCGACCTTTCCGTCAACATGGGGAAAAGCAGCCCGAACGATCCGGAAGTGCAGGCACTCGTTGACAAGCTGTTTGCACAAGGCGAGGAGATGGGGGCAGCAGTCGGGATCGTCGCTGGCAATCTGGAGGGCGTACGTGAAGGGATGCAGCGCGGTTCAGCCTATATCGGAGTTGTCGGCACATCCATCATCACAGCCGCGTTCGCTTCCGTTGTCAAGGAAGCTGAAAATAGCAAATAGCTGCCTTCGCTCACACTGTCGGTGCCTTCACCGGCAGTTTTTTTCTGTTCTGCTGCCTATTTCATTTAGCCCTCTAGAGTTCTTGATCCGTTTCTCCTATCCTTAAAGAAAGAGCTTCTCTTTACTTTGACGTAACGGAAAGGTTTAGAATACGACTGACGAGGAAAAAAACAAGCAGGGAGTTGTACCTGATGCAAATAAAGGACATGGCACAGCGACTGCAAATTACGCCGCGAGCCATCCGCTATTACGAAGAAAAAGGATTAATTCACCCGCAAAAGGCAGATGAATCGGGGTATCGCCAATTTTCGGAGGAAGACCTGTGGCGCTTGCAGACGATCATCACCCTGCGTGAGGTAGGGATGCCTATTGAAGACATCGGTGAGCTCCTGCGGCAAATGGAGGAAGGGCAGGGGAGTCTGCTGAACTACCTGGAGCTGCAGCGATCCTTTATGTACGACCGGTGGGTAGAGCTGAGCAAGGTGATCGAGACGACCGAGGCGATGATTGAGCGGGTCAAAAGCGATACGGTCATCGACCCTGCTTCGCTTTTTGAGCTGGCGGAAGGAAGCAAGCGCCTACGTCAGACACGGGCGGATTGGGTAGATCGATGGAATTTTAACCAGATCGCTGAAGTGTATGACGAGCTGGTAACGCGAAAACAGGATGGCTTCAACAAACACGAAAACTACGAGGAAGTGCTGGATGCTGTCCTCCAAGCGGCAGCTCCCATGCCAGGCGAATGGGGGGTGGATGTCGGAACGGGAACCGGCAATCTGGCGGGACGCTTTGTCCGTGCGGGTGTCAAGATGAGCGGGTTTGATCAATCCTTGGAAATGCTGCGGCAGTGCAGGCGCAAGCATCCTGAGGTGGAGACGAAGATCGGGACCTTTTTCGCGTTTCCGTTTTTGGAGAACCGCTTTGATTTTGCTGTTTCCAGCTATGCGCTCCATCATTTGACCGATGAGCAAAAGCCGCTGGCGCTGGCGGAGTGTCGGCGTGTACTCAAGCCCGGCGGACGTTTGGTAATCGCTGACCTGATGTTTATAAATGAAGAAGAACGTCTTGCCCGTCTGCAGCAATTGGAAGCGGCAGGGGATGAGCAGGCGGTGGAGCAGATGAGAAAGGAATGCTATGCGAATCGTACTCGCATGCAAGAGGAGTTGACAAAGCTAGGCTTTGAGAACCAAGCACAGCAAATCACCCCATACGTGCACGTAATTTCTGCCAAGCTGCTATAGAACATCTTTTTCACTTTTGGGCTCTTCCACCTACTGACACGCGTCTAGTCTTTTGCATAGGCTGTAGCGAGAAGGAAAGGGGGACTCCGAAATGGGTCTGTTTGACAGTTTTTTTGATCGAGACAACGACGAGCTTCTTTGGATTATTATTGTGGTGGTCGTGTTGCTGTTCTTATTTAACGCGGATCGTGACTAATCCACATGTATAGACAAAAACGACCTCATCGGATAGGTCGTTTTTTCCGTGCGTTTGCGCGGCTGCGAGCTTGATTCTTGACCTGAGAAGGAACTTCCACTACGCTATAAGCCGATGCAACGTGGGAGAAGGGAAGGAACGAGATGAAACGTATTGCAATCTGCCTGGCATTGTTCTCTGCTTTGCTGGGTGCCTGTTCTTCATCGACGGGACAACCTGTGGCAAACGGGGAAATGGAAGCGACCGTCCAGCGGGTAGTGGATGGAGATACAGTTGAACTTTCAACAGGAGAGAAAGTGCGGCTCATCGGGGTGGATACGCCAGAATCGGTCAAACCGAATACGCCAGTCCAGCCGTATGGAAAAGAAGCAAGTGAGTTCTCCAAGCAGCTGCTGACAGGCCAAAAGGTCAAGCTGAAGTTCGATGTAGAGCCATACGATAAATACAAGCGCTTGTTAGCGTATATGTACCTGCAGGATGGCACCTTCGTCAATGAAAAGCTGGTGCGCGACGGTTACGCTCGCATCATGACGATTCCGCCAAATGTAGCCTATGCCGATCTGTTTTTGGAAGCGGAACGAGAGGCGAGGGAGAACAACAAAGGGCTCTGGGGACTATCCGAAGAGAAGGCCGCGAAGAAATCGGCAACGGCCAAGCCTGCCAAGGAGGCTGCGCCAGAGGGCAAGACAATCAAAGGAAACATCAATGCCAAAGGCGAAAAAATCTATCATGTGCCTGGCTCCGCAAGCTATGAGCAAACCCATGCGGAAATGTGGTTTGCAACAGAGGAAGAAGCGAAGGCTGCCGGTTTCCGAGCGCCGAAACGCTAATGACGGTCATCGTTTGTGAGAATTCTCGCCCTTTTGAGAGATGAACAAGACAAAATGCCACCCCAGTAACGTAGAAAATGGGGGTGGCATTTTGTTTTCGGAATAGAACGAGTAGAAAGGTTGTTCGCTCGACTGTTCTTTACAACGAACGAAAAGCTGGTACAATAGGGGGTATAGCCATTGCTTTGATATCGGGGAGGGACCGTACGAGTGAAAACGAGTGTAACAAGCTGTTATCCGGTACAGGATTCATGACGATTGCAAATACAGGAAAATCAACACCATTCGGACAGGCCGATACTCACTGGGAGCAAGGCAGACGACCGATTGACATAGCAAAGAGCCAGGCATTTATCGCTGGCAATGAGGTTCACGTTTGGCTGGCACAAATAGGGTCTTTACCTGCGTGCCAAGAAGTGCTCTCCCAAGAAGAAGGAAGACAAGTCGCAAGCTTCCGATCTCCTCACGATCAGGATCGTTACCAATTTTCACATCGTCTCCTCCGGTTTCTTTTAGCTGCTTATATCGAAATACAGCCTTCTGCCATCCACTTTCAAAAAAATCGCTTCGGAAAACCATCACTTCTCCATCACGACATTCCATACGCCCTTGCATTTAATATGTCGCACTCGCGAGATCATGTCTGTTACGTATTCGCCAGAAATCGTGCGGTAGGCATCGATCTGGAGTTTCTCGATCCTGACTTCGAGTGGGACGGTATTGGGCAAGCTGTTTTTTCCCGAGAAGAACAGCATTTGCTCAAATCCATGCCAGAAGCCGAACAGAACCGGGTGTTTTTTCAGCTTTGGACGAGAAAGGAAGCTCAGCTCAAAGCGCTTGGGCTCGGATTAGCTGCGCTTGATTTGGAGGCAGATCGAGGGGAAAGGTTTGCGATAGAGAATCTGCAGCTGGTGCCATTTTGTTATCAGAACCATTACGTAGGGACGGTGGCGACAGATTCAGATACGCCAGTCGTTCGTTTTTGTTCGTTCAAAGGTCAAGACGCGTTCAGGACGTGAAGGTGCAAAAGGAGGAGTAGCAGGTGAAAAACATTCTTTTGGAGCAAGAGGACATGTATCGTGAGGGACAAAAGCGTCGCTTCACGGAGGAAGAAAGAAAGCGGGATCTTGCCTTTTGGAAACGTAAAATGGGCTATGAGCCTCCCGAGCAGTATTTGCCTGCCGATTTTTCGAGAACCTCACCGGCTTCAGCACCTTCTAGAACCACCCGCTCTTATTCCTTCCAAGCAGCGATCCGGCAGAGTATCGAGACGTATGCCAAGCAAGCACAGGTACATTCGTTTCTCGTACTGCTTACGGTATTAAAAATGATGATGCATCGCTATAACGCCGAAGACGAAATCCGTGTCGCAGCCTTGTTGTCTGGCACAATATCAGAACTTGCGCCAATGGCAAATCCGGTGATCGTACAAAGCTTTTGGACTGGGGAAAAATCACTGGATAAAGCTGTGCGAGAAGTCCAAGAGGCTTTCGCGGAAGCTAGGGAGCATCAGAGTATTCCACTCGATGAGCTTGCATCGTTGCTCGGTTTGAGCCAATCTGCTGGATCTGTTCCTTTGTTTCGCGTCATGCTGGACATGTCTTCCTATGGGGAGAATTTGACGGAAGGAAACCTGCTGGCGAACAGGGACGATGGATGGCATGGTGACGTCGAGACCGATCTGACGTTTAGAATCGTAGAGTCAGAAGAAGAGATGACGCTCGCGATCACGTATGCGACGGACCTGTTCAAAGAAGAGACCATCAACCGAGTAGCGGGGCATTATTTCAAGCTGCTGGAGGGCGCACTCGCAGATCCAGCTGCGAGGCTGTTCACCTTGCCGATTTTGACGGATGCCGAGCGCAAGCAGCTGCTCGTGGACTGGAACACAGCAAAGCCAGCTTATCCCCGTGACGCGAGCATGGTGGATCTGTTTGAAGAGCAGGTGAAGCTTGGGCCCGATCAGATTGCCTTGCTGTTTGAAGATCAGGAAATCTCCTACCAACAGCTCGATC
This sequence comes from Brevibacillus nitrificans, assembly GCF_003710965.1. Taxonomy (NCBI): domain Bacteria; kingdom Bacillati; phylum Bacillota; class Bacilli; order Caryophanales; family Paenibacillaceae; genus Brevibacillus; species Brevibacillus nitrificans. Next base: position 1,439,370 of record NZ_RHHU01000003.1, on the reverse strand, counting down.
GTCGGGCAAATGAAATCGCTCACCGCCTGAATAACCTAGGGATTGTCCCTGAGCAGCTCGTCGCAGTGTGTCTAGACAGATCGCCAGACATGATCGCCAGCTACCTGGGCGTGCTAAAAGCTGGAGGGGCCTACGTACCTATTGATTTGACCTACCCTAGTGAGAGGATTGCGTACATGCTGGAAGATTCAGCGGCATCCTTTGTGATTACCACTGAACGCATCTTTGCAGAGCTTCCCCGGCTGAACGCTACGATGGTTTTCCTCGATCAGGATTCACTGGAAGCCAAAAGCAAGGCCGATTCGTTCCCCAGAAGCAGCAGCGCTGTTCATTTGGCTTACGTGATGTATACCTCTGGCTCAACGGGAAAACCAAAGGGCGTCATGATTGATCAACGCGGGATCGTTCGCTTGGTGAAAAATATCAACTACGCCAGCGTGGGGCCGGATGAGACGTACATGAATTTGGGCGCGGTCGCCTTTGACGTATCCGCCTTTGAAATTTACGGCGCGCTTTTAAACGGAGGCAGGCTGGTCATCCTGTCCACCAATAAGCCTTCCTTTGGTGAGATCGCGCAGACGATTCAGCGTTACAAAGTCACCTCTCTCAATGTCACCCCGGATCGGCTCAATGTCCTGCTGGAGGATCACAGCGAGGCGCTGGTTGGATTGCGCCAGGTAATGCCGGGTGGAGAGGCGCTGCCCGTGTGGCTCGCTCGCAAGTGCCTAATGAAGCTCCCGCATTGCAGATTGATCAACCTGTATGGACCGACGGAGAATGCGGTCAACACGACGAGCTATCCTGTCAAAGAGATCGCGCAAAATGAAACGACCATCCCGATCGGACGTCCCATCGCGACAGATCGACTGTATATTCTGGATTCGCAGCTGCAGCCGGTGCCGATCGGAGTGATTGGCGACTTGTACATGGCAGGAGATGGCGTGGCGCGGGGATATTTGAACCGGCCAGAATTGACAGAAGAAAGATTCCCGCTTGACCCGTTCAGCCCAAAAGCAGGCGAGAGAATGTACAAATCGGGGGATCTGGCACGCTATCGAGCGGACGGCCATGTGGATTTTATCGGTCGAGCAGACGATCAGGTGAAGATTAGGGGCTGCCGGATTGAATTGGGGGAAATCGAAACGGTTGTGGGGCTCTTCCCAGGGGTTCGCCAGTCTGTGGCAGGGGTGACAAAAGGCAAGGATGGAACCGCAGGCCTCGTCTCCTACGTGGTGATGAACGCAGGTGCCAGCTTTCAGCAGCAAGCGATCCGAGCGTTTGTCCGGGATAAATTGCCCGAGTACATGATTCCCACCTTCTTTGTGGAGCTGCAGGAGGTCCCCGTTACGCCGGTTGGCAAGATCGACCGCAAGCGATTGCCTGTACCCACGGTAGCCAGCAATGAAGCACACTTCACCGCGCCGCGAAATCAAATCGAAGATACGCTCGTGCAAATCTGGGAGCAGCTGCTGGACGTAAAGCCAATCGGTGTCACGGACAACTTTTTTCACCTAGGCGGCAATTCGCTGCTCGCTATGCGTATGTTCTCCTATATGGAAAAAACGTTCCAGAAACGACTTGCTGTCTCGAGTGTCTTCCAGGAAGACACGATCGAAAAGCTGGCGAAGCTGCTGACATCTGACGAAGATCACGCAGAGCTGTCCAAGTCACTGGTGCCCATTTCGCCCGTTGGAACGAAGCCCCCTTACTTCTGCATTCACGGCGGAGGGGGAGAAGTGTTGATCTACGGAGAATTGGCGCGCGGCTTGGGGCAGGATCAGCCGCTGTACGGGTTGAGGTATGTTGCAGGTGCTCCCGAGGTAAGCGTAGAGTCGATTGCACGCAAATACATCCACGAGCTTCGCGAGGTTCAGCCAAAGGGACCTTATCATCTCATCGGGTTTTGCCTTGGTGGCGCGATTGCTTACGAAATGGCACAGCAGCTCTTGCAGGCGGGAGAAGAAATCGAGCTGCTTGCGATCCTCAACTACGCGAGCCCAGCTCTGCCTCCGCTGAAAATGCAAGACAAAATCATCAACAGCTTCAAACTGCTATTCCGTCTGCCTTCCGATCTGCGCAAACCGTTTGTGCTGCAAAAGCTGCGGTTTGTAGGGAAGGTGCTGAAGAAGTCCGTAGATGAAGCTTCACCCGAGGATGACAACGTGCAAGAGCTAGTTTCCGCGACGCGCTCCTATCGGCCTAAGCCATACCCCGGGAAGATCTTGCTGATCCGTGCGGTGACAAATCTCAATCCTGCAGAAAGACTCGGCTGGCAAACGTCGCCGACCGGACTCATTGAAGAACACTGCATGGAAGCGGATCACGCCATGATCCTGAAGGAACCGCATGTAGGTGTCCTGAGAGGTCATTTACGAACGCATTTACAACGGAAAGAATAAGAGCGGACAAAGGCAAAAGCCGAATACCAAGACCTAAGCCGAATACCAAGACCTAAGCCGAATACCAAGACCTAAGCTGATTCCTGATAACGGGATCAGCTTTTTTGCGTAGAGGCGGATTCTTTTGGGTGTTTGCCCATCACCTGAAATGGGTGGGCGACATAAGGTAATCATGACTGGTCAGATACCTATTTTGGAGGAGGATGTCTCCATTGGATTCTCAAACTCGGGTCTATTTTCCTTACGTGAGCCCGCATGATCCTTGCCCGCCGATTCGCGTCAAATCCTACTACGTCCCACCTCAGCTTTTTATTGGCTTTCAGCCTGAAAACCTGCCGCAGTTCTCTCCTATGGAGGCTCTGATGCATGGAACGCTGTGGCCTGCACTGTACAGCCCTTACGTTCCGACAGGACAGAGGGAAAGAAGAGGGGAGGGCCATCATGAACGCTAATCCGCATACAAGACCTGGCGATGAGCAGTACATGGAAATGCTTACACAGCTGCAGGCAGTTGACTTCGTCTTGTGTGAGCTGAATTTATATCTGGATACCCATCCGAATGATGCGAACGCCATCGAGCAATACAATGAACTCGTGCAGCAGCGCTGGCATATGGCCAATGAATTCGAGACCTTGTACGGACCGCTCATGAACCTCGGACACAGCTATTCGGGTTATCCATGGCAATGGAACGATACACCTTGGCCTTGGCAAGTCTAACATAGAGAAATGAGGGAGAAAACGCGACGATGTGGATTTATGAGAAAAAGCTTCAGTACCCGGTTCGTGTCGGCAAGTGCGATGTCCGCATGGCGAAATTTTTGATGGAGCAGTACGGCGGTGCCGACGGTGAACTGGCTGCTGCCCTGCGCTATTTGAATCAACGATACACGATCCCGGATAAAGTCATTGGACTGTTGACGGATATCGGGACGGAAGAATTTGCGCATTTGGAAATGATCGCAACCATGGTGTACAAATTGACCAAGGACGCAACGGTGGAAGAGCTGGAGGCAGCGGGATTGGGTGCCCATTACGCCAACCACGACCGAGCTCTTTTCTATGAAAATGCTGGTGGAGTGCCTTTTACCGCTACTTACATTCAAGCAAAAGGCGATCCCATCGCCGATTTGTACGAAGACATCGCAGCGGAAGAAAAAGCGCGCGCGACGTATCAATGGCTTATTGACATGACGGATGATGTGGATATCCAGGACGGCTTGAAGTATTTGCGTGAGAGAGAAGTTGTCCACTCTTTGCGCTTCCGTGAAGCCGTGGAGATTTTGAAAGAAGAGCAAGGCCGCAAGAAATTCTTCTAACTTTATAGGCGAATGAACGATGGGCCAATCGGGCACACTGGGGGATGACTGAATTTGGAAAGGAGTGTCCCGATGAAGGCCAGACGTTTTGTTTACCGATTATTGCTGCTGATCGGGATCGCTGCTTGCGTGGAGTGGTTCGTCTATGCGAATAACGAAGCGGCCCCAACAGAAGCAGCGGTCGAAGCAGGGCACAGCCATCAGCAAGCTCCGACCTTGAGCGTGACCCATACTCTGAATCAGGATGATTTGGAGCTCAAGATTGCGGTCACGAATTTTTCTTTTTCCCTCGAAAATATGGGAAAAGAGAATCGACCAGGAGAAGGGCATGTCCATCTCTATCTGGATGGGAAAAAGGTGGCAAAGGTATTTGAGCCCACTTACGTAATGAAGGATATTCCTAGCGGCAAGCATGAGGTCATGGTGGAGCTGGCAAATAACAACCATGAATCCTACGGCGTCTCCCAGCGTATTCCGATTGAAGTCAAACCGTAGATCGAGAATCACCAAGGCATTTCATGCAGAAAGCCGACGTTCCGAGTGCCCGTTTGGCGCACTTAGAAGTCGGCTTTTTCTGTAACAAGCTTCTGTTATCGCATTTGTACCGTTACCTGTGCTTGCTGGTCCGGCAGAGCAATGACCAGGGTTGGGTAGGAAATGACCTGGATTTTCATCGAGCCGGGAGCGGGGGCCTTCACGTGTACGGATACCGTAAAGCCATGCGGACCTGTACGCTTCACTTGATCGGCTACCAGCTGATAGCCGCCAGTTGGGCGTTGTCCGGCTCCGATGACGACGTACGATTTGCCATTGGCACGAACGATTGTATGACCACCGCTTTTTCGTACTTTGCTAAGAGCGCTCTGAACGGCTGGTGGATAAGGGGCAGCTACCGGCTCGTACTGTGCATTCACAGTCTTGACCTCTTCCGCAGAAGTCGCTGTTGGGGTAGGATGTGGAGTAGGCGACGATGGCTGAATTCCTGTCAATGTCAAAGCAGCAGAGAGCAACAGTCCGGGAATCATTGTAAACATCTCAAACATCCCTCCATAATTGTGGATATCCTTTTGAAAATGAAAAGAAGAGGTGACAGTCGTGCGAGTCCAGGATTCGCTGGAATATTTGTCCGAAACAACTCGGCAAGCAATCATGGTGGAGCAGACGAAACGCTTTGGTGCCGCTGATGATCAAAATCTGTCCACCCGGCTGCAAGACCCGCAATTTCTGCGGCGCGTGTGGGAGCAGGCCAGTGACATCGAACGAAACGTCATGAAGCGATTTGTCATCGCATCAACCAGAGGCTTTTTTAGCAAACGCGCTTGGGAGCGAGAAGCTGCCTCTGACCAAAGACAATTAACCGTCGGCTTGACTAGGCTGAGACGGCTGGGGTTGGTTATGACCGTCCGCAAAATGTGGAGCGAGATCGGTTATCTCATGCCGCAAGAGATTCGGGAGCAAATAACAAGCTTCATGCTCGCGGAACCTTCGAGGGCGTTCGTGACTCTTTCAAAAACGCTCCCTTATTATATAACGGGTGGACGGGGCATACATCTGGATCTTTTTGGGCTCCTGCTATTCATTCGCGACAACCAGGTACCCGTTACACAAAAAGGCAGCATTCATCGCAGGATGTCGGTACGCATGGCAGGGATCATTTCCCTGTCGGACGAGCATTGTGCGGGCTTGACGCTGGCCCCTTTGGATCAAGAAGAAAGAGAAGGACTGGCATTAACTGTCGCGCTGGACATGGCGATTCGCCTTGGTTTCATCCACGTCCAAAACAAGCACCTCTCCATACGTCCGCAAGAGGTCCGGCGCTGGATGGCGCAGTCGTCTCCTGACCGCTGGAGGGGATTGTATGAGCAGGTGGCAGCCCAGTACTTGCCACATGGCGACTGGTGGGAGGCTTTTTCCCTTCACATGAGACAAGCCCCGCTTGATCAGTGGTGTTCCTTGACAGAGCAAATGCACATACTAAAGGAAGCTGGTTTTTCTATGCCCGCTGACGCCGAGCAGCTCATTGCATCCAAATGGCTTCACCTTCTTTTGGGAATGGGATGGATTCAGCTAGGGAGCGACAGTGAGAATCAACTGTACTGGCGCTGGATCAGTCTGCCTCATTTGACAGCAGAAGAAGGGTGGTTCATCGATGCGACGGGCGCGATCACGATCCCTCCCCTCGTACCGCTGTTGCAGGTGTGGGAGATCAGTCGGTTTTGCACTATCCTTTTTGATGGTCCGATCATCCGGGGGGAGATCCAGGCGAAAGAGGTGCAAGCGTATCTCGCCTCCGGGAAAACCGAGGAGCAAATCATCGATTTATTGCGTGCAGGATGCGTCCATCCGCTGCCAGAAGCTCTTGTGGAGACGATCAGCCAATGGGCAAAGACGGCACGTCAGATTCAGATGGAGCCGTATTATCGGGTGCGAACCGCTCATGCAGGGTTTCTCGAAGAGTGGAAGGAAATCACTGACTTTCAACCATTTTTATCGCAGATCATATCTCCAACCGACTTTCTGATCGCACTCTCCCAGAAATCCCAGCTTGTGGAGCTGCTCCGTGAGTATGGCTACGAGCCTCAAGTGCTTTCGCAAACGCCAGATTTCTTCGAGACTGCTGATCAAACGGCAGAGGGAACAAATGCGCCCGCAGGCTGGTTCGTGGTGGAGCGTCCGTGGGATGGATACGCGGTAGAGAACACTTTTCCCGATCCGTTGGAAGGGATGGGGGAGGTGGCAGCACTGCCCAAAATGTGGACGCAGCATTTTCAATCGTACCACCCACAATCGATGCGAGACTTGTTGAAGCGAGCAAGCGAATTGCAGCTTGAGGTCGAGATTGGGCGGGCGGGCAAGGACAAGCTGCGAGGATTGCCAACGGATGTGCGAATTGAGATGGGGTACTGGACTGTGCTGCTTGCGGGCGAAGGTGGCAAACAGCGCTATCGCCTGGACGATATTGAGCGAGTGCGCATTGTAGTGCCCGATTATCTGTACGAAGGGGTATGATCGTGGTACAATCGAGGGGTAGTTACCTTGAGAAAGGAGGTCTCGCCAAATGGAAACATTGGAAGCAGCGGACATGACACAGCTGTTGATGGAGTCACACGAACTGTCCACAATGATCAACCAGTCGCGCGAGGTCTCGGACTATCTGTCGGCCAAAAGGCAAATGGAGGCAGATGTGGAGGCGCAGCGGTTGTTGGCGCTTTTTGAAAAGAAGAAAGAGCAGTACGAGGATGTTCAAAGATTCGGGAAGTACCATCCCGACTACAACCATATATCCAAAGAAGTTCGCGAGCTGAAGCGTACCATTGAGCTGCTGGATACCGTGCAGGCGTTCAAACGGGCGGAAGACTCCTTGGATGAACTGCTTTACCAAGTGAGCCGCACGATCGCAAATGCCGTATCGGGTACGATCAAGGTTCCGAGCAACAATCCGTTTCTGGAAGCACAGAGCAGCGGCTGCGGAACAGGAGGAAGCTGCGGCTGCAGCGTGAAAAAGCCATCCTGATCCGCATCGTACTAGCGATTTTCTCTTAGCAAAAAGCAGTCCTCACAAAGGTTTCCGCAGCAAAATTGCTTCTCGTTTGGAACGAGAAAACGGAAACGATAAACGTGATGGCGGTCATCTGAGCGCACGTAAATGCACTCAGGTTTCAATTTTGTACCAGTAGTCAGGCGCTCTCCCGTTTCCATCAGCCGTGTAGTCAGGCTCGTGGCGGGGAGCGCGCTGCTTACATAAAAGAAGCGCTGGCCGGCGTGCGTGCGCCAGTTGTAAGACGTGATGGTTCCTTCTTGGAGAAGCGTTTTTTCAAATTGCTGATAAAACGTAGCCAGCATTATCGACCACGATTCCTTTCATTGGAAGCTTTCAAGGTCATTATACCACGATTTGGGAAGGAGACCGACGCCAAGACATGAGAGAGCGACGTCTGGGGGTTGCCGTGTGGGTGAAGAACACGCGTGCCGCCAAAAATTTACGTAAATTTGGCACCATTCACTACATCTCCAAGCGGTTGAATTACGTTTCGATGTACGTTGATGCCAAGCTCATTGACGAAACGATCCGCACCATGGAGAAATTGCATTTCGTCACAAAAATCGAGCGGTCCCATCGCCATGAGATTCCGGTTGAGTACAATAACGCCAGACCGGATAAGGCGAAGGAGTACGATTACAAGCAAGAGAAAAGCCAGCTGCTGGCTCTGGCTGAGACGCTCTCCACAGAGGAAGGGAATCAACCGACAGCAGTATCTTCCTAAAAACAGACACGAGCTGCCAGTTTTCGGCAGCTTTTTTCCTTTTGCTTACACCTAGAACATGGTATTCTTAGAAGAGGAAATCCATAAGAAGCAAGTATGAATCCGTTTTCATGGAATAAAGAATAGCGGTGGAAAGGTGGGGGAGTACCTTCATGATACATCTAGATATTAACTGTGACTTGGCCGAGGGCTTTAGCAGAGGGCGACAATTTGAGGATTTGGGCATTATGAAGTGGATCACCTCCGTCAATATTGCGTGTGGCATGCACGCTGGTGACCCACATATCATTTGCCGAACGATCGAAGCGGCGCTTAGGCATGATGTGAAAATTGGGGCGCATCCTGGCTATCCGGATGTTCAAGGATTTGGGCGCCGTTCCATGAATCTTTCGGTGAATGAGGTTTATGAACTGGTTTTGTATCAGGTCGCAGCTCTTTCTGGCATGACTCGTGCTCTCGGAGGAGAATTGCATCATGTGAAATTGCATGGTGCGCTGTATAACGAGGCTGCAGAAAGACCTGAGTTGGCAGAGGCAGTCGTACAGGCAGTTGCTGACATCGACGAGGATCTGATTCTGTATGCCTTGTCAGGCAGCAAGCTGGTGGAGGCAGGCTTGGAGCATGGCCTTCAGGTAGCCGAGGAAGTGTTTGCAGAGCGTGCTTATCTGCCGAACGGTCGGCTGGCCCCTCGCGAGCTGGAGGGCAGTGTGCTGATCAGTAAAGAGGAACGAATGGAGCAGACGCGCCAGCTGGTTCTCAAGCAAAGAGTGAAGACGGTAGATGGCCAGCAGATCGATCTGGCTGCAGATACACTTTGTGTCCATCACGAAAGCTCGGATGTCCTGCAGTTCCTGGTGGAGCTGCATCGCTGGGCAAAGCAGAACGAGGTCGTCATCGAACCGATTCATGCCCGATAGGCACAAAGCGGAAAAGAAAAGCCATGCATGTGACATCCCCCCGGTTAGCGGGACAAGGATGTCGCAGCATGGCTTTCTTTGATTCGTCCGTTCTCGATAAACAAAATCACGTCCGCAAGCTTTTCGGCTTCTTCGCGATCGTGGGTGACAAGCAAAAAAGGAATATTCCACATTCGATGCAAACGAAGCAGCTCATCCTGGCACTGCTTGCGTGTGTCTGCATCAAGGGCGGAGAGCGGCTCATCGAGAAGCAAAATATCAGGCTCGGTAGCCAATGCCCGCACCAAGGCGACACGCTGCTTCTGCCCCCCGGAGAGCTGATGGGGGTACTTGTCCAGCAGGTGATCGATGCCGACAGTCGAGAGCAAAGCTTCGAGACCAAGCTCATGGCCTGGCTTCATCCCGTAGCGAATATTTCGGGCGACGGTCATGTGTGGAAAGAGCGCGTAGTCCTGAAACAGGTAGCCGATTTTTCGTTTTTGTACGGGCATGGGCTTCTTCCCCTGCTCGAAATAACGTTGATCCCCAAGGGTAATCTCGCCGGCATCCGGATGTACGAGGCCGGCGATGGTGCTCAGGATGGTTGTTTTCCCGGAGCCGGATGGACCGAATAGAGCCACAATTTCCTGGTTCACGGAGAACGAGACGTCCAGCAAAAAATCCGGAAGCTGCTTCTGGATCGAAACCTTCAACATGGAGTCCACCTGCCTCATTTGTGATGGGCATACCGACGGAGATTTCGCTTACTCCACCAGTTCAGCCAGAAAGTCGTACCCATTCCCAGTGATACGATGATGACTACCCAGAACATCGCTTTTTCCATTTGACCTGCTTCGACGGCGAAGTATATCGCAACAGGAATGGTATCCGTTTTCCCGGGGATGTAGCCTGCGAGCATGAGAGTAGCCCCGAATTCTCCCAAGCCGCGTGCAAAGGAAAGGACAAACCCTGCCAAAAGCCCGGGCCATGCGAGAGGGAAGGAAACGGTCCAGAACAGACGCCATTCAGACGACCCAAGAGTTCTGGCGGCATCCTCCAGGCGGCGGTCGATACTGGTAAAAGCAGCAACAGCGCTTTGATACATCAACGGAAAAGAGACGACGATGGAGGCAATCACTGCCCCTGTCAGGGTAAAGACAATTTGGATCCCAAACCATTCATGTAACAGCTTTCCGAAAAATCCGTTTTTGCCAAACAGAATCAAGAGGCCGAACCCCACGACAGTTGGTGGGAGAACCAGCGGGAGCAAAAAGAAAGACTCCAGCAGGTTTTTTCCGAAGAAATCCCGCTGGGTCATGATTCGGGCAAGCAATAAGCCGATGACAAAAACGAGGGAGGTGGAAAGCGCGGCTACTTTCAAAGAGAGGATCAAGGGTGTGAAATTGGTTTCGATCAACGCTGGCCACCTCCATTCCGTTTCTTATTGGAAACCGTATTTTTTTAAGATCTCTTTTCCTTTATCAGAAGTCAAGTAGGAAAGGAAAGTTTTTGCTGCATCGGCATGCTCAGAAGCGGCGACAACGGCACCTGGATACACGATCGGATTGTGCCAGTCGGAATTTGCGGTCGCCAATACTTTCACGTTTTTGGAGATGAGAGCATCACTGGCATACACGATTCCCACTTCCGCGTTACCAGACTCTACAAAGGTCAACACTTGACGCACATCGCTGCCGTAGACGAGACGATCCTTGACGCTGTCGCTGATTTTCAGGGTGTCCATGACTTCTTTTGCATAGCGGCCTGCTGGAACGGTTTCCGGTTCGCCAACCGCAATATGCTTCAGGGAAGCGTCAGTCAGCTTTTCAAAGGAATCGATGGTAACGGAGCTAGACGCACCGGTGATGAGAACCAGCTCATTTTTGGTAAAGTCTTGACGGGTATCTTTGGTAATCAACTGCTTTTCTTCCAAGCCATTCATGTCCTTGGCACTTGCTGACAAGAATACGTCAGAAGGAGCACCTTGTCCGATTTGCTGCGCTAATTTGCCCGAGCTTCCAAAGTTGTAGGAAACGGTGATGCCGGGATTGTCTGCTTCGAAGGTGGATTTCAACTCATTGAGAGCATCGGTCAAGCTGGCAGCGGCGGAAACCATGATCTCTGCTTTTTCGGTTGGCGCTGCAGGAGCTGCAGGAGCTTCCGATGCCGATGTGGCAGGGGCAGGCTGAGCTGCCTGAGGTGCTGCAGGAGTGCCGGAGCACGCAGTGAGCAAAAGGCCCAGAGAAGTACATAATGCGAGTAATTGCTTTTTCATGAAGAAAACCCTCCGTAATTATATTTAGTTATAATTAACTATAACTTGATATAACTAGATTATATTAGGTTGTGTTCAATAATCAATTGCCATTTTACGAAAAGTAAAAGAAAATGAAAGGTAGGAATAAGGAAATAGGGGGTCAGCCATGAGCAGTGAAAATTCATATACGACAGAGGAAATCGCCAAGCTGTTGCGGATCTCTAAGCTGACCGTGTACGACTTGATAAAAAAAGGAGACTTGCCTGCGTACCGGGTTGGACGGCAGATGCGAGTAGATGCAAGCGATCTGGAAGCCTATAAAGCAAAGGCCAAAGGAGAGTACAAGCAGCAGCCAGCAGCTTCTGCTCCTGGAGCTGGGGCACAAGTGGCAGAACCCGTTTTGGTAAAGGCAGGAGCCGTCCGGGACATTATCATCAGCGGGCAAGATGTCAGCCTCGACATGCTGGCCAGCCACTTGCGAAGCCGCGATCAGGCCTATCGACCTCTTCGCTCTTATGTAGGAAGTATAAACAGTCTCATCGCGATGTACGCAGGACAAGCTGACATTGTAAGCACACACCTGTTTGATGGAGAAACGGGCGAATATAACATTCCGCACGTGAGGAGCATCCTTTCCGGGCACCGGTACATGATCGTCAATCTGCTGTCGAGATGGGCTGGCTTTTACGTGCAGCCGGGGAACCCGAAAGCGATACAGACTTGGGCAGACTTGCGTAAAGCAGGTATCCAGATGGTCAATAGAGAGAAAGGCTCAGGTGCGCGTACACTGATCGAAGAGGAGTTTCGGCTGCACAAGATCAAGGGCAGCGATGTAATGGGCTACGAGCGGGAGGAAGCCAATCATCTCGCTGTGGCAGGCACCGTCGCACGGATGGAAGCCGATGTAGGCATTGGCATTGAGCGGGCAGCGGCTATGGTCGGAGTGGATTTTGTACCATTGGTCCGCGAGCGATACGATTTGGTTCTTTTGAAAAACGAGGAGAACGAGCAGCTGATATCCCGCGTGCTGGAGATATTACGCTCAGAGCTGTTTCAAAAAGAGCTGAGTGCAATCGGAGGATACGAGCTGACGCATACAGGGAAGATCATGTACGAGACTTGGTAAACCACATGGAGACCGCCGTCCCAGCAAGAGTGATTGCGAGGAGGCGGCTTTTTCTGTGCTTGATCGACAAAATAAACCTTTTCTTTACAGAATCTCCCGAATTTCTACTCAGGTTGACAAGGATTTGCTATTATAAAAAAAACGAATGCTTGCCGCCGAGCGATTTGAGGGTTGACATGAAAAAAATTCAACAAACGAGTTTATTGGTTTGCATCACGATTTTAATCCTGTTTGGTTCAGCAGGAATCGTTTTCTACTGGCCGACGATATCTCAGGTGCTGGCAGAAGCTATGAGCAAATCAACAGGAGAAGAACAGATCGGTGCAGATCCGTTTTCCTATGATCCGCCGCTGCCCTCCTATGTAAAAGACCTACATCCGAAATACCATATACAGGCTGAACTGCATACGTCAGACGCAAAAATAGCCGGTAAAATGACCGTGGAGTTCGATAATCCGAAAACCAAGGATATCCGCTTGTACGTTTATGACTATCTATGGAACCGAATGAGTGTGAAATCCATCCGCTATAAGGATAAGCCGCTTGCGTTCGACAGGGAGACAACCGCGATCAAGCTTGCGAACCCGTTTGGTGCAGAGCTGCGAGGGGCGCTTGCGATTGAGTTTGAAAACCCGGTACCGCGCAGAGGGACCCGTTTTGGGGTCAAAGATGACATCTGGACACTGACGACGTGGTACCCGATGCTGGGCGCGCAAAACCAGCAAGGAAAATGGTACGATCCTCCCTTGCGCATCGATTATGGGGATCCGTTCATTTATCATTACGCGGATTACGACGTGACCTTCGTCTCGCCTCAAGGCTATAACTGGGTCAGCTCCTGGGGGCGTGGAGTCAGCACTCCGCTGGATGGCAGTAGGCAGCAGGTGCGCTATCAGGGGAAAAAGCTGCTGAATTTTGCGTTGGTAGGAAGTCCGCTTTATCACGTGGAAACGATCACTCTGGGGCAAAACCTCTCCGTGGATATCGCTTCCGTGGACAAGGGCAACATCGAGAGGATCAAAACGATTGCCCAGTCGGTTTTCCCTACCTACGCGGATTGGTACGGAAATCTGCCGTATCCCCATGTAGCCATTGCCGAGACGAGCACAGGGACTACTTATGCGATGGAGTATGCCAACATGGCGATTTTCAAGCGCGATATGTACCAGCGAAATCTCATCGATCATTGGCTGCCGCATGAAATCGCCCACCTGTGGTGGTACAACAGCGTGGCTACGCTGGAAGCAACACACGGCTGGCTGGACGAGGGCCTGGTAGAGGTCAGCGTGACGCATTATTTGCAAAACCGTTACGGAAACCAAGCGGCTAACTCCCTGCTGGACGAGTATGCGAGTGACTCTCAGCGTTTGGGGCAGCGCTACCCCGGTGGAAAGCTGGACAAGCCGCTGCAGAAGTTTGCTACAGAAGAAGAATTTCACTGGACGTGGTACTCGCGGGGAGCACTGCTCTTTGACCACTTGAGACGTCAGATCGGCGACGAGGCTTATAAACAATTTTTGCACAAGGTGCAGCAAAATTATCATGGCAGTGTCATTGGTGCTGAGCATCTCGACCAGGCATTAGGACAAGCCTTGCGAGGCGAAGCGGTATATTTCCGTAAATATACGCAGGCTCTTAATACAACAGCATTCGGGCCGGTACAATTCGAGCCATATGTGACTACCTTTATTAACGGGATGAGCTTTTATCCGTCCATCCCCGCTAGAGTGACGAATCAAACGGCCTACATTCCTTTGCGGGAAGTGGGGGAACGGATGGGGCTTGCGGTGGAATGGTCCAAAGAGAAGCAGATGATTGAGGTATCCGGAAATGGGCGAGTGGCCTACCTCAAAGAAGGCGACACTTTTGCATGGGTAGCAGGTAAGCGGGTAGATCTGGGTAAGCCCATCCGTTCGATCAAAGAGCGTACGATGGTTCCTATGGCGTTCTTCCGATTGGCGATGGACTTTGAGAGCGTGTATGACGCGCAGGAAAGAACGGTAAAATTTGTGACGCGCAAGGCATCCGGAAAGGCGGGAGAATAAACCATGAAAAACGTGGTGCTGGTTGGATTTATGGGAACGGGCAAGACAACCGTAGGAGCGGCGTTGTCAGAAGCGCTTGGCATGACTCAAATCGACCTGGACGAAGAAATCGTGAGAAGAGAAGGCAAAAGCATCCCTGCTTTGTTCGCTGAACAGGGAGAAGCGTACTTCCGTGATGCTGAAAGCAAGTATTTGGCCGATTTGCTGGAGCAGGGTCCTTGCATCCTGACTACAGGGGGAGGAGTCGTTCTCCGTCCGCAAAACGTTGAGGTCATGGTCCAAAAGGGCTTGGTCGTGGCTCTGTCCGCCTCCGAGGAAGAGCTGATCAAGCGGTTGGAAAACGATACAGGTCGTCCGCTGCTGGCAGGAGGAGTGGCACAGCGCGTGCGTACGCTGCTTGCGGAGCGTGCTGGCGCTTATGACTTCGCACCGATCCAGATCGACACGACGGGAAAAAGCCTGACCGCGATCGTCGAGGAAATAAAGGGACATTTGGTTGAAAACGAAGCAGGCGGGGAAGACTAGGAATGAAGCGCTCCGCCGCAGGGAAGACGGCGTGAATCCGCACGACAAAGGAGGCACGTACCATGTCTTTTCAGGAGTATTTAAAATTTCTGACCAGATTGTTTGTCCAGTACATGGAGACCCCGAAAGATGAACGGCGTCAGCGGAAGATGCCGCGGGAATCCTGGTCGTCCCGCTGGTTTGGGGCGATCCCCATGTCGATAAAGCTGTTATGGCGTAAATAACCCCATACCTGGAAACGTGGACGGAGGATGCATATGGCGAGAGTCGCAGTAGAACAATCTCTATCCCAAATCAGCAAGATGCTGCGGGATAACGGGTATGATGTCGTCGATTTGGGTAACTGGCAGCAAGTTGTAGATGCTGTCGTCATTACAGGACAAGATGTGAATGTGCTAGGCGATGAAAGCAAGACCATTACGGGCGCCCCTGTGATCAATGCGGAAGGCATGACTGCCAGCGAAGTGTTTCATGCCGTTCATGAGCGATTGTCTCCGACAGAGCATCGCTAAAGCAGGGAAAAAGCCGCGACAAAAGACAAGCTCTCCACCGTGGATACGGCAAGGGAGCTTGTTTTATTTTTGTCTATGACCATTTTCTGTCTATTCAGTTAACGATTTTGTCGATAAAGATTCTCAAAACCCCTTGACAGATAATGATTTTCAATATAAAGATCCATAAAATCTCCATTTGTAAAATAGGAAAAAGGCGCATACAATAAAAATAAGTATTTGATTAAAATTATTCTAAATAAGAATCATTCTCTGTGAGACATGAATCATAGAAAGCAGGTGCGCAATTATGTACGATTATCATCATCTTCCTCATGTAAAGGAACAATCCAAATCAAAGAAAACATTGTGGATCACTCTCTTTTTGACACTGTTTTTTACGATCGTAGAGATTGTAGGGGGAATCGCCTCCAATTCACTCGCGCTGCTGTCTGACTCCGCGCATATGATTTCCGATGTGCTGGCGCTGGGCCTCAGTATGCTGGCGATCTACCTGGCTACGCGCGAGCCCGATGCCAAACGTACTTTTGGCTATCTGCGCTTTGAGATCATCGCCTCCTTCCTGAATGGCCTGGCGCTGGCCATCATTGCGATTGGAATCTTGGTCGAGGGCATTCATCGCTTTATCCAGCCGCAAAACATTGATTTCAAGCTGATGCTGATCATCTCCACCATCGGTCTTATCGTGAATCTGGTGTTGACACTTGTTTTGTCGCGCAGCATGAGAGAGGAAGAAAACTTGAATGTGCAAAGCGCGTTGTGGCATTTTATCGGTGATCTGCTCAGCTCGATTGGAGTCATCATCTCGTCCGTGCTCATTTATTTTACAGGCATGTACTTCTTTGACCCGTTGATCAGTATGGTGATTGCCGTGATCATATTCATCGGCGGAGCCAAAATTATTCGAGAATCCTTCTTGATCCTGATGGAATCGGTGCCGGAAAAATTCGATCTCGATGAAATCCGTTCTGAAATCTCCAAGATCGAAGGCGTGGAGGATGTGCATGAACTGCATTTATGGGCCATCTCCACCGAGCACTACTCGCTTACTGCCCACGTGTTTATTCATGACAACATTCAGACCTTTTGCGTCATTTTGGCGATTAACGAAATGCTGAAGGAAAAGTACGGGATTACTCATGCAACGATTCAGGCAGAGCACGCCTCCTTCCATAACCATGGGGAATACGGAAAGCATTTTCTCGAGACACACCCCGCCCATTAACGAAGCGAGGAACCACATGAAAAAGGATAGAGCGGCTGAGTGAATTCAGTGCTCTATCCTTTTTTGTTTTTTGGGAAATTTACTGTATCGGCATCGCTTGAGCTGTTTTGACATGAAACGTGCCGACTTTATGGGCGTACGAGTAAGGGACGAAACGCAATCCTTCATCCCAAACTCCGACATAGGCATTTTGATCGTTCCACAGGTGGAGAGAGCCGACAACGAAAGGAGCAAGCACACGAGAATGGTACATCGGTACGGTCAACGTGACTGGCCCCGCCTCAGATTGCTGCTGCCAGAGCTGCGCCAGGCTCACATCTGAAGCGGAATACAAATTATACACCCAGCTGATCTGATCGAAGGGGCTTGCTTCTTCGGAGCGCAGCACCCGTGCTTGTGTCAGACTCTGACCTTCGCGTACAAGCGCATCCACGGGTAAGGAGCTCATTACCGCTTCATTCGCGGTGAAGTCTGTCGGGTAGGATTCACCCGTTTTCGCATTCACCATTTGTGCGGCAGGGTTTTGAGTCAGCAGCCAGTGGGAAGCGAATCCGTCATAGACGGGCTCAGCAGCGATTTCGCGCGGAGCAAAAGCGTCATCGAACAAAATGTACTCGCCTACCCCATATTCCAGCAGAACGAATTTTTCAGCACCCTTCGGGGAGGGCAGCTCGCCGACGACGAGATAGCCGACCTGCTTTCCGTTTTGGCTAATGCTGACAAGCCATTGATGTTGACCTGCTCCCAAGGTTTGAACGTCGGTTTTTGCATTTTGCCATTGCTTGAATTGGGCATCGCGGGTTGCGATCGTGTCCATCCACGAGTGAATTTGCGTCTGAAATTGTTTGTCCCAGCCGCCTTCCCCTTCTGCATGGGCAGGAGTGAGATACACGAGCAGGGAAAACAGCGCGATAAAGAACGGAACCAAGCGTCTGGTCACTTGCATGCACCACCTTTTGCAAAGGCTTTCTACGTTCCTATTGTAACCAGGTATGCCAAAAAGATTTGTTGCAACTTGTCTTCTCCTTGTCATCTTTTCTCGCACTTCTTTTACAGAATTCGTCCGGATACGGGGGATTTGGATGCGTTTCTCCCTTTTGGCGTCGAGTTGGACGGAGGGGTAGACGACAGGTAAAACAGCCCGCCGTTGATAAACTGTACCTCGATTCGCGGCTCGTACTGCCAGGTCAGCTCATCCATGCGACGCTGCCGTTCCTCATCTGGTGTACTTTTTCGCCATTCCTTCTGATTGACTTCTTCTTTAGGAGTTTCATGAATGCCGTTCGCACGTAAAAAGTCGAGGATTCTTCCTCCCGAAGCCCGATATTCGTCAAACGTCTGCACTTGTTCGACAGGAGGGGGAGTAGGAGCGGCAGGAGCTTCCATCTCCGGGATTATCTCGACATTTTCCTCCACTTCTTGCTCGTCTTCTTCTTTCTCCGCAGATTCGGGTTCGCGCCGGGCAAGCTCTTCGTAGTAGGCTGAGAGGATCTCGAGTTCTTCCTGCAGACGAGCTTTGGCTTCCTCTGCCCAGGTTTGGTCCTCTAGCTCCAATACATCTGCTACCGTCTTTTCTGCCATGCTGAGTGCCTGAGGAACGGTGATCCGTCGATCCAAGGTGTAAAAGTAGTCCGGGATCGTCGGAGTGAGCGGCAGGCTGAATAAAAACGACGTGAAATTATGGACCACCTGCGGGTTGTGAAGATTGATCCCCAGGTAGAGCAGGATGTCTCGCTTCTTGTCACAGAGGAGAGAGACTTTTAAATTTAGCCCCAGCCAAGGCACGAGCGGCGTCGAGCGGCGCGTTCCACCCAGCACCCCGCCCTTTTGTTCATACATGCAAAGAAAGCGGCCATGCTTTTGGGTAGAAGCAAAGATCTGCTGCATGCGTGCGGCTCCGAGATGGAGGTATTCTGCCCGCTTCCCCTCAGGAATGCGGTCAGGGTGAAAGGCAAATGTCATCACTAACGGCTGGTAAGCGATGTTCATCTTTTCTACCCAGCTCCAATAAAACGGGCGGTTGCCGATATCTTTGTCTACCTCGACGGGGAGCTTGACGGTCAAGTAATCGGGATGGGATTCGACGATATGGGCAGAAAAGGAGGCGAGATAGCGCTCCACAAATTGTCGAACCTGCTCTTGCTGCATAGGAGAACCTCTTTTCGTGTTTATTGGTCTGCGGCTTCGGATAAAGGTGAAGAAGTCCGAGCCTGCGTCTGCCGAATGGCACGAATGGCATGTCCCATATTGTCCAGCTTGAGAGCCATTTCTCTGGACGAGCGGGAATCCATGATGATCTGGATGAGATTTTCTTCGAGCGAATGGTTGAGATTGAGGCGCTCCACGATGTCATCCAGCTCTCCGATTACCATCTCGAACAAATCGATTTTTTCATAGAGCAGATTCAGGATGTGCTCTTCAATCGTACCCACGGTAGACAGATTGTGGATATGGACATCCCGTTTCTGCCCGAGTCGATGGACGCGCCCGATCCGCTGCTCGACGCGCATCGGGTTCCAGGGCATATCGTAGTTGATGACCTGGTTGCAAAATTGCAAGTTAATGCCTTCCCCACCTGCTTCCGTAGCGATCAGGACTTGGGCGCGGTTCTGAAACAGGTCGGTCATCCAGTCCTTTTTGCTGCGTTTGAAGCCGCCGCGAAAGGGGACAGAGGTGATGCCATGGTCATGCAAATACTTTTGCAGATAGTTTTGGGTGGCGCGGTACTCCGTAAAGATAATTACCTTGTCGTTGATGTCTTGAATCAGCTCGACGGTTTTGGCAGCTTTGGAATGCGTGTCGATCTGCTTGATCATCTCGACGAGCTCCATGATTTGCTCACGCATCACAGAGTTCTCAGCGGTGCGCTGATGCATATGGTATAAGGTCATGAAGGCCGCTTCCTTGCTGGAACAAACCTCGCGCTGCAAGGTGATCAGCGACAGCGAGTTAAAACCGCCACCTCTACCTGTGATGCCGGTATGGTACTGCTCTCGAACGAAGCGGGTTACGCCATCATAGAGAGCCATTTCTTCGGCAGACAGCTGAATGGGCACAGATTGCACGCGGCGGCTGGTAAATTGAATCCCGCCATCGCTTCGTTTGTTGCGGATCATGACCTTTTTGATTTCTTCCCGCAGCTTCTCGCTGTTTTTGGATTGGCGTTTGCCTTCGACGTAATTGGAAGAGAACGTCGCGTTATGTCCCAAATGACCCGGCTTAAGCAGATTGATCAGGTTGTACAGTTCGTCCATCTCATTTTGAATCGGCGTTGCGGTCAAAAGCAGGCAGTATTTCTTGCGGATTTCCTTGACGAACTGGTAGTTGCGGGTGCGCTTGTTTTTGAGCTTGTGTGCTTCGTCAATGATCAGCATGTCATAGTCGATATCGAGGACGTGGCGACGATGCGGGTCCCGTTTCGCCGTATCGATAGAAGCCACGACGACATCATGCTGCCGCCACATGTACTCCTTTTTTTGGGCGACAGCGGTGATCCCGAATTTTTGATACAGCTCCTTCGTCCACTGAATGACGAGGGAGGCGGGGACCAGCACGAGGATCTTTTTCGCCAGACCGCGGACCATGTATTCCTTCATAATAAGTCCGGCCTCTATCGTTTTGCCTAATCCTACTTCATCCGCCAAAATGGCACGTCCGCGCATTTCTAGCAGGACTTTTTCCGCCGTTTGCAGCTGATGAGGAAAAGGAGACAAAAGAGGCAGATACTTTAAGGACTGCAGCTGGTCAAACTCGCGCACGGCCATGGCTTCTTCGGCCTCCAGAGCCAGTTTAAACAGCTCCCACTTGTCCCAAGGTCCGTCCTCCTGCATGCGCTCCGCAAGCGGATCGAGCCAGCTGGTGTCGAGGGTAAGAGGAATATTCGGCATACGTATAGCTCCTTTGCATGTCTGTGCCATATCTTACATAACGAGAGGAAAAAATCTTAACGTTTTTATTTTCATAGATCATTTTGTTAAGTATTTCTTAAGATGACTGTGAATTTGCATATTTTCAAGTGCGTACTCTCATGGTAGGATATAGAGGAAGTTCACTTGTTAGTATGGAATCATATGAAAAACTTATGTATGACCACAAATCCAACGCGAATGATAGTAGCAGGGAGAGACTGCCGATCGAGGCAGCGCCGAAGGAGCAAGCCGGTAACGGTGAATCTCTCAGGCAAAAGTACCTCTACTGGACGCAACTCTGGAGAGAGCTCAATTCGGAGCCACCAAAGGGGAAACTTGCAAGTGAGGTGTTCCCCGCCTCGCTTGATATGCAAGGTAACTCTCAGGTACCAAGGACAGAGGAGGAGAAATGGGCACCATTACTTGGTGTACCCATTTTTCGTCCTCTTTTTTTACGTGTAGGAATTTATAAGCGTAATGCTTATGAATTCTGGAGCGCATGGAAACTTTCCGCTAAAACGCGGTCGCTCCTCCATGAGATGGCCTCGATAGAGGTTTTCTTATGCGGAAAAACGTCAGTCGTTTTTCCAGCTTGGATGTTATTCGCGGGGAAAAACGCCAACCTAAGTTGGCTATCAGGAGGTGCCGATATGTCCACATTAAAAAGAACACCGCTGTTTGATTCTTATGCAAAGTACGGTGGGAAAACTATTGACTTCGGCGGCTGGGAATTGCCTGTTCAGTTTTCCAGCATCGGTCAAGAGCACGAAGCAGTCCGGACAAAGGCTGGTCTGTTCGATGTTTCCCACATGGGAGAAGTGGATGTTAAAGGAGAGAACGCACTCGCTTATCTCCAACGCGTCACAACCAACGACGTGTCGAAACTGGCGGTAGGTCAGGCACAGTACAGCGTGCTTTGCTACCCGGATGGAGGCACCGTCGACGACCTTCTGGTGTATAAATACGCAGATGACCACTACCTGCTGGTCATTAATGCTGGCAATATTGACAAAGACTACGCTTGGCTGCAAGAGCATTTAATCGAAGGGGTTACGATTGAAAATATCTCTCCTCAAACCGCTCAGCTTGCGATCCAGGGACCAGCAGCAGAGGGTATTTTGCAAAAGCTGACGACGACGGATTTGTCTCAAATTGGCGTGTTCCGCTTTCAATCCGACGTATTGGTCGATGGAGTTCCGGCCCTGGTTTCCCGTACCGGGTATACCGGTGAAGACGGCTTTGAAATTTATCTGGCTGCAGACCAAGCAGCAAAGCTCTGGGACACCCTCTTGGCTGCAGGAGCTGAAGAAGGCATAGTTCCATGCGGTCTCGGCGCTCGTGATACTTTGCGCTTCGAGGCAAAGCTCCCTCTCTACGGACAAGAGCTGAGCCAAACGATCACTCCGATCGAAGCGGGTATCGGCTTCGCGGTGAAGGTCGACAAAGAAGTGCCGTTTATCGGCCAAGAAGTATTAAAAGCGCAAAAAGAAAACGGTGCTCCGCGCAAGCTGGTCGGCATCGAAATGATCGACCGCGGTATCCCGCGCACACACTATCCGGTTTATGTAGGCGAAGAGCTGATCGGAGAAGTAACGACAGGAACACAGTCGCCGACTTTGAAAAAGAATGTGGGTCTGGCGCTGATCAAAACAGAGCATGCCGCTCTGGGAACGACACTCGAAGTGGAAATTCGCGGAAAACGGCTGAAAGCGCAAGTGGTTGCCGCTCCTTTCTATAAACGCCCGAAAAACTAACGGCAATGCCCATTTCCCTTACTAAAGGAGGACTACGTTCGTGAAATACCGCTACCTGCCCCAAACCGATCAGGACAAGCGCGAAATGCTGGACACACTCGGCATTTCCAGCGTAGAAGAACTGTTTTCTGACATTCCAGAGGAAGTGCGCTTCAAAGGTGCGCTTCAAATCCCGGAAGCACTCTCTGAGCCAGATCTGGTCAAATACTTTACCGGTCTGTCCAATAAAAACGTCAACTTCAGCACGCACGTAAACTTCCTGGGTGCCGGTGTTTATCAGCACTACACGCCAAGCACAGTCAACCACATGCTGCTTCGCGGGGAATTTTTCACTGCGTATACACCGTACCAGCCGGAAATCAGCCAAGGCGAGCTGCAAGCGATTTTTGAATTCCAGACCATGGTTTGCGAGCTGACAGGTATGGAAGTCGCAAACTCGTCCATGTATGATGGCGCGACTTCGCTGGCGGAAGCTGCGATGATGGCTGCTGGACATACTGGCAAAAAGCGCGTAATCGTCTCTCGCGCCGTACATCCAGAAGCACGCGGCGTTCTGAAAACGTACGCGTACGGCCAAAACGTAGAGCTGATTGAGGTCGGCATCAACAGTGACGGCGTGACGGATCCACAAGCGCTGGAAGCTCTGATCAATGACAGCACAGCAGCAGTGATTGTCCAATACCCGAACTTCTTCGGCAACGTAGAGGATCTGTCTGCGATCGAATCCATCGCACATGGAAACGGCGCACTCCTGATCACTTCCTCCAACCCGCTTGCTTTGGGCGTGCTGGAAGCTCCAGGAAAGCTGGGCGCGGACATCGTGGTAGGCGACATGCAGCCATTCGGTATTCCGGCTTCCTTTGGCGGACCACACTGCGGTTACTTTGCGACCACTACCAAGCTGATGCGCAAAATGCCAGGTCGTATCGTCGGTCAAACGAAAGATGAAAATGGCAAGCGTGGCTTCGTACTGACGCTGCAAGCTCGTGAACAGCACATCCGTCGTGAAAAAGCGACTTCGAATATTTGCTCCAACCAGGCGCTGCTCGCTTTGGCAGCATCCATCACCATGACGGCACTCGGCAAGCAGGGTGTGCAGGAAATGGCGATGATGAACCTGCAAAAAGCGCACTATGCCAAACAAGCCCTGCAAGCAAAAGGGCTGGAAGTTGTTTTCGCTTCGCCGTTCTTCAACGAATTTGCCGTGAAGCTGTCCAAACCAGTAGCAGAAGTAAACAAAAACCTGCTTGCTGCAGGCATTATCGGCGGCTACGATCTGGGACTGGATTATCCAGAGTTTGCGGACCATATGCTCCTGGCCGTAACGGAACTGAGAACGAAAGAAGAAATTGACCAACTGGCGCAGGAACTGGAGGCGATCACCCGTGCATAAAAACCAGGAGAAAGCACTGATTTTTGAAATGAGCAAACCAGGCCGTGTGGGCTACAATCTGCCTGAATTGGATGTGCCCGAGGTAGAAGTAGCCAGCCTGCTGCCGAAGCATCTCATCCGGGAAACACCTGCGGAGCTGCCGGAAGTATCCGAGCTGCAGCTCGTTCGTCACTACACTGAGCTGTCTCGTCGCAACCACGGGGTAGACAACGGCTTCTATCCGCTCGGCTCTTGCACGATGAAATACAATCCGAAAATTAATGAGGATATTGCTCGTTACCCTGGCTTTGCTCAAACGCATCCGTACCAACCAGAAGAAACCGTACAAGGCGCACTGGAGCTGCTCTACAACCTCCAGGAAGAACTGGCTGAAATCACGGGCATGGATAAAGTAACTCTGCAGCCAGCAGCTGGGGCAGCAGGGGAATGGACAGGTTTGATGATGATTCGTGCTTACCACGAGAGCCGCGGGGAAGGACATCGCACAAAAGTCATCGTGCCGAACTCTGCGCACGGTACCAACCCAGCTTCTGCAGCTGTTGCGGGTCTCGATACCGTAACGATCCCGTCGAATGAGCGCGGCTTGGTAGACATCCAAGCTTTGCGTGATGCAGTTGGATCTGACACCGCTGCACTGATGCTGACCAATCCAAACACGCTGGGTCTGTTTGAAGAAGATATCGTGGAAATGGCACAAATCGTGCACGAAGCCGGCGGACTCCTGTATTATGACGGAGCCAATGCAAACGCGATCTTGGGTATTGCCAGACCAGGGGATATGGGCTTTGACGTGGTGCATCTCAACTTGCACAAAACCTTTACGGGTCCTCACGGCGGTGGCGGACCGGGTGCAGGTCCTGTCGGGGTCAAAAAAGTACTCGAGCCATTCCTGCCAACTCCAATCGTGGAGAAAAAAGAAGATGGCACATTCTACTGGGATAGCAACCGTCCACAATCTATCGGCCGCGTAAAAGGCTACAACGGAAACTTCGGTATCCTGGTTCGCGCGTACAGCTACATTCGTACGATGGGTCCAGAAGGCTTGCTGCAAGTATCCCAAAACGCAGTGCTGAACGCGAACTACATGATGCGCCGCCTGGCTACGGCTTACCATCTGCCGTTTGATCAGGTTTGCAAGCACGAATTCGTCTTGTCTGGCGTGATTCAAAAGAAACTGGGTGTTCGTACACTCGATATTGCAAAACGTCTCTTGGATTTTGGCTACCATCCACCAACCATCTACTTCCCGTTGATCGTCGACGAGTGCCTGATGATCGAGCCAACCGAGACCGAAACCAAAGAAACGCTGGATGAGTTCATCGACGCGATGCTGCAGATTGCCCGTGAGTGCGAAGAAACTCCGGAGCTCGTACAGGAAGCGCCACACACCACTGTGGTAAAACGACTGGACGAAGCAACCGCTGCACGCAAACCAATCCTGCGCTACCAGCCGCAAGCTTAATAGCCAAGAGAAGCGAGAAACCGCCTGATCATTTGGGCGGTTTTTCTTTCCATATGGCGATGTTATGATGAGGGGTATGGGGGTGTCGGGATGAAAAAGCGAATTGTCTTTACCGGCGGTGGTTCTGCAGGACATGTGACCGTCAATCTTGCGTTGATTCCCCATTTTCTCGAATCTGGCTGGGAGGTCGCCTATATGGGCTCCACAAACGGCATCGAGAAGGAACTGGTAGTCGGGCTGGCAGGAGTTCAGTACGTCGGGATTTCCACCGGGAAGCTGCGGCGTTATTTTGACTGGAAAAATGTCACGGATCCGCTGCGTGTCGCCAAAGGAATCGGGGAGGCCTTTCTCTTTTTGCGAAGGTGGAAGCCGGACGTGATCTTTTCAAAGGGAGGCTTCGTTTCGGTGCCGGTGGTACTAGGGGCGTGGATGAACCGATTGCCTGTGGTCATACACGAATCGGATCTGACTCCAGGGCTCGCCAACCGATTGTCTGTGCCATTCGCGAGCAAGGTTTGTGTGACCTTTCCAGAAACGGTCCAGCATCTGCCACAAGCAAAAGGGGTGCATGTAGGAGCTGTGATCCGCGCTGAGCTCTTGAAGGGCTCTCGGGAGCATGGTATCTCCTCCTGCGGTTTTACGCCCAAAAAGCCGGTTCTGCTTGTGATGGGAGGTAGCCTGGGCGCACGACGCATCAATGAAGTCATTCGCTCCCAGCTGTCTGCACTCCTGGAGAGCTATCAGGTGGTTCATATCTGCGGCAAGGGTCAATGCGATGATTCGATTCAAAGGGCAGGCTACCGTCAATACGAATATGTCAAAGAGGAGCTTCCTGATCTCTTGGCGATGGCCGACATGGTCGTATCCCGGGCTGGCTCCAATGCTATTTTCGAATACCTGGCATTGCGAAAGCCGATGCTGCTCATTCCTTTGTCCAAAACTGCCAGCCGCGGGGATCAGATAGTAAATGCGCGGTCGTTTGAAAAAAGAGGCTTTTGCGAGGTTCTTTTGGAGGAGGAGCTGACAGAATCCACGTTTCTTGCTGCACTGAAAAAGCTGGAGGAAAATCGGTTCCAGCTAATGAACCGGATGAAGGAAGACTCTCACACGGATTCTTTGGTGAAGGTCATCGCTTTGCTTGAGCAAACAGCAGGGTAAAGGAAGCCCACAGAGGTATTGCCGATTCCCCCGGCAGAAGGCTACAATGGATGCGTAGTGAAGAGGGAGGTACATAGAATGGAACAGTGGCGTTATATCGTGACGGAAGCGATGTCTCCCGCGATGAATATGGCAGTAGATGAAGCGATTTTACAGTTGCACAGTGAAGGCAAGGTACCGCCTACTGTTCGTTTTTACACATGGAATCCAGCCACGCTGTCGATTGGCTATTTTCAAAAGGCAGTCAAGGAAATCAACATGGAGGCTTTGCGTGAGAGCGGTTTGGGCTTTGTGCGCAGGGCGACAGGGGGACGTGCGGTTCTGCACGATAATGAGCTCACCTACAGTGTGATCGTGTCCGAGGACCATCCCAAAATGCCTTCCAGCGTGACAGAAGCCTACAAGATCATAAGTCTTGGGCTGCTGCACGGTTTTCAAAATTTGGGACTGAAGGCAGAGATGGTGTCGCTCGCCAGTGAAGAAGAAAAAGAGAAGTACAGCTCTCCTGGCTCGTCTGCTTGCTTTGACTCTCCTTCCTGGTATGAGCTCGTGGTAGAAGGGAAAAAAGTAGCGGGCAGCGCGCAGACAAGACAAAAAGGGGTCATCCTCCAGCATGGCTCCATCCTGTTGGACATGGACGTAGAGCTGTTGTTCTCCCTGTTGAACTTCCCGTCTGAGCGAGTCAAGGAAAGAATGATGGACAGCTTCCGCCAGAAAGCAGTCACGATCAACGAAGTGAGTCCTCGTCCTATTGGTTTGCAGGAAGCGATCGCAGCATTTGGGCCGGGCTTTGCATCTGGTTTGGAAGTAGAGCTGGTGCCAACGGAGCTGACTGCAGAAGAGCTGGCGCTGGCAGAAGAGCTGGCGCGCACGCGATATTCGACCGACGAGTGGAATTTGCGGCGCTAGTATTAACCGCACTAGAACAAAAGAAGCTCCCGAGGCCATCGAGATGACCGAGGGAGCTTTCGTTCTTTAGACAAGCACGCTCTCGTTGATGTGCTGCTCAAACAGCTCTTGCAGCTTTAGGGAAAGGGGGCCAACTGCACCGGTTCCTACGGGCTGTCCGTCTACAGACACCAACGGCATGATTTCTGCGGTAGTGCTGGTCAAGAACACTTCGTCAGCTTGCTTCAGGAAGTCTGTGGTAAAGGCTTCCTCGTGAACAGGAATGCCATTTTCCTTTGCGAGGTCGATGACGACTTGGCGCGTGATACCGTGCAGGATCATGTTGTCTGCCTGGTGCGTGTAGAGAGCGCCGTTTTTAACCGCGAAAACGTTCGCGGAGCTGCATTCGGTCACGATACCGTTCCGGTGAAGGATCGAATCCTGAGCGCCCGCGTCCTTTGCGTACTGTTTCACGAGAACAGCACCCAAGAGGTTCAACGTTTTGATATCGCAGCGAAGCCAGCGGATATCTTCGATCAATTGCGCAGTCATTCCCTTTTTCATATCTGCCAGAGGGCGTGCTTTCGGACGGGCAAAAGCCATGAGGACAGGCTCAGTCTTTTCTGGTATATCGTGAACGCGAGGGGAAATGCCGCGAGAGACTTGCAGATAGAGAGTTGCATCCACATCTTTCGTAATGTTGTTTTTCTCCAGCAGCTGCTGGGCGAGCGTGCTCAGCTCGTCAGCAGTCCAAGGCAGCTCCATTTTGATCTCCCGTGCACTTCTGAACAAGCGGGTGAGGTGAGCATCCCATTGATACATTTTGCCTTTGTAGATTCGCACAACCTCGTAAATCCCGTCTCCAAAGTTGTAACCTCGATCCTCTGGATGAACGGCTACTTCCCCTTCTTCTACCCATTTTCCACCTACATACAGCATGGTGAGTCCTCCTTCGGTCAGTTCAAGAATAATGATGACAGGAATGAATTGCTAGAACAATCTGCAATTACCCTACTTACGAACAATTGGTTGCTAACCCTTCCAGCGGTTTTTATGACTCAACCTTAGCAAATCGACACAGGAGGGTCAATTTGAAAGTAGCGAAAAGGCTATCAATTATTTCGTCAGAAAAAGCCGTGTCTATAAAGAAATATAATGCTGTCGGAGCGCATGCTGAAAAAGCAAGAATCGACGGTATTTCTGATTCGACATCAGACGGAAGGAAGAATAGGGGGAAGGAAAACTAAAGCTGTCGTCCGCTGGCGTGGGATGAAGGTATTTGACTAACTATTCTGACTAGACGCTGTTTGCAGCATCGGCTCATAATAAAAAGGCAAAGAGGACGTAAGGAGGGAACTGCCGTGCGACCGTTACGAAATTACTCGCTGACTGCCTTGCTAGCCGGTGGGCTGCTACTGCTGCCGTTGCCCTTCTTCACAGAGGCAAATGCCCAATCGGTGCCTGAATGGATCGATGCAGATACGCTATATGAGCATGTGGAAAAATTGGCGCGTACACCGCGGCCACCCGCTACGGAGTCCGAGTTTGCAGCAGCTGTTTATGTAGAGAACCAGCTTCGTGCATACGGCTATGAAACCGACTTGCAGCCTTTTTACTACTACACCTATCGCCAGCCATCCAGTCTCACCCTCTCTGTGGAGGGATGGAAGGACTCTGCGTGGGATGTGCGCAGCTTTACATACGGTCCGAACGGGACAGGAACAGGGGAGCTGGTAGACAGCGGCTTTGGAACTGCTGCTGACTTTCAGGATGGGAAAGCAAGAGGGAAAATTGCGTTGATAAAAAGAGGACAGACGACATTCGGGGAAAAGGTTAGACAGGCAGCTGCTGCCGGTGCTGTGGCGGTTGTCATCTGGAATGATCGGGAGGACAATAGGAAGGCAACACTTGGAGAGCCGCTTGATATGTCTGTTCCCGTGGTTTCCCTATCAAAAGAGCAGGGAAGCAGGCTGCAGGAGGCGCTAAAAAAGGGAGGGCTCAAAGGAACCGTAAAGGTAGACGGTGGATTAACGACCAGGCAGACCTCGTACAATATCGTGGCATCTCGAAAGCCGGCCCAGGCAGGAACAGGACAGACCGTGCTTGTGACCGCTCATCATGACAGCGCTGCAAAATCACCAGGTGCGAACAACGGGGCTTCCGGCGTTGCAGCCTTACTGGAGGTCGCGAGGATGCTAGCGGAGCGACCGATCGATACGGAGGTGCGCCTGGTGAGCTTTGGCTCGACTTCGGCAGGGGAGAGAGGACCAGCTGCGTATGTAGAATCCCTCTCGGATGCCGATAGGCGGAAAACCATCGCTGCTTTTTGTCTGGATGCTGTCGGGAGCAGGGAGGCGGGAGATCTCACGGTAACGGATGAGCAAGGAACAGAAAGTTTGCCTGTCTCCCTGGCAGAGAGCAGCGGTGCCGTGTTCTCTACGGTCTGGAATGATCGGGGAGAGAAAACGGGTGATCATCTGGCTCTCACAGAAGCAGGCATACCGTCCGCCCTCCTCACGAGAGCCCCGGCAGATTCTTGGCGGGATCAGCCAGAGGACACAGTAGAGAAGATCGACCGCGAGCGTCTCGCAGAGGCTGTTCATGTCGTATTCTCCGCGGTGACTCAAATAACTGACTTGGCATCACCAGCCTACAGGGAAAACACGGTCGGCAGCCAAAGGGGGAAATCAACGGAATCCGAAGCAACGCAATAGCAAAGAGAGAACAAAAGCGTCCTTGAAAAGGGCGCTATTTTTATGGGCTCGGACGAAAGAGAGTGTGTCGAACAATGTCGAGTGACAAGGAATAGTCACGAACTTAGAAAAGTCGTATAATTTTTAAGAGTCCTAAAAAAGTTCTCCATTATCTGATTTTTGTGAATGAGCGTCACGGATTATACGACATACTTCCTAGCTATCCATCCTCACATAAAGCCGAAGTTCGCACACCAAAGATCGTGGAGGTCGTAATGAATCGCATTGGGTATCATCCTTTATTCATTCTTTTTCTATTCCTCGCGGGGTGGTTCCCGTTCACTCTTTATTTGCTCGCGTCGAATAAACAGCTGATCAACACACCGCATCTCAGTATCATTCCTGTCATTCTAGGCGGGGCAATCATCTGGCTGCTGTATGGGAACTGGCGCACCTTTCATCGGAGCAGGCAGGGAGGAGCCGACCTGGAGCAAACGCAAGTGCTATTGGAAGCCTTGCTGCAGCATCCCACTGATGCGATCGCGATCATGGATGCAGAGGGCAGAATTGAGCGGATCAATCACGCTTACGCAGAGCTGACGGGATACACAGAAGAAATGCTGCTCGGGAAAAAACAGCCGCATCTACATAAAAAACGAAGTGAAGATATTCAAGCGATGTACACTCAGGTTTTGCAGGGCAGTACTGCCAGCGGTTGTGAAACGTGGGTACACCAAAACGGATCGCCGCTCGTGGTTTCTTATACGTTGACCCCCGTTTTCAATCAGAGGGGAGAGGTCGCATGGATAATCGGCTGTTCTCGAGATCTGACGGAGCGAAAAAGAATCGAGCAGGAGCTCAAAGCGAGCAAAGCCAATTATCGCCTGATCACAGAAAACATGTCGGACATGATTTTTGTCTATCAGCCGAATGGCAACGTCCTGTACGCATCTGCTTCCCACACGAAGCAGCTTGGTTACCCCATCCATGAGCTTGTCGCGATGAAGCCGGATGAACTCGCCGGTTTGATTCATCCAGACGATCTGGCCATGGTCGCAAAGGTTTTCACTCGGGATTGGGAAAAATGCAGCGGGACGACGATTGTGTTTCGCATCCGACATCAGGAAGGGCACTGGATCTCGATCGAATCCAGATACAATCCCATTCTGGATGAAGCGGGTAAGCTCGATAGTGTCATGATTGTCTCTCGAGATGTATCCGAGGTCATGCACACGAAAGAACTGCTGCGACAAACGGACAAGCTCTCTGCGATCGGACAGCTGGCCGCAGGTATTGCGCATGAAATTCGAAATCCGCTAACTTCCTTGCGAGGATTTGTGCAGCTGCTGCAAGCCTCGCTCGCTGACCCGCGCTACTGCGAAATTATGCTGGCAGAGCTGGACCGGATCAATTTTATCGTGAGCGAGCTGCTGGTATTGGCCAAGCCACAGCAGATGAAATTCCAGGAGAAAAAACCGACGCAAATCATCTATGATGTCATCTCCTTGCTGGAAAGCCAAGCAAACATGAACAACGTCATCTTTCACGACCATCTCGAGAGGAGTCTGCCGACTATCTCTTGTGATGAAAATCAATTGAAGCAGGTCTTCATTAATGTCTGCAAGAATGCGATCGAGGCGCTTCCTCAGGGGGGAGATATCTACGTGGAAAGCACGAGACTCGCCCCATCGCGTATCCGTATCAGCATCCGTGACACAGGAAAAGGGATCGATCCAAGCCGGATACCACGTCTTGGGGAGCCGTTTTATACGACGAAGGAAAATGGAACAGGACTTGGCCTCATGGTCAGCTATCGCATTTTGGAAGAGCACGGGGGCAGTTTAACGATCGAGAGTGAGCCGGAAAAAGGAACGACCGTACATATCACGCTGCCTGTATAGGTAGACGAAGACCCCCTGGAGTCTATTTGCCCAGGGGATCCGTTTATTTGGGGGCTTGGCGTTTCCAGATGAAGCGAATTAACAGGCCAAGGCCGCAGTAGGTAGTACCCGAGGCAATGAGCGGGACACTCCAGCTTAACGCCATGGGGAGCAGAGCAAACAGGGCGAGAAAGGACAGCATCACCAGGAGCAGTGGCAGGAGCTGAAGATCATGGCGGTCTGTAATGGGCACGGCGAGGGCGTACAGGATCGCTGCGATGAGGACGCCCCCATGAAAGAGGGAAAACAAGCCGAGCAGCCAGTCACCCTTGGGGATCAGCTGCAGCATGATCAGCTTGAAGGGAGATGCAGAAGCATGAACATCGTGCCAGTAAGACAACAAAATCGCATGTCCGGTGATGAGAAGGAGAAAGAACAGCAAGGAGCCGATGCCAACCCCGAGTCGAATGGATTGTGGGTGTGCGACATTCTTTACCAAAGGAATGGCTACAGCTAGGCAAAGCAAAAAGTGCAGTCCAACGTACAGCAGGGCATGAACGATCCAGTTCAGGTTCATCTGATAACCGAGATTGGGGATAGGAACATGGGGTTGTTCCAGGAAGATCAATCCGAACAGCAGAAATCCCGAAGCGAGGGAGACAGACATCCCAGAAATCAGCCATGACCAGCCCTTTTGCAGCCAAACAATGGCGACAAGCACGGGGACGAGGACAAAGAGGAGCGGGGATGCTCCAGCCGGTGCCTGCATCGCAAACTGTCCGGTAATGACGCCTGCATACGCTAATAAAAACAAATGAGTAAGAACGGAAAGCGTAGGACCAAACGCTTCCCCGAACCAGTGCAAAAAAAGCTCGTGCAAGGAACGGATGTGGGCACGATAACAAATACTCAAAACAGAATAGCCAAACCATCCGAGGGCAAGACTGGCGAGCACCGCCCCGATCGTTCCCCAGGAACCGAAATAAGCAAAGAAGCGAAGCCACTCATATCCACCCAGATACGTACCCCCAAGGGCAGCTCCTGCAAAAAGAACGGCGATTTGCCAAGCGCCTTTGTCCATAGGCATCATCCTTATTTCCAACTTGGTACAAGTGTATGAGGATGCAAGGCTTGTTCAGAACCGAGGATACTAATTAAACTTTAATGTTTGCTATTTATGGTAAATTGCATATAATGGATAAGGACAACAGGTAAATAGTGAAAACGAGGTGACGTTTCGTGAAAATTGTAGGAATTTCCGGGAGCATGAACGCCGATTCCGCTACGAAAAAGGCAGTGAGCATCGTTCTTGATGCAGCAAAAACGGCAGGTGCAAAAGTAGAGCTCATTCATTTGGGTGAGTGGCCAATGCCTTTATATGACAATCGCGAGGATTCCTCCACCTATCCAAAGGTGGTTCATGATTTTATCCAGAAAATTACGGAAGCAGACGGGCTAGTCATCGGTTCACCCGAGTATCACGGTACGATGACAGGGGCGCTGAAAAATAGCTTGGACTTTTTGGAAGGTCGCCATTTACGGGATAAGCAGGTTGCCATTATTGGAGTAGCAGGGGGAAGTATGGGAGCAACCAATACGGTCAATACGCTGCAACTCATCATGCGCAATTTGCATGCATGGCCGCTTCCTGCAAGTCCAAGCATTCCAAATGCTTACAACGCATTCACACCGGAAGGCAAGCTAAAGGACGAGCGTCTGCAGGCCCGATTTGAATTGCTGGGCAAACAGCTGGTCCAGTACATCCAATCGATGAACCCGCAAACGGAAAAACAGGTCCACTAAGGCAGGTTCCCCTTGCAAATCGTTTTCATTACGCGGTATTATATTTCTACGTGCTTTTTTGTACTATGCGGAAGCGATAGTATAAGAAAAATGATGGCTTGCGCTTTTTGGCGATAACCCGGGTTTTTCGAAGGACGTCAGAAATACGGTTTGAAATGAGGGGTTCACATGCCGACGCCGAGTATGGAAGACTATTTGGAACGCATTTACAGCTTAATTGAAGAAAAGGGCTATGCTCGTGTCTCCGATATTGCTGAAGCGTTGGAAGTACATCCCTCTTCGGTTACGAAGATGGTACAAAAGCTGGACAAAGATAAATACCTTGTCTACGAAAAGTACCGTGGTCTTGTTTTGACGACAAAAGGGAAAAAGATAGGCAAACGGCTCGTTGATCGTCATAGCCTGCTGGAGGAATTCATGCGGGTGATTGGTGTCGATGAAGATCATATTTATCAGGACGTGGAAGGGATCGAACACCACTTGAGCTGGGAGTCGATCACTTGCTTGGAATATTTGGTTCAATACTTTCAGGCAGATCCTATCCGGATGGAAGAGCTGCGGCGCATTCGTCAGGAAGATGAGCAAAAAGAAGAATAGCATAGGTGGGGAAATGAGAGCGTAGGCCGACGTGGCTTACGCTTTTCTTGTGTAGAAAAAAGGGAAAAGATTCCGAGCCCGTATACATGCTACATAGCGAGACTTCGAACGAAGTGAGAAAGCAAGACGTTCTTTGCGCAGCCAAGCTTTCGCATGGAAATGCTCGGCAATTCCGAGTTTTCTAGTCGTAATGGATAGGCTATCCCCCTATATTTGGTAAAGAGATTTCAAATTCCAGTCACAGGGGGCGAGCAGATGAAAGCGGACGCGGTCTTTGAAGGTGGAGGGGTGAAGGGGATCGCTTTTATCGGAGCCTTGAAGGTCATGGAGGAGCATGGGTACACATGGGAAAAAGTCGCGGGAACATCGGCTGGCTCGATTGTAGCCGCCTTGCTGAGCGCTGGCTATACCAGCCTGGAGCTGAAGCCGATTTTTGAAGAAATGGATTATCTATTTTTTCTTCAGCGAAAAGGGCTGGGGCGTCTTCCCGTGATTGGCCCGATCATTGAGCTCGTGTTTCACGAAGGCCTGTTTCGAGCAGATCGCCTGGAGCTGTTTATCGAGGAGCTGCTGCGTCGCAAGGGGATTCGTACATTCGGGGATCTGCCGCCGGAAAAGCTGCGAATAGTCGCATCAGATGTAACTGCGGGCAAGATGCTGGTTTTGCCGGATGACTTGCCGCGCTACGATATCGAACCCAATGATTTCCCGATTGCGAAAGCAGCGCGGATGTCCTCCTCCATTCCTTTCTTTTTTCAGCCTGCTCATCTGCAAAGCGAGGGACAGAACCATTATATTGTCGATGGGGCTTTACTCAGCAACTATCCGGTTTGGCTATTTGATGTGCCAGGCAAACCACAGTGGCCGACGATCGGATTTCGACTGCACGACAATAAGATCGAAACGGAAGCGACACCTATACACGGGCTCTTTTCGTTTACGCGAGGCCTGCTGACGACGATGCTGGACGCACACGACAGACTGTACGTAGAGAAAGCAAGTGCTGTCCGTACCATTTTCATCAACACGCTCGGGATTCGTGCTACTCAGTTTCAAATGCCTCTCGAGCTTCGTCAAAAGCTGTTCACGTCCGGGGAGGAATCGGCGCAGCGCTTTCTGGGGAAATGGGACTTCGAGGAGTACGTCAAGGTTTTTCGGAATACGTCCCCCAAGCATCTGGTCTAAGAAAAGGGGGGATAAAAAAGAGACAGACAGCTGCAACCGGCTGTCTGTCTCTTTTTCGTTCAATGCGAAATGTTGTTGTGTGAGTTTTGGTCGTCCTGTTTTTGCTTGGCCTTTCCTTTTTTGCCATCAATGACTCGGAAAGGATGATCTCTCCTGGGGGTGGGAGCCTGCTTTTTGGTCGCTTGTCGCAATCCAGGCGACTTCGGCTTGGTTGGCTTCGGTTTGCGAGGCCCGCTGCTACGCTGGAAAAACGATCCTGTACGCAAGTAGTTGCGCACCACGATGATGAGCAAAACAGACAACCCCAGAATGATCAACGTATTCACAGGGTCTTCGATGAACGTCAACAGAAAACCGTAAATGGCCAGCAACATTACGATCAAAATCACTGGTGGAATGCGGCGTAACATAGGGCCTCACCTCTGAGAGATTCAAAAATGCCTCACGTTATCAATTCGCTGCCATTCTCTCTTGGACCTGTTGTTGATCAAGCTCGCGCATTTTCAGGAAGGAGGCGATGGCCACTTCCACCTGATGGTCTTCCGGTTCGCGGGTTGTAATTTTTTGCAGCCACAATCCCGGGTATCCCAGAAAACGCAGGACAGGTGTATCACGGAGCTTGTTTGTCCATTGCAGCACCTCATAAGAGACGCCCATTACGACTGGCAGGAGAACGATGCGCTGTATGACTCGTTCCGTCAGGGAATCATAAGGGAACAGGGAGTAAATCACTACGCCAACGAACACCGTGAATATGAGAAAACTGCTACCGCAACGATAATGCAGGGTGGAAAATTTTTGTACATTGGCTACTGTTAATTCTACCCCGGACTCGAACGCGTTAATCACCTTGTGTTCTGCCCCATGGTATTGAAACAGCCTTTTGATGATCGGTGCTTTCGCGATCGCGGTGATGTAGCCGAGAAGCAGAATAATTTTGAAGCCGCCCTCTGCAAGCGTCTGCGGGACGCCATCCGGCACCCATTTTCCCAGAAGGAACTCGGCTAGGAATACAGGGACGAGCGTAAAGACAAATTTCCCAAACAAGAAAGACAGGACACCTACGAGGGTTACGCCGAGAATCATCGTCAAGCGGGAAGGACTCTCCGTCACTTCTTCGCCGGATTCTGAGTTGTAGCGTTCAGAGGCAAAGTTCAGGTGTTTTGCCCCGTTTGCAGCGGATTCGATCAATCCGACAACCCCACGCAAGAACGGAATCTTTTTCAAGGGAGTAATCCATTTATATTCCGTACGGGGTGCTTCAAAATACTCAATTTCTTGATTTTTTTTCCGAATAGCTGTGACGGTCATGGATTTGCCACCGAACATGACACCTTCAATGACGGCCTGACCACCGTAGCTAGGTACGATTTGCTGCGCCAACTTGAATCACCATCCTTATTCCCTATATTAACGGAAATAGAGTCTTGAAGCTACATACAGTTCATGGCCTAACAAGTAAATGTCAACAATTAGTGAAAAACAGCAGCAACGCACATACTAGAGACGAGGTGATGGAGAGTGGATGCAACGAAAACTCGGAGAAGTTTTAGAGGTTTGCGGGGAAGACAGAGTGAACAGCATAAACAAGAGCAGCGAACGGAACAGAGCGCATCGAAAAAAATATTGGAAGTCGCTTTCTGGGGGACAATCTTCTGGGGAATCATCCGTTTGATTGCCCATTTTTTAAATTTGACCCCCTATGGCTTAGGCTCGTTCGCACGTCCGATCCTGGCTGGAATCGATGAGAAATCCCTTGCTGCCCTCGGTCTGGGAGTTATCTTTCTGTTTGTAGAGTCCCTGATCGTCTCCGCTATTTTTTCCACGCTGTTTGGCAAGATGAGAGTGTGGTGGAGCGGTTTGGTATTGGGGGCTGTTATGCTCTTGGTAGCAGGATTTTTCTTTCGGATCGGGAATTGGGAGATGTCCACGTTTAGTACAGAAGCTGCTTGGTATTTGTCTTACGGGTTGTTTATCGGGATGACCTTGACCCTCGAGGCATCTGATGAAGAATAGCAAACTAATGATGGGTGGAAACGCCCATTTCTGCCCGTTAGCGTGCGAATCTTGCCATCTTTCTTAAAACAGTGGATCGACAGTTGAACTCTGCAAGGCTTGTGGTAAAATGTTTCATTAGTAAAAAAACTTTTTATGAGAAATCCTACCTGGGAGGGATGAACGATGGCTTCCGTTCTGGTGCTGAATGGGCCGAATCTCAATTTATTGGGAATGCGGGAACCGGGAGTATACGGCAGTGAAACGCTAGAGGACGTGGTCACAAACCTGCGCAAGGTGATGCAAGAGCTGGGTGGCGAACTGGAGCACATTCAGTCCAATCACGAAGGCGTACTGATCGACGCCATTCATCGCGCAAAAGGCGTGCATGATGGGATCCTAATCAATCCAGGTGCATTTACACACTACAGCTACGCGATTCGCGATGCTTTTGCGAGTGTAGCTCTGCCAACCATTGAAGTACATATTTCCAATGTTCACGCGAGAGAAGAGTTCCGGCATCAATCCGTGATCGCCCCTGTTGTCGTTGGGCAGGTAGTCGGCTTGGGAACAGACGGATACGAGTGGGCATTGCGTGCACTGGTTCGTAAAATCGAGAAAAAATAGACCAATGGGTTGTTCATAGAAAGGGGAGGTTGTCATGCAACAACGTCTGGACAAATTGCGCGAGGCTTTGGCAAATGTGGGGGCAGATGCTCTGATCACAGAAAAGGCGGAAAACCGATTTTATTTTAGTGGATTCACCGGTTCTAC
This sequence comes from Brevibacillus nitrificans, assembly GCF_003710965.1. NCBI lineage: Bacteria > Bacillati > Bacillota > Bacilli > Caryophanales > Paenibacillaceae > Brevibacillus > Brevibacillus nitrificans. The sequence continues at coordinate 1,401,311 of NZ_RHHU01000003.1, read as the reverse complement.
GGGGTGGGTCGTCGTAACTGAAAAGGAAGCGTTTCTCGTAACGGATTTCCGCTATGTGGAGCAGGCTGGGGAACAAGCTCCTCACTTCACGGTTGTTAACAACGAGCGCAAAGCAGTAGAAGCGATCGCAAAGCTTCTGAAAGAAAAAGGAGTAAAGCGTCTGGCATTCGAAAGCTCTGTTTCTTTCCAGACACATCAAGAGTGGAGCAAAGCCTTTGATGGCGTAGAGCTCGTAGCAACAAGCGGCCTGCTGGAAAAAATCCGCATGTTCAAGGATGAGTCGGAAATGGTCATCATCCGAGAAGCGGTGCGTATTGCCGAAGCGGGTTTTGCGCATATTCAAAGCTATATCCGACCTGGAGTGCGCGAAGAAGACGTAGCGCTGGAACTGGAATTTTTCATGCGGAAGCAAGGCGCATCCGGTTCTGCCTTCGACATGATCGTCGCATCCGGTCCTCGCGGTGCATTGCCGCACGGTCGGGCAAGCGAAAAAATCATTCAAGCGGGCGAAATGGTCACCCTCGATTTTGGTGCTGCTTACAAAGGGTACAACTCTGATATTACGCGTACCTTGTCCGTAGGGGAGCCAAGTGCCAAAATGAAAGAAATCTACGACATCGTTCTGCGTGCCCAGATCGCCGGGGTGGAGGCGTTGAAGCCGGGTGTGACGGGGAAAGAAGCGGACGCTGCAACTCGGGACATTATCGCGGCTGCAGGTTATGGTGACTGCTACGGGCACAGTGCAGGACATGGTTTGGGTATTGAGGTGCATGAGCTGCCAAGCCTCTCCACGGTCAGCACGTTTGTACTGGAGCCAGGCATGCTGGTTACGATGGAGCCAGGGATTTACGTAAGTGGCTTAGGTGGCGTTCGGATCGAGGATGACGTGCTGATCACGGCGGAGGGCCACGAGGTACTCAACAAGTCCACGAAAGAGTTGATCATTTTACCGGTGTAATTTATACTTATCCTGTTATCGATTGATTTGGGAGGACTATCATGATCTCTGTGAACGATTTTCGGACAGGTTTGACGATCGAAGTAGACGGCAACATTTACACGGTTCTTGAATTCCAACACGTAAAACCGGGTAAAGGTGCGGCATTCGTTCGTTCCAAACTGCGCAATCTGCGTAACGGCAATACGACTGAAATGACCTTCCGCGGCGGCGAAAAAGTAAACCCTGCGCGGATTGAATCCAGCACAATGCAATATCTGTATGCAAGCGGCGATGACTACACTTTCATGAATACGGAAACGTATGAGCAAATGACGTTCACTCACAGCCAAATCGAGCGCGAACTTCGCTTCCTCAAAGAAAACATGAACGTGCAAATCATGCAGTACAACGGTGAAACCATCGGAATTCAGCTGCCAAACACAGTTGAACTCGTGGTTACCGAGTGTGAGCCAGGCGTAAAAGGCGACACTGCTTCCAACGTAACGAAAAAAGCTACCCTGGAAACAGGATTCGTTGTCAACGTGCCTCTTTTCGTAGAAGAAGGCGAGCGTCTGATCATCGATACTCGTACCGAAGCATACGTTTCTCGCGCATAAAAAGGGAAAGACGAAAGAAAGGCAGTACCCACTCGAAGGGTACTGCCTTTTTGTATTATCGTCCCCCGAGCCATTCCCACAGCTTCAGCACGAAAGCGGTTATGCCCGCAGCCATGAGAGGGCCGACCGGAATGCCCCGCAGAAAGACGATACCAATAATCGAGCCAATGACCAAGCCGACGATCATATGGGGCTCGGTCCGAAGCAGATCGAGTCCTTTGCCGTTCATCCAGGTGGCGAGTGCCCCACCCGCCAGTGCAGTCAAGCCGACGACGGTAGTGAATAAGGGGAGCACATCTTTCCACGATATTTTTTCACTGGCAAAGGGAACGAGGACGGAGATCGTCAGGAATAGCAACCCCAGCTCCAGCCCGCGTCTTTCTACGGAAGGAAAAAAACGTTCCAGCGCCGTGAGCTTCAGAACCAAAAGGATGCTCGCGGCAGTAGCGATGATCGGTGAACGGCCTATTAACCCTATCACGATTAGGATGACGAGCATCACTTCTCCAGACATCATTGGCATCAAAACCCCTGTCCCTGTTCTCCTTTCACTCTATGAGACAAGGTGTGGGAGTATGCGTTTCTCCTTGATGAAGGGAACGAGACGGTACTGATCGACTTTTGCACAGTAGGATACATCGTCCGCAAAATGATGCTGCATCAGGCGTCTTCCCGTAGTGGTTTGCGGCAAAAGCTCACCGATTCTGTCTGCAAAATACAAGTAGCTTGCCTTGAGAGCCTCTCCGAGATCACAGACTTGAAAATGAGGTGCCATTTTTTGTGCCTGAGCGATCATGAGTCCCGCTGCCAATCCATCCTCGAGGGCGAACTCGGAGCGCGTTCCTGCACAGTACAGTGTGACGTCCAGATGAAAGCTCAGAGCGTGGGACATACAGGCGGTGGCATTGAGGAAGCAGCCAATCAGAAGGGCAGCGGCTCGCTCTGCCTTTTGGATGGCACGTGTTCCGTTTGTGGTGGTCAGGATCAGCTGTTTGTCAGTTAATGTTCGAGCAGCGATTTCAGTGGGAGAGTTGTTGCAATCAAAATCCGGGATTTTGCGGCAGTGACGCTCGCCAGCTAGCAGGCAGCCTGCTGTGCGTAAAGCATTTGCCTGACCGATTGTCTCTACGGGAATGACGGAAACACAGCCGTTGCCGAGAGCCGTTACAATGGTACTGGAGGCGCGCAGAACGTCGATCACGATGACCACATGGTTGCTAATCTGATCGAACCGTATTTCCTCCACGGATGGAACAACTTCTATTCGCACGCGGCAGGCCTCCCTGCCTCCATGATAGCAGCAGTGTCTCCCCGTAAGCCTCGACGAAGCGTCTCCACTGACAAGACATCCTGATAGTGGATATTCCCTAAGTTTACTGTTGTGCCGAGTGTGCAGATCAACAGCACTTGCTGCTCTTTTTGGGGAGCCTCCCAGATGAGACGACTCGCCCGTTCACCGGCAGCTCTGACGACATCTCGTATAAATGTGTCATCTGCACGGCCGTTTTTGTCAAAGATGCCTACCGTGCCGCTTTCTCTCGCTTCCACGATCACATGACTGGCCCCAGCTTCTAGGTCTGCCTGCAGCGTCTTCAAAAGCTCTTCACGCTCCGCTCGATAATCCGAAGCCTTTTTCCCTACCTCGGAATAAACGAACAGTCCAGCTTCACAGCCTGCCGTGATGGCAGCTCTACGCTGTTCTGCGCTCAGCGGAAAGGTACCGTCTGAAATCTCCACAGCGTTAAAGCCAGCCGATTTGATCGCTTTCATGTAAGCGGAGATGGGGGATTGTCGCAGGGCGATCTCAAAGAAAGTGCCGCCTGGCATAATGTGCAGCCCGTACTGGACCGCTAGATGCACTTTTTGCCTTAGCAGCTCATCAGGATACAGAGCCGCTGTGCCAAAGCCTAACTTGTATATATCCATATAAGGAGAGGCCATTTCCAGCAGATCTCGATAGGCGGTAAGTCCGACGCCTTTGTCAATGACCATCGTCAACCCCTCTGCCCGCGGCTTTTCTCGCCTGGAACCGGAGGGATTTGCCCAATGAACGGGCAAAAAAGGGTGGTCGCAGTCTAGCATAGGCTGTTTCCTCATTTCTTCTAGGCGTATGGTTCAGTGTATGCCTCTTGCTGAGCAGGAGTGAAGGCTTGCGTCTCTAGGCGATTGCCCAGAGGAGTGCTGAACGAACTAGGTACAAGCATAGAGTGGAAGAAAGGGAGGACGAGCGAGATGTGGGAAAAAGCAATTATCGGCATGGCAGCGCTGCGCATACTGTCTGGGAGCTTGGAAATCCTGGCTGCTCTGCTGATCCTGAAAGTAAATGAAGTGGAAAAAGCTCTTCTCATTAATTCCGGGCTGGCGATTGTGGGACCCGTTATCTTGATTACGACGACCACCATTGGCCTTCTGGGGATGTCGGATCGTATCAGCTTTTCCAAGCTGGCTTGGATCTTGGTCGGCATTTCGTGCATTTTGATAGGGGTGCGCAAATAAATCCCCAATTCCTTCCACTGGTAACCATCTACTCCTCTGGGAATGATAGAGGAAGGAATGGACAAGAGGAGGGGAATGATCATGCTCGAATCGTTGACAGAGCGAATTTCATACTTGCGCGGTCTGGCAGATGGGCTGGATGTGAGCGAAAAGAGTGCAGAAGGCAAGCTGCTGGTAGAAATCGTGGGTATTCTGGATGAGGTGCAAAATGAATTTCGCGAGCTGCATATGAGGATCGAGGAAACAGAGGATTACATGGAAGCGATCGATGAAGATCTGGAGGATGTGGAGCTGATCCTGTTTGACAACGAGGAGGAGCTCTATGAGACTGTCACCGATTGCGAAGACAGCGAGGATGACGAATACGTTACCTACTATGATCTGGATGATGATGAGGATGCCCGCGTGTACGAATCCGTGGACGACGAAGATCATTTGGAAACCACGTATGAATTTGCATGCCCGTCTTGTCAGGAGATGATTTTCTTGCATGAGGGTGTAGATGAAGACGGTTACTATCATTTCGTCATCGAGCCGTATCATGCGGGATCGGAGATCGAAGCTATCAATCCCACCTAAAAGCTTCTGAAAACGAAGCCTATGCAGCCCGTCCTGTGCGTATCGTGCAGGGCGATTTTTTTGTGCAGATAAGATGGGAAAAGATTCTGATCCAGCAGCAGGGCAGCGTGACGCGAAGTGAACCTACACGGGGGCAAAGGGGATCACAGAAGGCTTCGTCCGCCGAGTTTTTGAGTGGAGGAAAAAATAGAATTCTGCGAGAGTACAGGATGCAAGTTGAGGAGGACTCGTAGAGTTTTCTTAGCATAAATCTCGTCCAGCCGTGCATAGGATGGAGGTAAGTCAATGTGGACAAAGGCTGGATGAATATCTGGCCACAAAAGGAGGGTTACTGCTGTGAGAGAGATACTGGCGATCTTGCCCGCTTCCGTACGAAGCATTTTGACCGCCCTCCCCTCCGCGGTCAGAGAGCATCTGGAGGAAATACGGCTTCGGCAAAATCAGCCACTAGAAATCCGTTACGGCCAACAATCCAGCTACGTGACGCCAAGCGGCCAGCTTACAGCGATCGCCAAGCAAGGGTGGCTGTTTACCGAGGAAAACGCAGTGAAACTGCTAAATCAGGTAAGCCAGCATTCCCTGTACGCGCTGGAGGAAGAGCTGAAGCGCGGGTACATCACTGTCGTTGGTGGTCACCGGATCGGTATTGCTGGCAAGGTGGTGCTGGACAGAGGCGAAGTAAAGGGGATTCGGGATGTAACGAGCTTCAACATCCGGATCGCCCGCGAGAAAAAAGGAGCAGCGACGAAGGTCATGCCGTACCTGTTTGAGGGGGGGAAGCTGCAAAATACGTTACTCATCTCCCCGCCGCAATGCGGGAAAACGACGCTGCTGCGTGACATGGCCCGCTCTATCAGCTACGGGAGTGAATGGGCGTCGAGTCGCAAGGTAGGGATCGTGGACGAGCGTTCGGAGCTGGCAGGCTGCCTCCAAGGAGTGCCTCAGCGAGATGTAGGCCCACGTACGGATGTGCTTGATGCTTGTCCCAAAGCTGCCGGCATGATGATGCTCATTCGCTCGATGTCCCCGGATGTTCTGATCGTAGACGAAGTAGGCAGACCGGAAGACGGAGAGGCTGTCTGGGAAGCGATTCACGCGGGTGTCGCCGTCATTTGCTCGGCACATGGGGCTGATGTTTCCGAAGTGGCGCAAAGACCGATGCTTGGCAAGCTGATTCAGTATGGCGCCTTCTCTCGCTACATCGTGCTGAGTCGCTCGCAAGGAGTCGGAACGATCCAAGCTATTTACGACCAGCAATTAAAACGAGTGGAAAAGGAGAAGGTGGCATGGTCAAGCTGATTGGAGCAGTGCTGATCCTGTTTTCCGCTTCCATGGTCGGATGGCAGATTGGACGTTATTACGCGTATCGCCCGATCCAGCTTCGCGCCCTGCTCGTCGCCCTGCAAATGCTGGAGACGGAAATCGTCTACGGCTTGACCCCGCTCCACCGCGCATTTGTAAAGGTGGGCAATCGCGTAAACGAGGAAGTCGGCAAAATGTTTGTCTTCGCTGCAGAGCTCTTAGTGACAGAAAAGGCACACTCCGCTGAAGATTCTCTGCGGCAGGCGATGAGCCGTCATTGGTCGCAGACGGCGCTGCGCAAGCAAGAAGGCGATGTGCTGGCAAGCCTTTCGCAAGTACTCGGTTCCTCCGACCGGGAAGACCAGCAAAAACATCTGCGGCTCGCCGTCACCCATTTGCGGGGACTGGAGGAAGAGGCGCGGGTCGAGCAAGCGAAATACGAAAAGATGTACAAGAGTCTCGGGTTTTTGGGTGGACTGCTGGTCGTCATCCTGATGTTCTAAAGGCGAGGTGTTCACAGTGGGTTTTGATTTGACACCTGTTTTCCAGATCGGTGCAGTAGGATTTATCACAGCGATCCTGCATGCCATACTCAAGCAGGCAGGGAAGGAAGAAATCGCGCATTGGGCTACGCTGGTCGGGTTTGTCATCGTCCTGTACATGGTATCCCACTACATTGGCGATCTGTTTACCGAGGTGAAACGTGTCTTCCTTTTTAACTGAGGAGGCAAGGGCAGATGGAAATCGTACAAATCGTCGGACTTGGGCTGGTGGCTACCATTCTCGCGCTGGTCATCAAGGAACAGAAGCCGATGTTCGCCTTTTTGCTGGCGATCGCGAGTGGCGTCATCATCTTTTTCTTTCTCGTCGGAAAAATTGCCGAAGTAATCCGGATCCTCGAACGGTTGGCCGTCCAGGCTGATCTGAACCTCGTATTTCTGGAAACGATCCTCAAAATTATTGGAATTGCGTACATTGCTGAATTCGGTGCACAGATGACGAGAGATGCGGGACAAGGGGCAATCGCTTCCAAGATCGAGCTGGCTGGCAAGGTTCTCATCCTGGTCATGGCGGTACCGATTATCCAGATCATTATCGAAACAGTCATCGACTTGCTGCCTGCATGAGGGGAGGGATGAAGTCCGTGGTGCGTACAGGCAAAATAATCGTACTCTTCCTGCTATTCCTGCTTGTACCGTTTGGAGCTGCGTCTGCCGAGGGGACAACCACCTCCGGACCGATTAATCAAATGGTTCAAGAGCAGGTCGACCATTTGCAGCTGGAGCGGGTAGAGCAGTATTGGCAGCAGCTGCAGCGCGAGTACAAAGGCTACCTGCCTGACCTTCAATCACCGGGCTTTATTCAACTGCTCATGCAGCAGGGCGAGCTGAGTATCTCAGGAGTTCTTATGGGAATGGGCAAATTTGTCTTTCACGAAATTTTGATGAACGGCAAGCTGCTCAGCTCCATCATTATCATTACCGTGTTCGCGATGATCCTGGAGACCATGCAAAATGCTTTTGAGCGAAACGCTGTTTCCACTGTAGCTTACTCGATTGCGTACCTCGTGCTGATGGTACTCGCCATCAACAGCTTTCACGTCGCCATTTCTTACGCCAAGGATGCAATTACCGACATGTCCGACTTCATGCTCGCGATGATTCCGCTGGTAATCGCGCTCTTGGCGTCCGTGGGGAATCTGGCAACGGCGACGATGTTTCATCCGCTCATCATCTTCATGATCAACATCAGCGGCATGATGATTTCCTACGTCGTGTTTCCCTTGCTCTTCCTCTCTGCGATGCTGTCGATCGTCAGTCTCTTTTCCGAGCGGTATAAAGTGACACAGCTTGCAACGCTGCTGCGCAACATCGCGATGGGGGTACTCGGGTCGTTTCTCACCATCTTTTTGGCGGTGATCTCGATCCAGGGAGCGACCTCAGCCGTAACCGACGGCGTTACCTTGCGAACAGCCAAATACATCACCGGAAATTTCATTCCCATCGTCGGCAGGGTGTTCTCCGATGCAGCAGATACCGTGCTCAATGCTTCGCTGCTGGTCAAGAACGCAGTCGGATTGGCAGGTGTGGTGATCCTGATCATGCTGTGCGCGTTCCCAGCCCTGAAGATTTTGGTGCTGGCACTGATCTACAATCTGTCATCCGCGGTATTGCAGCCTTTAGGAAATAGCCCGATCATTAGCGCACTGGGAACGATCGGCAAAAGTCTGTTGTTCGTTTTCGCTGCGTTGGCAACGGTGGGACTGATGTTTTTTCTGGCGATTACCATCATTATTGCAGCGGGCAACATCTCCATGATGGTTCGGTAGGTGATCAAATGGACTGGTTAACGCTCTGGCTAAAAAAAATCATCTTGCTCGTGCTCTTGGCAGCCTTTCTCGATCTGATCTTGCCCAATACGACTTTGCAGCGATACGTCAAGATGGTGATGGGGCTTATTCTGCTGCTGACGATCATCTCACCCGTTTTCTCCTTGTTTAGCCTGTCGCAGGATGACCTGGCGCTGCGGCTTGACCGATACCAGCAGGAGTTGAACAAGCCCGCTGCAGTGGAATGGAAGCGCGTTACTGACAAGCTGCTGGGTGAGCAGGACGCACAGGTGACAGCGTACGTCCAGTCGCAAGTGGAGGCGGCCGTGAAAGCAAAGGTCAAAGACGAGTACGGCATGGAGGTCCAGCATGTGGAAATCCAGGTGAACTATCAAAATCCCGAGCAGCCTGCTTTGGAAAAAATCGAGCTGAGCGTGGGGGATAGCGAACAGAAAGGAAAGTCTTCGATCACGCCTATCAAGCCGGTTCAACCCGTCTCGATACAGCTGAATGGTCAAACGGTGACAGATACGAGAAAAGACATCGAAGCGGCTTCGCAAAAGCAAGATCCTACGTATGCGAAGATCGCTGAAGATATAGCAAAGCAATGGGGCCTGACGAACGATCAAGTGGTCGTTACGGACGAGTCTCACCAAGGAGAAAAACAGTAACGGATGTGGCTTAAAAAGCGAGGTGAGTAAGATGCTGGAAAAGCTGAAGAAGCTATGGGAAGGAAACAGTGGAAGCAAAAAGCTGAAGCCCCTTCACTATCTGATCGTCGTACTGGGGATAGGGATCGCCGCTATGATACTGACCGACTTTCTGCGCGTGGAAAAAGATGCGCCGCTTGGTTTTATCGGCGGCACGGAGACGGACGCGACTTCGGGAGCGAGCAGTGCAGGATGGTTTGGGAGCGGTGGCGGCGGTGGGGATGGGACTGGAGGCGATTCGGCAGCACCCGCCATCGGTGGATCACCTGCACCGGATATCATCGCTGAATATGAAAACAATTACGCAGCGCAGCTTCGCGATATTTTGGCAAGCGTCGTGGGAGTCGGAGAAGTCGATGTCATGGTCAATCTGGAGTCCACTCCCGAGCTAGTCATGGCAGAGAATCGCAACAACCGATCTTCCACCAATCAGGAAATGGACAAAGACAGGGCAACGCGCAATCAAAACGACCAAACAAAGGATTCCGAAGTCGTCATCGTACAAGGGGGCAAACAAGATTCGCCTGTCATTGTCAAGACGATGAAACCCCGTGTCAGAGGTGTCCTGGTAGTCGCGAAGGGCGCCGATAACATCCAGGTCAAGGCGTGGATCACCGAAGCTGTCCAAAAGGTTTTGGATGTTCCCGCCTACAAAATATCCATATTGCCCAAAAAAGGGTAGGAGGTAATGGCGAATGATTCTGCGCAAGCAAACGGTATGGTTGTTGACAATGCTGGCTGTTATGGTGGTGCTGTCCGGGTATTACCTGGTAAAAGGGCCGCAAGATCAAATGCCCACTTCCGGACAACAGCAGGCGGTAGACAAACAGGAGCAAATCTCTGGGGTCGTTGTTGAGTCCAAGCAAGTGGATCAGCCGCAGCAAGCAACACCTGTAAATGCGAAAAATGAGAATCCGGTAGCAACCAATCAGCCTGCTCCTGCTGACACGAAAGCACCTGCCACCCAATCCACACCTGCTCCACAGCAAAACGTTGGCAATGCAGTCGTTCCTGTAGCCGAAACATCCAGCGAGATCTTCCAAGGCTACAAAATGAAGCGGGAAGCACAGCTTCAGCAGCAAAAGGATGAACAGCTGGCGATCATCGGCAGCTCAGATTCCTCGGCTCAAGCCGTAGCAGATGCACGCACCAAATACGAGCAGCTCTCCACGCAGGAAAGTGCGACGACAAACATCGAAGAAATGCTGAAAGCCAACGGGTATCAGGACGCGGTTGTCTTCGTCCAAAACGACAAAGTGACCGTCATTGTGCAAAAAGAGAAGCTCTCTGCAAACGAAGCGGTCGATATCATTGCGCAAGTGAAGCAACAGCTGAACGTGCCTGCGACAAACGTAACGGTTCAATTTAAAACAACGTAAAATCCCCGCTCGCAGCGGATCCCGTGGATAAGTTTACCGTTATAAGGGAAGCGAGAGATGGGCATGATGGTAAGGATTTCCTCACTTCTTCGCAAACAGAAGGGGGGAAATCCTTTCTTGACGTGTTATGGGCAACAGGCTACCATTGATTTATGCTTCGCTCTTGATACATATATAGCCACCCAGGAACATCTAACGAAACGAAGGAGTGCTCATTCGTGTTGAAAATTCATGAAATCCGAGAAATTATTAAGCTGATTGATCAATCTTCCATTAATGAATTCAAGCTGGAGACAGAAGGCGCGAAAGTAACGCTGAAAAAGTCTACCGGTATGGAAACGGTAGTTGTATCTCAACCAGTCGCGGCAGCTCCTGTACAAGCTGCTCCTGTCGCTGTAGCTCCAGCTCTGCAAGCTGCGCCTGTGGCTGCACCTGCTGCAGAAGCACCAAAAGCGGCTCCAGCAGTGGCAGCAGCAGACGATGCGAGCCTGCACAAGATCGTATCTCCGATGGTAGGAACGTTCTACAGCTCTCCAGAGCCAGGCAAGCCTGCGTATGTACAAGCCGGCGACAAAGTAAACGCAAGCAAAGTGGTTTGCATCGTGGAAGCGATGAAGCTGTTCAACGAAATCGAAGCCGAAGTCAACGGCGAGATCGTAAAGGTTCTGGTCGAGGATGGCCAACTGGTTGAATACGGACAGCCATTGTTTTTAGTGAAGCCGGAATAAGGTGGGGGAGAGCGGAATGTTTCAAAAAGTATTGATTGCCAATCGCGGAGAAATCGCAGTGCGGGTCATCCGCGCATGCCGCGAGCTGGGCATTCGTACGGTCGCCGTCTACTCCGAAGCGGATCGTGAAGCGCTTCATGTAAAAATGGCCGACGAAGCCTACTGTATTGGTCCAAAAGCATCCAAAGACAGCTATTTGAACATAGCCAACATCATGAGCGTAGCGACCAAGGTGGGGGCAGATGCCATTCATCCAGGCTATGGATTTTTGGCGGAGAACGCTGACTTTGCAGAAATTTGTGCAGCATGCAATATTACGTTTATTGGACCAGATCCGGATGCCATCGTAAACATGGGGGATAAATCTACTGCCAAAGATACGATGAAGGCAGCAGGGGTTCCTACTGTTCCTGGTACGGAAGGTCTGATTGAAGATGTTGCGGATGCCATCAAGACAGCGAACGAGATTGGCTATCCGGTGATGGTAAAAGCAACAGCAGGCGGCGGCGGACGCGGGATGCGCGTCGCAGTCGACGATGAGGATCTGGAGAAAGCCATTCGCCAGGCGCAAAACGAGGCCAAAACGGCATTCGGCAACCCGGGCGTCTACTTGGAAAAATTCGTAGAAGGTCCTCGCCACGTAGAAATTCAAGTGATGGCAGACAAGCATGGAAACGCGGTCTATTTGGGCGAGCGAGACTGCTCGATTCAGCGCCGTCACCAAAAATTGATTGAAGAAGCTCCATCGCCAGCCTTGAGCGAGGAACTGCGCAAGCAAATGGGAGAAGCCGCTGTCGCTGCTGCCAAAGCGGTATCCTACCACGGAGCGGGTACAGTAGAGTTTTTGTTGGACAAACACGGCAAATTCTACTTCATGGAAATGAATACCCGTATTCAGGTAGAGCATCCGGTAACAGAGCTGGTAACGGGCTTTGACCTCATCAAGGAGCAGCTGACGGTAGCAGCTGGACAGCCGCTGTCGTTTACCCAAGAGGACATCGTGCTGGATGGCTGGGCAATCGAATGCCGGATCAACGCGGAAAATCCTGCGAAAAACTTCATGCCATCTCCAGGTCGCATTACCGAGTATTTGGCGCCGGGTGGCTTTGGTGTGCGTGTGGATAGCGCGGCGTATGCTGGCTACTCCATTCCACCTTATTACGATTCGATGATTGCGAAGCTGATCGTCTGGGGGAAAGATCGCAACGAAGCGATTGAGCGCATGAAGCGTGCACTGGGAGAGTTTGTTGTGGAAGGCATCACGACAACCATTCCTTTCCACCTCAAGGTTCTCGAGCATGAAGTCTTTGTGAGCGGTCATTTTGACACGAAATTCCTGGAGACGTACGAGCTGAACCTCGACGAGGAATAGGCGCTTATTTGTAAAAAAACAGAGCGCTTGGTATAATGGAATACAAATCCAAAGGGAGGTGCGAAGCGTGGAAGAATTTTCTCCAGATTTAGATAGAACAGAACTTGGGAAGGTCCAGATCGCTCCTGAAGTCTTGGAAGTGATCGCCGGCATGGCTGCGTCCGAAGTAGAAGGCGTAGCACAGATGAGCGGCGGTTTCGTTGGGGAAATAGCGGAACGATTAGGCCGTAAAAATATTGCTCGGGGAGTTCGGGTAGAAGTAGGCTCTCGTGAAGCAGCTGTGGATGTCTCGATTATTGTCAAATACGGACACCGCATCCCGGATGTCGCTCGAAATATTCAAGATAGTGTGCGCAATGCAATTGAGAGCATGACAGGGCTGTCGGTTGTGGAAGTAAATGTACATATCGTAGATGTAGAGCTGAAAGCGGAAGAAAAAGCGCCGGCAGCTGCAACTGCTGTGGTGGAAGATTACCAGCGCGTGCGCTAAGACAGGCAACGGATGGATGCCCCCTACTCACAGGGGGCATTTTCCTCATCAACCGCTGCACCATACTGCTACCCCGAACGTGCCATGTTTGACTGAGTGAAGCATGGTTGAAGGAGAGATGCATGTGAACTTGTTCGACCGGTTTATTTTGACGATCTACAGTTTTGCGCTGATTATACTTTCCTGCATTGCGATTGCAGCGACTAGTGGTTTGATTTCTCCGGATGTGTTTCGCCCTTATGTCGAGCAAATGCTCTCAGGGACGAATCTAGCCTATCTCATCGTCGCGATTATTTTCCTCGTTGTCAGCCTTCGTTTCTTTTTCAGCTCATTCCGTTCAAACAAGCCTAAAGTAGACCGCGGTATTCGTCAACGCAGCGATTTGGGTGAAGTCAACATTACCCTTCAAACCATCACAACGATTGCGGAGCGTGCTGCTCGTCGAGTAAAGGGCGTGCGTGACATGAAGACTAGTGTCAAGGCATTGGAGAGCGGAAATATCATCACCCTGCGTGTATCGGTAGACGGAGAAACTCCTTTGCCTGATTTGACTCAAAAGCTGCAGCAGGACGTCAAGGAACAGGTCGAAGGGATCGCGGGCGTCGTGATTTCGGAAGTGACGGTCGTCGTGACGGAAGTGGCTCAACAAGATAACTACGCGGCACGTAAACGGGTGGAATAGAAGGTGAGAGCCATGCTATGGGAGTTATTGTGGGAACACAAGGGGAAACTATTGGGGATCTTGGCTGGATTTATTTTCGGGATCATCTACCTTCTCGTGGGCTTTTGGGATACACTGGTGTTTGTTGTGTTTATCGGTACCGGTTATTACATCGGCCGAAAGCTGGATCATAAAGAAGACTTGCGGGAAATTTTGGATCGGATTTTGCCAGGCAAGTTTCGGTAACGGATGTTCGGGTGCTCCCGGTAAATCTGTCCGCTCCCGAACTCAAATTTAATAGTAGGTGAATGGAATGAAACGAAGAACAGCACGAGAAAAAGCAGTCCAATGTCTTTTCCAGATCGATATGGCGGAAGTTCCGGTAAAGGAAGCTGTAGCGCTGGTTATGGAGGATTCCGAAGAGAACGCCCAGTACCTGCGTTATCTGGTGGACGGTGTCCTGACGAATCAGGCTGCGATTGATAACGAGATCAAACAATACTTGCGCGGCTGGCAGCTGGATCGCATTGCCAACGTAGATCGCGCGATACTCCGTCTGGCTTTCTACGAGATTATGTTTGAAGCAGAGACTCCTGACAAGGTCGTCATGAACGAAGCGATTGAAATTGCCAAGCTGTTTAGTGATGAGCAATCCCATCGTTACATCAACGGTGTCTTGTCCAGCTTCCTGCATGCTCGTGAGACTGCGCAGGCGTAAACAGGGCAGGGGACCGGGGCATGACTAAGGTAATTTTGGGCATCGATACGAGCAATTACCGGACATCACTGTGCTTGGCTCAGGAAGACGGCCGGATTGTGGCAGAAGCGAAGCGCCTTCTGAAAGTGAAGGAAGGCAAACGCGGGCTGCAGCAATCTGAAGCCGTCTTTCAACATGTGATGAACTTGCCGGAATTAAGTGAACAAATGAAGTGGAACGAGTACGAGATCGAAGCGATCTGCGTCAGCGAAAAGCCGCGTCCAGTGGATCAATCCTACATGCCTGTATTTAAGGTAGGGGAGGGCTTGGGAAAATCACTGGCTACCTATTTGCGCGTTCCGCTGCATTTGACGACACACCAGGAAGGACACATCGCCGCAGGTGAATATACGGCTGAGAAACGTCCGGGTGAAAATCGCTTTTTGGCCGTCCATTTATCTGGCGGTACGAGCGAGCTGTTGGTTTGCGAACGTCATGAAGCTGGCTATGCGATTGAAAAGGTCGGCGGCACGATCGATTTGCATGCCGGGCAGCTCGTGGATCGGATTGGCGTGGCACTAGGAATGTCGTTTCCAGCTGGACCTCAGTTGGAGGAGCTTGCCAAAGGCGCATCCGGTGAGTTTCGCATCTCTTCGGCGGTAGATGGCTTATCCTTCAGTTTTTCCGGTCCGGAGGCTTCGTTGCTGCGCGCGATCGGGGCAGGTCAAGCAGCTCCTGCTGATATTGCACGCGCGACTGAGCAGTGCATTGCCAATACCTTGGAAAAAACCTTGCGCTATGCGATAGAACAAGGGCTACCGAAGGACATACTGATTGTAGGCGGAGTAGCTGCGAATCAATACATGCGCGAACGATTGATCAAGCGCTTGGAGCATCCGGCAGTCAAGGCTCGGCTGTATTTTTGTGATCCGGTTTACTCGGGTGACAACGCATACGGGGTAGCTATGCTGGGGTGGATGAAGCAAAAGACGAACATTGAATAAGTTTGAACATTTTATGATTCGTCTTTACAGCTCGCTGTGAAATCGTTACACTACAGGTAACGACGTTATGAAGGAGGTTTTTTCTCCATGGCTGCAGTTATTGTCCAAGGAAAAGAAGTCGCGCAAAGCATTCGTGCCGAATTGGCGAACGAAGTGGCGGAATTGAAAAAACAAGGCATTGTTCCAGGGTTGACCGTTGTGTTGGTCGGTGATGACCCTGCTTCTCAATCGTATGTACGAGGCAAGTCGAAGGGCTGCGAGGAAGTTGGAATCGCATCTGAGCTGATTTTGAAGGATGCTTCGATTACAGAGGAAGAACTGCTTGGTATTATCCAGCAATTGAACGAAAATCCGAACGTTAATGGGATCTTGGTTCAACTCCCTCTGCCGAAACATATCTCCGAAACGGCCGTGATCGAAGCGATTCATCCGGATAAAGATGTGGACGGCTTTCATCCGATCAGTGTGGGAAACATGGTGCTGGGAAATGAAACGTTTCTTCCATGTACGCCGCATGGTATTATTGAACTGATCAAGCGAACAGGTACGGAAATGAGCGGAAAGCATGCGGTAGTCATCGGTCGGAGCAACATCGTGGGCAAGCCCGTCTCACTCTTGCTGCAGCAGGAGAATGCTACCGTGACCATGTGCCATTCCCGGACGCAAAACCTCGAGGAATTTACGAAAAAAGCGGATATCCTCGTCGTAGCGACAGGACGTGCGCACATGATCGGAAAAGAACACGTGAAACCGGGAGCTGTCGTGATCGATGTAGGTGTAAACCGCATTGAGACTGGCAAGCTGGTAGGTGACGTGAAGTTCGATGAAGTGAAGGAAGTCGCGAGCTATATTACGCCGGTACCTGGCGGCGTTGGACCGATGACCATCACCATGCTATTGAAAAATACAGTGGCGGCAGCTCGCAAGCAAGCCAACCGATAAGTCACAGACAAGGGAAATGGGTAAAGGTACTTTATCCATTTCTTTTTTATACAGGAAGAATTTATTAGATTCTTAGCCAGTATAAGGGCAACAAAGACTCCACCAAAAGGCTTGGTGGAGCCAGGTTTTCTAACAGTGGGAGGGCTTCGCCGAAAACTTTCTTCGAGTACGCAGCAAAATCTTCTCGAAGCCAGCAAAAGAGGTTTTCTATCTAGGAGGAGCGCATGGCTATTCAAGATATTTTATCTGTCAGTGATCTGAACCGTTATATCAAAATGGTTTTGGAGAAAGACTCGCGGTTGCAGGATGTGTGGGTGAGAGGGGAAATATCCAATTTTACGCATCATTCGAGCGGACATATGTATTTCACGCTCAAGGACAAGCAGTCGCGAATAAAAGTCGTCATGTTCGCCAGCTATAACCGTTTTTTGCGCTTCTTGCCCAAGGACGGGACCAAAGCGATCGTTCGTGGTTCGATATCCGCGTTTGAACGGGATGGCGCGTACCAGCTTTACGCCAAAGAGATGCAGCCGGACGGACTGGGATCTCTTTATTTGGCATTTGAACAGCTTAAGGAAAAGCTTGCGTCAGAAGGGCTGTTTGCCGCCGAAAGAAAGCGGCAGCTTCCCCGTTTTCCAAAAAGAGTCGGAGTCGTGACTTCTCCGACAGGTGCTGCGATCCGCGATATTTGCACGACGATTCGCCGAAGGTACCCGCAGGCAGAGATTGTGCTCGCTCCTGCAGTCGTACAGGGGGTGGAAGCACCGGCGTCCATTATTTCTGCGATACGTATTATCAATGCGCAATCTGATATTGATGTGCTGATTGTAGGGCGTGGCGGTGGTTCCATCGAGGAGCTGTGGGCTTTTAACGACGAAAAGGTGGCGAGGGCAATCGCGGCTTCCGTCATCCCGGTCATCTCTGCAGTTGGTCATGAGACGGATATTACGATAGCTGATTTTGTAGCGGATGTACGCGCAGCAACACCGACAGCCGCAGCTGAGCTCGCGGTACCGCACTATTTAGAATGGGTCGAGAGGGTCAAGCAATTTGACGCGAGAATCCAACGGGCGGTACTTACGCGTATTTCGGACCAGCGCAAGCGACTGAACCAGCTCGGCAATTCGTACGCGATGCGCCAGCCGCAGCGCCGTTTAGAAGAGGCAGCCGAGCGCCTTGATCGCGCGCATTTGCGAATGAAGCAATCGATGAAGCATTTGCTTACCTTGCGCCGTGAACGCTATGAACGGCTTGCTCAACAAATCAAACGCTACCGGTTGGCCGACCAGGTAGGGGAGCGCCGCAAGCAAGTCCTCACCGTCCGCGCCCGATTGGACGAGCGGATGCGCAGGAGATTGACCGAGCAGCAAATGGCTTTTTCTGCAAGAGTGGCCCAGCTGGACGCACTCAGCCCGCTCAAAGTCATGCAGCGAGGGTTTTCGCTCGTCTATGCCGGAGGGCAGATCGTTAAATCCGTCGAGCAATTTGCGAGCGGGGACGAGCTCGTGGTACGATTAAGTGATGGCAGCGCGACTGCACGCGTGGAACAGATTGATCGGGAGGAGAAGCACAATGGCTCGAAAGAAAACGGAGCAAGAGACTGATCTGCAGTTTGAAGAAGCAATGAAGCGTCTGGAAGAAGTCGTAGCGCGTCTGGAAGAAGGGGATATCCCATTGGAGGAAGCGATTACGCTGTACCAGGAGGGGGTCACTCTTTCGCGGATATGCGGACAGAAGCTCGATGCGATCGAGGCGAAAATTACCCAGCTGGTCGAGGAAGACGGCATGCTGAAACAAAAAGCTTTTCGCGCGGAAGGGGAAGCGTAATGGCTGTGGATACGTTTGATACTTACTTGGCCGAAAAGACAGCCTATATTGAGGAAAAATTAATTCCAGCGCTCGAGCAGCAAGGCGTCCCGCAAGCTCTTTACGATTCGATGAAATACTCCTTGATGGCAGGAGGCAAACGACTGCGTCCGATGCTGGTCCTTGCTGTTCTGGAAGCGCTGGACAAGCCGCTTGAGCGTGGAGTGCCATTCGCCGTTGCGTTGGAAATGATCCATACATACTCGTTGATCCACGATGATTTGCCTGCCATGGACGATGACGATTTGCGCCGTGGCAAGCCAACGAACCATAAGGTTTTTGGGGAAGCAACCGCCATTTTGGCAGGGGATGCCTTGCTGACGAGAGCGTTTTCTCTCATTGCGGAGTCGTACCGCAATCACCAGGACGTTTCTGCTTTAACGACGGTCAATCTGATCGCGGAATTAGGCAAACGTGCGGGTGCAACTGGTATGGTTGGAGGGCAAATGGCCGATATCGAGGGAGAGACCAAGCAGCTTGAGCTCAAACAGCTTGAGTTTATCCACGAGCACAAGACCGGTGATCTTTTGATCGCTGCCCTGCGTGGTGGCGGCTATTTGGCAGAAGCGACCGAGAAGCAGATGGAGCTATTGACTCGTTATGGCTACTGCATCGGACTTGCTTTTCAAATTCAGGACGATATCCTGAATGTCGAGGGCGACGCAAGCCAGCTTGGAAAAGCGGTCGGCAGCGATGCAGAACGCCAAAAAGCGACGTATCCAGGCATTCTTGGTCTTGCCCAGTCCAAAGAACGCGTAGCCGCATTGATCACGGAAGCAAAAGCAGCTTTGTCAGCTGCGGGTATGGAGCATTCTGCCTTGAGTCCTTTGGCAGATTATGTGCGCAATCGGACCAAGTAATGGCGCGTTTAAGAAAAGGCCAGTGTGTTTTTCGGTGTAATCCGGACGACGCACTGGCTCTTTTTGTACATTGCTGCTGAAAAGAAAAATCCTCTCTGACAACCCAGAGAGGAGGGGAAATGGTTTTACAGTGCTTTATCGTTTACATGATCCAACCAGCTCTCGATATCGCCGATGACGGATTTCACGCAACCATCCTCGAATGGCGAGATCAGTTTTGCGATAGCGACGAGCTCTGTGAATGATTTGCTGCCGCCTTCCCGGCACAATGTCAGATAATCCTGCCAAGCGATATCTGCATTTTCCTGAGCCCGCTTCCAGAACTGGAAGGCGCAGATCTGTGCGAGTGTGTAGTCGATGTAGTAGAAAGGATCGCGGTAAATATGGCTTTGCTGCTGCCAAAAGCCGCCTTCTTCCAGGAACTCATTTTCGTCGTAGTTACGATGGGGTAGATACTTTCGTTCGATTTGACGCCAAGTGCTTTTTCGCTCCGCAGGCGTCATTTCCGGTTTTTCATAGACAGCATGCTGGAACTCATCCACAGCGACCCCGTACGGAATAAAGGTCAAACCACTGCTCAGATGGGCGAACTTATATTTTTCGGTATCCTCTTTAAAAAAAATCTCCATCCACGGCCAGGTCAAGAACTCCATGCTCATGGAATGAATTTCGCAGGCTTCGTAAGTAGGGAAGTGGTATTCAGGAACTTCAAAGCTGCGGCTTACGTACACCTGAAAGGCGTGCCCGGCTTCATGTGTCAGTACATCGATATCGCCAGAGGTTCCGTTGAAGTTGGCAAATATGTAAGGCAGCTCGTATTTGCTCATATACGTGCAGTAGCCCCCGGTAGCTTTTCCCTTTTTGCTGAGCAAGTCCAGGCAGTCATTCTCGAGCATGAACTGGAAAAACTCATCGGTTTCCGGGGAAAGCTCGGCATACATTTTCTTGCCGTTTTCCACGATCCACTCAGGAGAACCTTTTGGTGTCGGATTGCCTGTAGCAAAATCAAAGCTTAGATCGTAATACTTCATGACGTCTACGCCGATGCGTTCCCGTTGGCGCTCCGCCAGCTTGGTAGCGACAGGAACGATATGCTCAAGAACCTGCTTGCGGAAGATGGCGACCTGCTCGGCGTTGTAATCGGTGCGGTTCAGACGGGCGTAAGCAAGCTCGACAAAGTTGGAAAAACCGAGCTTTTTCGCGATTCGCGAGCGTACCTGGACCAGATCGTCGTAGATTTGATCGAGCTCTTCCGCATGCTTTTGGAAGAAAGCGTACTTCGCTTCATTTGCTTTTTTGCGTGTAGCTCGATCGGTCGAGGTCTGATAGGGAATCAGCTGCGGGATCGTACGCTCTTCCCCTTCAAACTGAATTTTTGCGGAGGCGATGAGCGCGACATAGCGGCTGGTCAGCCTGTTTTCCTCCTGCAGATCACTCACGACTTCAGGGGAAAAGGTACGGAGCGTAGTTTCGGCGATCCGAAATAGCTGCGCCCCCCATTTTTTCTCAAGATCGGTACGGAAGGTGGAGTGGACGATCGCATCGTAGTAACGGGAAACAAGACCTTGGTACACAGGACCGACTTCATCCCAATAGTCCTGCTCCTCCTTGTAAAAAATATCCTCGGTGTTTATGGTATGGCGAATCTGGGCGACTTCACGAGCGGATTCGACTTCCTGGCGCAGCGTGATGAGCTGCCCCATTACCCGGTCCTGCTCTTCAAAGCTTGAGGCTTGTGTAAACGCCTGCAGTAACTGGTCAAATTGCTGTTCTACCTGCTCCATATTGACCCGTTCATAAGCAATTTGGGTAAACTTCATGGAAGTACCACCTCTTTTCAGTTTTGTTCGATCCACTTTATTTTAACGTGTAGAAAAATACAAGCGCAATGACTTATGAAATCGGTTGCACATACTTTTTTGCCGCGTTGCATGACGGATGGAGGGCTGAGATGGGTAAAAGTTCTCTTGCTAGAAGCGGGACATCTTTCACTCGTATTCGCTGATATTGATGAAAAGTGGTGTTTTTGTATAGAAACCGTTATAATGAAGCGAGCGTAAATGAAGCGTAATTGAAGGCTCTGCCCAAAGGGGGAGCCGTGTTTTCCTTGGGTTGGATTGGATTGCAGCACGCACAATCGCCGGAGAACGAACAGTGGAAAGTGAGGAATACCCATGCTGCTAACTACTATAAATGATCCTCAAGACTTAAAAAAGTGCACTCAGCCGCAGCTATATACATTGGCCTCCGAAATCCGGCAGTTTCTTGTGGAGAACCTGTCCAAAACGGGCGGCCATTTGGCTCCAAACCTTGGTGTAGTCGAGCTGACGCTGGCTTTGCACTATGCATTCGAAAGCCCTCGGGACAAGTTGATCTGGGACGTAGGGCACCAGGCCTATGTACATAAAATGCTGACGGGACGCCGCGACTTGTTCCCTACCCTTCGTCAATACAAGGGGCTGTGCGGGTTTCCGAAAATGATTGAAAGCCCACATGACGTGTGGGAAACCGGGCACAGCAGTACGTCCTTGTCTGCAGCGATGGGGATGGCGACAGCCCGCGATTTGAAAAAGGAAAAAAATCATGTGGTTGCTGTGATCGGGGATGGAGCCTTGACCGGCGGGATGGCGCTGGAGGCACTGAACCACATCGGGCATGAGCGGAAAAACGTGATCGTGGTGCTGAACGATAACGAAATGTCAATCGCTCCGAACGTTGGCGCCCTGCACAACTATTTAGGCAAACTGCGTTCCACGGAGAACTACCAGTGGGCAAAGGATGAGATGGAAGGCCTCCTCAAATCCATCCCTGCTGTAGGCGGAAAGCTGGCCAATCTGGCAGAGCGTTTCAAGGACAGCATGAAGTATTTGCTCGTTTCCGGGGTTCTATTCGAGGAGCTAGGGTTTACTTACATTGGCCCAATCGACGGGCATGACCTTGGTCTGCTTCTGGATACCATGAAGACAGCCAAACAGACAAAAGGGCCTGTCCTGATTCACGCGATCACGAAAAAAGGAAAGGGCTATGCCCCAGCGGAAGCGGATTCGGTCAAGTGGCACGGAATCGGCACCTACAAGATTGAGTCTGGTGATACGCCTAAGTCAGCGCCGACCTATACATCGATCTTTGCTGAAACCATGATGCAGCTCGCGAGTGAAGATAAGAATATCGTCGCCGTGACACCTGCGATGCCAGCTGGCTCAGGGCTAATCCCGTTTGGACAGAAGTTCCCGGAACGCCTGTTTGACGTCGGGATCGCAGAGCAGCATGCTTGTACGTTTGCTGCCGGATTGGCGACCCAAGGCTTGAAACCGGTTTTGGCTATCTACTCGACGTTCTTGCAAAGGGCGTACGATCAACTGATCCACGATGTGGCTCGTCAAAAGCTCAATGTGGTATTTGCCGTGGACCGCGCGGGTTTGGTTGGCGCAGACGGCGAAACGCATCAGGGCATGTACGATACCGCCTTTATGCGGATCATTCCCAATATGGTCATCATGGCGCCGAAAGACGAAAACGAGCTGCGTCATATGATGAAAACGGCATCCGTTTACGAAGAAGGACCGATTACCTACCGTTACCCACGTCTGCCTGTGCGCGGAGTCGACATGGACGAGGAACTCAAGGTACTGCCGATCGGAAAAGCGGAAATCGTACGCGAAGGCAAGCATGTGGCGATTGTATCGTTCGGGCATGTTTTCGAGGTAGCTGAGCAAGCAGTGGACCAGCTGAAGAGCGAGGGATTCGAGCCGATGCTCGTCAATGCCCGCTTCTGCAAACCGCTGGATGAGGAGCTTTTGCTGCGCCTTGCCAAAGAAGGCTACCACATCATTACCGTAGAAGAAGGCGCGGAAATGGGCGGGTTTGGCAGTGCTGTACTGGAATGCTACAATCGTGCAGGCTATCACGATGTAAACGTGCAGATGATTGCAGTTCCTGACTATTTCGTCGAGCATGGCAGTGTGAAAGAACAAAGGCTCGAAGTAGGTCTCACGGCAGAAAATATTGCGTCCCGTGTGCGTGCGTTGATGCCAGTAACGAAGGGCGTAGTGGAAGCATGAGTATTCGAAAAGAGCGTGTGGATGTCCTGCTCGTGGAGCGGGGTATGTATGAAACGAGAGAAAAAGCAAAAGCAGCTGTCATGGCTGGGCTCGTTCAAGTAGCGGGCGAGCGCTGCGACAAACCGGGAACCAAATTCCCGGAGGATGTCGCGATTACAGTCAAAGGGGAGGTCCATCCGTACGTAGGACGCGGTGGGCTGAAGCTGGAAAAAGCATTGCGTGTTTTTGGGATTGACATGACCGGACGAGTCATGATGGATATCGGCGCTTCTACGGGCGGGTTTACGGATTGTGCCCTGCAGCATGGCGCACGGCTCGTCTATGCGATTGACGTGGGTTACGGCCAGCTGGCGTGGAGCCTCCGTCAGGACGAACGTGTCGTAGTCATGGAAAGAACGAACTTCCGCCATCTGGATCCTGAGACCTTTGCTCATGAAATGCCGGACTCTGCGTCCATCGACGTATCGTTCATTTCCTTGCGATTGATCTTGCCGGTATTGCACCGCTTTCTCCAAGACGGCGGAGAAGTGGTCGCGCTTGTTAAGCCACAGTTTGAAGCTGGCAAAGAAAAAGTTGGAAAGAACGGTATCGTACGGGATCCAGAAACCCATGAAGCCGTTTTGACAGACATTGGAGAATATGCCCGTGCGCTTGGCTTCTCCTTGAAAGGTTTGGATTTCTCACCGATCACAGGAGGAGAGGGCAACATCGAATTTGTCATGCACGCTGCAAAAGGTGGAGACGGGCTGGATTCGGAGGAGTGGCTAAAACTGGTAACAGAGGTAGTCACTTCAGCTCATGCCGTGTTAAAATAAGGAAGTGCACAAAGCCTCGGGAGTTTTGTCCGAAACGAGGCTTTTTATTTATGCATGAGAAGTTGTATACTTGTATAAGGATTTCCAACCAACCGGTTTGGGGTGGACCATGTGAAGAAAATTGGAATTATAGCGAATAAAGGAAAACCAGAGGCGCGAATCGTTGCACGCGAGCTGCTTTATCTGTTAGAGGACCGTGGTGCTGAGGTTTTTCTGGATGAACACATCGCATCTGACCTGGGACGTGCCGAGCTGGGAACGACTGTAGAAGGGATCGGGAAACAAGCCGACCTCGTATGTGTACTGGGAGGAGACGGTACGCTCCTGGGTATCGCGCGTCAGCTGGCTGGGCGTTCTTTGCCGGTACTGGGGATCAACCTCGGGACATTGGGCTTTTTGTCTGAAGCAGAGCCGGAGAACCTGCAGCACGCTGTCGATAATCTCCTTTTGGGAAAGTATGATATAGAAGAACGCACCATGCTGGAAGCAACCCTTGTCCGCAAAGAGGTCAGCTTGGGCACGTATACCGCAATGAATGACATCGGAATCGCAAAAGGCTCCTTTTGCCGAATCATCCAATGCGCGGTCTATTTGGACAACGCCTATGTGGCGACCTTTAGTGGCGACGGTGTGATCGTTTCGACGCCGACTGGCTCGACGGCGTACTCGTTGTCTGCAGGAGGACCGATCGTTGCCCCAAATGTGGACATGCTATTATTGACGCCAGTCGCTCCTCATTCATTGACTGCAAGACCGATGGTGCTCTCTGGAAACGAAGTCATTCGCATTGAGGTGGATGCCGTTCATCAGGAAATGGGGCTGTCCATTGATGGTCAATTCGGCTACAGGCTGGAGGGCGGCGATCAAATTTTCATTAAAAAGTCCCCGTATGTCACACCATTGATCAAATGGAAGACAGGCGGCTTTTTCGAAGCAATTCGTACGAAATTACAAGGGGAATGGGAGTAAATCATATGAATAAAGGGCAACGACATATCCGAATCCGGGATATCATCAGCAACACTGAGGTGGAGACCCAGGATGAGCTGGTGGAACGTCTGCGTGCGGCTGGCTTCAATGTGACGCAAGCGACTGTGTCCCGTGATATTAAGGAGTTGCATCTGGTAAAGGTGCCGCTGCCAGATGGAAGGTACAAGTATTCTGTGCCAACCGAACAAAAGTTCAATCCACTGCAGAAGCTAAAACGCATGCTCGTCGATTCTTTCATAAGCATCGACAAAGCCGATCACTTTATTGTCCTGAAAACCTTGTCTGGACATGCAAATGCGGTCGCTGAACTGATTGACAACCTGCCCTGGGAAGAAATCATGGGAACGATCAGCGGCGATAACACGATTTTGATCATTTGCCGTTCCAAGGAAAATACTGACGAAGTGACAAAGCGTTTAATGGAAATGCTGTAAAGGGGTCACATGCTATGTTAGTGGAACTCTCCATTCGTAATTTTGCCATTATCAAATCGGTAACGGTGTCTTTTCAAAGAGGGCTGAATATCTTAACCGGTGAAACAGGAGCAGGGAAATCCATCATCATTGATGCGCTGGGTCTCTTGCTGGGAGGAAGGGCATCCGCCGACTTTGTCCGTTATGGAGAAACACGGGCAGAGGTCGAAGGATTGTTTGAGCTGCCAGCGCTTCATCCGGCTTTAGCCGTGTGCGAGAGTGTTGGTGTCCAAGTCGAGCAGGATGGCATGCTGGTCGTGAGAAGGGATATATCCAATCAGGGCAAAAGCATCATTCGCCTGAACGGACAGTTGGTCACCCTTGCCATGCTGCGCGAGCTGGGACCGTGGCTGGTTACCGTACACGGACAGCACGATACGCATATGCTGATGCAGTCGGACAAGCATATTAACTGGCTGGATGCATACGGGGAGTCGGCGCTGGGAGCAGCGAAGGCAGAGTATACAAAACTGTACACGGCTTTTCGCAAAACAAAACAGGATTTGGAACGGATGGCCAGAAATGAACGAGAGCTTGTTCAACGTATCGATCTGCTGGAATATCAGCTCAACGAGATTGAGTCGGCCCAGCTTTCCCCTGGAGAAGATGACAAGCTGCAGCAGCAGCGAAAAAAATGGATGAACATTGAGAAGGTTTATTCATCCATGCAGGACGCGTATCGTTCCCTGTATGGAGATCAAAAAGGGATGGACTGGCTTGGGCACGCCATGGGCGAGCTAGAACGCGTGGTTGGCTACGAAGAACAGCTTGGACCCATTTTGGAATCCGTCCAGAGCGCGTACTACCAGATTGAAGACGTGGTGCATCAGCTGAGGCATTTGTCGTATCAGATGGACTTCGAACCAGCTCAACTGGCAGAGGTCGAAAGTCGGCTGGATCAAATTCAATCGCTAAAACGAAAGTATGGCAAAAATGTAGATGATATTTTGGAGTATGCCGCGACGATTCAGGACGAGCTGGATGACATGCACCACTATGAAGATCGTCTCCAGCAGGTTCAGGAGCGGCTGACAGAGCTTGCAGCGGACTTGGCTGTAGAGGCTATGGAGCTGTCAGTCATCCGCCAGGAGTGTGCGCAAAAGCTGGCTGTCGAAATCGAGCAGCAGCTAAAAGAGCTGCACATGGAACGAGCTCGTTTTGCCATCGACGTCCGACAAACGCCGGATGAGGATGGTGTCGAGATTGAGGGCATCAAGCGGCAGGTAGACGCTAACGGGATGGATCAGATCGAGTTTCTCATCTCTCCCAACCCCGGCGAGCCCCTGCGTCCGCTGGCCAAAATCGCATCCGGTGGCGAGCTATCCCGTGTGATGCTGGCGATCAAGGCCATTCTCGCAGGGACAGATCAGGTCGAGACCTTGATCTTTGATGAAGTGGATACGGGAGTCAGCGGGAGAGCGGCCCAAGCGATTGCAGAGAAGCTGGCCCGAGTTGCCGGTCAGCGGCAGGTCCTCTGCATTACGCACCTGCCTCAGGTTGCTTCCATGGCAGACGCTCATTTTCTCATCCGAAAGGAAATGAGTGACCACGAAACGATGACGTTGGTAACGAGACTGTCAGATGACGAGCGCGTGATTGAGCTTGCTCGCATGCTGAGCGGTGCGGAAGTTACGACGAAAACAGAAGAGCATGCTCGTGAAATGATCGAGCTTGGACGCGAAAGAAAGACTGCTACCTGACAGAAGGGTAGCAGTCTTTTTTTCCTGACATAATCCGCTTCCTCGGAGGCAACATTAAAGGTACACAAGGTGGAGGTGTCACATAGGTGTAGGTAGGGAACGGTAGGAGTGATTGCTGGTGATCCGACAGAACAAAAGAAAATGGATGGGAAGTTTCCTTCTCCTCATCACGGCCCTCGTCGTGAGTTCCACCCCGTTCCGCGACCTGTCGTCCTTTCCTCACGAATTGCGAGTGATGGAAGGATCCCTCGAACAGTTGCGCGTCTCCGTGCCAGTAATGGGCACTCTTGTCAACAGCAACCCCGACATTTTGCACGTCAATGGGACGCAGGCGCGTGAAGTGTCCGTTGATTTGAGCAAGCCGATGTCCGTCGAGCCTCGTCGGGCAGGTGAAGCCCAATTGCAGGTGAAGTGGCGGAATATCCCCCTGACAGCCGTCAAAGTGAACGTCCTGCCTGATTTGCGTTTGTATCCCGGCGGGCAGTCGATTGGCGTCAAGCTTCAAACAGCGGGTGTTCTCGTCGTGGGCCATCATTTGGTGGATGATGGCAAATCCAAATTCTCACCTGGAGAGCAGTCTGGTATACACGTAGGAGACATGATTGTCAAAATGAATGATCTGTACATCAACGACATGAGCGATGTCAAAAAGATGATCAACGAGGCCGGAAAGAAGAATCATCCGGTGCAGCTCTTAGTCGTGCGTGGAAAAGAAAAGCTCAACCTCACTCTGCAGCCAGCCAAAGACAAAAAGGATAACGAGTACCGAATGGGTCTGTACATTCGCGATTCGGCAGCAGGAGTAGGAACGCTTACTTTTTATGATCCCCAATCAAAGGCGTATGGTGCGTTGGGACATGTCATTTCCGACGTGGATACTGGGCAGGCCATTGTCGTTGGGGACGGGCAGATCGTGCAAGCCAGTGTGACATCCATAGAAAAAGGACAGAGCGGCAATCCCGGTGAAAAGTTTGCTCGTTTTTACAACGAGAGTGAAGTGCTAGGAAACATCACCAAAAATACTCCTTTCGGCATTTTTGGAAAAATGAAGGACGAACCAAAGAGAAGCTTTTACGATGAGCCGCTCCCTGTTGCTCTGGCAGAGCAGGTAGAAGAAGGTCCTGCCAAAATCTTGACCGTCGTTAACGGGCAAAAGGTAGAAGAGTTCGATATTGAGATCGCTAATGTGATCAAGCAGCATTTTCCTGCGACAAAAGGCATGATTATTAAAGTGACGGACAAACGTCTCCTGGAAAAAACGGGTGGCATTGTTCAGGGAATGAGCGGCAGCCCCATTATCCAAAAAGGAAAGATTGTGGGAGCAGTGACACATGTTTTTGTTAACGATCCAACTTCGGGCTATGGCTGTTACATCGAATGGATGCTGCGCGACGCTGGGGTCAATGTGCGCAACGCACCTGAGTCGGAGCAGCAATCCCCGATTGGCAAAGCAGCATGAGGACAGGGAGACGGGCCGTCACGCGAAAAAGCGAGACGGCTTTTTTCTCTTTCCGTCGAGAAGGTTCGCTCTATGGCAAATGAGCGTATTCTTTGTCGAAATATCAGTTAAATCGTTCAATCTTTCGTCATTGGCAGGAATGAATATCGGTTTGTCGAATTCCTTTAGTAGTGAAAAGATGGCTTGGACTTATTCTTATAAATCACCAACTTCTAAGATGCCACCTTCTTTCCAAAAGACCGTCCATTGTTAGGAGGAACGACTTTGAGCAAGATTGAAGTGTTGTTGGCAGATGATAACCGCGAATTCGTCAATCTGTTGGAAGAGTACATTAGTAGTCAGTATGATATGGATGTCGTTGGCGTAGCGTACAACGGTAATGAGGTAGTTAGACTGCTCCAAGAACGTGTGCCCGATGTTTTAATTTTGGATATTATCATGCCTCATTTAGATGGTCTGGCTGTATTGGAACAAATTCAGGCCATGCGTTTGTCTCCACAGCCGAAAATCATCATGTTGACTGCATTCGGACAGGAAGAAATTACGAAAAAAGCGGTGGAGCTCGGAGCTGCCTACTACATCCTCAAGCCATTTGACATGGAGGTTCTGGCGCAGCGCATTCGCCAAATGATTTCGTCGAAGCCATCTTCCTTTGTCACCTCGGTAAAGCCGCAGTCTACCTTGCAGGTGAGAGGACGGAATCTGGACGCCAGCATCACCAGCATTATTCATGAGATCGGGGTTCCGGCTCATATCAAGGGCTATTTGTATTTGCGTGAAGCCATCACCATGGTGTACAACGATGTCGAGCTGCTAGGATCCATCACGAAAGTTCTGTACCCGGATATCGCGAAAAAGTTCAACACCACAGCAAGCCGCGTAGAGCGTGCGATCCGCCACGCGATCGAGGTTGCCTGGTCCCGCGGTAATCTGGATTCCATCTCCAGCTTGTTTGGCTATACCATTTCTAACACCAAGGCGAAGCCAACCAACAGCGAGTTTATCGCGATGGTCGCGGACAAGCTGCGGATTGAGGCCAAGATTAGTTAGGGCTCTTTTTAAAGAGATCTCATATTGACCCAAAGACATCCCTGTTCACAGGTTCGATCTAACCATGAACAGGGTGTTTTTGTTGAACTTACATGGATGAAGCAGCAGGCTAGCGGCGCAGGTGTAAGGACGTGACCGTGTTTCACGGGCAAACGCCGGAAAAGAAGGGACATAAAAGTGTCAGCGATCGCAGAAACTAGCGCTTTAACCAGTGAAGTTCTTGCCCGTCATTTTACCCTTTTGGAGGTATTCCCGAATCCTTTTTTCCTGGCATGCATGAGTTTAGAACACCCCCAAATGTGCAGCAAACAGTTGAACCATCTGGATAACCATGTAAAATAGAAGAGAAACTATACTGAATGAGGCGGGTGTACAAGTAATGCGTAACCTAGATGAGATCCTCGAATTCAACCGTCAATTTGTAGAAAACAAAGAATATGAAAAATATCAAACCACCAAATTTCCGGACAAGCGTTTGGTTGTCTTGTCTTGCATGGACACGCGTCTGGAAGAGCTGCTTCCGAAAGCGATGAACATGCGAAACGGAGACATCAAGCACGTAAAAAGTGCGGGGGCGATTGTCTCTCACCCTTTTGGAAGTATCATGCGCAGTATTTTGGTTGCGATCTATGAGCTGAATGCTGCGGAAGTCATGGTTGTCGGCCACTACGACTGCGGGATGAGCGTGATTGACAGTAGCCGCACTATGGAAAAAATGATGGATAAAGGCGTATCGGCTCAGACCTTCTCGACATTGCAGCACGCGGGAATCAACCTCAAGCAATGGCTGCGTGGATTTGAGAATGTGAACGAGAGCGTGAAGAGCAGCGTGGAAACGATCAAGAATCATCCACTGTTGCCAGAGAGCGTTGCAGTACACGGTCTCCTGATCGATCCGGTAACAGGAAGACTTGATGTCGTCGTGAACGGGTATGACAAGATTTAAGGGATGAGTAATCCAAAGCTTTCTACGATCACACGCAAAACCTTTCTGCAAAAACTCATGCACTGGGCAGGCCGACTGGTCGGTCTAGGTGTGGCGGCGGGTGTGTACAGCTATGGCTGGGAGCGGCATTGGATTGAAACAACAGAGGTAACGATCACGCTGCCGAAGCTGCCAGATGCGTTTCGCGGGATGAAGCTCGTGCATTTCAGTGACCTGCACTTGGGGCACTTTAGTGAGCCAAAAGATGTCCAGCATGTCGTGGACCTCATCATGAGCAAAAAACCTGACATGATCTGCTTTACAGGTGATCTGGTGGACGAGAGCACACGGTATCTTTCCGTTGTACTGCCGATTCTCGGACAGCTGGATGCCCCGTTGGGTAAGTATGCGGTGCTCGGCAATCATGACTACCGTGCCAGGCAGCAGCAGGTCATTCGCGATACGCTAAGCAATGCAGGCTTTGAGGTCTTGGACAACCGGCACGTACGCGTGGATAGGCAAGGCAGCTTTCTGCATATGGCAGGCGTGGACGATGTTCTGTTTGGGGTACCTGATTTGGCGAGAGCGCTTGGGGATATCCCCACAGACGAGGCCGTGATCCTGCTGGCGCATGAGCCGGATTTTGCGGATGAGACGGCAGCTTATCCGGTCGGATTGCAGCTATCGGGGCACAGCCACGGGGGACAAGTCAGACTCCCGTTGATTGGAGCCATATTGACCCCTAAGCTTTCCCAAAAATACGTACAAGGGCTGTACAAGGTAAAAGACTATTCGCTGCAGGTCTATACATCAAGAGGGCTCGGAACGACGATTTTGCCCATTCGCTTATTTTGCAGACCGGAAGTGACCGTCATCACACTACATTAATAATGGTCTTTCATCCACCGGACGAATTGCTGAAAAGCTTCGTCCTCTTTTTTTGGGTGCAAATAGGCGATGAGGGTAGGGCGTACGAGCTCACCCTCCGCGATATCATGCGCGACCAGCGATCCTGAGCAGAGCTCTTCTTGGATCGTTCTCTCTGGCAGCATCGTGATGCCTAGAGACTGCTCCACCATTTTTTTGACGGCACTGAAGCTGTCCAGCTCCATGATCGCATTCGGGAACACGCCGTGCTGAGCAAGAAACCGGTCGATTCTTTGACGATAGGGAGCTGTATGATTGCCAAAGAGGATCATTTCTTCGGTTCCCCATTCAGGAAAGCCCGGAAATCCTTTTGCCCAAGGGTGGGTCGGCGAAGTGACGAGCAAAATTCGGTCACTTGGCAAGAACTCCTGGTAAATATGTGGGTGATACATCTCGCTCCCGAGAAACGCGATATCGGCTGTTCCGGTCAGCAAGGCACTGAGCGATTCCTCGTATAAAGTGGAGCGCACGTAACAGGTAAATTGGGGATTTGCCTTTCGATACTGCCCGATGAGACGGGGGAGCTCGTAGGCAACAAAAGCTTTGCCTGCGACGATCGTCATGGATTGGCGCTGCTTTTTTTGCTCCGTAAAGGCTCTCATTTGC
The DNA here is from genome assembly GCF_003710965.1 of Brevibacillus nitrificans. Taxonomy (NCBI): domain Bacteria; kingdom Bacillati; phylum Bacillota; class Bacilli; order Caryophanales; family Paenibacillaceae; genus Brevibacillus; species Brevibacillus nitrificans. The sequence continues at coordinate 1,369,333 of NZ_RHHU01000003.1, read as the reverse complement.
TCCACAATATTGGCGGCGATGGGCAGCAAACGACGCCCTTCTGCTGTCAGGGATACGCCGGAAGCAGTCCGTACGAATAGCGCAGTAGAAATCTGGCGTTCCAACTGCTTGAGTCGATGGGTGACCGTCGATTGGGCGAGGAATAGAGCTTGTGCTGCGCGATTGATCGACCCATGCCGGGCGATGGTCAAAAATATTTCTAAACTCTCCTTGTCCATCTCGTCCTCCACTCCTTAACGGATTTGTCGATATCTAGTTATCAATATTCTATAACAAAGTAGGAGTTTTTTGGAATAAGATAGTGGCAGGAGGTGTTCTTCATGATCAATAAGGATGATGTGAAAAAGGCTGTTCAAGCTCAATTTGGAAGAAACGCCGAAAAATATGTTCAAAGCGAAAGCCATGCAAAAGGTGACGATCTAGACCTGCTGATAGACTGGCTGCAGCCGAAAACGGACTGGATCGTTCTCGATATTGCAACGGGTGGCGGTCATGTGGCGAGAAAGCTGTCTGCCCATACCGAGCTTGTTGTGGCAACTGATTTGACGAGGATGATGCTGGAGGCGGCGAGACGGGCCAATATCGAAGTAGGTGCTGGCCCCATTCAATACGTGCAGGCGGATGCGGAGGCCCTCCCGTTTTTGGATGAGTCCTTTGATGCAGTCACTTGCCGGATTGCAGCGCATCACTTCCCGGACCCGGAAGCTTTTGTCCGCGAGGTAAGCCGGGTATTGCGTCCAGGGGGAAGCTTCCTTTTGATTGACAACATCGTTTCGGATGATCCTGACCTCGCAGCGTTTTTCAATCATATCGAAAAACTGCGTGACCCGAGTCATGTACGGTGCTTGGCTGTGAAAGAGTGGATCGATTTGTTCACCCAGTATGGACTGGTCGGAAAAATGCAAAGGCATCGGGTCAAGAGAAAAGATTTCAAGCAGTGGGTAACCAGGACTGCGGAATCCAAAGAACAGGAAGAAGCTGTAGAGAATGCCCTGCTTCAGGCGAGCGATAAACAAAAAGCCTATTTGGAAATGCTGGTGGAGGACGGCCGCGTACGAACGCATCAGATCGAGGAGTGGATGGTGCTCTGCCGCAAAGAGAGAGGAGCTTTGTAGAGATGGGAAACGAGTTTGCATGGATGGGTATTGATCACGTTCAATTAGCGGCACCGGTTGGCTGTGAAGAGGAAGCTCGCCGTTTCTTTGGGGACGTGTTGGGAATGACAGAGGTGCCCAAACCCGAGAAGCTGAAAGTTCGCGGCGGGGTATGGTTTCAGTGTGGACCTCAGATGATTCACATTGGAGTAGAAGCAGTCTTTCAGCCGGCAAAAAAAGCCCATCCTGCATTTTTGGTCGGGAATATCGAGCGTTTGCTGGCGCATTTGCAAGAAAGCGGCATTCCGATACGAGTCGATGACGAAATTCCAGGGGTGATCCGATTCTTTACGGAAGATCCGTTCGGAAACCGATTGGAGTTTATGGAGGGGAAATGAGATGGGGATGGATTTTCATGCGGAAGAAAATCAAAGCTCATACATAGGTCGCACCGCCGATGAATCCTGGAGACAGGCGATGAAAGCGATTGTTCAACCAAAGGGCAAGCGAGTAATCGATATCGGCTGCGGAGGAGGGATCTACAGCAAAGCGTGGGTGGAGCTGGGAGCTGCTGTAGTGATTGGTGCCGACTTCTCCGAGGTGATGCTGAAAGCAGCGTGGGAGAATTGTCATCAGGACCCCCACATCAAATTGATTCGCAGGGCAGCTCACGCGACAGGGCTGGATAGCGGAAGTATGGATATCGTCTTTGCCCGGGCGTTGATTCACCATCTCCCTGAGCTCGATCCCTTTATGGAGGAAGCGTATCGGTTGCTCGCGCCGGGAGGACTGTGTATCATCCAGGACAGGACCATGGCGGATGTTCTCATGCCAGCATCTCCTACTCATTTTCGTGGCTATTTCCTGGAGCAGTTTCCGCAGCTGCTGGCAAAAGAGGCCAAACGGCGACCGGAAGATCAGGCAGTACGGGAAGCGCTGCAAAAAAACGGTTTTGCGCAGATTGCGGCCACCTCGCTATGGGAGGTCAGAAGAAGGTATGAGCGGTGGGAGGAGCTGGAACAGGATCTCTTAGCAAGGACAGGGCGCTCGATCCTGCATGAGCTCGCTGATGAAGAGCTGCAAAAACTGGTCACCTACATCGGAGAAAAAGTAGCGCATGAGACCAGCATAGAGGAGCAAGACCACTGGACGATATGGATAGGCATAAAGAAATAAGGCATAATAGACAAGAAATCATTCTCTAATTGTGAAATCGTTTGTCACAAATTTGGATATGCTTGTCTCATTATTGATGAAGCTTTATAATGAAATTGCCATTGTATTCCGGTTCGCGTCATCTTGGTAAAGGAGTTGTCGTACTTATGAAAGTGGTTTTGTTTGATTTCCTCATGTTTGTCTTTACGATTTTCATCGCTTGGGGCTGTGTTAGCTCTCTCAAGGCGAGAAACAAGTTTGCGATCGGCTTCGGGGTTGTTTCTTTGCTCGTCTTCCTTTTTGCCGACGGTCTGATTATTTATTACGCAACTAAAGGCGCGTAATAACTTCAAACATGATTGAGGAGAGGCTGTGCACCTTTGCGCAGCCTCTTTTTCGTGTGCATAAATATCAGGCGTTCACGCATGAGCAGAGGGAATTTTTAGCATACTAGGTTCGGAGGTGGAGCAGGTGATCAAGCGAAAAAAGCCTGGTACCTTTTCGAGCGCGGCAGTCGTCCTGGCAGATCGCAAGACAAAGCAGCTGTGCAAACGACTGGGCTCCGAACATATTGCGCTCATTGATCATGCAGACGTAGATGAGATGGCGGCCCGTTCTTTATTGGACACCGGAGTACAGTCTGTTATCAATTTGTCTCCTTATATGACAGGGCAATACCCGGCAGAGGGGGCAAGGCGGCTTCTGGCAGCAGGTGTACGGCTCTATGAAATCCCCGCCAATTACTATAACCCCGCAATGATTGATCAACTGAATGGCTGCCAGGCTTCCCTGACGAACAGCCAGCTGCGCTTCATAACGACACAAGGCGTGGAGACGATCATTCCGCTCCAAATGGTCACCGCCGAGCATATCCAAGCGAAGTGGACGGAGGCAAACGTCACACTGGATGAAACGCTTTCCTTATTTATTGACAATACACTCCAATATGCCAGTCGGGAAAAGGACCTGTTCCTCAAACCTTTGTGCCAGCTGGATTTACGTACCCGAATGGAGAATCGGCATGTAGTGGTGGTAGTTCGCGGCAAGCACTACCGTGAAGACCTGCAAACACTTCACGCGTACATCCGAGAATACCGTCCGATTCTAATTGGAGTGGACGGCGGCGCAGACGCATTAATCCAGGCCGGATACATCCCTGATCTGATTGTAGGAGATATGGACAGCATCTCTGACAAAGCGCTGATGTGCGGCGCCGAGATCGTGGTTCATGCCTTCTCAGACGGAAGGGCACCGGGTAGGTGGAGGGTCAGCGACCTTGGACTGGATTATCACTTGCTGCCTGCACCTGGCACGAGTGAAGACGTCGCCATGCTATTGGCTTATGAAAATAACGCAGAGCTGATCGTAACGATCGGTACGCATAACAACATGATCGATTTTCTCGAAAAAGGGCGCAAGGGGATGGCAAGCACCTTGCTCGTACGCACGAAAATTGGAACGAAGCTGATCGATGCCAAGGGTGTCAATCAGCTCTATCAGCCACGCTGGTCGTGGAAGCTGTGGGGATGGTGTATCGCTGCCATGCTGACACCCATTACCGCCGCGCTCATGATCAATCCAGTTGCTAGGCACGTTGCGCAAATGCTGTGGACGCAATGGCGTACTTGGGCTTTTTAGGAGGCAATTCATTGATACACTTTCGATATCATTTGCTATCTCTCACGGCCGTCTTTTTTGCGCTGGGGGTAGGAATCCTTTTAGGAGGAACGGCTGGTCATGCTTGGTTCGCTGTGGGGGAACAAGAAGTACTGGCGAAAATGGAGGCCAAATACGATCGGGCGCTCAAAAGCAACAATGAACTGAAACAGCAAATGAACCAACTGCTCAGTGAGGTCGAGAGAAGCAATGAGGAAGTCATTCATTTGATGGCGATGCGCTATTCGTCTGATCTTTCCGGGAGCAAGGTTTTCGTTTGGCACGAGCCTGAGCTGAAGCTGGAGCCGATCAAACGGCTGCTGCGAACAGTTGGTGTGGATGTTTTGCCATATGCGGAAGGTCGCGCTCTCTCTGATGGCCTGCTCCTGGTGTTTGCCCATGAGGAACCCTCGTGGCTGGAAAGCTTGCCAGGACCCCGGCATTGGCTGCAGCTCGAGCAAGTACCTGATTCTCCTGCCAAGCAGTGGGCATTGCTGGAGAAAGTCCGAAAATTGCTGACGGAGATGAGGGTGGAACGTGAAAAAAGTTAGTGTCGTCATTCCCGCATACAACGAAGCAGACGCGATCGGAGCCACGCTTCGTGCCATTCGCGAGCGCTTTTTTTGCAATGAGCTGATCGTCGTTGATGATGGCAGCAAGGACGGGACCGGAGAGCTGGCAAAAAAATGGGCTGATCTGGTCATCCAGCTTCCCGGAAATCGTGGAAAGGGCGCCGCCTTGCAGACGGGCTGGCAGCATGCAAAAGGAGAGGTTGTCCTATTTCTGGATGGGGACCTGCGCGAAAGTGCCGCAGAAGCCGCGCACTTGCTTTTACCGGTTCAAGAAGATGCTTGTGACATGGCTGTAGCTGTTCTCCCGCCACCAAAAACAAAGGGGGGAATGGGCCTGGCGAAAGGATTGGCTCATCACGGCATCCGCATGCTTACTGGTTTCGAGACGCTAGCCCCACTATCAGGACAAAGAGCCGTGCGCAAAGAAGTTTTGGATCAGCTAGGAAAACTGGACAAAGGATTTGGCGTAGAGGTTGGTTTGACAGTGGATGCTCTGCGGGCGGGCTATCGGGTGATGGAAGTACCCGTACGGTTTTCCCATCGGGAGACCGGCAATGACATGGCGGGCTTTTGTCACCGTGGAAAAGAGTTTATCGCGATCAGCCGGACCCTTTGTCGAAAATGGTGGGAGGGACATGCATGGGCACGGAATGGCTGATAGCAGCGGCAATCGGGTTGCTTCTCCCTGTAGGAATCCACCGAAGGCTTCTCGTGACCGTACGAAAAACATTTCGTAAGCGGGGCATGCACCGGGTGAACTATCAGGGAGTGGAAGTGGTGACCGCTGGGGGTGTCATGCTCGTCATCTCCACGGCTGCTGCCCTGTTCGGGATGCTGGTGGTAATCGGGATCGGCTCGAAGGAGTCGTGGGTCTGGAAAGAAGGGGCGTTCATGGGGGCAGGAATGCTGGCCATTGCTTTCTGGGGCTGGCAGGATGACTGCTCCGTGGACAAGCAGGCAAAAGGATTTCGGGGCCACTTCGGTACGCTCTGGCGCGAGAGACGAATGACGAGCGGTTTGTGGAAAGTATGGGGCGCGGGGAGTACCGCCATTGTTTTGGCCTTGGCCCTTGGACCCGAAAACTTGTGGTCGGGTCTTTTAACCGCTTGCTTGCTAGCCAGCGCTGCCAATGTCCTCAATCTGTTTGATTTGCGGCCGGCCAGGGCGATCAAAGTCTTTTGGCTGCTGGAGGCGGTGGCGATCACGATCTGCTACTGGACGAGTGACCTGCCAAGCTTTTTCAAGCATGGCATCTGGCAGTTGCCCATGCTGGCTGCGACTTGCATGCTTTTCCGTCACGATGCAGGGGCACGCGTCATGCTCGGCGACACCGGTTCCAATACGCTTGGCTTTGTTGTCGGGTTTGCGTTTGCAGCCGGGACTCCACTGATCGTTCAGCTTATGATTTTCCTGCTGTTTGTCGGCGTACATATAGTGGCGGAGTTCTTTTCGATATCGAAGCTCATCGAGAGCAGCAGATGGCTCACACGGATTGATCGGTGGGGGAGATCAGCAGAGCCTTAAAAAACAGAAGAACCAGGCTGTTCATAGCCTGGTCTACTCGTCTTCGTCTGGCTCCGGTATCATGAAGCGCGGCTGCACACGATTTTTCTTGCGCTCGTGGTGCAGGATAAAGCCTGCGATAAACAAAACGGGGATGACAAAGCATAAAATTCCTGCAATCAGCTTTCCCCACAAGAAGCTTACCTCGGGGGAGATGGAGTAAAAGAACGCATCCCGAATCAGCTTGATTCCGTACATCGCTATGGCAGCAGGAATCACCATGATCAGAAGTGCGATCATCTTCTGTACGACCAAGGGTGTTTCACACCTTTCCTTCTCTTCCCACTCATCATATCGAATGAGGTCTTGCTTGTCCATAAGCGGCGTGCAGTGAACGAGCGCACGCTAGACAACTACGCCTGTCCTTCACCGAACCATTGGAGTACAATGGTAACGAGTACGATTGCGAAAAGTGAGGGGGCACACATGCACAAGCTGCTCATCGTTGGTGCCGGACGGGGTGGAAGCGCACTTTTGCGCATGCTGAATCAAATGGATCGCATTGAAATCGTAGCTGTTGTCGACCATCGACCAGACGCCCCGGGTCTCGCGCTGGCGCGTTCTTTTGGCATTCCGACTGATATTGACTACCGTCCGTATTTGGATGCTGATCTGGACGTGATCCTGGAAGCGACAGGCGATCTGGGCGAATACAAGCACTTGCGTCATCTCAAGCAGGAAAAGACCGTACTGATCCCCGGCACGTTTACCCGAATCGTGATGAAGCTCATCCGGGAAAGAGATAAGCTGATTAACGCCATGATGCAGAATGAGCGTGAGCGGGAAACGATGCTCGACTCCACGCACGATGCGATTATTGGTGTAAATCGGCAAGGAGTCATTACCTTGTTCAACAAGGCAGCTGAGAGATTGATGGGGATTGAAGCCAGCAAAGTGCTGGGCACCGGGGTGACAGAGCGTATACCGAACACCCGGTTACATATCGTATTAGAGACGGGCTCACCCGAATTGAATCAGGAACAGATTTTGCCCAATCAGACGCGAATCATTACCAATCGCGTGCCAGTCCGCAATGAACGGGGAGAAGTAGTCGGAGCCGTAGCGATCTTTCGGGACATTACGGAGATCATGGCTCTCGCGGAGGAAGTAACAGATTTGAAAGAGCTGCAAAGCATGCTTCAGGCAATCATCGACTCATCAGATGAGGCCATCTCCGTCGTGGATAAAAACGGGAACGGTCTCCTGATCAACCCGGCTTACACTAGACTTACGGGTTTGACACAGGATGACATCATCGGAAAGCCGGCCACTGTCGATATTTCCGAAGGGGAAAGCATGCATATGCAGGTCCTGAAAACGAAAAAGGCAGTACGCGGCGTACCGATGAAGATTGGTCCAAAGCGCAAGGATGTCATGGTGAATGTGGCTCCCGTGATGGTAGATGGAGAGCTGAAAGGCAGTGTCGGTGTCGTTCACGACGTGTCTGAGTTCAAGCGTCTGACGGAAGAACTGGAAAAAGCACGCCGCATTATTCGTACGCTGGAAGCAAAATATAGCTTTGCAGACATTATCGGGTACAGCGAGACCATGCGACTGGCCATCGAGCAAGCACAGAAAGCTGCTCTTACACCTGCCACGGTCTTGCTTCGAGGAGAGTCGGGTACGGGGAAAGAGCTTTTTGCCCATGCCATTCATAACGGAAGTGAACGCAAGTATAAACAGTTCATTCGTGTCAACTGCGCTGCTATTTCCGAGAGTCTCTTGGAAAGCGAGCTGTTTGGCTACGAAGAAGGTGCCTTTACAGGTGCGCGCAGAGGCGGAAAGCGTGGACTTTTTGAAGAAGCGAGCGGCGGGACTATTTTTCTGGATGAAATCGGCGAGCTGTCCATGAACATGCAAGTCATGCTTTTGCGCGTCTTGCAGGAACGGGAAGTCGTACGAGTCGGGGGGACGAAGCCGGTCCCGATCGATGTGCGGGTCATTACCGCTACCCACGTCAATCTGGAGTCCGCGATTTCGGCCGGAAAGTTTCGTGAGGACCTGTACTACCGACTCCACGTCGTTCCCATTCAGATACCGCCACTGCGGCAGCGATTGGAAGACATCAAGCCGTTAGCCATGCACCTTTTGCGCAAGTACAACCTGGAGTACGGTCGTAATGTAGAAGAAATCGACGAGCGTGCCCTGCAGCTGCTGCTTACCTATCATTGGCCAGGAAACGTGCGCGAGCTGGAAAATGTGCTGGGACGAGCGATGATCCATATGCGAATCAACGAGCGCATGATCCTGCCAGAGCATTTGCCCCCTTTAGAGCGTAGGGCTGCCTCACGTAGCGAGGAACCAAGACCAAGCTTGCAGGCAACTGGGAAAACGCTGAAGGAAGCGATGGAAGAAGCGGAGCGCGAGCATATTTTGCGTGAACTGAAAGCGGCCGGCGGAAACAGGACGTTGACAGCTAAGCGTTTGGACATTTCCATTCGCAGTCTTTACTACAAGTTGGAGAAGCTAGAGAGTATGGGAATGATCGATCAAAGTAAGTGAGACGTCCGTGCAAGAAACTGCATGCAAAATTTTGCATGATCGTGCAAGAAACTGCACACTAGACAAGCCGGAAGCCTACGCCTACACAGGTAAATAAAGCGCTTTCAAAACACAGAACGACTTGGCACGACTTTTGCATTAACATCTCGACGGGAAGTAATCCAAACGGATCCCATGTATTTCAGCCAAGAGCTACTATGATGACAACGATCGATACTAGGGAGGTTTCTTCATTGAACATCTTTGACTACATGCAAAAGTACGACTACGAGCAATTGGTATTCTGTCAGGACGAAAATTCCGGTTTGAAAGCCATTATTTGCATTCATGATACGACATTGGGTCCAGCACTCGGCGGTACGCGGATGTGGCCGTACAAAACGGAAGAAGAGGCAATCATTGACGTATTGCGCCTCGGACGCGGTATGACATACAAAAACGCTGCAGCAGGTTTGAACATCGGCGGCGGTAAGGCAGTTATCATCGGCGATCCGCGCCAGCACAAAAGTGAAGAACTTTTCCGTGCGTTTGGCCGTTACATTCAAGGCTTGAACGGACGTTACATTACAGCCGAGGATGTAGGAACTACGGTTGCCGACATGGACATGATCCATTTGGAAACCGATTACGTCACTGGGGTATCTCCGGCGTTTGGTTCCAGCGGCAATCCATCTCCGGTGACAGCATACGGTGTATATCGCGGTATGAAGGCAGCGGCTAAGCTGGCTTATGGAACAGACGATCTGTCCGGACGCGTAGTAGCGGTTCAAGGGGTAGGAAACGTAGCGTACAACCTTTGCCGTCACCTGCACGAAGAAGGCGCGCATCTGATCGTAACGGATATCAACGAAGAAAACGTAAATCGTGCCGTCAATGATTTTGGAGCCAAAGCAGTGGGCGTAAACGAAATCTTTGGTGTAGAATGCGACATCTTCTCTCCTTGCGCACTGGGAGCGATCATCAATGACGATACGATTCCTCTCTTGAAAGCGAAAGTAATTGCAGGCGCGGCTAACAACCAGCTGAAGGAAGAACGTCATGGCGATCAGATCCACGAAATGGGCCTCTTCTACGCGCCAGACTACGTGATCAATGCAGGCGGCGTAATCAACGTGGCGGATGAGCTGCAAGGCTACAACCGCGAGCGTGCCCTGAAAAAAGTAGAGACCATCTACGACAACATCCTGAAAGTATTCGAAATCGCTGAGCGCGATGGCATGGCTTCTTATCAGGCTGCTGACCGTATGGCCGAAGAACGAATCGCCAGTGTAGCAAAATCGCGTAATACTTTTCTGCAAAACGGCAAGACTGTTTATCATCGCTAAGTAACACGATGATCCCCTTTTCCCCTGACCGTTGCGCATCATGCGGTCAGGGGGTACATATGCTTTGTTCTTTGAATATTCATAAACGCCGAAAACGTGGGTGACCCCACTGGTAATGGAAGGAGCCAGAGGCGGCTTTTTCGATAGCGGTTTTTCCCTACGAAAGGAGAGTTCAGATTATGTCTCAGGAGTTTGATCTGGTCGTTTTGGGCGGTGGAACGGGAGGGTACGTGGCAGCGATTCGCGCCTCCCAGCTCGGGATGAAAGTAGCGATCGTCGAAAAGGAAAAGCTCGGCGGAACCTGCCTGCACCGTGGGTGTATCCCCTCCAAAGCGCTTTTGCGCAGTGCGGAAGTGTATGCCACCCTCAAGGAAAGCGATAAATTCGGGGTGCTAGCTGGTGAAGTCGGCTACGATTTTTCCAAGATTCAGGATCGTAAGCAAGGAATCATCGAGCAGCTGCACAAAGGCATTCAATATTTGATGAAAAAAGGCAGCATCACTATTTTTGAAGGCTTTGGACGGGTAATGGGACCATCGATCTTCTCCCCTCAAGCCGGTGCTGTTCGGATCGAAAAGGAGAATGGGGATCAGGAGATGATCGTTCCTCGCTTTTTGCTGCTTGCGACAGGCTCACGTCCTCGTACGCTGCCAGGACTGGTTATCGACGGGTCTTATGTAGTAACAAGTGATGAAGCCCTGCAGTGGGAGCAGCTGCCAGAATCCGTTGTTATCGTAGGCGGCGGAGTGATCGGGATCGAGTGGGCATCTATGCTGAACGATTTCGGAGTAGAGGTCACCGTGGTTGAGTATGCCGATCGCATTCTGCCTCTGGAAGACGAGGAAGTCAGCAAGGAAATGGCACGTCTGCTGAAAAAACGCAAAGTAAACATCGTGACCTCTGCCAAGGTTTTGCCTGAATCTCTGGAAAAGGGAGAAGGGCGCGTCATGATTCAAGCGGAAACAGCTGGAGGCGTGCAATCCTTTGAAGCACAAAAAATCCTCGTTTCCGTGGGGCGCCAGGCAAATGTAGAAAATTTGGGACTGGAAGCGACAGAGATCAAGGTCGAGCGTGGCGCTGTCGTTGTCAACGAGCATTTTCAAACGGCGGAATCGCATATTTATGCAATTGGCGACGTGATCGGCGGGCTCCAACTAGCTCACGTAGCATCCCATGAAGGCATTTTGGCAGTTGAGCATATGGCTGGTCAAAATCCTCATCCCATGGACTATACAAAAGTACCGAAATGCACCTACAGCCGCCCGGAAGTGGCAAACGTCGGCTTGACTGAAAAAGAAGCGAAGGAAAAAGGCTTTGAGGTAAAAGTGGGCAAATTCAGCTTCAAGCCGTTGGGGAAAGCGATCATTTACGGAGAAAACGATGGCTTTGTCAAGGTTGTTGTGGATGCCAAAACAAACGATCTGCTAGGTGTGCACATGATCGGTCCGCATGTGACGGACATGATTTCGGAAGCGGGTCTCGCTCGCGTATTAGATGCGACCCCGTGGGAAATCGGCACGACCATCCATCCGCATCCGACGCTGTCTGAAGCCTTGATGGAAGCGGCTTTGGCAGTAGAAGGAAAAGCGATTCACAATTAGCGAGGAGGGCAAAAGGCGATGACTACGAAGCGACATGAACAAGTAGGTTTGACGGACGCACAAGTCCTTGACATGTACTATTACATGCTGTTGGCTCGTAAAATTGACGAGCGCCAATGGCTGTTGAATCGAGCGGGAAAAGTACCGTTTGTCATTTCCTGCCAAGGTCAGGAGGCTGCACAGGTCGGTGCTGCTTTTGCCATGGAAACCGGCAAGGATTACTTGTGTCCGTATTATCGTGACCTGGGATTGGTCCTAGTATTCGGGCAAACAGCTCGCGACTGCATGCTGTCTGCTTTCGCGAAAGTAGAGGATCCGAACAGCGGCGGTCGCCAAATGCCTGGACATTTTGGCGGGAAAAAATACAACATCCTGTCTGGCTCGAGTCCCGTTACGACACAGGTACCTCATGCAGTAGGCATGGCGATGGCAGGGAGAATGCAGCAAAAAGACTTCGTCGTGTACGCATCGTTCGGGGAAGGCTCCAGCAACCAGGGGGATTTCCACGAAGGGGCGAACTTCGCAGGCGTGCACAAGCTGCCGGTAATCTTTTTCTGTGAAAATAACAAATACGCGATCTCCGTGCCGTTGAAAAAGCAGCTGGCATGTGAAAGTGTAGCAGACCGCGCAATCGGTTACGGCTTCCCTGGAATCAGTGTAGATGGAAATGACCCGATCGAAGTCTACCGCGTAACGAAAGAAGCGGTAGAACGTGCGCGTCGCGGCGAAGGGCCCACGTTGATCGAAGCGGTCATGTATCGTCTGGTTCCGCACTCCAGCGATGACGACGACCGTGTATACCGTACGCGTGAAGAAGTAGAGGAAGCGAAGAAAAAGGATCCGTTGATTGTCTTTGCTGCGTATCTGAGAGAGATTGGCTTGCTGGATGAAAATACGGAAGCAGATATGCTCGCTCGCGTACAGCTGGAAGTGGATGAGGCGACGGAATATGCGGAAAATGCGCCGTATCCTACACCAGAATCGACTCTGACACACGTATACGGGGAATAAGGGGGAATCCAGATGGCGGTCATCTCATTTATTGATGCGATTACGATGGCGATGCGTGAAGAAATGCGTCGCGATCCCAATGTATTTGTCCTCGGGGAAGACGTCGGCGTCCGCGGCGGTGTTTTTCGTGCAACCGTTGGTTTGATTGAAGAGTTTGGCGAAGAGCGCGTGATTGACACACCACTGGCGGAGTCTGCCATCGTCGGTGTGGGGATCGGTGCGGCGGCTTATGGCATGCGCCCCATCGCTGAAATCCAGTTTGCTGATTTTATCATGCCGGCTGTCAACCAGATCGTCAGTGAAGCGGCGAAAATGCGTTACCGCTCCAACAACGACTGGAATTGCCCGATCACGATTCGCGCTCCATTTGGTGGCGGCGTACACGGTGCCCTCTACCACTCGCAATCGGTAGAAGCGATGTTTACGAATATTCCAGGTCTGAAGGTAGTAGCGCCTTCTACGCCGTATGATGCAAAAGGCTTGCTCAAGGCAGCGATCCGCGATGAAGATCCGGTATTGTTCTTTGAACACAAGCGCTGCTATCGCTTGATCAAAGGCGAAGTGCCTGATCACGATTACGTTCTGCCGATCGGCAAGGCAGATGTCAAGCGAGAAGGAAGTGACATTACCGTTATTTCCTACGGTCTGGCCTTGCATTTCTGCCTGCAGGCAGCGGAAAAGCTCGCGCAGGAAGGGATCAGTGCCCACGTGCTCGATTTGCGGACGCTCTACCCGCTGGACAAAGAGGCGATTGCAGAAGCGGCGTCGAAAACGGGGAAAGTTCTGATCGTGCATGAGGACAACAAAGAAGGCGGCGTTGGCGGCGAAGTAGCAGCCATCATTGCCGAGCAGTGCCTGTTTGATCTCGATGCTCCGATTAAACGTCTGTGTGGTCCTGATGTACCGGCTATGCCGTACAGCCCGCCGATGGAAAAGTTCTTTATGCTCAACCCGGATAAAGTATTGGAAGCGATGCGGGAGCTGGCCAACTATTAAGACGAGGAGGACCTAGGATCATGGCAACGAAAGTACTTATGCCCCAGCTCGGAGAGAGCGTGACCGAGGGCACCATCAGCAAATGGCTCGTCAAAGTGGGCGACACGGTGAAAAAGTACGATTCTCTGGCAGAAGTCACAACAGATAAAGTAAATGCGGAAGTCCCATCCACGGTGTCTGGCCGCGTAACCGAGATTGTGGTACCAGAAGGGGAAACCGTCGCGATCGGCACCCTCATTCTTTATATAGAAGAAAGCGGGGAAGCAGGAGAGACGCAAGCAGCTCCTGCAGCCTCCGCAGCTCCTGCCGCACCAGTGGCAGCAGTGGCTGTCACGCAGCAAGCTGATCCAAAACCAGCGGTAGCCCAAAATGCGGCAGCGCCAGTTCGAGAAGCTGGCAAACAGCGCTACTCTCCGGCAGTCATGGTATTGTCCCAGGAGCATGGAATCGATCTCTCCCGCGTAGTAGGCACGGGTGCAGGTGGACGGGTGACGAGAAAAGACGTGCAGGCTATTATCGATGCAGGTGGTCAAAAGCCGGCAGAAGTCGCACAAGAGCCGGTGGTTGCACAAACGCCATCAACACCTGCACCGACAGCAGCCCCTGCAGCAGCTAGTGCTCCTGTCGCACATACTTTGGCACCGGCTGAAATTCCGGTAGCGAGTGGGGATCAGGTCATTCCAGTATCCTCGATCCGTCGTACGATTGCGAACCGCATGGTGCAAAGCAAGCACGAGGCACCACATGCCTGGACGATGGTTGAAGTGGACGTTACCAACCTCGTAAACTTCCGCAATCAAGCAAAAGGGGAGTTCACTCGCAAAGAAGGTATCAACCTCACGTTCCTGCCGTTCTTTATCAAGGCAGTCGTTGAAGCGCTGAAAGAATACCCGATGATCAACTCTACCTGGGCAGGGGATAAAATCATCGTGAAGAAAAACATCAACATTTCCATTGCCGTATCAACAGATGACGCGCTGTACGTTCCGGTCATCAAGGATGCGGATCAGAAGTCCATTTTGGGAATTGCGAAAGCAGTCGATGACCTGGCAGCAAGGACTCGCGCAGGCAAGCTGACCATGGACGATATGACAGGTGGCACCTTCACGGTCAACAACACCGGCTCATTCGGCTCCATCCAGTCTCAGCCGATCATCAACTCGCCGCAAGCCGCCATTCTCAGTGTGGAGTCTATTGTGAAACGCCCGGTTGTCATCAACGACATGATTGCCATCCGCTCGATGGTCAATCTGTGCATGTCGCTTGACCACCGCGTGCTCGACGGCCTGATTTGCGGACGCTTCCTGCAAAGCGTCAAGCAAAAGCTCGAAAGCATCGGACCGGATACAAAACTGTACTAAGGAAAAGGCCAGACGCTTTCACAGGTCTGGTTTTTCTCTGCCCGGCTTTTCAGGCAGAAAAATAAAGTTGGCCTGCAGCCGCAAACGGATGTAACTTTTTACCGAACCCTTGCGTCTTAGCAAATGTAAGCAAGGAGTCTATCATTTTCCGGAGAATAGATTTCCTCGGATAAGCATTTATGGTAAACTGATAGCGATCTGCTAGAGAAACATTTCCTGATTTTGGGCAAATATGGGAGGAAAAACATGGAGAAGAGTAAAAAAGCACTGCCGATCGTACTCGCATCTGCACTGGCAGCTACCCCTTTGGTTGCAGTGCCGCAGCAGGCACATGCATTAACAGGTGTGTCGATTACAGCTGATGATGAAGAAGCTGGTGAAACGACTGACTACGATATTGAATTTACCACTGGAGATTTTATTGATTCTGGTGATAAAATTTACGTCAAGTTTGATAAAGATTTTGACTTGGATGACGTTGATGAAGATTCCATCGACGCCGATTTTGATATTGATGGTGTAAAAGTAACCAGCGGCAATGTCGTTGAGATCACTGTCGATGAAGATATCGACGATGATGAAGATCTCTCCTTTACCATTTCGGATGTCGTCAATCCAGATGATGAAGATACCTATGAGATCGGCGTGAAAACGACGAATGAAACCACCTATAAGTACGATGAAATTGACATCGAAGACGGCGGCAGCAGCAGCTCCGACGATGAGTTCAATGTAGACCTGAGCAGTACAGTAGCTGGCGAAAAAGTTTCGCTCGAGCTTGGGGATTTTGACCTCGACGGCAGCGATGAGCTGGAGACCGGCGAAACCATCACGGTTATTTTCCCAGATGAAGACATGCTTCCAAGCAGCATTTCCAAAAGCGATGTAAAGGTGAATGGATATGCAGCAAAAGCGGTAGACGTTGATGGCGATGAAGTCTCGATCGACGTACCGAGTGGTGCAGACGGCGATGACTACATCAACCTGGAATTCTTGAAAGCGGCAGGCATCTCGAACCCGGATACAGCTGACGATTACACTTTTACAGTCAAGTATGATGGAACTACATACGAGTCCGAATCCGTTGACATCACCAAATCGGGTTCCAGCAGCGCCGTTTCCGGCAACTACACGGTAAATCTGTCTGATCCGGCTGCAGGCGCTCGCTCCAGCTATATTTTCGAAGCTGACTTTGGTAAAGACCTGAAGGCAGATTCTGACCTGATCATCGAATTCCCTTCCGCAGAAATGGTGCCGATGATTTTGAGTACCTCCGATTTCAGTGTGAATGGGAAAGAACCGAAAAAAGTGGGGGCAATCGGCAACAAAGTATACATCACGACTCCAACCAGCTTCAGCGCGGACAGTAACGTCAAGGTCGTTGTTTCGTATACAGCTTGGATTACCAATCCAAAAACAGCTGGCTCCTATACACTGAAAGCGACAGCTGCAGGAAAAACGATTATTTCCAAAGCGTTCACGATCGGTGGCTCTACCGTAAATCCGACAACGCCAACAAACCCTACTACACCAACGTCGCCGACAGCTCCGACGACTCCTGTCAATAACAGCACAGCGACCATCACGCTGACGACGACTGCGCTGAATCAGGCAACAGGTGTGAATGTGGCGATCAAGGGACTTGGTGTCGGTCTGGCAAAACAACGTGACTTCATCGAGCTCGTCTTCCCGGCAGGCTACAAAGTACCGGCTTACATCGCTCCAGCGAACATCACGGTAAACGGCGTTGCAGCGAACTATGTAGCGGTTCGCGGTCAAAACGTTCTGGTGTACCCGTCCCAGGATATCCCGGCTGCAACAGCGGCGACTGTATCGATCACAGCTGCAGCGAACATTGTGAACCCAGCTGTGAAAAACGCGTACAGCATCAGCGTGTTTACTTCCGAAGAAAAAGGTCTGCAATTTGCTCGCGCGGTTGGCGTAGGAATGCCAGCACCGGTACAACCTGCACAGCCTACGGCTCCAAAACCAACAACACCAGCTCCAACAACACCGACTCCAGCGCAGCCAGCTGTAACGGTGCCTTCCAATGCAGCGCTGTTTAAGGTAAATGCAAAAACGTTTACTCTGCATGGAAAATCGTATCCTCTTTCTCAAGCGCCATATTTGGCTGGAGGAAATACGACGATGGTTCCAGCCCAGTTCTTTAAAGAAGCTCTAGCTTTGACTACGCAGTGGAACAACCAAACTGTTGCGATTATCAGCGGTACAAAGGTGTTGAAATTCTCCGTTGGTTCCAACAAAGCGCGCGTAGGCAATACAGAAGTGACGCTGCCAGCTCCAGTTGTACTGAAGGAAGGTATGCCGATGATCCCTGTTCGTTTCGTAACGGATAATCTCGGCTACAAAGTAGGCTGGGATGCGAAAACATCCAGCGTATACGTTTACCGTTAAGAATAAGCAGCTTCTCTAAATCAAAACCCCCTTGCCAAGTCGGAAGGGGGTTTTGATCATGTGTTCCTATTTGCTGGTTATTGAAAATAGAAAAACGTCGGAACAATCAGGGAGAGAACAAGAATGCCAATCAAAATTTTGGCGATCAAGGATTGCTTCATCTCAGTGATCCTCCTTTCTATCAGGGAAAAATACGGTATTTGGGGAAAATGACGGCTCTAGGCCCGAAAAGGTGTGCTAAAATGATGAGGAAAACAGTACAAGCTCCTTTCATTTTACCGAATCAAACAAGGTGTAGCAACAACCGTTGTCCACTGGAAGGACATCGTGATGAGCACCGGACTGATTGGGAAACCTGATTCCATAGAAAAGGATGAGTGCAGTGAAAGCACCGAACAAGATAGCCCATATCGGAATTGCTGTGAAAAGTCTGGATCATGTTCTTCCCTTTTATACGGAGCAGTTGGGTTTAAAGCTGCTCGGGAAAGAAGAAGTGGCGAGCGAGCAGGTACGAGTCGCCTTTTTGGAAATTGGGGAAAGTCGTATCGAGCTATTGGAACCGCTTTCAGAGGAGAGCCCCATTGCGAAATTCATTGAAAAACGGGGAGAAGGGATCCATCATATCGCCCTGGATGTTGACGACGTTGAGAGGCGTCTTGTGACTTTAAAAGAAAATGGTGTACCTTTGATCCACGAGAAACCTAAAGAAGGGGCTCACCAGGCGCAAATTGGATTTTTGCACCCGAAAGCGGCACAGGGCGTTTTGTATGAGCTTTGCCAATACCCGAAGGATGCTGTGCATTAAAGAGCCAGCCTCGTACTTGAAAGATTGCGACGTTTTCATGGTAGAAAAAAATTTTTTGCGGTATACTGGAACTTGAGAATATGTACCAAAATCGGACAGTGATGTAGGAGGTTACAACAGTGATCAACCAAGAGCGTTTGCTAAACGAGTTTTTGGAGCTCGTACAAATCGACAGTGAAACAAAAAATGAAGCACAAGTGAACAAGGTGTTGAAAGAAAAACTGATCGGCATGGGCTTTACTGTTCAAGAGGATGATGCAGCTGCGAAAACCGGCCACGGTGGAAACAACCTGATTGCTACTCTGGAAGGCACTGGAAACGGTCCGACAATCTTGTTTAGCAGCCATATGGATACGGTAGTTCCTGGAAACGGTATCAAGCCGCAAGTCCGCGATGGTTATGTTTACTCGGATGGCACCACAATCCTCGGTGCAGACGATAAAGCAGGAATCGCTGCGATCTTCGAAGGCATTCGCACCTTGAAAGAGCAAAACCTTTCTCATCCTACGATTCAGGTCGTCCTGACTGTCGGCGAAGAATCCGGGTTGGTGGGCTCCCGTGCTATGGATTCCAGCCTGCTGAAGGCGGAAATGGGCTTTATCCTCGACTCGGAAGGTCCTGTAGGTAAAATTACGGTTGCGGGTGCTGGACAGTACCGCATCGTGACTAAAATTCATGGGAAAGCAGCGCATGCAGGCGTGAACCCAGAAGACGGAATCAGTGCGATCTCTGTCGCAAGCAAAGCGATCTCCCGTATGCCGCTTGGACGTATCGATGCGGATACAACTGCAAATATCGGCCGTTTTGAAGGCGGAAAAGCATACAATATCGTTACGGATTACGTAGAAGTTTGGTCGGAAGCTCGCAGCTTGGTAATGGACAAGCTGGAAGCGCAAGTGAAGAAAATGACGACTGCGTTTGAAGAAGCGGCTGCCGAAATGGGCGCAACTGTTGAGAACGATGTCATCTTCATGTACCACGGCTACAAATTCAATGAAGATACGCCTGTCGTTCAAAAAGCGATTAACGCCGTAAAACGTGTGGACCGCAACCCTGAGCTGGTAGCAAGTGGCGGGGGCAGCGACGGTAACGTATTTAATGGCTACAATATCCCTAGCGTGAACTTTGCGATTGGCTATGAAGAAATTCATACGAAAAACGAACGGATGCCAATTGCCGAGCTGAATAAGGCTGCTGAGCTCGTACTCGCTGTTATCGAAGCGGTACAAGAATAGAATGGATAAAATGACAAGTCGGGATTCCCTTTGGGTGTCCCGGCTTTTTTTCGATTAATGATTGGGTCAAGCCCAACTCATCATACAATAGGGGAGAGAGCGGGAAGGGAGGGGATGTCGTGCTTCGTCTGGCTTTGGGGACAGTTGTGCGCGTGATCGAGGAGCGACCAGGTTTTCAGTTGATTGGGCTTTGGATGGCAGAAACGGGGCTGCATGAGGAAGCGATGTCCTTTGCCCAGGAAGAGTATGTGCCAGGAGACAAAGTCATTGTCAATACGACGGCCGTCCATTTAAAGCTTGGGACGGGGGGCTATCATGTGGTTGTGGGCAAAGCAGACCGCATGAACGAATGCGATCTAGCTCCCACGCAATGGGGCCATATCATGAAAATGCGCTATTCCCCTTGGCAGCTGGCAGTCGATTCCGTAGAAGAGCAAGCTAGTCCTCATCACGACCTGTTTCTTAGGGAAGATCTGTCTTTAGAAGGGACACCGGTTTTGATCACAGAGCTGCATAGCCTGCTCCCTGCTTCGGTGATCGCATGGAAACAAAAAAATCCGGAATCGAAAATTGTCTATGTCATGCCAGATGGCGCTTCCTTGCCGATGGCGCTCAGCCGGCACGTCCATCAGTTAAAGAGACAGGGATTTCTGGATGCGACGATTTCGACCGGACACGCTTGGGGGGGCGATCACGAGGCGGTCACCATCCACAGCGGGCTTTTGGCTGCACGGCACGTGGAAAAAGCAGATCTCATCATTTGCACACTTGGTCCTGGCGTGGCAGGAACGGGCACATCCTATGCCTTTTCAGGTATTCAATTGGCGGAAGTGATTCATGCGGTTTCCATCCTCGGTGGATTTCCGTTAATGATTCCGCGCATCAGCTTTGCAGATTCTCGTCAGCGTCATTATGGCATCAGCCATCATACACAAACGATTTTGCAGCGTTATGCCCTGCGTCCAGTCGTGCTGACCATGCCGCTAATAGGCGATCATCGCGATAGCCTTCTCGAACTGCAAGCAGCTACGCTGAAGAAGCTGGATAAGCACCGCCTAGTATGGGGAAAGGTACCGGATGAGCATAGGCTTTCGTCGCTGGAGCAAGCGTACGGCTTGTCCTTTACGACGATGGGCAGAACCTGGATGGAAGACCCTGTACCTTTTCAGACTGCCGTTCTTGCTGTTGATTTATTGTGCAGCTGGCGTGAGGGGCTGGCGAAAGCCTTTAGCGACGACCCGCATTGCTTCGGCGCTCCAGATACGCTTGCAGCGTTAGATCTTTTTTCGACCAGGACCGAAGCGCAGCCTTGATTTCCCAAGCTTTTCCTACCAGGCGCAACTGCTTTTCACTCACATAGGTTTTCATCACTGATCTCCTCCGCTACAATGAATGTGGACAAGCTTTATGCTCCCAACTTATGGTGGATCTCGAGCATTTAGAACGAAGAAAAAGACAAAGGGAGGATTTCTCTTGAACAAGCATGAGCATCTCTACGAAAAAACGATTTCCAGTCAGCCCATTTACGATGGACGAATAATCAAAGTAAAGGTCGATGAGGTTCAGCTTCCAAACGGCAAGACAGCCAAGCGGGAAATTGTGAACCATCAGGGGGCTGTGGCGGTGCTGCCATTGACAGATGACGGGAAAATGGTAGCTGTTCGGCAGTTTCGCAAGCCTTTGGAACAAACAATCGTGGAAATTCCGGCAGGGAAGCTGGAGCCAGGCGAAGAACCGCTCAACTGCGCAATCCGGGAATTGGAAGAAGAAACAGGCTATAGGGCAGAAAAAATGGAGCTGCTTAGCTCGTTTTATACCTCGCCAGGTTTTGCAGATGAGCTTTTGCATGTGTACATCGCGACTGGTTTGACAAAAGGGGAGAGCAGACCGGACGAAGACGAGTTCGTCGATGCTCTTGAGCTGTCGCTGGAAGAAGCGCACGAGCTGCACCGTACGGGAGAAATCCGCGACGCAAAGACGGTGGTAGCATTATTTGCATGGGAAAACAGGGTGCTGCGTTCCCGTGGCTAATAACGACATGACCGAATACTTCTGTGACATGCACATTCATATCGGAGGCACGAGGAGTGGGAAGCCGGTCAAGATTACGGCATCGCGCCAGATGACGCTGACCAGCATATTGGAGGAGGCATCTGAGCGAAAAGGCATGGATGTCATAGGAATCATCGATGCCCATTCTCCTGAGGTGCAAGAGGAATTGATCGATCTGATCAAAAGCGGGGCGGCGCTGGAGCATCGCGATGGAGGGATTCTTTACAAGGAAACGATGCTCATCCTCGGCTGCGAGGTTGAGATCAAGGAAGAAGCGCGCGGCGAAGCCCATTTCCTCGTGTACATGCCCGATTTGCGAGAAATGCAGTCGTTCACTGGGTGGCTGGCAGCCCGCTGCAAAAATGTCACGCTGAGCTCCCAGCGGATACGAACCAGCTTGAACGAGCTGCAGTCCTATGTGGAGCAGGCAGGGGGCCTCGTCATACCCGCTCATATTTTCACACCGCATAAAGGACTCTATGGGAGCTGCACCGATTCCATGGCAGAAGTGCTAGATTCCGCGAAAATATGGGCAGTTGAGCTGGGCCTTAGTGCCAACACGCAAATGGCTGATCAGTTGTCAGAGCTGGCAAACAAGACGTTTCTCACCAATTCAGACGCCCATTCGCTAGGAAAAATCGGGCGAGAGTACCAGTCGATTCGTATGAAGGAGCGCTCCTATAAGGAATGGGAAAAAGCCATTCGAAGGGAAAACGGCAGAGGAGTAAGCGTCAATTACGGTTTGCAGCCGCAGCTAGGAAAGTATCATCAGACAGCCTGCCACAGCTGCCAATCTCTGTTGCCGGCAGATGCTTTGGGCAGATGCCCCGAGTGCGGTCACAAGCAGATTGTTCGTGGAGTAGCAGCACGGATTGAAGAGCTGGCTGATGTTCCGCTGGGCACTCATCCGGCCCATCGTCCACCTTACGTAGAACAGGTTCCGCTTGAATTCATCCCGGGAGTCGGGCCGAAGCTTTTACAAAAGCTGTACGACGCCTTTGGAACGCAAATGAATGTCCTCCATCGCGTAAGTCGAAATGAGCTAGCTGCGGTGGCAGGCGAAAAAATTGCGGATTGGATTGACAAGGCCAGAGGCGGAAGGCTGTCGGTTCAAGCGGGTGGGGCAGGAACCTACGGGCGGATTGTTGAAGACTGAGCAGGCATAGCGTCAGGTTTGTCCGCATAAGCTTTACAGTAATCAGTGAAGCGGGAGGCGACTTAATGTGCGTTCACGAGTCGGACAAACTATCCAGGCGTATGCAAGAGATCATCAGTCGCTCTATTGGTTCACGATTGTCTTGTTTACCATGGGCATCATTTTTGGAGCCGTGCTGGTCAATTCCTTGCCGTTATCGCAAAAGCAGGAGCTGAACGGGTTCCTTCAATATTTCTTCAACAGCTTATCCACCCAAGGAATTCCCGAGACGACGACTCATTTTCAAGAAGCGTTTGGACACTATGCGAAAACCATCGGGATCATGTGGGTGCTGGGACTTTCGATTATTGGACTCCCTATGATCCTCCTTATGCTCTTTTTAAAAGGAGTTGTCGTCGGTTTCACTGTCGGGTTTCTGGTCAACCAGCTGCAATGGCACGGGGTCACTTTTGCTTTGCTGGGAGTGCTGCCGCAAAATCTACTGGTTGTTCCTGCCCTTTTTATCGTAGGGGTGAGTGGCATTTCTTTTTCACTCCGTTTGATCAAAACGAGATTGGTCAGCAAGCGAGATGTCATCATGCCTCATTTTGTCGGCTATACCGTGCTTGTGGTTTGCATGCTGGCCGTGTTGACGATGGCAGCGCTGTTCGAGACGTTCGTATCACCGAGGCTGATGCAGATTGTCCTTAATTAAGAATAATTATCATGTAAGAACTTCTGCATTTGACTTATTCAAGTACCCTCTACTATAATAGGAACAGGTTTCATGCGAGCGGGGAGGGGCATTAATGTTGGAAGAAAAGTTAGAGAAAATTAAGCAGCAATTGCATTCACAAAACTACAAGTTGACACCACAGCGTGAAGCCACTGTTCGCGTCCTGTTGGAAAATGAAGAAGACCATCTGAGCGCGGAGGATGTCTACCTGTTGGTGAAGGATAAAGCGCCGGAAATCGGACTTGCAACCGTCTATCGGACCTTGGAGCTATTGAGTGAACTGAAGATCCTGCACAAAATGAACTTCGGCGATGGCGTAGCTCGGTACGACCTGCGTGATGACAACGCAGCCTATCACCACCACCACTTGATATGCCTGAACTGCGGCTCTGTCGATGAAATATTTGAAGACTTGCTTGTCACAGCAGAGGAAAAAGTCAAGAATGTTTACAACTTTTACATTACCGATCACCGCTTGACCTTTTACGGAATCTGCAGTCGCTGCATTGATAAAGTAAATGTGGAAGACTTCAAATAAAGAAAACTTCTCTGGGAACGGAGAAGTTTTTTCTTTTCTTTTGCGTACAGGATAATTTTTCAAATCTCGCCGATTTCTCTTGCATGTAATGGTCATCGTTCCCGCGTGGCATCATACAAAGGTAATAAGAGAGACTGGAGGCGATATGCCGATGATTATTGGAGTACCCAAAGAAATAAAAAACAACGAGAATCGTGTAGGGCTGACTCCGGCTGGGGTGAGCTCGTATAAACAGGCAGGGCATCGTGTCCTCGTGGAAATGCATGCGGGCATGGGCTCGGGCTTTGGGGATGAGGACTACCTGGCAGCGGGCGCCGAAATATTTGAGAAAGCAGCAGATGTGTGGAGTCAAGCAGACATGATCTGCAAGGTAAAAGAGCCCTTGCCAGACGAATATCCATCCTTTCGGGAAAACCAGATTCTGTTTACGTACTTGCATCTGGCGCCGGAAAAAGAGCTGACCAAACAGCTCATGGACAAAAAGGTAGTGGCCATCGCTTACGAGACGATTCAAACGGACGATCGCGCGCTTCCTCTGCTCATGCCGATGAGCGAAGTCGCAGGCAGGATGTCAGTCCAGATTGGCGCGCAATTTTTGGAGAAGCCGCATGGAGGAAAAGGAATCTTACTCGGAGGCGTACCCGGAGTACCTCCAGGGAAAGTGGTTATTGTGGGTGGCGGGATCGTCGGTACCAACGCAGCGAAAATGGCGATCGGCTTGGGTGCAGACGTAACCATTCTGGATATCAATGCCAATCGGCTCAGGGAGCTGGACGACACGTTCCAAGGCAGGCTCCATACACTGATGTCCAACCACTACAATCTGGCAGAAGCTGTCAAACATGCCGACCTCTTGATTGGCGCGGTTTTGATACCAGGAGCGCGTGCGCCGAGATTGGTGACGGAAGAGATGGTCAAATCGATGTCGCCAGGTTCGGTGATTGTAGATGTAGCCATTGATCAAGGGGGCTCGATCGAGACTGTCGACCGCATCTCGACCCATAGCGATCCGACCTATGTCAAGCATGGCGTGGTCCACTATTCGGTAGCCAATATGCCAGGCGCAGTACCTCGCACCTCGACGATTGCGCTGTCCAATGTGACGTTGCCATACGGTCTGTTGCTTGCCAATAAAGGCTATCGCGCTGCCATCTCCCAGCATCGTGCATTAGCACGCGGAGTAAACGTCATTAACGGACACATCGTGTATGAAGCCGTAGCCAAATCCTTGCAGCTGCCATACACACCGCTTGATGATGTCTTGTCTGACATGCCGCTATAGCAGCGCATGCAGGTGTGGACAAGTGCATATAATGGTGAAAAAGCATAGGAGGGAGAGAACATGCGGATTCCGTATCGACGCGTGATGGAAGCGCTGCGTTTTTTGCTGCTCTTCGTTACGTGTACCTTACTGTCTTACGGAATCATCACGATTTTGACCGACAAGCTGATGCCGGCCAATCCGTATGAGGAACCACATGGCAATGCGGTAAAAGTGGTAAAGCTATTGAACTCTCCAGAGACACAGGACTTGGAAGGATATTTTTCACGATTGCAGCTTTTTTATGAGACGGGCGAGTAGCATAGAGCGAAGGGCACCTGCGCATTTTTTTGTGAAAAAAGCAGGAGATTCTTCATTGGTGTGGAAAGCAATACAGGATACTTATCACCTGAAGGGGACAGCTTCATGGACAGTCTGATTGATCAATTTATCCATTTCCTGGCTGTAGAGAAAGGGCTATCGCGCAACACCCTGGAATCGTACCAGCGGGATATGGTAGCCTATACTACGTATTTGCAGGACCAAGGCATCACGCGCATAGAAGATTCCACGAGAACGCAAATCATTGGCTACCTGCTGGTGCTGCGGGAAAAGGGCAGAGCGACAGCGACACTCTCGAGGAACATGGCTTCCATACGTGCTTTTTATCAGTTTCTCGTTCGGGACAAATACATAGACAAGGACCCATCTATCCATTTGGAAACCCCGAAGATTGAGAAGCGGCTGCCGAAGGTGCTATCGATTGAAGAAGTGGAGCGGTTGCTGGAAAGTCCCCCTGTGCATCATCCGGCCGGGTTGCGCGACAAGGCCATGCTGGAGCTTTTGTATGCTACAGGGATTCGGGTCTCTGAGCTGGTTAACCTTGATGCAGCTGATGTAAATCTCGATATGGGATTTGTGAAGTGCATGGGGAAAGGCTCGAAGGAACGGATTATTCCATTAGGCTCTGTCGCTGTCCAGATGGTTCGGCATTACTTGTCCGCAGGCAGGCCCAAGCTGGTAAAAGGAACAGGAGATACAGCCCTGTTTCTGAATCACTTGGGAAAACAGATCACGAGACAAGGATTTTGGAAGATCATCAAGCGCTATGCGCAAAAAGCCAATATCCGAGCCGAGATTACGCCGCATACCTTGCGCCACTCGTTCGCCACTCATTTGCTGGAGAACGGGGCTGATCTGCGCTCTGTTCAGGAAATGCTCGGTCATGCAGACATTTCCACAACGCAGATCTACACGCATGTGACACGTACCCGAATCAAAGATATTTATGCCAAAACTCATCCGCGCGCGTAACTTGCACGTATGAGGAAGGAAAAAGAGAGATACCTTAGGGAAAAACACTCCGTCGCGTTTTAAGACGGAGAATGCTTTTTGCATCAGGTCAGACGTCAGACGACTTGATCGCAAAATCTAATTTTTGTGGAACTGGAGGCGTTTGCATTGCGTTTTTCGCGAGTGTTTTTGATTGTGATGGACAGTGTAGGGATCGGTGAACTTCCTGACGCTCCGAAATTTAATGACGAAGGTGCTCATACACTTGGCCATATTGCGCAGCGAGTAGAAGGCTTCAGCCTGCCAAATCTGGCACAGCTTGGCTTGGGAAACATTGCGCCCCTGGAAAATGTACCACCTGCAGCAGTACCTCACGCCCACTATGGAAAAATGCAGGAGATTTCCATGGGGAAGGATACCACGACGGGTCACTGGGAGATCATGGGTCTCCACGTGTCAACACCGTTTAATACGTACCCGGATGGTTTTCCAGAGAGCTTGATCCGTGAATTTGAGGAGCGGATTGGGCGCAAGGTACTGGGGAACAAGGTAGCGTCGGGAACAGACATTTTGGATGAGCTGGGCGAGGAACACATGAAGACGGGAAATGTCATCGTTTACACGTCTGCAGATAGTGTGTTCCAGGTGGCTGCTCACGAAGAAGTGATTCCTTTGGAGGAGCTGTTCCGCATTTGTGAAATCGCTCGTGAACTGACTTTGCGCGACGAGTTTGCGGTGACGCGTGTCATTGCGAGACCGTTCGTAGGACAGCCTGGAAACTTCTCCAGAACTTCCAATCGTCACGACTATTCGGTCAAGCCATTCGCACCCACTGTTATGAACCGTTTGCAGGATGCGGGATTGACTTCGATTGCAATCGGAAAAATTAGTGATATTTACGCAGAAGAGGGAATCACAAAATCCATTCGTACCAAGGACAACATGGATGGCGTGGATCAATTGCTGAAAACGATGAAGGAATCCTTTACCGGATTGAGCTTTGTCAACCTCGTCGATTTTGACGCGAAATTCGGGCATCGCCGTGACCCGCAAGGCTACGGAGAGGCGCTCATGGAGTTCGATGCACGTATTCCAGAGCTGCTGTCCGCCCTGCAGGAAGGAGATCTGCTCCTGATTACTGCCGATCATGGGAACGATCCTGTTCACCATGGCACGGATCACACGCGTGAGTATGTCCCTCTGCTTGCCTACCACAAAGGGTTGACGGTAGGTTCGGATCTGGGAATTCGTGGAACATTTGCGGATTTGGGAGCAACGATCGCGGACAACTTCGGAGTGGAAGCACCTGTCATAGGAAAAAGCTTCCTAAGTCATTTAAAAAGATAAAGCATTTATAAACATTAATATAGAAGAAACAGAAAAAAAGGAGTGTTTTACATGGCAAATTTCCATGAAGCAGTAGCCTATATTCAACCAAAACTGGAAGAAAAACCTACGATCGGCTTGGTGCTTGGATCGGGTCTCGGTGTTCTCGCAGATGAGATTGAGAATCCTGTTATCATTCCATACAACGAAATTCCAGGATTTACGGTATCGACAGTCGTTGGACACAAAGGACAGCTTGTGATCGGAAAGCTGCAAGGCAAGCAAGTTGTAGCGATGCAAGGCCGTTTTCACTTCTACGAAGGACACGGGCTTGATGCGGTAGTTTTCCCGATCCGCGTCATGAAGCTGCTCGGTGTCGAAACCATTATCGTCACAAATGCAGCAGGGGGAATTAACGAAAATTACGATCCGGGCAACCTGATGCTCATTTCCGACCATATCAACATGACATTCCGCAACCCGTTGATTGGACCAAACGATGATGAGATGGGCGCGCGCTTCCCGGACATGTCTGAAGCCTATTCGAAAGAGCTGCGTCAAATTGCAAAACAAGTCGCAAGCGAGCAAGGCATTGAGCTGCAGGAAGGGGTTTATGTAGGACTGCTGGGCCCAAGCTATGAGACACCGGCTGAAATCCGCATGCTGCGCATCCTCGGTGGAGACGCAGTAGGAATGTCGACAGTACCGGAAGTGATTGTAGCGCGTCATATGGGCGTGAAGGTACTGGGGATTTCCTGCATCAGCAACATGGCAGCGGGTATTTTGGAGCAGCCCCTGTCCCACGATGAAGTCATGGAGACGACTGAAAAAGTAAAAACGCAATTTTTGGCGTTGGTGAACGGGATCGTCGCCAAACTGTAAGCGGTAACCTAAGGAGGGACCTGGAATGCGCATGGTCGATATTATCGCCAAGAAAAGAGATGGCGGCGAGCTGACAACAGAGGAAATTCAGTTTTTGGTGACGGGATACACAGACGGGACTATTCCCGATTACCAAATGTCTGCCTGGGCAATGGCTGTCTTTTTCCGTGGGATGACACCTCGCGAAACAGGCGACTTGACGATGGCAATGGCAGGGTCTGGCGAGCAGCTGGACCTGTCTTCACTGTCCGGAATCAAGGTGGATAAGCACAGCACAGGAGGAGTAGGCGATAAAACGACACTCGTCGTGGCTCCACTCGTTGCGGCAGCAGGCATTCCTGTTGCAAAAATGTCCGGGCGTGGTCTGGGCTATTCGGGCGGTACGATTGACAAGCTGGAGTCGTTTGCCGGATTTGCGGTGGAACGTTCGCGGGAGCAATTCCTGCAGCAGGTCCGCGATATTGGCGTATCCGTCATCGGACAATCAGGGAACCTCACACCAGCGGACAAAAAGCTGTACGCCCTGCGTGATGTGACAGCGACCGTAGAAGCGGTGCCGCTGATCGCAAGCTCCATCATGTCCAAAAAAATCGCCGCCGGTGCTGATGCGATTCTGCTGGATGTAAAAGTGGGCAAGGGTGCGTTTATGAAAAGCATCGAGGAAGCAGAAGTGCTGGCAAAAGCAATGGTAGACATCGGGACACAGGTAGGAAGAAAGACAGTGGCAGTCATCAGTGACATGAACCAGCCGCTTGGTTTTGCTGTGGGCAATGCCTTGGAAGTAAAGGAAGCGATCGACACGCTGGCAGGAAAAGGTCCGCGTGACTTGACGGAGCTTGCGCTGGCAATTGGTTCACGCATGCTTGTTTTAGGTGGTCTCGTCGAGGATGAGCAATCCGGCAGAGCCAAGCTGGAAGAGATCATGGCATCTGGAAAAGCGGTAGAGAAGCTGGCGCAAATGGTAGAAGCGCAAGGTGGAGACAAGAGTGATGTTTACGAGACATCTCGTCTTCCGAAAGCCGTGATCATCCATGAGCTGGTGGCTTCCGAGGATGGATACGTTGCGCAGATTGATGCGGAGGCAGTGGGGCATGCATCCGTTGTTTTGGGTGCGGGCAGATTGACGAAAGAAATGGCCATCGATCTGGCCGTTGGCATGGTGCTGCACAAAAAACGGGGGGATCAGGTAAAAGCTGGCGACATCCTCATGACCATTCATGCCAACAAAGAGGAGCTTTTGGCCAGTGCCCTCCAGGAGCTGGAAGGGGCAATCGTGATTTCGACAAAGCCTCCTGTCGATCAACCGTTAATTTATAAAATTATTGGATAAGACCGTTATGTGATTGACAAAGAAGATGGGGGTGCACGATGCAGTCTGCATCCCCCTCTTTTTTTGTGTAAATATACAGTTTTCAGAGTTATTATGGTTGATATTATTCAGGTTTTCCTATTCAATATGTATTACCGATAGTTTTTTTGATCAGTTAAAAAATATTTGATTGTTCATATGCTCTTTATAATGTTTTATATTTCTACTTGTCAAATTTCGTTGACACCGCTATCAATTCAGATTACTTTTAATGTATCAAAGATATTGTAAAAGATTTTTTCGAATTTCGTAAAAAAAGGATGGAGGTTCCCGAAAAATCGTATTTATGAAAAAGCTGGACCAGGTTGACAAGCAGATCCTGCAAATTTTACAGGAAGACGGACGAACACCGTATACAGAAATCGCGCATCAACTTGGTGTAAGTGAAGGTACGATTCGTTCTCGAATCACACGACTGTTACAGGATGGGGTCTTCCAATTCGTGATTCATCCTGACCCTGAAAAGCTAGGGTTACATGTACAGGCCATTATTGGACTTACCACAAGGCTCGGCATGCAGAAAAATGTCGCCGAAGAATTGAGCAGAATATCTGCCGTGCGTTTTGTGGGTGCGTTTAGCGGTAAGCACGACTTGATCATCCAAGCGTGTTTCCATAGCAATGACGAACTGATCACCTTTGTCAACGAACGACTCTCTCAAATTGAAGGGATTGCTGCAGCGGATGTTTCTCTGGAACTGAAGCAGTACAAAGATTCTTTCTCTTTCGTTCAGGATGACGAGGTGACCTTGCAGTGAAAGGGGTTGATGCCTTCCAGCCGAAGTCGCTTTGCTTCGCTTGATGTTCCTTTTTTTCGTCCTTTATTTTCTGAAAAAAGACAAAACAGAAAACGTACTGGGGGTAATTGCGTTGAAAAAGAATATTTTTGCATTGGTGAGTTCAGTAGCAGTACTCGGAACGGCTTTGGCTGGTTGCGGTGGCGGCCAAGAAGCAGCAAAACCTGCAGAACAGCCAGCTGGCAACACACAAACCCAAGCACCTGCTGCTGCACCTGCTGCAGAGAAAAAGCCACAAGTGCTGAAAATGAATCTTCATTCCGAGCCGCCAACAGCGGACCCTGGAATTGCGGAAGACACTACTTCCGGCGCAGTAATTCTGGCTACCTTTGACGGTTTGACACGGATTGGCGGAGATGAAAAGCCGCATGAAGCAGCTGCGGAAAGCTACACCGTTTCGGACGACAAGCTGACCTATACCTTCAAAATCCGTGATCACAAATGGAGCAATGGAGATCCAGTAACAGCGAAGGACTTTGAATATGCTTGGAAGCGCGCTCTCGATCCAAAAACAGCTTCCAACTACGCATATCAGCTGTACTACATCAAGAACGGGGAAAAAGCGAATAAAGGCGAAGCAAAGCTGGACGACGTAGGAGTGAAGGCACTCGACGATAAAACGCTGGAAGTGAAACTGGAGAACCCAACTCCTTACTTCCTGGAACTGCTTGCATTCCGTACTTACTTCCCAGTCAATCAAAAAGTGGTTGAAGGAAATGAGAAGTGGGCAGGCGAAGCTGCAACACACGTAGGTAACGGACCATTCAAAATCGAGACATGGGAACATAAGAGCAAAATGGTTCTCGTGAAAAACGACAACTATTGGGACAAGGACAATGTGAAGCTCGACAAAATCGAGTTCTCCATGGTAGAGGATGAAAATACTGAATTGTCCATGTTTGAAAATGGTGAACTCGATTGGGCCGGCGCACCAATGAGCGCATTGCCTACCGATGCAATCCCTGCTTTGAAAGAGCAGAACAAAATCACTACCAAGCCTATCGCAGGTACTTACTGGTACAAGTTCAACACAGAAAAGCCACCGTTTAACAACGTGAAGATCCGTAAAGCGTTTGCATTTGCAGTTGACCGTCAAGGCTTGATCGACAACATCCTGCAAACGGGTCAGATCCCTGCAACAGGTGCAGTACCACCGTCCATGGTGTTGAATCCAAATGGATACTTCAAGGACAACGACCTGGAAGCAGCGAAGAAGATGCTGGAAGAAGGTATGAAAGAGCTAGGGATTTCCAAACTGCCTGCCATCACACTGTCGTATAATACATCTGAAGCTCACAAAAAGATTGCAGAAGCGATCCAAGACCAATGGAAGAAAAACCTTGGCGTCGATGTAAAACTCGAAAACAAAGAGTGGAAAGTATACCTCGAAGATCTACACAATGGTAACTTCCAAGTCGGACGTATGGGCTGGCTGGGTGACTTCAATGACCCAATCAACTTCCTGGAGCTGTACAAAGACAAGATGGGTGGAAAC
Organism: Brevibacillus nitrificans; assembly: GCF_003710965.1. Lineage (NCBI taxonomy): Bacteria > Bacillati > Bacillota > Bacilli > Caryophanales > Paenibacillaceae > Brevibacillus > Brevibacillus nitrificans. The sequence goes on along the minus strand of NZ_RHHU01000003.1, from coordinate 1,337,159 downwards.
AACGATACTCGTTGGGAAAATCCGAAGTACAAAGAGCTCTTGAACCAATCCGCATTGGAAGGTGATCTGGACAAACGTAAACAGATCCTGGCTGATGCTGAACAAGTACTGATGGATGATATGCCGATCATGCCAATCTACTTCTATACACAATCTTGGGTACAAAATCCAAATGTAAAAGGCGTTCAAATGACAGGTTTGGGCGACGTAGACTGGAAAGGCGCTTACATCGAGTAGTACCGTTTTCTATACCACGTATAAAGATTCTGCTTGAAGGAATCGGGCTTGGTAGCGAGAGGGTGTATGGTGGACCATATACCCTCTCGTATTCCGACCCTTTCCATATAAATTAGATGGCGAAAAGCCAGTAGAGAAAAAATATGATTGCAAGAGATCATAATTATTGGGTTATTTACACAGCCGATTTTTGCACTGTGTGTCGGCTTGCTTTACGCAGTGTAAAGATGGGAAGTGAAAGCATTCATTCATAATTTTTGTCAAGGGGGTAAGTTAGTTGATCCGTTATCTTGGTAAGCGCATCATCTTCATGCTCATCTCACTCTTCTTGATCGTAACGGCGACCTTCTTCATCATGAAGGCAGTCCCTGGTGGACCGTTCACGTCAGAGAAAAATGTTCCAGATGAGATCAAAGCGGCTCTGGAGGCCAAATACAAACTCAACTTGCCGATGCATGAGCAGTACTTCAACTATTTGAAAGGTGTTGTGACTTGGGATTTGGGTCCGTCCTTCACGGAAAAATCTTCGACAGTCAATGAAATGATCAGTCGTGGTTTCCCTGTCTCGGCACACTTGGGTGCGCAAGCGCTTTTACTGGCTATTTTCGGAGGTATTATACTGGGTGTCATTGCAGCGCTAAAGCATAACAAGTGGCAGGACTACTCAGCCATGGTCATAGCGGTTTTGGGGCTATCGGTACCGGGGTTCATCCTGGCATCCTTCTATCAGTACTTCTTCTCCATTAAATGGGGCTTGCTGCCAATTGCGAAGTGGGAAGGTTTTGAATATACCATTCTTCCATCCCTGGCACTTGCTGCGTCTCCAATGGCGTTTATCGCTCGTCTGACTCGTTCCAACATGATTGAGGTATTGGGTCAAGACTACATCAAGACAGCGAGAGCAAAAGGGTTGCACACCATGACCATCACGATCAAACACGCAATCCGTAATGCATTGTTGCCAGTCATTACTTACCTGGGTCCATTGATTGCCAACATTTTGACAGGGGCATTTGTTATCGAGCGTATCTTCGGTGTTCCTGGTCTGGGTCGTGAGTTTGTCCTTTCCATTACAAACCGTGACTATACCGTAATTATGGGGACAACTGTATTCTACTCCATCATCCTGGTCGTAATGATCCTGATCGTTGACGTAGCGTACACATTGGTTGACCCACGGATTAAGCTGGCAGATGCAGGAAGGGAGTAATGATAAGATGCAACAATTGACGAAAGAGCATTTTGAGCCAATTTCTGTTGACCTTCGCCAATCGGAAGCTATCAAACGTCCCAGCCTGTCGTTCTGGGCTGACGTGTGGCGCCGTTTGAAAATGAATAAAGTGGCAATGGCATCCCTGATCTTTATCGTAGTGCTGATCGTTGCCGCGATTGTCGTTCCTTTTGTAACCAATAATGACTATTTTACGACTGATTTGGCAGGAAAGAACAAAAAACCATCTGTTGAACACTGGTTTGGTACTGACGATCTAGGACGCGACATGTTCGTTCGTATCTGGTACGGCGCACGTATCTCGCTAGAAGTAGGTCTTGCAGCAGCGTTTATCGACTTGGTCATCGGCGTAATCTGGGGCGGTCTCGCAGGTTTCTACGGTGGTAAAGTAGATGAGATCATGATGCGTATTGCCGATATTTTGTTTGCAATTCCATATCTTCTCGTTGTTATTTTGCTCATGGTTGTGTTAGAACCAGGAGTAGGGACGATCATTATCGCCTTAACGATAACCGGTTGGATCGGGATGGCCCGAATTGTTCGTGGTCAGATGCTCCAGCTGAAATCTCAGGAGTTTGTACTTGCAGCGCGTTCTTTGGGTGCTGACGCAAATCGTCTGATCTTCAAGCACTTGATTCCAAACGCTCTGGGTCCAATCATCGTAACGCTGAGCTTGACTGTACCATCTGCTATCTTTGCAGAGTCGTTCCTGTCCTTTATCGGACTTGGGGTAGCAGCACCTGTTGCATCTTGGGGCACGATGTCGTCCGAAGGTCTGCCGGCCATGAAGTACTATCCATGGCGTTTGATGTTCCCGGCATTGTTTATCTCCGTGACCATCTTGGCATTTAACTTGTTCGGTGACGGTCTGCGCGACGCAGTAGACCCACGCCTGCGGAAATAGGAGGGATCATCGTTATGGAACGCATTCTTGATGTAAAAGACCTGCATGTCTCCTTCCATACGTATGCAGGGGAAGTAAAGGCAGTACGCGGTGTAAATTTCCACGTGAACCGCGGGGAAGCAGTTGCGATCGTAGGGGAGTCCGGCTGTGGGAAGTCCGTAACCGCTCAAACTCTGATGAAGCTGATTCCAATGCCTCCTGGTGATATTAAAAAGGGAGAAATCCTCTTTAATGGCGAGGACATCGTCAAAAAGTCGAATAAAGAAATGGAAGGTATCCGCGGTAAAGATATCGGGATGATCTTCCAGGATCCAATGACCTCTCTGAACCCAACCATGACGATTGGGAGCCAGATTACAGAGGGCTTGGTCAAGCATCAAAATATGAGTCGTACCGCTGCTCGCGATCGTGCTATCGAGCTTCTGACGATGGTAGGAATCCCACAACCGGAAAAACGCATTGAGCAGTATCCGCATGAATTTTCCGGCGGGATGCGTCAACGTGCGATGATCGCCATCGCGCTGGCATGCTCTCCAAAACTGTTGATCGCCGATGAGCCGACAACAGCACTCGACGTTACCATTCAAGCGCAAATTCTTGATCTGATGAAAGACCTGCAAAAGAAAACAGGTACTTCCATCATCCTGATTACGCATGACCTGGGCGTTGTAGCGGAAATGTGCGATCGCGTCATCGTGATGTACGCAGGGAAAGTGATTGAAACGGGAACCGTAGATGATATTTTCTACAACCCACAACACCCATACACAAAAGGTTTGCTGCGCTCTGTTCCGCGTCTTGACCTGAACCGCGACGAGCCATTGACTCCGATCTTCGGAACGCCGCCGGACCTGTTGCGTCCACCAGTTGGCTGTGGTTTTACAGCACGTTGTGAGTCTGCGATGCGTGTGTGCCAAGAAATCGATCCTGACTTAACAGAAGTCAGCACGTCCCAACGAGCAGCTTGCTGGCTCCAGCATCCGCTTGCTCAGAACCGCGCAGGATCGTAGGAGGAGGGTAAACAGTGGATAACCGTGATACGCTGATTGAAGTCCGCAATTTGAAGAAGTTTTTTACCATTGGTGATAATACACTGAAAGCCGTTAATGATATCTCTTTTGAAATTAAACGCGGTGAAACGCTTGGTGTCGTAGGGGAATCTGGCTGTGGGAAGTCCACAGCTGGCCGTACCCTGCTCCGTCTGTACGATGCGACGGAAGGCGATGTACTGTTTGAAGGCAAGAGCATCATGAACCTCAACAACCAAGAGATGAAGGCGATGCGCCGCAACATGCAAATGATCTTCCAAGACCCATACGCTTCGTTGAACCCGCGTATGACAGTAGGGGATATCATCGGTGAGGCGCTGGATATTCATAATCTGGCTTCCGGTCAAAAACGGAAAGAGCGCATCCAAGAGCTGCTGTCCTTGGTGAGCTTGAACCCAGAGCATATGAACCGCTTCCCGCATGAATTCTCCGGTGGTCAACGTCAACGGATCGGGATCGCTCGTGCGCTGGCAGTAGAACCGAAGTTCATTGTTTGTGACGAACCGATCTCTGCGCTGGACGTTTCCGTACAAGCGCAGGTAGTCAACCTGCTCGAGCAGTTGCAGGAAAAAATGGGTCTGACGTACATGTTTATCGCCCATGACCTGTCCATGGTAAAATATATTTCCGACCGCGTAGCTGTTATGTACTTGGGCAAGATGGTGGAGCTGGCTGAAAGTGATGCCTTGTATGAAAAGCCACTTCACCCTTACACGCAAGCATTGCTGTCTGCGATTCCGATTCCGGATCCGGAAATCGAGCGTAACCGGGAGCGCATTGTACTCCAAGGGGACGTACCGAGCCCGATGAATCCGCCAAGCGGCTGCCATTTCCGCACCAGATGCCCGAAAGCAATGCCGGAGTGCGCTGCTTCCGTTCCTCAATGGAAAGAAATCGAGCCAGGCCACTTTGCTGCTTGCCATTTGTATAACTAAGACTTTTAGCGGGTTCTCAAGCCATCCGGCAGGGAACTCGCTTCCTTTTCAAAAAGTGGTTTTACCTCTGATAAAAACGGGTATGATACCCAGGAGCATACTTATCAGAGGTATTTTTTTCTGCATTTGATCTGGTAAAATGTAGAGTATTTAGTAAAAGGGGGTAAGTATTAATGAAAAAATTCTCACTTCCTCGTAGGAAGACGAAGGGATCGGGTTCTGGAAACGGAAACTCCTCAAAGCTGTTTCAGAAAATCCAATCCCTAACAGAAAAATCAACAGGACAGCTCCAGGGCTCCCTCGCGACAAAGATGATTGTATTCGGTCTTATACTCGTACTTATCATTATCGGTTCCTTGCAATACATAGCGCTTTCCTTTTCAAAGTCAACTTTAATTAACATTACTTCCAATCAAGCTAAAATGTTAGCCGAGCAGCATGCTACCAGCATGAATGACTGGCTGCAAGGAATTGTGGATTCTACAGAGACAGCTGCTTCCAAGCGAGTGATGACGACAGAGCTAGAACCGCTTATTATGGAACAGTTCAGTTTGCTGCGCCAAAGCCACAAAGAGATCTCCAAGATCTACCTGATCGACAGTGCGACCGGGAAATCCATTTACTCCCTTACCGGGAAAAACGAGATCAATTTCAAAGAAAAGAAATACTTTAACGATGCAATCAGTTCAAAGGCCACTGTTGTTTCGGATGAAGAAATTGTCGAAGGAATTAATAAGAGTTTTCTTTATATTTCGACACCGGTTGGCGAGCAGAACAAAGATACGTCGCGCGTATTTGTCGTTGGATTCACGATCGATCAAATCGTGGAGAAAGCACAAGAGATTCCGTTCATGCAAAATGGCTATGCCTTTGTGGTTCGACCAGATGGTTTGGTTGTCGCGCATAAAGATGCGGAGCAAAACAACAAGCTTACACTGGCTGGAAAAAGCGAGTACAGCGATATGCTGGAAATGCTGAAAAATGACACAAGCAACAGCCTGCAGTACAAAGACCATGGAGTGGCTAGCTTTGCCGCATTTGCACCGATTCCCATTTTGCACTGGCATGTCGTTCTTTCGACGGGTGTGGATGAGGTGTATGGTGAGGTTAACAGCATGGGTTGGTACTTTGCACTCATCAGCATTCCTGTCATCGGGATATCTGTATGGCTGATCTGGTGGTTCGCCAAGCGCATCCGTTCGTCTCTGTACGCAATTGCCAAGGATATGGACCGGATCGGAGCAGGACAGTTCGATGTCCATGTTGACGTAAAAGGGAACGACGAGCTGGCCATGGTAGGTCGCAAAATGAACGAAATGGCTGCAGAACTGCGTAACCTGATCGCCTTGGTGCAAGGACAAGCCAATCAGCTGAACATCGCAACGGACGAGTTGACCTTGTTTGCAGAGGAAAACAAGGGAGCTATTCAGGTTATTACGACTAACATCTCGTCTATTGCCGACCGCGTTTCTACACAAACGAATGAAGTACAAGCGACCGCCCATACTGTTTCTGAGATATCGCAGGGTGTAGAACAGGTAGCTGTTTCGGCGGAGTCCACTTCCGTTGCGACGACACGTACCTTTGAACGGGCACAGGGTGGCTTGCAGCTGGTAGAGGATGTTATCAGTACCGTACGTCAGGCCACCACAGAGGTCGAGCGTACGGCAGTACAAATGCACAGCCTTCGTGAGAGAGCGCGTCAAATTACGAGCATCGTAGAAATGATCAGTGGCATCGCATCGCAGACGAACCTGTTGGCGTTAAACGCTGCGATTGAAGCAGCCCGTGCAGGAGATGCCGGTCGAGGCTTCTCGGTAGTTGCGAGTGAAGTTCGCAAGCTGGCTGAAGAAAGCAGCTCTTTCTCCGAACGGATCGCTTCCATCGCCCACTCGATCAACGATGAAGCCATGGATATGACGCAGCATATGGACGAAATCGTGACGATGGTCAGCGGGGGCTTGAAATCCGTTGAGTCAGTTGGCACTGCTTTCCAAAATATCGTCGCGGATATTCAATCGGCCGCAGAGCAAAGTGAATCGATGACGGCTACCTCCGAGGAAATGGCAGCAGGCAACCAGGTTGTGACCAACTCGATGCAGCGACTTGCAGTGATGTCGGATGAGATCAGCGACTCTATTACCGGTGTAGTCGAAACGGTAGACGAACAGCTGAATTCGATTGCGCGAATCAACGAGAATGTAGAACAGCTGAAAAAAATGGCGGACGAGCTTACCGAGAATGTGCGCCGCTTCGTTATCTAATACAAGAATCCCTTCTGCTTTTGGCAGGGGGATTTTTTGTTTCCAGCCAGCCAAATTTCGCTGGAACAAGAGCTTGGCAAATCCACGTTTTCAAGTGAATATTTTCCTATGCCATTGGTGAGAATAAAACCATGAATGGAGGGAAGAGACTGCTATGAAACGGAATGGATATCTCGCTCTATGCTTCATCATGTGTTTCACCTTCTTTTCTCCGATGGCTGTAAGGGCTGCTGAGAAGTCTGGACCGCAGACTGGAGAGATGAATTTTGCACCGCACGCGCGATCAGCTGTCATGATCGAAGCGGATACGGGCACGGTTCTGTACGACAAGAACGCGAATGAAAAAATGCCGCCTGCCAGCATCACCAAAGTGATGACGATGCTCCTCATTATGGAAGCAGTGGAACGAGGAGAATTAAAACTTACGGATAAAGTGAGAGCAAGCGAACGGGCTGCTTCCATGGGCGGATCGCAGATTTTTCTCCAGCCGGGTGAAGAAATGACGGTGGAGGATATGATTAAAGGCATTGCGATTGCCTCCGGAAACGATGCCTCTGTCGCGATGGCGGAGCATCTGGGAGGGACAGAGGAAGGCTTTGTCAACCGTATGAATGAACGGGCGAAGCAGCTGGGCATGAAAAACACCCATTTTGTGAACTCGAATGGGCTGCCTGCTGAAAACCATTATTCCTCTGCACAAGACATTGCCATCATGTCACGAGAGCTATTGAAGCACGAAGGAATTACGCGGTTTACAGGTACTTATCAGGACTACCTGCGCAAGGATAGTGCAAATCCGTTCTGGCTTGTCAATACAAACCGTCTGGTGCGTTTTTACGAAGGCGTAGACGGCTTGAAAACAGGCTACACAGGCGAAGCCAAGTATTGCTTGACCGCAACGGCCAAGCGCAATAATATGCGAGTCATCGCCGTCGTCATGGGGGAACCGGACGTAAAAACGCGCAATAACGAAGTGGCTACGATGTTCAATTACGCGTTTACCCATTTCCAGGTCATGCCGATGTACAAAAAAGGGGAAGCTGTCCAGCGAATCACGGTGGACAAAGGCCAGCAGCCACAAATCAATGCGATTACTCCACATTCCGTCAGTATGCTGATGAAAAAAGGAGAATCGGCTGACCAATACACGAAGGAAATCGTTCTGGATCAACGAGTCTATGCACCGGTCAAGCAGGATCAGGTCATTGGACACATCTTTATCCGAGCGAAGGATGGGAAAGAAGTGAACCGGATCGATCTGTATCCGGAGCAAGCAGTGGCAAAAGCAGGTATGTGGGAGATTCTTAAGCGGACCACCAAGAATGTATTTATCAGCTACTAGGCAGACACCATGAACGCGAAAAGAATCGAGTTGCCTCGAATGGAATACGGTGGCTGCTCGATTTTTTTGTTCTTTTGTCGACTGGCAGGAATTGGTTAAGACGAAGAAGAAAGAGACTTTCATTACGGGATGAAGGAGTGAGTCAGCTATGAGTTTGCGCATCGCGATGGAGACCAAGCAGGATGTGCTGGTAATCCGTTTGCAGGGAGAGCTGGACCATCATACGGCAGAAGAGCTGCGCGGTAAGGTGGATGAAATTTTGCGCGCCCCCCATATTCGCCATATTGTTTTGAGCTTGGCTGAATTAACGTTTATGGACAGTTCAGGCATCGGAGTCATTTTAGGCAGATACAAGCAAATATCCGCACGCTCGGGGGACATGTATGTGACCTCCATCAACCCTACGATTTACCGGATTTGTGAGATGTCTGGCTTATTCAAAGTGATTAAGTTTCGTGAAAACGAAGCAGATGCTCTGCTCGTCCTGGGGGTGGCGTAAATGATGGCACAACGAAATTTTATGTCCGTGTCGTTCGCAGCGTTAAGTCAAAATGAAGCGTTTGCCCGTGTAGCGGTCGCCTCGTTCATTTCTCAGCTGGACATTACAATGGACGAGCTGGAGGAGATCAAGACGGTGATTTCTGAAGCGGTGACCAATGCGATTATCCACGGGTACGACGAAAATCCAGAGGGTGTGGTACATATCTCCGTGCAAATTGACGAGGGAACCATCGACATCGTCGTGGAAGACAAGGGAAAAGGGATCGAAGACGTGGAGCAAGCCATGCAGCCATTGTATACAACCAAACCGGAGCTGGAGCGTTCTGGAATGGGTTTCACCATTATGGAGAATTTCATGGATTCTTTGGAAGTGGCGACTTCCGTCGGTAAAGGGACGACAGTTCGCCTAACCAAACGCCTGTCGTTTGCCAAAGCCTTGCAAAATTAGGGGTAGTGCCAAATGGGTGCTGATATCAAAAATGCGAGTCAACCATTTCTGACCAATGACCAAGTGAAAGAGTTAATCGCCAAGAGCCAGGACGGTGATGCTGACGCACGTGAGCTTCTTGTGAACAGCAACATCCGGCTGGTCTGGTCCGTCGTCCAACGTTTTATAAACCGTGGCTATGAAGCAGATGACTTGTTTCAGATCGGTTGTATCGGTTTGCTCAAAGCCGTCGACAAGTTTGATCTTTCCTATGACGTGCGTTTCTCGACGTATGCTGTTCCCATGATCATTGGGGAGATCCAGCGGTTTTTACGCGATGACGGAACTGTCAAGGTGAGTCGATCGTTGAAGGAAACAGCGAACAAGGTAAGACGAGCAAAAGATGAGCTGTACAAGCAATTTGGCCGTGCCCCCACGATCGCCGAGGTAGCGGATGCTGTGGGAATTACGCCGGAGGAAGTGGTCTTTGCTCAGGAAGCGAGCAGAGCCCCGTCTTCCATTCACGAAACCGTCTTTGAAAACGACGGAGATCCGATCACCTTGATCGATCAGATTGCGGATGAAGGCGTAAACAAGTGGTTTGAGAAAATCGCCCTAAAGGATGCGATCAGCCGCTTGAGTGAGCGCGAGCAGCTCATTGTCTATCTGCGCTATTACAAAGATCAGACGCAGTCAGAAGTGGCAGAGAGGCTTGGTATTTCGCAAGTTCAGGTATCGCGTTTGGAGAAGAGGATTTTGCAGACGATCAAAGATCAGATCGAGCATTGATGAACTACGAAATAGGCGGCACAGGAACACCAGAGCGAATCTGCTTTGGTGTTTTTTGATGTGCACAAAGAAACGAGTAGACTTACGGTTTCGATTAGGGGTATGGCATTTGGGGAGGGACACATACTAGCGAATACAAGAGAGGGAGCAAGAAGGAGGGGGTTATTTTGAAAGAGCCGATGTTTTTACGGCTGCGCAAGCGCTTGGCAGTTAAACCCGAGGCGCTGATCACGATGGGTGATGTCTGTCAGATTTACTGGAATGGAGAAAGGGAAGAGGCAATCAAGCGCATGCCGATCTACCGGGTGAAGCCAGAGGATGGCAACCTGATCATTATTGATATCATGCAAGTCATCCAGCGGCTGCGTTCTGCCTATCCGGAGGTAGAGCTGGATATTCAGGGAGCGCCGCAGCTTATTGTGGAGGTACTCAACCCTCGAAAGAATGCCAATCCGGTGCTCGTAGTCCTGGTATGGATTCTCCTGTTCGTCGGATCCGGTTTGGCGATCATGAATTTTCATACCGACGTGAGCATGCTTCAGGTCCATCAGCGAATCTATACGCTGATTACGGGCTTGGAGAGCAAACAGCCACTCTGGCTGCAGATTCCGTATTCGATCGGCATCGGCATGGGGATGATCCTGTTTTTTAACCACATTTTCAAGAAGAAAATCAACGAAGAGCCAAGCCCGCTTGAAGTCGAGCTGTTCATGTATCAACAAAGCCTCGATCAATACTACCTCCAGCACGAGAACAAGGAAAATCAGCGGACCAAGACATGAGTGTCTGGATCACGGTGCTGCTGGTGCTCATCGGGCTGGGTGGCGGTCTTGCTGTCGGCAGCGGTTTGGTAGCGTTTATTACTGTGCTGGATATCATACCGCGCTTGACGCAGCTCACAAATGCTCACCGCTATATTCGCGCATTCGAGTGGTCCTTAGTCATGGGAGCTCTCTTTTTCACGCTCGTTGATTTTTTTCATTGGGGTGCGAGACTTCCTTTGTTCGTATCGTCGATTTACGGGATATTTGCAGGTATCTTTGTCGGCACTTTGGCAGCTGGCCTGACCGAGGTACTGAACGTATTTCCGATCCTCGCCAAGCGTTTACATATGGATGGCAAGCTGCTCTACCTGCTGATGGCAGTCGTATTTGGCAAAGTGACAGGCTCGCTTTTGCAATGGTTCCTTCACTTGTGAACTGGTAAATACCTCTATTCATAGGCATCTTTTGAAAAAGGAAGGATATAGGTACAGTTGACATTTTGGGCAATGAATCATAGTGAACAAAGGAGTGAAAAATGTGGCGACCAAAACAAAGTCCAAACCTATCGGGTCCATGCAAATGACCAAACAGCTATATCAGCAGCAGGCTTCCAAATACCAGCCGAAGCGAAACGTGCTGTTAAATTCCATCCGCGCTTTTTGGGTGGGGGGAGCCATATGTCTGTTCGGGCAAATCCTGCAAAATATGTACATTCACTTTTTCGGCTTTACGGAAAAAACGGCAAGCAATCCGACCGTGGCGACGCTCATTTTTATCTCGGTTTTGCTTACCGGGTTTGGGGTTTATGACAACATCGGTCAATACGCAGGCGCAGGCTCTGCCGTTCCTGTAACCGGCTTTGCCAACTCGATCGCAGCGGCAGCCATTGAGCACCGTAGCGAAGGCTTGGTGCTCGGTGTCGGCGGCAACATGTTCAAGCTCGCCGGGTCCGTCATTGTTTTCGGAGTGGTGGCCGCATTCATCGCCGGTATTATCAAAACCTTGTTCAAAATGATCTTCTGAGGGAGGGAACGCGGTGGATAGCAAGAAGCAAGTGTCCCGTATCAATCGGCAAACATGGCATTTCGCACAGGATGTTCGCTTGCAGGCATCAGCAGTGGCGGTAGGTCCCAAAGAAGGGGAGGGACCGCTGGCTGCTTTGTTTGACAAAATACACGACGATATGTACGCCGGTCAGCAGACGTGGGAGGACGCGGAAAAGCAGCTGATGGAGGATGCCGTGACGATGGTCCTGCAAAAAGCCAAGATCACGGAAAAGGACGTAGATGTCATTCTCGCAGGGGATTTGCTCAATCAAAATATCACGACCAACTTCACGGCGGAAAAGCTGGCGATACCTTTGCTCGGGATGTATGGTGCCTGCTCGACTTCGATGCTGACTTTATCCAATGCAGCCGCACTGGTCAACGCAGGCTACGCAAGCAAGGCTATCGCAGCCTGCAGCAGCCACAATGCGACAGCAGAGAGGCAGTACCGCTATCCAACGGAATACGGTGGTCAAAAGCCGCCCACGGCACAGTGGACGGTGACGGGCTCGGGAGCAGGTCTCGTCGGCATAGGCGGCAATGGACCGCGCATCACCTATGCCACGATGGGAAAGGTCATCGATATGGGGATTAAAGATCCATTTGACATGGGTTCGGCGATGGCTCCGGCTGCTGTGTCTACCTTGCAGACACATTTTCAGGACACGGGTCGATCTCCTCAGACCTACGATCTCATCGTAACGGGAGATCTTGCTTCCGTGGGGTATCCGATCGTGAAGGAGCTGATGCTCAAAGACGGATACAACATGGAGCCTGTCTACAACGACTGCGGTTTGATGGTGTTCTCTCCTGACCAGGACGTCTTCGCTGGCGCGAGTGGTTGCGCGAGCAGTGCTGTGGTTACGTACAGCTACATCATGGATCAGCTGCAAAAAGGGCTGCTAAAGAAAGTATTGGTTTGCGCAACCGGTGCGTTATTGAGTCCGGTCAGCTATCAGCAGGGACATTCCATTCCGTGTATCGCTCATGCGGTAGCACTCGAAGGAGGCATATGATGGAATACGTGATTGCGTTTGTCATTGGAGGTCTCGTTTGCGTAGTCGGTCAGCTGCTTATGGACGTTGCCAAGCTGACTCCTGCACACGTGATGAGTACGTTGGTCGTGACGGGTGTCGTCCTTGATTTCATAGGGGTCTACGACAAGTTTATTGACTTCGCCGGGGCGGGTGCAACGGTCCCGATCACGAGCTTTGGGCATTCTCTCTACCACGGGGCGATTGGCGAAGCTGAACGGCACGGTCTGATTGGGGTCGCGACGGGGATTTTTGAAGTGACCAGTGCAGGGATCTCGGCGGCGATTGCTTTCGGCTTTTTAGCTTCACTCGTATTCAAGCCAAAAGGATAACCGAGTTTCGCAGGTAGAGGCGGTGAAAGAGGATGGATCAAGAGCCACGAAAGGTAATCCTGGTGACAGACGGGGACCACGTCGCGCAAAAGGTAGTTGAAACGGTAGCCAGAGAACTGGGAGGCCGATGCATTTCTCTTTCTTCCGGCAACCCGACACCGCTTCGTGGTAAGCAAATGGTTGAGCTGATTAAAATGACTCCGCACGACCCCGTCATCGTCATGTTTGATGACAATGGAGACTTTGGGCAGGGGCGAGGAGAGCAGGCCATCGAGTATGTGGCCAAGCATCCGGATATTGAGGTGATCGGTGCGATCGCTGTGGCTTCCAATACGCGCTCTGTACAAGGGGCGACAGTCGCCTATTCCGTCGACAATCACGGACAGATCGTGGAAGAAGCTGTAGATAAGGATGGCTATGCGGATCAGGAATTGAAGCATCGAATCTATGGGGATACCGTAGATATTCTGAACTCTCTTCAGATCCAAAATGTAATTGGCATCGGAGACATCGGAAAGATGGAAGGCAAGGACAGCCTGAGTAGAGGATGCCCGATCACCAGAATAGCCGTGCAATGGATTTTGGAAAGGAGCAAAGTTCATGACCCAAGTAACGGAGAAGCGTCGTCCCATCTCAGAGAGGATCGATGAGAACAAAGCCTATTTGAATGATCGGCTTGGCATTGGAACCAGCTTTGACATCGGTGCACACGAATTTTTTATCGGAGGCACCCAAGTCGTTCTTTATTACATAAATGGGTTCGCAGACAGCCATTTGATCACTCAAATTATGCGAGACCTAAACGATTTGCGGAGCAGAGAAGTTCAGACCAATATTTTTGACCATCTGTTTTACAAGTACATTCCTTTTTTTCAGCTGGAAAAAGTAAGCAAAACGGATGAGTTCATGGACAAGCTGCTGGTTGGCCAGATTGGATTGATCATTGATCATTCCTCCGATGCGATTATCATGGATGCGAAAGTGCTGCCCGTTCGCTCTCCTCAGGAGCCTGATACCGAGCGGATCGTACGGGGGGCGCATGACGGCTTTACGGAAGCGTTGGTTATGAATACCGTGCTTACTCGGCGGAGAATACGGGATGAGAGACTTCGCTTTGAAATTATGCAAATTGGGGAGCGCACCAAGACGGATGTAGCGGTGGCGTATCTGCAGGATGTTGCGAATCCGAAGCTCGTAGACACCCTGAAGGAGCGACTGCAAAACATTCAAATCGACGGGATCCCGATGGCCGAGAAGACGGTCGAGGAATTCATTATCGGGAAGACGTTCAATCCGTTCCCCATGGTCCGGTATACGGAGAGGCCGGATGTGGCAGCCGTTCATTTATTGGAGGGACACGTCCTCATTTACGTCGATAACTCACCTAGTGTGATGATCACTCCGGCGACTTACTTTCATCATGTTCAGCATGCGGAAGAATATCGGCAAACACCAGTTGTGGGAGCTTACCTGCGATGGGTTCGCTTTTTTGGTATCTTTGCTTCTCTTTTCATTCTACCGGTCTGGCTGCTGTTGGTTATGCATCCGTCCATGATTCCAGATCAGCTCCATTTTATAGGGATCAAAGACAAAGGGAGCATCCCGTTATTGGCGCAATTTATGATGGCGGAGATCGGGCTTGATTTGATGAGGATGGCGGCCATCCATACTCCAGCTCCCTTGTCAGTGGCGATGGGACTCTTGGCGGCTATTCTAGTGGGGGATGTAGCGATCAAGGTTGGATTGTTTGCTCCAGAAGTCATCCTCTATCTAGCGGTTGCCGCTATCGGGATGTTTGCAACTCCCAGCTATGAATTGAGTCTGGCCAACCGTTTGGTACGGATCTTCTTGGTTTTGATGGTAGGCTTCTTCTCGACCCCAGGACTCATGATCGGGTTACTGGCAGTTTTGATCTGCCTGGCAGGTACGCGCTCTTTGAACACGCCGTATTTGTGGCCATTCATCCCGTTCAACTACAAAGGATTCAAAGACATCATGATTCGGATCGCGGTTCCGAGCAAGAACAACCGGCCAAGCATCGTCCGATCGCAAAATAGTTCCAGGCAATAATATTCTGAAAACGGCAGTGAACACCCATTGTCAAATGAACGTCCATGTAGTACATTTGGATGGGAAGCCTTACGGAGCCTGGTATGTTCGGCAACTGACACTCTTGTCGGTTGCCTTTCTCTATAGGAGAGATTCGTCGCAGAAGAATTGGGGAGGAAAGACACATGTTTTTACACGGGACAAGTCGAGTAAACGAGCAGGGGAACCTGGAAATTGGCGGCTGTGACACAACACAATTGGCAGCACAATACGGAACACCACTCTATGTATACGATGAAGCACAGATTCGCAGCAAGTGCCGTGATTATGTTGAGGCGTTCCGTAAATCTGGCTTTGCTTTTCAGGTAGCTTATGCCAGCAAGGCTTTCTGTACAATGGCCATGTGCAAATTGGTGGAAGAGGAAGGCTTGTCTCTCGATGTGGTATCCGGGGGAGAGCTGTATACAGCTCTGCAAGCGGGTTTCCCGGTTGAGCGTATCCATTTCCATGGAAACAATAAATCTCTCGATGAAATCGTAATGGCACTCGATGCCAAAATCGGTTGCTTCGTCGTCGATAATTTTTACGAACTGCACCTGCTTGACCACTTGGCAGCAGAACGCGGAGAAAAGGTATCTGTTTTGCTGCGCGTGACTCCTGGTGTGGAAGCTCATACCCATGAGTACATCTCTACGGGACAGGTTGATTCAAAATTTGGATTTGATGTGAAACACGGTCAAGCACTGGAAGCAATGAAATTTGCTCATGAAAGCAACCATCTGCATTTGCTCGGTGTTCACAGTCATATTGGCTCCCAAATTTTTGAGACGGACGGCTTTATCGTTGCCGTACAAAAGCTCACAGAACTGCTGGGTGCAGCAAAAGATTCCTTTGGATTCTTGCCTGAGGTATTGAATGTTGGAGGTGGCTTTGGTATCCGCTATGTAGACGGCGATACACCACAGCCTGCCGAAACGTACATCAAGGCAATCACAGACACGGTGAAAGCAGAGCTGAACGCACGTCATATTCCGCTTCCTGAACTGTGGATCGAGCCAGGCCGCAGCATCGTCGGCGACGCAGGCACGACACTGTACCGAATCGGTTCCCAAAAAGAAATTCCGAATGTCCGTAAATACATTGCCGTAGACGGTGGTATGACGGATAACCTCCGACCAGCCTTGTACCAGGCGGAGTATGAAGCGGCGATCGCGAACAAAATGAATGAAGCCGCGACAGAAGTGGTGTCCATCGCGGGAAAATGCTGCGAATCCGGCGATATGCTGATTTGGGATGTCAAGCTTCCTGCGGCGGTTGCCGGAGACATTTTGGCTGTCCCGAGCACAGGTGCCTATGGCTATGCCATGTCAAACAACTACAACCGCATCGCCCGCCCAGCAGTGGTATTCGTAAAAGAAGGCGAATCCGAGCTGGTGGTCAAGCGTGAGAGCTATGCAGACGTCGTTGGTCATGACCTGCTGCCGAAACGAGCTCAATTGCAGCGGTAATGAGGAAGAGAAATGAGCCTCCCTGGCTATGCAGGGAGGCTTTTTTAGGTCCGAAGTAACATTATTCATGAATCCTCCATCCCTCATTTACAGGAAATTAACAAGCGACTGCCATAATGGGGGTGGCGAGGAGGAACGATTCACCATGTGGTCGACGCTGAAGCAGCACTTTCGACGCATCCCCTTTTTTTCTTTGGATAAGCGCCAATGGATGAAGCAAGTCATTCGTCAGGAAGTTGACAAAGGGCGCAGTATCGTCATGTTTTATGTAGACATCGTCAAGCTGACTGAGGTAGAGAATCGTTACGGCGATGTGATAGCCAAACGGGTTCTGCAGCAATTTGAAAGGATTATGCCGCCTGTATCTAGGCAGGTGTTTGAGATGAGAGGGAAAATCCTCGCGATCCAGAAGCTATGGGGCGATGATTTTGCCATTTATGTTTCTTTTAAAGGGAGCCTGAATGAAGAGGATTGCCGGATGCTGTCCATCCATTTTCAGGAGCAGGCGGAGAAGCAGCTGAATCGTCATGTAGGCTTTGTCAATCGGGAAGCGCTGCGTGTCCATATAGGCTATGCGGACATACCGGGAGAAGATATTGTCAAAGAAATGTACACGTCCGTCAAGCGTGCTGTGCATATGGCAAAATACGGAGTCACATCCGAAACGTATACGAATGTTACACAGTTTCACAAGCTGCTCGCAGAGGAAAATGTCAGCATGCGCTTTATGCCCATCATTCATTTGCCGGACGGAGAGACGCTGGGCTGGGAAGCGTTGGCACGCGGGCCTGTGGACAG
Source organism: Brevibacillus nitrificans (assembly GCF_003710965.1). Lineage (NCBI taxonomy): Bacteria > Bacillati > Bacillota > Bacilli > Caryophanales > Paenibacillaceae > Brevibacillus > Brevibacillus nitrificans. The sequence continues at coordinate 1,319,949 of NZ_RHHU01000003.1, read as the reverse complement.
TCTTTTCGAGTCTCCAGCGATGCTGTTCAAATATGCTGAGGAGACGGACTCGGTTTTTCGATTGGAGCATATTTGTCGGAAACGAGCCATGGATCAGCTGCGCTATCTGAAGCCGTCACAGAAGCTGTTTATCAATCTCGATCCGCGTGCGATCGACGATCCGTACCTGCTGCGGGGAGAGGTCTTTTCCCAGATTGAGCAGTTTGGACTGAATCCTCACAATATTGTGCTGGAAATTACCGAGCGTCACGCGATCTCCAACTATGCGGTTTTTCGCAAAATCATTGAAGAATACCGGAAAAAAGGATACCTGATCGCAGTAGACGATGCAGGAGCGGGGTATTCCAGTCTGGAATCGATCACCGAGATTTACCCGGATTTTATCAAGCTCGACATGTCCCTCATTCGCAATGTGGATGTCGATCCGATCAAACAGGCATTGCTGGAGACATTCGTCCAATTTGCCAACAAGGTCGGGTGCAAAATCATTGCAGAGGGCATCGAGACGCAAAGAGAGCTGGAAACCTTGATGGAAGTAGGGGTCGCCTATGGGCAGGGCTACTATCTGGGGCGGCCAGACAAAGGGATGACGCATGTCCGCGGCGAGGCCTTGAATTTCTTGCGATTCATGCAGGAAAAACGAACGAGCGGACGAGATGAGCCTTTGCTCTTTACCCCCGCCATGTCGGAAATTCTCGTGAAGACGATCTGTGTGGATAAGCAGGAAAGAGTAAGGCGTGTCCATGAAATCTTTGAACAGAACCAGCGGATCGAAAGTGTCGTTGTGCTGGAAAAGGGAAAGCCGATTGGCCTCGTGATGCGTTTTCAGCTGTATCAAATCCTGGGGGGCCAGTACGGTATCGCCCTGTATTACGAGCGCCCGGTTTCACAGGTCATGAATGCAAATCCACTCACCGTGGATCGCGATGACAAGCTGGATGAAGTAGCCAGGCAGGCGATGGCCCGAGATTCCCACCATCTCTATGACGTGGTGATCATTACGGGTGAGGAGAAGGAGTACCTGGGGATTGTGACGGTCCAGAGCTTGCTGGACAAAATGGCCTCGATCAAGCTGGAAATGGCCAGCTCTGCCAATCCGCTCACAGGTCTGCCAGGCAATATACAGATCGAGCGGGAACTAAACAAGCGAATCAAGCAAAGAGAGTCACAAGTCGTCATCTACTGCGACCTGGATCGGTTCAAATGGTTCAACGATCGGTACGGCTTTGAAGTCGGAGACCAGATCATCGTGCGTACAGCAAATCTTTTAAAGGAAGCTGTGAGGTGCTATGGGAGTGCGACTGATTTCGTGGGTCATATTGGCGGAGATGATTTCATCGTCATTACGCAGGAGAGCTGTGCCGCTGAATTGGTCAGCTTTTTGATCAATGCGTTTTCACCGTATTTCATCGATATCTATGAAAAACGCCGGATGGGGGATGGTTCCGTACTCTCCATGTCCATGGCAGGCGTACGTCTGACACCGGGTTGTTATGCGAATGTGGAAGCGATTGCTGAGCGGGCAGCCTTTGTAAAAAAGCTGGCGAAGGAGCTGCCGGGGACCGTCTTTTTGGACGAGTGGGATTGTGCAGCGGATGATGTGCACACTGCGTCCCAGGGTTAAATTGGACGGCGCACCAAACGCATGGTAAAATGGGTACGTTAACTTTACCAGGTCTGGAGGCTATACATATGAAAAAAGCACAAATCACCATGGAAAATGGGAATGTGATCGAGCTCGAGCTGTACGATCAGGAAGCTCCTGGCACAGTTGCCAACTTTGAAAAACTGGCTAACGAAGGCTTCTACAACGGCTTGTCTTTCCACCGTGTTATCCCAGGTTTCGTAGCCCAAGGCGGATGCCCTTATGGAACAGGTACAGGCGGCCCTGGATACACCATCAAATGTGAAACGAAAGGCAACCCGCACAAGCATCTGCGTGGAGCTCTTTCTATGGCGCATGCTGGTAAAGACACAGGCGGAAGCCAGTTCTTCATCTGCTACGATTCTTTCCCTCATCTGGATGGCGTACATACTGTATTCGGAAAAATTACTTCCGGTATGGAACACGTGGATGCAATCAAGCAAGGCGACAAAATGGGTACGGTAAAAGTATCTGCTGAATAAGAGGGCTTTCTCTCCAAACACTGGCGATGGATTTCGCCAGTGTTTTTTGTTTGGGAAAGGACACGTGAATGCTAGGGGGAGAAGGCTTGTAAGCATATCCATCTACTGGTATGCTAGAAAATAGACGATTTTTTTGAGGAGGAACCAATGGATCTATTTCATTTTGATTGGAAGACGGTGCCGTTCCGCATGATTGCGTTCGTCATCGCCTTCTCTTTGCATGAATGGGCACATGCTTTTGTGGCCTGGAAGCTGGGTGACAACACGGCCAAGGATGAGGGGCGCTTGACCGTAAATCCGATTCCCCATATCGATCCGTTCGGCTTGATCCTGATTTTGTTTGGACCGTTTGGATGGGCGAAGCCAGTACCGATCAACCCGCTGCATTTTCGCGGAAACAAACGGCTGGGGATTGTGTACGTGTCTGCTGCGGGGCCGTTGGTAAATCTGGTGCTTGCCATCTTGTTCTCCGTCTTGTACATTGTGGTTGGCCACAATGACGCATTGGTGGGAATGAATGAAAAATTGGCATTCGCGATTCAAACCACGATGGAGTTTTGTATTGTGATCAACGCCGCCTTGTTTGTTTTCAACTTACTGCCGATTCCGCCTTTAGATGGATACAAAATTTTGCGTTTCTTGTCCCCTAGACATTTGGACCGATTCTACTACAATTTTGAAGTGTATGGACCGTGGATCCTGCTGTTGCTTATTTTTATTCCAGGAGTCAGTTCTACCATTTTCGGAATACCGATGGGCTTTATGATCCTCTGGGTGCAAAAAGTAGCCGTTCAGATCGTTACACTGTTCATATAAAGGAAACGAGGGACTACCGTGGCTTACAGCATCAAACTGGATTCCTTTGAGGGGCCGCTCGACCTGTTGCTCCATTTGATCGACAAGGCCGAAGTGGACATTTACGACATTCCCATCGCGGAAATAACCGAGCAGTATCTGGCGACGATTGATACGATGCAGCAGCTGCAGCTGGATGTCGCGAGCGAGTTTGTCGTGATGGCGGCGAGTCTCCTCTCGATCAAAAGCAAGATGCTGCTGCCGAAAAAAGAGGAGCACGTCTTTCAACAGCACCTCGATATGGACATAGAAGAGATCGACCCAAGGGAAGAGCTGGTACAGCGCCTGTTGGAGTATAAACGCTATAAAATGCTCGCCGAGCGCCTGCGAGAAATGGAGATCGGACGCAATCAGGTATATACTCGACCTGCAGAGAATTTGGCACCGTATGTGAAAGAAGAGGAGAACACCGTCAAGGACGTGACCCTCTACGACTTGATCTCCGCCCTGGAAAAGCTGGTGAAGAAGGTCAATGACAAGCAGCCGATCACCAGGGTATCCCGTGACGAAGTGTCGATTAAAGATCGAATGCATGAAATTCGCCAGCTGGTGCGGGTTGGGGGAGGAATGGTGCGTTTTTCTCAGCTGTTTTCCCGAGGAACGACTCGTTCCGAGATTGTGACCAGCTTTTTGGCTCTCCTGGAGCTGATGAAAGCAAAAGAAATTACGTGCATTCAAAATCAGTTGTTTCAAGACATCATGATTTGTGAGAACACGACGAAAGGAGTCCCTGAGGATGGACTATGACAAGCTGAAAGGCGTCATTGAGGGCTTGTTGTTCATTTCGGGCGATGAAGGCATCGATGCCAAGGAAATCAGTGAGATTACCGAGGTATCGGAGGAAGAAGTCATCGACTTGATTGAAGACATGAAAGCAGATTTCCGCCGGGCAGGCAGGGGGATTCAGATCGTAGAGGTCGCGCGGGCTTATCAGCTGACGACATTGCCTGAGCATGTGCCTTATTTCGAGCGATTAGCCAGTTCGCCTAGCCAATCGACCCTATCGCAGGCAGCACTCGAAACGTTGGCGATTATTGCGTACAAGCAGCCGCTGACCCGTTCGGAAATCGAAGAAATACGGGGTGTGAAATGCGAGAAGGCATTGAATACGCTGCTGTCCAAGCAATTGATTCGCGAAGCGGGACGAGCCGAAGGGATTGGGCGGCCGATCCTGTACGCGACGACCAAAGATTTTTTGGAACACTTTGGCTTGCGGGAAATAGGCGATCTGCCAGAACCCCCGGTCAATCTGGATATTGAGGAAGCTCGCTTGGAAGCCTCGGCTCTCTTCGGCAAAGCAGAAGAGACGACAAACGACTAGACACACCGGACAGTTTTTCGTACTAACAGATGACTCGTCCCCATATACATGGTACAAACCTTTGCTTCGCTGTACTTTGTAATGGGGAGGACGTTTATGAACGTACGAAATTTATTGTCCGGCGTGCTCGTCGTTTTTCTTTTTATACAGGCTCTGCTGCCAGCTACTGAGGTGAAGGCAGCGGCGTCTCCACCCGGATTGTCTGCGGAAAGCGCAGCCTTGATAGACGTTGCGAGCGGTCGCATCCTTTACTCGAAAAATGGCTCAAAGAAAATGAGGATTGCCAGTCTGACCAAAACGATGACCGCCATAGTCGCGATCGAGTCGGGCAAGCTGGATCAAGTCGTGACGGTTCCCCCGGAAGCGGTTGGTGTCGAAGGCTCCTCGATCTATTTGAAGCGTGGAGAAAAATTGACGCTGGAAGAGCTGCTGTACGGGTTGATGCTCCGCTCCGGTAACGATGCGGCTGTGACGATTGCGACAGCAGTGGGCGGCTCCTTGCCAGGCTTTGTATACATGATGAATGAAAAAGCGGCATTGATCGGGATGGAGCATTCCAACTTTACCAATCCGCATGGGCTGGATGACAGCAACATGCACTACTCCACGGCGGAGGATATGGTCAAGCTCTCTGCCTATGCGCTGCGAAACCCCGTTTTTCGGCAAATTGTCTCTACAAAAGTAAAAGATATTTCGTGGGAAGGCGAGCAGTGGGATCGAAGACTGCTCAACAAAAATAAAATGCTGCACCTATATAACGGTGCGGATGGCGTAAAAACAGGCTATACAAAGCTGGCAAAGCGCTGCCTCGCTACTTCTGCAACGAGAGAGGGACGACAGCTCGCCACCATTACCTTGAATGCATCGGATGACTGGAATGATTCAGCCAAGCTGCTCGACTGGGGGTTTGCGAACTTTCCTGTGAAAGAGCTCGTAGGACAAAAAGAAACCGTCAAGCCGGATACACCCGTCACGCTAGAAGCAGGTACTCATTTGGTCACGATGAATTCGTTCCGTTATCCGCTGCAGCAGACGGAAGCAGAAGCAGTCCATAAGAAAATTGTTTTAGGTGAGTCGATCATCAATGGAAAAATGAACGGCCAATTGGTAGGGTTCATGCAGATCTACCTGAAAGACGATATGATTGGCCAGGTGCCTCTTCTCGTGAGTGTGGACACACCGACATCAGCTCTTCCAAAAGCGGAGGCTCATAGCTTCTGGCAGCAGTTCTGGGAGATCGCTGCGGGGGGGCTGTGGAGTGCTTAACATCATCTGGCTGGCTCTGATTGTCATCAGTATCGTCGTAGCGGCGATTAACGGACGAATGGAGCTGATCAACCAGGCTGCGTTCGAAGGCGCGAAAACAGGAGTGACCGTATGCTTCGGCCTCTTGAGCATACTTGCATTCTGGATGGGGCTGATGCGCATCGCGGAGAAATCCGGATTGCTGGAGCTTTTGGCACGCGCTCTGTCACCTCTCATCCAGCTGCTGTTTCCCGATGTTCCCAAAGGGCATCCGGCAATTGGCTACATTCTGTCCAATATGAGCGCCAATTTGCTGGGACTGGGAAATGCAGCAACTCCGATGGGTCTCAAAGCCATGGAAGAATTGCAAAAGCTCAATGGCGATAAGCAGGTAGCCTCACCGGCCATGTGCACGCTTTTAGCGATCAATACGGCCAGCATCACGATCATACCGACGACCATGATCGCGATTCGCATGCAGTACGGCTCGGTCAATCCGGTAGAGATCGTCGGGACTACCTTGCTTTCATCCTTTGCTGCTACCATCGTAGCTCTGTTGATTGATCGCTGGTATCGTTATCGCCATGTACGTCGTTACCGATAGGGGGAAACCGCATGTACCAATGGGTATCCCTGATTTCTCTTTGGGCTATCCCCGTCACGATCGCCTTTGTGCTGCTTTACGGCTGGCGCAAGCAGGTTCCGGTGTATGAGACGTTTGTCGAGGGGGCAAAAGGCGGCCTGACGACAACGATTCGCATACTCCCTCACTTGATTGCGATGATGGTCGCAGTAACGATGTTCAGGGAATCCGGTGCCCTCGAGCTTTTGCTTGGCCTATTGAGACCCGTGCTGGATACGCTGCATTTTCCGGAAGAACTGGTCCCGCTGGCCTTGCTGAGACCGTTGACAGGTACAGGTTCGCTGGCCATCGCGACTGATTTGATCGCTCAGCACGGACCGGATTCTTTCCTGGGGAGATTGGCTGCAACCATGCAAGGCAGTACAGATACGACCCTTTACGTGCTGACTGTTTATTTCGGAGCCGTGGGGATACGCAACTCTTCCTACGCATTGAAGGTCGGACTGTGGTCGGATCTGGCTGGGGTTATCTTTTCACTACTTATCGTTACGTACGTTTTTTCATAATGAGCCAAATAGGATGGACAGGGAAAAACTTCCGCACCTCGGGGAAGTTTTTCCCTTTTTCTTGTCCACACTGGTAAGAATGGGTATGATGTTGTAGAGGTGAACCATGAATGGAACGATTACAAAAAGTATTGGCACACGCCGGAGTCGCCTCTCGTCGTCACTGTGAAGAATTGATTGTGCAAGGGCATGTACAGGTAAATGGCAAGGTGGTACGAGAATTGGGTACGAGAGTAGACCCGCAGGCTGATCAAATCTTGGTGCATGGAAGACCCATCCAAACCGAGCAGCATGTCTATCTGATGCTACACAAGCCCACAGGCGTCATTACGAGCGTATCCGATCCCCGTGGACGACGGGTTGTTACCGACTTGTTAAAAGGAATCAAAGAGCGGGTCTATCCCGTTGGACGATTGGACTATGATACGTCTGGCTTGCTGCTGCTTACCAACGATGGCGAGCTTGCCAACAGGCTGGCTCATCCGAGCTACGAGATTGATAAAGTCTACCGTGCATGGGTGAAGGGAGTCCCTTCTCCCGACAAAGTGAAGAGGCTGGCAACGGGTATTTCGCTGGAAGATGGCATGACATCGCCCGGTGAGGCTAGGCTGCTGAAAACGGCTCCAGCGAGAGACAAGGCATTGGTGGAGCTGACCATTCACGAAGGGCGCAACAGACAAGTGAGGCGCATGTGCGATGCGATCGGGCATCCCGTCCTTGCCCTGGAACGCATACGTCTCGGTTTTTTGACACTGGAAGGACTTTCGGCAGGACAATATCGTCCTCTGACCAGTGCGGAAGTTGAAAAGCTGAAGCAAGGACTCGTACAGAATCGGAAAAGCAGAGCGCGCAATCGTTGATTCGTTCAAAATGTGTTCATAAGTTATGCGCTGCCGGAAAATCTAGGAACGCTATAATAGAAAGGAAAAACGTTGCAATTCTAATAGTGGTAGATGGGAGTTAGGGCAACATGAACAAAAGCAATCGTACATACATAAGAGTCGCCGTATTGGGCCTCTTGCTCGTGGCACTTGTCTTTGCTCTCTATTCCAGCTTCGTTAAAGATCCGAACGCTGTTAAGGTAGGGAAAGCTGCACCAAATTTCAGTCTGCAGCAGCTGAACGGGCCAGATATGGCATTGAGTGATCTGGAAGGCAAAGGAGTCGTCCTCAATTTCTGGGGGACCTGGTGTGAGCCCTGTAAAAAGGAATTGCCGGCCTTGCAGCAGCAATACGACCAGTTCAAGGATAAAGGACTTGTCGTAGTGGGGGTAAATATTGGAGAGTCGACGGTTGCCGTAGAGCCTTTCGTGAAGCAGTTCGGTGTTAACTTCCCGATTCTCTTGGACAGTCAATCGCAGATTACCAAGCTGTATCGCATCGGACCGATCCCGACGACATTTTTCATTTCGCCGGACGGGGATGTAGAAGAAATCTTTATCGGTCAATTAAACGAAGCTATGATTGCACAAAAAGTGTCGAAAATCTTGCCGTAAGTGAGGTTCAATAATGGATCAGCGAAAATGTGAATGTGGACATACCAATCCCATTGGGACGCTGCTCTGCGAATCTTGCGGCAAGCCGCTGGACATTGAGATCGAGGAGCAGACAGCATTTCCGGACATGCGCTACGAAGGAATGGCGCGCCGTTCACAAACGTATACGAAAAAAGTAATTGATCGAGTTTGGAACTGGTTTTCTTCTGTCAAAATTGCAATCGGTATCATTATTGTCATTTTGATAGGCTCCGCTGTAGGAACCATTTTTCCGCAGCAGCAATACATACCTGTACCAGTGCCCACCGAGGCCGATGTCGCCCGTTTTTATACGGAAACCTACGGGAAGCTGGGTACGATCTACTATGAATTGGGCTTTCACAATCTGTACTCTTCCTGGTGGTTTGTAACGCTTCTCGTGATGCTGGGGACATCCCTCGTGATCTGTAGTCTTGACCGGGTCATTCCCCTGTACAAAGCGTTGAAAAAACCACGTCTCAACCAGCATAAGTCTTTTTTGAAGGGACAAAAGCTGTTTGCGGAAGGGCCGATGCCAGAAGGAGCCAAGCAGGACGAGCTTCTGGCAAATGCCGCGCAAGTGCTGCGTAAAAAAGGCTATCGGATATTCTCCACGGATCGAGCCCTGATGGCGGAAAAAGGCCGGTTTAGCCGTTGGGGGCCTTACATTAACCACATTGGTTTGATTCTTTTCTTGATTGGCGTTTTGATGCGCAGTATTCCCGGCTTTTTCATGGACGAATACGTATGGGTCCGCGAAGGGCAGACCGTTGCGATCCCGGACACGCCTTATTACGTCAAGAATGTTTCCTACCACACGGAATACTGGTCGGAGAGCGAAATGCCCGAGAAGCTGGATTTAAAAGGCGGGGTCATTCCAAAGAGCTTTCAGACAGATGCCATCCTGTACTTGAATAAAAACGCGGACTTGCCGGGAGCAAAGCCAGACCTGATAGAAGTAAAAAGCGGACCGATCGTCGTGAATCATCCGATGGAGCACGAGAGTCTTTACCTCTATCAATCAGGTGTACAAGAAATGCAATTGGGAGCGCTTAACTTCAACCTCATCGATCAAAAGAACGGGAATAAAGAACTTGGCTTGATCAAGGTCGATCTGTACGACCCTCCCAAAGAACAGGATCTAGGCAATGGTATCAAAGTTCGAACACTGGATTACTTCCCCGATTTTATTATGGGGGCTGACGGTAAGCCAGCCACGCAAACCAACCTGCCCAAAAATCCGATGGTCGCTCTGGAGATCGTTGCGGACAACGGAAAGACCAGTGAAAAGATGGTGTATCTGCAAGGCTCTGTCATCACGCAGAAGTCCGATCCACAATATGGTTTGGTCATCCGTAAGCCTGATTTGATCGATATCACGGGATTGAATGTTCGGATGGACAAAGCAGTGCCGTTGATCTACTTTGGATCCTTTATTTTCATGATCGGGGTAGCGATGGGCTTCTTCTGGCAACATAGACGGATTTGGGTCCAGTTCCAAGAGGATGACGTAATGCTGGCAGGACATACCAACAAAAACTGGTTTGGCTTGCGCAGAGAGGTTGACGGGCTGATCGAACAGACGAAGCTGCCATTGACCGTAGAAGAAAAATCGAAGGCGTAATCGCTTCAAGGAGGGACACTTGACGTGCAGTTCATCCAAGTGAGTGACTGGTTATTGGATATTGCGTTTCTGCTCTACGTGCTCTCGTCCATTGTTTTCGTCATAGCTATGACGGGGAAGAATTGGGCGGGGCGCGACCCCAAGCAACATGAAGCAAAGTATGGACGGATTGCCTACTGGCTCGCCGTCATCGGCTTTATCGCACAGACAGGCTATGTCGTGACTCGCTGGATTGGGGGAGGACATAGCCCAACCAGCAACATGTTCGAGTTCATGGCGTTTTTGGATTTCTGTATTATTCTTGCCTATCTGATTATTTACAGGATTTATAAGCTGACGGTAATCGGAGCATTCGTGTTGCCACTCGGCGTGATCATGCTCGCGTACTCCTATGTGTTTCCCAAGGATGTTACACCGCTGATCCCATCTCTGCAAAGCTACTGGCTGCATATTCACGTAACGACAGCAGCGCTAGGTGAGGGGATTTTGGCAGTCGGCTTTGCGGCTGGTCTGATGTATTTGATCCGCACAGTACCGCAAACCGTATCTACGAAGAGTACCAAATGGCTAGAAGTCGTTCTGGCTGTTGTGCTGATGCTGGTTGGTTTTATCGGGATGGAATCGACATTCGCCCGTATGGACCAGAAAACAGTATTTGAAATGAACAAAGAAACACAGAATGCAATGGGGCAGATGGAAAAGGCTCAGGCTGAGTACACGATGCCAGCTCTTGTAGCTCCAGCTGATGCTACGATCATCAAGCAAGGTCCGATGTCTCCGCTGTTTACAGCGCCTACGTGGATGGAAGGCAAGGATGCTGCTCGCAAGCTGAACACCATGCTTTGGTCGGTGCTTACAGGTGTTGTATTGTATGGGGTTCTGCGGTTGATCTTCCGAAAACGTCTGGGGGCATTGATTCAGCCATCTGTAGAGGGCATTGAACCAGAACTGCTGGATGAAATCAGCTATCGTGCCATCAGTATCGGATATCCCGTGTTTACGCTGGGTGCCCTGATTTTTGCCATGATTTGGGCGCAAGAAGCGTGGGGACGCTTCTGGGGTTGGGACCCGAAAGAAGTATGGGCATTGATCGTATGGCTGTTCTACAGCGCGTACTTGCATTTACGACTCTCCCGCGGATGGATCGGTGCGAAGTCTGCCTGGATGTCCGTTATCGGGTTTGTCATCATCTTGATCACACTGGTCGTAGTCAATCTGGTTATTGCTGGTTTGCACTCCTATGCTGGTGTATAATTTATCCGAGAAAAAAGCTGGTCTAGACCAGCTTTTTGGACTATCTTCCATCATTTATACGAAATCAAATCGCTAAGAGGTGTTGGGCATGGAGAAATTGGCACGTATCCTTGTGGTGGATGACGAAGAACGCATCCGCCGTCTGTTGAAAATGTATCTGGAAAGAGAAAACTTCTTGATCGACGAGGCAGACAACGGAGAACAGGCAGTCGAAATGGCAGTCGGGAGCGACTACGACATCATCTTGCTCGATCTGATGCTACCGGGAATGGATGGGATCGAAGTTTGTCAGCGCATTCGGGAATTCAAAGCGACTCCGATTGTCATGCTGACGGCAAAGGGAGAAGAGACCAATCGCGTTCATGGCTTTGAAGCCGGGGTTGACGATTATGTCGTGAAACCGTTTAGTCCTCGTGAAGTCATGTATCGTGTAAAGGCGATCCTGCGTCGTTCGTCGGCGACCGCTTATTTGAAAACAGAGACCTTTAACAGCCATTCTGTCCTGGTCTTTCCCGAACTGACCATTGATCATGACGCGCACAAAGTGATTGCCAGTGGTCAAGAAGTCAGTCTTACTCCTAAGGAATATGAGCTATTGCACTATTTGGCGCTTTCTCCAGACAAGGTATTCACTCGCGAAGAGCTGCTGAAAGATGTATGGAATTACGAGTTTTTTGGAGATCTTCGCACGGTTGATACACACATCAAGCGTTTGCGTGAAAAATTAAACCGTGTGTCTCCGCAGGCAGCGAATATGATCGCTACCGTATGGGGTGTCGGTTATAAATTAGAGGTGCCAAAATAAAGTGGATGTCTTTTTTCGCAGCGTTGTCGGAAAGCTTTGGATGACGATCATTGCTTTGTTTGCTTTGGTACTCACGATTTTCAGCTTGCTCATCGTACAATCCTTTGACAGCTTCTATACGAACAGACAGACGCAAAATTTGCAGGATCTGGCGGAAGGATTATCAAGCGGATTGTCCGCAAGTTCCAATACACAAGGCGCTTTGGAGATGGCAGCGGCATTTGGCGTCGTGCATCATACCGGAATGGTGGTATTGGACGATCAGAAAAACGTCATTGGGAAGAGCGAGGGGAAAGGTCTTCCCAGCATACCGGTCGATGACCTGCTAGCTTCTCCTGAGCTAAAGCTTGGAGAGGCCTTGGCGGGTCAACATCCCGCACCGAAACGAATCTATTTGCAGGTGGGGGCGAACGATCAAAAGAATCCCAATGCGAGTCTGCAGCTGATCGCGGTAGCCGTGCCGATGGAGTATACCGCTGGCAAGCATGGCTCTGTCGTCATGTATCAGGCGATGGAAGATTTTGATGATACGGTGAATGAAGTTCGCTTCCTGATCTTTGTGGTTGGCGTTCTCGCTTTTGTTTCTACCACGGTGTTTGCCTTCTTCCTATCGTCGAGGGTGACGATTCCTTTGCGTCAGATGAAAGAAACCGCTCATCGCATTGCGGAAGGGGACTTTCATGCAGAGATTCCCGTCCGTACGGCAGATGAGACAGGGGAGCTTGCCGCGTCCTTTAATACGATGGCTGCTCGCCTTAACCAATTGGTAGATGCGCTGTCCAAGGAAAAAGAACAATTGGCGAGCGTACTGAGAAGCATGGTTGACGGTGTGGTCATGATCGATGCAGAGGGAAAAATCGCCTTAACGAATCCTCCGGGTGAGCGCTTTTTGCGCGACTGGAAATTCGAGCATCCAGATGAACCTGCTCCGTTGTTCCCCATCTATCAGCAGGTTGTTCAAACGGGTCAGGAAGTGACAGAGGATATCCCGCTGCAAGGGCGGAATTGGGCGCTGGTCATGGTTCCGGTAATCGATCGCGAGCAAATTCGTGGGGCAGTCGCTGTCCTGCGCGATATGACACAGGAGCGCAAGCTGGATAAAATGCGCAACGATTTTGTAGCAAACGTATCCCATGAGCTACGGACGCCGCTGTCCATGCTGCAAGGATACAGTGAAGCGATCGTGGATGATATCGCAACTACACCGGAAGAACACAAAGAACTGGCGCAAATCATCTACGATGAGTCCGTGCGCATGACCAAGCTCGTCAATGAGCTGCTAAGCCTGGCGCGAATGGAAGCAGGTCATGTGGAGCTGTTCCGCGAGCCTGTGGAGCTGCGGCCGTATTTGGAGCGGATCCAGCGCAAGTTTACGAATTTGGCGCGGGAACGGGATATTCATTTGCTTTTGGAAATGTCAACCTCTCACAATGTGGTCAGTATGGATCCCGATCGCATGGAACAAGTGCTGACCAACCTGATTGACAATGCGCTACGACATACTCCCGGCAAAGGCAGCGTGACCATCCGGGCTCGCGGCGACAAGACTTTGCTGCTGGAGATTAGCGACACGGGCAGTGGTATTCCCCAGGAAGATCTGCCGTTTGTTTTTGAACGCTTCTATAAAGCCGACAAAGCGCGTACGCGAGGTCGGGTAGGCGGCACTGGACTTGGCCTTGCCATCGCCAAGAACATTGTCGAGGCTCACGGCGGGACGATTGGCGTACAGAGCAAAATGGGAGAAGGAACGACGTTTACGATTGCCTTGATGCTGCAATCGAAAACAAAATAGGAGTGTAGAGAGAAATGATCAAGACGATTCTTTTTGATGTAGATGGGGTTATGCTGAGCGAAGAACGTTACTTCGATGCTTCTGCCTTGACGGTATGGGAAATGCTGTACAGCCCACAGTATTTGGGCGTAAGGTCTGATTCCTTTACACCAGCTCCGGTGGAAGAGGAAATACGCCGGGTGCGTGACCAAGTGTTTGCAAATGACAAAGTGCTGGATCTGATCAAAGCGCGCGGCATCAACTCCAACTGGGACATGGTTTATCTCGCGTTCTCCTATCAAGTGATTCGGTTGGTAGAAGCTCTGATGCCGCATGTAGGCGATGAAGCAAAGAGTATTCTCCGTGGACAAGTGGACCGTGCTGAACTGGCCAAGCTCAGAGAGTGGGGCGCTGCTTATGCACCCGACTTTACGGTTGACTATGCAGCCTTTATCCCTGATTTTGCAAAAGGCTCCGCACAAAAGGCAGAAATGCTGCTGTACTTGAATCAGATCACAAAAGAGCGTCTTGGTGTAGACACAGAAATCTTCTCTCGCAGCAGCACCCTATGGCAGCTATGCTACGAAACGTTTCAGGAATGGTACTTGGGTGACGAGAGGGTAGCGGCTTCTATCGGTCGCGAAACCAGTCAGACTGGTAAAAAAGGCTTCCTGACAGACGAGATCCCGATCGTACCACCTGCGGAAATGATCGAGCTGTTCCGCACGTTGAAGGAAAAGGGATATACGCTTGGAATCGGTACAGGCCGTCCTACGATCGAGACACATGTTCCACTCTCGGAAATGAAAATCCTGGAATGGTTTGACCCAAATCGCGTGGTTACCGCATCTCATGTCTTGGAAGCGGAAGAGGAATTCCCGTCTTATGCGCCAATGTCCAAGCCGCATCCGTACTCGTATGTAAAAGGGTTGCTTGGCTTGTCTGCTCCGAATAGCGATGTGGTAAACTTCTCTTTGCCTATTCAAAAGGGTGAGGAAGTCCTGATCGTAGGAGATTCGCCGGCAGACTTTCTAGCCGCACGCTCCATGGGCTGCAAATTTGCCGCAACGCTTACGGGGCTGTCTGGTCAAGAGGCTCGTGCGAAGTTTGAGGAAGTAAAAGCTGACTATATTCTCGACGACGTGAGAGATCTCTTGACGATTCTTGAATAGAGGATTCAACAAACCTAAAAAAGACTCTGCCTTAATCATTTCGGCGGAGTCTTTTTTGTACAGTAAGAATTTATAAGATTCTTAGCCAGTATAAGTGCAACTAAGACTGCGCCAAAAGGCTTGGCGCAGCCAAGTTTTCTAATGTCTGCAAGCTTATTCCCACTGCAGTGATTTCAAGCATTGAAAGAGAAAAGCGTGAATCAAAAAGGGATGGATCGAATCATTTCTAACGATCACTTCATAGGTACCGTCAGCCTGCGTGTAGAATAAGACATCGGTATAATCTTTGTTGTCCTCAAAGAAGGAACGCACCTGCTTTAGCCGGCTGCGCATTTCTTCCGTTTGGACAGTAATCTGAAAGGTGACGTCATTCGTGTTTGCAGCTTCTGTGATAGTGATTAAAGATTCATCAAATGTATAGCGCAGCATTTGTACTCCTCCTTACCAGATAAAATAGCGCAGATACACATACAAATGCGAAATGGCAATCGAGAGAAGCATGAGAGGGAAGGCAACCTTCAGGAAGCCGACGAAGCTGATGTTGTAGCCTTCCTTGGATGCCAATCCAGCAACAATGACGTTCGCACTTGCTCCGATTAATGTACCGTTACCGCCCAAGCAAGCTCCGAGTGCAAGACTCCACCACAGCGGTTCTAAATTGGTAATTCCGAGTGCTCCCATCTCTTTGATCATCGGGATCATCGTCGCGACAAAAGGGATATTGTCTACGAAAGCAGAAGCAATGGCACTCAGCCATAGGATCAAAAGGGAGGTATGCAGCGGATCTCCTCCTGTCAGGTTGATTGCTTCGCCGGCCAGCTTCGCGATGACGCCAGTTTCCACGAGGCCCGAGACGAGAACGAAGAGACCAATGAAGAAAAAGATCGTACTCCACTCGACTTTGCTGATTGCGTCCTCCAAATAATGTTCGCCCGTCAATAGCAGCAGGAGGAAAGCGCCCGTCAAAGCAATCGTCGCCGTCTCCAGCTGCAGAGCTCCGTGAAGCATGAAGCCAACGATCGTCAGGGCCATCACAGTGAGTGATTTCTTTAGCAAAACAGCATCCGTAATCTCATCCCTCTCGTTCAATTGCATGATTTTTGCACTGAGCTCGGGGGATGTAACAAGTTGCTTGCGGTAAATCAGAACAAAACAGAAGACCGTAGCCGCCATGATGATTATGATGACCGGAGCCAAGTTGAACAAGAACGCCATGAAATCTAATTCAGGAACCGCACTGCCGATCATGATATTCGGCGGATCTCCGATGAGAGTAGCGGTACCGCCCGCATTCGAGGCAATGATCTCACTAATGAGAAAAGGAATGGGGTTTAGCTGTAGCTGACGTGCGATGCTAAAGGTCACGGGCACAATCAGCAACACGGTGGTGACATTGTCCAAAAAGGCAGAAGCAACCGCTGTAATGATGCTCAGATACACCAGGATACGTATCGGTTTTCCTTTGGCAGCCTTGGCTGCACGAATAGCCACGTACTTGAAGACGCCAGTCTGCGCGGTTACAGTAACGAGTATCATCATCCCGATCAGCAAGCCCAGCGTATTGAAGTCAATATGATGGATAGCTTGCTCTTGAGAGACAATCCCGAACAGTACCATGAGGATCCCGCCGGACATCGCTACGATTGTACGGTGCAGCTTTTCACTGATTATAAATGCGTAGGTAACGAGAAAAATGCCAATGGCCATGATTGCCTGGTTCGTCATAACAGGCTCCTTTCGTAAGCGATGGTCTTGTCCTATTATATCCATTAGGAAAAAAAGGGTAAAGAAAAAGACCCGGTTCTTCACCAGGTCTTTGCAGTCTTTGCGATGGACTACAGCTCGATCTGTGTAACGCTTTTTACTTCCGCCAATTCACCCATGGTATCGAGCAATTCAGCAGTCAGCGGTTTATCGACAGACAGCATCATGATCGCATCTCCACCAACGTCGCGGCGTCCCACCTGCATGGTCGCGATGTTGACGTTGTTTTCACCCAGGATCGAACCCACGCGTCCGATTACCCCAGGACGGTCATTGTGGTGGATGTACAGCAGATAGCCTTCTGGAGCCACGTCGATCGCGTAGTCATCGATTTTCACGATGCGGGCACCATAACCGTTCAGACGAGTACCTGCGACTGTACGGGTTTCCTGAGTCGTTTTCAGGGCTACGGTCAAGAGGTTGGTAAAGCCTTTGTTTTGTGCCGCTTTTTGCTCGGTAACCGTGATGTCGCGCACTTTGGCAAGCAGAGGAGCATTGACGAAGTTGACTTCCTCCCCGAGGCGGAAAGAGAGCACACCTTTCAATACGGTACGAGTCAGTGGCGAAGTATCTACATCCGTCAATTCACCGCTGTATTTGATTTCGATTTCCGAGATGGAGCCGACCGTTACTTGTGCGAGGAAATGACCCAGCTTTTCGCCAAGTGTGAAGTAAGGCTGCACTTTTTCCATCACATGCGCAGGGATGGATGGCAGGTTCACCGCATTTTTGAACGGCTCGCCACGAAGTACTTTCAGAATTTCTTCCGATACGTCTACTGCTACGTTTTCTTGCGCTTCGATTGTGGAAGCACCGAGGTGAGGAGCGGTTACCACTTTTGGATGACCGACCAATGGATTGTCTACTGGCGGCTCCACTTCGTATACGTCGAGAGCCGCACCCGCTACTTTACCAGTCGTGATGGCTTCGTACAGCGCTTTTTCATCGATGATCCCACCGCGAGCGCAGTTGATGAGACGAACGCCGTCTTTCATTTTGGCGAACTCGCGGGAGCTGATGATGTGGCGTGTTTCTTTGGTCAGTGGGGTGTGAACCGTGATGAAGTCAGCAGCACGGCAAATCTCGTCGACGGTTGCGTTGATCACACCCATTTTTTGTGCGCGTTCTTCTGTCAGGAACGGGTCAAAGCCCATGACTGTCATACCGAATGCTTTTGCACGCTTGGCTACCTCAGAGCCGATACGGCCCATACCAAGGATACCCAGTACCTTATTGTTGAGCTCCACGCCTTGGAAGCTTTTGCGATCCCATGTACCGTCAACCAGCTTTTTGTGAGCTTGTGGAATGTTGCGGGCAACAGCCATCAGCATGGCAAACGAATGCTCTGCCGTAGAGATCGTATTTCCGTCTGGAGCGTTGATGACAGGAATCCCTGCTTGGGTAGCAGCGTTGATATCGATATTGTCGACACCCACACCTGCACGACCGACAGCTTTCAGCTTTTTACCAGCAGCCAGCACTTCTGCCGTCACTTGGGTTTGGCTGCGTACGAGCAGGGCATCGTAATCGCCAATGACTTCGAGCAGATCAGTAGGGGAGAGGTCTGTTTTGCGAACGACGTCTACATCAGGCGCGTCCAGCAGTTGTTGAATTCCGAATTCGCTAAGTGGGTCAGTAATCAGTACTTTATACATGTGCGATGAGCACCTCCTGAGCAGCTTTGACACCGGCACCCAGCTCTACAGGAGCGCCGATTTGGTGGAGCGACATTTCAATAGCAGCGATCACTTGCAGAACATCGAGTGGCTCGCAATAGCCCATGTGACCGATGCGGAAGATTTTCCCTTTCAGGTGTTGTTGTCCACCTGCAATCGAGATGTTGTAATGCTTGGTCAATGCTTTGCGCATCGCTTCGGCATCAAATGCGCCTTGTGGGTCGCAGGAAGTAACGGTAGTAGCCGCATACGCATCTTCAGCCATCAGCTTGATATTCAAAGCTCGCATGGCAGCGCGCGTCATATCACGCATCAGCTCGTGACGCTTCACGATGGCTGGCAAGCCTTCTTCTTCCAAGATATCAAGCACTTCAGCGAGACCAAAGATCAACGATACAGCAGGTGTGTACGGAGTCGTTTGATCCTTCAAGCTCTTGCGGTATGCTTTCAGGTCCAGGTAGAAAGCAAGGGATTTGTTTTGCTCAATGACAGCCCATGCACGCTCGCTGGCAGCCAGGAAAGCAAGTCCAGTCGGGAGCATGAAAGCCTTTTGGGAGCCAGTCACGACGATGTCAACACCCCAAGCGTCCATTTCGCAAGGAACAGCACCCAGGCAGCTTACCGCGTCTACGATGAACAGAGCATCGGATTGTTTGCGGATGACCTCTGCAAGCTCAGCGATCGGGTTTTGGACACCTGTAGAAGTCTCACAGTAGGTAGCAAAAACGGCTTTGACTTGCGGCTTTTCTTTCAGGAAAGCATCCAGAAGCTCTGGTGTTACGGCTTCGCCCCAAGGAACTTCAAGACGGTGAGCAATGACGCCGTAGCGCTCGCAGATTTTTGCGAATCTTTCCCCGAAGTTTCCGCTGACCAAAATGGCTGCTTCATCACCGGGCTGCAGTGTGTTGACCACACCCATTTCCAGGGCGCTTGTGCCGCTTCCTGCGATGATGTACACATCTTGCTGTGTACCGAAGTACGGCTTCAGGCGCTCAGCCGTTTTTGCGAATAGAGCAGAGAACTTGCCGCTGCGGTGTCCCATCATAGGCTGGTTCATCGCTTGTTGAACACGTGGCGGGATAGGGGTAGGGCCAGGAATTCTCAAAATTTGTTTGTCAGTAAACATGTTTCTCTCCTCCTAAGTATGATTGCGATAATAAACTTGTCGGCGCCAAGCCATATGGCGGAGCCTGTATGCCTTTATACTTTCGTTCTGTATCGCGTTAGCGAACACAAGTGGATGAAAGTATAAAAAGCCTCCCGTTCTCACACTGCTCCTATTACAGAACAGTGAGGGACGAGAGGCTTTGCTTCGCGGTGCCACCCTCATTTACCCTTCTTTTCTCAAAGAAGAGCCTTAGCAGGTACATGACCTAAAGAGATAACGGATCAACCGTTCGCGTCTACTAAACAACCGTTGTTCGACGCAACAACTCGGAAGTGCTTATCTGTGAGTGGAACCACCGATTCGCAGCAAACATCGGCTCTCTGAGGGTTTCCGGACACAGCGTTTCTTCGTCATCGCTGTTTATCAGTATGTGTCTCGTAAGATTTGTACTTACGATATCATGGCAAAAAGGGTGTCGTCAAGCACAAAAAACGGAAAAAATGAACGATGCAAATAAAAATGTATTTAACGTTCGTAAATAATAGGCTAATCAATAGTTTCGGAAGGTTAAAAACAACCAAATTCCGAACGTTAAGATATTCATCTCACAAAAAATGGGAAATCCCGGATTTAATGTTCGGTTTTTGCGTTGCTTTTATTGTATCGAAAAGTGCTGGAAGTTGAAATGGTAATTTGCTGATCAACCGTTCACTTGCAAGTGCGAAGAAACTGAAAAACCTCTCACGCACGAGGCGGAGAGGTTTCGATCCATGTAGATGGAATGAACTATTCCACTTTGATAGAATCAGTTGGGCATCCTTCAGCGGCGTCGCGAACGTCGTCTTGCAGGATATCCGGGATTTCAACGCTGTTTGCATTGTCATCCAGTTTGTTGAAGGCCAAGCCCTCATCATCGTAGTCAAAGACGTCAGGAGCAGTAGCTCCACAGGCGCCGCATGCAATACAAGTATCTTTATCTACCCATGTTGTCATCGTCGTTTCACCTCCCATTACGAAGTGGTACGTCCACTATCATAGACCATTGTATGCTCTTGCTCAAAAGATTTCAAGATTGAATCAGTCTAAAAATGTACGACTACTTGTAAAGCGGAATTTCAGGAGCCTTCAGCTGGGAGTAGAGCTTTCCACTCACTTGCTTAAAGTCGCCTGGATGAATCGCGTCTGTGGCGTTTAACAAACGAATGGCGTCTGCCACATCCTGGATGCCAAGGTTCTGGGCATCTTGTGTCGCAACAAGACTGTCAATGCGAGCCGTCAAGTCTTCGGGGCTGTAGCTTTTCCATTGCTTGTCTTTTGCCATCGCAGTAGCAGCAACGTACGTCCGATAATGGAAGGGATATTGCTTCCATTGTCCAGTGGTCACTGAAGCGGGCAATGTTTTAGGCAAAGACTGTTTCACGACATAAGCGGACTCCCATGCGGCTATTGAGCGGTACAGCATTTCTTGAGCCGTGAGCCAGCTGTTTTGAAAAAGCGGCATGCGTGCTGCGATTGCAGCTGGGGTTAAGGCATTACTATTCTGATCGGATCGCACCTGCTCCATACTATCCAAATAAGCCCGTACGCTGTTCGCAAAATTGCTGTGGGCTTGTACCAATAAAGGAGAAGTCGGGAGCGGCACGTTCTTTTCCAATGCTTTCAGTGTCTCTTCAGCCTGCTTCGTCAAATATTTTAAAGACTCAGCCTGTTCTTTTTTATCCATGGCATTCCATTTCGCCATTTCATCAAAGTGCGCTTGACGGAAATGGAGCAGTGGAGCATACACCGAGTAATAAAAGCGGATAAAATCCTGCTCATTGTAGAGCTTTTGTGCTTTTAATTGCTGGTCACGCATGGCTTCTTGCTGCTGAGCTTCAAGGGCAGCGGCTCGCTCCGCTTCCATTTTTGTTTTCATATAATGCGCCCCGAAAAAAAATCCACCAACCGTACAAGCAAGTGTTATGATGATCATATAGGCCATCATAAATTCTGATTTTTTCAATCGTTTTGTCATAAAACTCCTCCATATGATAATTGCAGCAGATGAGTGATAAAGATAGATCCATAAAGGAGTACCAATGAACAATCGGAGCATTGCGGCACAGGATTTTTTATGCGCTGTGACCATAAACGCCATGATTCCTCTTGCCAATGAGCGAACGCTTCAGGCAGCCTTTTACATTTTGCGAGGCCGAAAAGCCAATCAGACTTTGCAAGACGTACATTTGTACCACCTTTATCCGTATTATCGGATGTTTCCGCGTTTTACAAAAGAGGATTGGGAGAAAATTGTTTCAACTTTGTTGCAGGAAGAATGGATTGTACCGCTTCCTGCAGTGACAGCGACATCCAAACCATCATTCTCGATCACGGAAAAAGGGATTGACCAAGCCGAGCAATGGAAGGCTGCTTTTCAACTGGAGCGGTGGAACGAGCCTTTCACAGAATCAGGAATGGCTGAAAAAATAGAGCTGTTTTGGCAGCGTCTTCACTTGCTCGTACAAACCGTTTCCCAACTTCTCGCAGGAGATTTGGGATTCTTTCCCGTCGTTTCAGACAAAAAAATTCAGCAGTGGGTAAAAAACCAGTTGGCTTCACAAACCGCCCGCGAGCAATGGCAAAAACGGCTCGGGGAAGAATTGCACACGCTCTGGAGCCCACTTCCTGAGGATGTCCAAAAACTGTTGATCGGGCAATTGTCCGGGGCTACTCAGGTCGGGAAAACGCTGGGACAGCTAGCCGCGCAGCAAAAGGACTCGGCATTTTATTTACAATTGCCATTCCGCTATGGACTTGCTATGTCCATCCTGCAGCTGCAAGAAGACCCGGCCCGTTTTCCCTTGTTGTCCCATCTCGTCGTGCAAACAGAAAAATGGGACACGCGTTTGACTGAGAGCGCTGCACGCACATATGCCTTGGTGCAGCGCGGGATGAGCATCGAACAAATCGCTGATGCGCGCAAAATCAAAGAAAGCACCGTGGAGGATCATCTGGCCGAGATCGCTTTGCGTTGTCCGGAATGGGATTGCTCTACCTATCTAGAGCCAAAACTGAGCGCTGTCATCATCCAGACCAGCGAACAGCTGCAAACGAGCAGGCTTCGTCTCATCAAGGATCATTTGGGCGAAGCTGTCTCGTACCTGCAGATTCGGCTGGCCTTGGCACGCAGACAGGGGGAGAGGTGGACGTGAACAGAAGATTGCTAGAGAAATTGCAGCTGCATTTTGGACATGCTTCCTTTCGACCAGGTCAAAGAGAGATTATCGAGAGACTGCTTTCCGGGCAAAATGTCCTTGCGATTCTTGCTACAGGGGGAGGAAAGTCGGTTACGTACCAGCTCCCAGCTTTGCTTTTACCCGGTATCACAGTGGTGGTTTCTCCGTTAATCTCCCTGATGATTGATCAGGTGCAGCAGCTGCGCACACGCAGGCGGATTCCAGCAGCTTATGTGAACAGTTCGCAGGATCCGGCTGAATCACGAGAGATCCTGCGCGAGCTCGGTAACGGTGTGTACAAGCTTTTGTATATTTCTCCGGAAAAACTGCAGCAGCCGTACATCCAGTCCGTACTGAAGCGGATAGGGGTGTCGCTCGTTGCAATCGACGAGGCTCACTGTATTTCCCAATGGGGACATGATTTTCGGACGGACTATTTACGTCTGCCGGATGCGATCAAACATCTGGGAAATCCTCTGGTGCTGGCAGTTACAGCAACCGCAACAGAGGATGTACGAAAAGAAATCAGTCAGCAGCTGCAAATTGCCCAGGAGAATGTGATGTCGCAGCCTTTGAATCGGGAGAATATCGCACTCGATCTGGTAAGGGTGAGCGATGAGGGAGAGCGCCGTGAGCAAGTCCTGCAGTTGATGGATGAACTGAAAGGTCCAGGTATTGTGTATTGCAGTACGAGAAACGCTGTAGAGGTACTCGTAGCCTCGTATCAACTGCAGGGATCAAAAAGAGTACACGGCTATCACGGTGGCATGGAGAGCATGGAGCGAATGCTGATCCAGTCGCAGTTTCTCTTAGGCGAGTTGGACGTGATCGTTGCTACCAATGCATTTGGTATGGGGATCGATAAACCCGATATACAATATGTGATCCATTACCAGCTGCCTGCCAGTATGGAGGCGTACGCGCAGGAAATCGGTCGCATTGGACGAAACGGGCAGCCAGGCTATGCCGTCTTGTTCTATGTAGAGGATGATTGGCAGATCCATCAGCACATGGTGGAAAAGGAATACCCTACTCAGCTGCAAGTGATGCAGTTTTTTCAAGTCTTCAAAACCGCTGCGACAGCAAACAAGGACGCGTGGGGACCTACTGAAATGACCGAAGAGATGATTCAGATGCTCACTTTTTACGCAGAGCAGACAGGTCTTGCTCAAGAGGTGGCTGCCGCGTCTGATTCGGGAGCCGAGCATGTGCAGCGCATTTGGCAGGAAACCGAGAAACGAAAACGGCTGAAAAAGCAAAAGCTGTACGAAATGCTCAGGTATGTAGAAGATGCGAATGATTGTCTGCGGAAGAAGCTGAACCGTTATTTTGGCGAGGAGCAGGCGGCATTTACTCTTCATTGCTGTTCGTGCTGCGGGCTTGAGAGACAGGCGTATCAAGGCGATCGGACGAATACGCCGGACAAGAAAGATGAAAACTCTTGGGATTTGCGGCAGGCTTTGGAGAAGCTCTTGCCGAAAAAATAAAGGAGGAACAAAACCAGTGAAGGACAGCGGGCAAGAGATAGATGAAGCTAATCTGCGGTTAAATCTCTGGCTGACTCAGGGTTTGGTTTTGGCAATTGCCGCAGGAAGCAGCTTGTTCTTCCTAGGCTGGGAACGCACCGTCGGGTTGTTTACGGCCCCGGACGGGTCGGGGCTGGCGATGGCGCTGCTCGTTGCTCTCGGTATCATTTTGGCAAGCGTAGCGATGGATCGGTACTTGCCGAGTAGCTGGCAAGACGACGGCAACGTGAATGAAACAGTGTTTGGAAACATGTCGCTGTTCATGACCCTACTGGTTTGCATTTCCGTTGGAGTGGGAGAGGAATGGCTGTTCCGAGGCGTCGTCCAGTCCTGGATCGGCAACTTATGGACGAGCATCATCTTCACGCTCATTCACGTTCGCTATCTGAAAAAGCCGCTGTTGTTTATCAGCGTGTTTGTCACCAGCCTGCTTTTAGGGATGCTCTTTGAACGGGAAGGGACTTTGTGGCCATCGATTATCGCTCATATTCTCATCGATCTGGTATTGGCTTCCTATCTGCAATTTACATTAAAAAGGAGAAAGGGGAAGAAACAGTGAGTACGGAACAAACTGGCTTGCCTCCTCGTCGTTCGCGAACAAAACGACCTTCTGGTTCCATCTCGTTAAAAAAGCTCATTACGTCCGGACTGTATCTGTTTGGTGCCCTTTTTTTCGGGTTGATTGGTGTTGAACTATACCAAGCAAAAGTGAGTCACCCGTCTGAGGGGGAAGGTAGTCCTATTGTTTCAACCGTGACAAATTCCCCGACCCAGTCAGTGGCAGCTAGTACAGAGCCCAAATCCCCTGCACCAGCGCCTGTAGAACAGCCTCAAACACCCAAGACAACTGAGGAGGCATCTGCACCTAATCAGCCAGCACTTCCAGACGCTAGTCAGGGACCAAAGCCTGATGGGGCCCCGGCAGGACAAACAGGGATCCAGGAAGTTGCCGGGAAAGCGGAGAGCGTCACCAAGCCGCAGACAGATGCCAAAGCAAGTACACAAGCCAAACCGAGTGCGGCAGCCAAACCAGATGCAGCCGTGCCAAAACCAAAGGCAATCAAGCATGTCGTGCAAAAAGGCGAGACACTGTACATGCTTTCGCGCAAATATTATGGGAACAACTCCTATGTGGCTAAAATTGCAAACTACAATGGTCTCTCCCTCGAAGCACAATTGACAGCGGGAAAGGTCGTTCTCGTCCCACTTCTTCCGTAATGAGTCTCCCTGACCCAGGTTATGCTATGGAGAAATGCAAACGATGGGCGGGGAGCGCATGATGTACGATACCATTATCGTTGGCGGTGGGATTGGCGGACTCCAAACAGCGATCCAGCTGGCACGAAGCATGCGTCGTGTAGCGGTTGTAGACACTCCTGGGGGAAGGTCAACTATCGCCAAATCCTACCGGAATATCCTTGGCTTTGAGGATGGGGTAAGCGGAGAGAGCTTACGCAGGCAAGGCAGGGAGCAGGCAGCCAAATACGGGGCTGTCTTCTTTGCTGATGAAGTCGTTAAATTGGAAAGTCAGGGGGAAGCTGGCTTTTTGGTACATAGGAGAAACGCGGTGCAGCCGCTGGAATGCCGGACCTTGGTCATGGCGACGGGGATAAAGGATCCATTTCCGGCCATCCCCGGCATCGAAGAGTGTCTGGGAACATCCATTTTTCTATGTCCGGACTGTGACGGCTATGAGACCCTAGAGCAGCGTACTGCTGTGATCGGAGCTGTCCCACAGGCAATCGAGATGGCAGACGAGCTTGCTTTCTATACCTCGAAAATTTATCTCATTAACCATGCGCAGGCACCCGTGCCACCAGAGCTGAGAGAGATGCTGTCAGACAAAGGCTATACCTTGCTGGACGCAGCTGTGGAAAGAATGCTTCATGACGACGGAGGGTTGAGGCAGCTGATTCTTTCAACGGGTGAACATCTGGAGGTAACCAGAGCTTTTCTCTCGTTTCCGGGTGCACAAGTTCAGACGGATCTTTTAAGGCCGCTATCCGTGAGACTGAATCCAAAAGGACATGTGCTTACAAACCCGAGAACGAAAGAGACGGATCATCCGAATCTGTGGGCGGTTGGAGATATAGTGGAGCATTCCCAGCAGGTAGCGATCGCGATGGGGGACGGCGCACAGGCCGCCATCTGGATTCAGAAGAGACTGAGAGAGCAAGGCTTTACGGAACGCCGGTAGTCGGCGTTTTTTCTTTTTACAGGAACCCGAACTAGCAGCACTCAATAAGATGGGGAGAAGAATGCACGTGAGGTGAATGGCTTTGTGATGGCGGTCATGGGAAGAAGCCTGCTGGTAGGGGCGCTTGCCTGGATACTGGGAAACGGAGCTTTTCATGTATTTCCTTCGAGGTACGATCACTTGGCAAGCATGGGAGAATGGCTATCCATGCTCTTGTTTTCGCCCGTCGAACTGTTTCTCTCCTTGGTTCTATTTGTAGTCGCAACGGCACTTCTTTTGGGGCTTTTGCACTTTCACATTTTTCACTTTTTCCAGGTTCGATTTGTCGATAGGAAAAACGCCTGGATGCATGTGTTCATGTCCTTTTTTTCACTCTTTTTGTTTACCGTTCAATTTGTAAAAATGCCGATCCCGACTGTACTCTTGGCCGGTTGGGTCGTCATCTACGAGGCAACCCAAAAGCGCCTGCTTTTCCTGGGAAAGCGCAAAAACTGACAGCTGACAACAAAGTCCGATACGCAGGCTCCTGCTATCGACAGCACACGTGAAAGGTGCGAAGACAAGCGCAAGGTGTAGCGTGGCTATGTTCCAGATGACAAATGTGATATGATAGGACTACCTCGGATTTTCCTAAACGAAGAAAAAATGGATGAATGACAACAGGTATTCGTCGGAAAATGCGGAGAACTCTTACAGGCTTACAATCATATTTTGTAGTACGACTGGATGGCGAGGAGGGACAGTCATGCGTGTTGAACGCCTTGGTCAAGATAAAATACGAATCTTTTTAACGTTTGATGACCTGTCAGAGCGCGGGATAGAGAAAGAAGACATGTGGCGTGACATTCCTAAAGTACATGAACTGTTCAACGACATGATGGAGCAGGCGTATCATGAACTAGGTTTTGAAGTGTCAGGGCCTGTTGCCGTTGAAGTGTTCGCCTTGCCAGCTCAGGGTATGGTCGTGATCGTTACTCGTGGCAAAACCGGCTCAAAAGACGGGAAAGAAGAAGAGGATTTCGACGACGAAGAAGTATATGAGCTTGAGGTGACGCTTGAAGAAAGCGACCTCATCATCTACGCCTTCCGTGATTTTGAGCACATGGTAGAAGCTGCTCACCGAATAAATGCTCTTTTAACCAATGGAGGCTCCGCTTACTTCTACCAGGGCAAGTATCACCTGGTGCTGGAAGAAGTGGAATTGGATCAGGAGCGCTACCACAAACTGATTGCGATCCTCTCTGAGTACGGGGAAGCGACGCCAACAACCATCTACGTATTGGAGGAATACGGGAAGGTTGTTGTGGCAGATGATGCAGTAAAAGAAATATGCAGGCATTTTACGTAAGAAAATGCTTGGGGAGATAAAAAAGCACCTAGTTTCTTGCTAGGTGCTTTTGCTGTGTGTAGGTGGAGAGATGACGACGTGGTCGCTGTGTTGGTTATTTCTATAATTGGGAAAAGCTGTTCTTCGTGTGAGGGGATTTCTCTTCCGAATGGGAAAAAAATAAGGACAACCCAATAAATTTTTCAACAAAATACACCATGTATAAACTTCCAGAATTACTCTTTTTATAATGACA
Organism: Brevibacillus nitrificans; assembly: GCF_003710965.1. Lineage (NCBI taxonomy): Bacteria > Bacillati > Bacillota > Bacilli > Caryophanales > Paenibacillaceae > Brevibacillus > Brevibacillus nitrificans. Next base: position 1,292,044 of record NZ_RHHU01000003.1, on the reverse strand, counting down.
TGATTCCTCAGGATTGGTAATGAAACCTGCCAAGTTGGAGAGGCTATAAGTACGATTCCTATCGCGTTTTTTTGTTTGTACAGCAAATTCAGACTACTTATATCAAGGGTTTTGCGGATTGGCAATATTTTGCATGATTATGCCTTTCGACACGAGAAAACGCTTACGAAATGGAAAAAAGGTTTTTTTATACCTTCTCATACTGGGGACAAACATGTATACTAAGACCTGCGTTTACCGATAACATTTTTGAGGTGGTAAGTAATGGGTAATCAAGACGTGGTAACCGAAAGCACCCAAGGGGAACAAAAGCAAGAGAGCTTGAACTTGCTTGAATCTACTCAAGTGGTGATCAAGGAAGCACTGGAGAAACTAGGTTACCAAGAATCGATGTTTGAACTCTTGAAGGAGCCGCTACGCGTTTTGACTGTACGCATTCCGGTTCGCATGGATAACGGCGAAGTAAAAGTGTTTACTGGTTATCGTGCACAGCACAACGATGCAGTAGGTCCAACCAAGGGGGGCATTCGTTTCCACCCGGAAGTTACAGAGGATGAAGTAAAAGCACTGTCCATCTGGATGAGCCTCAAAGCAGGTATCGTCGATCTGCCATATGGTGGTGGTAAAGGCGGTATCATTTGTGACCCGCGTGAAATGTCTTTCCGCGAACTGGAACGATTGAGCCGCGGTTATGTTCGCGCAATCAGCCAACTCGTGGGCCCGACAAAAGATATTCCGGCTCCAGACGTATTTACGAACTCGCAAATCATGGCTTGGATGATGGATGAGTACAGCCGTATTCGTGAGTTTGACTCCCCTGGCTTCATTACGGGAAAACCGATCGCGCTTGGTGGTTCGCACGGTCGTGAAACAGCAACTGCAAAAGGTGTAACGATATGCATTCGCGAAGCAGCAAAACGCCGCAACATCGACGTAAAAGGTGCTCGCGTCGTAATCCAAGGTTTTGGTAATGCTGGTAGCTATCTGGCGAAATTCATGCACGATGCAGGCGCTAAAGTAGTCGGTATCTCCGATGCTTACGGTGCGCTGCACGATCCAAATGGTCTGGATATCGACTATCTCCTGGATCGCCGTGACTCTTTCGGTACAGTTACGAAGCTGTTCAACAACACGATTACAAACAAAGAGCTCTTTGAACTGGATTGCGATATCCTGGTGCCTGCAGCGATTGAAAACCAAATTACTGCTGCAAACGCTCACAATATCAAAGCTCAGATCGTGGTAGAAGCAGCCAATGGTCCAACGACATTGGAGGCAACCAAAATTTTGACGGAACGTGGCATTCTGCTTGTTCCAGACGTACTGGCTAGCGCTGGCGGTGTCACTGTATCCTACTTCGAGTGGGTACAAAATAACCAAGGCTACTACTGGACAGAAGAAGAAGTGGAAGCGAAATTGGAGCAAGTTATGGTGCGTTCGTTTGAGAATGTTTACTCCTTGTCTCAAACACGCCGTGTAGACATGCGTTTGTCCGCTTACATGGTGGGCGCTCGCAAAATGGCTGAAGCTTCTCGTTTCCGCGGTTGGGTGTAAACTCCTGACTGTTCTCGACATACACAGAACCAAAAACCCCTCCAAGCTGCAAAGCAGGAGGGGTTTTCTTGATGAGTCGTATTTGCAAGATTAGCGGTCAAAAAGATGCTGAAGCTGCTGGAAATGACGAGTTTGCTGCAGCGTTACGATGAGCTTCAAACGAGCTTTCTGTCCGTTTAAGCCGTTGGAGAAGATGATACCAAGCTCTTTTAACTGGCGGCCTCCGCCTTCGTAATCGTAAACGTCCTGGACTTGGCCATTGTAGCAGCGGGATACGAGAACGATCGGAACTCCCTTATCCAGGAGCAGCTTTAGGGTAGGGAGGATAGCTGGCGGTAAATTCCCGAGTCCGAAAGCCTCGATGACCAAGCCGTCGATCGGCTGCTCCAGCAAAAACTGCAGCCAGGAAGGATCCATGCCGGCAACTGCTTTGATCAGGGGGACGTTAGCGTCTGCGTGAGAAATGGCGTAATGTTCACGAATCAAGGGTGCATGATGGTAGTGGACTTGTTTCTTCGCGATCGTACCGATAGGCCCAAATTGAGGGGACTGAAAGGTGGCTACGTTGCTCGTGTGCGTTTTGGTGACATGACATGCTGCGTGAATCTCATCATTAAAAACGACGAGAACCCCTTTGTTGTGGCTGTCAGGATCTGCAGCTGTACGAACAGAGGAAATCAGATTGACAGGTCCATCTGCTCCAAGCTCATTGCTGCTTCTCATCGCACCGGTAACCACAACAGGGACAGAGTGAGGAAGGGTCAAATCGAGAAAATAGGCAGTTTCCTCCAAAGTATCTGTGCCATGTGTGATGACGATCCCGTCGAAAGGCTCTGCAGCGAGCTCTTTTTCAATGTGCAGGCGCAATTGATTCATGATGGATGGAGTCATGTGGGGGCTTGGTAGATTCAGGACGTTTTTCATGGTGATATCGGCGTAGCGTTCGAGAAACGGAACAATTTTACTCACAGCTTGGTCATCCATCGGTTTTACTCCTTCAGAGTCATCCACCGACATGGCAATGGTACCACCTGTATTTAATACCAATATTTTTTTCAACATGATCTCTCTCCTGTAGCGGGTTTTCATCAACCATTATTCATGGTACGATGAATATCAGCCTTGTGTAAAGGAGCAATACACAGATGATTGCTATGATCGGAGCGGCAGTTGCCCCCGGCATTGCCATCTTGAGCTATTTTTACCTGCGTGACAGTTTGGAGCCGGAGCCGATTTCGATGGTAATCCGGTCATTTATCTTTGGTGTCCTATTGGTGATCCCGATCATGGTGATCCAATACGTCATGCAGAACGAATGGAACTGGCGGGACGGCATTGTCGCGGAGATTTTCCAGTCCGCTGTTGTAGAAGAGTTTTTTAAATGGATGGTCATCTATTTCACAGCGTATAAGCATGTAGAATTCGATGAGCCCTATGATGGAATTGTTTATGCCGTGGCGGTTTCTCTCGGCTTTGCTACGTTGGAAAATCTGTTTTATTTGATTCTGAATGGATTGGATATCGCCTTTTGGCGCGCTTTGCTGCCAGTGTCTAGCCACGCCCTGTTTGCCGTATGGATGGGGTATTACCTAGGGTTAGCAAAGTTTTCGCGAGGGGTGCGCAAAGAGAGAATCTTTCTCTGGGTTTCCGTCCTCTTGCCAATCAGCTTGCACGCGTTGTACAATGCGATTTTCTTGTCTGTTCAGAATTGGCTGGTCGTCATTGTACCGTTTATGCTCGTACTCTGGTGGCAGGGCTTGAAAAAGGTGCAGCGAGCGCATGATTACGGTTCTAAAAAGCTCTCTTCCCGTCCACAATAGACGAGAGGAGGAGACGAGACGTGTTTAAAAATCAACGAGCCAAAGTGACCATTCGCTGCAACGTATGTGGAGAAAAGTTTACCCTGCGCGGTCGTCGAGAACCGGGAGGGCAGGTAGAAACGGGTTTCAAACAGTGTCTGTGTGACAATGACAAACATTTTAGTATCAATGAAGCGTAAGCGAATATGTGTGAAGGGGACCGATGCGATGAGCATGGGTCTTTTTTCTTTTTAGTAGCCTCCCCCAGAAACAGATGCATAATCCATACTTCCTCCACTAACAATATGCACAGATATCATTACTTGCCAAGGGGGATACACGCCGTGCGGATGAAATGGATCGCGGGTGTTCTACTGGTGCTCGTTGCGACTGGGTTTACCGGGTACGAAGCTTTCTTTGCACAGAGAGGGAGTGCTGCTGTATCAGGAGTGGAAATGGCGGCTCCAGCCAAGCAGAAACCGAAGACCAAAGGCAATCAAACCTTTCATCCTTCGAAAATCTCCGCAAATGATCTGAAGCTCATGGCCAACGCCGTCTACGGAGAAGCGAGAGGGGAGCCATTTCAGGGACAGGTTGCGATTGCGGCGGTCATCCTCAACCGAGTAAAAAACCCATCGTTTCCGGACACGCCAGCTGCTGTCATTTTTGAGCCGCGAGCATTTACAGCAGTTGCAGATGGACAGATCTGGCTTACGCCTAACGAAAATGCCCGCAAGGCTGTTCAAAATGCGTTGAATGGAATGGATCCAACTGGCGGATGTACATACTACTTCAATCCCGTCACGGCAACCTCTAAATGGATCTGGAGCAGACCTCAAGTCAAAAAGATTGGGAAGCATATCTTTTGCCGATAAGCAGTTGATTGCGTAAGAGAAGGAGTGAAACGTATGGTATACGGAGCTACAGCACGAGTCTTGCTTCCGGTGGCAGTAGTCGCCTTGATTGGAGCCGGAATGTGGGGATATCAGGAGCATAACGAAAAAAACTCGGTCTTGATCAAAGCGGAAAACTCCTATCAACGGGCTTTTCACGATCTGACCTATCACGTAGACAAGCTGCATGATGAGCTGGGCAAAGCACTAGTCATCAATTCACGGCGCCAGATGACACCGACTTTGACGAATGTATGGAGGCTTGCCTACGCGGCTCAAGCAGATGTCGGGCAATTGCCGCTGACGCTGATGCCGTTTAACAAGACGGAGGAAATGCTGTCGCGCGTTGCGGATTTCTCGTACCGAGTAGCCGTACGGGATTTGAATAAAGAGCCGCTCACCGAAAAAGAGTATGGTACGCTGAAAAATCTGCACAAGCATGCGGCAGGTATACAGGACGAGCTGAGAAAAGTACAGTCCAACGTCATCGACAAGCAGCTGCGCTGGATGGATGTCGAGACAGCGCTCGCTTCTGATGACAAGAAGTCGGACAACACCATTGTTGATGGGTTCCGTACGATAGAAAAGAAGGTGCAGGAGTATCCCGACCTCGATTGGGGAGTGGGCATTCAGAGCCTGGATAAAAAGAAGCAGCAGCGGATCAAAGGAATCGATGGCAAATCGATTACAAAAGAAGATGCGCATAAGAGCGCGGTTGATTTCCTAGGAGACAGGGCAAAGGGCGCTCAGGTAGAAGTCGATGAGAATGGAAAAGGCCAGGAATATTCTGCATACAGTGTCCGCGTCACTTCTCCCGACAAGAAACAGGCCATCAATCTGGACGTAACCAAGCGTGGAGGAAAAGTCGTCTGGATGATGAATGAGCGGCAGGTAGGGGAAGAAAAGCTCGATATGAAGCAGGCAGAAGAAAAAGGGCGCAAGTTTCTAAAAGACCATGGCTATGACAATCTGGTGGTCGCAGAGACAGACAGCTACGAAAGAAGTGCCGTCTACACTTTTGTGCCAGAGCAGGACGGTGTGCGGATCTACCCGGATTCCATAACGGTGGAAGTCGCTTTGGACAACGGTGAGGTAACTGCCTTTAACTCGACGGAGTACTTGTTCAATCATAAGCAGCGGATCATCTCCAAGCCGCGTATCAGCAAAGAAGAGGCGCGGAAAAAAGTAAATCCGAGTGTCAAGGTCACGAGCGAGCGTCTGGCATTGATCGAAGGCAAAAACGACGGAAAAGAAGTGCTGGTATGGGAAATGACCTGCTCGTTTGATGGCAGTCCGTACATGATTTACATCAATGCCATGAATGGCGACGAAGAAGAAATTGTCAAAATGGATACGGGACAAGGCGACCAAGCAGAGCGATAAAAATGGTTGCAGGAAATGGGGAAAGCCTATCATTACAAAGGCTTTCCCTATTTGCCGGATTGGAAGAAGGCGGTATATAATGGGAACGTGAGAAGGGACAAGGAGGGACGTTTCCATATGTTACTACCAAGAATTGGACAAACGATCAGGCTAACCTTTGCGGGTTCCTCTGAGGATACAAGTGTACAGACATTCAAGAGCCGCGTCGTAGATATGAAAGACGAGATCGCTTCGATCGAACTGCCGACCAGTGAAGAGACGGGTCGGACAGGCTTGTTTGGAGCAGGTGCGGCGTGTGAGGTGTGGTATGTGGGAGAAGACGGCTCCCGCTATGAGTTTCACTCGTCCATTACAGGCAGAAGAAGCGAGCCGATCCCGGTATTGTTTTTACAGCTTCCGCCGAAAGAAGAAATTTTACGGACACAGCGCAGAAACTACTTGCGGATTGACACCGCACTCGATATTGCCGTAAAACTTGAAGATCCGATTCGCAATTATCATTTTGTGGCGAGGACGGTGGACATTTCTGGCGGCGGGCTTTCCTTTACATGCGATGAGTCGTTCCGTATTCAGGACCATGATTCACTGAAGGTTTGGATTTCCATGCCTAGCAAAACAGGTCAAGTCCAGCACGCTTATGCAGTCGTGGAAGTCGTCAGACAGAAGCCTGCCGAGAAAAAGGGATTGCATCAGTGGATCTCCGGAAAATTTACGGAAATAAGCGAGCAGGATCGGGTAAAAGTCGTGAGAGCATGCTATGAAAGACAGCTAGAGCTTCGCAAAAAAGGCGTTGTAGAATAACGTCTACGACAAAGGATGTGGCCCTGATGACGAGCCAGTATAACGAGCGCTTTCGACGTTTCGCAAGCAGGATGGAAAGAGGCATCATGATCGGAATTGTAGTTTGCGCCCTGATGCTAATCATTGGGGAAATCGCCATTTCATACGTACCTGCTCGCATGCTTTTGATCGAGACAGAGCGGTTGGAAGGCGTTTCTCGGCTCCCATGAGGGTTTGCGCATGCTTCCATACTATGGTACTATTATAGATAACATAGGAACAAACCACGTTTTTCAGGGGCTTCGACAGAAGCTTTTCTTGTTTCTATTCCCTTTCAGAACTACTGTACATAGCAGGTGAGATGTAAATGAACATTGCCATTGATGGGCCAGCGGGAGCAGGAAAAAGTACTGTCGCAGGAAAGGTTGCCAGTCAGCTAGAATACGTGTATATCGATACGGGTTCCATGTATCGCGCGTTGGCTTGGGCTGTGTATCATCACCAGCTTCCGATCGACGATGAAGCTACTGTTTCCGAACTATTGCAAAACAACGAGATCCGCTTGGTTCGAAAAGCTGGACAGCAGCATGTGTACTGGAATGATACCGACGTGACTTCCTTTATTCGTTCCAATGAGGTGAGTCAGTACGCTTCGATCGTAGCTAGCTACGGTAGCGTTCGTGAACAGATGCTGGTGCTGCAGAGAAATTTGGCAAAGCAGGGCAACGTTGTTATGGATGGTAGAGACATAGGGACGCACGTACTGCCAGATGCCGAAGTCAAAATTTTTCTGACTGCTTCCATTCGGGAGCGTGCGGAAAGAAGATGGAAAGAACTGCTCGCAAAGGGAAGCCAAGTACAATTGGCTGATCTGGAGAAAGAAATTGAAGAGCGGGATTATCGCGACATGAATCGGGATGTAGCTCCCTTGCGCCAGGCTGACGATGCTGTGCTGGTAGATACTACGGGAATCTCGATCGATCAGGTCGTCGACAAGATCCTGCAAATCTGCGAGCGAATGGGAGAGTCTACCCAGTGAGCTATTATCGTACTTTTCGAGGATTTTTTCGAATTATTTTTTCGCTTGTCTATCGATGGCAAGTGATCGGGCGTGAACATATACCTAAGGAAGGCCCAGTCATTCTTTGCTGTAACCACATTTCCTTGTGGGATCCGCCACTTCTCGGCTCGGGGATTGAGCGAATGGTCAACTTCATGGCGAAGGAAGAGCTTTTCCGTGTTCCGGTGATCGGGTTTCTTATCACGAAATTCGGTGCCTTTCCGGTGAAACGTGGTGCTGGTGATCGATCTGCCATCCGCACGACGTTGAAATTGTTGGAAGATGGAAAAATCTTAGGAATCTTCCCAGAAGGTACCCGCAGCAAAACAGGGGAACTGGGTGAAGCGATGCCGGGCAGTGCGATGTTTGCACTGAAGTCGCAGGCGCAAGTCATTCCAGTAGCCATCATTGGACCTTACCGGATGTTCCGTCCTATCAAAATCGTATACGGTGAACCGATTGACCTCACCAGACTGCGCGAGGCCAAATCGAGCGCGGATACGTTGAAAGAAACGAGTGAACTGATCATGACGCACATTCAAAAATTGCGTGATCAGCATCGTTCCTAAGCAGAGAGTATAGAATTACCAAAGGGTAGAATACTAATTCTGCTGGAACATACTGGCTTCATCAGCAGGAACTGCTAGTCTTACGACGGCAGTTAAAAATATACTTGCTCCCGCTTCTTGTAACGTGGTGAAAAGAACGTCTACATAGATGGTCTGGGACTGGATGGTATTAAGGAGGTCTTTTTGATGATGGAAGAAACGAATGTAAGTCTAACAGATGCAGCAACGGTTTCTGTGGGGGATGTTGTCAAAGCAACCGTCACAAAAGTTGAAGACAAACAAGCGTTGGTAGATGTTGGCTACAAATACGATGGACTTATTCCTATCAGTGAGCTTTCCCCCCTGCATGTCGAGAAAGTGTCGGATGTAGTAGCTGTAGGGGACACCTTTGATGTGAAAGTAATCAAGCTCAACGATGAAAAAGAAGAGCTCGTGGTTTCCAAAAAAGCAGTTGCCATGGAATCCTCTTGGTCTGACCTGGAGCAAAAAATGCAAGCAGGCGAAATCATTGAGGCAGTAGTGAAAGAAGTCGTGAAAGGCGGTCTCGTCGTAGACGTTGGCGTTCGCGGTTTCATCCCTGCTTCCATGGTTGAGCGTCACTTTGTTGAAGATTTCTCCGATTACAAAGGAAAATCGTTGACCCTCAAAGTGGTTGAAATGGATAAGGAAAAGAATAAAGTCATCCTCTCGCACAAAGCCGTGCTGGAAGACGAAGCGAAAAAACAAAAAGGCTCTATTCTCGATAAAATCCAGCCGGGTCAAGTGCTGGAAGGTACTGTGCAACGCATGACCGACTTCGGCGTATTTGTCGACATCGGTGGCGTAGATGGACTGGTACACGTTTCGGAGCTCGCTTGGAACCGCGTAGACAAACCGTCTGACGTCGTAAAAGAAGGCGACAAAGTAACGGTGAAGGTCCTCAAGGTTGACAAGGAAAATGAACGCATCGGGCTGAGCATCAAGGAAACGCAAGCAGGTCCTTGGGCGAAAGTGGCGGAAGAGTTCAAAGCGGGTTCGATCGTTGCAGGTACAGTAAAACGCCTCGTTTCCTTTGGTGCATTCGTTGAAGTGGCTCCTGGCATTGAAGGTCTGGTGCACATTTCCCAAATCGCGAATCGCCGGGTGAACACACCAGGTGAAGTGCTCAAAGAAGGGCAAGAAGTTCAAGTGAAAATCCTGGACGTTGTCCCTCAAGAGCAGCGTATCAGCCTGAGCATCCGCGCGGTTGAAGAAGATCGCGTAGAGCAAGCAGAGCGCGCCAGCAAAAAAGAACAACAGCAATTCCAACAGGAAAACAACCAGCCAATGGGTGTGACACTGGGCGAATTGTTCGCTGATCTGAAGGATAAATTCAAGTAAGCTTCGCACAGATAGAGGAGGGGATACGCATGAGGCGTATCCCTTTTTGTATGGAGATATAGCAGACAAGGGGGACAAGCATGGACCGTGCTACGCGAAAGGTCGAACATGTTCAGCATGCACTTTCAACCAACGAATTCGGAGCCAATGCCTTTGACGATGTAAGCTTTTTGCCAAACAGCCTGCCCAATTCGAGCTACGAGAAGACATCCTTGGATTGTGAGGTAGGGCCTTATCGCCTGCGTTCTCCGATTATGATCAATGCGATGACAGGAGGAGCAGCGACCACGACGGACATCAATCGGAAGCTCGCCGTGCTCGCACGCGAGAGGGGACTTGCGATGGCGGTCGGCTCGCAGATGGCTGCCATCCGTGATCCACTAGTGAAAGACAGCTATGCGGTCGTGCGAAAAGAGCACCCCAAAGGAATTTTGTTCGCAAATGTCGGAGCAGAAGCAACGGTAGAAGAAGCGATGGCCGCCGTAGAAATGATTGAAGCAGATGGCTTGCAGATCCATTTGAACGTCATGCAGGAGCTTTTGATGCCAGAAGGAGATCGGGATTTTCGAGGGTATCTCGAGCGCATTCATGAAATAAAGGAGCGCGCGGCAGTGCCTGTGATGGTAAAGGAGGTCGGCTTTGGGATGGCGAGAAAAACGATCCGGGAGCTGGCACAGGCAGGGGTCACCATCATCGATGTCGGTGGCAGGGGAGGCACGAACTTTGCAAGAGTCGAGAACATGCGCAGGACAGAGCCGCTATCGATGTTTGAAGAGTGGGGATTGACCACTGTCGATAGTCTGCTGGAAGCTGCTTGCGATTCTGGCAGGGGCGTGCATTTCGTGGCGACGGGGGGAATTCGGAACGGATTGGATGCAGCCAAAGCAATTGCACTCGGTGCTTCCGCAGTGGGCATGGCAGGTGCTGTCCTGAAGCTGGTGCAGACACGAGACATCGAGGGCGGCCTCGCTGCTTTGGATGAGTGGCATCAGCAGGTGCGTATCGCGATGACGGCACTTGGTGCGCATCGCCTGGAACAGCTGAGAGAACAGCCAGTAATGATCACGGGAAAAACAGCGGAAAAAGCTCGTCTGCGTGGAATTGCCCTGGAGGAATGGGCGCAAAAGATGTAAGAGCAAAAACTCATGAAAGACTGGGGCTTGAGGCATACTTTGGGGAGAACACCACATCTTGAGGAGATGAACATGAACGAGGGAACCATTGCGCTCCTCTCCCAATGGAGTTTGCTTTGCTTGGTCTGGATGGGGAGTATAGACGCACAGCTGCTAGAAATGAGGATCTCGCCAAAACGTGTGCTTGCTGTCATTTGTTCCTTCTTGATTTGCACCTTTGTCAGCTGGAAGCTGTACTTTGCCCCGATTGAAGTGAGCTTAAGCGGTACATTGCTCCCGCTGCTCACAGGTGCATGGCTGTATTACGCTCGCATGCAGCAGCTGCGACGCCGATTGTATGTGCTCGGGGCATGTGCAACAGCCATTTTGCTGTTTTGGCTGCAATGGCTGTTCTTTACGGATCCAATCCTGATGTTCTGGGACGAGCGTATCATCATTCCGGTAGCGGCCATCCTATCGATTTTGGCGATGAGTCGGCAGAGCGTAGCACAGCTGTTCCAAGTGATCATCTCCCTTACTTTGGCAGATGTCCTCTATTCTCTGTTTGTCTGGAAGCTGTCGGGAACCTGTCAGCTTGGCGGTGAGTATGCCCAGGATATGCTTTGGAGTACGGTGTCTTTATGGTATTTGGTGAGTGTCACCCGTCTTGCGGTTTTCCGGATCGTAAAATGGAGAAAGTCTGTGTCATCCCATTCCCAGCAGAAAAGGTGGTGAGGCTCCTTTGTTTAAAGAGCTGCTAGCAAACGAGTTCGTCTTTCCGCTCATGCTGGGCTTTGTCTTCGGGATTCTCTGCCGAATCAATTTGCTGCGCACCGACTATCGACAATACCCGACCTATCCGCATGGCAAAATTATTCACGTTTCGCTCGGAGTCATCGCATCCGCTTTGGGAGCGCTAGCTATTCCGGCACTGCTGAAGGAAAACTATACGGCGGTCACCTTTCTTACAGTCGCAGCACAGCAGTTCCGTGATGTGCGAAATATGGAGAGAACGACTTTGAACGAAATAGACAAACAGGAGCTTGTGCCACGGGGAGGTCCCTACATCGAAGGGATCGCGATGGTCTTCGAGGGACGCAATTACTTGGTAATGTTTACATCTCTGGTGACGACGTCCGCGATGATCTTTTTTCAGTGGTGGGGAGGGGTAATCGCAGGTGTCATTGCCCTGGCGATCGCTTCCAAGCTAAAATCGGGAAAGACGCTCCAGCTGATCGTGGAGGTCGAGAAGGCACCTCTGCGAGTGGAAGGAAAGGATCTTTACGTGGGCGACATTTACATCATGAACGTAGGTTTGGAGGAGTCCCAGAAAGTAATTTCAGAGCAGGGCATGGGGTTTATTCTCGTTCCAAAAGATGCGAATGCAACCGTCACGATCGCCCATCCGGGGCAGCGTCAGGCGATTTTGCACGACGTAGCGACTCAGCTTGGTGTTTTTACGGATGCAGGAGAGCCTTCGCTGACGCCTTTGGTGAAACGCGATCTTCATTCGGGGCGCTTGGGCGTGTTCTTGTTGCCGCAAGTGAAAGATCAAGATCGGGCAGAAGCCGTTATACGCGCCGTTCCGATTTTGGAGAGTGTTTTCCGGATGCCGCAAAAGACGAATGCAGCCAAGCAGGAGGTGTAGGCTTTTGACCAGCCAGATCTTGGCCGTGATCACTTTGTCCAAGGAGAACATAGCAGGTGGGGCACCCATTTTTATTGAGCCAAACAAGGAAAAGATGCAGCAGACAGCGTTTACGCTGGAAAAAATTTTAGACGCGATGGTGCATGAAGTGAGTGAGGATACCCTCATCGTTGTTCGGCATAAGTAGTCTATGGTATGATAAGCTGTGAAATAACTCCAGTGAGGGTTCTTTCGTGATGAGTGATCGCGCAAGAGTGGTCTTCATCATGGATTCAAAAAGTTAATGAGAGAGAGTGTTGTTGATTATGGGATTGCCAGTGGTAGCCATTGTGGGGAGACCCAACGTGGGCAAGTCCACGATTTTTAATCGATTGATTGGTGAGCGCATCGCCATCGTAGAAGACATGCCGGGTGTTACCCGTGACCGTTTGTACGGAAAAGGTGAATGGTTAACCCATACCTTTCATGTAATTGATACAGGTGGGATCGAGTTCGGAGAGACCGACGAAATTCTCACACAAATGCGTTACCAGGCGGAATTGGCGATTGATGAAGCAGATGTCATCATCATGATTACCGATAGCCGCACAGGTGTGACGGATGCTGACGTTGAGCTGGCGCGGATGCTGAATCGCACAGGCAAACCCGTCGTGCTCGCCGTCAATAAAGCGGACAACCCGGAAATGCGCGCGGATATTTACGATTTCTATTCGCTGGGATTAGGGGAGCCGTTTCCTATTTCCGGTAGTCACGGTCTTGGACTGGGGGACATGCTGGAGGAGGTCGCGCTGCACTTCCCAGAAAGAAACGAGGACGAATACAGCGAGGATGTCATCCGTGTATCGATTATCGGACGTCCAAACGTAGGGAAATCCTCGTTGACCAACGCAATCCTGGGTGAAGAGCGCGTGATCGTCAGTGACGTAGCGGGTACTACGCGCGATGCGATTGACACGCCTTTTGAGCGGGATGGCCAAAGCTATATCCTCATCGATACGGCAGGGATGCGCAAGCGTGGAAAGGTGTACGAAAGCACGGAGAAATACAGTGTGATGCGTGCCATGCGTGCCATTGAGGACTCCGATGTCGTACTCGTAGTGATCAACGGGGAAGAAGGCATCATCGAGCAAGACAAGAAAATCGCCGGATACGCACATGAAGCCGGTCGCGGTATCATGATCGTCGTCAACAAATGGGATGCCGTGGAAAAGGACGACAAGACGATGCAGCGATTTACAGAGCTGATCCGCGAAGAGTTCAAGTATCTGGACTACGCTCCGATCCTGTACGTTTCGGCAAAATCCAAGCAGCGGGTACATACGATCTTGCCAAAAGTAAACGAAATCTCCCAGGCGCATGCTATGCGGGTTCCTACGTCCGTACTCAACGATCTGGTAACAGATGCAACAATCCGGACACCACCACCGTCCGACAGGGGAAAACGACTCAAAATCAATTATGCGACACAGGCAACAGTTAAGCCGCCTACGTTCATTCTGTTTGTGAACGATCCGGAGCTTATGCATTTTTCCTATGAACGTTATATAGAGAACAAGATACGTGAGGCATTTGTCTTCGAAGGCACGCCAGTACGGATCTGGACACGTAAAAAAACGTAGGGAGAGAAAACCGCCATGGTGTTATTATCCTGGGTGATCAGCTATCTAATCGGATCGATCAGCTTTAGCTATCTCATCGCCAAAAAAGTTGCAGGAATTGACATCCGTTCACATGGTAGCGGCAATGCGGGTGCCACGAACACGTTGCGTGTATTGGGAAAAGGGCCAGGAATCGCTGTATTGATTTTAGATGCGCTTAAAGGGCTCATCGCGATGGGGATTACTCATCTGATCACCGGCGATCCTACTGCCTATGCCGTTTCTGGTCTGTTTGCGATTGCGGGCCACAACTGGCCGATCTTTTTTGGGTTTCGCGGGGGAAAGGGCATTGCGACTACACTTGGGGTAGCTCTTGGCTTTTCTCCCATTGCTTTTCTCATTGGCGCTGTCTTGGCTGTATTGGTCATTGCAGTGACGCGATACGTGTCACTGGGATCGCTTGTACTGGTTACCACGATTCCGATTACGGTATACGTACTGGATAAGCCGATTGCTTTTTTCTGGACAAGCTTGATTCTCGCTGTTTTTGCTTACGTTCGTCATTATAATAATATCCGAAATCTTCTCGCAGGCACGGAAAGAAAACTGGGTGACAAGTCAAACCGAAAATTAAGCTAAAACCTTGTCCATAAGGGAAAAGGGGAGGGAGTTTGATTGATTCAAAATGTTGCCGTGATCGGTGCTGGCAGCTGGGGTACTGCTCTCGCTTCCGTATTGGCGGATAACGGGCATCAAGTCACGCTCTGGGTGAGGGATCCCAAGCAAGCTGAAGCAATTACGACCACACACAGGAATGAAAAATATTTACCAGGAGTCGAGCTTTCCGCGCGAATTGCTGCGACCTCCGATATGCAAACAGCTGTATCCGAGAAGCCGGTTGTTTTGTTGGCGGTACCTTCGCATGCAATGCGTCAAATCTGCCGCGATCTTGCTCCATCTCTCGCTTCGGATGTGCTCTTGATTCACGCGGTGAAGGGCTTTGAGCTGGGGACGCTTAAGCGTATGTCCGAGGTGATCCAAGAGGAGCTTCCGTTTGAAATTTCTTCTCGACTCGCTGTCATCTCTGGGCCAAGTCATGCGGAGGAAGTAGTCCGCCGCCAGCCGACAACGGTTGTTGTAGCTTCTGAATCAGAGAGCAGCATGCTTCGTTCTCAGGATTTGCTGATGAATCGCAACTTCCGCGTCTATACCAACCCAGATCTGATTGGGGCGGAGCTCGCGGGGGCTTTGAAAAATATTATCGCCTTGGGAGCTGGCATGTCGGACGGTCTCGGATTTGGTGACAATGCAAAGGCTGCTTTGTTGACACGCGGCCTTGCGGAAATCAGTCGTCTGGGACTCAAGCTGGGAGCCATGCCGCCCACTTTTGCAGGACTGGCAGGAATCGGTGATCTGGTAGCGACCTGCACCAGCAAGCACAGTCGAAACTGGAGAGCAGGCTTCCTGTTGGGACAAGGGAAAAAGCTCGAGGAAGTGCTTCAGGAAATCGGCATGGTGGTAGAGGGTGTGCGCACCACGCAGGCTGCTGATGTGCTTGCGAAGCGCGAGGATGTAGAAATGCCGATCACCCATGTTTTGTACGGCGTACTGTTCGAAGGAAAAGATCCTCGCCAAGGCGTGGAGCAGCTCATGGGAAGGCTGAAAACCTATGAAACGGAGTATTTGAATCCGGATCATGTGTAGGCGAATGTCTCACACATTTAGGCTCCTGCACATACCATAAGGGTGTAAACCTTGGTAGCAGGAGGAGGCCCATCCATGAACAATCCATTTTCCGGCGGTTTTTTGGATCGTCTGAAAGGCAAAGGAACAGGCACTGACAAAATTGATGAATCCAAGCTGCGCTCGTTAGCCAGCCAAGTGAAGAAAAGCGATTTTGAAGACGAGACAAAGCTGCGTCAAATCATCAAAACACTCGCTGCAATGAGTGGGAAACAGCTGACAGCTGAAAAGGAAGATAAGATCATCGAGATGTTTTACAATCAGGAAATCAACATCCACGACATGTCTTCCTTGACAAAGCTCCTGAAATAAGAGAAATGGGCGATTATGCCCGTTACCTGATGGGAAAACCGTCATACAGTAAGACTAGGAACAATCATGGCTCTACAGGGACATGGCTGACCTACAGAACGAAGAAAAAAAGAGGGATCTCATCCCTCTTTTTTTCGTTGCTTGGAATTGTTGCTGCCGACGGTCTGACTCAGCAGACTTTGAACGAGCGGGGATTGCAGCAGCCCCAGCAGCTGGCCGATGTCGATATTTCCGAGAGGGTTGCCGCTGCCGCTGGTGGTAGCTTCGGGCTCCGAGGATTCTTCTACCATGCGAGAGGCCTCCGAGGCGCCTCTGCGCTTGGAAGGGGGGCGTTCCGCCGAAACCGTCTCTGCTTTTTCGGCAGGGCTCTTGCCCAGGTTTTCAAATATCTCCATGGCCCCGTACAAGGAATCCATGGTTTCCTCGACTTGTCGGATCGTCGTGCTGATTCCTTTAATATTATTGCGCATCTTGGAAACGGACGTCCGCAGATCGACAGCCGGTAGCGGCAGCAATTTTTTCGGTGTCACGGCCAAGGATGCTTCTGTCACTTGTTCGCTCAGCTTCTTGCTGGGTATGGGGGCGTAGGGATTGCGCCACTTGCGTTTGCTGCTGCTCGATTTGTTGCTCACTTGCCATCCCTCCAATGGGCGAATTCATCACGATAGTCTATGCGAATGTCCAGAGGGAGGTTCGCAAGCGTCAGACGGACAGCGTCGAAGTATGGTATAATGAAGCAAAAAATGCAAAGGGTGCTGTTTTTCCAGATGTATATCGATCCTATGACGAAGATGAACATTTCCCTGATTGCCATGGGTCTGATGTTCGTCTGCAACCTACTCATGATTTATGCCAGGAAAATGACCAATGCGTTTCTGCGTTTTTTGGTCAAGACATTCGCATTTTTAATGCTTCTTGCGATTTTTGTCATGATTCTTATCGTTATTTTTGTATAAGGAGAGGAAAGAATGTCTCAGCTAACGCTAGTGACACGCGCTGGGAGCCACGACTTGCCTGTGGAGCTGAACCAGACGGTGGTCGCTATCGCCAAAAAGCATAAGGTTGTATGGGGGCACGCCTGCCAGCGAGGAGTATGTGCACAGTGTCGAACATTCGTTTTGGAAGGTGCCGAATTTTTGAATGAGGTCACGAAGGAAGAAAAGCTCCGGCTGCGCAAAGCAGAGCGGGCAGAGGGCTTCCGGCTCGGCTGCCAGATTCAGGTTGTGCAGGATGGGGACGTAAAGCTCGCACACCGACCGTATTGACAGGAGATTCAACGAATGGGAAGAGTAACGTTTTTACCAAGCGGAAAAAGCATCAAATCAAGATCCGGCCAAACCATGGTGAGTGCAGCTGCGGCAGCGAGGGTAGTCATTCCGCAGCGATGTGGCGGACATGCTTCATGTCTCATGTGTCGCATTGTTCTGGAGAGTGGGGAATTGTCACCTCCAAGCCAGCTGGAGCACAGAAAAATGCCGGAAAAGGATCTGGCACAAGGAATCCGACTAGGCTGTCAAGCAAAGGCCACGGATAAAGACTGCACGATTCGAATACCAGAGGGTCGCTTGAAATCCGTCGTACAGGCGGCATTGGAGCGGCAGCGCGAGGAAAACGAACATTAGGGTAAGAGGTGTACGTACATAATGTGGCATTCATGGCAAAAATCGTTCAAGCTGATGCTAAGCTTGACTCTTCTTTCCGTATTGCTGTCCGGCTGTTTGTATCCGGATGAGCGAAAAGCGGAAAATCAAGTACCCAGTACATTTTATCTAGAAGCAACACAGAAGGCGATCGAACAGTTTCAGAAGGATACAGCGGTTCTGCCGATCGTGACCAAGCCGTTGGATACGCCGATTTTTGAAAAATACGAGATTGATTTCCGAAAAATGACGCCGCGATACATGCCGGATGTCCCAGGCAATGCCTTTGAAAAAGGCGGCGTTTACAAATACGTTCTGATTGATGTAGAGACCAAGCCTGCGGCAAAACTGCTAAACCTCGGAGCTGTCAGTACCGTTGCCGACGTGCAATCGGCCGTGAACCGCTACCGCAATTTCTACAACAAGCTCCCGGTAAAGGAGGATTTAGGAAATGGCTACTTTACGATCGATCATGAGGAAATCGGAGTAAAAACGTGGCAAGTACCGTCCACGCTGGGGAACTCTTTGCTGCCTCTCGTGATGAACGCAAATGGGGAAGTAGGGATCGATTACGCAGCGGATATTGCGCAAGTCCTGCGAAATACCAAAGCAGCCGTTCCAAAAAATACGGATCCGCGCTATGTATTTGCACGGGAGTCCATGTTTGTTCCGGCGAAGTCCTTCCCTTATGAAATGGTGAATGGAGAGCCGCGGCTGTTAAAACTGTAAATCAGTCATGAGGAAAAACGACTCAAAGCAGAGTCGTTTTTTTGTTCTAGTTATCTGTTTCTCACATATATTTGTACTGTCCACAAAACTAGTACGAGGTTCCCGGGAAAATACTGGCGGTCAGGGATAATTCGGAAAAATGGTCATAGTGTAAAAATAGACAAATAGAAGGAGGTCATCGATGGTGGAACGAGTCGACATCTTTAAAGACATTGCCGAACGGACGGGCGGAGATATCTACCTGGGAGTGGTAGGGCCTGTACGTACGGGAAAATCGACCTTTATCAAGCGGTTTATGGAGCAGGTCGTCATCCCGAACATCCAATCAGAAGCAGAGCGAATCCGTGCCACGGATGAGTTGCCACAGAGTGCTTCTGGCCGAACAATTATGACGACAGAACCAAAATTTGTTCCTAACCAGGCCGTCAATGTACATGTAACCGAAGGGCTCAGCATCAACGTCCGCCTCGTTGACTGCGTCGGCTATACGGTACAGGGTGCAAAAGGATTTGAAGACGACAACGGACCGCGCATGGTCAACACTCCTTGGTATGAGGAGCCTGTTCCATTTGAAGAAGCGGCCGAGGTCGGAACGCGGAAAGTGATTCAGGAGCACTCGACGATCGGGATCGTGGTGACAACAGACGGCAGCATCGCGGAAATCCCGCGTGTGGGATACATTGATGCCGAGGAACGGGTAGTCAATGAGCTCAAAGAAGTCGGAAAACCTTTCGTCATCGTGGTCAACTCGACTCGCCCACGTTCAGATGAAGCGCAAAATCTGCGCTTGCAGCTGCAGGAAAAATACGATGTACCTGTAGTGGCCCTGTCGGTAGATCACATGACCGAGCAGGAAATTCTGCTTCTGATGAGAGAAGTCCTGTTTGAGTTCCCTGTCCATGAAGTAAACGTCAATCTGCCGAGCTGGGTCATGGTCCTGGAAAATGGCCACTGGCTGCGTCAGAACTATGAAGAGGCCGTACGTGAAACCGTGCAGGATATTCGCCGGTTACGCGATGTGGACCGTGTCGTCGGCTTTTTCAACGACTATGACTTCGTGGAGCGGGCCTCACTCGCAGGCATGCATATGGGGCAAGGGATCGCGGAGATCGATCTTTACGCTCCTGATGAGCTGTATGATCGCATTCTGATGGAAATCGTCGGAGTGGAAATCAACGGAAAGGATCATCTGTTGAAGATTATGCAAGAGTTCGCTCATGCGAAACGGGAGTACGACCAGGTAGCAGAAGCTCTGCATATGGTTCGGAGTACGGGCTACGGGATAGCGGCTCCGTCGTTGCATGAGATGACCTTGGACGAACCTGAACTCATCCGCCAGGGGCCGCGTTTTGGAGTCAGATTGAAAGCGACCGCGCCTTCGATTCACATGATCCGAGTGGATGTAGAATCTGAGTTTGCGCCGATTATCGGTACGGAAAAACAGAGCGAAGAGCTCGTCCGCTACCTGATGCAGGACTTTGATAAAGATCCGCTTTCGATCTGGAATTCGGACATTTTTGGACGTTCGCTGCATTCCATCGTACGTGAGGGAATTCAGGCGAAAATCACGATGATGCCAGACAATGCGCGCTACAAATTGCAGGAAACACTGGGACGAATTATCAATGAAGGCTCAGGCGGACTGATTGCGATCATCCTCTAAAATCAGGTGTAAAGTCCTATAAAGGTAGGAAGGGAATAAGGCATCCGGCGTGACGGGATGCCTTTTTTTCTTGTATTTCGCTTTATTTCGACAGGAGGGGCTTGAATTTAAGAAATCCGTGTATTACTATAAGCTTGTCAGAACGGTAAAAACAACCAATCGTGTATAAAACGACTTGTTTCGGTTAAGAAAAATAGTAACGAGGGACTTGGTGTTCTTTGAGGGGAGGTGAACAAGAATGAACAAAACAGAACTGATTGCAAAAGTGGCTGACACCACTGAACTCACCAAGAAAGATGCTACCAAAGCAGTTGACGCGGTACTCGACGCGATCGCTGAGGCATTGAAAACAGGTGACAAAGTCCAACTGATCGGCTTTGGTAACTTCGAAGTTCGTGAGCGCGCGGCTCGTAAAGGTCGTAACCCACAAACAGGTGAAGAGATCGAAATCGCTTCCAGCAAAGTACCTGCGTTTAAACCAGGTAAGCAACTCAAAGACTCCATCAAGTAATCGTCACATTTCGTGATCGAAACACTTACATAAAAAAATCCACATTTTCGTGATGTGGATTTTTTTCTGCCTTCCAAACACTTACATAGGGGAATTCTTGTCAGATCTTTTTGTTTTTTTGATTTCAATATGATAAGATTGGTGTTGCTTGTCTGTCAGAACTTAGAAAGATCTCGTAGAGTGAGAGTCAGAAAGTAGGAGGTACCGAAATGAACGTCGATTTAGATAAAATACAACAGGCCGTTCGCATGATTCTGGAGGCAGTTGGCGATAACCCGGATCGTGAAGGATTGTTAGATACTCCGAAACGTGTAGCGAAAATGTACGCCGAAGTTTTCGAAGGCATGCACATAAACGAAGAAGACTATTTCGAAACAGTGTTCAGCGAGGACCATGAAGAAATGGTACTCGTCAAGGACATTCCGTTTTACTCGATGTGCGAACATCACCTCGTCCCGTTCTTTGGAAAAGCGCATGTGGCGTATATTCCAAAGGGTGGAAGAGTAGTCGGTCTGAGCAAATTGGCTCGCGCTGTGGATACGGTAGCGCGACGTCCCCAATTGCAGGAGCGAATCACCTCGACGGTAGCAGATGCGATCGTAAGCAAACTGGATCCGCATGGCGTCGTTGTTGTGGTAGAGGCGGAGCATATGTGTATGACGATGCGTGGTGTGAAAAAACCTGGCTCCAAAACAGTGACTTCAGCTGTGCGTGGGTTGTTTAAAGAAGATGCTGCCGCTAGGGCAGAAGTATTCAGTTTGATCCGCCCGTAAAACGTCTTGTAAACAAGAAAGAAACGGAAATTTTTCTTGACGCTGCAGGTAAATTATTGTATAGTACAGATGTACGTCGGGATGTGGCGCAGCCCGGTAGCGCGCACCCTTGGGGTGGGTGAGGTCCAGGGTTCGAATCCCTGCATTCCGACCATTTACATCGCAATTAGCGGAACCTGAGGATTCAGGTTCCTTTTTGTTTTTCAAGATGATACCAATTTCACTATTGGCTTCCTGTTCTTTCTTTTCTATAATAAGAGGGAGACAAGCGAGGAAAGGTTGTTAGTTGTTATGAATGTACCCGTATCGCTTCAGCCCTATTTGAACCAGCTTTCCTATGGCACAAATACTGCTTCGGCAGCTCTTCCGTCTGTGGATGACGGCTTGTTTTCTGATGTGCTGCAAGCGCAGCTCGCTTCGGGTCAGCGCGTGATTACAGCAGAAGAGATTATTGCCGAACTGGACGGTTCGCCAGAATGGAATTTTGCGCAGAGACTAGAAGAGGTAGACACGAATTCATCTGCGGCAAATACGACAGCAGGTGGACGAGCTTCTACTCTCCCGACTTCCGCTCTTTTAGAAAAGATTGATCGCATGGCGCGTTCGATCGGTGTAGACAACGACCTCATTCGTGAAGTGGTGCGAGCAGAGTCCAATTTCAACCCATCGGCGGTTTCGCAGGCGGGTGCCAAAGGTCTGATGCAGCTGATGGACCAGACGGCAAAAGCGATGAAGGTTCGCGACGTATACAATCCGGATGAAAATCTGGCAGGGGGAACCAAGTACTTGAAAAGCCTCCTGGATCGCTACGATGGCAATGTGAAAGTAGCCTTGGCAGCGTATAATGCCGGCCCGGGTCGCATCGGACGATTGGGTATTGACAACGATGCGGAGCTGGAGGAGAAATATAGCCAGTTGCCACAGGAAACGCAGCGCTATGTGGAAAAAATCATGAACAGATTGCAGTCTGACCGGACATCATAGTAGTCAATGACACATAACGCTTGGCAAGGAGGATAAACAGTGTCACAACCAACCGTGTTCAATCAAGATTATTTCGTAGTAAAGGCGAAAGAAAACGGGGTCCACGTCATCGGGCTCACTCGGGGATCCGATACTCGTTTTCATCACACGGAAAAGCTCGATAAAGGCGAGGTCATGATTTTTCAATTTACCGAGCACACTTCCGCAATTAAAGTACGCGGGAAAGCGGTCATTTACTCTCAACACGGAACAATCGACACGACTGAATAAGCTGTACGTTTTGTGCAAAAGCAGGCATAGCCTGCTTTTTTTGTTTGTACAATGATGGAGAGGAGGGATGTCTATGCCACGTAGACTGTTTGCGGCCATCGCTGTTTCTGCCTTTTTGGCTCTGATGCTGTCACTTGTCCCGAACACAGGGTGGAAACGGACGGATGTTCCGACTTTCCAAGCTTCCCGTCCGATTCATCTAAGCGAGCAAAATGCATTGGATTTGTTTACAAGCATGACAACACATTATAATATTAAGCGTATAAAATGGGATAACCCGTCGCTTTATGTCGATTTGGCGGTGAAGCCCTCTGATAAGGTTGAGCTTTCCGAAGTATATCAGGACTTTTACAGCTTGACTCATGAGTTGTTCACACTCACGGATAATGTCAAACAGGTGTACTTTCGCGTGCTGGAGGAAAGGGACACTCCGAAAGAGTCGAGACTTCTCGTTGCCATTGAGTCAAATGGGACAGACGCGGATGCATTTGACAAGCCGCTCGCGACGCAAGTGGATGTGGAGCAATACGTCAGAGATTCTTTTCCGGTTCGAATCGATCCGTATTTTTACGAGAGAATTAGTCCCTGATGATAGAAGTATGGTATGATAGCAAGGACGGCCATTTGACCGGGTAGTACAGATAGACCGATCGTGTACGGAACACATCAGACATCATCAGGTTGTGCACAGCTTGTGGAGGAGGACGCATGAGCAAAGAACATACCCCATACGTAGAAGAAGTTCGAGTGATCATCGAACAGATCTACAAGAGAAGTACCCACTCCTATGTAGAACATTATGTAGACGTTCCTTCCATGGCGGAAAATCGTCTGGCCCTTTTGTACCTGTTTTTGATGGAACAAGGGATGACCAAGGAACGCTCGATGATTTTCTGCACAGCGACTGGGCTTGTCCAATTAGGCTTGGACATTCACGAGTACGTGAAAAATGATTATGAACGGACACAAAGTGACGAGCGTAATCGGCAGCTGACCGTTTTGGCAGGTGATTTTTACAGTGCACGCTATTATGCTCTACTGGCAGAAGCTAGTGAGATCGAGGCGATCCAAGTCTTGTCTGGAGCCGTGCAGCGTGTAAACGAAGCGAAGATGAAGCTGTACTTGGCAGGCAAGGACAGCAGACTTCCTTCAGCTGAAGAGTATTGGGAGCTGCGAAATACGATCGACACGGGATTGTACGTAGCAGTCGTACAAGCGTATGCCGGCACGGATGAGAAGCGTCGTTTCTGGACGAATCTCATGAAAGAGACGGCAAAAGTAGAGAGCGTTATCGGAGAATGGGAACAGTTGAAATGGCAAGAACAAGTACCTTTTGGTTTTGCCCGTTTTTTGCTGCAAAAACCAGGAACGACGATCTCGCAGGTCATGTCCGGTATTGAGCAAAAAGCGCTTGAGATGATTGGTCTGTGCGAGCAAATGGTACGAACGCTGCATCCTGTGGAAACCCGCAATATGCTTGCAACCATGACGGCCCGTTACTCCCACCGGATCAACCGCCTGAAACGGGTTATTGAGGAGATGTAGTCTACGTGAACCAAGCCCAAATGAAAGAGAAGGCAGAATACGTTCATTCCGTTTTCGAAAGCATTGCGGATGAATACGACAAAATGAACAATGTCATCAGCTTTGGAAGCCATGTGGCATGGCGGAACTACACGATGAAGCAGATGAACATCCAGCCCGGACAAAAAGCGATAGATGTTGCATGCGGAACGGCTGACTGGACCATTACACTCGCGCAGGCAGTGGGGAAAGAAGGCAGTGTCGTCGGCCTCGACTTTAGCCAGAACATGCTCGATGTCGGTGCATACAAGGTGGCCCAAAAAGGTGTAGGAAATAACGTACAGCTCGTCAACGGCGATGCGATGCAGCTTCCTTATGAAGATAATACGTTTGACTATGCGACAATCGGGTTTGCGCTCCGAAATGTACCGGATGTCCAGACCGTTTTAAATGAGATGGCACGTGTGGTGAAGCCGGGTGGAAAAGTCGTTTCACTAGAGGTGTCCAAGCCTCCGTTTATACCTTATCGCAAGCTCTTTTACTTTTATTTCTACAATATTTTGCCGCTGGTGGCGAAGTGGACAGTAAACAAGTACGAGCAATACGCGTGGCTGCCAAAGTCATTGACCAACTTTCCAGACAGCCGCGAGCTTGCCAAGATGTTCCAACAAGCTGGACTGGATCCAGTACAAGTCAAGCTTTTCATGGGTGGAGTAGCAGCCCTGCACATCGGTACCAAGCCATAGCGGATTCTTTTGGCCGCCTACCTGCGGGAGCAACGTTGAAAGCGCTGACCGGGTAGGTTGCTTTCGGTATTTTTTCAGTGATGGGAAGTGTATTACATGAGTCTTCGTAAATTGAAAATTATTCTGGAAATGATTAAGTTTGAGCACTCGCTTTTTGCGCTGCCGTTCGCTTTTATGGGCGCGGTTTTGGGGAATATTGTTATAGAAAAAGCATGGCCGACCTGGATGGAAATCTTTTGGGTAACAGTTGCCATGGTAGGGGCTCGCAGTGCGGCGATGTCCTTAAACCGAGTTATTGACCGTGTCATTGATGCGAAAAATCCGCGGACAGCGAACCGAGCGATTCCCGCAGGCTTGATTTCCATTGTGGAAGTCACTCTGTTTATCGTCGTCTCCTTCGCAGTGCTTTTCATTGCCGCGTTCCAATTAAACGATTTGGCTGTGAAGCTGCTGCCACTCGCAGTATTCGTACTGGTTTTGTATTCTTATACGAAACGCTTTACTTGGCTGTGCCATTTTGTGCTGGGGGTTGCCATTGGTTTTGGTCCACTGGGTGGCTGGGTGGCTACGACAGGACAGGTTGACGGGATAGGACTTCTCTTGTTCGCGTCCGTCCTGTTTTGGACAGCTGGATTTGACATTATTTATGCTTGCCAGGACAGTGAGTTCGACCGAAAAGAAGGGCTGTTCTCGATGCCTAGCCGTTTTGGTGTGGCGAATGCATTGATGGTCGCGCGTATTTGTCACGTGATAACTTTTGTGGGGCTCATGTCTTTGTATGTGGTAGCCGACTTGTCGATCTGGTTCTTGATCGGCGTCTTGATCTCCGGCGCGATTTTGATCTATGAGCACAGCCTGGTCAAGCCTACAGATTTGTCCAAGCTGGACGTAGCCTTCTTCAATATGAACGGGATTTTGAGCGTGGTCATGTTTGCCTTTACCATGATTGATCTGGTGATTTCATGAGTGAACAGAAATGGGCTGTCGGGATAACAGGAGCGAGTGGTGCTATTTATGGCGTTCGACTGGTGCAGGAACTGCTGTCAGCTGGACATACGGTGCATCTCATCATCACGGAAGCTGGCTGGCAAGTCTTTCATGACGAGCTCGATTGGGTGACGGATGACCGTGAAGGCCTGCTGCGGGCTAAGCTGCAGCAGGATTTTCCCGGGCAGCTCCATTACTGGGGCCTTCGTGATTTTAATTGCCCGGCTGCCAGCGGTTCTTACAAATGTGACGGGATGATCGTCGTTCCTTGCTCAATGGGTACCGTTTCAGGAATTGCACATGGGGCATCTGGAAACCTGCTGGAGAGAGTAGCAGATGTAATGATCAAAGAAGGGCGCAGGCTGGTTCTCGTGCCGCGTGAAACACCACTGAATGCCATTCATTTGGAAAACATGCTACAATTAAGCAGGTTGGGTGTAAAAATCCTGCCAGCGATGCCTGGCTACTATCAGAAGCCGCAAACTATGGATGATCTCATCAACTTCGTCGTAGGAAAAGCTTTGGATGCATTGGATGTACCACACTCGCTGTTTCGGCGTTGGGGGGAATAGAAGCATGCAAAAGTCCTTGCGAATTGGACAGATCTTGTATACAAATGTACTCCCGGTCTATTTTTACTTTGAGCAGGAGCGTTTTGAGGATCAGATCGAATTCATCCGGCAAGTGCCCGCTCAACTAAACCAGGCAATGGCGCGCGGTGAAATCGATTTGGGTCCAATCTCTTCCTTTAGCTACGCAGAGCATGCCTCCCGCTATGTGGCACTAGCAGATTTGTCTGTCAGTGCCAATGGGAGAGTAGGCTCCCTTTTCTTGTTTAGCAAAAAGCCGATTGAACAGCTGAACGGTGCAAAGATTGCATTGACGAACACGTCAGCGACGACAGTCAATTTATTGAAGATCATTCTGTCTAAGTTTTACGATTATGAGATTTCTTACGTTACACAGGAACCGATACTTGCTGACATGCTGCGCGCAGCAGATGCGGCTTTATTGATCGGTGACGACGCGATTCAGGCGGTGAGAAACGGCGGCGACCTCCACGTGTATGATCTGGGAGAGCTGTGGCATCAGTTCACTGGATACTCGATGACCTTTGCGATCTGGGCTGTACGAAAAGAGGTCCTGGCCGAGCAAAGTGAACTGCTTGCTGACGTGCATGCCTCTTTTCTTGCGAGCAAGAGAAAGACAAGAGAAAATCCAGGCCCGCTCATTGACTATGTCCTCACCCACTTTGGCGGTGACAAGCAAGAATGGGCTCATTATTTTCAAGGTTTACAGCACGATTTCGGCGACGTACAGCGGATTGGACTTTTGTATTACTACCGATGCGCAGCGGAGCTGGGACTTCTACCGGCACCGGCAACCGTCGACCTTTGGCAGGCTGGTGGACGGCAGACCAATACTACGTTGACGAGATAGGTGGAACGGATGAACCTGGTCGATATTTACTTTAAAATGAAAAAGGACGTCCAGTATATTGAAGACGAGCTGGAAAAATCGATTGATACAGACATGCGAGAGCTGAATCAATCTGCTACTCATCTTCTCAAGGCAGGTGGCAAGCGGATTCGTCCGGTTTTTGTCCTGCTCGGAGGAAAATGGGGAAATTATGATGTCAAACGTCTGAAGCATGTGGCTGTTCCTTTGGAGCTGATTCACATGGCCTCCCTTGTCCATGACGATGTCATTGACGATGCCGACAAGCGTCGCGGAAAAGATACGGTTCGGATGAAATGGGACAATAAAGTGGCGATGTACGCTGGCGACTATATTTTTGCCCGTGCCCTGGCTATTGCGGCCGAGCTGCCCATCCCACAGCTGCATCAAATCTTGTCTAACGCGATGGTGGAGCTGTGCAAGGGGGAAATTGAGCAAGTCAAGGATCTCAAGAACTGGGATCAAAATTTCCGCACGTACTTGCGTCGGATCAAACGGAAAACCGCCTTGTTGATCGCAATCAGCTGCCAACTCGGCGCTGTGGCTAGCGGTGCTAGTGAGGAATTGATCCGGAAAATGTACTGGTACGGCTACAATGTCGGTATGGCCTTTCAGATTACGGATGATATTCTTGATTTTACAGGAACAGAAAAGCAGCTAGGGAAACCTGCAGGTAGTGATCTCGTGAATGGCAACATTACGCTGCCTGCCCTCTATACCGCTCACTTCGGCCGCACGCGGGATCGCTTTCAAACGTGGATGAATGAAGAGACGTTTTGGGATCATGTCGATGAAGCGATTCAGCTGATCCGTTCAGACGAAGGCATTGCTTTTTCGCAGCAGCTTGCAGAGCGTTATATTGCACGGGCACATGCCATTTTAAGGGATTTGCCTAACAACCAAGCCAAGACTTCTTTGTCCGGCATCGCTGATTTTATTATTGAACGCAAATTTTAATGAATTTTAACCGAGTGGCTGTTGCTTGGCCCCTATTCTTTTGATAAAATTTTCGTTGGTGTAACGTGCACCAATACATAGCTCTAATGGAGGCATACTTACAATGGAAAAAACGTTCCTTATGGTAAAACCTGATGGCGTACAACGTAACCTGATCGGGGAAATCGTTTCCCGTTTTGAGAAAAAAGGATACCAACTGGTTGGCGCGAAGCTGATGGTTGTTAGCCGTGAACTGGCTGAAGAGCATTATGCAGAGCACAAAGAGCGTCCTTTCTTCGGCGAACTGGTAGACTTCATCACTTCCGGTCCTGTATTCGCTATGGTATGGCAAGGTAACAACGTAATCACAACCGCTCGTGCAATGATGGGCAAAACCAATCCAGTTGATGCTGCTTCCGGTACAATCCGTGGCGACTTCGCTACTTCCGTTGGCATGAACATCATCCACGGTTCTGACTCCCCTGAGAGCGCTGAGCGTGAAATCGGTCTGTGGTTCTCCGCTGAGGAAGTTCTTTCCTTCGAAAAAACAATCCAACGCTGGATCTAAGAATGGAATGCAGAAAAACCCCGAGCCCGGGGTTTTTTTCGTTATTTTGACAAATATCCCCACGTATTTGATAGGGTTTTCTCGAATTTTGGCGAATGTAAAAAAGGTAAGCTGTCAAAGGGGGAGCGTTCCCATGGAAGATAAGGATTTTCTTCAATTTATTGCAAACATCAAAAAAATGACCGGAATTGACCTTGCCCTCTACAAAGAAGCCCAGATGAAGCGCAGGTTGACATCTCTACGGGTAAAACGAGGATATGATACGTTTACGCAGTATTTTGATGCGATATCCAAAGACAAGACATTGTTCTATGAATTTTTGGACCGTATGACAATTAACGTATCCGAATTTTTCCGCAACCCTGGAAGATGGGAAGTGCTAGAAAATAAGATCCTTCCGCGCTTGACCAAGCAATCGCCTCGGATCAAGTGCTGGAGCGCTGCCTGTTCGACGGGGGAAGAGCCGTATACGCTGTCGCTCATTTTGCTGCGAAAAAAACTGGCGGCCACTGTGCTTGCATCCGATATCGATGAAGGTGCATTAGCAAAGGCAAAGCAAGGTGTCTATACGGACCGTTCCTTGCAGGATTGCCCGAAGGATTTGATCACGAAGTATTTTACGAAAGACGCGCTAAGTTATCGGGTTACGGATGAGGTGAAGAATCTCGTATCCTTTAAAAAGCATAATTTGCTTGCGGATACGTTTGATACACAGTTTGACCTGATCATTTGCCGGAATGTCATGATTTATTTTACGGAAGAGGCGAAACACGAGCTGTATCAAAAATTCAGCCGTGCCCTGAAGCCGGGCGGTGTACTGTTCGTAGGCAGCACGGAGCAAATTTTCCAACCACAACAATACCAGCTGGAGACAGAAGATACATTCTTTTATCGCAAAATGGGATGATTTGAGTGCCGCTGCTTGTATATCTCTGCCCTTTTTTTCCAAGACTAGAATTATCGACATGTATATTCTGGGGGGCAGCAGATGGATAAATACAAAGTCATTGAGGCATATCGCCGGGGTCTGATCACTTTGCAAGAGTGCGGACAAATACTCGGTGCGGAAAAGCAACAGCTTGACGATTTATTGCGAGCGGATCACTCCCGTCATTCATTGGGGTCCAATCCTTTTTTGATG
Organism: Brevibacillus nitrificans; assembly: GCF_003710965.1. Classification (NCBI taxonomy): domain Bacteria; kingdom Bacillati; phylum Bacillota; class Bacilli; order Caryophanales; family Paenibacillaceae; genus Brevibacillus; species Brevibacillus nitrificans. The sequence continues at coordinate 1,262,304 of NZ_RHHU01000003.1, read as the reverse complement.
GTAGATCATTTCTGAACAGCGCCAAGACTTCCAGCAGCGCTTCTCCTAAAGGGAGGGGCGTTTTTCCTGTAAAAGGGGAGAATCTGTAATCGTTTATGACTTTGGTATTTCCACCGAGTACTAGGTATGATATTATAGCGCTTAAAAGTGATAAAGGACAGCATCCCGTTTGAGTAGGGAAAAAGGGATCGGGCTGCCTGGAGGATGGAGGAAGCTAGTAATGCGTTACTTGACAGCAGGAGAGTCTCATGGGCCGCAGTTGACTGCGATTATTGAGGGTGTGCCAAGCAATCTGCGGATTTCCATTGAGGCGATCAATGAGCAGTTGGCTCGTCGTCAAAAAGGACATGGCCGTGGCAGAAGAATGCAAATTGAAAAGGACCAGGTAAAAATTCTTTCCGGTGTTCGTCATGGCTATACAACCGGAGCTCCGATTACGCTGGTCGTGGAAAATAAGGATTGGACACATTGGCAAGGAATCATGAGCGCAGAACCGGTGGAAGAGGGAGCAGAGGAAAAACGTCGTGTATCCCGTCCACGCCCGGGCCATGCGGATTTAAATGGCGCGATCAAATATCACCAGCGCGATATGCGCAATATTCTGGAACGTTCCAGTGCACGTGAAACGACGATTCGCGTAGCAGTAGGAGCTGTCGCTCGCGAGCTGCTCGCAGCGTTTGGAATCCGCGTAGGCGGACAAGTTCTGCAAATTAATGACATCGTTGCAAAACGGGAGCATGTGAGTCTCGACGAATTGATTGCACGAACAGAGGAATCGCCGGTTCGTTGTCTCGACAAGGAAGCCGAAGTGCAAATGATGGCAGCGATCGATAAAGCCAAAGAGGATGGAGATTCTCTCGGCGGGATCGTAGAGGTAATCGTAGAAGGCGTGCCAATTGGTCTGGGAACACATGTACAATGGGATCGCAAGCTGGACGGCCGTCTGGCACAGGCCATCATGAGCATTCAAGCTTTTAAAGGGGTAGAAATCGGAATCGGATTTGAAGCGGCCGGTCTTCCAGGATCGCAGGTCCATGACGAAATCGAATGGAATGAAGAGACGGGCTACAGCCGAAAATCCAATCGCGCAGGCGGCTTGGAAGGCGGTATGACAACGGGTATGCCGGTAGTGGTTCGCGGTGTGATGAAGCCGATTCCTACGCTGTACAAGCCGCTCATGAGCGTTGACATCGATTCCCGAGAAGCGTTTTCCGCGAGCATTGAGCGTTCGGACAGCTGTGCGGTTCCAGCAGCGAGTGTCGTCGCCGAAGCAGTTGTGGCATGGGAAATTGCAAATGCGATGTGTGATAAATTCCCATCTGACTCGATGGATGACATGGTGGAAAACGTTCGTCAATACCGGGCTTACACGGAGAAATTCTAATGAATCACGAGACTCTGACTGTAGAATTGGGCGAGCGATCCTATCCGATTATTATTGGAGAAGGTCTTTTGCAGCATGCACCGAAGCTGCTGCAGGAGGCTGGCATTTCTTCGAAGAGTCAGCTGCTGATTGTAACAGATGAACACGTGGCGGAGAATTATTTGGAGCCGCTGCGTGAAGTCTTGGCAACGGCAGGCTACCGCACGACGGCGAGCGTGATTGCTGCGGGCGAGCAATCCAAAAGCTTGAGCGTCTACGACCGAATTTTGACAGAAGCCATTCAGGCAGGGCTCGATCGCAAGTCAGCGGTGCTGGCACTCGGTGGTGGTGTTGTAGGTGATTTAGCAGGTTTTGTCGCAGCTACCTATATGCGTGGTATCGACTTTGTTCAGCTGCCTACTACGCTTCTGGCTCATGACAGCTCGGTAGGGGGTAAGGTTGCCATCAATCACCCCCTCGGGAAGAACCTGATCGGTGCCTTCCATCAGCCGCGCGTGGTCATCTACGATACGTCTGCTCTGCATACGCTTCCGAAAAGGGAAGTAGCAGCTGGCTTTGCCGAGGTAGTCAAGCATGGGCTAATCTCGGATGAAGCATTTGTCGATTGGCTGGAGGAGCATGCAGACCGTTTGTGGGGGCTCGATTCAGAATTGTTGGCAAAAGCGATTCAACGAGGCTGTGCGGTGAAAGCGGCGATCGTGTCAGAGGATGAAACAGAGCAAGGGAAACGGGCCTTGCTTAATTTGGGCCATACATTTGGGCATGCGTTTGAGGCATTGAGCGCTTATTCCGCGCTGAACCACGGAGAAGCCATCGCGATTGGGATGTGCGTCGCAGCCAAAGTGGCCGAACGGGTAGGAATTGCCGAGAAGGGTGTAGCTGAACGGACAGAGCGCGTGCTGAGCCTGTACCATCTCCCGACAAAATGGCCAGCGGGTCTCACGCCGGAAGCGGTGCTCGAAGCGATGAAGCGGGATAAGAAGACCGTTGGCGGGAAGCTCGCTCTTGTTTTGCCACGGGCAATCGGACAAGTAGAACTAATCAAAGACATCGACGAAGAAATCATCTTGACAGTGATGCGAGAAGAAGTGGAGGCGTAAGCATGGGAGTGCGAGGAGTCAGAGGAGCCATTACAGTGGAGGTCGACACACGTGAAGAAATCGTGTCCTCCACCAAATGGCTGTTGGAAGAAATGGTCAGCAAAAATGAGATTGCAGCTGAAGACATAGCAAGTATTATCATTACTACGACGGAAGATGTAAGTGCTACCTTTCCTGCGCAGGCTGCACGCTTGCTCGAGGGCGATGGATGGCAATACGTTCCGCTGATGTGCGCGCGCGAAATTCCTGTTCCGGGTGGTCTGCCTATGTGTGTGCGTGTCATGATGCATGTGAACACGGACAAACAAGCAAAAGATATTCAACACGTATTTCTGCGGGATGCGGTTAAACTCCGGCCCGATCTGACAAATCGATAGTTGACATTCTGGGCGCTCTCTTTTACGATAAGTGAAACGAGAGCGTCTCGTTTTCCGGATTGATGAATTACCGGCTGAGAGCAGAGTAAGTAGAGCAGAGTTGAGATGAGTTAGGTTGAGGAGAGAAGAGCAGGCTGGGTATATTTTTTGCGCCCATTCCAGTGCTCGCACTGGTTTTTTTATTATCCCAATGCTTGATAAAACGGGATAGTAGGTGGGCAGCTGATCATTCACCTGTGCCAGAAGCTTGGCAATTCCAAGTTTATTATGAAAAAGTCCATCTTGGATTTTCATAAAGCTTGAACGTGGTCTCGAAACGGCCACCAAACAACGGGCAATCAATCTCGTTGTTTGTATAGAAATTCTCCCCCTACCTCTCGCTCTAGTTAGCGGGCAGGGAAGAGCACGGATCAAAATTCCGTCCCGTTCTTTCCCCCGAAAAAGGAGATGAGAGTCCATGTATTTCCCCTCTTTAGCCGAGGTCCAATCCCTTTCGGCTTCGTATTCTTTAATTCCTGTGAGCATGACCTTGTTAGCTGACTATGAGACACCAATTCGTTTGTACCAAAAGGTTCGCCAAAGTGACTCGTTCCTTCTCGAGAGTGTGGAAGGCGGAGCGAGATGGGCACGTTTTTCCTTCATCGGGATGAATCCTTTTCAGATCGTCGAAGCAAAGGAAGAAGAAATTACCGTGCTGCGCCGTAATGGAGAGCGCACGTCCCTCCAAGGGAATCCGGTTCAGTACCTCCGAGAAGAATTGGATCGTTTCAAAAGCCCCAAGCTGCCTCGTTTCCCACGGCTTAGTGGTGGAGCAGTAGGGTTTTTCGGTTACAATACCCTACGTTATTTTGAAAATCTTCCAGCCCATCGACAAGAGCGTTTGACTGTTCCGGATATGCGTTTTCTGTTTGTTGATGAAATGATCGCCTTTGACCATTTAAAGCAAGAAATCCAGCTGATTGTAAACCTGCATGTTGAGGCGGGAGATACACCAGCCGTCATTGCCGAAAAATACGAGCAAGTCTGTGAACGACTTGAACAGCTGGCTGCGAAAGTAAGTGAGCCCCTTCAGGCAGACCGCCGTATTCAGGTAGCTGAACAAGAGCCGACTCCTCTCACTGTGGAGCCCAATATGAGTCGAGAGAAGTACGAGCAAATCGTGGAGCAGGCGAAAGAATACATTGCCGCGGGCGATATTTTCCAAGTGGTGTTATCCCAGCGATTCTCCGTGAAAACAGATGTGGATCCTTTTGCGGTCTATCGATTGCTGCGTACGTTAAACCCGTCTCCGTACATGTACTACCTCGAGTACGAAGGAGAAACAGTAGTCGGGACTTCACCGGAGCTGCTGGTACGGGTCGAGGATGAAAAGGTAGAAATGCGGCCGATTGCGGGTACGCGCAAAAGAGGAGCTACCCCACAAGAAGACGAACTGCTGGCGGCAGACCTGCTCGCGGACAACAAGGAAAGAGCCGAGCACTACATGCTGCTCGATCTCGGACGAAACGATGTGGGCAAAGTGTCCGCCTACGGTAGTGTCAAAGTAGAGGAAGCTTTGGTGATCGAAAACTACTCCCATGTCATGCACATGGTGTCGCACGTGACAGGCAGGCTTCGTGAAGATCTGCATCCATTTGACGCTCTGCTTTCCGCTTTTCCAGCAGGTACGGTATCCGGCTCTCCCAAGCTTCGCGCGATGGAAATTATCGCAGAGCTGGAACCGGATGCCCGCCACTTGTACGCAGGAGCGATCGGGTACATTTCCTTTGACGGTTCCTTGGATAGCTGCATTACGATCCGCACGCTGTTCTTCCAGGATGGGTACGCGCATGTGCAGGCTGGAGCGGGGATTGTCGCTGACTCTGTACCTGCGAATGAGTATCAGGAGACAATCAACAAGGCAGCGGCTATGATCTCCGCACTCGAAAAAGCGGAGCAGCTGTTTTCGCGCAAGGAGGAATTGTCATGCTAACGCAAGCACTCGAGCAGATTCTGCAAGGCAAGCATTTGGATACCGCTGTAGCCGAGGAAGCGATGGGAGAGATCATGGACGGCAAAGCGACGCCTGCCCAGATCGGGGCTTTTCTCGCCAGCCTTCGCTTGAAAGGCGAGCAGGTGGAAGAAATTCTCGGCTTCGCCAAAGCGATGAGAGCACGCGCTACGACGTTTCCGATCGAACTGCCGGGCTTGGTGGATACGTGCGGAACAGGCGGCGATGGCAGTCATACCTTTAACATTTCTACGGCGAGTGCTTTCGTCGCAGCGAGTGACGGCGTTCGCATTGCCAAGCATGGCAATCGTGCCGTATCCAGTAAAAGTGGAAGTGCAGATGTGCTCGAAGCACTGGACGTTCCGGTCAACCTGACTCCGAAAAATGCGGCGGACTGCCTGCGTGCAACGAATCTGTGCTTCCTGTTTGCGCCGCTCTATCACCAAGCGATGAAGCATGCGGCAGGACCACGCAAGGAGCTGGCTGTCCGCACCGTGTTCAACCTGCTCGGTCCCTTGACGAATCCAGCCAACGCCAGTCATCAGCTGATGGGTGTCTATGATGCCAAGCTGCTTCCGACGATCGCTTCCGTCCTCGCTCAATTGGATGTCAAACGAGCGCTGGTCGTAGCAGGAGAGGACGGCTTGGACGAACTGACAGTAACCGGGATCAGCCATGTGGCAGAGCTGCGCGATGGCAAAATCACTACCTATGAAATACAGCCGGAGCAATTCGGATTGCGGCGCTACGAGAAAGATGCCTTGCGCGGTGGAGATGCAACGGAAAACGCGGCGATCATCCACGATGTTTTTGCCGGAAAACGCGGAGCGCCACGCGATATCGTTTTGCTGAACGCAGGGGCGATCCTGTACCTGGCAGATCGGGTGAGCTCGATTGAAGCAGGTGTGATCCGCGCTGCTGAACTGATTGACGACGGACTCGTGATGAATAAGCTCGAGCAAGTCCGCCAGATTGCAGGAGGAATGATTCATGCTTCGTAAAATTGTCGAGAAAAAACGGGAAGAAGTTAGCCGCCTGCACATAGGGAATACGATGTCCAGCCTGCTTTCAGCGGCAAAATCCGTAGAAGCGCCGCGAGGTTTCCGCAAAGCCTTGGAAACAAGCACAAGGGCTGTCAGTGTCATCGCTGAGGTGAAGAAAGCCTCGCCATCGAAAGGACTGATCCGCCCTGACTTTGAGCCAGTGAGCATCGCCAAAGCGTATCAAGCGGCGCAGGCAGAGTGTCTGTCGGTATTGACCGATGAGTCCTTTTTCCAGGGAAGCCTGACTTATCTGCAGATGATCCATGAGGCAATCGATCGACCTTTATTGCGCAAGGACTTTCTTATTGATGAAATGCAAGTCGTAGAAGCCCGGGCAGCAGGAGCAGATGCCATCCTGCTGATTGCGGCCATTCTCGAGGGATCACAGCTGCGTCATTTGTACCAGACAGCAGAAGAGCTGGGCCTGGATGTCCTGGTGGAAGTTCATGATCGTCGAGAGACCGAGATGGTGCTAAGGCATATCACTCCCACGCTATTGGGAATTAACAACCGCAACCTCCATACGTTCCAAACGGATCTGGCAGTGACCCATGAAGTGATTTCCGAGATCCCGACCTCGATCACAGTCGTCAGCGAGAGCGGCATTTCAGCTCCTGCGGATATCGAAAACGTGCGGAAGGCTGGGGCGAGAGTAGTCCTAGTAGGAGAGCATTTCATGCGACAGTCCGATGTGACGAAAGCCGTGATTTCCTTGGTTGGCGAAACGAATGCTGCGAAGCCGGGGGTGATCCTGTGACGCGCGTCAAAATTTGTGGCATCAAACGGGTGGAGACGCTTGCTCTCTTAAAAAAACTGGGCGTGGATTACGTAGGCTTCGTTTTTGCTCCGAGCAAGCGCCAGGTAGATGGCCCCACAGCCAAGTCCTTGCTGAGCGAGGTCCCCGAACATCCTCCAGCTGTCGGCGTGTTCGTCAATCCCACTCTACAGGAATTGGATGACCTTCTCGCGGACGTACCGTTAGCTGTTATTCAGCTACATGGTCAGGAGACGCCAGAGTACTGCCAACAGGTCAGGGCACGATATTCTCTCCCTGTTTGGAAAGCATTGGCGGTGGGCGGAGAGGAAGATGCTGCAGCAGAAATCGCACGTTACGCCGGTTCCGTTGACGCGTACCTGTTCGATACGTACGATCCGAGCCAGGCGGGAGGAACGGGTAAACGTTTTTCTTGGGAGCAGATCCCGCAGCTGCAGGAGGCTTGCCAGGAAAAAACGTGCATCATCGCTGGCGGGATCAATACAGGAAATGTATCGGAGCTCATCAACCGTTACCAAGCAGGGATGATTGATGTTTCAAGTGGAGTCGAAACAGACGGCGAAAAGGATGCCGAGAAAATAAAAACATTGGTGGAGAGGGTGAAAGGCGCATGAAGCAAGCTACGACAACTACGCGAATCGTGCCAGATGAAAAAGGACGCTTTGGGGCGTTTGGAGGAAAGTTTGTACCGGAAACGCTGATGAACGCGTTGACCGAGCTGGAGGCTGCTTTTGAGGAAGCGACCCAGGATCCGGCTTTTTGCGGGGAACTGAATCATTTGCTGAGCGAGTATGCAGGCCGGCCTACGCCACTTACGTATGCCGAGCGTTTGACTGAAGAGCTGGGTGGAGCCCGTATTTACCTCAAGCGGGAAGACCTGAACCATACAGGGGCACACAAGCTGAATAACGCGCTGGGTCAAGGGCTTCTGGCTAAACGCATGGGGAAAACCTCAATCATCGCAGAAACAGGAGCGGGTCAGCACGGAGTGGCAAGTGCGACTGTCGCTGCGAAATTGGGTCTTTCCTGCAAGGTTTTCATGGGGGAAGAAGACATTCGCCGTCAATCCTTGAACGTTTTCCGCATGAAGCTCTTGGGGGCGGAGGTAATCCCGGCAGTTTCGGGCTCTCGCACGTTGAAGGATGCGACGAATGAGGCGATTCGTTACTGGGTTTCCAATGTAGAAGAGACGTTTTATGTGATCGGATCTGTCGTCGGTCCGCATCCTTATCCATACATCGTTCGTGAGTTCCAAAAGATTATCGGAGAAGAAACGCGTGCCCAAATCCTGAAAATGCTCGGAAGACTTCCGGATGAAGTAATCGCGTGTGTAGGTGGGGGTAGCAATGCGATCGGGATGTTCTACCCGTTCATTTCGGACGAAGCGGTTGCCCTTCGAGGGGTGGAAGCGGCTGGACAAGGCGTGGATACGGACAAACATGCGGCGACCTTGAGCCTTGGTCGTCCCGGTGTGATCCATGGTTCCTTGACGTATCTGCTGCAGGATGAGCATGGACAGGTACAGGAAGCACACTCAATCTCGGCAGGCTTGGATTACCCAGGGGTAGGTCCGGAGCACGCGTATCTAAAAGACAGTGGCCGCGTGACGTATACGTCCGTTACCGATGCGGAGGCGCTGGAGGCCGTACAGCTTCTCTGCCGAACAGAAGGAATTATCCCTGCTCTGGAGAGTGCCCATGCCATTGCGGAAGCGATCAAGCGAGCACCGCAAATGTCCAAAGAGGAAATTCTCGTCATTTGCCTGTCTGGTCGGGGAGATAAGGACGTATTGACGATCCAGGATGCGCTGGAGCAAACCGCAGAGGGAGGCGAGCAATAATGACAGTAGCAGCCGTAAACCGTATTGATCGATTGTTCGAAGATCGCAGCCGCAAACGTTTCATTCCGTTTATCACAGTAGGGGATCCTACGCTGGAAGCCACTTATCAGCTCGCACACGCGATGGTAGAAGCGGGAGCGGATCTGATCGAGCTTGGCATACCGTACTCGGACCCGCTGGCAGATGGGCCAACCATTCAACGCGCCTCGCAGCGGGCACTGGCAAATAACATCTCGATCATCGATGCCTTGCAGCTCGTGAAAAGATTGCGTGATTCCGGCATGGAAGCCTCTCTTGTCTTGTTCTCGTACTTTAATCCCGTTCTCCAGTATGGCGTAGAGCGATTCTTTGCGGATCTGGCTACTTATGGGGCAGATGGTGTGGTCATTCCAGATTTGCCGATCGAGGAAAATGGACCCGCAGTCGAGGCTGCGAAAAAGAACGGGATTCACGTCATTTCCTTGGTGGCACCTACTTCAGAATCACGCATTCAAACGATCGGGGAGCAAGCCACTGGTTTTCTGTATTGCGTGTCGTCCCTTGGCGTGACTGGCGCTCGGGCTAGCCTGCGGGAGGATTTGTCAGATTTCCTCAGCAGAGTAAAGGCGAGCACGAAGGTTCCGACAGCTGTTGGCTTCGGCATCTCGACTCCAGAGCAGGTCAAAGCCGTGGCGCCGCATACGGATGGTGTGATCGTCGGGAGTGCGATCGTCCTCGAAATCGAGCGACACGAGGAGCAATTGAGAGATCCAGCCCAATCCGAAGAGGCTGTCGCAAAAATAAAAACCTTTGTACAACAGTTAGCCAGTGCGTTACAATAATCACTAAAAAGGTCTGGAGTGAAATGTAGATGCAACCGAAGCAACGAATTTTGAATGCGCCAGTATACCAACCCGGCAAACCGATCGATGATGTCAAACGGGAATACGGGTTGACCGAAGTCATCAAGCTGGCGTCTAACGAAAACCCGTATGGCTCATCGCCAAAGGCAAAAGAGGCAATCGTTGCTCATTTGGACAATTTGGCTTTGTATCCGGACGGTGCGAGCCTGAATCTTCGTTGGGATTTGGCTGAATTCCTCGGAGTAAAACCGGGTCAGTTGATTTTCGGAAATGGATCAGATGAAAGTCTGTTGATGATCTCTCGCGCGTATTTGAGCGAAGGTACGAATACCGTGATGGCATCGCCGACTTTTTCACAATATCGCTCCAATGCTATTATTGAAGGTGCTGAGCTGATCGAAGTTCCTTTGAAAAATGGCGTTCACGATCTCGAAGCAATGGCTGCGGCTATTAACGAACAGACGCGCGTTGTATGGGTGTGCAACCCGAACAACCCATCGGGTACGATCGTAACGACAACGGAACTGGAAGCCTTCTTGAAAAAAGTTCCGAAAGACGTGCTCGTTGTTTTGGACGAAGCGTATTACGAGTACGTAGTAGATCCAGAATATCCGCAAACCATTCCGATGCTGGCGGAATATCCAAACCTGATCATCCTGCGCACATTCTCCAAAATTTACGGACTGGCTACCATGCGTGTGGGCTACGGAATTGCATCCGAAGAGCTCGTCTCTCAACTGGAGCATGTTCGTGAGCCGTTTAACACAGGAGCATTGGGCCAAGTAGCAGCACGTGCCGCTCTTCACGATCAAGACTTCGTGAAAAAATGCCGCGAGCTCAACCGCGAAGGCATGAAGCAATACACGGATGCTTTTGAAGAATGGGGTCTTGACTACTTCCCGTCTCAAACAAACTTCATTCTGGTGAACCTGAACCAGGATTCGGACGAAGTATTCAAGAAGTTTTTGAGCAAGGGGATCATTCTCCGCTCCGGGAATGCACTCGGCCATCCGGGCTACCAACGCATTACAATTGGTACGCCGGAGCAAAATGAGAAGGTTCTTGCCGTTCTGAAGGAAATCGTCACAGGCGCATTGAAATAATCATAGAAGATGCCGGGACACCCCCGGCATCTTTGTCTACACGCAAGCAGGAAGGATCGAGAAGTCAAAATGAAAAAAACCACCATTGCAGTACTAGGTGTTGGGCTGATTGGCGGGTCAATCGCCTTGTCAATGCGTCGCGACCCCGAGATTCGGGTTGTCGGGTATGACGTGAGACAAGATCGGCTGGACAAGGCTCTGACGTTGGGCGTCATCCACGCGGGTACGACAGATTTGCAAACAGCTGTCAGAGAGGCCCACATCATTTTCCTAGCAGCACCTGTAGAACAGATATTCTCCACCCTCCGAATGCTCGATGGCTTGGAGCTTCAATCCGATGTGATTGTGACGGATGTTGGCAGTACGAAAGCAGAGATTGTACGAGAAGCGCTCAAAGTGATTCCTCCCCATGTGACTTTTATCGGGGGCCATCCAATGGCAGGATCGCATAAGTCCGGCGTAGAAGCAGCTTCGGACCGCCTCCTGGAAAATGCCTACTACGTTTTGACTCCCTCTGCGGGAACTTCCGAGCAGCAGGTCAATCGTTTAGCGGACATTTTGTCTCTGACAAGAGCAAAAGTTGTGCAAATGGACCCTGAGACGCATGACCAAGTAGTAGGGGCAGTCAGTCATTTCCCTCACGTGCTCGCATCGGCACTCGTCAATCTGGTAGCAGGCTACGACGGGGAAGACGGGTGGCATGCTCGGTTGGCAGCCGGGGGGTTCCGTGATATTACCCGTATCGCTTCGAGTAATCCACGAATGTGGCGAGATGTTTTGCTGCAAAATCGCGAGCCTCTATTAAAGATCGCCAAGGATTGGGCGAATGCGCTGGAAGAAGTCATGGACCTGGTCAAAGCGGGCGATGCAGATCGAATCGAGCAATTTTTCCAGACAGCGCGCGATTTTCGCGATGGGCTGCCTGAGCGTAAAGCGGGGGCGCTGCCGCCTTTATACGATTTGTATATCGATATTCCCGACCATCCGGGTGAGATCGGACGAATCACGACACTTCTGGGTGCCAGGCAGATCAATATTATCAACCTGCAGATTCGGGAGACGCGTGAAGATATATACGGAGCCTTGCGTATCACGTTCCAATCGCAGTCTGAAATGGAAAAAGGCGAGGAGCTGCTTCGTTACTTCGACTACAACGTTTATAAGCGAGTGTAGGAACAGAAAGGCAGCGGGCAGTAAGCAAGGGGTTTTTTACTATAATCAGACTTTACAACGAAGACGCTTCACAGCATGACTGTCATGAGAAAAAAGGGGAGTGGAACAGTGCTTCGCGTACGTCAAGCTAATACAATTCAAGGAACCGTTCGAGTTCCAGGAGATAAATCGATTTCTCACCGGGCAGTTATGTTCGGATCTTTGGCAGAGGGCACGACGACGATCGAAGGATTTCTGCCTGGAGCGGATTGCCTTAGCACAATTAGTTGTTTTCGCCGGATGGGTATCCAGATCGAGCAGCAGGGAGATAAAGTAACCGTACACGGGAAAGGCTGGTATGGCTTGCAGGAGCCAGCGGAGCGGCTGGATGTCGGCAACTCCGGTACCACGATTCGTCTGATGTCCGGGATTATGTCCACACAGCCTTTTCACGTAGTCATGGAAGGGGACGAGTCCATCGCGAAAAGACCGATGCGTCGTGTGATTGGACCGCTGCGTCAAATGGGTGCCAAAATTGACGGGCGAAAAGACGGAGAGTTTACTCCACTGGCGATCCGCGGGGGAGACCTCCAAGGAATTGCCTACCAATCTCCTGTAGCGAGTGCCCAAGTGAAATCCGCAATTTTACTGGCTGGCTTGCAGGCAAAGGGTGTCACGAGCGTCACGGAGCCTCACTTGTCTCGTGATCATACAGAACGTATGCTGCAAGCTTTTGGCGTGCATGTCGTACGCGACGGACTTACCGTATCGGTAGAGGGTGGACAAGAGCTGAAAGGACGTGCGATTCAGGTGCCAGGGGATATTTCCTCGGCAGCTTTTCTGATTGCTGCTGTGATGATGGTGCCAGGCAGCTCTCTCTTGATTGAAAACGTAGGGATCAACCCGAGCCGTACGGGAATCATTGATGTCGTACAGCAGATGGGTGGAGACCTACAGCTGGTAAATGAGCGCGTAGTGAATGAAGAGCCGGTCGCAGATTTACTGGTCAAGCATTCTCAGCTTCATGGCACCGAGATCGCGGGTGATATTATCCCTCGTCTGATTGATGAAATCCCTGTGATTGCTGTAATGGCCACGCAGGCAAAGGGAAAAACGGTGATTCGGGATGCCGAGGAGCTGAAGGTAAAGGAAACGGATCGGATCGCGACAGTAGTAGGTCAGCTGAGTAAATTCGGTGCCCAGGTGACTCCAACGGACGATGGGATGATCATTGAAGGGGAAACAGCGCTAACAGGGGCAACGATCGACAGTATGGGAGATCATCGTATCGGGATGGCTATGGCGATTGCTGGCCTTGCAGCTCGCGGTGAAACCATCATCGAAAATGAGGAAGCGATCAATGTATCCTTCCCAGGCTTCGCTGAACTGCTTGAGCAAATCAGTAAATAGAAGAGACAGGAAAAATCCGCATGGGGACGTGCGGATTTTTTGCTTGTACAGCGCCATAAAGCAAGGTGGAGCTGCGTTTTCGAATACAGCCAAGTTTTCTGTGCAGGTAGAGAATCGTTTGAAAGCCGAACAAATCTTCCCAGTAAAAAAATATGTCTGAAGATCCTATTTTTAGCGAAAATGATTTGACAAGCGCTTACATTCCGTTTATTATAAAACTACAGTATGGTTTCTCTCCACTCCTATCCAATATAAAAAGCACAGTGGTGCTACCGTCGTTTGAATGCGCTTACATCAACGACGGTATTTTTTTGTACTTTTTGCCTGATTCGCGCATATGCTCGTACAAATCGGCATCTCGACGTGGGGATCGAGAGGAGGACGAGCAATGTCGCTGGAGGAAATGATTCTTCGTGGTGGAACAGTCGTTTCACCTTATGGCGCACAGGAAGCTGATGTTTGGATCGTAGACGGAAAAATAACGCGAGTCGCGAAAGATACCCTCCTCAAGACTACATACGGGCAATCACCCAGCGAAGTAGATGTCTCCGGGATGTATTTGCTTCCGGGCTTTATCGCTATGCCACACACTCCCTATTATCGAATTCGAGATCGTGGTGTCTACCTAGAGAGCATGCACTCCTTGATAAAAATGGGCTGTACAAGCCTCGTTGATACCTTTTATCCCGATGCGTGGATGAACCTCGCCCAGGTCCGTTATCAGCAGACTGCGCATTTCAACAGCTTGATTGATTATGTCTGGCATGTGGGACTGGACATCAGTCAGCTGAAGCCGAAAGAGGTTTCCAGGTGGCAGAAATACGGTTATCCGGCCCTGCAAATAACGGGACGAGCTCCAGAAGAAATTTCCAGCGTAGATTGGGAAACGATATCGCAACTTCATACGTCAAATAAATCGATTCTCCATTTACAGTTGACGACAGGCAGCGTGACAAAGGATCAAAAGGAGCGTTTGCTGAGAGCCTGGCTGGAGGCGACGAAGCATTGGAAGCTGCGAACAGTTATAACCCAGTCCACTACAGAGCTGGATATGGAGGGCTATGATCCTTACTACCATCTATTTCGCTTGAAAAGGGAATGGACAGATCGAGGGATGCGCCTGCTGCACCGAAACTGGTTTCGGTCTTTGCCGTTTCTCGCGCCCTTGCATGATGTTCAGATTGATTTGCGCAAGCGATGGTGGTATCATGAGGAACTGCTCTGCCTGTTAGTTCGTCTGGCTTCGACAAATGTCGCCAAAGCCATCGGGCTATACCCGAGAAAAGGGAGCTTGCTCCCGGGATCAGATGCAGATATTGTTTTCCTGAAAAAGGAAAATTGGTTGACAAAGTCTGATGTTTCCACTATTCTCAATTTTAGTGAAACGCAACTTCCAACATCTGTTATGTCGAACGGTAAGTGGATATATCGAGATTCGCGATTTTGTTCTACAGTAGGCATGGGGCGGTGGTTATTCGACACCAAACCCTACACATATGTCATTTAACCCCATAAATGGGGGTTTTTTCGTGAAGGATTCCGGCTAACTATCGAGAAAAAGAATCGTAGAGACGCGCAACTTTTTACATCCCCAGCTGTCTAATTATGCAAAGGCAGCTAGGGATCGGAATCGCAAGGAGGTAATCCTGATCATGACCGATTCCCAGCTTATCCGAGATATTAAAGAAGGTAATCTGGAATGCTATGCTGAACTGATTCGTCGATATGAGAAAAAGATCCTCTCCTTTGTCACTCATTTACTGCGTCAGGCACATCTGGAACATATCGCAGAGGATATCTGTCAGGAGACGTTTTACAAGGCGTATAAAAGCATTCATTCTTTCCGAGATGTAGAGGCGACCTTTTCGACTTGGCTCTATACCATTGCCCGCAACTCCGTATTGAGTGAGCTGCGCAAAAGCCGTAATTCGGACGTGTATTTGGATGATACGCTGCAAGTTCCTGTAGCATCAGCCAAAGCGCTGCCGGAACAGGTTTTGCTGCGAAATGAACGCGAATTGATGGTCAGACAGGCAATCAATAGTCTACCTGAAAAACAGCGTTCTGCCCTTATATTACGAGAGTATGAACAAATGGATTACACGGAGATTGCGACCATCCTTGATTTGACGGTCAGCTCTGTGAAATCGCTATTGTTCCGCGCTCGGCAAAGTATTAGAGGTCAGTTGGAGACCTACATCCTGGACCCTCATTTGGATGAAGCTGAAGGGATGAATCGATGATGAGATGTGAAGAAGTTCAGGAAATTTTACCTGAATACGCCGACAATCTGTTACCTGAAGTCACAAAGCGACGTGTGGACAATCACATGGCGAGCTGTCTTGCCTGTCGGGCGGATTACGAGATGTGGACAGACAGTGGTGAATGGATGAAGATGGACAAAGAAGAGTACCACAATGTGACTCCTTCTCGTTCCATCGTGGACGCGGTCATGGCCAGGATTCTCTCCGAGGAGAAGTGGGCGATTCCGATTGGTCGGAAAATCTTTAGCGTGACAGCGAGAATGCGCCGCATGAGCGCTAGCGTGGCGGTAGCGCTGCTGATGCTGTTCACGTTCACCTTGTACCTGGACACAAGTTCTACAGAAGAAGCCAATTCTTTGGTGATCAACGGAGAAGTGATGGCGATGAACTCACCGAAAGCACAGGTGATTTCGTCCTCCATGCAAACAGACGATGGTACGTATGTGGTAGAGGCGCAGACTCCGATTTCAGCGGATGACCCGCTTGCCAATGCGACAGCGTCGATCCAGCCACTGGATGGAAAGCCGAACTCTAGTGATTTGGGCAAACCCAACTACAGCATTGTGCTCAGTGTTTTTGGAATTCTCATAACGGTTATCACAATGAGCTGGCTTACGCGGGCATAATGGTATATGATCAAAGAAAAGAAGACCGTCCTCGGACGGTCTTTTGTAGCTCTACATCGGATGATAGCATCCGCGTAACTTTACATATGAGGTGAGCAGTAATGCCGAAAAAATGGCTATATGTCATAGACGAAGCAGTAAAACGGATCGAGAATGATGAAGTGGAGCTCGGACTAACCGCTCTGCAAAAAGTACAAGAGCATGGCAAAGACTTGCCTGATGTCATGATGTATTTGGCTGAGGTCTGGTACCGACTCGGTCATTTGGAAGAGGCGTCAGCGCTCCTAACAGAAGTCATGGAAAAAAATCCGGGCATGGAGCCATCCCTGCGCCGTGAATGTCAAATGCTGCTGGCGGAGATCGCACTTGATTCCAGCGATTTTGAGACAGCGCAGCATCTTCTTTATGAGTGCAAAGAGTCTGGTTACGAAAGCATTCAGCTCGACTTGCTGTTAGCGGATCTTTACTCGCTTCAGGATCTGGATGAAGTAGCGGTGAAATACCTGGAGCAGGCACGTCAAAAAGAGCCGGAGAATCAAGATTTGCTTGCGGCATTGGGCAATCTGTACTTCCGCATCGGTGAAGACGATAAAGCGATGAAGGTACTGGAGCAGGCAGGGGAGGAGAGCCTTTCCTTGCTCATGATCAAGGGCCGCTCACTGGCACAGAGTGGGCAGTTTGAGCAAGCTTATCAAGTCTTCCGTCAGGCACTTGTCCTCGACCATTCTCCAGAGGTGCTCTATGGAGCAGGAATGATGGCGTTCCATCTGGGACGTCTGGATGAGGCTTCCGAGCTGATCAATCAATTGCAGGCATTGGATGAAGAATACGTGGCCGCGTATCCGCTGGCTGCAGATATCCAGCTATCGCTTGGCCGTACAGAAAAAGCGATCGATTCCTTGAAGCAGTATGTTTCGTTATCCGGCTTCGATTTGGACCAAATTCGCAGACTCATTGCCCTCCTCACTCAGGCTGGGCGCTACGAGGAAGCGAAGGAATACCAACAGCTGCACGATTTGTGGGATGAACAGTCCGAGGAAGAATAACAAAAGCTGGGAAGAAAACAGGAAGTCACACTTGTGGCTTCCTGTTTATTTTTCCGCTTATTGGCAAGAATGAGGGATACAAGTAAGTCATCGTAAAGAAGGGATGCAAGATGAACTTAGCTGAGATCTTGGTCTACACCGATATCCGGCAGCTCCATCAGATTGCCAACCATTACGGATGCGAATGCAACCCTCATTCCAAAAACGAACTGATCACCTCACTACTGTCGAGTCTGAGGCACAGGTTGACCATTTCGCAGGAAGTCGAACAGCTTTCAAAAGAAGAAACGCATTTTATGTTGCTGCTGTTTCTCGATAAGCGCACGGTCATGTCTTTGGAGGATTTAATGGCAAAGGCGGGGATCGTCCTCGAGAGCAGCAAGGAAAAGAAGCAGGAAGAAGCGAGGCGCTATATTGCGGCAGCGATGCGGCGAGGCTGGATCTTTCCTGCGAAGAGTAAGACGGTGGGTCAATACCAGATTCCATTGGACATCCGAGAGCCGTATTTGCATGGCTGGCTGGAAAAAAGGCGAACGCAGCAAGCGCTGATTTTATCAGGACCAGAGGCGTATCGAGACGAAGGGACTGCCCTTTGCGACGATATCATGCAATTTTTACAATTCCTTCAGAGGGAACCTGTTCCATTGACGGCTGAGGGAGGGATGTACAAGCGTCATCAGCAGCAACTGTTTCAGTTTCTGCATGTGAAAGAAGAAACATTGCAGCCGCAAAAATGGCGTTTTGGCTACGGCCTGCATTTTGACCTGTACCCGGATCGCTTCTCCTTGCTCTACGATTTTTGTTACTTCCATAAATGGATAGACGAATCGGGCGGAAGAGTGGCTATTACGGAAGCAGGAAATGAGCGCTTGCAGCTTTCGTACGAGGATCAGCACTATCACGATCTGATCCGTTTCTGGATGAGACTGTACAAGCGGGCGATTCCCAACTTGCCGATGCTGGTCCAGCTGATCCCGTTAATCGCTTCTGGAGGCTGGGTAACCCAGCAAGGATTGATGGACACGCTTCTGCCATGGATCAAAGAGTTTTACTACGATTCACCTGTCGATATTTTGGTGAATCGCGTGTGCAAGATGATGGTTCATCTCGGTCTGCTGCGTGTTGGCCAGGATGAGAATGAGCAGTGGATGTACACCGCGACGTATGCTAGCCAGACATGGCTTCGCAAATACAATGGCTTTACGGAAACGACTATTTTATTGAAGTGAGGGATGGGTATGGAGTGGCCAAATTTCTATTCCAACGCGTACGGAACAAACAATCAAATGGTGTCCGGACTGCTGTCCGAGATGGTTATCGACGAGCAGATGCGCCAGTATCGGAAGCGTACATTGTATCAGGAAATTGACGAAGCTTTGGCTGCGAAAGACAAAGAGGTATTCCTGCGCCTGACCGATGAGCTCAAGGAAATCATGGCGTACGAGCAAGCGTAAGGCAATCGTGTCGTCCTGGCATTTGCCAGTCTCCACAGATTCATGGTACGCTAGTTTCCAGAATCTACGTGATGGAAGAGGAGACGACCTTATGCAGTGGAATGTGAATGAATTGGAAAACTGGGAGGAGCTGCGGGGCTTTGTAGACACCGCACTTCTCCCTATTTATTTGTACCGGGAAGGAAAAGAAGTTTCCGAGCATGCATGGCGGATGAACTACCTGCTGAATGTAGCGGCAGCGATCGAGCAGAAGCTGAAAGGAAGAGTCCTGCTCTATCCGGTTAGCTATCATTTTGCCGAAGAACAGCTTGCTCAGCAGACACCGGAGGGATTCAACTTCTGTGTGCTGCTTCACTTCCGAGGCGATCGCATACGCGCGGTCGAACCTGCACAAAAGTCAAATTTGCTCATGCTGCCGGTAGGGGATGAAGATCTGGAATCTTCCTTGCGCTTTGAAGTTACCGTCGACGTTTTATATAAAGAGATAATTCGTCATTGGCAGCAAAGAACGTCTCAATAAAGTAAGCGTTTTCCGGTAATACTACAGGAAAACGGGAGGGACAAGGTGTAATTTTTGACAAAATGGCAACAATCACCTCCCTAGTAGGGATTGGACGAAGACATGTCCACTGGACATTCTTGACATCTCAAAAGTCGTTAGCTATGATTGGGATTGACCTAGTGTATGTGTGAGAAAACGCCATCGTTGCGCTATTTTACAGGATAAGGAGGGAAAAAAAGAGATGGGCGACAAACGCGAAATGTCCAGACGTACTTTCTTGAACTACGCTCTGATGGGAACTGGCGGGTTCCTTGCAGCGGGTATGATCACTCCAATGATTCGCTTTGCGGTTGACCCCTTGCTACAAGGACATGCAGGTGGAGATAAAGTGGCAGTTGGCAGTCCGGATGAGTTTAATGCCGAGCCAAAGCGTGTTGAATTTAAGGTACATACCAAGGACGGTTGGTATGAATCAGAGTCTACACTGTCTGCATGGGTAACCAAAAACGACAAGGGTGAGATCCTCGCTCTGTCCCCGATCTGTAAGCATTTGGGTTGTACAGTAGACTGGAACACCAGTCCTGAACATCCAAATCAGTATTTCTGTCCGTGCCATTTGGGCCGTTATACCATTAACGGTGAACACATCTTGGGAACGCCTCCGACAGTATCCCTCGATGAGTACGAGACGGAAGTAAAAGATGGAAAGCTGTATCTGGGGAAAGTAAAAGGAAATCCTCGTCCGGGGGTGACAGGCTAAGATGTTACAGAAAATGTACGACTGGGTCGATGAGCGCCTGAACATTACTCCAATGTGGCGTGATTTGGCTGACCACGAAGTACCAGAGCACGTGAACCCAGCACATCATTTTTCCGCTTTCGTTTACTGCTTTGGTGGCCTAACGTTCTTTATTACCGTTATTCAAATCTTGTCTGGTATGTTTCTTACGATGTACTATGTACCAGACATCATCAATGCGTATGAGTCCGTAAATTACCTGCAGAACGAAGTAGCATTCGGGGTAATCGTACGCGGTATGCATCACTGGGGAGCCAGCTTGGTTATCGTGATGATGTTCCTACATACGTTGCGTGTGTTCTTTACAGGTGCTTACAAAAAGCCTCGTGAGCTGAACTGGGTTGTCGGAATGCTGATCTTCTTCGTGATGCTCGGCCTTGGTTTCACAGGCTATCTGTTGCCTTGGGATAACACCGCTTACTTTGCGACCAAAGTAGGTTTGGAGATCGCAAACTCCGTTCCATTCATTGGTCCTTATGTAAAAATGCTCTTGACTGGTGGAGACATCGTAGGGGCGCAGACACTCTCTCGCTTCTTTGCGATCCACGTATTCTTCCTGCCAGGTGCACTTCTCGGCCTGCTTGGAGCTCACTTTGTAATGATTCGCGCTCAAGGTATTTCCGGTCCACTATAAACAGTCTTCGATTACTAAGGAGGAAATAGCATGGCTAAACAAGACAAAGATGCTACCTTCGTCGGAGACTCACGGGTATCGGCGAAGCGCATCCCAAACATTTCTCCATCTTACTCTGACTTCCCAGGTAAAACCGAAGCCTTCTGGCCGAACTTCCTGTTGAAAGAGTGGATGGTGGCAGCTGTTTGCTTGGTCGGCTTCCTCGTGCTGACGGTTTCCCACCCGTCGCCGTTGACTGACAAGGCAAACCCGAATGATACCTCATTCGTACCGTTGCCAGACTGGTACTTCCTGTTCCTGTACCAAATGCTGAAGTATCCTTGGGCATCCGGTGACTGGGTAGTCCTCGGAACCATTATCATTCCTGGTATCGCTTTTGGTGCTTTGATGCTGGCTCCTTGGTTGGATACCAGCAAAGAACGTCGTCCAAGCAAACGCCCGGTTGCAACTGGCTTGATGCTGACTGCACTGGTTGGCGTATTCTATCTGACTTGGGCTGCAGACCATGAGCATTCCCTCAGTCATTCTTCCAGCAAAGCGGGTGGAGATCACGGTGGCAGCGGCGGATCTAGCGCAGCAGCACCTGCTCCGGCTGATTCCAGCTTTACCGCTGACGCTGTTTGGAAAGCGCAATCAAGCTGCATGGGATGCCACGGTAAAAACATGGAAGGCGGCATGGGGCCTAACCTTCAAAAAATCGGTAGCAAATACGATGCCACTCAGATTGCCGACATCATCCATAACGGTAAACCACCTGCAATGCCAGGCGGTATGATTAAAGATGAAGCGGAAATCAAAAAGCTGGCTGAATACATGGCAAGCTTGAAATAAGCTAATAGGGAAAAAGCTGGCTGACGAAAAGGTCAGCTTTTTCTTTAGCGGCGTACACAGCGGGAGACGATAATCATGATCTGGTGGGAGTGGTTTAGGCATTCGTTGGGGAAAAGATGGTTTCTATGGACGCTCTTTGTTGTCAACTTCTTGGGTACCATATACGGATTTGTCTGGTATGGTAATCAATTGGCCGAAACACCTGCGTTCTTAACTCCTTTTGTTCCGGATAGCCCGACAGGTAGCGGACTTTTCGCGCTAGTTCTACTTACCTATTTGTTGGGTCGCCACATTCCTGTACTGGAAGCATTAGCTGGCATCACCAATTTTAAATACGGTGTCTGGGCGGTCTGCATTATTTTGGCTGGATGGATGATGGGAAATGAAGTGCGTTGGACGGACATCATGCTAATCGTCTCGCATGCGGGTATGGCTGTGGAATCTGTATTATACGCTCGATTTTACAAGCTGAGTTTATTGCCAGTAGGGATTGCGGCTCTATGGACACTCAACAACGACTTTCTAGATTACGTGATGAATATCCATCCGTGGCTGCCGAGTGTACTCGATCCTTACGAAGGAATAGTTGGCTTGTTTACCGTTCTGCTCAGTTTAATTTCCATTTCCGTTATATGGTTTGTAAATAGCAAATATACAACAAACAAGGTCTAATCTTGTCCTCCTTTCCATAGTCTGTACAAGGGAAAGGAGGTTTTTTGCGTTGAAGAAAAACATCCGCTACTTGCTCTTTTTCTTGAGTGTTGGCTTGTTTTTATCCTGGCCGATTCACAATCTATACTCACAGCTGGATCAGCCAGTAGAAGAGAAGCAGCTGGCTGCCCTCGATCAGATCGCACATGAGTTCTTGTCAAATGTGAAAAAAGGGGACATGGAGAACGCGCAGAAACAACTCGTTCAATTGGCGGATCAGTTCCCCAATCAGCATTTGCCGATCCCCATCCGGATTGAAAGTCTCAATGCGGTGACCCAGTCGATCCTCGCAGCGAAACAAAGCTTTGCCTCTGCAAACGTGAGTGAACAACAGCTACTGTGGCATGCGACGCAAGTGCGAGTCGCCATAGATGCTTTGACCCACGTGCACCAGCCGATGTGGAGAAGCTACTATCCTTCCTTTGCGACACAGGTGCAAAATTTGCAGCAATCTGCGGTCGAGCGCAATTACGCGCAGTTTCGGGAGCAGTTTGACGAGAATTATCAGTTGTACCTCGTGATCAAGCCGGCAATGAGCATACAGCTTCCCGAGAGCCAGATGTATTCGATCACGACTGCCTATGAGGTGATCTCCAAAGAAATGCGCAATGCCCAGATGGATTGGCAGTTGGTCCGGGAAGCACTGCGTGATTTGAATGGATCGATGCAGCTGGCATTTGTCGGGGAAGAGAAAAGTACCTTTGCCAGACTGATGATGAGGCCAGATTCGCCTATGGTCATGCTGGTGTCGGTCGGGATTGCTTTGCTGGTCGCTTTGTCCTATGTTGCTTGGAAAAAATATGACGGCGAAATCCGTTCTGCCTAGAGGGCGGGGGATAGCCAAAAGCAAAAAGACGCGGGTAGTTGCTCCCGCGTCTCTTTCGTCTGTAAGTAGAAGGGTTAGTTTTGAATCGGCTGCTTGTTTTCATCCAAGGTAAAGCCTTCACCCAGTACTTCGTGAACATCGTTGACGATGACGAAAGCGTGCGGGTCGACTTCCTGAACGATATTTTTAAACCGCATCACTTCGTTGCGGCTGACGACAACGTAGATGACTTGCTTGGACTCACCGGAGAATGCACCTTTCCCGGAAAGTAAGGTTACGCCGCGGCCCAGATCGAGGATTTGCTTGCAGATTTCGTCGGTTTTCTCCGAAATGATGGTGAGAGCTTTTCCTGCATAGGCCCCGTCCTGGAAGAAGTCAATGACCCGTGCGGCGATGAAGACGACCACCAGTGTGTACATCGCGCTCTCCAAGTTCAAATAGAAGAGAGAAGCGCCAATGACGAGAATATCACCGAGAAACAGGGTGCGGCCCATGCTGACCCCCATGTATTTTTGCAGCAGGCGGGCGATGATGTCTACGCCACCAGTCGTGCCTCCGTAACGGAAGATGATCCCCAGCCCTACACCGACAGCGACCCCGGCGTACAAGGATGCCAGCAAGCGATCGTTCATCGGGAGCGGAAGTACGCCGTCAAAGACCGATAGAAAGACAGAGAGGGAAACGGTACCGAGAATGGTATAGAAAAAAGAAGTCCGGCCGAGAATCTTCCACCCCAGAATAAACAGTGGGATGTTTAAGACTAAAAAGACAACCCCTTGATCCACGACTGGGAACAGCAGCTTGATGAGAATGCTGATGCCCGTTATTCCGCCTTCTGCAAGGTGATTGGGAATGTTAAACGAGTTGATGCCAAATCCCATGATGGCAGAACCAATGATGATGGCAATGATGCTTTTAAAACGTACATTCATAAAGTCCTCCTGTTCGCCAATCGGTCATGTTTGCGATCCCAATTGACCTGTAATGCAGGTAAATCGCCTGTTACCTGAATCCATACGATTGCCATTATAATGGAACGTTTATTTGATTGTCCATATGCTGGAAAGCGGAAGTATTGAGATTTGGCAAACGGAGCCTTTTCGGTTACGATAAGTGAAAGAGAGAAGCATGACTAAAGGAGTGAGAAGATGGAACGGAAGAAGACCATGCAAGAGATGCAACAGGAAGTGGATCAATACATATCGCAATTTAAAGAAGGCTACTTTTCCCCTCTCTCGATGATGGCGAGAATGACAGAAGAAGTAGGCGAGCTGGCAAGAGAAATCAACCATTTCTATGGCGAGAAGCCAAAGAAGAGTGACGAAGGCGAGAAAACGGTGGAAGAAGAGCTTGGGGACGTGCTCTTTATCGTGATCTGCTTCGCCAATTCGCTTGGTATCGATATGCAAGAAGCGTTTGATCGTATTATGCACAAATTTAATACACGCGATAAAGATCGCTGGACAAGAATAGAGGAGAATCAATCATAATGGAGAAGCAGATTCGGGTTGCAGTGGCGGGTGCCAAAGGTCGCATGGGTCAGGAAGTAGTAAAAATGCTGGGAGAAGATGCTCAGCTGATTTTCACGGGAAATCTGGATACGAGAGGCGACGAGGAATCCATTCGCTTGCAAATGGAAGAAATGAAACCGGACGTGCTGGTGGATTTTACGACGCCGCATAGCGTATATCGCCATATGGAAATTTGTCTGCAGTACGGTGTTCGCCCTGTTGTAGGGACGACTGGATTGACACCTGAACAGTTGCAGGAAATGACTGATCGCTATCGGGATGCAGGATTGGGAGCAATCATCGCACCGAACTTTGCGATTGGTGCGATTCTGTGTATGAAATTCGCGGCATTGGCGTCCAAATACATGCCGCATGTGGAAATCATCGAATTGCATCACGATCGCAAGCTGGACGCACCGAGTGGCACAGCTTTGAAGACGGCTGAGATGATTGCAGCGGTACGGGAAGAGCTGAAGCAAGGACATCCGGAAGAAAAAGAAATCATCGCCGGGGCACGTGGAGCAGAATACGAAGGCTACCGCATCCACAGTGTAAGACTTCCAGGCATGGTTGCCCATCAAGAGGTTCTCTTTGGTGCCGTGGGTCAAACCTTGTCCATTCGTCATGACTCGATCAGCCGTGAATCGTTCATGCCCGGCGTCAATATGGCTATCAAGGCAGTGGTGAATATGAACAGCCTGATCTATGGCTTGGAGCATTTGATAGATTAAACGATCGTTTAAAAGTCGATCTCAAGTGAACAGTAAGGGAGAGGTTTGCGTGAAAATTGCTTTAATCGCACACGATCGGAAAAAAGAGGAAATCGTTCACTTGGCAATGGCCTATGAGTCCATCCTGGCGAAGCATACGCTGGTTGCCACGGGAACAACGGGACTGCGCATCATGGAAGCGACTTCGCTTACCGTCAGCCGCGTTTTGTCAGGGCCGCTGGGTGGGGATCAGCAGATTGGAGCCATGATTGCACGCAATGAAATGGATCTCATCATCTTTTTGCGTGATCCGCTGACCTCCCAGCCGCATGAGCCGGATATCACGGCACTTTTGAGGCTCTGTGATGTGCACAAGATTCCTTTCGCGACAAACCTCGGTACAGCTGAAATCGTACTGAAGGCGCTGCAGCGGGGCGAGCTGGATTGGCGTGAGGTAGTACATAAGGAGAATGAGGAATGAGTTCACTCGATATTTTGGCCATTGGCGCTCATCCCGACGATGTCGAAATTGGGGCATCCGGGAGCTTGCTGTTGGCTGCCAAACAAGGAAAGCGTGTCGGCATTCTGGATTTGACATACGCTGAACTTTCCTCGAATGGAAATGTGGAGCGCCGTCAGCAAGAAGCCGCTGCTGCAGATAAACTGCTTGGCGTAGTGGAGCGTTTTAACTTTGGCTTGCCTGATCGCGGATTGGAAGCGGTCAAGGAGGAAGCGATTCGCAAAGTGGTGGAGCTGATTCGCACGACTCGTCCACAAATCGTACTGGCGCCCTATCATCAGGATCGTCATCCTGACCATGAGAGCGTCAGCCGAATTGTGCGAGAGGCGGTCTTTTCTGCTGGAATTCGCAAGTATCTGGCGGATCAAACGCCACCTGCTTATCGTCCCACCCAGTTGCTGTATTACTTTATCAATTCTACGGTGACTCCCCAGGTAGTCGTCGATGTGACCTCCGTTTATTCAGAGAAAATGGAGGTGCTCCGATGCTACCGCAGCCAGTTCGAGCTGGAGGAAGGCAGTGTGACAACGCCGCTCACGAACGGGTATTTGGAGATGGTCGAGTACCGCGAGCGCCTTTTCGGACAGCAAGCGGGCGTGACCTATGCGGAAGGCTTTATGAGCGCTACACCCTATGTATTGGCTAACCTGTAAGAAGGAGTGACACCCTGGTATGAACATCGGGATCACCTGTTATCCGTCTCTTGGCGGATCTGGCGTCGTTGCCACTGAACTTGGGAAGCTACTGGCAGAGCGGGGCCACCAGGTGCATTTTATCACCTCGGGGATGCCATTTCGCTTGGGCAGCTTTCACCCGAACATCTTTTATCATGAAGTCGAAGTCAACAACTACAACGTTTTTAAATATCCGCCCTATGATCTGACACTGGCAAATCGTATGGCACAGGTCGCCAAAAATGAGAAGCTGGACTTGCTGCATGTTCATTATGCCGTTCCCCATGCCTTGTGCGCCTTTTTGGCGAAGCAGATGGTCGGCGATCATTTGAAAATCATGACGACCTTGCACGGTACCGACATTACGGTCTTGGGCTACGATTCCAACCTGCGCGACATGATCCGGTTTGGTATTGAGCGCAGCGATATGGTGACAGCGGTATCCAAAGATCTGATTCACCAGACACATGAGCTGTTGCACGTGGATAAAGAAATCATTCCTGTTTATAACTTCGTCGATAAACGCAGGTATTACCCCAAGGATGTTCGTGAGCTGAAGAAAAAGTTTGCTCCGAACGGAGAAAAGATCTTGATGCACATCTCCAACTTCCGTGCCGTAAAGCGGGTACCAGATATTGTTGAGGTGTTTGCCAAAGTACGTGAACAAATGCCGTCTCGTCTCTTGCTGATCGGGGAAGGCCCGGAAATGGGACTCGTTCGCCAGATGATTGCCGAGAAAGGTTTGACAGATGATGTCTGTTTCCTAGGTAAACAGGAGGATGTGGCAGAAGTGCTCTCCCTCGCGGATGTCATGCTGCTTCCTTCTTCAAAGGAAAGCTTTGGACTGGTCGCGCTGGAAGCGATGGCTTGCGGAGTCCCCGTGGTTGCAACTGTCGCAGGTGGACTGCCAGAAGTCGTACTCGATGGCGAAACGGGCTATTTGTACGAGATCGGCGATGTAGCAGGGATGGCGAGTGGAACCGTACAGCTTTTGCAAAACCAGGAGCTATACGAGACTTTCTCCCGTAACAGCATCCACCGCTCGTGTGAAACGTTTTGCCATGATACGATTACATCCCAATATGAAGCGCTTTACGCTCAGCTGCTGAAAGGGTAGAGCCAGCAGGACGTGCACGGATATTTATGATCGCGGCAGGTTGCTTTTGGTCAGCTGATGCAGCTTGGAGATGAATATAAATAACCCGTACAAAAATTTCATCAGAAATACCCCCTTTGGTAGGCGGACGGGACGGAAATGGAGGGAGATTACATGGGAAAAGCACTAGCGATACGGATACTGCAAACCTTGGAAGAAAATGGCTTTGAAGCCTATTTTGTGGGTGGCTGCGTCCGCGATTGGCTGCTCGGAAGACCCGTGCATGATATAGATATATGTACGAATGCCCATCCTGGCGACGTCATCCGTCTGTTTCCCGACCATGTTCCTACAGGGCTGAAGCACGGGACCGTTTCTGTGAAAATAGACGGGCACTTTTTTGAAGTGACGACCTACCGGACTGAAGGCAAGTACGAAGATTATCGCAGGCCCAGTGATGTGCAATTTGTGGACGATCTGAGACTAGACCTTGAGCGGCGCGATTTTACCATGAATGCCATGGCGATGGATCTGCGCGATCACCTGCAGGATCCTTTTGCGGGACGTGACGATCTGGCAAGGAAGCTGGTGCGGGCCGTTGGTGATCCGGAAGAGCGCTTTCGGGAAGATGCCTTACGCTTGCTGCGCGCGGTTCGGTTCTCCGCTCAGCTGGGCTTTGCGATAGAAGCGCATACACAAAATGCGATGAAGCAGACAGCTCCGTTATTGGCGCATATTGCGGTCGAACGAGTCAGGGAAGAGCTGAACAAAATGCTGGCGAGCGCTGCACCGGAAAAGGGCTGTCAGTTACTGTGCGAGACGAAGCTGCTGGACTATTCGCCATTGCTTTCCCAATTGTTCGTCCAATCAACGAATCATGCCTGGAGGCTCGTGCATCTGACAACGCTCTCGCAGAAATGGGCCATGCTGATGTATGCGGCGGGCTCATCCGTCTCGTCTGCCCGTGAAGTGTGCACGCAGCTGCGGATGTCGAAAAAGGAAACGGAAGCATGCGTGACTCTGGTTGAGCTACTCCTGCGAATACAGCCGCGTTGGGATGAGCCAAAAGCGATCGAGTGGGGGCCATTGCTGTTGGAGGCAGGCTGGGAGGTTTGCACCGACTTGGCTGCACTGCTGCAAGGCTGCTGGTGGAACAGACAGGACGAAGAGCTTGCTCTCACGCTGCGCAAAGCGCATGAAGCGATGCCGATCAAAACCATAAAAGAGCTTGCGGTGTCAGGCTTGGATTTGCAAACCGCACTGCAGAAGAAGCCGGGTGAATGGATTTGGCGTACACTTGCGACCCTCTTGTCTCAAGTGGCCCTGCATGGTTTGCCCAATACACCGGAAGACTTGCTCGAGGCGGCAAAGAAAGAGGTTGCACGAAATGAATATTAAACAGGTCATTTTAAAAGCCTTTCATGATCACCCTGGAGAGTTCATCTCTGGAGAAGAATTAAGCCAGACGTGCGGCTGCTCGCGTACAGCGGTTTGGAAGCATATCGAGGAGCTGCGAAAGGACGGCTATGAATTTGAAGCCGTTCGCAAATCCGGCTATCGCTTGCTGACGGCACCGGACCGTTTATCTGCAGCTGAGATCACGGCCGGGCTGGACACAAAACGTATCGGACAGCAGGTTATCGCACACGATGAAGTGGTGTCGACACAGCCGCTTGCACAAGAAGCAGCCGCTCGCGGAGCAAAAGAGGGCACTCTCGTTTTGGCCGAGCTGCAGACTGGCGGAAAAGGCCGCTTGGGGCGTCCATGGCATTCGCCAAAAGGAACGGGCATCTGGATGAGCTTGATCATCCGACCTGCCATACCGCTGCCAAAGACGCCGCAAATGACCCTTTTGACTGCGGTAAGTGTCGCTCGAACCATTCGGGAAGAAACGGGACTTCCCGTCAAAATCAAGTGGCCGAACGACATATTTATTGGGGATAAAAAGGTTTGTGGAATCTTGACCGAATTAAACGCAGAATCGGATCGAGTGAACTATCTCGTGATCGGTATTGGCATCAATGCAAACAGCGTGGAGGAGGACTTTCCACAGGATCTGGCGAAGATCGCGACTTCCCTGCGGATCGAGTCGGGACAATCCTTAAAGCGTGCGTCGTTCATCCAGCAATTTTGCCGCTTTTTTGAAGAGGAGTACGATTACTACTTGGAGAACGGGTTCGGGCGTGTAAAACAAGAGTGGGAAGCTCATTCCTACACGATAGGCCGCTGGGTAAATGTGCAAACGATTTCCCAAAGGCTCGAGGGACGAGCCATCGCTCTTGACGATGAAGGCGTTCTAATGGTGGAAGATCAGGCCGGTGTCGTACATAAAGTGTATTCCGCTGACGTCAATTATCGTGCAAATCCGTAAATCTTCTGTTATACTCCATAAAGTGGAGGCTGTATCACGTGGTGAACGGTACTCCCGGAGTAATTTATGGTCTTATTGCGAAAGCTTAAGTGAATGAAGAATGGACAAGAATCTGCTCAGAGCCTGTGTGGACCGAGACAGAAGGAATCCGTAAAAGACGTTAAATGTCTCTTTGGCATGGACAACCTTCTCCCGATTTCGGCGAGAAGGTTTTTTGATTCCATTTGCCCCACAGGTTAGGTGCGTACAGAGGTGAAAAGGATGGCAAATGGTACTAAGCAAATCACTACTTCGGACATCCGAAAGAAGAAAGAAGCGGGCATTCCCATCACCATGATGACAGCATACGACTTCCCTTCTGCCAAGCTGGTCGAGGAAGCGGGAGTGGACATGATATTAGTAGGGGACTCGCTTGGGATGGTCGTACTCGGCTATGACTCGACAATTCCTGTGACGATGGAGGATATGGTCCATCATACGAAAGCGGTTACCCGTGCAGCAAAAAGAGCGTTTGTTGTAGCAGACCTGCCTTTCCTCAGCTATCACGGAACGGTAGAGGAAGGTGTAAAAAATGCGGGACGCCTCATGCAGGAAGGCTTTGCAAAAGCAGTAAAAATGGAAGGCGGACGAGAGCTGGCTCCATTGGTTACACGCTGTGTACAAGCAGGAATCCCCGTGGTAGGTCACATTGGCTTGACGCCCCAGTCGGTTCATCAGCTAGGGGGCTATAAAGTACAGGGACGTGATCTGGAGCAAGCACAGAAGCTGTTGGAAGATGCACTTGCTCTGCAGGCAGCCGGCATTTTTGCGATCGTTCTGGAGTGTGTTCCTGAGGAAGTGACGGGAATGATTGCGAAAAAATTGGACATTCCTGTAATCGGAATCGGTGCGGGTGTGACCTGCGATGGTCAAGTTCTCGTCTTCCACGATGTAGTCGGCTATGCGTCCTCGATCACACCGAAGTTTGTCAAACGCTATGCGGATATTGGAGAGACGATTCGCGAAGCCGTAGCGGGATACGTTCAAGATGTGGAAAAACGGAGCTTCCCTGCGCCCGAGCACGTCTTCCGCGCGTCGGAGGAAACCATCAAACAGCTGTACGGCGAAGGAGTGGCCACCAAATGATTCAAACCATGCAGCAGATCTCAACCATTGCAGAAATGCGCGTTCATATAAAGGAAGCAAGACGTCTGGGCAAAACAATCGGAATTGTACCGACGATGGGCTTCCTGCACCAAGGTCATCTGAGTCTTGTAAAAGCAGCGAGAGAAAAATGCGATCTCGTGGTCATGAGTATTTTTGTCAATCCGCTGCAATTTGGTCCGAACGAAGATTTTGAGCGGTACCCTCGAGACATCGAACACGACCGGCAAATGGCCCAATCTGCAGGCGTAGACCTGCTGTTTACGCCAGAGGTCAGCGAGATGTACCCGAAACCGATTTTGACCAATATTTCCGTATCCAATGTTACGGAGCAGCTGTGCGGTAAATCGCGCCCTGGTCATTTTGACGGGGTAGCGACTGTCGTGACCAAGCTGTTTCAGATTGTACAGCCTGACTACGCGTTCTTTGGTCAAAAGGATGCGCAGCAGGTCGCAGTCGTCACGCAGATGACGTATGACTTGTCCATGCCTGTACAGATCGTTCCTTGCCCAATCGTACGTGAGGAAGACGGGCTGGCGATGAGCTCGCGAAATGTGTATTTGACTCCAGAGCAGCGCAAGGAAGCATTGGTTTTGTCCCAAAGCTTGAAGCAGGCAAAGTCTTGGCTTGGGGAAGGGGTCGCCCTGTCCGAGATTCGTGGGCGGATTATCGACATGATCGCTGCGATGCCTCTTGCGTCCATTGACTATGTAGAATTGCTGCGCTATCCGGATTTAACTCCTATTGAACAGAGAACACCGGGAGAGTCGATCATCATCGCGCTCGCGGTCCGTTTTGGCCATACAAGACTGATCGACAATCTCATTACAAACATCTAAGATCCACGAGTGATAAGGGAGGAATTACCTGTGTTCCGCACGATGATGAAGGCAAAAATCCACCGCGCCACCGTAACCGAAGCCAATCTCAATTACGTAGGCAGCATTACGATTGATAAAAATTTGTTGGATGCGCTGGATATTTTACCAAATGAAAAGGTGCAAATTGTCAATAACAACAATGGGGCCCGCCTGGAAACCTACGTGATCGAGGGAGCGCCGGGCAGCGGTGTCATTTGCCTGAATGGAGCGGCTGCCAGGCTCGTACAGGAAGGCGATATCGTCATCATTATTGCGTATGCGATGATGACCGACGAAGAGGCTCGCACCTATAAGCCGCGCGTTGCCATCATGGATGAGAAAAATCAGATCAAGGAACTACTCGGAGAAGAGATCCACGCGACGATCCTGTAACCGGCTATCAGATCGCCCTGCATAGAGCCACCCACCTTGTGAGACAATGAGAGTACTCACGCCTCATAGGGGGTGGCTTTTGCGTGAAAATAGAAGAGTGGTTCCAAGTTTTGCGTTCCAAAGCGGAAACGATTGAGGAGCAGTGGTCGGATGCCTCGGAGCAGGAGAGACTGCAGCTGGCCGACCAATTGTTCTATTTGCGCCAGGTAAGTGATACTGTCGTAGATTTGTGGCTACAGTTTGAAGAGCGATTATCCAATGCGATCAGGCGTGTGAAGGAAATGGAAGGGCAAATCAGCCCCGCAGAAAAAAGTGTACCGGGCGCTGAAAGCCTGTCCGCAGTGAAAGCAACGATGACTATGACAAACGAGCAGGGAACAGCCATGGAAAAAACGGAGAAAACCAGCTATACACCTGCCTCTCCACCCAAGGAAGCTAGCGCGTATGAGCCGATGTTTCGCCGGGGAGAAGGCTTCTATCATCTGCGTATGTATCAGGATGCGAAAAAGTGCTTTGCCGAGCTGATGGAGGAATCCCCCGATTGGGAGAGCGGACGCTTGTACTATGCGTATAGCTTGTTGTTCTGTGAGGAACAGGAGGGGGCTTTTCGCGAATTCCGTTTGCTTAGCAGATCAGCCAGCTCGCCTACAGTCGTGGCTATCAGCTACAATGCCATAGGCTGCATTCTTGCGGAGGAGCAGCAATGGCTGGAAGCCGCTCAAGCCTTCAAGCTGTCTCTGGAAGCGAAGCCGGATCAGGAGGAAGCACGCTATAATTTGGCGCTCTGCTACTATCTGGACGGGGATGCGCAAGAGGCTTTGGATGAAATTGAACGCTATATGCAAAAGGATGAGCACGATTGGGAAGCCCAAATGCTATGGCTGCGAGCAGCCCAGCAGTTGCAGGCAATGGATGAGGAAGCCGAGCTGACTCCCCCGCCTTCTTTGCAGCTTCCGACGAGGGAGCTGGATAATGACACGCTGCAGGAAATGGCGTCCTTATACGAATCGGTGGGCAACTATCACAGGGCGCAGATCTGCTATCATTTCTTGTCGGAGCGTCTGCCAAAAGCGGGCTGGGCTTGGCACGGTCTGGCCTGGAACACATGGCTGATCGCAGGTACCAAACGGGCATTGACCTTGTTGAAGAAAGCCATTTCGCTGTCACCTGAAAACGACGATTTTACCTTTAGCTTTGGGTGGATGCTCTTGTTTGACGGACAGGTGGACCAGGCGATGGCAGCGTTTCGCCACATCCTGGAAAGGGACCGAGACAATCGCCTGGGACAATCTGGGATGATATCCGCCTACGAAAAGCTGGGTGAGCTTGCTTCGGCAAGGCGGCTGGCAAAAGAATTTACAGACGATCAGGATCCTTACGTTCGTGCACTTGGCTATTTCCATCTGGGACGTTTGGCTGTCGTCGAGGAAAACTGGCGTTTGGCGGAACAATATTTTCAGCGAACACTTACACATGCGGAGCATTTCCGCGAAGTGCCGATATACATGCAGCTGTGTGCAACGAAGTTAGGAGAAACAGTGCGCAATAAAGAACTGTTTCCATCCTAACGGAGCAAGAAAGCAGGAAATCCGCCTGTCGTTGCCGAAGTGTGTGGGGGGAGCGGATGACTAGGGTCCGCCCAGGTTACGAGGTGACAAACGTTTGAATCGATTACTGGTAGTAGACTTTGAAACGACGGGAAGCCATCCACGCCAAGGAGACAGCATCATCCAGATCGGAGCCGTTGCGATTGACGATGGAATCGTGACTGACAGCTTTTCCACCTTGGTGAATCCGGGACAGGCGATCCCTCCTTTTATTACCCAATTGACAGGTATCACGGAGGAGATGGTAGCAGACGCTCCTTCGCTAGAGGAAGTTTTTCCGCGTTTGCTGCGGTTGCTGGATGGACGGGCTTTTGTTGCCCACAATGCAAGCTTTGACCTCCAATTTTTACAAGAAGCCCTGCTGAGCCAGGGCTATTATGCGTTTGACGGCTATGTGCTCGATACTGTTGAGATGTCGCGCTTGTTGATGCCCACTCAAAATAGCTACAGGCTGGGTGAGCTGGCCTCCGATTTGGAAATCGAGCATGAGAATCCGCATCAGGCGGACAGCGATGCGATGGCGACTGCTCAACTGTTTTTACATCTGATGAATATCGTAAATGAAATGCCGCTGGTGACAATTCAGCGACTGCAAATGCTCGTTTCATCCTTTCGATCGGATATTGACGCGCTTTTGCGCTATGTGGAAATGGAAAAAATGGCGGAGATTCCATTGCTAGATGCCGAGGCCGAGCCCGTTTTAAACGAGCCGTCTGAAATGTGGGATATTTACCGTCAGCTGGCATTGCGCAAACGTCGAGAAAAGCTGACCGCTTCGCTTCGCACACCTGCGTACGACACAGCGCCAATAGCGCCTTTTGACGAGCTGCTGGGTCAAGTGCTAGGCGACGCGGGAAGCATGAGCGTACACGTCGCGGGGTATCAGCGCCGAGATGCTCAGGAGGCGATGATGCACGCGGTGTTTGAAGCGATGCAGGACGGCTCGCATCTGCTGATCGAAGCAGGTACCGGCACAGGAAAATCTTTGGGGTATCTGTTTCCAGGTATCATCTGGGCAAAGCAAAATGGACAGCAGCTTGTGGTCAGCACGAATACGATCCAGCTTCAGGAACAACTGTTCAACAAAGAAATCATGAGCTTGCAGCAGACGCTCCCCTTTGAATTCAGTGCGGCCACCTTGAAAGGCAGAGGAAACTACCTGTGTCTGCGCAAATTTGAGCAGGCACTCGAGGAGCCGGTCGAAGGCAGCAGTCAGGAAATGCGTCTGGTCAAAGGTCAGATGTTGGCATGGCTGACGCAGACTGAGACGGGGGATGTGGAAGAGCTGAGCATGCCCCCGACCGGACAGTTGTTTTGGCAGCAAGTAAAAAGTGATACAGGCTCTTGTCTGAACAGAGCTTGTCCTTGGTTTAGCCGTTGTTATTACTTCCAAGCAAAGGATCGAGCAAAGGACGCTGACGTTTTGATCGTCAATCATGCTTTGCTGATCAGTGATCTGCAAGCGGAAAATCGGATACTGCCGCCCTATGAAGTGGCGATTATCGACGAGGCGCACCATCTGGAAGACGCCGCGACCCAGCATATGGGAAAACAGTTCACCACGACCCAGCTCTTGTTTCTCTTGGACCGGGCGTCCGTGGAGCCAGGTGCGGCACTGACTCGCTTTGCAGAGGAATGGGAGAGCTGGGTAGGTGCCCCGCAAGACTTTGTCGCAGAGCATATGGCGGAGCTGAAAGCCCTGTACGCTCCTTTGCGTGATAAAGCTACCCACTGGACGCAGCTGTTGTATGCTTGGGCCTCGGACCGTGCGGAGGAAACGACGGAAGCAGGGAGAGAAACGGTCCGCTATCGGGTGGAATCCTTTACCGGTAAACATGAGCGGATCCGAAAAACGACGCACAAGCTCATCGAAAGCATGTCCGCCTTTGCACAGGTGTTTGATCGTTTTGTTCGAGGGCTGCCAGCTGACGATAAGCCGCCGTTTGCTTTGCGCAGTTTGCGGACAGATCTGTTCGGGCTATTGAATGACTGGCAAAAGGTCACCGAACTGCTCCATTTCTTTTTACTGGCGCAAGATCCGCAGTACGTGTACTGGATGGAGGTAGAGGCACGGACAGCGCGCAAGCAGGTGCATCTTTCGGCAGCGCTCTTGAAGGTCTCTGATTCTCTTGCCGAGCCGCTTTTTGCTCAGAAACAGAGCATGATTCTCACTTCGGCGACCTTGACTGTGAAAAACAGCTTTTCTTACGTAATCAATCGATTTGGGCTGGATCAATTACCGGAAGAGAGAGTCAGAACGCTCTCCATTCCTTCGCCTTTTGATTATGAACACCAAGGCTTGCTGCTCATCCCGTCCGATTTTCCTGCGCCTGGCAAGGAAAACGATCTGACTTATGTAGATGCGGTGGTGCAAGGCTGTGTGGACGTCGTGCTGGCATCCAAGGGGCGCACGCTGATCCTGTTTACTTCTCATTCGATGCTGCGTTTAGTCTATAACGCGATGAAGGAACGTCTGGCAGATGCCCCTGACTCCTATACCCTTCTCGGACATGGGATCGACAGTAACAATCGAAGCAAGCTGGTCGGATTGTTCCAAACGATAGAGAAAAGCGTACTGCTTGGAACCAGCAGCTTCTGGGAGGGGGTAGATATCCCTGGCGATGCACTGAGCAGTCTGGTTATTGTCAAGCTGCCGTTTACCCCACCGAATCATCCGGTTTATCAAGGACGTTCCGAGCTGCTGAAGACAGAAGGAAAGAATGCGTTTATGTCGATGGCATTGCCCCAGGCTGTGATTTTGTTCAAGCAAGGGGTAGGGAGATTGATCCGGCATCATCTGGATCGTGGTGTCGTCGTGCTCTTTGATACGCGGATCGTCGAGGCGAGATATGGGCGGTCTTTTCTGCAATCCCTGCCTCCTTATACCGTAGAGAGCGGGCCATGGCCAGAGCTGCGCGAGAGAATCGAACCATTCCTCGGTATGTCCACCTTGTTAGACTCATAAAATGAAGCAATAGTCTCCCAAGGATTTAGGTG
Source organism: Brevibacillus nitrificans (assembly GCF_003710965.1). Taxonomy (NCBI): domain Bacteria; kingdom Bacillati; phylum Bacillota; class Bacilli; order Caryophanales; family Paenibacillaceae; genus Brevibacillus; species Brevibacillus nitrificans. The sequence continues at coordinate 1,225,713 of NZ_RHHU01000003.1, read as the reverse complement.
ATAAAATAGTGGGATGGAAAACAAAATGGCGCTGGTTGCTTCTGGGGTTTTGTGCGGCTTTTCTCCTCGCGTACTCGTTTGAGAGTCCGTCACAGAGTGCGGTAAAGGTGGAGGATCCGTATGCCAGTGAGAACGAACAAGACTTTTTAGGTCTTGTGATTACCTATTTTGCCCTTCCACATGGAGAGAGCACGCTTGTCCGATTGCCAGGTGGCAAGACGATGCTGATCGATTCTGGAAGTGCAGAAGATTGGCCAGTTTTGTTTGAACGATTGTCCGAGCGCAAATTAACGCGACTGGATTACCTGGTCCTGACCAATGACCAGCCGGAGCATGTGGGTGGCTACGAGCAGCTCACTGGAAAAATTCTGGTTGAAAACGTGATTGTACCGAAGCTGATTGAGCAAAGCATCGTCAAAGCGCTCCCTGTGCGCTCTACCCTCAAACGGATTACGGTCACAGCTCCTGGCGAGTTCAAGCTGAGCAGTGAGGTATCTATGCAGGTGCTGCTGCCACAGGAGCCGTTGTTTCTGTCTCCACAAAACAATTCGCTCGTCTTCCAGCTGAAGCATGGGAATCTGCGATTTTTGTTTACCAGCGGGATTAATGAGCAAGCGGAGGAGCGTTTGCTGCAGTGGCATCCAGACCTTTTGAAAGCAGAAGTGCTGAAGGTCGGGGACCAAGGCAGCAATCAAGGCTCTTCCCAGCCGTTTTTGACGAAGGTCGATCCACAGGTGGCGATCATCCAGACAGGGAAGAACAAGGACAGCATGAGAGACGGCCACTCCGAAGTGCTAGAGCGTCTGGGGGAGTCGTGGGCTGAGACGTATATCACCAGTCACGATGGAATAATCACGATTTTATCGAATGGGGTAGATTACCGGGTATTGAAGGCTAAGAAATGAAGAGGGGAGACCAAACGTGGCCAAACAAGAAAAGATTTCGGAAGCGGTTGTCCGCCGCCTGCCGATCTATCTGCGCTATTTGAGTTACTTGCAGCAAGTGGGCGTGGCAACCGTTTCCTCTCAACAGATGGGCAAGAATCTGGACGTCAATCCGGCGCAAATCCGAAAAGATCTCGCCACGTTCGGGGACTTTGGCAAAAAGGGAATTGGCTACGATGTAAATTACCTGGTAGAAAAAATACGTCAAATCCTCAAGCTGACAGATGAAATCCGGGTAGCCTTGGTTGGTGCCGGGCACTTGGGCCATGCGATCAGCAACTACAACGCTTATTTGAAGGATAACATGCGTATTGCGGCCATCTTTGATTGCGATCCGGAAAAGCTGGGGAAAAAAGTGGCTGGGTTGTCCATTCAGCCCTTGGAGGAGCTGGCACAGACCATCGCAGATCAACAGATCAAGCTGGCGATTATTACTGTGCCTGCACCGGCTGCGCAATCCGTATGTGATCAGTTGACTGAAGCGGGGATCAAAGGGATTTTGAACTTTGCGCCCACCACGATTCGCGCCCCGAAAGATGTGCGAATTCACTATGCTGATGTGACATCCAATATGCAGAGCTTAGCTTATTATCTAACGTAAAGAACGGAGTGTATCCATGAAAAAGACGATCCTCATTCACGCAACGGTTCTAACAGTTAACGAGACGAACGAAGTCATCCACGATGGTGCTGTCGCATTTGAAGGCGATACCATTACGTATGTGGGTCCTACACCAGAGGACCTGTCTGACGCAGGCTATGATGAAGTCATCGATCAAAAGGGCGATTATGTCCTTCCTGGCTTGATCAATACGCATGGGCATGCAGGAATGTCTCTGCTGCGCGGGTACGCGGATGATTTGCCGCTACAGCAATGGCTGGAGGACAAGATGTGGCCGCTGGAAGCACAATTTACGGCGAATCACGTGAAATGGGGCACCCATCTTTCTCTGATCGAGATGATTCGTACCGGTACGACTACCTTCGTAGATATGTACGACCACATGGATGAAGTAGCAAAAGCCGTTGATACGGCTGGTATGCGCGCTCGTCTGTGCCGGGGAATGATCGGCCTGTGCTCGGAGGAGGAGCGTCAAGCAAAGCTGCAAGAATCGGTGAAGTTTGCAAAGGAATGGCACAACCAGGCAGATGGACGCATCACAGTCATGATGGCACCACATGCTCCGTATACATGCGATCCACAGTTCATTACACAAATCATTGAAAAAGCAGACGAGCTGTCCCTCCCGCTTCACATCCATATGTCCGAAACGGCTTGGGAAGTTGGACAGAACGAAAAGGACTACGGGCTTCGTCCGGTAGCTCATCTGGAAAAGCTCGGCATGTTTGCCCGTCCGACACTGGTTGCGCATGCAGTCCATCTGACGGATGAAGAGATTGACATTTTGGCAAAATACCAAGTGAAAGTTTCCCACAATGTCGTGAGCAATCTGAAGTTGGCGAGCGGAGTCGCTCCTGTACCAAAAATGCTGGCAAAAGGCGTAAGCGTCTCGCTGGGTACAGACAGCTCTGCGAGCAACAACAACCTGAACCTGTTTGAAGAACTGAAGCTTGCTGCGATTTTGCATAAAGGTGTGAACAACGATCCTGTAGCGGTACCGGCAGAGGAAGCCCTTCGGATGGCGACTCGCTATGGAGCCGATGGTGTATTCCAGGCAGATACGCTGGGCAGCATCGAAGTGGGCAAAAAAGCAGACCTCATCGTACTGGACAGCCATCAAGCTCATTTCCATCCGGCTCATGAACCGATTTCCCATGTGGTGTACGCGGCGAATGGACGCGATGTAAAGGATACGATTGTAGCAGGGAAGTATTTGATGCGTAATCATCAATTGCTGACTTTGGATGAAGAACGGGCTATTTACGAAGCCAACCGTGTGTTTCAAGCATTGAAACGGTAAAAAGGCTCCTGTCAGGTGAGGACAGGAGTAAAGAGGGTTAGGTGTAGGTAGGGGAATTTGGTTTCAACAACTTGCCGTGCTCATTTTCGCCATAGCTCGCTCAAGAGATGATGACGGAAATGCAGGGTGGGTGTATGAGACGAGTTACGCAGTGGTGAAGACAATGCTGCCCAGGAGACGCGGTATTCCTGCAATAAAAACCCTAGTACGTCAGGAGATGTAGTCTGCCCAGAACTCTTCACGCGCTCACCTCCTCGGGGTGTACATGTAGTATGACCGTCATGTTCCATGCTATGATTAGCAACTTTTCCGTCCGGTTCTAAAACCTTCCCGTATAGCATAGGCTTAGACAAAAACGGGACAGGGGGATGTGGACATGTATGTACGGCCCAGGCTGCTTTGGTGGCTCGTACCCATCTTTCTCAGTCTGTTTTTCGTGGGTATCGCTCTCGGCAAGCTCGGCAGCGAGAGCGACATGAAAGGCGGTCGAGTCATGGAGCAGGGAGCAGGGGCAGGCTATGATCCAGTAACACTGTCTATGCTTTTGGAGCAATTGACCAAGGACGAAGAGCGATCCTTCATTGTCTATATGAAGGATCAAGCCTTGAGTGGACGATACCAGCAGGAACGATTCGAGTTGAGCGGAGAAATAGGCGGTCATCAATTGGAGATTGCACGTAACGGTGAGCCACAGGTAAACGTACAAATAGATGGGCAGAAGCAGGATAGTGCCTTGCTTCCCTACGCATTGTACACACCGCACGAGCATGCGGCAGTGATCAAGAGCGTCATGCAATCAGTAGCACCTCAACCTATGCAAGATCCTAGCGGGCATGGCTGGAAGGGATATCGACTGTCCGTGCCGCCAAGGGAAGTGACTTCTCTTCTTTCCCTCTGGCTTGGGCCATCGTTTCCAGTCTCCGAAATGACGCCGGAGCTAACCAAAGGAATAGGCGTCACCTATCAGCTGTGGTACGAGCCTGCCACGGGTACTATCCAGCAAATGGATATCGAGATGCAAATCAAGACCGCTGCAGGGGAAAAACGGGATCAGCTGCGCTTCCGCCTGTAGGGTCATGGGGAAAAAGGAGTTATTGGACTGTGGCAGTGAGAATGTTCGTGGTCGTGATCGCCGCTCTCGTAATTGTCGGGACGGGCTTCACGTACCATTTAGCCTCTTCCGTCGTAGGGGCACGAAGTAACTTTGATGAGCAAGTCATGAAATGGGTAGAGGAGCGCACAACGATCACACAGGTTGATTCGATTGATGAGTACAGAGGAAAGCAGAGCTATGCTGTCGTACTCGGGAAAAACAAAGTGGGAACACCAGTCGTAGCGTGGCTGACGGATAAAACGGCTGCGTTTGATCGGATGGATCGTGCTGTTCCGCGGAAAAACGTGGAAACAGCCGTGCTGAAAAGCTTCCCTGATGCGACCATCACGCATATTGTGCCTGGACTGGAAAACGAGAAGCGTTTTTGGGAAGTAACCGTGAAAGATAAGGATGGGCGTTTTCGCTATGTGCATTACGATTTGTTCAGTGGTGCCCTGCTTGCCTCTTACGTGTTGTCCCCTACGTTTTAAATCAGGACAAGTACGTGTTAAGCGCAAAAGACCTTTTCGATGGGAAAAGGTCTTTTTGTTGTTCCGAGAACGCTGCAATGGCATCATAACCAGTAACTGTATAATAAAATGATATACTCATATGATATACTGGTTTCGTTGAAGAGAGAGAACAGAACGTATTGGCAAGGGGGAGAAGCTACAGTGCAAATGAAAAAGGGTACAATTGGACTGTCCTTGGTAGCGACACTTGCTCTCCTGTTCGGCGGATGGTTCTTGTATCAAAAGATCGAGATAGAGGAACCGATCCGTACCGAAATCGGACAGCTGCAATCGGCTTCATTAACGCATTTGGACGTGGGTAAAGATCAAATTCAGATAGATTTGAAGGTAACAAAGCCTGAATCGTTTCCCGAAGAATACCGCAAGCTGGTGGACGTGACATCGAAGCTGTCCGCCAACAAGAAAGTGGTCATTTCCGTCGATAACCAGTCACCGGATTTGCGAGAGATTTGGACGAATGGTCAGTTTGTATTTACAGAGGCGATCGATCTGCATCAATACAGCCGGATTCCACAGCTCGTGGAACAATGGAAAAAAGACCATCAGTTAGATGATGCGTCTGCCTTGATGGATGACAACAACATTTATGTTTATCTAAAAAAGGGAACGGAGGATTTCTATACGATCGTTCCCCGAACCCTGGAAGATGAGGTGACGGCTCGTGGGTAAAGAAGCCTTGATCGGTATCATCCCCGGAGTCTTGATCTTTCTGTTGTTTCTAGGCGTAAATATTACTCCTTTTGTACTGTTCGCATTGGTACTCGGGGGTCTTTTTTTCCTCTTGATTCGTCAGCAAGGCGGTCAGGGAGGCAACTTTGCGCTCGGAGGAAAGAAAAAGCAAAGCAAACATGTCATTCCCAAAACGGATATACAGTTCGCTGATATCGGAGGACAGGAGCGAGCGAAGAAGGAACTGAAAGAAGCCCTGGATTTTCTCGTGTACAAAGACAAGATCGAGCAGTACGGCATCCGTCCCATTAAAGGTGTCCTGCTGACAGGTCCTCCAGGAACAGGGAAGACGCTGATGGCCAAAGCGGCGGCGAACTACACCAACTCGGCATTTGTGGCAGCCTCCGGATCCCAGTTTGTAGAGATGTACGTGGGTGTTGGTGCGCAGCGTGTTCGCGATATGTTTAAAGAAGTAAAAGCCATGGCGGAGAAAAATGGTCAGGACAGTGCGATCATTTTCATCGATGAGATTGATGTCATCGGGGGAAAACGCGATGGTCAGCAGCAAAAAGAGTACGATCAGACGTTGAACCAACTGCTCACGGAAATGGATGGCGTCGCGACTAGCGACAAGCCGCGTGTACTCGTCATGGCGGCAACCAACCGCAAAGACATGCTGGATTCTGCCTTGCTGCGTCCAGGCCGCTTTGACCGCCACATCAACGTCGATTTGCCAGATAAGCCGGCTCGCGAACAAATTTTGACGATTCATACGGCCAACAAGCCGCTGGGCTCCGATGTAGCGCTGGAAAAGGTAGCGCAGGAGACATTTGGTTTCTCCGGCGCTCAGCTGGAGAGTGTTGCGAATGAAGCGGCGATCTATGCGATGCGAGACAGCAGCTCGAAAATTGAAGCGCGTCACTTTGCCTATGCAGTTGACAAGGTTATGCTCGGTGAAAAGGTTGACCGTGAAGCCTCGGCAGAAGAGAAAAGACGCGTGGCGCTCCATGAGCTCGGACATGCGATCGTCAGCGAATTGGTGCGTCCGGGCTCCGTTTCACAGGTAACCCTAAGCCCACGTGGACAAGCATTGGGCTATGTCCGTCAAAATCCGCTGGAGGATCGTTACCTGTATACGAAAGAGGCCATGGAAAAACAGATCATGGTCAGCCTAGGCGGTGCGGTAGCGGAAGAAATTTATTATGGTGGACGCAGTACGGGCTCGAAGAACGACTTTGAGCAAGCGCTAGGTATGGCGCAGGAGATAGTTCAGAGTGGGATGTCGCGTCTGGGGATCATCCATCCGCAGTTTATCGATAAGACACGGATTCACGATGAAGTCGAGTACCTGCTGGACAACCTTCTGAAGCAGACGCACGATATGCTTGGAAAATGCGATGCCGTCTTTAAAAACGGGTTGCAGACGTTGCTGGACGCAGAGGTCCTACAAGGCGATGAGTTCCGTAAGCTGCTCGAACAAAACCAAACAAAAGAAGAAGTACTCGTGTAAAACACACGGAAGCTACGTCTTTTATAAAGCCTGCTTGTCAAAGGTTGATCCTTTTGGCTGGCAGGTTTTTTTGTGCCTGTGACACAGATGAAGTACCGTGCAAATGAACTCTATCAGCCACATTAAGGATAATTTTTCCTACCGTGTACCAAACGCCTATTTCCATGAATACCCTACATAAGATACGGGAAAGACATCAGGAGGCAAGGAGACTCTATGGCAAATGTAAATCGGCGAAAGCTAAATAAAAATCTGGGGAAAACGATGCGGCAAAATTCCCTGGAAAACGAAATTCCGCTCTTGCAAACCAATAAAGATACGGATTGGCTCCAGGAGCTCGAGACAGAATTGCTGGAGGTAGATCTTACCTCAGGCTTCCCCAATCAGACGAACATCGAGCCAAGCACGCCAAAGACACCGCCTTTTCAAAAGATACCGAAACAAGGTATTTCTTCTAATCAAACAACCTTTACCCGTGTGATCAAGGACCGCAATGATGACCGGGTGAGATCGTTTGTCTATACAGATGACCTGACTGATCAATCCGTCACGAATGAAAAAATCGCCAACCGCGCCATCGATGCTAGCAAAATTAAGCCTGGAACCTTGGAAACGGCGCTGCTCAAGGATTATGCCGTAGACAGCAGCAAGCTTGCCGACCAAAGTGTGACCTCGAATAAAATCGCACCCCACGCGGTCCAAAGTGAACACATAGCAAAAGGAATCATCAACAGTGACATGATTTGTGATCGCTCAATCTCCGGTCAAAAGCTTCTGAACAACAGCATCACTTCTGATAAGCTGGCGGATAAAGTCATTGACTCGATGAAATTTGCAGAGGGAGCGATTCAAAGCAAGCATATCCAGGAGCAGTCGATCACGACTGAGCTGGTTCAGGATCAGGCGATTACCGGAGACAAAATCAAGACAGGCGGCGTTCAGACCAGGCATTTGGCCAATTACGTCATTAATTCCGTGAAGCTCGAGGATGGCGCGGTTACGACCGACAAGCTCCGCGATGCGGCGGTCACGGCCAACAAGATCGATGAGGATGCCGTCGAGTCCCAGCACATACGCGAAGGGGCCATTTTGCATCATCATCTGGCAGAACATGCAATCGATAGCGACAACCTGGCACCCGGATCTGTGACGGATGTCCATATTGGCTTTCAATCGATTTTCAGTCAGCATCTCCATCCAGAGGCGGTCACCAGTGACAAAATCGGCACGTTTGCTGTATTGACTGAGCATCTGGATCATTCGAGTGTGACCTCGGAGAAAGTCGCGAAGGAATCGATTGGCAGTGTTCATCTAAAAGCGGGCAGCATTCAGACCACTCACTTGCAAGACAATGTCGTAACCACGAAAAAAATAGCCGACGACCAAGTGACGACCTCCAAGGTGGCAGATCGCGCCATCACCGGCGATAAGCTGGCAACTCGCAGCATATGGGGTCATCATTTGCTGGAAGACAGTGTGGATGCCAAGCATCTGGCTGACGGAGCGGTCATCCCTGAAAAAATCGCCAAAAAGTCCATTGAAGAACAGCATTTGACCGATCGCCTCATTGGCAGCAACCATCTTCGGGAGTATGCGGTTCAAACCCATCATCTCGCGGACCACGTCATCACGACCTCCAAGCTTGCCCCGGAATCCGTTTCTACCGATAAAATTACGGAATTAAGTGTAAACACGGGCAAACTGGCAGATTCAGCGGTGACAGCGCAAAAGATGGCGAGCGAGGCCGTGAAAACACGCCACCTGAGCAAAGCGTCCGTGACTGGGGAGAAGCTTGCAGAAAAGGTCATTACCAGCGCACACCTGGCTAGTTTGTCCGTTCAAAACGAACATCTCGTCCCGAAATCCATAACGAAGGAAAAGCTGCAGGAAGGCAGTGTCACGCGAGAGAAGCTGGTTGATCGCGTGGTGGACGGCAACAAGCTGGAATACAAATCGGTAACAGGAGAGCACGTCGTTTTAGAAAGCTTGACCGGCAAACATCTGGCTGAAGGAAGCGTCACGGGTGAAAAGCTGGCTCAAAAAGTCGTTGAGACAAAGCATCTGAATGACCGAGTTGTCACAGAGGAGAAGCTTGCGGATGGCAGTGTGACGGGAGCGAAGCTGGCGCCTGGATCGATTCAGGAGAAGCATCTGGAGGATCGATCGGTTACGGCGGATAAGCTCGCTTTCCAGCCTGTGCACACCAACAGGCGTCTTGGTACCACGCTGCAGCAGTTTGGGTTTGCCCCTTTTCGGATGGAGGCCAATCAGGCAAGCGTGGACGTCAAAGTGTCGCTGATGGAGCACTACGCGAATACGAACTACTGTATCGTCGGAATGACAAATCAGGCGGGTCTGGCAGCAGCACTTAAAAAGCAAAACAGGTCGACAGCGATCATCACCGTATTCCGACAGTCCGCAATTGAAGAGACGAGCGGTGTTCTGCAATGGATTGCGATCGGCGAAAAAGGAAGCAGAGTGGACGAAGAAGAGGACTTGCTCGAATCGACGGATGAAGCAGACGAGTTGCAAGCGCTGGCGGATGAGGAACCGATGGCGGATGAGGAACCGATGGCGGATGAGCAACCGCTGGCAGCATTGGAAGAGGATCTTGAGAGTTTGGAAGACTTTGCAGAATTATCACAGGATCAAGAAGAAGAATCATAAAAATAGGAACCTTTCTGCAAATGGCAGGAAGGTTTTTTTATCCTGGTTTCAATCAGTGAGTTTGTTTTCATAATATGATTATGGTAAACTATATAGGCAGTCTTTCATTGAATTTGCCTAATCCCAATAGTATAATTGTTAGGTATACCCGTTAGTTATTTGTCTGTGACGGTAAATGGAGGGAAATGATTCGATGTTGACGACGATTGCTCGAATTGGGCAGCATGTTGGACAAGAAGTACGTTTGGGTTGCTGGCTGTATAACAAGCGTGGCAGCGGGAAAATCCAATTCCTGCAATTGCGTGATGGCTCCGGCTTTATTCAAGGGGTTGTGGTGAAAGCAGAAGTAGCTGAAGATGTCTGGGAACAAGCAACGAAACTGACGCAAGAAAGCTCACTATACATAACAGGTGTTGTTCGCGCAGATGATCGCGCACCCAGCGGATACGAATTGAACGTGACGGGTGTAGAAATCATCCAGCTCGCGGAAAACTATCCGATTTCCCTGAAAGAACACGGTGTAGACTTCCTGATGGATCATCGTCACCTGTGGCTGCGTACACCACGTCAGCGTGCAGTCATGGCGGTTCGTTCCGAAGTCATTCGTGCGATGTATGAATTCTTTCAGGAAAATGGGTTCTACAAAGTCGATCCTCCGATTCTGACCCCAACCTCTGCGGAAGGAACGACAAACCTGTTTCATACGAAGTATTTTGACGAGGACGCGTACCTGTCTCAATCCGGTCAGCTGTATATGGAAGCAGCTGCGATGGCATTGGGCCGCGTGTACTCGTTTGGTCCGACTTTCCGTGCAGAGAAGTCGAAAACGCGTCGTCACCTGATCGAGTTCTGGATGATCGAGCCGGAGATGGCTTTCGTGGACCAGGAAGAAAACCTGCGTATCCAGGAAGCATTTGTATCCCACGTGGTACAATCCGTCCTGAAAAATTGCCAAATGGAATTGAAAACCTTGGAGCGCGATACCAGCAAGCTGGAAAACGTGAAGGGCGACTTCCCGCGTATCAGCTACGATGATGCGATCAAGCTGCTCCAAGAAAAAGGCAGCGATATCAAATGGGGCGATGATTTTGGTGCTCCAGATGAAACGACCATTGCGGAGCATTTCGACAAGCCTGTCTTTATCACGAACTATCCGACCGAGATCAAGGCTTTCTATATGAAGCCAGATCCGAACCGTCCAGAAGTCGTACTGTGTGCGGACATGATCGCTCCAGAAGGCTATGGCGAAATCATCGGCGGCAGCCAACGTATCGACGATCCAGAGCTTCTGGAAAAGCGCTTTGCCGAGCATGAGCTCTCTGAGGACGCTTATCGCTGGTACTTGGATCTGCGCAAATACGGTACCGTGCCTCACTCCGGGTTTGGTCTGGGGCTGGAGCGTACCATTGCATGGATCTGCGGGTTGGATCATGTTCGTGAAACGATTCCATTCCCTCGTATGCTGTATCGTCTCTACCCGTAATTTGTATCGCGGCGCATGTATATACACCCTGTTGCTGGAGGGCAGCAGGGTGTTCCTATTGTTTACGTACTCCCTTGTCATTCCAACACAGAGGTGAATCAGTTTTATGGACTCCCAAATATTGCAATTGTTGCAAGAAGGTGCAACATCCGTCTCCAACCTGCTTCTGAAAATGTATAAACGCATGTCATTGGCAGATGACGAGATGATGCTGCTCATCCACCTGCTTTCCTTTCAACAGGAGGGGAATCGTTTCCCGACCTTGACAGAGCTGGAAGAGAGAATGTCCATGTCTAACATGCGATTAATTCAGTCTTTGCAAAAGCTGTTGAAGGAAGAGTGGATTAGCATTGACGAATTTGTAGACCCCCAAACCGGAATGCGGCATGAGCAATACAATCTGACTCCTTTGTATCGGAAGCTGTACCAAACCTGGCGTGAACAGTTAGCAGCCCCGCAAGTGATGGAGACGATCCACGAGCCATTCCGTCAAAGCGCTGCGGCCCTTGACGATGAACCTGTTGCTATCTACAGCCGATTTGAGCAAGCCTTTGGTCGCCCGCTGTCACCCTTTGAGCTGGAAAGCATTCATATGTGGACGGGACAAGACGGCTATTCGGAGGAATTGATTTTAACCGCCTTGCGTGAAGCAGCGACGGTAGGGAAGCTGCACATCCGCTATATCGATCGGATTTTGCTCGAATGGCAAAAGCAGCAAATCACCAGCGTGGAGCAAGCGCGGCTTTACAGTATGAATTTCCGCAGAAATCGTCAACCGCTTTGATTGATCCCAATCGAAGCGGTTTTTTCTTTGCCGCGATACCGGATACGTACCCATTTTCCTTGTGCGTCATAACCTATAGCATACATGACGAGTTGAGTGATGCTTCTGTTTCGAGCATAGCCCTCGGGTGGCAGAAGCAACACAGTTGGAGGGAATGTCTGTGGAAAAAAAGAAGAAATGGGATCTTCCTCATTGGGTTATGCCAGGCGTTTTTTCTGGCAACTACGTGGTAGATGAAGCGGTAGAACGTATCTCGATTGTCAAGCCGGTAGAAAAAGGAACAGAACCGGAAAAGGAAGAAGCGCTGGAAGCGATGGTGGAGGAAGCTTTGGAAACCGCGTTGAAGCAAAGTCCCCCGCCTACGGCTGAGCAGCCGATTGAAATCATCTTGACCCAAAAGGAATCGGTCCTCCGCGATCATGTGGAAAAACTCGAGCTCGAAATGGCTTCCTTAAAAGAAGAGATCGCATCCTGGGAAAAGCGGTTCAAGGAGTTCGAAGAAAAGCAGGCAAAGGAGCATCAATACTTGTATCAGGTGGTCCTTGCCTTGAAAAAGGAGTGGGAGAGGGAGCGAAATGAAGATCGCCATCATTAGTCCGGGTCCATTCTCCGTGCCGCCTGTCAAAGGAAGCTCCGTTGAGCATGATATCGACGAAGTCACCAAGATGATTGATCCAGAGCACCAGGTCACCATTTACACACGAACCTGCGCTACTTACCCCAAATCAGCGGTGGAGGAGAACCGGCAGTTCATTCGCTTCCCCTATAATGGGCCAAAAACATACTTACGGCGCATCATTTCCCATATTCGCAAGAGGAAGCCGGATGTCATCATGGTGGAAAACCGGCCGATCTATGTCCTGACCTTGAAAAGACACTTCCCGAAAACTCCGGTATTTGTCAATATGCATTCCCATGTCTATGGCTCGCCGGGTATGATCAGCAAAGACAAAATGAAAAAAGTGGTGAGAAAGGCTTCCGGCTTTTTTACGAACAGCGAGTTCTTACGTCGTCATTTTATGAAAACATGCAAGATACCTGCCCATAAAATTCATGCGGTTCATTTGGGCGTAGACGTCAGTCCTTATCAGGTAGCGAAAATACACTATTCGATCCGCAAAATACGCAAGGAAATCGGCTTAAAGCCGGAAGACCGCGTCCTTTTCTATGCGGGAAGGCTCATGCGGGCAAAGGGTGTTCATGTCTTGCTAAAAGCGTTCAAGGAAGTTTGTGAGCAGGATCCGCTGGCTCGCCTCGTAATCGTCGGGGGCACGGGGTATGGAAGCAATCGCTTGAATCCCTATGTACGCGAGCTGAAGCAGCTGGCTAAGCCGCTTGGTGACAAGGTAAAGTTCGTCAACTTTGTTCCGAGCGCGCAGATGCCGCTGTACTATCAGGTAGGGGATATCGTCGCGACTCCTTCCGTTTGGAAAGAAGCGTTCTGCCGCGTGAATCTGGAGGCGATGGCATCTGGAAAGCCGGTCATCACGACTCCACGGGGAGGCATAGGAGAGGTCGTGACCCATCAGGGAAGCGGGTTTTTAATCCCCCCCAAGGACTGGAAAGCGGAGCTGCCCGCCCTGTGGAAACTGCTCTGGAGCGCCCCTGCCATTCGCACGGAGATGGGGAAAAATGCTTTGATGAGAGCCAAGCAGTTCTCCTGGTACGCGACGGCACAAGGGTATCTCGAAGTGTTTGAAAAGGCGTTGAAGAAACGCAAGGCTGCGTCACCTACGACGGAGCAAGACCTGCGTAAAACAGGATAATCCCGCGGCAGGACCTATAGGTGCCTGCCCTTTCTTTCGTTCGGCTGGACGTCTGCCCTGTCCAGAAATCAAGAGGCGCATACCTTATAAGTATCGCAGAGCACCTTTGGGGAGTGATACTTGTGAAAGGGTTAATCTTGTGCGCTGGACGGGGTACGCGTCTTCATCCGTTCTCCTATTCGCAGCCCAAAACCCTCCTCCCTGTGGCCAATCATCCGGTTTTACACTACTGCATCCGCAAACTGCGTGAAGTGGGTGTCTATGACATCGGGATCGTCATTCACCCTTCCCAAGTGCAAATTCCTCCTTTGGTAGGCGATGGTAGTCAATTCGGGGCTACCATTACGTTTATCGAGCAGAAAGAACCCTTGGGAATCGCCCATGCCGTCCAATTAGCGCAACCGTTCTTGCATGACGAACCGTTTATTTTGTTACTCGGTGACAATTTGTTGATGGATTCGCTGCACGGGCTTACGCGTGCGTTTTCCGGAACAGCAACCGACGGCGTAGTGATGCTAAGTGAAGTGGAGAGACCACAGGATTATGGGATCGCCGAAGTACAGGAAGGGCGTCTGGTTTCGGTCGAGGAAAAACCCCGCCAGCCGAAAAGCAATCTGGCGGTTATTGGCGCATACCTGTTTACCAAACCCATTTTTGAGTCGATTGCTACACTTCAGCCATCTGCCCGTGGTGAGTACGAGATCACGGACGCAATCCAATCCTTGATTAATCGTGGTTATCATATTGCCCATGCTGTCGCGAGTGGAAAGTACTCGGATGTAGGGACGATCGATAGATGGCTGGAGGCAAACAGGTGGATGTTGACAAGTGAACTGGGACGACAACATCAAATGGGAAAAGATACCATCGTTGAAAACTGTGAAATTGAAGGCCCCGTTTTGATAGGGGACGGATGCCAGATCCGCAATTGTCGTCTAGGACCCTTTGTCTCCATTCAAGACGGTGTTCACTTAGAAAATTGTGCGCATATTGAAAACAGCATTTTATTGGAAAATAGCTCCCTGTGCGATGTCGCATGGAAAATCTCAGACAGTGTATTCGGGCGTTCGTCACATCTGACAGGAAATTCAACCGACAGTAGTGGCGTCTTTATTTTGAGTGACAAATCCTCGATTCGCATTCCAGCCAACAAGAGGGAGGAGCCATGAATCCGACCTTTACCGTAGTGATTCCGACGTATAATCGCGCCAAGTTTATTCGCAAAGCGATTAGAAGTGTGATCAGGCAGTCTTGTAAAGACTGGAAGCTGCTGATCATGGATGACGCCTCAACAGACAAGACGCGACAAAAAGTGGATAAATACCTGTTCCATCCGAATATCTCCTACTATCGCATGGAAAAAAACTCAGGGATTTCGAAAGTGATGAATCAAGCACTAGCGATGGTAGATACGCCTTACCTCGTCCAGCTCGATTCGGATGACTGGCTGCCGAGGAAAACCTTGAAAGTGCTGAAGAGATACATTCGCAAAAGCAAACCGAGCACAGCTCTGTATTACGGAAATGTGAAAATCTGGCGGGTTCGGAGAGGGCGGTACTACAATCCGTTCCTTGTCAAACACAAACATTTCCGCAACAAGTATCAATTTCTCAAATACAATCGCTGGATGGTCGCACCTCGCTGCTATCGGGTAGCCGCGCTTCGAGAGGTGGGCGGATGGGATACCTCCGACAAGTATGAAGGGCGCATTATGGAAGACCGGCGCATCATCCTGCGCCTGATTGAAAAATACCGGGTACGCTTCATCAATAAAAAGCTTTACAACCGCACGAAGCACAGGGGACAGCTGACAGACGGCAAGATGAAACGCAGACGGAACCACTTGCGGCGCAAGACCTTTAAATACTACCTCAAGCGGTGGGGAAACAGGTTTAAACCCGTCTATGGTTACAAAAATGGATACCTGGTCATCAAACGTTTACGGAAAGTGAGGCGGCGACGGCGATGACAAAAGCGCTGGTCACCGGGTGTGCCGGATTTATAGGATCCCATCTGACGCAGCGTCTGCTGAGTGAAGGGGTGACCGTGATCGGGATCGATGGATTTCTGGATAATTACGATGTGGCGGCAAAGCTTCGTAATTTGGCACAGATCGGCAGTCATCCCGCTTTCACCTTTCACTCAACGATGCTGCAAGCGCAGCGTTGGAAGGATTGGCTCGAAGGAGTAGATGTCGTTTATCACCTCGCTGCGCTCCCAGGTGTGCGCAATAGCTGGGGGAAAGCCTTTACCGACTACGTGAACCACAATATTCTGGCGACGCAAATGCTGCTGGAAGCATGCCTGCAGCAACCAAAACCGCCTACGGTAGTCGTGTCCTCCTCCTCGTCGGTATACGGTACCATGCAAGGTTCGTTTACCGACGAGACAGCGCCGCTGCGTCCGGTTTCTCCGTACGGGGTCACCAAAGAGTCGATGGAACAAATATGTCAGGTCTATGTGAAAGCGTACGGCTTGCGTGTCACGATGCTGCGCTACTTCACGGTCTACGGTCCCAGACAACGCCCGGATATGGCGTTTCATCGATTCTTTCGCCAGCTGATGAAAGGGGAGCAGGTAACCATATTCGGAGATGGTCAGCAATCGAGAGACTTTACTTATGTGGCAGATGCGGTCCAGGCCAACATTTTGGCAGCGAAGTTTGCCGCTCCAGGAGAAATTTTTAACGTGGGAGGCGATCGGGAAATCAAGCTTCTCGACGTCCTGGCGATCATGGGCGGCTTGTTGAACGTCACGCCAAAGCTCACGTTTCAAAGTGGTCCAGCAGGTGATTCAAAGCGTACATGCGCCGACATCACGCTCGCTCAGACGCGTCTTGGATATAAACCGCAAGTTCCCCTCGAGGAAGGTCTTCGTTTGCAATTAGCAGATATGCGCGCACAAGCCAAGGGATAACTCTCAAGAAATGGGAGGCTAGTTGCATGCATCGGGTTCTGGTCTATCGAAGAAAATTTCTTCCGAGAAGTGAGACGTTTATTTACGAACAGCTGGTAGGTCACAACCAAGTAAAGCCGGTCGTTTTGACCAGACAGCGCCCCTTTAACCGCAAACAATTTCCATACTCGCCGGTCTATGTGCGAAAGCATATGGCCGGCCTCTCCACATGGTTGAGGAAGCATAAAATCAAATGCTTGCACGCGCGTTTTGGACCTGCGGGCTTGGAGCTGCTTCCATACGCTCGAAAAACGCGCTTGCCGCTGATTACCTCGTTTCATGGCTTTGATGCGACGAAACGGGTAAAAGGAAATCCGGGATACCGGCGCGCACTGCGGAAATTGTTCCGCAAAGGAAAGGCATTTACCGTCGTGAGCGGCCATATGAAAAAACGATTAATCCGTCTCGGGTGTCCCGCGAAAAAAATAACGATGATACGCTCCGGCATCGACCTGAGGAAGTTTCCTATGCAAGCGCCTCGTGCTGTTACCAATGAGGAGTTTCGCCTGCTTAGCGTGGGCCGCTTGACAGAAAAGAAAGGGATGGACACGTTGGTGAAAGCCTTTGCCAGCGTGCGAAAGAAGCATCCCAGAGCCAAGCTCATCATCGTGGGAGAGGGCGAGGAAAAGCGAAAGCTGCGACGGCTGATCAAAAAATACAAGCTCGGGAAGCAGGTTGTGCTCAAAGGTGCCCTGCCACATCAAGAGGTTCAGCACGAGCTGGCGAAGTGCCATTTGTTCGTCATCGCCTGCAAGACCGCACGAAACGGTGATCAAGAGGGGATACCGAATGTCCTGATGGAAGCCATGGCCACAGGGCGACCTGTCATTTCGACTTATCATTCAGGAATACCCGAGCTGATTGAGCATAAAGTGACAGGGTACCTAGTCCCTGAGCGATCTCCATCCAAATTGGGCAGGATGATCAACCATGTATTGGACGCGCCAGGCGAATGGGGCGAGGTCGTCGCACGCGCCAGAGAAAAGGTAGAGCGCAACCATAACATCGAGAAGCAACGCGCGAAGCTAGAAGACCTCTATCTGCGCGTGATGAAAAAATGATGGGGTGAAAGAATGAAGGTTGCCGTTATCGGTACCGGGTATGTTGGTTTAACGACTGCGGTTTCACTCGCGATGCACGGCCATGAGATCCTGGGGATCGATCTGGTTGCAGCGAAAATTGCCCAGCTCAGGCAGGGCAAGTCGCCGATCTACGAACCAGGATTAGAAGAAGCCTTGACGCAGATGCTAGAGCAAGGAAACCTGCAATTTTCAACAGAAATCAAGGATGCCAGTGAAGCGGAAATGATGTTCATTTGCGTAGGAACGCCGGAAGCCTCGGATGGATCGGCGGATTTGTCTTATTTGCTCGCTGCGGTTTCGGATGTAGCATCCTTGCAGCAACCGTCTTCTGGCAAACGTGTCATCGTGATTAAAAGCACAGTCCCAGTGGGAACAGGAGACAGAATCGCAGAGCAGCTTCGCGGGAATGACAGTCTTTACGTCGCCTCCAATCCAGAGTTTCTTCGCGAAGGAAGCGCCATGCAGGACGCTTTGAATCCTTCGAGGATTGTCATAGGTGCCGACCATGAAGCTGCGTTTGCCGCGATGGAACAGCTCTACAAGGGTGTAAACGCTGCGAAAGTGACGACGACGAGAGCCAACGCAGAATTTATCAAATACGCTTCCAATGCCTTTTTGGCGACGAAAATTTCTTTTATGAACGAGCTGGCCAGGCTGAGTACGGTCCTGGGGACAGATATTACAACGGTGGCGCAGGGAATGGGATTGGATAGTCGGATTGGACCTGAGTTTTTGCGGGCAGGTGTCGGGTACGGGGGCTCCTGTTTTCCGAAGGACACGATCGCTCTGCTTCAGTTGGCTGGTCAGCATGGGATATCCTTGTCGATTTTGGATAAAGTCCGCGACGTAAATACGACCCAGCCGGCTTGGTTTTTGGAGAGGCTGGAGGAACAGCTGCATGGGGTGGCGGGGAAAAAGATCGCCGTCCTAGGTCTCGCCTTCAAGCCGGACACCGACGACATTCGCGAAGCGCCATCTCTGAAGATGCTGGAGGCTTTGCAGAAAAAAGGTGCTTCTATCGCGGCTTATGATCCGATTGCCTCGGCGATCGTAGAGGCTCAGTTTCCAAACGTCGAATACGTGAAGCATCCGTCTGCCGCATTTAAAGGGGCACACGCTGCCATGCTGATCACGGAATGGAAAGAATGTGTCCAACTGGATTGGAAGGAGATCAAAGCGAGCATGGCAGCTCCGATTTTGTTCGATGGACGCAACGCTTGGCCGGGCGATCTTCTGAAGGATGCCGGGTTTGCGTACACAGGGGTAGGTAGAAGCTGACTTTTCCATACAGGGAAGGTTAGCTTTTTCTTTGGTTGATTTGAACAGAGCGGCATAATACGATAGGATAATCATATGGATGATTTCACCAATAAGCAAACTACGAGGGAGTGATCACGGTGAACAAAAGCAAAACACTGCCTAAACGCAGTGATGTCCCTGTCGAATACAAATGGCGTCTCGAAGATATTTATCCCAGTGATTCCGATTGGGAAAAGGATGTGCAAAAAGCCAAGCAGCTCGCAGACCAGTTGGCAGGGCTGAAGGGCAAGCTCGGACAGTCCGGGAATGACCTGCTGGCTGCATTGAAGCTGCAAGATGAGCTTCTCCAGACCCTCGATCAAGTCTTCGTCTATGCACGGATGAGACGTGACGAGGACAATGCCAACAGCACGTACCAAGGATTGACAGACCGAGCAACGAGTCTGAGCACCCAGGCGTACGGTGCGATTTCTTACATACAGCCGGAAATATTGGAGATCCCTACAGACGAGCTGGAAAAGTGGATCAGCGAAGTGTCCGGGCTTGCTCATTACCGTATTTTGCTGGACGAGATTACGCGCTTCAAGCCTCATACGCTGTCTTCCGAGGAAGAAGCCCTCTTGGCCAATATGAGCGAATTGGCGTCGGCACCGAACAAAATTTACGGCATGCTGTCCAATGCGGACATGAAATTCCCGATGATCACGGATGAAAACGGGGAAGAAGTCGAGCTGACCAAAGGCCGCTATACGCAGTTTATGGAAAGCAAGGACCGCCGTGTGCGAAAAGAGGCGTTTGATGCGCTGTACGAGACGTTCGGGAAGTTCCGCAATACGATTGCAGCATCCCTTACGTCGGCTGTGAAAGGCGATGTGTTCTACGCCCGGACTCGCAAGTATCCATCTGCGCTGTATGCGGCACTGTTTGCGGATAATGTAGACCTTTCCGTGTACGACAACCTGATTGCGACCATTCATGAGCATTTGCCGCTGATGCATCGCTATATCGCTTTGCGGAAAAAGCTGCTCGGAGTAGATGAGCTCCACATGTACGATCTGTACGTGCCAATCGTGCCGGAAGTAGACATGAAAATACCTTATGATCAGGCGGTTGAGACGATCAAGGTCGCACTGAAACCGCTTGGGGAAGAGTACGGGCGTGTGCTTGCGGAAGGCTTCTCCAAAGGCTGGATCGACGTGTATGAAAACGAAGGCAAGACAAGTGGCGCCTACTCTTGGGGGGCGTATACCACGCATCCGTTTGTGCTGATGAACTATCAGGACAATGTGAACAACATGTTTACGCTCGCACATGAAATGGGGCACGCGCTGCACAGCTACCATTCCAACCACGCACAGCCGTATACGTATGCCGACTACAAGATTTTCGTAGCGGAAGTCGCGTCTACACTCAACGAAGCGCTGCTCATGCACCATCTGCTGGAGACGACGACCGACAAAGCGCAAAGAATGTATCTGATCAACTACTACCTGGAGCAATTCCGGGGAACGGTCTTCCGCCAAACGATGTTCGCGGAGTTCGAGAAGATCGTTCACGAGAAGGAAGAGCAGGGCGAGCCTTTGACAGCCGATTCACTGAGCGAAATCTACCGCGAGCTGAATGTGGCTTACCATGGGCCGGATATGGTCGTCGACAAGCAGGTTGACTTGGAGTGGGCAAGAATTCCTCATTTCTATCGGAATTTCTACGTGTACAAGTACGCGACCGGTTTTTCTGCAGCAACCTCCCTCTCCAAACAAATTTTGGAGGAGGGCCAGCCCGCCGTCGATCGCTATCTCAATTTCCTGAAAGGCGGCAGCTCCGACTATCCGCTGAACCTGCTGAAAAACGCGGGCGTAGATATGACGACTCCCGATCCGATTCGCGAGGGCTTGGCGGTCTTCAAAGAGCTGCTGGAAGAAATGGAGCAGCTGGTCTCGAAAGGATAAAGAAAAGCAAGACACAGATCCGAGAAAGCAGTCAGGGCGTACGCCTTGGCTGTTTTTTTTGTTTGCTTTTTTTGTAAAAAATGAGAAAAAAAGTAACGGCTGGCTATTTGTTTCGTATATACTTATGTCCTGCGCAATATTGTCCCTCCGCCCTTGGACGGAGGAGAAGTTCCACCCGTTGGCTGTTTTGCACAGGAGGGAAAAACTGGCACAATGATGCAAGGAAATGATTGCGAAATAGGTGGAGGAATCTAGGTGAAAAAACGAGCGTCGATTATGTTGGCTTCCTTGCTGCTCGTAGCAACGGGATGCGGCCCTGCTCCTGAAGCTCCTCAGCAGGCAGAAGTAAAGGCAAAAGTAGTGGAAGTGGTCAACGTACAGAAGGCTGCACAACCTGTCATGCTGCGTGTAACGGGCATGGTGGAAGCAAAGCGGGATGCTGTTCTGCCTTTCGGGACAGGGGGGACGATCTCAGCCATCCAGGTGAGCAAAGGAGCCAGAATCGGTCAAGGGCAGCTTTTGGCGACACTGGATACCCGTTACTACCAAAAAGAAGTGGAAGTCGCGGCAAGTCAGGTCGCAGAAGCGGCAGCACGCAAGACACAGACGCTCAAAGGGGCGACGGCGCAAGCGATCGAGCAGCAGCGTCTGCAGGTAAAAAGTGCGCAAAGTCAGCTGGATAAAGCCCGGCAGGATGTTACAGTAGGCGAGAAGCTGTTAGCTGGAGGAGCTATTTCGCAAAGCGAAATAAATGACCGGAAGCGGGCGCTGACACAAGCCGAAATCGCGGTAAGAGACGTACAATTGGCGCTAGACGAACTGTTGCGTGGAGCTGAGCCAGAAGACGTGGCAGTCGCCAACGCATCCATCAAGCAGGCGACAGGTCAGGTAGATCGAGCGAAAAAGACGCTGGAAGATGCGAAGATCGAAGCGCCTTTCGCAGGCACAATTGTAGAAGTCTTCAAACAATCCGGGGAGCAGGCCTCACCGGGTGAACAGATCATCCATTTGGTCGATTTGTCTGAGGTAAAGGTGACACTGGATATTACCAATGACAGCATTGGCCAGTTCCAGGAAAAAGCAAAGGTGCAAATTGTCTCAGATGACGGGAAGAAAAGCGAAGGAACGATAACCTTCGTATCCCCCGTTGTCGACAAGCAGACGGGTAAATACCGCGTCGAGGTCACCGTCCCGAACCCGGATAACTACTGGCGCGGAGGCATGACTGCAACGGTGGAGGTTCCACGCAAGATCGCCGGCTTCCTGGTACCTTTGGAGAGTGTCGGGGTAAGCCAATCCCAGCACTACGTCATGGCAGTGGAAAACGGTTTGACTGTCCGTAAAGAAGTCAAAGTCGGTCAGATGACAGGGGACCAGGTTGAAATCCTGTCCGGAATCAAAGAAGGGGATCAGCTTTTGCGCACCGGCATTACGTTCTACGTAGAGGGGCAAAAAGTAGAGGCGAGAGGAGAATAGCGGTATGAACAAGATGATTCTCTTTTTGCTAAAGCGCCGGCTCATTGTCTACCTCTTCACGTTTCTGTTGGTGATTGCAGGGATAGGCTCATTGACCAGCTTCAACGTCGAGCTGGTACCGAAAACCAACTTCCCCGTTCTGTCGGTCAACGTATCGGGTGGATCCATTCCACCAGAGGAAATGGAAGACAAAGTCACCAAAAAGATCGAGCAAGAATTAAAGTCCATTACGGAAATCAAGGAATACACATCGACGACAGGCTCCGGCTCCGTGAACATTCAAATCACTGCAAAGGAAGGAACAGGCGAAAAGGTCAAATCTGACGTGCAAAATGCTGTGAACCGACTGCGCAATGACTTCCCAAAAGCAGTGGACCGTGTGGAAGTCAATCAAATGAGCTTTGGTGACGATGCCCTGATCGACTATGCCCTGGTTGGTGCTGATCCGCAAGCGATGCTGAGCCTAGCCAAGACGACGATCAAAGACCGCATTGAAGCTGTTCCCGGTGTAAAGGAAGTAGAGATTTCCGACCGCAGCTTTGAAAATCAGATTGCCGTCACGCTCCGTCCCGAGCAGCTAAACGCTTTTCGGACTACACCTGGAGAGGTCATAAGTCAGCTGCAGCAAACCAACTGGAAGCAAGCCGTCGGAACATTGGAGAACTCCGGGTTTGATACGGTAGTCATGGTCGATGATACGTACAGCACCGTACAGGAAATGACGGTTCTCCCGATCGAAACGCCAAATGGAACAGTCACGCTGAGCCAGCTCGCTACGATCGAGGACCTGCGCGGAAAGGTCAAGGATTCCGTGGCACTGACCGATGGAAACGTCTTCGTTCACTTGAGTGTCAAACGCGCAGAAGGCAGTGATCTGATCACGACGCAAGGCAAGGTCGAAGAAGTCGTCCGTGACATCCAGGCAGAGGCAAACGGCCAATACCAAATGAAGGTCATGGTAGAAGCCGTCTCGTATATTCAGCACGCAGTGACCAACCTCAGCCGTGATGTCATGATTGGCGGCGCGCTGGCCATCATCATCCTGTTCGTCTTCCTGCGCAACTGGCGCGTCACACTGGTCATCGCGACTACACTGCCATTGTCTGCCCTCATGACCTTCATCGCGATGAAACTGGGTGGCTACAACATCGACATGGTGAGCTTGCTTTCTCTCAGTCTATCCGTAGGTCTCATCGTGGACGCCGCTATCGTGGTTCTGGAGAGCATTTATCACTTCAGAGAAAAGGGCGAGCCTTTGACGCAAGCGATTGTCAAAGGGACCAGGGAAGTACTTACTCCGGTTTTTACGTCGCAATTGACGATCATTATCGTATTTCTCCCGCTGATTTTTGCAGATTTTGAAGACTGGCTCAAACCGATTTTAGCTACGATTGCTTTTACGGTTTCCTCGGCCATTATTGCGTCTACCATCGCTGCGTTTTTCTTCGTGCCGGTCTTCTCTGATCGCTTCTTGCAAAAGGATAAGAAAGTTTCCCTGGAAGGAGAGGTCAAGGAGCACAGAATCGTTCAGTGGTTCAGCAAGCTGCTGCAGCTTGCCCTGCGTCACCGGGTGAAAACGTTGCTGGTAGCCGTCGCCACTTTCGTTGTAGCAGGAACGATGATGCCGCTCATGAAGATGGGGCAAGGCATCGATGCCAACGAAAATCTGGTGTTTGCCACCATCGAGATGCCGACAGGCTCAACGCTCGAAAAAACGCAAAAGGCCGCATTGGCTGGAGAAGTAGCTTTGCGCGAGATTCCCGAGGTAAAAGACGTATTCTTCTTCTCATCCAAAGAAAGCTCGGAAATCTTTATCTCCCTGCGCCCGAAAGGTGAGCGTCAGCGAGACAAGGAAGCACTGACAGCAGATGTGAATGAGCGCCTCAAAGCGATACCGGGCATTGATTCCATTTCTACAAACTTTGGTGGGCAAGGTACGGATGCACCGATCCAGCTGGATATCGTCGGGGATGACATGGAGCACATGCGCAAGATCTCCTCCGATGTAGAAGGCATGCTCGCCACGATTCCTGGTGTTGACAACATCCGTAACGACTTTAAAGAGGGCAAGGAAAAAGTGACCCTCGTACCCAAGCAGGAAGCGATGTCCCGCCTGAACGTCGACCCTCGTTCCCTGCTGCAGCAGCTCAGTACAATGATCGGGGATCAACCGATCACGTCCATCACGAAAGACGGAATTGACGTAGATGTCGTCGCCAAGCTCCCTGACAATTGGCTAAAGCACCCTGATCAGCTGAAGCACATGATGATTACGAGCAAAAGCGGGTCACAAGTGCCTTTATCCGAATTGGTAGATTGGACGTACAGCAAATCGCCAGTAGTCATCACCCATGACAAGGGTGAGCGAATCGTGACGGTTTCAGCAGAAATGCAAGGAACCGACTTGGGGGCAGTTGGCAGACAGGTAACGGAAAAGCTCCCTACGCTAGCTGTGCCTGCCGGCTATCGCATTGAAATTGCGGGGAAGCTGAAGGAACAGAGCGCCAATATGACCCAAGGAATCTTTGTATTCGCCGGCGTGCTCGCACTGATTTACGTCGTGATGGTCGCGCAGTTCGGAAGACTGTCTCAGCCGTTTATCATCTTGCTGACGATACCGATGGCACTGGTTGGCGTCGTGATTGGCTTTGTTCTGACCCAGCGCGTATTCGGTGAGATGGCCATGATTGGGATTATCATGCTCGTGGGGATCGTGGTGTCGAACGCCATTTTGCTCATTGACCGTATCAACCTGCTGCGCGGTCGCGGTATGAACTTGGCAGAGGCGATTGTGCTAGGGACCAAAGAGCGTGTGCGTCCTGTCATTATGACCAAACTGACGGCGATACTAGGGATGCTCCCGATGGGTCTTGCCATGGCAGAGGGCTCCGATCTGGAGGCACCGCTCGCGACAGCGGTCATCTCAGGCCTCGTATTCCACACGATCGTGACGCTTGTTCTCGTGCCTGTCTTGTATTCCTTGTTTGAAGGGGCAAAAGAGAAGCGGCTCGCCCGCAGACTGGCACGTCAAGACAAGCGCCAGGCGAAGAAAGCAGAGAAAGCCAATCTGCAGCCGACGCAAATGTAAAAGGAACACAAAGAGAGAAGAGGAGTGCATGATCCCTCTTCTCTTTTGCTTTTCGTCCTTCAGAAAGTTCTGTAGAATAAAGAGAGAGCCATAAGATTTGACTGATGGGCATCATGAAGGGAGAATGGTTATGGATTTGCAATTGCAGGGAAAGACAGCGATCGTACTCGCATCGTCAAAAGGGTTGGGAAGAGCAACCGCCATTTGTCTCGCGCAAGAAGGGGCAAATGTCACAATCTGCGGTCGTGATGAAGCCGCATTGGCGTCTGTACGGGATGAGATCGAGCAAGCGACAGGGAAGTCTCCACTGGCAGTCACGGTTGATGTGACCAAAGAAGAAGACATCAAACGTGTTGTAGACGAAACGGTTCGTCATTTTGGCAGTGTACATATTTTAATCAACAACTCGGGCGGACCGACTCCAGGTACATTCGATCAACTCAGTGACGAGCACTGGGTCAAGGCATTTGAATTGAACCTGCTCAGCTATGTTCGGGCGATTCGCGCCGTGTTACCGCATATGCGCGCCAATCAGTTCGGGCGCATCATCAACTTTGCTTCCTCCTCTTTTAAGCAGCCGTTGGAGAACCTGATCCTCTCCAATACATTTCGGACTGGTGTGCTCGGCCTCGCCAAAACACTGTCTGCTGAACTCGGCCCGGACGGCATCCTGATCAATACGGTAGGACCGGGACGGATTGCCACCGATCGTGTGAGACAGCTCGATGAGATGGACGCGCAGAAGCTGGAATCCAGTGCAGACGAAGTGCGCAGCTTTTTTGAGAAATCGATCCCTCTTGGACGTTACGGTCAACCGGACGAGTTTGCGCGTATGGTTACGTTCCTCGCATCCCCTGCCAACAGCTATGTGACGGGTCAATCCTTCCTCGTAGATGGCGGGCTTGTACGTGCAATCTAGCGTTTTTTTAGCCTGTTGAAAAAAAGTAGACGTAGAAAGGGGTCTTTCCATGAGCAAAGAAAGTTCGTTTGATATTGTCTCCAAAGTGGATTTGTCCGAAGTAAACAATGCCATCCAGACTGCACTGAAGGAAATTGAAAACCGATTTGATTTCAAGGGCAGCAAAAGCAAAATCACGCTGGAAAAGGAAGAGCTCGTCCTCGTATCCGATGACGAATTCAAGCTCGGGCAGGTCAAGGATATTTTGATCGGGAAGCTCGTAAAACGGGAAGTTCCCATCAAGAACCTGGATTATGGCAAGGTAGAGCCGGCCGCTGGGGGTACGGTGCGCCAACGCGTCAAGCTGGTTCAGGGGATCGACAAGGAAAACGCGAAAAAAATCAACACCATCATCAAGGATGCCGGATTGAAAGTGAAAACCCAAATCCAGGACGATCAGATTCGCGTGACCGGAAAAAGCAAGGATGAGCTCCAGCAGATCATCCTTGCCATTCGCAAGTCAGACCTTCCACTGGACGTGCAATTTATCAACTATCGATAAATGCTAGAAAAGTTTTGCTTCTAACTCTCTATATTTTCGCGTATGCATGTACAAATAAGTGACAAGCTTGAGCGAAAGGGAGAGTAGAGACATGAAGGTCTTTATCGTCAGTATGCGCAATCTCATTTTGGGTGGAATCGTCGTCCTGATCGTCCTGGTAGCGGGCATCGTGTTATTGGTAAAAGATCCTTTGCACGTATCGGATTCGTATCGACCGACTGAAGAAAGCGTACCGGCTTCCTCGGTTCCCGTAACTCAGCCCGTCGGTTCGGAAAAGCCCTCGCTGAACATGGACATTTCGGTAGACGGTACGACAGCGGAAGTAACGTTGCTCACGCAGAATTTCCAGTTTACACAGGAAAATGGCGATATGAGCCAGCAAGCGGTATTTGGTCAAGGTCACGCTCACCTGTATTTGGATGGAGAAGCCAAGGGCATGATCTACCATCCCGAGTTTCTTTTAAAGAAGCTGCCAAAAGGAGAGCATGAGCTGCGTGTAGAATTGAACTACAGCAATCACCTCCCCTATAAGGTAGAAACCACTCAAAAGTTTGTCGTGAAGTAAGCAGAAAGCGTTCCAATTGCGGGACGCTTTTCTTTTTGGAGTAGAGCAGGAATATGTTGGAAGAGAGAGAATTTTTCCAATGGCAAGGTCGATTTGTCTGAATATTCGGAGGTGTTTTGCATGCTGCGTGAAATCACAATCGGAGATTTATTGGATGAAACGGCGGGTCAGTACCCAGAGAAAGAGGCCCTCGTTTATCATGAGAGGGGACTTCGCTATTCGTTTGCTCAATTTCAGGACATCTGCAATCAGGCAGCACGAGGATTTCTGTCTTTAGGGATTCAAAAAGGAGAGAACATCGCGATCTGGGCCACGAATGTCCCGGAATGGGTCATCTCCCAGTACGCCACGGCAAAAATGGGAGGCGTTCTGGTAACCGTCAATACGAGTTATCGAACGCATGAATTGGAGTATTTGCTGCGACAGTCGGAATCGACGACCCTGCTCTTGATCGACTCCTATCGCGATGCGAACTATTTGGGGATGCTCCGGGAGATTTGTCCAGAGCTTGACACCTGCGAGCCAGGCAAGCTTCAAGCAGAACGGCTTCCTCATTTGAAAAATGTGATTTATATCGGGGAAGAACGGCAGCCAGGGATGTTCTTATGGCAGGATCTGATGGAGCGGGCGAATCTGGTCCAGGAGGAAGAGCGGATCGCCAGGCAGCAAAGCCTGACCCCTGATGATGTGATCAATATGCAGTACACCTCAGGGACCACGGGCTTTCCCAAGGGTGTCATGCTTTCCCATACGAATATTGTCAACAATGCGATCAAGGTAGCCGAATGCCAGCGGCTAGGCGTGCAGGATCGCGTATGTATCCCTGTTCCCTTTTTTCATTGTTTTGGCTGCGTCATGGGAACCTTGGCGTGTGTCGCTACAGGGGCCACGATGGTTCCTGTCATCGCATTCGATCCGGGTATCGTGCTGGGTGTGGTGGAAGAAGAACGATGCACGGCCCTGTACGGTGTACCCACCATGTTTATCGCAGAGTTGAACCATCCGACCTTTGCCGAGCGGGATTTAAGCTCGCTGCGGACGGGTATCATGGCAGGCTCGCTGTGCCCGATCGAGGTTATGAAAAACGTCGTCCATAAAATGGGCATTCGAGACATCACGATTGCTTACGGGCAGACGGAGTCTTCACCCGTTATTACACAGACCGTCCCAGAGGATTCCATCGAGCGGAAGGTATCTACAGTGGGACGCCCGCACGCAGGAGTCGAGGCGAAGGTCATCGACCCGGTCACGGGTGAGAGCCTGCCACAAGGCGTGCAAGGCGAGCTGTGCACGCGCGGATATCTCGTGATGAAAGGCTACTACAACATGCCTGAGCAAACGGCGCAAGCGATCGACGCTGAAGGCTGGCTGCATACCGGGGATTTGGCAACCATGGACGAGGACGGCTATTTTCAAATTACTGGCCGCCTGAAGGACATGATCATCCGTGGGGGAGAGAACATTTATCCGCGGGAGGTAGAGGAGTTTCTCTACACTCATCCCAAAGTCCTCGACGTCCAGGTGGTTGGGGTACCGGACCCGAAATACGGGGAGCAGGTGCTGGCGTGCATTCGTGTGAAGCCGGGTGAAGCCCTGACCGAAGAAGAGGTGCTCGAGTATTGCCAAGGGAAAATCGCCCGCTTTAAAATTCCGCGCTACATTCAGGTAGTTGATGAGTACCCGATGACTGCTTCCGGCAAGATTCAAAAATTCAAACTGCGGGAGCAAGCCATCCAGTCGCTAGGACTGCAGGGAGATACAGGTATCGAAACAGCATAAGCTGGTCTGCAAGTCTTTACATTCGTGCAGGTCTCCACTATCATTGATGGGAAATGCAGGGAGAGGGGCAGCAGGGATGGAGATCAGACAACTGGGACCAGAGGATGCACAAGCCTTTGCAGCATGCAGATTAGAAGCGCTGCAAAAGGATCCGGATGCTTTCGGGTCGACCTACGAGGACGAAAAGAATCGCACGCTGGAGGAATGGCAGGAGAGGCTGACCCAGACTCCGGGAGAAAACGCATTCTTTGGCGCTTTTGAAAAGGGAGAAATCGTAGGAACCATCGGCTTCTTCCGCCATAAGGGAAGAAAAGTCAGACATAAGGGAGCTATTGTCTCCATGTACGTAAGGGAAGTACATCGAGGCAGCGGGGTGGCTGCTGGCTTAATGAATGCGGCACTCGATTACATCCGCGGGCTGGGAGATGTCGATCAGGTGCAGCTCGCCGTCGTTACCACGAATCCGGCAGCGGTTCGCTTTTACGAGAAAATGGGCTTCCAAACCTATGGATTCGAGAAAAGAGCGTTGAAGGCAGGGGAGCGCTACTTCGATGAAACGCATATGTACCTGCTCATCGAATAGATCGAAGAGAAGAGGGGCTACGGAAACAAAAAAGCGAAGGCATGGATCCCGTGCCTTCGCCTCTCTTTTCTATTAGGAGCGTTGTGCTTCGTACGCAGAGATTTTGTCTTCGTACTGCAGCGTCAGACCAATGTCATCCAGTCCGTTCAGCAGGCAGTAACGACGATAGGGATCCACTTCAAACGGATAGGAAAGACCCTCGTTGTCTTTCACAACCTGCTCCTGCAAGTCGATGGTCAGCTGGTAGTTTTCACGGCTTTCTGCCCGTTTGAACAGCTCGTCGACTTGTTCTTCGCTCAGCTTGATCGGCAAGAAGCCGTTCTTGAAGCAGTTGTTGTAGAAAATATCCGCAAAAGATGGTGCGATGACCGCGCGGAATCCGTAGTCCGTAAGCGCCCAAGGGGCATGCTCACGGGAGGAGCCGCAGCCGAAGTTGTTGCGGGCGAGAAGAATGGTAGAATCCTTGTACGCTGGCGTATTCAGGATGAACGAGTCAATCGGTGTGCCGTCTACGTTAAAGCGCCATTCGAAGAACAGGAACTGGCCAAAGCCACTGCGCTCGATCCGCTTCAGGAATTGTTTAGGGATGATGGCGTCTGTATCTACGTTTACACGGTCGAGAGGGGCTACCAGACCTGTGTGGATGACAAATGGATTCATTGGAATACCTCCTTGCTCACGTTCTCATTTTTCCATTCACGTACGTCTACGAAGTGGCCAGCAATCGCCGCAGCTGCAGCCATCTCCGGGCTCACCAGATGTGTGCGTCCGCCGCGTCCTTGACGGCCTTCGAAGTTCCGGTTAGAGGTAGACGCGCAGCGTTCGCCCTCCGAGAGGATGTCAGGGTTCATCGCGAGGCACATCGAGCAGCCGGACTCGCGCCAGTCAAAGCCAGCTTCTTGGAAAATGAGGTGCAAGCCTTCTTGTTCGGCGAGCTGTTTCACCGATTGGGAACCAGGAACGACCATGGCATGAACAGCAGGGGAGACCTTGCGTCCTTTTGCCACCTCAGCTGCTTTGCGAAGGTCTTCGATCCGACCGTTCGTACAGGAGCCGATAAACACGCGATCGATTTTGATTTCATTCATTGGTGTGCCAGGCTCAAGACCCATGTAAGCGAGCGCGTCTTGCGCAGCTTTGCGTTGTGCAGTGGTTTCGAAGGATTCTGGATTTGGTACGGTGCTTGTGATGTTGGTACCCATTCCAGGGCTAGTACCCCATGTCACTTGCGGAGCGATTTGTGTCGCGTCGATTTCTACCACTGTGTCATACGTCGCACCTTCGTCTGTGACAAGCTGTTTCCACGCTTCTACGGCAGCCAGGAAGTCTTCGCCCTGTGGTACGTAACGCTTGCCTTTCAGGTAGTTAAACGTAGTCTCGTCAGGAGCGATCAGACCCGCGCGAGCGCCGCCTTCGATCGTCATGTTGCAGACGGTCATGCGCTCTTCCATGGTCAGCTTGCGGATGGCAGCACCTGTATACTCGATGACATAGCCGGTAGCGAAGTCAGTTCCGTATTTTGCGATAATCGCCAAAATTAAGTCTTTTGCGCTGACTCCGAATGGCAAATCGCCATTTACGCGAACTTCCATCGTTTTTGGCTTGAGCTGCTGGAGGCACTGGGTCGCCAGTACGTGTTCGACCTCGCTGGTACCGATCCCGAATGCCAGGGCACCGAATGCACCGTGTGTAGAGGTGTGGCTGTCCCCGCAAACGATCGTTTTCCCTGGATGAGTCAGACCGAGCTCAGGACCGATGACGTGCACGATCCCTTGGTCAGGGCTGTTCAGGTCAGCGAGGGTGATGCCAAACTCTTGGCAGTTCTCTGTCAATGTTTCCATTTGCTGACGGGAGATCGGGTCTTTTACATTGAAGCGATCCGCTGTAGGAACGTTGTGGTCCATCGTAGCGAAAGTGAGCTCTGGACGGCGAACCTTGCGACCAGCCAAGCGAAGTCCTTCGAATGCCTGTGGAGAGGTAACCTCGTGAACCAAATGCAGGTCGATGTACAAAAGGCTAGGTTTTCCTGCTTCCTCGTGAATCACGTGATTGTCCCAAATCTTTTCAAACATGGTGCGTGCTTTCATAATGACGATTCCTCCTTCGTTCGAAACTCTTATCAAGGTTGTATCATGGTAAAGAAAATAGTTCAAAGATATAATAATTATGAGAAGGATAGTTTTTGCCTATCGGGAGGTTTTTTATGGAGTTACGACAAGTTCGCTATGTGCTTGCAGTCGCAGAAGAACGCAGTTTTTCGCGAGCAGCAAACCGATTACATCTGGCTCAGCCATCGCTTAGCCAACAGATCGCCAAACTAGAAAAATTGCTCGGAGTGAGCTTGTTTCATCGGCTGCCCCAACACGTGGAGCTGACGGATGCAGGACAACGTTTTGTGCAGGTCGCCCAAACATTGGTCGATATGTCAGAGGGCCTGGAGCGCGAGATGCGTGCGTATGCGGTCGGGGAGAGCGGAAAGCTGCTCGTCGGTAGCTTGCCGATCACGGGGGCGTACGTCCTGCCGCGCGTCATTTCTGCCTTTACCAAGCAGTTTCCGGGTGTAGAGCTGCAGCTGATGGAGGATACCTCCAGTCATTTGGAGCAGCTGCTCGTGCGGGGGAAAATCGATGTGAGTCTTTTGACCATGCCAATCAGTGATCCTTCCCTGGAAATTATTCCGGCGATCAATGAGGAGATTTTCTTGGCGCTGCCCCCTAGTCATCCTCTGGCGAATCGGAAGGAAGTCGATTTGGCGGAAGTAGCCGACCAGCCCTTTATTTTGCTAAAAGAAGGACAAGGCTTCCGCACCATTTCCCTGCGTCTCTGTGAGCAGGCGGGCTTTCGACCCAAAATCGTTTTCGAGAGCAGCAACATCCAGACCGTGCAGTCTTTAGTGGCAGCGGGAATGGGGCTTTCCTTTGCTCCCAAAATGATTACGCTGGCACCTGGCACCGTAGAGCCGCCTGTCTACGTCCGCATGACAGCCAAGCCGTACCGGACGCTCGTCGTGGCGTATCGCAAGGACAGGCCGCTGTCTCGTCCTGCTGAGGTGTTCGTGCAAAATCTCGTCGAACAGGGAGAACATATCTAAAGCAAAAGGCGCGCCCTTTTTTGCCCTCGAAGTCCCTGCAGCTACACTTCCAGTTACGCATGATCGGCAAGGTTGTGATACACTATTTCCAAATCATTCTGGGAGGGAAACTTACCATGAGAGAAGTAAAAACAGAAGCAGATTTTGAACAAGTAATCTGTGCATCAAAGCCAGTTGTCGTGAAGTTCTTCACAGATTGGTGCCCAGACTGTCACCGGATCGACCCATTCATGCCAGCGGTTGAAGAAAAGTATCAAGCAGAGCTGGACATGATTTCGGTAAACCGCGACACTTTGCCAGAGCTGTCCCAAAAGCTGGATGTATTCGGAATCCCCAGTTTCATTGCCTTCCAAGAAGGAAAAGAACTGGTTCGCTTTGTTAGCAAGCTGGGCAAAAGTCGTGAAGAAATCGAGCATTTCCTGGATCGCGTCATCCAAGTAGGGAAAGGGCTGGAGCAAGCCTAAGTCTTGAGTAGAAATGCCAGGGAGAATCGAACGCCATGCAAACCATGAAAAAAGAAGGGGAGTGGCTCATAGCGCGCTTGACAGCCGCTGACGCAGCCGCCACCCCGATTGGGAACCTGCTTAGAGAGGGATGGAAGCTGCCTCGCAAGCAGGTCCATCTTTTATTTCAGCACAAAGAAGTTTTGATCGACGGTCAGCCTGTGGCGCAGCACGCAAAGGTGGAAGAAGGGCAAGAAATCCGGCTGCGTCTATGCCAGCCGGAGCCGTTTGGAATCGAGCCGGTGGAAGAGCCACTCGACGTCTTGTACGAGGACGACCACCTGCTAATCGTTGAAAAGCAGGCAGGAATCTTGCTGCATCCAACAGAGCCGCACCACCATTTGACGTTGGATCATCTGGTTGCGGGCCACTTTTTCCGCACAGGGCAGCAGGCAAAAGTACGGCATGTCCACAGGCTGGATCAGGATACCTCTGGTGTCGTCCTGTACGCCAAGCACCCTTGGGCGTCCGCCATTTTGGATGAGATGCTGCGCGAGAGGCTCATCAAACGGACGTATGTGGCCTTCGTACATGGGCAGGTGGCCAAAGAGAGCGGGAAGATCAATCAACCGATCGGAAAAGACCGCAATCACGCCACACGTAGAAGAGTGACGCCAAATGGGGATACAGCCATTACGCACTATACGGTACGAGAGAAGTATCGCAACGCAACCAAAGTCGAATGCAGTCTGGAAACAGGGAGGACCCATCAGATTCGGGTTCATCTCAGCTACATCGGACATCCATTGATCGGCGATACCTTGTACGGAGGCAAGCGCGACGGGATCTTGCGTCAGGCTCTGCACGCAGAAGTCCTGCAATTTACGCATCCATTTGGAAATGAAACTGTCAAAGTGCATGCCGATCTGCCAGCCGATCTGGTGGAGCTGGAAAAGAGACTCAGATAAGTGCCAATGCTGTCGTAGGTGAATAAACTGCCAGGGAGGAATCGAGAGAGGGTGGTGTGATGAAACGACCCACGATCGGTGTTCTGACCTGGCGCGAAGGCAAACGATTTGCAGAGCCGGCGTACTTCCGGCGTCTTCTCCGGGCAGGACAGGAGCTGGGCAGCACGGTTTTTTTGTTTTCTCCCAAGGATGTGCTGGCACAAGGTAAACAGGTGAGAGGATTTATTCTCGACGCAAATGGCAACTGGCAGGCGCGGATATTCGACCGGCCGGATGCCGTTTTTGATCGATACCGCTATACGCCAACGCAAGCTTTTAAAGACTATGTCGCGTTTCGCCGCACGAGCAATTTCCTCTATGCCAACAATCGCTTGGCGAATAAATGGCGCGTGCATGAGGTGTTGTACCGGGATGAGCGGATGCATCGCTGGCTGCCGGAAACCTTTTTGTACAACCGTGCCAACTTCGTTAAAATGCTGGGCAGGCATTCCTTTTTGTACGTCAAGCCGCTGAACGGTACAGGTGGGCGCAACATCCTTTGCATTGAAAAGACGGATCAGGGCTACCGCTTGCTGGGTCGAGACAGACAGCGATCGAAAATATCTACCGTCGTCAAACAGGCGGATGCTGTTTTGCGCTATGTCGACCGCTGGACGAGGGCAGAAAAGTATATTGTGCAGCAAGGACTTCGGCTACAGCTCGTCCCGAAACGGGCTGTCGACATGCGTCTGCTGATTCAAAAGGACGGCAATGGTGATTGGAGAGTTACGGGGCACGGCATGCGGGTCGGAGGAGAGCGCAGCGCCACGTCGAACCTGCACGGTGGCGGAAAGGCGATGATAGTCCCGGAGTTTTTGCGTCCGCGATTTGGGGATGCGAGGACCATGGAAATCGTGCGAGACTGCGAGCAGCTCGCCTATCAGACAGCAGAATCCCTGGAGAATCACTTTGGCAGGATGGTGGAGTTCGGCCTTGATATCGGCATTGATGTAAACGGACGTGCATGGCTGATCGAGGTGAATCCGAAGCCTGCACGCGAGGTGTTCCGGGAGATGGGTGCCGTGCAGCAGTACAAACAGGCCATTTCGAGACCAATCGAATACGCGATGTATTTGGCTCGTACGAAAGGGCAGGAAGAGAAAGAGAAAAAGTATTCTCGCGTATCTGCTAGGCGGTGAGGCGAGCGTGAATGACAGGAAAGAGCCGGACCAGCAGCAGGTCCGGCTTTTGCATTTGCCATTGTGCGTGAAAGGAAGCAATCAGAAAGATACATAATGATTATTATGTAAACCAACGCCGTAGTGAAACCAGCAGCTATCGGCAGTCGCAGGGGGCATCTTTTCGATTAAAACAGGTCCTGGGACAGACGAACCATATCGATCACCTGAATGCCGTTTTCAAAGATCGGCTCGTCGTAATGGCGGAGAAAAAAGTCCCGGTCCACTCCTGTGATGCGAAAGCCGCATTTTTGGTAAAGGGCGAGCTGTCCAACGCTTGAATTTCCCGTACCGATCTCCAGCGTGCGGTACCCGAGCAGCTTCGCCTGCTCAATCGCATGGAGGACCAGACGTTTGCCGAGACCTTGTCCTTGCCTGGCCTCCGCGACAGCGATATTGACTAGCTCGATCGTATCCGGGCGGGTCGGCAGCAGCACGTACACGCCGTAGATGGCATCAGTTTCCTGAGCGATATAGCATACGCCCCGTTTGATATATTCTTCTACTAGCTTTTGCGAAGGATCTGCCAGCAAGAGCAAGTCTAGCGGGACAGGGCAGGAAGCAGGCAATGGGATGATTTCCATGTCAGTCACTCCTTGAATGGATTACTTTTCGCCTTTCTCGATGTGCTGTTTCAAAAGCCGCAAAAGCTCCTTGGACGTCTTGGTCAAGGAGTTTTTTTTCTTTTTGACCCAGGCGATCTGCATCTTGATTTGCTCACCGTTCATCAACAGAGGGACCACCACGATTTCACCGTCATCCAAAAAGCCGTGGTTGCGAATCGAAAGCTCCGATAGAAAGGTGATGCTCGTCCCGTTGACGACCCTGCTTTTAATGGCCTCGATATTGTTGGTGGTCAAAGAGTACTTAAAGTAATCACTGTTGTTGAAGTAGTTGCGGAACCAATCCTTGATGCTGCCATTATAAATGACGATGCGCTGATCGATCACTTCTTCGGGAGTTAAAGACTCTTTCTTGGCAAGAGGAGAGTCTTTATTGATACAGACAAAGGTTTTGGATGACATCAGCACCTGATAATCCAGCTCTGGGTCTTGCCGAATCTCGTCATTTAAGATCAAAAAGCCCAGATCGACCAGGTTGTTTCGCACTTCATAAATAATTTCCTTCGAGCTTTTTTCTGCAACTTCGATTTGTGTAGAAGGGTGCTCGCTCATAATGGCTTCCAGAGATTGGTTCAGGATCAGCATGAACATTGGAACAGAGGCGAGTTTGAGTTCCCGTTTTGCTTTTGGCCCGTGCTCATCCGCAATCTCATTGAACTCACTGACTTTGCTCAAGATTTCCTCGGCTTTCTGGATCAGCTTCCATCCGGCTGGTGTAGGCACGATACCTGTTCGAGAACGAATGAACAAAGTAAAGCCCAGGTCCTGCTCCATGCGCGAGATCGATTTGCTGACAGCGGATTGAGAGACGTGAAGATTTAGGGCAGTAGCTGAAATGGAGCCCGTTCTGGTTGTTTCTACTAAATACTGTAGCTGTTCAATATTCACTTGGCACCCTCCAGTATGACAAAATCTCATACCAATATGACTAACCTGTATTTTATCAGGAGACAGAAATGAAATACAATATAAACAATTCAGTAAACCAATTGTGAATGCGCTTTCTACAAGAAGACGCGTTCTTGGTTTTAGAAAGTAAGAAAACTCATTGATCAAACAAGTTTCATGACAAAAGCAAGCGATGAGGGGGAGCAGGATGAACGAGTTGAACCAGGCTGTTTGCTGGGTAACAGGCGCTGCGGGGGGAATCGGTAAAGCCGTATGCTCGCTGATTATTGCCAACGGAGGGCATCTGGTCGTATCGGATGCGAACGAAGCAAAGCTGTATGAGCTCTGCGAGGAACTGAAAAACGAGCAAACGAAAATTTTGCCGATCGTGCTGGATGTCTCCGATCAGCAAGAGGTAAGAGTGGCTGGTGAAAAAATAGAGAGCATGTTTGGTCGTTTGGACGTTCTCGTAAACGGTGCAGGGATTTCTCCGAAAGGGGAGAATGGGCGAGTTCTGGTAGAAGACATGGACCCGGCTATTTGGAGAAAGGTATTGGATATTAATTTGAATGGCACCTTCTACTGTAGTCAGGTAGCAGTCAAGCTCATGAAAAAACATAAAAAGGGCCATATCGTCAACATCGCTTCTTCCGCTGGCCGTACATACAGTCCGATCACAGGAGCACATTACGCCGCGAGTAAAGCAGCAATGATCTCGCTGACTCGCCAGCTGGCAGGAGAAGTAGGGCCGGACGGGATCTATGTAAACGCTGTAGCGCCTGGGCGAATTGATACCCCGATGATTTGGGATGTCGCTTCAGAGGTGAACGAGAATGCCGCGAATAATACGCCATTGCGCAGGTTAGGCACACCGGAAGAAGTGGCCAAGGCGATCGGATTTTTGATTTCCGAGCAGTCAAGCTTCATCACGGGAGCCGTCATTGATGTGAATGGTGGGCGATTCATGGTGTAGCAGCGGGGGGAGAGTGGTCAGCAAACTCTTGTCACAACCTAATTAGATAGTTGCGAAATTAGTTTGCCACATCCTTAGCTTGCGCAAATCATTTTCCTGCTAGCGAGAACAGTGAGTATTTTATCGTCGGGCGCAGCTTCTAGCGAATGAAGCTGCTAGATCGAACATACGAGGAGGGCCGGTTGTGAGTACAAAACAAAAAATCATTGATACGGACGTCCATCACGAGATTCGTTCAACAAGAGATCTGCTTCCTTACCTGCCGGATCAATGGAAACGTTATATTGCAGAGTATGGTTGGGTGCCAGAAAGAGCGATTCCATTCAATCAGGTGCGCAAAAATACGAAATACCGGATGGATTCCATTCCGGAAGACGGAGCGACGCCAGGCTCCAACTTTGATCTGCTGAAAGAACAGCTGCTCGACAAGCATGATATGTCGTATGCCGTACTGACCGGTTGGTTTTACGAGGCTACCGTAGCGAAGGGCTGGTATGAGTTTGCAGCTGCGAGGGCCTCTGCTTACAACGATTTTACGGTAGACAAATGGCTGTCGAAGGATAAGCGCTTGCTTGGTTCCATTACGATTCCCAGAGAGCCTGAAGCAGCCGTGCGAGAAATCGACCGGATGGCGGCACATCCGCAAATGGCACAGGTCATGCTTCCGATCGGGGACTTCGCTTGGGGAGATCCATATTTCCACCCCATATTCGAAGCGGCAAACCGGCACGGACTGCCGATCGCCATGCACCTGTCCGCGAGCATCACCGCTCAAGGGGGAGACTTCCTCCGTTATTACGTAGCGTGGCGCTCTCTGCATCCGCAAGCGTATATGACTCAGGTGATCAGCTTGATTACGAACGGCATATTCGATAAGTTTCCGGATCTGAAGGTCGCATTGGTGGAAGGCGGCTTTGAATGGGTGCCGTTCATGATGCACCGCATGGACTCTGCGTACAAGGCTCTGAGACAAGAGACGCCATGGGTCAAGCGTATGCCGAGCGATTATTTCCGGGACAACATGCGGTTCACCACGCAGCCGTGGGATGATCTTACCGCCCGGGAGTTTATGAATGTAATTGACATGATGGGTTCGGAAGACATGATTATGTACGCTTCGGACTATCCTCACTGGGATTTTGATCCGCCTGAGCGTACGATGCCGCATCAAATTTCCGATTCCTTGAAGCAAAAGATCCTGTATGAAAATGCACGTGATTTTTACCGCTTGTAGATCATTAGCCGCTTGGGCATTGAAGAAAGGAACTGATCAAAAATGAAGCACCTCGTGTGTCATTACGACGATCTGCTGCTGACCCAAAAAAAGTCAGTTTCGATTGATCGAAAGCCGATTGTCGTCGTCCGCTCGGAAAGTGGCGACGTGTATGCCCTTCGCGATGTTTGCCCGCATAAAGGACCTTGCTTGTCTGAAGGCATGCTGGATAAAGGCTGCGCGGGAAAAGAGGTAGGGGAGTATATTTTTGAACCGGACAAAGATGTTCTGAGATGTCCGTGGCACAGCTGGGAGTTCGACATCAAAACAGGGTGCTCCTTGTTCGATCCAGACAAGGTGCGAGTCAAAACCTATGAAGTCACCGTAGAAGACAACAAAGTATACGTAGAGGTTTAGCAAGTGGCAGCAAGCAAGAAGCAGCAGGAGTTGCTTCTTGCTCGAGACTCAATGATAGAAGGCAATGGAGGGAAAGCACGCATGAAGTACGTACGATTTTCTGAAAACGCTTCCGTTTCTTACGGTCTTGTAGAGGGAGACGAAGTCATCAAGCTAACGGGATCGATATTTGCATCCTACGAAAAAACGGACAAAAGATATGCGATTCATCAGGTTCAACTGCTGGCTCCCTTGCAGCCAGGCAAAATCGTGGCAATCGGGTTGAATTACAAGAAACATGCGGAAGAAGTGAACAAGCCTTTGCCAGAAGAACCGATGATGTTCCTCGTGGCACCGTCTGCGGTCATCGGTCCGGATGAACGAATTTTGCTGGCTCAGCCTGAACACAGAAATGAGCATGAGGGCGAGCTGGCGATCGTGATAGGAAAACGGGCGAAAGATGTATCTGCTGAAGAAGCCCTTGACTATGTGCTCGGCTATACCTGTTGCAACGATGTATCCGACCGGATCTTGCAGAAGAAAGACGGTCAGTTTACACGGGCAAAATCGTTTGAAACCTACAAGCCGCTCGGTCCCGCGATCGTGACAGACGTCAATCCGGATGACCTGCCGATTCGGGTCCGGGTGAATGGAGAGGTCCGGCAGGATTCCAACACGAGCGACATGATCTTCCCTACTGCGGAATTGATCTCGTTTGTTTCCAAAGTCATGACCCTTGAGCCAGGAGACATCATCATCACGGGGACTCCATCGGGTGTTTCTCCGATGTACGCTGGAGATGTCGTCGAAGTGGAAATTGAGGGGATCGGTACACTGAAAAATGTAGTGGCCAACAAGCCATAAAAAATCGGGGGGTCTCTTGATGAACAAAAGGAAGCTTGTATCGCT
Organism: Brevibacillus nitrificans; assembly: GCF_003710965.1. Lineage (NCBI taxonomy): Bacteria > Bacillati > Bacillota > Bacilli > Caryophanales > Paenibacillaceae > Brevibacillus > Brevibacillus nitrificans. The sequence goes on along the minus strand of NZ_RHHU01000003.1, from coordinate 1,185,424 downwards.
GGCAGGGCTGGCTCTTTCACTCGTTATTGGTTTGGCAGGCTGTTCAGGTGCCGGTCAGACATCGGGCGGCACGGCCAACTACCCGGACAAACCGATTCAAATGATCGTACCCTTTACGCCGGGCGGCACGACGGACATCGCGGCCAGAGCGCTTGCAGGTGTCATCAATAAATACATGCCTAATGGCCAGACCGTGGCTGTTATCAACAAAGACGGCGGTGGGGGAACCATCGGAGTATCCGAGCTCTTCCAGGCAAAAGGGGATGGCTACACGATCGGCATGGTGACGTCCGGGCCGATGACGATCAAGCCTCATGGCGGGCAAGTCGCTTACAAGCCGGAAGATTTCAAGCCAGTGCTGGAAGTCGTGGCAACCCCCAATGTATTGATCGTGAAATCGGATTCTCCCTGGAAAAACTTTGACGAATGGCTGGATTATGTAAAAGCAAATCCAGGTGACTTCAATTACTCCACGACGGGAACCGGCCTCACGCAGCACATTACCATGGAGAGCATTCAAGTAAAAACAGGAACGAAATTGACGCATGTCCCGTTCAACGGGGGCTCTCCTGCGATCATGGCCATGTTGGGCGGCAACGTTGCCGGAGCCTTTGTGCAGACGACCGAAGCGATGCCCTACATTCTCGATGGAACGGCTCGTCCGCTTTTTGTGGCAGGCACTTTCAAGCCGGAAGAGCTCAAAGATGTGCCGATGCTCTCTGACAAGAAAATTGATGTTCGCGGCGATGTCTGGACAGGAATTGCCGTTCCGAAAGATGTTCCGGATGAGATCGTTACGATCTTGCACGATTCGTTCAAAAAAGCACTGGAGGATCCGGCCGTTGTCGATCAGTTCAAAAAGATTGGGGCAGCCCCTGTCTACAAAGGACCGGCCGATTTTAAAGCGATTATCGAGCAGGATTACCAAACGAACGGGGAAGTTTTGCAAGCGATCGGATTGAAAAAATAAAGAAGGGACGAAAGACGTGCAAAACCGGTACGTCTTTCGGTTTTCTCCAAAAGGGGTGTTCGAGTGCGAAACGCAGGCAGCTGGGCAGCTGTTGTCCTCTTGATCTTTTCGGCACTTATCCTGTGGCAGTCGCTAGGGATGGAAAACCAGAATGCACTTGGCTTTGGTCCAGGGTTTTTTCCATTCTGGCTGAGCCTTTTGATGATCGTCTTGTCCATCGCATACTTGTTCCAAACGAGAAAAGACCGGATTTCCATCAAGGAAATGCTTCCGAAAAACAAAGGGCTTCGGGAATTTCTGCTCATTCTCGTGGCGATGGCTGTGTTTGTTTTGACAGCAGAGTGGATCGGCTTCATCGCCGCTGGGACGATTTCCGTATTTTTGCTGGTTTACCGAGCATTTAGCAAGGGTGTTGCAGTGGGGTTCTCGATCGGAATTTCGCTCTTGTTGTTCTTCATCTTTGTGAAAGCATTGTCTGTGCCGTTGCCGGTTAATTCATTTGGGTGGTAAAGGAGTGAAGATATGGAAGCATTGGATTCTCTGATCAGCGGATTCGCTCATGCAGCGACCTGGGAAAACCTGCTTTTCTGTATTATCGGGGTTTCAGTAGGAATGTTTGTCGGTGTCATGCCAGGCTTGGGGCCAGTAGCGGGAACGGCTATCCTTATTCCGATCACATACGGAATGGACCCTACGTCGGCGATTATCATGCTGTCTGGCATTTATTACGGTGCGATGTACGGCGGGACGATTACTTCCGTTTTGATCAATATACCGGGCGAAGCAGCGTCCGTCATTACCTGTATTGACGGCCACCAGCTGGCGCGCAAGGGAAGAGCGGGGCTGGCGCTGGGCGTATCGGCTATCGGGTCGTTTGTGGGTGGCATAACAGCCTTGCTGGGGCTCTCGTTCATGGCGATTCCGCTCACGAAGCTGGCACTGACTTTCGGCCCACCCGAATATTTTGCCCTCATGATCCTTGGGCTGGTCATGCTGATTGGCTTGATGGGCAAGTCGCTGGTGAAAGGATTTATTGCGGCTGCCTTTGGACTTTTGCTTTCCTTGGTCGGGATCGATCCGATCTCTGGCGCCACCAGGCTAACGTTTGGTGTGCAGGACTTTTTGGGCGGGATCGATTTTGTCATCGTAGCCATGGGATTGTTTGGGGTATCGGAAATCCTCATGAATGCCGAGGGCCAGAACAAACTGGAAAAACCGGAGAAAGTAACAGGGCTGCTGCCGCGCAAAGGCGAGTGGGCTCCCACATCCAAATCGATCGGACGGGGGACCGCGCTCGGTTTCCTGATCGGGTTAATCCCAGGAGCCAATGCTGTACTCGCATCGATCGCATCCTATTCCCTGGAGAAAAGAATCGCCAAAAACCCGGATCGCTTCGGGAAAGGGGCCATTGAAGGGGTTGCAGGTCCGGAGACAGCCAACAACGCATGCTCGGGAAGCGCTTTAATTCCGCTATTCACACTAGGTCTACCCAGCTCACCGACGGTTGCCGTCATCATGGGCGCATTTATCATGCACGGTCTGCAGCCTGGACCGCGGTTATTTACCGAGCATGCAGACTTTGCTTGGGCCGTCATTGCCAGCATGTTCATCGGCAATATCGTATTGCTTGTCATGAATCTCCCGCTCGCCAATGTATGGGCAAAAATCGCGCTTGTTCCCTATAAAGTGCTGCTGCCGCTCATTGTCATGTTTACCATGGTAGGAGCCTACACGGTTCGCAATAATATGTTCGATGTCGGAATGATGATCGTATTTGGACTGATCGGCTATGTCATGAAAAAGCTCGACATTCCCATCGCTGCCACGGTTTTGACGCTGGTGCTCGGATCGCAAATCGAAAGCTCTCTGCTGCAGTCCCTGGCGATCTCCAAAGGAAGCGCAGACATTTTTTTCACCCGTCCGATTGCGGCAGGTTTGCTCGTCGTGACGGTGGTGATCCTGCTGGTCAGTGTGTGGGCGGGCATGAAGAACAAGAAAGACATGCTGGCAGGAGATCTGGAAATATAAATGGATTCCCATAGAGGAGAAAGAAGGATGAAAATGGACTTCAATTCGCAAAAACTAACTGAATTTTCCAATTCATGTCTCGTGAAAATCGGCGTGCCACAACACGAAGCAAAAATCATTACAGAGACGATGATCGAGGCGGATGCGAGAGGAATCCACAGCCACGGACTCATGCGACTCCCGATTTACATAGAGCGAATGCAAAAAGGTCTGGTCAAAAAAGCCGCCAACATCCAAGTCGTGAACGATTCCAAGTCCATCGCGGTCATGGACGGAAATGGCTCGGCAGGGCAGGTAGTAGCGACCCAGGCAATGGAGCTGGCGATCGAGAAAGCAAAAGAATATGGCGTCGGAATTGTCAGCGCGAGAAACAGCAATCATTTTGGCATCGCTGCGCATTACGCGTTGATGGCGAGCCAGCAAGACATGGTGGGAATCGTTATGAGCAATACGGCCCCGCTGATGCCTCCCACAGGGGGAGCGGAAAAAGTGCTGGGAAACAATCCGCTTGCTATTGCGGCTCCAACGTTGCTAAAGTTCCCACTCCTTCTGGATATGGCACTCAGTAACGTAGCATTAGGCAAAATCCTTTACGCTCAAACAAAAGGCACGGAGATTCCAGCAGGCTGGGGTGCAGACCGGGATGGAAACCCTACGACGGATCCTTCCGCTGTCCTCAACGGCGGCTTTATTCTTCCCGTTGGCGGTCCCAAAGGCTTCGGCCTCGCGCTGATGGTAGAGCTGTTGACAGGTGTCTTGTCCGGCGGGGCATTCTCCAAAATGATTCCGTCGATGTACGATCTCACGCAAACGCAATCCATCGCCCATTTCATGCTGGCGATCAACATTTCTTCCTTCATGGAAGTAGAACGGTTTAAAGAGCTGTCGACGGTTCTTTCTTCCTACGTGAAAGACGCAGTCAAAGCAAACGGAGTCGAGGAACTGTACTTGCCGGGTGAAATCGAATTGTCCGCAGAAGGAAAGCGGATGCAGGCAGGCATTCCCGTCGCTGACAATGTCGTGGCTGAATTAAACAAGCTCGCAGAAGCACTGCAGGTTGAGCCGCTGCACATCCAGTAATACAGGACAGGAGGGTCCAGACATGAATACAATCATCGACTTGACAATGCCCATTTATGAAGGAATGCCTCAGCATCCTTCTCACGGAAGGACGCCGATGTTTCTGACAGGCACGAGGACCCATGACGTGTGGAGGTCGTTTAGCCGGAAAAATTACTATAACGAAGAGGATCTGGTGTCGTTTCAAAATGAGAACATCATCGTCTGCGGACACACAGGCACACATATGGATTCCTGCTTTCACGGAGATCCTGAATCGCCGTACACCATCGACAAAATGCCGATTGAATGCGGCTTTGGCGACGCGATCTGGCTCGATGTCTCACATCGCTTTGGGCCGAAAGCGCGAATTACTGCAAAAGACCTGAAGGATGCAGAAGCGAAAACGGGGACGTCCGTCCGCAAAGGAGATATCGTGCTCATTTTTACGGGCTGGTCGGCCATCCAGGACCCGGCGAGCTATGCCCTTGACCATATGGGCCTATCGATTGATGCCGGAGAATGGCTGCGTGAAAAACAAGTGAAAACGGTGGGAATCGATACATGCAATGTGGATGCGCCAGGTGAACTGACGCTGCCTGTTCACATGAATTTTTTGCGTCCGCGTTGTCTCGGGTTAGACAATGATGCGTTTATTGCCATCATTGAGAATCTGATCAATATCAACCGGATTCCCAAGTCCCGTTTTTTGTTCTCGGGAGCGCCGATTCCGTATTTAGGTGGTACAGGCGGACAAGTGCGGGCACTGGCAATTGTTGACTAAGGAGGAAGCAGCATGGCGAGGCTTACGAATTTCTTTACGGTACTTATGAGAAAATATTTGCCCGATCCTTTTGTTTTTGCCATAGGTTTGACGCTATTGGCTGTTCTGCTGGCGGTACTGGTAGAGGGGCAAAATATCGTGGCTACGGCAGCGGACTGGGGAAAAGGGTTTTGGAATTTGCTCGCCTTTACTACACAGGTTGCTGTGATGCTCGCGATGGGATACGTCTTGGCGAGAGCGCCGATTGTGGACAGGCTGCTGGATCGGCTCGTCAATCTGGTGCATACGCCGAGAACCGCCATCATCGCAGCCACGTTGGTGGGCGCAATCGGCAGCTATCTGAACTGGGCTTTTGGGCTTGTGATTGGAGGAATCGTGGCGACCAAGCTTGCGTCGAAAGTGAAAGGTGTCCATTATCCGTTGATTATCGCGGCTGCGTATAGCGGCTTTAGCCTATACGGGATGGGGCTTTCGTCGAGCGTGCCCGTCCTCGTATCGACCCCCGGCCATCCGTTGGAAAAAGCCATGGGCGTCGTGCCGTTGAGCGATACGATTTTTGCCTGGCCGATGGTGATTACGACTGTCGTGACGATCGTAACACTCCCGCTGCTGAATGCCTGGCTTCATCCGAAAAAGAAGGAAGAAGTAATCGAGTACAAGCTGGAGGCAAGTGCCCAACGGGAAGTAGCAGCAGGAGCCGAACTAGCTCTTCAGCAAGAGAGCGTCACGCTGGCTACGAAGCTGAACAACAGCCGCATTCTTAGCCTGCTCATCGGTTTGCTGGGATTCACCTACATCATTTATCATTTCGCCACAGGCGGCTCACTGGACTTTAACATTATCAATTTTATCATCCTCTTTGGCGGGATTTTGCTGCTCGGTACGCCTGCTAATTACGTGACGCAGCTAAACGAAGGGATCAAAACGGTCTCAGGTATTCTCCTGCAATATCCGTTTTATGCGGGAATCATGGCGATCATGGCGGGATCGGGCCTGGTAGACACCATTTCTGCGATTTTCGTCAAACTGTCCGATGCTTCCACGTTGCCGCTGTGGGGGCTGTGGAGTTCGTACATCATCAACTTCTTCGCGCCGTCTGGAGGAGGGCACTGGGTAGTGCAAGGCCCATTCATGATCGAAGCAGCCAAACAGCTGGGAGCGCCATTCAATCAGGTATCCATGTCTGTCATGCTGGGGAACGCGTGGAATGATTTGATCCAACCGTTCTGGATCCTTCCCGTGCTGGCTATTTCCAACCTGAAATTGAAAGACATCATGGGCTATCTGGTCATCATGATGCTGTGGGTGGGGGTTATTTTCAGCGCAGGGGTGCTGCTCTGGGGATACCTGGGGTAGTACGCATGCGAAAAAAAGCAGGAAATGTCGAACATCATCGCGAATATAATCTTTCGCCGTTCCCGTTCGCTTGAATACGTCCCCCCAATATTTGGCGACAATGGGGAGAGAAGGAGTGATGAGCGTGGAACAACTGCTTCAATTGGCGAAGGATTATTGGCCGGTTGCGCTTTGCATCATCGTGGTGGTCATGGCAGCTCAGTGGATGCTGCGCAGTCTGTTTCGGATCATTTCGCTGCTTGTGGTGATTGGGGTCGTTCTGGTCCTCTTCTTCCAATTCAGTCCTGAAGAAGTGATACAGATGGGGCGTCAGGCAGTTTCCGCTACGCAGGAAGTCGTCGACAAAACGATCAAGCCTGTGCTGGATGGGGAACTGAAGGATGCGGACATTGCTTTTCAGCCGGATGGCAGCTACGAAGTAAGGACAGCGAGTATTCGGATTGTTGGGAAAAGAGGCGAGTCGAAAGCCACCGTCTATTATAAAGACGAGAAATGGGAAGTCGACATTGGTCAGCTAGGAAAAATGTTTGAGGATCGACTGGGAAAAGCGGAACAAGAAGGAACGGCTTTGTAGCAGCTGAAAAACAAAAGGAAGACGCAGACTCCTGTGAGGGAGCTGCGTCTTTTTTGCATGTATCGATACTCCCTATGATTCCATTTGCGGTGGAATGCGCAGGCGGGTTGCTTGCTCATAGGCATACGCCATACGAATTAAAGTCGGCTCGGAGAAGGCAAGACCGGTGAACATGATCCCAAACGGTTTTCCTGCGGAGGTGTAGCCCGACGGCACCGTGACAGAAGGATAGCCTGCGCGTGCGGCAATTCCGTATCCTTCGCTGCCTGGGAAGAGGATACAATCCAGGTCGTGCTCCGTCAGCACGGCATTGATTCCTTTGTCCTGCGACATTTCCAGATCGAAGGCGCGCTGATTCAGATAGGCCGCTTCCGTCAAGGTTCCACTCGTCGCATTGGCTCGCTCCAGCAAAACCTGCCCGAACCGCAGTGCTCGTTCCTCATGCTCGCGGTTAAAGGCAATGACATCTGACAGCGTACGAATAGGGTAAGAAGCGGGCAGCGTTTTCAGGTAGGCGTTTACACCGGATTTGAATTCATTCAGGAGTACACTCGGCCCCCATTTCGCATTTTCGGTTGGGATGGTTACGGCATCGATGACAGTAGCACCTGCTTGCCGTAAATGGTTGATGGCATCCTCGTACAATTTCTTTTCCTCGTCATCGTACCTGTCCAAAAAGAAGGAGCGGATGATCCCGATACGAGCGCCCTGTAAGCCATTGACATCGAGGAAAGGCCGATAGTCTGCATGGGAGAGGCCGAGACTTTTGCCTGTTACCGGATCTTGTTCGTCTACACCAGTGAGGGCGCCGAGTAAAATGGCAGCGTCTTCCACCGTGCGAGCCATGGGACCGGCTGTATCCTGACTGGTTGAAATAGGGATGATTCCTCTGCGGCTGATGAGACCCACAGTCGGTTTGATGCCGACCAGTGAATTTTTGACAGAAGGGTGCAGGATGGAGCCGGATGTTTCCGTCCCGACTGCAACAACAGCAAAACCGGACGCGATCGCAGAGCCTGAGCCTGAGCTGGACCCCCCGACGTCCAGCTGACCGGGTCCATATGGATTCAAGACTTGTCCGCCGCGAGAGCTGTAGCCGTTTGTCATATTCTCCGTCATGTAGTTGGCCCACTCGGTCAGGTTTGTTTTCCCTAAAAGCACAGCTCCTGCCTCGCGAAGGCGAGCGGCAACGAACGAATCAGCAGAAGCATAGGAGTCTGCAAGGGCGAGTGAGCCTGCTGTTGTGTGCATGGAGTCGCCGGTTGCGATGTTGTCCTTGATCAAGACGGGAATACCGTGAAGTGGTCCGCGGCTTCCTTTTTCCACCCGTTCCCGATCGAGAGCTTCTGCAATGTGGAGGGCATCCGGATTGATTTCGCTGATCGCATTGACGGCGATTCCTTGCTTGTCGTATTGGGCAATTCTCTTTAAAAACAGGAGGGTCAATTCCCGAGAAGTGGTCGTTCCTGCTTCCATCGCTTGCTGCCATTCCCGAATCGTAGACTCATGGCTAAGCTCCATTATATTCACCTTTTTCATTCAGTTTTGACAGTTTCTATTTTACTAAATAATAGAGTGCAGTTGAAGCAAGGGATCAAATGGATCGGGAAACGAACGAAGAAATGCGAGGCGCGGGAGTGAAACTGTAAATTCGGGTGGAATTTTTTTGTCTTATTAAATTGGAATAACCCTTAAATTACCTTAAATAAACTCGGAAACAGGTGGTGAAACACGCTTTAAATATGGGTGATTATCTGAATAGACGATTTTTAATTTATTATTTAGTCTGTTCAGACAATGGGAATTAGTCAGTCAGTTGCTAATATTAAAGCGTACAAAAGACATGCGAAAGAGCAGCCAACCAAAACACCAAGATGGGGGATTTTAGGTGAAAGCAGATTTGATAGTTGCAAACGCATTCATTTTGACCATGGAAGGGAAAGGAGTCGGAATGATTGAGAATGGCGCTGTTGCGATTCGAGGGGATACGATAATCGATGTAGGTTCCTCTGATGAAATCGTAAAAGCGTACAAGACCGACCGATTGATTGATGCGACAGGCAAATTGGTGATGCCGGGTTTGATCGACGCCCACATTCACACAGGGCTCTCCCTGTTCAGAGGAGCTGCCCAGGATATGTCCCATTGGATGCAAAAAGGCTTGTGGCCTTTTAAAAAAAATACCAAAGAAGACGAAATGGTGAAGGGCTCGATGCTCAATATCATCGAGGGAATCAAAGCCGGTACGACTACGTTTTGCGATTTTGACCACGGCATGAACAAGATCGTCGCCAACTACAAGCGAGTGGGTGCAAGAGCGAGGGTCGCCCAAACCGTCAACGAAATGCCAGACAACGTCTCTTCGGTTCCTGTAGGCGAGCTGTATCCTCTTGATCCTTCTATTGGGGAGTGGAAGCTGCAGGAGAATATTCAGCTGATCGAAGAGTGGCACGAAAAGGAAAATGGCCGAATTACCTGTATGCTTGGCCCTCAAGGACCGGACATGCTAAGTGTGGAGCTTTTGCTGCAGATCAAAGCGTTGTCTGAAAAATACGATACGCGAATTCACATGCATGTGGCTCAAGGGGACAGAGAAATCAATCAAATGGTGAAGAGGTACAACAAGCGGTCGGTTGCCTTCTTGGATGAACTGGGCTATCTGAGCCGCCGATTGATCGCCGTCCACCTCACAGAAGCCACCCGCGAGGAGACACACCTGGTAGCAAAAAGAGGATCCTCTATGATTTATTGTGCAGGCAGCATCGGAATCATAGACGGACTGGTACCGCCAGTGATGGACTTTCTGGAGGCAGGGGGATATGCGGCACTTGGATCAGACCAGGCCCCAGGAAATAACTGCAACAACATGTTCAACGAGATGAAGTTTGCCGCTATTTTGAACAAGGTAAAATATTCGGATCCGAAAGTCTTTCCGGCATGGAAAGCGCTGAGAATGGCAACGATCGAATCAGCAAAAGCGATTGGGCTGGAGCATCAGATCGGAAGCATCACGAAAGGGAAAAAAGCAGATCTCATCCTCCTGAATTTGCTTGAGCCCAACCTTTCTCCGATTATTACGGATCCGATCAGAAACATAGTCCCCAATCTGGTTTACGCCGCGAAAGGCAGCGAAGTAGAAACCGTGATCATCGATGGCCAATTCATCATGGAAAATCGTCAAATGCAAAGAGTAGATGAGAAGCAGGTTGTACTCGAGGCACAGCAGGCAGCAAATCAAATCGCGCGGAGGGCACGAGAAGATATCGAGCATGCGCAGAGCGATATTTTACACATGATGAAAAACGGTTATCTGTAATCAAATATATATTTATCTGAAAAGAGGGAATGTTTCATGAAAAAAGGTTTGCTTGTATTTGTAACGCTTCTTTTACTCTTGATGACAGGATGCTCGCAGGAGACAGGGTCTGTAGCACAAGAAAAATCGACCATCGAGAAGATTCAGGAAAAGAAAAAGCTGGTCATCGGGTTCGGCTCTGGCGACATCCCGTTCCACGTAAAGGATAAACAAGGAAATTGGGTTGGCTACGAAGTTGATTTGGCTAAAGCCATGGCAGAGTCACTGAAGGTTGAAGTCGAGTTTAAGCAGTTTGAGTTCAGTGCGTTGATACCTGCTCTGCAAAACGGAGATATCGATATGATTCTCTCGGCTATGACCATTCGCGGCGACCGTGCTCTGGCAGTTACCTTTAGCCAACCGTACTACTCAACCGGCGCAGTGCTTATGGTACCGAAGGCAGATACCACGACAAAATCGTGGGAAGAGCTGGACAAGCCAGGCAAAAAGATCGCGGTTTCCCAAGGTACGACGGGTGCCCTGCTGGCTAAAAGCATCATTAAGCAAGCAAGCATTCTGGACTATGACAGCTTGACTAACGCAGCTATGGCTGTATCGCAAGGACAAGCTGACGGAATGATCTACGATGAAACAGCAGTTCGCGTGTATGAATTAATGTACCCTGGTACAGTTCGCGGAATTTACAATTTGATCTCTACTGAAAATCTGGGGATCGCTTTGAAACTGAATGATGTGAAAACACAATTGTGGTTAAACTCTTTCCTGGATTCCTACAAGAACAGCCCAACGGATCTGGCATCCCACAAAAAATGGTTTGAAACCAACGATTGGCTGAGCGAAGTAGAGCAGAAAAAGTAAGGCATGGGTCAGAGGGGGAAGCAATCTCCTCCCCCTCGATTTAGTAGCAGAGAATGTGAGCTGGAGGTCAATCGATGACATATGACTGGAGCGTAATCCCCGAGAATCTGGATCTATTTTTGGAAGGAATTTGGCTGACGCTGGAAATCTCTCTATTTTCCTTGGTTTTGAGCATTCCCATAGGCATTCTTGCGGGTCTCTTGCGGGTATCGAACAAGAAGGGGCTCTCTTTACTTGCATCCGCCTATGTAGAGTTTATCCGTGGTGTACCGTTGCTCGTTCTACTGATTTGGATTTACTTTGTCATGGGGAAAGTATTGAAATTGGGTGAATACTGGTCGGCTGTGATCGGACTGGCATTCTTTTCTGGTGCGTTCATTGCCGAAATTGTCCGCGCAGGGATCCAGGCAGTTCCCCGTGGTCAGATGGAAGCAGCCCGTTCCTCCGGCATGTCGTATTTGCAAGCGATGAAGCTGATCATACTGCCGCAAGCTTTTCGACGCGTGCTGCCTCCAATGGCATCACAATTCATCATTCTTATCAAGGACTCTTCTTTGGTGTCCACGATCTCGGTAATCGACCTCACGCTAGTCGGAAAAAACCTGGTGGCAACGACGTTCCGTTCGCTGGAAGTATGGACGTTCATCGCGTTGATCTATTTTGTCATCACGTTCTCCCTCTCCCAACTGATCGGCTATCTGGAAAGAAAGTATCGAGTTGTGGAGTAGGTGAAGAGATAAAAGCGTTTGCTACACACGGTTTGACAAAACGAAAGAGAAGGCAGAGGAGGAGTCACGTGATTTCCATCAAGGACGTTTCCAAATATTACGGAAACCACAAAGTACTGAAAAACATCCATTTGGAAATTCCCCAATCCCACATTTATGCCCTGATTGGTCCCAGCGGAGCAGGAAAAAGTACACTGATCCGCTCCATCAACGCGCTGGAGAGCATTCAGGAGGGCGAAATCACAATAGATGGTGTTCAGGTTCATGCAAAAAATACAGACATCAACAAGCTCCGGAGCAACGTCGGGTTCGTTTTCCAATCCTTTAATCTCTATCCTCATTTGACGGCATTGCAAAATGTATCGATAGCTCCGATTCAAGTGAAAAAAGAAAACAAGGAGCAAGCGGAGGAGAAAGCAAAAGCATTGCTGACCTCATTGGGGCTGGGTGCCAAAATTTCCTCTTTTCCAGGGCAGCTTTCGGGTGGACAGCAGCAAAGGGTTGCCATTGCCCGTGCCTTGGCAATGGACCCGAAGGTGATGCTATTTGATGAACCGACGTCCGCTCTTGACCCGGAGATGATTAAAGAAGTACTGGATGCTATCCGTAATTTGGCTTCAACAGGCATGACGATGGTGGTAGTTACCCATGAGATGGGGTTTGCTCGAGAAATATGCAACGAGATCGTTTTTATGGCGGACGGAAAAATCGTTGAGGTAGCGCCTCCAGAGAAGTTCTTTACCAATCCGGACACGGAACGGGCGAAGGATTTCCTGGCGAAAGTTCTTAACCATTAAAAAAAGCAAAGATTTGCAAGAAAAAAGGCGATTTTGCAGATGGAGGACCCTATGAAAGTAGATATGATTATCGCGAATTCGTTTCTCATGACGATGGAGGGCAAGGGAGTCGGCATGATCGAAAACGGCGCTGTCGCGATTAAGGACAATATCATCGTGGGGACGGGAACTACGCAGGAGATCCTATCGACACACAGGGCCGAAAGATTGATAGATGCCACGGACAAGGTAGTCATGCCGGGGCTGATCAACGCTCATCTTCACTCGGCAGGAGCATTGTTTAGAGGGATGGCCCAGGATATGTCCCATTGGATGCAAAAAGGACTGTGGCCACTAGCGAAGCATACGCAGGAGGAAGAACGAGTACGCGGTTCCCTGCTGAGCATCATGGAGGGTGTGAAAAGCGGAACGACCACCTTCTGTGATTTTGAGACACCGATGAATGAAATCGTAGGGAATTACGTGAAAATCGGGGCAAGAGCGAGAGTGGCGGAAGTTGTCAATGAGCTGCCTGATACCATTGGGGCTTTGCCAGTCGGAGAGCTGTATCCATTTGATCCGGCAACAGGACAAAGAAAGCTACAGAAAAACATCTGCTTGATGGAACAGTGGCACGAGCAGGAAAATGGGAGAATTACGTGCCTGTTCGGTCCGCAAGCTCCCGATATGATGAGCAAGGAACTACTTTTGGAATTGAAAGAACTCGCAGAGAAATACAACACCCGACTCCACATGCATGTAGCGCAGGGAGATAGGGAAATCAACCAAATGATCAAGCGGTACGGCAAACGCCCCATCGCTTTTCTGGATGAATTGGGCTATCTGGATCAACGCTTGATGGCTGTCCATTTGACAGAGGCGACCAAGGACGAAATCAGACTGCTCACGAGCAAAGGGGCCTCCATGATGTATTGTCCGGGAGCGATTGCGATCATTGATGGGCTTGTTCCGCCTGTCATGGATTTTGTGGAGGCAGGTGGTACGGCTGCGCTAGGAACGGATTCAGCTGCAGGCAACAACAGTATCAACATGTTTAACGAGATGAAATTTGCGGCTATCTTGAACAAGGTAAAGCGACAAGACCCCAAAGTGTTTCCAGCCTGGTTGTCACTCAGGATGGCCACCGTAGAAGCGGCAAGAGCCATCGGGCTTGATCACGAGATTGGGACGATTACCAAAGGGAAAAAGGCAGATATTATTATTGTGAATGTAGATGATCCTGGCTTGCGTCCCGTGATAGGTGATCCGATTCGTAATATCGTCCCGAATCTCGTCTACGGAGCACGTGGGCATGAGGTGGAGACAGTCATTATTGACGGCCGCGTCGTCATGGAGAAGCGGAAGCTGCTTACCATCGACGAAAAACAGTCTATTATAGCTGCCCAGGACGTAGTCAATCAAATTGCACAAAGAGCGCATGACGATATCGTCGGTTCAGAGAGTGATCTGCTCAAAATGATGAGGGCAGATTACCTGTAAGAAAGTAGAATAACTGCCGTTGCAGAGATTTCTATGCAATGGCTTTTTTTTATCGGATCAGAAAATAAAAAATGATTGAAATGTTCATCGGGAGTTTGTATCATTACAAATAGGGTTAATACCCTTAAATAACCCTTTAATTTTCCGAATATTCATTTGTATGGAAGTTCGAAGTGTCGCTGAGGAGGAGTATAGGCAATGAAGCTTTGGGGAGGGCGTTTTCGCAAGGAAGAAAACAGACTTATGGAGGATTTCAACAGTTCCTTGCATGTAGACAAGAGGATGTACTTTGAGGACATCTCAGGCAGCATTGCGCATGTAAACATGCTCACTCAATGTGGCATCCTAACAAAAGAAGAAGGCAGCAAGATCCTCGAGGGACTGAAAGCCATTCTTCGGGACATTGAAAACGCTTCACTGAGAATTGAAGGGAATTACGAAGATATTCATAGCTTTGTAGAAAGCAATCTGACGCAGCGAGTAGGGGATACAGGAAAAAAGCTGCATACTGCTCGAAGCAGAAACGACCAGGTGGCCGTGGATATCCGCTTATATGCGAAAAGGAAAGCACAAGAGGTAGTCAGCGTAATCGAGGAGCTTCAGGACAGTCTGCAGAACAAGGCAAACGAAAACCCTGTGATCATGCCAGGCTATACGCATCTGCAGCGGGCACAGGTCGTTACGATGAAGCATCATTTGATGGCGTACTACCAAATGCTTGAGAGAGATAAAAAGAGAATCTTGAATGCGCTGGATATTTTAAATGAGAGCCCGCTTGGATGCGGCGCCTTGGCTGGGACAACCCACGCGATTGATCGGGAGATGACGGCTCGAGAACTTGGCTTTGCCAAACCTGTGGACAACTTCATCGACGGTGTCAGTGACAGGGATTACTTATTAGAGCTGATGTCAGGCTTTTCGATCATTATGATGCACGTAAGCAGACTGAGCGAAGAGCTGATCTTGTGGAGCAGCCAGGAGTTCAAATTCATCGAGATCGACGATGCGTATGCAACGGGAAGCAGCATTATGCCGCAGAAGAAAAATCCGGATGCAGCCGAGTTGATTCGCGGGAAAACAGGCCGAGTCTACGGTTCGCTCGTTTCCTTGCTGACTACCATGAAGGGCTTGCCTCTGTCGTACAACAAAGACATGCAAGAAGACAAAGAGGCGTTTTTCAATGCGCTGGACACGACTCTTTCATGTCTGCAGATCATGTCAAAAATGATCACTTCCATGAAGGTTAAGAGTGAAAACATGGAGACATCAGTGAAAAAGGGCTTCTTGAATGCAACGGAGCTGGCTGACTACCTCGTGAAGAAGGGGATCGCCTTTCGAGATGCGCACAGCATCGTAGGCGCTGTCGTCATCTTCTGCGAGGATCGCGATAAAGGGATTGAGGATCTCTCCCTTGAGGAGCTGAAGACCTTTGACTCCGCTATTGAAGAGGACATTTATGAATATATCGATTACCGCAATATTTTAAACAAGGGGACCAAGGTCGCTCTCTTGTAGGGGGAGGGAATCATGCGCATCAAAGTCATCAATCCTGACTATGGAATGACAGCAGAAACCTTACGGAGTCGTGAGCGGATGCTGGCTGCGATCGCAAGGCCAGATACGGTCATCTCCATGGACTGCCTCACCGATTCCCGGGTTGAAATAGACTCTGCTTTGGATGTAGTCCTTGCAGGAGCCGAAATCGTGAAGCGCGCAAGCCAAGCCGAAAAAGAGGGCTATGACGCTGTCGTACTCTATTGCTTGAGTGATCCTGCCATCGTGGCATGCCGAGAGGTCGTCCGAATACCGGTGATCGGAGCCGGACAGGCTTCCATGCTCGTGGCAAGTATGCTGGGATATCGTTTTTCCATCCTTACGACCTCGTTTCAACGAATTCCGGAAAAAGAAGAGTCTGTCCGGTATTCGGGAGTGGATCCGAGCAGACTGGCTTCCGTGCGGAGTATCGCCATTCCAGGCGGAGATCCACGTAAAGACATTCCGACGACCGTTCGGCTACTGGTTGAGGCGGGACGAGAATGCTTGGAAAAGGACCGGGCTCATGTGCTGGTTCTCGGCTGTCTCAGCTTTGCGGGGATGGGGCAGGAGCTTTCCGAGCTAACGGGTGCACCCGTGGTCGATCCAGCCTTTGCAGCAATTAACATGGCAGAGCTTTTCCACTCTCAGCACTTGTCGCATAGCCGCATCGCCTATCCTGCGCCACCGGCCAGGGAGCGAAGCTGGAGCCACGGGGAGCTGTAGCCTGGCGCTTGTGAAGGACTTTCAAACCGGTTTCTCATTTTACATTTCATTATAAAAAGGGAGTTGTTCATCCATGAAAAAGAAAGCAATTGGTGGTGTCATTTTGACAGCGGTCCTGTCCGTAGCGTTACTGGCGGGCTGCGGAAATGGCGGACAAGCAGGGACGAATGCGGATAACAAAAAGTCGGACAAGGAATTGGTTGTCGTGACCAACGCAACCTTCCCGCCATTTGAATCCGTAGATACTTCAAGCGGAACGAAAAAATACGTTGGCTTGGACATCGATATCGCCAATCAAATCGCCAGCAATCTCGGTGTCACCCTGACTTTTAATGACATTGCCTTTTCCGGCCTGATTGGCTCTTTGATGGATGGACGAGCAGATTTTGCTGTATCTGCCATGTCTCCTACAGAGGAGCGCAAGAAAAACGTGGACTTCTCCGACTCCTACTTTATTCCTCGCAACGCGATCTTAGCGGCGAAAGGTTCAAACTATACGGCACTGGATCAAATGGGTGGCAAAAAGATCGCAGTCGTATTCGGCACAACGTATGAAAAAGATGCAAAGGCCATTCCAGGTGCGAACGTCGTAGCACTGGACAACAGTACGGCGGTGATTCAAGAGCTGAACAATAAACGTGTAGATGCAGCATTTATCGACGGCTCCCAGGCTGCGGTATTCGTACAAAAGAATCCTGAGCTGGAATTCCACCTGCTCCCACCAACCGATGATTCCTTTGCCTTTGCTTTCCCGAAAGGCTCCAAATGGGTAGAGCCATTTAACCAAGAATTGAAGAAAATGAAGGACAACGGTGAGTTGAATAAACTGATTGAGAAATGGCTCGGTAAAGAATTCAGCCAACAATAAAGGAGTCAGCTATGAATCTGCAATTTGAGCAAATCATTCCCAGTATTCCGTTCCTTTTGGACGGAATACTGGTCACGCTGAAGTTTACTGTCCTTTCTGCAATTGCGGGTTTTATTTGGGGAACAGTTCTGTCCTTGTTCAAAATTTCGGGATTTAAGCCGCTTGCCTGGTTCGGTATTGCGTATACATCGGTTTTCCGTGGTACTCCATTGCTGGTGCAGCTGTTTCTCGTCTACTTCGCGACTCCGCAGCTGACCGGGTATAGTATTCCTGCTCTGGAAGCTGCAGTCCTCACATTCGGGTTGAACTCTGCTGCGTATATATCCGAGGTGATCCGCGGGGGGATCCTGGCAGTTGATAAAGGACAGCGTGAAGCAGCTATGTCCTTGGGCGTTCCCTACCGCCGCATGATGATTGACATCATTTTTCCGCAGGCACTGAAGCACATTCTGCCTGCCCTGGTCAATGAGAGCATTGGACTTTTGAAAGACTCCACACTGGTAGCTACTATTGGCGTCATGGATATTTTGCGCGGGGCTCAAGTGATCCAAAATGAGACCTATCTGGCCTTTGAGCCGTTGATTGTAGCGGCCGCCATATACTACGTACTCGTCATGATCCTGACCTCCATCGCCCGCCAGCTTGAAAGGAGAGTGCGCAGAAGTGATTAAGATAGAGGGTCTATCCAAACGTTTTGGTAGTCTTGATGTCCTCCATGATATTTCAATGGAAATTAACAAGGGAGACGTTGTGGCGATCATCGGTCCTTCCGGGTCAGGCAAATCCACATTGCTTCGCTGCATGAATTTGCTGGAGACACCGACAAAAGGATCGATTCTCATTAAAGGGGAAGACATCACAAAGCCGAAGACCAATATTCTGACCGTACGTCAAAATATCGGGATGGTTTTCCAGCACTTTAATTTGTTCCCGCATATGACCGTTTTGCAGAACATGACCTATGCCCCCATGAAGGTAAAAGGAATTTCCAAAGAAGTGGCTGAGCAAAAAGGGATCGAATTGTTGACGCGAGTGGGTCTTCGAGAAAAGGTAGATGCTTACCCTGGCAAACTGTCGGGAGGTCAAAAGCAGCGGGTCGCCATCGCGCGTTCCCTAGCCATGGAGCCTGAAATCATGCTGTTTGATGAACCGACCTCTGCGCTTGACCCAGAAATGGTGAAGGAAGTGCTGCAGGTCATTCAATCGCTAGCGCATACCGGCATCACGATGGCGCTCGTTACACACGAAATGGCGTTTGCGAGAGAAGTGGCAGACCGTATCTGCTTCTTGGATGGGGGCAGGCTGGTAGAGGACGCAAAGCCTGCTGAGTTTTTCCAAAATCCAAAATCAGAGCGAGCCAAGCAATTTCTAGATAAAATGATTTAGCAAACCAGGAGGTGGCACAAAACGTGAACGATATGCGTTTGAAATGGCCGAACGGAGCACGGTGTGCCGTCATGTTGAGCTTTGACGTAGATGCGGAAACGATTTGGGCAAATGGAAACAAACATATCGAAGGCGGCGAAAGCTTTATTCGGTCCCTTTCAATCGGACAGTATGGTCCTCTGCGATCGGTTCCGCGAATTCTGGAGCTGTTGAAAAAATACGATCTTCCGGCAACATTTTTTGTCCCTGCGTGGGTGGCTGAACAATACCCGGAACCGTTTGTCGCGATTGCCAAGGATGGACATGAGCTGGGACATCACGGCTATTTGCATGAGCGCTTTGTTGATCTGACTTCGGAAGAGCAGATAGCTATTATTGAGCGGAGCCAGGCGATTTTCAAACAAATGGTGGGAAAAGAAGCGCGGGGTTTCCGGACACCTTCTGGGGACTGGGCAAAGCAAACGCCACAGTTGTTACGCGATGCAGGCTTCTTATACTCCAGCTCCATGCGCGGGGACGATCGCCCCTACCGAACGGTCCTGAATGGGGAGACTACGGACTTTATTGAGATTCCTCCAAGGTGGGAACTGGATGACTACGTGCAGTTTGGCTATAACCTGTATCCAGCCGAACCTGTTGGACAAGACCGCATAACGAGTCAGGAATGCGTACTGGATAATTTCAAACAGGAATTTGAAGGGTACTACCGGTACGGCCTGTGCTATGTGCTCATGATGCACCCGCAAATTATCGGCAAGCCTGGACGGATATTGATGCTGGAAAAATTAATTCAGCACATCAAGTCCTATCCGGATGTGTGGTTTGCTACAGGTGAACAAATCGCAGAGTGGTGGAAAGAGAACTACTAGAGAGTAGGAGGGCGCGGAATGCCTGATAACAATATTGTCTGGCCGAACAACGCGAAGTGCGCAGTTACGGTGACGATAAACTTGGACGCGGAGTATTTTTGGCTCAGCATGTTTCCTGATAGTATTCATCGTCCAAAAACTCTTTCGATGGGGCAATATGGTCCGCATCGAGGGCTCCAGAGAGTTTTGGATGCATTGGACCAGTACGGTATTTCAGCCACTTTTTTTGTTCCTGGAAAAGTAGCCGAAATCTATCCGGAACACATTCAGGAGATTGTGAGACGAGGTCACGAAATCGGTCATCACGGCTATGCACACGAGAATTTCGGTCATTTAACAGTGGAACAACAGCGTGAGGCATTAGAAAAAGGGTTGGAATCGTTAGAAAAGGTAAGCGGAACCCGTCCCGTCGGCTTCCGTGCGCCAGAAGGGGAAATGACCCAAGGAACCTTGGATTTGCTGCAGGAAATGGGCTTTTTGTACTCGAGCTCTCTGTTCGGAGATGATCGTCCGTATTTTCATAAACGGGACGGCCAACAAACCAGCTTGATCGAGCTCCCTTTGCACTGGGAATTAAATGACTTTCCTTTCTTCGCATTCAACTACACGCCTGCTTTTCCGGCAGGGCAGGGACGGATCGCCAATTACACACAGGTTCTGAGCACGTGGAAAGAGGAATTGAAAGGCTATTACGAGTATGGCCTGCATTATGTTGCCCAGTTTGACCCACAGACCATCGGTACGCCTGGCAGGATCGCTTTGCTGGAGCAGCTGCTCGAATTCATCCGGGAAAAAGACGATGTGTGGATCTGCAATGGACGTGAAATGGCAGAATTTTACGGGGTAAACCGGGCATGACGAACGAAACCGTAGCACTGATCCAAAGCCACAAGTCCATTCGGAAATATACAGATGAGCCAGTCTCCGAGGAAATTCTCGAGGCGTTGTTTGCTTCTGCCCAGTGGGCACCAACCTCCCATAATGTGCAGGCGTACAGTATTATCCGTGTCAAAGACAAAGAAACGCAAGGAAGGCTGGCAGAGCTTTGCTCGCAAAGATTCATTGGGACGAGCCCGGTCCTTCTCGTTTTTTGTGCGGATTTCCACCGATTGCAAATGACCTGCGAGATGCATGGAACTCGTTTCACACTCGGTGAGCCTGAAGATTTATTGGTAGGTGCAGTAGACACCGCGCTTGCCGCTCAGAATGTCATGATTGCAGCCCGATCGTTTGGATTGGGTGGCGTCATGATTGGCGGTATTCGCGATAACCCAGAGAAAGTAAGCGAGCTGCTAAAACTCCCGCGATACACCATGCCGATCATGGGCATGTGCTTGGGCTATCCGGCGGAAGATCCGCTGCAAAAGCCGAGGCTGCCCCAAAGTACGGTCATTCACGAGGACAGCTATCGATCTGATCGGACGCTCGCAGGCTTGGAGCAATACGAGACGATCTCGGCAGCCTACTATCAAAACCGGACAAACGGAAAAGAGACTAGGGGATGGACGATGCAGATGGCGGAGTATTTCAACACGGCCAGACGCGCGAATATCCGAGCCTACGTCGAGAATCAAGGTCTTCTAAATAAATAGTAGATACGAGGAGTTCTGCTCATGGATGCCATAGCCAGAACTCTTTTTTTTGCATTTGCGTATATACTGAAAACCTATTGGTGGGATATCATATAAGTGGTAGAAAATATGAATGTACTGATTAGTATGTGCGAAAGTAGGAATCATGGTATGTATCAAATCGGAGTTGTAGGGCCAAATACGTCGGTAGACAGGATTCTTGGTCTGGCTGATGAATTTGGGCAGGTCATGCGATTTATTCCCTTGCCATACAGTGAATTTCAAGAGACGCGAAACATTGTGAAGGAAAATGATCACCAAGTGGACATGTGGCTTTTCTCTGGGAAGCTGTCCTACTTGATTGCCAAGAGCGTGCTTGAATCGGACGAAAATCTTGTGCACATTCAACATACGGAGTCCAGTCTTTATCGGTGCTTTCTGCTGATGGCGTATCACCAGGGGAAATTTATCGAGCGTGTAAGTATTGACGAGTTAGCTGATTCACAGTTGGAAGTGGCTCTTCAACAGCTGGATTTTCCCGCCAAGGATCTTTTTGTGAAAACCTATGATATCGAGACCAATCCGGACGACTTGCTCGCATTTCATCTTCAATTGTGGCGAGAAGGAAAAACAGAGGGAGCCATCACCTGCTTTGAGGGTGTTTATCTTGCGTTGAAGGAAGCGGGCGTTCCTGCTTACTGGTTTACTCCAAGTGAGCTGGAGGTTCACCAAGCCTTGCGCATTTTATCAGAAAGAGTGAGAGCGTTTTATTTTAAGGATACACAGATCGCTGTCGAGATCATCGAAATTGACGACTTTGACAAAATTGCTGAAAACGCGAGAAATCCGTACCGATTGCAATACTTGGAGCTGCGGTTGAAGGAAGCTCTGATCCGACTTTGTGAGACGATCGATGGTTCACTGATGGAGCGCGGGAACGGCCGCTATGTGATTTTTAGCTCTCGTGGAGCGATCGAACGCAGAATTGACATGCTGAGAAAAACAATCGAGCAGCTCTCACTGGAGTCCGAGTCGAGAGTGGCAGTAGGAATTGGGTTTGGGGAAACCGTTTTTTCAGCGGAAGTGAACGCGCTCCGGGCCATTCAGCACTCCAAGGAAAAGACGGAGCCTGGAATTGTAATCGTTCAGGAGGATGGAAAAGTCATTGAAACGGCAGGAAAGGATCAAGGATTATCCTACTCCTATCGAATGGACGATCCACAGTTTCTGGATCAGTTAAAGAAAGCGAATGTAGGAATCCGCACCTATAACAAAATCGCCGCCTTTGTCAGAAGGATGGGGTGGACAAACTTTACCACGAAGGATTTAGCTACCCAGCTCCATCTTGATGAGCGAAATGTTCGTCGGATTATTACGAGCCTGTCGGAAGTGGGTCTGGCAGCTTATGTGGGGGAAGAGGCTACCTCTTTACGCGGGCGACCGAGTAAGATTTATCGTTTGGAGTAAATCAGAACAGCTAATTAGGGGATACAGCGAGGGGACGAGCGAGAAAAGCAAGAGAAAAGCTGACACCGTGAAGGGGGTCAGCTTTTTGTTTACACGATCTTATTTGCTTGCTCCGGCAGCCTCGAGCTTTGCCTTTTCTTCCGCTTCCACGAAACGGTTGCGAGGATGCTCGCGGCATTCATCCGAGCAGGAACGCTTGTAGGTTTGCTCGCACTCAGGGCAGCAGAAATGCTGTTTGTTGCAGAATGGGTTCGCGCAGTTTACATAGCGGTCTTCCACCTTGCCGCAGTAGTGGCAGCGTCCGATGACAACATCTTCTTCCGTGTGGTTGATCGGCACAGAGATGCGCTCGTCAAACACGTAGCACTTCCCATCCCACAGGCGACCTTGAACTTCCGGATCCTTCCCGTAGGTGACAATTCCGCCGTGAAGCTGATACACATTTTCAAAGCCTTGATCCAGCAGCACACCTGTCAGCTTTTCGCAGCGAATTCCGCCAGTGCAGTAGGTGAGTACTTTTTTGTCCTTGAACTGGCTCATGTTTTCGCGGATCCACTCAGGGAATTCACGGGAGGAATCCACCTCTGGGCGAATCGCGCCACGGAAATGACCGAGATCATACTCGTAGTAGTTGCGGCCATCGAGGACAACGACGTCATCTTGCTGCAGCATTTCGTAAAACTCTTTTGGGCTGAGGTACTTTCCTGTTTTCTCGTTAGGATCTACGTCATTTTCCAGACGCCAGGTAACGAGCTCTTTCTTTGGACGGACGAAGATTTTTTTGAAGGCATGCTCATCCGACTCATCTATTTTAAACCACATATCCGCGAAGCGCGGGTCTTTGCGTACGTATTCCATGTAAGCTTCTGTTTGTTCAATGGTACCGGAAACCGTTCCGTTAATTCCTTCCGGAGCGACGATAATCCGTCCCAAGAGGCCGTTGTCTTTGCAGAATTGCAAATGCTCGGCAGCGTACTCCTCGTAATTTTCAATCGGAGTATACTTGTAATACAGGAGAATGCGATATGGTTTTTGTACTTGCAAGGTACAATCCACCTTTCTTTTCACAATATTGATTTTTAGATACAACGGAGAGTATACCACATCGAATGTAAAAATGCGTAGAAAAAGAAAGGGATTTGTGAGCTTTCTATGAAAAAATGCGTGTAAAAGCCGCCTTGCTGGGAGGAGAGCCTTCTTGTACACTATGAGAGGATCATAGGTAGAGAAAAAGGAGAGACGAATCATGATGCTAACAGGTGAACGCGTAACCGCACAGGTAAAAATAAAGAAGCTTCATCCCGATGCAGTCATCCCACAGTATGCACGCGCAATGGATGCCGGCTTTGACTTGGTGGCAGTAGAGGATGTCCTGATCGCACCAGGCGAATCAGTGAAGGTGCCGACTGGATTGGCATTTGCCTTGCCGGAAGGTTTTGAGCTGCAGGTGCGTCCCCGTTCGGGAATCAGCGCGAAAACAAAGCTGCGTCTATCGAATGCGCCAGGAACGATTGATGCCGGTTATCGCGGGGAAGTGGCTATTCTCGTTGACAATACGCGGGAAGCAAGCCGCGCGTACAAAAACGTTTGTCTGGATGCCAGCGAAAAAGAAGTTACCTTGGATAAAGAAGTGGACATCCATAGCTATCTGATCAAAAAAGGGGACCGACTCGCGCAAGGTGTGATCGCGATTGTTCCGGTTGCCCAGTTTGAAGTCGTTGACGAGCTCGATGAGACCGAGCGTGGTACAGGCGGCTTTGGAAGCAGCGGCATCAAAGGCTAGTAACGCGTCATTATACTCAATCAGGATGACAAAAGCCCCTTACTGTTGTAAGGGGCTTTCCTGTTTCACCGGTTAAACTTTCGCTGTCAAAAATTGATTGATCCGCTGCAGGTCTTCGTCGGATAGGGATCGTCCATCTTCTTTGACAAATACACAGGTGCCATATACCCAATCCAGATACCCCTCTGAGGTAATCGGAAAATTATTGGCTTCCACTCCGCGTGCATCTTCATTGACGATCAGGGAGATTCCTGCAAGGCTGTCGTCTACTACGACTTCGATCTCGCCTCCGACCAACTCCTGCAGCTCGTCCTGTCCGTCTACCTCGTAGGAAAAGGCAGCTTCGTGCGGGCGTTTGACGTACACGTGAATCATGCTCGACCACTCCTTTGACCTTCATCATACCCGAAAAGGACAAAAGGCGCGATAGCAACGGATTAGCCAGTGGGCGTTGGTTATCCTAAAAGGGATCACGAATGAGGGGACATGGACATGAACCTGATGACAGGAAAATTGTATTGGCCGACAACACTTGCCGAGCCGCCACGATACCCAGAACTTTCGGAAGACTTGCTTTGCGAGGTCGTGATCGTGGGCGGAGGGATTGCCGGAGGTCTATGCGCCCACTATTTGATGAAGCACGATGTGGATGTCGTGTTAATAGAAAAAGGATGGATTGGGGAGGGAAGCAGCCGAGCCAACTTGGGGATGCTGCAATTCGCAAATGATAAATCGTTGACTTCCTGTATGCGCTCCTTTGGGGAAGAGAGAGGAAGACGATTTTATCAATTATGCCGTCAAGCACTTGATCAGCTTGAGATCATCTCCCGTTCCTTGACGATTTTTCCTGATTTTCAGCGGAAAGACAGCCTTTATTTTGCCAGTCAGCCGCAGGATGTCGAGTCGCTTCGTACCGAGTACGAAACCCTGATCCAGCATGGATTCCCCGTCTCTTACTGGGGGCAGGAAGAGATCGAGAGCCATTTTTCCTTCTCCAAGCCCGCGGCCATTTATTCCAAGGGAGATGCGCAGATCAATCCATACAAGCTGACCGTGGGACTGATAGCCGATGCTGCTGCTCGAGGCATGCGGGTATATGAGCATACAGAGGTCGTCCATCAAAAAGAGGAAGCAGGAGATATGCTCATCCTGACAGGAAAGGGAAACCGTATCCGGTGCAAACGGATTGTATTTGCCACCGGCTATGAAGCACAGGCCTTGAAACGCAACCCAAACGCAATCCGATCCAGCACATCTGCGATTGTGACGAAGCCGGTCAAAAGCTTTCTCGGATGGCCGAAAGCCTGCCTGATCTGGGAGACAGCCCGACCCTACATGTACATACGGGCAAACGAGGAAGGGCGCATCATTGTAGGAGGATTGGACGAGCCGAATACAGACCCCAAACATCGCGAAATGACAGTGCTGAGCAAGCGAGATCTGCTGCTAGAGAAGGTACAGGCTTTATTTCCGCAGCTAGCTCTGGAGGTGGAGTACTACTGGTCCGCAGCATTCGCCTCCACCCACGATGGCCTGCCCATGCTCGGGGACCAAAAAGACTACCCGAATTGCCTGTTTTCGCTTGGATATGGGGGAAATGGCACTGTCTATTCAACGATTGGCGGGCAGATCATTGCCGATTTGATTGTAAAGGGAGAAAATCCTGACGCAGCCCTGTTCTCCTTTGATCGTCCGAAATTCGCTTCATCTGCCCCGAAGTCGAGCCATTCGTAACGGATTTCGTCAAGAGCGACAATCCGTTTTTTTGTGCTGGGCAAAAGAATCGGGGAAGGCAGTGTTTTCTGGTACTTAGTTCCTAGGACCGGAAATAAGGTTAGAGTGTGACCGCGAAAGGAGGTGAAGAAATGGCGGCTCGCTTTTTGAAAATCGCTACCGTTTACTTTGTTCTAGCCATTATTTTAGGAATCGTTATGGGAATCACGCATGTTTTTGCCTATGCATCTGTCCACGCCCACCTGAATCTGGCGGGGTGGGTCACGCTTGCAATCATCGGACTGATTTACAAAGCTTATCCCCAAGCAGCTGGGAGCAGGCTTGCGAATTGGCATTTTTGGCTGCACAATCTTGGCCTGCCGGTTATGCAGGGATCCTTGTTCCTCATGATCCTAACGGGGACAGAATCCTTCGTTGTAGGGGCCATTATTGGTTCTTTGGTACTCGGGATAGGCATTCTGCTTTTTGCGATCAATGTATGGAAGCATGTCACGGAATAGGTGCTTCTATCGCCAAGCAGCGCGAGCTTTCGGATGGGAACCCGAGTGCACGCGCTGTTTGGGCTTGGGAGGGGACGGTGAATAGAAGGAGTTGGAATGAGTCAAGATAGGTCTATCTTTTCTCGCGGGGAGGGGGTAGGTCTATGCAAAAGAGCATGCACAAAAAGAGTGGGATCGTGCCCTCCAAACAATGGTACACAGCTCTTCTTACGACCATTTCGCAAGCCTTCCAATTGAAAAAGAACCCGCTTCCGTGGGGCAGGGCGATCGGCGCTGGCATTTGCTCCGGAATCCCTGTATTGCTTGGATTGCTAGCGGGAAATCTGCCCTACGGGATGCTCGCCGGGATCGGCAGCTTTACCTATTTGTACGTATTCAATATTCCTTACGCCCAACGTGCAAAAAAACTGTTGTTCGTCATGCTCGGACTCGCCTTTTCTGTCGGCTTGGGGACACTGGTGGCTCCCCACCCCTTGGCGGCAGCGATTACAGTGGGATGGATCGGCGCCGTTGCAACCTTTATCTTTGGAGCATACAAAGTAGCGGGACCTGCTGCTATTTTTTTTGTCCTGGGCTTCTCCCTTGCAACCGGAATGCCGATTGACCAGTCGGCAGCTCCGCTTCGGGCAGGGCTGGTCCTGCTTGGGGGAGCCTTGGCATGGGTGATGGGCATGAGTGGTTGGCTCCGCAATCCACATGGACCGGAGACTACCGCGCTGAAAAAGGTTTATTTGGAGCTCGCCAAATTCATGGACTCGGTAGGCAGTGCAAAGGCACATGAGGAGAGGCAAAAACTGGTACTTTTACTCAAATCAGCTGAGGAAACGTTGTATGCTGGGCACATCTCCTGGCAGCAATCCGCTGAATACCAGCGACTTCATTCCTTGAATGATCAGGCCAATGCCATTTTCCTCGACATCCTTGCCCATATGGATCAATCGAAGGACAGGCTCCCCGCATATTTAGGACGATCTGTACAAGCGATAGCCTCTGCGCTCGGGGAAAAGGACAAGAGGCAGCAAGAAGAGAAGCAGCGAGAAGAGCCTTATGAGCACAGCGAGGTCACAGAACGACTGGAGGCCAGTATCCGTGAGGCGTTGGCGGTGCTGGAGGCACCTGTCGCCACTCTGGAGCAAGAGAAGGTCGGGAGGCGAACATCCTTTTGGGTGGTGATTGGCGGTTCATTTGATAAAAATTCGATTGTGTTTCTCACATCGGTTCGCTTTGGACTGGTATTGGCCGTCGCTGCGATTCTCGCCTATTCCTTTGAGCTGAACCGATCGTATTGGGTAACGTTAACCTGTGCAGCGGTGATGTCCGGTTCGACGATTATTGCCACATTTCACCGTGCGATTCAACGGTCGATAGGTACAGTCGTCGGTATCCTAGTGGCTATCATCGTTTTGGCTGCGCATCCCCACGGACTTCTCATCGCTGTATTCATCATGCTACTGACCGCATTGACGGAGCTGTCAATCGTCCTCAACTACGGGCTTGCTGCCTTCTTTCTTACACCCAATGCCCTGCTTTTGGCAGAGAGTATGGGACAGCAACAGAGCATCTCCTTTTATGCTTCGGCAAGGCTCATCGATGTGCTTTTGGGCTGTGCGATTGGACTTGTTGGGACCTTGCTTATCGGGAGGCGCCAGGCGTCAGCCTTACTGCCGCACTACATCGCGAAAACGATTCGCAGCCAGCAGCAATATTTGTTAACGCTTTTTTCCGAGCAGAAAAATCAATCCGATCTCAGAGCGTCGATGGAACGAAGAAAAATGCAGACGAACCTGAGCAATTTGCGGATTGTTTATACGACAGCAACAGGAGAAATCCCCAGTGATAAAACGAAGCTGGAATTTCTCTGGCCTGTCATTTTCTCCATCGAGCAGATCGGCTACCTGCTCGAATCCTGCTTGAAATCGGCTCAGTGCCCCATTCTCCCGGACCAAACGCTGTCACAGCTTTTGCTCGTCTTTGAGAACATGGCGAAATCAGCGGAGAGACAAACCTCTTCCGCTAAAAAAACGATCCCCCCAATCAGCGGATTCCCACAGTTGGAAAGGGAAATTCGAGAATTGCAGGACGCGCTGGTCATGAGCGTCAAAGCTTAACGGTAAAGAGCTCCTTCGCTTGCGGAGGAGTTTTTTTGCATTCGACATGATCCCTGTCCCCGGGATGTGCCCAATTTCTTCCCTGGGCAAATGCCACCCGAACTTTGCCTAGGGCTTCGGCATAATGTACATGGAAATATGGTTGACAGGAAGAAAAAGGCAAGTATAATTTTTAATAACTAAGTATTCCGATTAAAATAGTATAGATTGAAGAGGAGTGAAAAAACCTACATGAGCAAAGCAATCAGTCCCATCCAGAAATGGTGGAAACGAGCAGGATTTGTTTTATTGGCGGCTGCCATTGGTGGGTGCTCGTCAACAACACCGACGGGAGGAGAAACAAAAAACACGGATGCGGCTGCTGCTCCTGCGGTTGAGCTGTTGAATGTTTCGTACGATCCGACCCGCGAATTTTACCAGGACGTGAATACCGAGTTCGCGGCGGAATGGAAACAGAAAACCGGTCAGACGGTCACCATCAAGCAATCTCACGGCGGTTCCGGTAAGCAATCCCGCTCTGTTATCGATGGGCTGGAAGCCGACGTTGTCACACTTGCTCTCGCCTACGACATCGATGCGATCGCAGAGAGAGGCTTGATTCCGAATGACTGGCAAAAGAAGCTTCCGGACAACAGCTCTCCTTATACATCGACGATTGTTTTTCTCGTGCGAAAAGGTAATCCGAAGCAGATTAAAGATTGGGATGATTTGATCAAGCCGGGCATTTCCGTCATCACTCCGAATCCAAAAACCTCTGGGGGAGCCCGCTGGAACTATTTGGCTGCCTGGGGATATGCTTTGGAAAAGAATAACCATGACGAAGCAAAAGCCAAGGAATTTGTGACAAACCTCTTTAAAAATGTTCCCGTTTTGGACTCTGGTGCTCGTGGTTCTACGACGACCTTCGTGGAACGTGGGATCGGGGATGTACTGATCGCATGGGAAAATGAAGCGTATCTCGCCGTCAACGAGCTGGGCAAAGACAAGTTTGAGATTATTAATCCGTCGCTGAGCATTCTCGCGGAGCCACCTGTGACTGTGGTCGACAAATATACCGACAAACACAAAACAAGAGAAGTGGCTGACGCGTATTTGCAATTCCTATACACCAAAAAAGGGCAGGAGCTTGCAGCCAAACACTACTACCGGCCACGTGACAAAGAAGTGCTCAAGGCACATACCCCTGCATTTCCAGAGATCAAGCTGTACACCATCGACGAATGGTTCGGTGGATGGACAAAAGCCCAAAAGGATCATTTCTCGGATCAAGGCATCTTCGACCAAATCTACAAGCCTTAATCATCTAAACCATCAGAGGAGTTATCTCCATGAGAAAATCATTACGCAACAGAGGGTTTTTGCCTGGCTTTGGAATGACTATGGGCTATACGATCGTCTACCTTAGTTTGCTGGTGTTGATCCCTCTGTCTGTTTTGTTTTTGAAGGCGACGACCATGAGCTGGGACCATTTTGTCGGCACGATCCTCGATAGCAGGGTGCTTGCTTCCATTCGTGTAAGCATCCTGACTTCTTTCTTCGCTGCCTGTGTAAATGCTGTGTTTGGCGTATTGGTAGCCTGGGTGCTGGCACGCTATCAGTTTTTCGGAAAACGAATCATAGACGGGATTGTAGACCTGCCTTTTGCCTTGCCTACGGCAGTCGGCGGGATCGCGTTGACTTCGATTTATGCGGAAAATGGCTGGATCGGACAGTATTTGGCGGAGTGGGGGATAAAGGTTGCATACACCCCCTTGGGCATTTGGGTAGCCTTGACCTTCATCGGGCTGCCGTTTGTGGTGCGTACCGTCCAGCCGGTTCTCCAAGACTGGGATCTCCAGATGGAGGAGGCCGCAGCGACCTTGGGAGCGAGCCGCTTGCGTACCTTCGTGCGTGTGATCCTGCCACATCTGATGCCTGCCATTCTCACCGGCTTTGCGCTTGCTTTTGCCCGTGCGCTCGGCGAATACGGCTCGGTCGTCTTTATTTCCGGCAATATGCCCTTAAAGACGGAGATTGTTCCTTTGCTGATCATGACCAAGCTGGAGCAATTTGATTACGCAGGGGCAACGGCGATTGCAGCAGTGATGCTGATCGCTTCCTTCGTGATGCTGCTCATCATCAACTACCTGCAATGGAGAATCAACAAATTTGACGCCGCACGATAGGAGGTGCAAATTTTGAAGCATTTGACCGAGCCGCGTTACATTCGCTGGCTGCTGACCGGGATAGCCTTTTTATTTCTCGCCTTGTTTCTGATATTGCCGCTGATCGCTGTATTTACAGAAGCATTCAAGCAGGGAGCCCAAGTCTTTCTGGATTCCATAGCGGAGCCTGAGACGCTTTCTGCCGTGAAGCTGACGCTGTTCGTGGCTGCGATCAGCGTCCCGCTCAACGTCGTCTTTGGCATAGCGGCGGCATGGGCCATTGCCAAATTTTCTTTTCCTGGAAAAAACGTGCTGCTGACGCTCATCGATCTTCCTTTTGCTGTTTCCCCCGTTATTGCGGGTCTGATCTTTGTGCTGTTGTTCGGGAGTCAGGGCGTACTCGGCCCACTGCTTGAAGTGTACGACATCAAGATCATTTTTGCCGTACCGGGAATTGTGCTGGCGACCACATTCGTGACGTTTCCCTTTGTTGCACGCGAGCTGATTCCGATCATGGAAGCGCAAGGAAAGGATGAGGAAGAGGCAGCTGTCTCGCTAGGGGCGAGCGGTTTTAAAACCTTCCTCCGCGTGACGCTGCCCAATGTGAAGTGGGGCCTTTTGTACGGCGTCATATTGTGCAACGCCCGTGCGATGGGAGAGTTCGGGGCAGTATCGGTCGTTTCCGGACATATTCGGGGCATGACGAATACGCTCCCTCTGCATGTAGAAATTTTGTACAACGAATATCAGTTTGCGGCTTCCTTTGCCGTAGCCACACTTCTTGCCGTGCTGGCACTCGTGACGCTCATCGTCAAAAGCCTGATTGAGTGGAAGACAGAGCGACAGCACGCCGCTGAGGAAAAGCATTATCACTACGAGGGGTCAGGAGAGAGGGCCGTATGAGCATAGAGGTTGTCAACATTACCAAATCCTATAAGAACTTTACGGCATTGAAAGATGTCAGCCTGCAAATACCCGAGGGTGAACTGGTGGCTTTGCTCGGTCCTTCCGGGTCAGGAAAAACGACACTGCTGCGACTGATTGCCGGATTGGAACAGCCGGAGCAAGGCAGCATTCTCTTCAATGGCGAGGACAACACAGATCGGGATGTGCGGGAGCGGAGAGTCGGCTTTGTGTTTCAGCATTACGCTTTGTTTCGGCACATGAACATCTTTGACAATATCGCGTTCGGCTTGACAGTCCGCTCGCGCAAGACACGACCGAGCAAGCAAGAAATTCACGAGCGCGTCCATTCCCTGCTCAAGCTGGTCCAGCTGGAAGGATTGGCACACCGCTATCCGTCTCAACTGTCTGGAGGACAGCGGCAGCGGGTGGCATTGGCGCGCGCACTCGCGGTTGAGCCCAAATTCCTGCTGCTCGACGAACCGTTCGGTGCCTTGGATACAAAGGTCAGGCAGGAATTGAGACGATGGCTGCGTCATTTGCACGGAAAGCTCGGATTGACTATTCTGTTCGTCACGCACGATCAGGAGGAAGCGATGGAGCTGGCTGATCAGGTGGTGGTCATGAATGAGGGAAGAGTCGAGCAGGTAGGTCCACCTGAAGAGATTTACAACTATCCGGCAAATCCGTTTGTCTACAGCTTCCTGGGACGTGTGAACTTGTTTCGGGGAAGAATCCAGAATGGCATCGTGAAGCTCGGAGAAGCAGAGTTTGAGACGGGCAGTGTGCAGCAGCCAGGCGAATACCCCGCCATCGGCTATATGCGGCCACACGATGTAGAGGTCTCCCTGACTCCGAAATGGGAGCAGTCGGTGCAAGCACAAATCCGGCATATTTCCCCGCTCGGTCCGATTGTCCGTCTGGATTTGAAAAGGCTCGATACAGAAGAAGTGTTCGAGGCAGAGCTGACTCGTCAACGTTTTACAGAGCTTGGGCTCGCTGAAAAAGCTGTCGTCTACGTAACCCTGCACAATCTGTCGTTTTACGTAGATTCCCAAATTGCTCAAGCACCTTCGCCAGCGTTTATCCCACTCCAGGCGAGTATATGAGAAAAGAGAGAACCGGACTGCTTGTGCGCAATCCGGTTCTTCCTGTGTCGATGGCCTGCCTTATTCGCCGCGCTGCTTGGACTGGGTCTGTTCTTTTCCGAGGGTGTTGGATGAACGGGTTTGAGAAGGGTTTTCCTTGTTGCCCATTTCATTTTTTACGCCATTTTTCTTGGACATATTCCTTACCTCTTTCTTGCTGGATTGGAAGTTCTGTGCTAGCTTTCCCATGTTTGATTCCTTCTATTGATAAAATGCTCCGCGATTTTTGCATTATCCGGTCAACTCTGGTAAGATAAGTGTTTGAACGATTCAAAAAAGGCAGGTATTGCGACGATGATAAGCACTCAGAACGTGACGCTGCGCTACGGCAAACGCGCACTGTTTGAAGATGTATCCATTAAGTTTACCCCAGGTAACTGTTACGGCCTCATCGGCGCGAACGGTGCGGGTAAGTCCACTTTTGTCAAAATTCTCTCCGGAGAGATTGACCCTACCAGTGGACATGTCTCTGTAACTCCAGGCGAACGGATTGCAGTATTGAAACAAAATCACTTCGAGTTTGACGAATTTGAAGTGTTGAAGACGGTTATCATGGGTCACAAGCGACTCTATGAGATCATGGAAGAGAAAACAGCGCTGTACATGAAAGAGGACTTCTCTGAAGCCGATGGTAACCGCGCTTCCCAGCTGGAAGGCGAGTTCGAGGAGCTCAACGGTTGGATGGCGGAAGCGGATGCGGCGAGCCTGTTGATCGGTCTGGGCATTTCGACAGATCTGCACGACAAGCTGATGAAGGATCTGTCTGGTACGGAAAAAGTACGTGTGCTCCTGGCGCAAGCTCTGTTCGGAAACCCACATGTCCTCCTGCTTGACGAGCCGACCAACCACTTGGACATCGAGTCGATTCGCTGGCTGGAAAACTTCCTGGCTGACTACGAAAACACAGTAATCGTCGTTTCCCATGACCGTCACTTCCTGAACAAGGTGTGCACGCACATCGCCGATATCGATTTCGGCAAGATTCAAATGTACGTGGGTAACTACGATTTCTGGTACGAGTCCAGCCAATTGGCACTGAAAATGGTTCGTGATCAGAATAAGAAAAAAGAAGAAAAGATGAAGGAACTGCAAGAGTTTATCGCGCGTTTCTCCGCCAATGCTTCCAAGTCCAAGCAGGCGACCTCGCGTAAAAAGCTGTTGGAGAAAATTACACTGGAAGACATCCGTCCGTCCAGCCGTAAGTATCCGTTCATCAACTTCAAGCCTGAGCGTGAAGCGGGCAAAAACCTGCTGCAAATCGAGGGCTTGAGCAAAACGATCGAAGGGGAAAAGCTGTTTGACAAGCTGCACCTTGCGATCAACAAAGGAGATAAAGTTGCATTTGTCGGACCAAATGAGCTGGCAAAAACGACCTTCTTCCAAGTGCTGATGGGCGAAATTCAGCCAGACAGCGGCACTTTCGAATGGGGCGTTACGACTTCCCAGGCCTATTTCCCGAAAGACAATGCGGAGTATTTCCAGACTGATCTCAACCTGGTTGACTGGCTCCGTCAGTACTCCAAAGAGCAAGACGAAACCTTTATCCGCGGCTTCCTGGGGCGCATGCTGTTCTCCGGGGATGAAGCGCTGAAAAAGGCAAACGTATTGTCCGGGGGAGAAAAAGTTCGTTGCATGCTGTCCAAAATGATGCTGGCTAGCGCCAATGTCCTCATCATGGACGAACCGACGAACCACTTGGACCTCGAATCCATTACCGCACTGAACAACGGATTGATCGATTTCGATGGCACACTGCTGTTCGTGTCTCATGACCACCAGTTCGTACAAACCATCGCGAACCGCATTATCGAGTTCACACCAAAAGGCATCATCGACAAAATGATGACCTATGATGAATACCTCGAAAGCGACGAAATCAATCGTTTGCGCGAAGAGCATTACGCATAAGCTGCCCTTTCAATAGGAGCGGGACTCTGCCAGATTTGCGGCAGAGTCTTTGCTGCGTTTCGCCCAAAAAGCCCTCAACCTTTTACGGCAGAGGGCTTTTTTCTATGTACGTCGTCCGGCAATTAGGTTGGTGTTTCCTCAATGAATTCCAGCTTGTGCAAAAAAGCTTCCTTGCTCGTAAAAATGAGCCGCTCTTTACGTGGAGCCGTAAAAAATACCACGATGTGCTCCGCATCAACATATTCCACAATGCCGCGTTTTTTCGGCCGCTCCCGTGTCTTCACCGGTTTGTTCAACCAATCATCCATCTATTTTTCCTCCTGCTTATCGCATGCACCCATTATAGCAGACTTAAGAATGACGCCCAACGGCATGGACCGTCAAGGCGATCCGAAACAGCAGTTGGTCCTGCCCGTTTTCGGGGTGAAGCCCTGTCAGATCACGAATGAGCTGCAGACGATATTTGATCGTGTTTTTGTGTACAAAGAGACTTTTGGCTGCATCGACATGATTGCCATTCGCCTGAATAAAGACGTGCAGTGTTTGCAGCAATTGTCCGTTTTTCTCAGCGTCGTATTGGACGATTTTACTGAGGCACTCCTCGGCGAGAACGCGGGCTTCTACGTTCGGCTGCTCAGCAAACAGGATGCGCTCCAGCGCGAGATCCCGATAGGATTGCATACGCAGCGGGAGGTGACCGCCCATAGTGTGCGTATGGTCGTTTGTATGAAACGCCGTACGCAAACTGATCTGTGCTTCCCGATAGCTTTCCGAGATCCCTTCCCAGCCGAGGTGACGGCGACCGATGCCAATCGATACAGCAGGCATTTCGCCGGTAGACAAGAGTGCTTGCTGCAACAAGGCGAAGATTTCGCTGTCCGCATGGGGGGCTTGCTGTTCAGCGAATGGGACGAGCAGCAGAAGGTGGTTGTCCCGATCGAGTCCTGACAAGATGCGTTGGGGCGTTTTGGAGAAATACCTGTTGATCAGCTCGAGCAGCGAATGATTTTCCTGCCAGGAAGTCATGGTCGTCTGGCTCGACACATCAGCACGAAGTAAAACGGCAAAATAGTGATCATCAAGCTCCCAGCCTACTTCTTGTGCCCTGCGAGTCACTACACCGCGCGGGCCGGCATGTCCACTTACCAGCCATTGCAAAAAATCGTTGCGAAAGCGCTGATAAGTCTCATTCACCGTTTGCTGGCGCTGCATTTCGAGCGAGAGCAGTGCGGCACTTTGTTCGATGGCGACCTTTTCCCAGCTATGCAAATCGCGATGCAGGCCATCGATTAAAATGCCACCCTGTATTTGCTGTCCGCATAGCACCCAGCGGAGGTAGGAGCCATTTTCCAGTAGTACAAGCGGTTGATTCATGATGGCAGGGGGAGCGGGGTGACCACATTGTCTCTCGATCCAGGCGATGCTCTGGGACAGCTCTGAAAAGGGGGATGTCCAGTTCCACCGATGGGATGGCGAGTAAATGGTGACGGGCGCGTTCAATGCTTCCTGCAGCAGCTTCGCGAGCTGGCAGACGGGGGCACCGATTGTAAGATGCCGATGAAACCGCTCGTAAATGGCATGGGTTTGCTCGAGCTCGGATCGCTGCTTGTCTACGATGTAGCGTACGACTGGGACGATTACGTCAGACCAAGCTTTTTCCATAGGAAAAGAGAGAATGGGCATCTGTTTCTGAGCAGCATGCTCGATGACAGCGAAAGGGAGGGACTCGATATAGCGCCCCAGTTTGATCGCGAGGCCAGGTGTCCCTATATCGGCCAGAGAATCGATGAGCTGGATGAGTCCTGCTTCGATCGTTTCCGTTTGCGAGAGAAAAGGAAAACCGGTTGTCAGGACAAATTCTCCTTGGCGCAGCCAACGATGGCCGTCAGGCGAGTCGAAAGAGGTAACACCCAGCAGCTCTTTTTCCAAAAAGGCATCCCCAGCGAGGATGGCATTTTCGTCAAAGCCTCCGACGGCTATGAGTTCACGCACAGTGATCATTCCTATCCTCCTCTCGTTTCGTTCATTTATCGGAAATGGACAAAGGGCAGACCCTTTTTCTGGCAAATCGAACAAAGGAAAAGAGCGAATCTTTCGATAATCTTAGATTACATGTCCCAAGTGTCCAACGGCAATGGGACAAATTGTACAAAACAGGGGGATTTGCATGAAAGCTAGAGACTGGCTGGGCGTACTTCCGTTCGTAGGGATGCTGGGCGGCGTACCGTTTGTGAATCAAGTCGAACCATACGTGCTCGGAATGCCGTTTGTCCTGTTTTGGATCGTGCTGTGGGTCGTATTGACGTCCGTGATCATGGCGATCGTGAATCGGCTCGACCCTCGTACAAGAGAGGAGGAGCACCACGGATGAACAGTGCACTGATCATCATTTTTGCGGTTCTCCTACTGGCGATTTATTCAGGCATCCGCGCTCAAAAGGGAAAAGAAATGACCATGGAGCAGTGGACAGTAGGGGGAAGGGGCTTCGGTTCGATCTTCATTTTTCTGCTCGTGGCGGGTGAGATTTACACCACATTCACGTTCCTTGGCGGCAGTGGCTGGGCCTACTCCAAAGGGGCACCCTCCTATTACGTTTTGTCTTACATCGCACTTGCCTACGTCATTTCCTATTGGCTGCTGCCGCCGATCTGGCGCTATGCCAAGCAGCACAGACTCGTCTCCCAATCCGATTTTTTTGTCAGCAAATACAACAGTCCCATTCTCGGTATTTTGGTTGCGGCCGTAGGGGTTATCGCAATCATCCCCTATTTGATCCTGCAGTTTAAGGGGCTCGGCATCATCGTCTCCGAAGCTTCCTATGGATCCATTTCACCGGCGGCAGCGGTATGGATCGGTGTAATCGGCGTTACCATCTACGTCATGATATCCGGAATACATGGCTCAGCGTGGACGGCTGCTATCAAAGATATTCTGATCTTTTTTGTCGTGGTCTTCATGGGTCTGTATTTGCCTTTTCACTACTACGGTGGGATAAAACCCATGTTTGAAGCAGTGGAAGTGGCAAATCCAGGGTTCCTGACGTTCCCTGATGAAGGGCTGAGCGTCTCTTGGTACATCTCCACTGTTCTGGTGACCGTGTTTGGTTTTTACATGTGGCCTCACACTTTTGGTTCCGTCTTCTCCGCGAAGAACGAGAATGTCTTTCGCAAAAATACGGTGATGCTCCCGCTGTACACGATCATGCTGCTGTTCGTCTTTTTCGTCGGCTTTACTGCGATCCTGCAAGTTCCTGGACTGAAAGGTGCAGATGGCGACCTGTCCCTTTTGCGGCTGTCTTTAAAAACTTTTGATCCGTGGATCGTCGGTGTGATTGGAGCGGCAGGACTTTTGACTGCACTCGTACCGGGATCGATGCTGCTCATGACCGCAGCCACACTGCTTGCGAAGAACGTATACAAAGTCATGGCCCCTACTGCTTCGGAGGCACGGGTAGCGAAGGTCGCGAAGCTGCTCGTGCCAGTCCTGTCTCTAATCTCTCTGTATTTTACGCTAAGCGGAGGAGATACCCTCGTGACGCTGCTGTTGATGGGGTACAGTCTGGTCACACAGCTGTTTCCCGCCTTGCTGTTCAGCCTACATAGGCAGCCATGGGTCAATAAATACGGAGCCTTTGCCGGCATAACAGCCGGGGTGCTTACTGTCGCGTACGTGACGATTTCGAAAGTGACGATCGCCAGCATGTTTCCGAACTGGCCGGCTGTGATCAAGGATCTAAACATCGGAGTGATTGCTC
This sequence comes from Brevibacillus nitrificans, assembly GCF_003710965.1. Taxonomy (NCBI): domain Bacteria; kingdom Bacillati; phylum Bacillota; class Bacilli; order Caryophanales; family Paenibacillaceae; genus Brevibacillus; species Brevibacillus nitrificans. The sequence continues at coordinate 1,147,073 of NZ_RHHU01000003.1, read as the reverse complement.
TGTTGGTCAATATCATCATCATGTTTGGTGTGACGTTCGTGACGCGCACGTTGCTTACAACGGACCGTCATCCGGCGAATACGGAGGGGACCCCGACAATTTGAACAATCTGGCGAATACGAAGGGGACCCCGACAATTTGATCTCGCAACGATAAAAACGAGATAGTGAAAAGGAGAGGTAAATAAATGGCAGATACTGTGTTTCTCAATGGACAAGTCATTACCGTGGCGCAAGACAATTCCGTGGCGGAGGCGGTCGCGGTACGTGGAAACCGGATTGTAGCTGTCGGGACCAACGCCGAAGTAGAGTCCTATATCACCCCCCGGACGAAGGTCATCGATCTGCAGGGGAAGAGCCTCTTGCCAGGCTTTATCGATGCTCATCTGCACATCACGATCTACGGCACGAACAAGCTTGGGGTAGACTGCAAAGCTCGTTCCATCGCCTCGATCAGCGACCTGCTGGAGGCCCTCAAGGACCAAGCACAAAAGACTCCAAAAGGCCAGTGGGTCAGAGCATGCGGCTTTGATGAGAGCCTCATGATCGAGAAACGTTATCCCACCCTAGCAGAGCTGGACGAAGTATCCACAGAGCATCCGATTTTTGTCATGCGGACATGCGCACATCACTCGATTGCGAATTCCATGGCGATGGGGATCGCGGGATACGACCAGGATACACCTGATCCACAAGGGGGAAGAATTGATCGGGATGCAGCTGGAGCCTTGACAGGATTTCTCGTGGAAACGGCGCATATGAAGATGTTTGAGCTCGCTGCCTTTACGGAAGAGGAGTACAAAGAAGGTCTGCGACTGGCCTCCGAGGATTTTGTCGCTCACGGCATCACGAGTGTGCATGACGCTGGCGGGTACGGGCCGGACAACTACCGGGCGATGCAAAAGGCCGTCCAGGCAGGGGACGTAAAGGTGAGGATTTACGCCATGATATGTGCGCTCAATCAGTCGGAGGATTTCGTTCGCAAAATGATCGATGCGGGAATGGTGACCGGGACCGGGGATGAACGCTTTCGCATCGGGCCAGCGAAGGTCTTTACAGACGGGGCGAGTATCGCTCCTACGATGGCGATGCGCGAACCTTTCGACAGCCGACCGGATGATTGCGGAATTCTCTACTACGAACAGGACGAGTTGAATACGATTTTGGGAGAGGCACATGCGAAAGGCTTCCAAATAACGGCGCATGCGCAAGGGGACAAAGCGATTGAGATGCTGCTGAACTGCTTTGAGGCAGCATTGGCTGCGAATCCGCGAGAAAATCACCGGCATCGCATCGAACATGCAGGCGTATCTGCCCCTGACCTGATCGAGAGAATGGCCCGCTTGCAGGTCGTCCCGATTCCCAACCCTGCTTTTATTTATGACTACGGCGACACCTATGTAAAGAACATTGGGAAGCGAGCAGGGCATATGTTTCCAGCGCGTGATCAGATCGACCACGGCATTATAGCGGCCGGTGCATCCGACAGTCCGGTGACGAGCTTCCATCCTATCGTCGGCATTCATGCGGCTGTCAATCGTCGGAGCAAAACGGGACAGGAGGTCGGGGCCAATCAGCGGATCAGTGTGATGGAAGCCATCCGTATGTTTACGTGGAATGGAGCCTACGCCAGCTTTGAAGAGGGGGTGAAAGGAAGCGTTGAAGCAGGAAAATTAGCGGATCTGATCGTGCTGGATGGAAGCATTCTCGATACACCGCATGAGAAAATCAAAGATTTGCGGGTGGAATTAACCATGATTGACGGTGAGCTTGTCTATCAAAAGCAGGACGAGGAGGTCATGCAGTCTTGAACGTAAAAGCGAGGACTCTCACTATCCATTCAGATCGGCTGCAAAAACGGATTCAGGAATTGGCGCAGATCGGAAAAATAGGAGAAACCGGCGTTTGCCGTCTGGCATTGTCAGCGGAGGATCGGGCAGGCGTCGATCTGGTTCGAAGCTGGATGGAAGAAGCGGGGCTACAGACACGTGTAGATGACTTTGGCAATCTGATCGGACGTATGAATGGACGCAACCCGGACATTCCCATCCTGATGGTCGGCTCGCATATCGACTCTCAGCCGTACGGTGGGCAATTTGATGGTGTCATAGGTGTGCTGGGAGCCTTGGAAGTGGTACAGACCATGCGGGAGCAGTCTCTCGTCCCGGAACAGAGCATGGAGGTGATCGCGTTTTGCGACGAGGAAGGCTGCCGCTTTCAGAAAGGACTGTTCGGCTCTCGCGGCATTTTGAACCGGCTTGAGCCTGGTGAGCTTGAGCGAACCGACAAAAACGGCGTGACCCGCAGGCAGGCTCTGATCGAATTTGGCTGTGACGCTGAGGCTTTGGAGGGCTCTGTTTACCCGGAAGGCAGCATTGGCGCTTTCTTGGAGCTGCACATTGAGCAAGGTCCGATCCTTGATCGCGCGGATGAAGCGGTGGGAATCGTGTCTGCCATTTCGGGTCCGCTGTGGTGGACGGTAGAATTGACAGGCTTTGCAGGTCACGCGGGCTCCGTGCCGATGAACATGCGCCAGGACGCACTGCTCGGTGCCGCCAAGGTCATCGTTGCGGTCAATGAGCTGGCTAGGCTGGACCCTGCCGCACCGACAGTCGGTACCGTTGGTCATCTCGAGGTATTCCCGGACTCGCGCAATATCATTCCGGAACGGGTGCGTTTCACGGTCGATCTGCGGGACATCGATCTGGAGCGCCGAAACGAGCGGGAACAGGCTTTGCGGGAGGTGATCGAGCTGGCTGCGATGGAGGGGGGGCTGAAGTACACGATCACGGAAGATACAAACAGCGATCCGCGCTATTGTGCGAGCTGGATCAAAGACATCATACGCGAGGAGTGCAAAGCGTTGGGAATTGAACCGCGTGAGCTGATGAGCGGACCTTTCCATGACGCACTGGCCCTTTCTTACGTATGTGACTACGGCATGATCTTTGTTCGCTGCAAAGACGGCATCAGCCATAATCCTCAGGAGTTTTCCACCTATGAGGATATCGCGCTTGGCACCGAGCTGTTGTACAAAACGGTTCTGCGCATGACGAATCCCACATCCTAAATTCACTACTGGACGCCCATCTCACCCAGAGGTGGGTGTTTTTTGTTCCTTCATAAGCGAGACATTATGCTGGCTTTTTGCTATATTTTAGTCATGTGAAAAAAGAAGGAGTGGAGTGGCATGAAAATGCGTGTTTCCGCTGTGCAGTATCATCTGCATACCATACATAGCTTCGACGAATTTGCCCATCAGGTAGAGCACTACGTGAAAAACGCACAGGAGTACGATACCGAATTCCTGCTGTTCCCTGAGCTGTTCACGACACAGTTGATGTCCATTGGCGATGAACAAGGGAACGCCCTGCCGATCACAGCCCTGCCTTCCTTTACCGAGCAGTATGTGAACCTGTTTCGTTCGCTAGCGGCGAAATATGAGATGTATCTCATCGGGGGAACCCATATTATCGAAGAAAACGGCAAGCTGTACAACACGGCTTTCCTCTTTTATCCCGACGGCCGCGTAGGTCAACAGAAAAAGATCCATATCACGCCATGGGAAGTGAAAGGCTGGAATATGGGAGCGGGGGATTCCCTGCAAATTTTCGAAACGGACAAAGGCAAAGTCGCGATGATCATTTGCTACGATATCGAGTTCCCTGAGTGGGTTCGTATTGCGAAGGCACGGGGAGCGGACGTCATTTTCTGCCCTTCCTGCACAGACGATCGCCATGCGTTCCATCGCGTTCGCTATACCAGCCATGCCCGCACGATCGAAAACCAGGTTTACGTCGTGCTGACAGGTACAGTCGGTTCCTTGCCGACAGTGGATTTCATGCGCGCCAACTTTGGTCAGGCAGCTATTTTGACACCAAACGATGTGCCTTTCCCGCCACGCGGCATTCTCGCGGAAGGCGAAATCAACAACGACATGCTCGTCACAGCAGATCTGGACATTCAACTGCTGTATGATGTTCGTGAAAAAGGATCAGTCACGACTTGGCGGGATCGCCGTACGGACCTCTATACCGATTGGAAATAAGGATCGCCTGCAGGAGGTAGCGGATGTATCGAAAAGAACTGTATGTCTTCGAAAAAGACAAGCCTCATGCGGCTGTCGTTCGCAACTATAGCGAGCAGGACTTTGCCCAGCTGATTCAGATACAGGCAGAGAGCTTTCCCCCGCCATTCCCATCTGAGCTGTGGTGGAATCGGGAGCAGCTGACAAACCACGTCACGTTATTTCCAGAAGGCGCCATCTGCGTCGAGGTGGAGGGGGTCTTGGCAGGCTCCATGACAGGACTGCTAGTAAAATTTGATCCAGCTCACCCGGAGCATAAATGGGAAGAGATCACGGATAATGGCTACATCCGAAACCACGATCCGCAGGGCGACACGTTGTACATCGTCGATATTTGCATTCGTCCCAGTCATCGCAAGCTCGGTCTTGGGCAGTTGATGATGCAGGCGATGTATGAGCTCGTCGTACAGCGTGGTTTGCAGCGTTTGCTCGGCGGCGGGAGAATGCCTGGCTACGGCCGGCATGCGAGTGAGTGGACACCGCAAGAGTACGTGGAACGAGTCGTAGCTGGAGAGGTGAAGGACCCCGTTCTTACCTTTCTGATGCGCTGCGGACGCACACCTGTACAAGTGGTCCCCAACTACCTGGAGGACGAAGAATCTAGGAATTACGCTACTTTGATGGAATGGAAAAATCCGTTTCTGACGTAGCGAAAGCCGTCAGCGGCCATCATTTTATTCTCATGAGAGTACTAGGAGGATGTTTCATCTATGGAATTCGTGCGTATTCAGCATATCGACAACCCGTTGTTCGCAAAAATGCACCGTTTGATGCAGGAAGTATTTCCACCAGAAGAAGTGCTTGATTACGAGCTGTGGAGAGAGCCGCTCGAAGATCCAGACATTCGTGTATTTGTCGCTGTTCACGAAGGAGAAGTAGTAGGGACCACCGAATATCGTTACTATACCGATATGAACGTGGCAATGACGGACTTCACCATCGTTGGCCGCGAGGGTCTTGGGGTCGGACGTTTTCTGGCGAGAGAGCGACAAAAGGATCTGGAAGCGCTCGCGAAAGCAAACGGCAAAGAACTGTACGGCATGTTTGCAGAAATCTACGATCCGTACCGCGTAGAAGAGCATGCGTTTGGCGGGATCAAACCGATGGATCCGTTTGTTCGCCGAGAAGTACTCTCTCATTTGGGCTACAAGCGTACGAACATCGCGTACGTTCACCCATCCTGGCAAAATGACGGGGAAGCCGTAACCGGTTTGGACTTGGGCTTTATGCCGGCAAACGAAGAGCAAACGACTTTGGAAGCCGACCTGATCGTGTCCTTCCTCACACGCTATTATTCTGTATTGCCGCAAAAGCCACAGGCTTGGCTGGACATGGTGGAGAGCTTGTCTGGCAAAGAAACGGTGGAACTGCTGCCGATCTAAGCGTATCTCACCGAGAGCGAACTCCTGTGGAGCGATTCTACCCGCTTCATAGGAGTTTTTTTCATTTACATCAAACGAAGAGAGGGGGAGAACGCAAGTGAATGCACAAAATTTGGCGACGATCCTACTGTATCTGGCTGTCATTTTTCATCTGTTAGGGATGAGTGGCTGGGTAGTCGCTACGATGGCACAACCGATTCAACTGGCGACTCTCGGTCTGCTTCTGACCGCTATCTTTGTCTTGCGGAAAAAGAAACGGAAAACGAAACGCCGACCGCGAAAACCTCCAGTGGAGGTAACAGCCATGCTAGAGCGCGCAGAAGGAGGGGAAACCGGAAAGTGAAAGCTGCCTGATTTCAGGAAAGGATTGGAAATTGCGAAGGGAAAAGCAGGGGAAGCAGCGAACATTGTGGGTATAGAGGTGGCAGGGGTGTTGTGTTGCAATTGCAACGCTGCTGCCACAGTTTGCAACAACCGTGTTTACCAAAATCACGATTAATTAACAGAAAATTTGCAACATACTGATTTGGCACGGGAGTTGCTACAGAATTTTACTGCTGCGACAAAATTACACAAAGTGAGGGGAGCGCATGTCGAACCAACCGATTATATGTGTCGAGAACGTCTCGTTTGCCTATCAGGTAAACCAGGATCAGCAAATACCCGTGCTCCAGAACGTCTCCCTCGAAGTATATCCCGGAGAGTATTTGGCGATTATCGGTCACAATGGCTCCGGCAAGTCGACACTTTCCAAACACCTCAATGGCATCCTCACACCGCTAGAAGGAAACGTGCTGGTCAATGGGATCAATACGCGGGACAAAGGACGTATTCATGAAGTGAGAAGCCGAGTAGGTATGGTCTTCCAGCATCCTGACAATCAGATCGTGGCAACGATCGTGGAGGACGACGTCGCATTCGGATTAGAAAATATCGGAGTATCTGCAGAGGAAATGAAAGATCGCATTGATTTTGCTCTTGATGCAGTGGGCATGAGCGCTTTTCGCCATCGACCGCCCCATCACCTCTCTGGTGGACAAAAACAGCGGATCGCGATTGCAGGGATCTTGGCTATGAAACCACAGTGCCTGGTCTTGGACGAAGCGACGAGTATGCTGGACAGCTACGGTCGTCAAGATATATTGGCTGTCGTCCGTAAGCTGCACAGGGAGGGCATGACGATCGTGACGGTAACGCACCACATGTCAGAGGTAGCCGAAGCGGATCGCGTCATCGTCATGGAAGGAGGCAAAGTCGTTCTGCAGGGAACGCCCCGAGAAGTGTTTGCCCATCAGGAAAAGCTGCGGGAGCTCCACCTCGATGTTCCGGATGCCAGCCGCATAGCAGCGCTGGTTCATTCGGAGTACTCCGCCTTCAATCCCAATCTGATTCACAACGAAGAGGTGGTCGCGGAAGTCACTCGCGTCCAGATCAGGGAAGTGGAGGCGAGCGGATCATGACACAGCCGATTGTAGACATCCGAAATTTATCTCATATTTACATGCAAGGCACACCGCTGGAGCACCGCGCACTCGATGATGTGACACTGCAAGTAGCCGAGGGCGAATGCATGGCGGTCATCGGACATACCGGCTCAGGAAAATCGACATTGATCCAGCATTTAAACGGCTTGATCCGTCCGCAATCGGGTACGGTGATTATCAATGGACTGGATGTTTCCCAGCCCAAAGTTGATATCAAGAGCTTGCGGCGCCAGGTCGGCCTGGTCTTTCAAAATCCGGAGGACCAGCTGTTTGAAAAGCTGGTAGGAGACGATGTCGCCTATGGCCCTTTTAAGATGGGGCTTCCCCTAGAAGAGGTTCGCCGCCGTGTTCACTGGGCGATGGAGCTGGTAGGCTTGTCTTTTCAGGAAATGAAGGATCGACCTACTTTCGCCTTGAGCGGCGGGCAAAAGCGAAAAGTGGCTTTGGCTGGAGTGCTTGCCCTGCAGCCCAAGGTACTCGTCCTGGATGAGCCGACAGCAGGACTCGACCCTCTTTCGCGCAAAGAGCTGCTGGAGCGCATTCGCCATCTCAATCGCGAAGAAAATCTGACGGTCATCTTCGTTTCTCACAACATGGAGGAAGTCGCTCAGCTGGCTGACCGGGTTTACGTCATGGCAAATGGAAAGGCAGTCTGTGACGGATTTCCACGGCAAATTTTTGGGAACGAGGAGCTTTTGCGTCAGCATCATATTGGAACACCGGAATCGGTGGACATTTTGTACAGGCTGCGCACGGAAGGGTATTCGATTAACCCAGAATCGTATCTTCCGGAAGAAGCTGCCTACGAAATTCTGAAAATCTTGAAACGCTAGGGGGGAACAAGATGTCAGCAGAATTTGAATTGACCCGAAATATCACGATTGGACAATATTTGCCGACTGGCTCCATCATTCACCGGTTGGACCCGCGCTTTAAGCTGGCAGCCTTTGTGATCCTGATTTTAGCGATTGCCGTATGCAACACCTACATCGGGAATATTTTTGCGATCATCATGTGCGTATGGCTGTTTCAGATATCCAAAATTCCCATTCATTACGGGATTTCCGGAATCAAGCCAGCTATTCCTTTCATTATCATCCTCGCGATTTTGCAGCTTCTCTTTTATGGAGGAATTGCCAATGGCGGTGCCGTTTATTTCGAGTACGGCTTCATCAAGATCACCAGTGAGAGCATTCGGCTGGTTCTCGTTTCTGCCATGCGCTTCGTCGAGGTTATCTTCCTCTCCAGTGTCCTTACACTAAGTACTTCCACCACTGAGCTGACACATGGGATGGAGAGACTGCTTGGTCCGTTGGAAAAGGTAAAATTTCCGGTTCATGCCTTCGCATTGATTATTACGATTGCCATACGCTTCGTTCCTACCTTCGCCATGGAGATGGAAAAGATGATGAAGGCGCAAGCTTCCCGAGGTGCCGATTTCGGTACAGGGGAGTGGTGGCGCATCGTGCAGCGCACGAAAGACATGTTTCCTATCATTATTCCGCTGTTTAACGTGGCTCTGGCGCGTGCAGAGGACTTGATCCTGGCGATGGAAGCACGCTGCTACATTCCGGGTGCGGCACGTACGAGGTTCGCTCATTACAAGGCTGCAAGCAAAGATTATGTCGCCATTGTCCTGAGTGTAGTCATTTCTGCCGTGATGCTGGGAATACCGTGGTAGTAAGTCAGGGAAGTCTCCCTATACGGGATTTCCATAGAGAACCAGTAAAAAAGGAGGAATATGCATGGAGAAAGGCTTGACGGTACGCAGGATTGTTATTGCAGGGGTATTGGGAGCGATCGCGATCTTGCTCGGGGTCACGCGTCTGGGCTACATACCGGTTCCGACGGCAGCGGGGAATGCCACGATTCTGCACATCCCGGCAGTCATCGGCGGGATCATGGAAGGCTGGGGCGTTGGCATGATCATCGGTCTCATTTTTGGAGTCTCCTCTTTCTTAAACGCCACCGTTCCCTTGTTTAAAGACCCGCTCGTTGCCATTTTGCCTCGACTCTTCATCGGGGTAACGGCTTATTTGACCTATGTCGGACTGAAAAATGTCAATCAGTATGTCGCGATCGGGGTTGCAGGCTTTGTAGGCTCGATGACGAACACATTGCTCGTACTCGGCATGGCCGTCATTCGTGGCTATATGGCAGCAGGAGTAGCTGCTACTGTCGCGATTACAAGCGGTTTGCCTGAAGCAATCGTTTCCGTCATCGTGACGCTGGCAGTCGTAGCTGCATGGAAGAAGCTGGGCACCTCAGGAAAACAAAAATCGAAAATTTCCGGAGACTTGTAAAAGATGAATGGAACCATTACGGATGTGCCTGGCATCAAAGTCGGGCACGCGCAAAACACAGATGCCTTGACGGGATGTAGTGTGATTTTGATGGAGAAGCCATCCGTATGCGGCGTGGATGTCCGGGGTTCAGCCCCGGGCACCCGCGAGACGGACCTGTTGGACCCGATGAACATGGTGAGTGTCGTGCATGCCATTTGTCTGTCCGGTGGTAGTGCATACGGGCTGGATGCCGCTGCAGGAGTCATGCAGTATCTCGAAGAAAAGGGCATCGGTCTCGATGTAGGGTTTGGTGTTGTACCGATTGTTCCAGGTGCAGTCCTGTTCGATCTGGCAGTCGGCGATCATAGAATTCGTCCAGACCGCCAGATGGGGTATGAGGCTGCTGTCAACGCGAGCAAAGATCCGGTACAGCAAGGAAATGTAGGAGCAGGCACTGGTGCGACGGTCGGAAAGCTCAACGGCTTTTCCAATGCGATGAAGAGCGGGCTGGGCTCAGCATCAATTACGCTAGAAAATGGCCTGGTCGTCGGGGCGATCGTGGCGGTCAATGCGGTCGGTCACGTCTTTGACCCGCAAACGGATCGTATCCTGGCAGGCCCACGCGATGAGCAAGGAACGATGGTAGACAGCGTAGAGGTGATGAAGCGCTACTCGTTTTCTCCGATTCCACCGGGTACGAACACGACGATAGCAGTCGTTGCGAGCAATGCTGTACTCACCAAGTCCGAAGCGAAAAAAGTCGCCCAAATGGCACACAATGGACTGGCGAGAACGATTCGTCCGATTCACACGATGAATGATGGAGATACCATTTTTTCCGTTGCCACCGGTGATGTGAAGTGCAGCGTCGATCTGATAGGCTCTCTCTCGGCTGATGTGCTGGCTGCGGCTGTACTACAGGCAGTGAAGCAGGCAAAAGCAGCTGGGGGACTTCCTTCACACAGCAGTCTTTCCAAGTAACATATCCCCTACCGTTCACACAAATCGATGCAGAGGAGTGATTGTCAGATGAACCAAGTAATTTCCTTTGTTGATGAGCAGGAAGTCGTCCGATTGACCCAGGATCTCGTCCGAATTGACAGTGTTTTCCGGCCCGAGCAGGCAGGCGCGAACGAAGAGCGAGTAGCCCTTTTTGTCGCAGATTATTTGCGGAAAATGGGACTGGAGGTCTACTATGAAGAGGTCGTTCCAGGTCGCCCCAATGTCATCGGGATCTATGATTCAGGCAGGCCGGGAAAAACGCTGTTGTTTGAGGCGCATACTGATGTGGTGACGGAAGGAGACCGGGATGCCTGGAGCTATGACCCGTTTGGAGCGACGATTTCCGGCGGACGCATTTACGGCCGGGGCTCCTGCGACACCAAAGGCAATCTCGCAGCTGCCATCTGCGCGGTCAAGGCGATCCAACGCTCCAAGCAGGAGTTCACGGGCAAGATTCTTTTGTGCATCCCATGTGACGAGGAAGGCATGATGATTGGGATCAAGGATTTCATTCGCCGCGGATGGGCAAACAACGTCGATGCTGCGATTATATGCGAGCCTGAGGAAAATCAGCTGTGCATCACACAAAAAGGTGCGATGAGGGCAATTCTGCGCACGTATGGAAAAATGGCGCATGGCGCAATGCCACTTACCGGCATCAATCCAAATACGCGCATGGCGCGAGCGATTGTGGCCTTGGAAGAGCTGGAGCGCAAGGAAATGGCGCGCTTGGGTCAGCATCCGATGCTAGGCTGGCCAAGCATTACGCCGACGATTTTACAAGCGCCTGTCAAAGGGGACGCTCAGATCAACGTGGTGCCGGATCAATGCATGACGACACTTGATATTCGCACCGTTCCCGGGCAGGATCACGAAGTGCTGCAGGGGGAAATGTCTGCGATTCTTGAAGTTTTGGCTAGAGAGGACGACAAGTTCAAAGCGACGCTGGAGATCATTGAAGAGCGCCCTTGGACGCTGACTGCCATGGAAGAAGAGGTCGTCAAGGCAGTGGCAAGCTCCTATCGGGAAATTACGCGTAAGGAGCCAGTGTACAATGGAGTGCCGGGAGCAACGGACGGGACGTTTTTGCATAAAGCTGGCATCCCGATCCTGACCACCGGAGCAGGAGACCGCCATATTCCGCATCATGCCGACGAATACGTGGATATTGACCAATTGGTAGAGTCCACCCAGCTTTTTGCTTTATCAGCGCTGACGTTTTTGACGCAGCCTGTACGTGCCTAAAGAAGTGACACACCCTGCCGGAAAACCAGCGGGGTCTTTTTTTTCCAGAAAACTTGCTTCATTCATCCACATTTTTTTATACTAGCAGAAGATTCTTGTTATCCTCATTTGCACGTAAAATATACAGGAACCCGACAGAGGAGGCCCTCGTCATGAATATGCGCTGGGATTTGGATGTATTGTACACGTCATTTGATTCACCTGAATGTGAGCAAGATTGGGAACAGCTGTGCCGCGAGACGGAGGACGTCCAAAGCTGGGCGAGGGAACAGCTTGGCAACCAAGAAAATGCAGTAGCCAAAATGGAAGCGTACATAACCAAAATGACTTCGATCCAGCAAAAACAAAACCGCTTGTACAGCTTTGCGGAGCTGACAGCGAGTGTGGATGCCAAAAATGAAAAGGCACTGCAAATGGTGGAGCGAATTCAAAATCAATCTGTGGAACTGGTAGAGCCAAATGTCCAGTTTCAAAAATGGCTGGGTGCTGTTGAAGATCTGGATGCGCAGATCGGGGAGTCTGCCTTGCTAGAAACGCACCGCTTCATGCTGAAGGAAATGGCTGAAAAAAGTAAGTATATGCTGAGTGAAAAAGAAGAAATCATTATCGCCAAAATGAAAAATACCGGCTCCAACGCTTGGACCAAGCTTCAGGAAATGCTGACTTCGACCTTGCTCGTGGAAGTAACCGTGAACGGCGAAAAGCAGCAGCTGCCGCTTCCTGTCGTGCGCAATATGGCGTATGAGAAAGATCCGGAAGTGCGCAAGCAAGCGTATGAAGCAGAGCTGGCTGCTTACAAAAAGATCGAGGAGTCTTCTGCTGCAAGCCTCAATGGAATCAAAGGCGAAGTGATTACCGTAGCCAAGCTGCGCGGCTATGAGTCCGTTTTGGATAAGACGTTGAAAGACGCGCGTATGGATCAGGAAACACTGGATGCGATGTGGACAGCGATTCGGGAAAGCCTGCCAACCTTCCATAAATACTACAGCAAAAAAGCAGAGCTCTTGGGTCATGCATCTGGCAAGCTGCCTTTCTACGATATGTTTGCTCCTGTAGGCGATGCGGATATGCGGTTCACGTATGAGGAAGCTCGTGACTTTATCGTCAAGCATTTCGGAAGCTTCAGTGAGAAGCTGGCCAATTATGCTGCTCGTGCTTTTGACAATCGTTGGATTGATGCCGAGACGCGGGAAGGAAAGCGGGGCGGAGCGTTTTGCGCCAATTTGCACGTGGTCGGGGAAAGCCGCATCATGGCGAACTACACTGGCAGCTACAATGACGTCAGCACGCTTGCACACGAGCTTGGACATGGATACCATGGGGATTGCTTGGTGAAGGAAGCCTTCTTCAACAGCGATTATCCGATGCCGATCGCGGAAACGGCGTCCATCCTCTGCGAGACCATCATTGCAAATGCCGCCCTACAGCAAGCTACTCCAGACGAAGCATTCGCTATTTTGGAGAATGACATTTCTGGAGCAGGCCAAGTGATTGTCGATATCTACAGTCGCTTCCTTTTTGAATCAGCCTTGATTGAAAAAAGGGAAAATGGTTCGTTGTCTGTGAATGAGTTAAAGGAATTGATGCTGCTGGCTCAAAAAGAGGCCTATGGCAACGGCTTGGATCCAGAAATGCTGCATCCGTATATGTGGGTCTGCAAGCCGCACTATTACAGTGCTGATTACAACTACTACAACTTCCCATACGCATTCGGGATTTTGTTTGCAAAAGGACTGTACGCAGTCTATCTCGAGCGTGGGGAGGCGTTCGTGGAGCAGTACGATCAGCTGCTCGCTGTCACCGGTAAAATGAGCATTGCCGATGTGGCTGCCATCATGGACGTGGATGTGCGCTCCGTTGATTTCTGGCGGAATTCCTTATCCCTCATCGGCAAAGACATCGAGAAGTTTGTTGAACTGGCTGCCTCCCGTTAAACAAATAAAGAAGACAAAAAACGTCCAATCGACCTCTGGACGTTTTTTTTGCGCATAGCAAGTTACTTGCAGGGAGAAAGTAAGAAAAACAAATGAGGTGATTACGTGGTGAACGGATTGCAGTTGTTGGATCTGCTTCGGGAGACAGAGAATAAAATGCTGCATTTACATAGAGCCATCGATAAAGTAAGCAGCGAACCGGATTTCAAGGAGACGGTGAGCGTTCTGACGGTGGTTGTCAGGGACTATCAGCTTCAGCTGGATAAAATGAAACAGGCTCTGGGGGCTCTGGAAATTAACACCGCTCAAAGCGCCTCCCAGTCCAACCGTGCACAAGAGGCTCATTAAGTAAAAAATGCAGCTGAGGAATCTTTGCAATCAGATTCGTCAGCTGCATTTTATTTGCTGGGCTTACTGAAAATCAATGTAACGCTTGGCGCCGTAGAATGGATAGAGCTTGTCCATGTACTCGACCTTGCTGTAGCGAACATCCTCACCATTTGCATGAACAATGACGCCGTTACCCATGTAGATCGCTACGTGGGATACTCGGCCCTTGCCCAGTGCATCATAAAACAAGAGATCCCCTGGCTGAGCCTGATCCATCGAAATGGGCTTGCCGCTGCCGAATTGTTCTTCGGAAGTGCGGGGGAGTGTAACCCCAAGCTTGTCAAAAACGTAAGAAGTAAAGCCGCTGCAATCAAAGCCGTTCGTTGTTGTTCCACCCAGAACATACGGGGTATTCAACAGAGGTTCAATGATTCTGTCCAGGCGTCGTACACTAGCCGTATCAAGCTCACCCGTAAATTCCAGGTCGTCTGCGAGTGCAGAAGTGCTCAAATACTTGGAGGATACATAGGCTTCTTTTCGATCCTCGTATTCGATTCGCGTCCACTCGCTGCCAGGCTCGACTACTTCCACCGTGCTGCCCAGACGAAGCTTGCCAATAATTCTGCCATCCATGGAGGGTTCGCGGCGCACGTTCACGTTATCGCCTGTTACCCGAGCCTTGCCTTCCAGCGCATCTGGTTTGGCTTCGGATGGGGCAGAAGCGGCGGGCTGCTCTTTGCCGGAATTGTCAGAGGAAGAAACCAAGTCCGGAGGCGTAGAAGATGAGCCATCCGGGAGGTTGTCCCCCGCCAAGAGCAATTGTTGGCCAATGGCCAAACGGTCCGTATTCAGTTGATTCACTTGCATGAGCTGGCTCACCGTGGTTTGATGCTCACGTGCGATTTTGCTCAGCGTATCACCTGCTGATACCACGTAAAGGGGTGAAGCTGCGTGGGCAGCAGTAGGCAGCAGAGTGAAGAGGGCGAGGAAGGTGATCAGCCTCGAAGTATGTTTCATGTCATCGTCTCCACCAATCTACTAAATTCTGCATATCTAGATAAAATTCTAGCGGAATTTCGTTGGTAAATCTATGAAAAAATATAAAAACGAAAAAGTTTTTAAAAACTATTGCATTTTAAAATCGAATCATGCTATATTACAGAAGTCGCCGCGAGCAAAACGCGAAACGGCGCGATTGAACAAGCCTGGAGCTGTGGTGAAGTTGGAGTTCACGCCGGTCTGTCACACCGGAGGTCGCGGGTTCGAGTCCCGTCAGCTCCGCCATTTTATCTTCCAATATTGGACAGATAATAGGCGATTTTGAAAGATTATGCCGGTATAGCTCAATTGGTAGAGCACCTGACTTGTAATCAGGGGGTTGTGGGTTCAAGTCCTATTGCCGGCACCATTTTATCTATACATGCGGTCATGGCGGAATTGGCAGACGCGCTAGATTCAGGTTCTAGTGGTGGCAACACCGTGGAGGTTCAAGTCCTCTTGACCGCACCATGTAGATGGATTGGTTTTGAAAATTGGATTTTTTTCGTTTTATGCGGTCGTGGCGGAATTGGCAGACGCGCTAGATTCAGGTTCTAGTGGTGGCAACACCGTGGAGGTTCAAGTCCTCTCGACCGCACCAACTTTCGCATTCTCTGTGGATTTGCCCGAATTGATTCGGGCTTTTTTTGTTTTTCAGGAATATACATACACTTACAAAAAATAATGGACTTACAATTAATTTTGCCATCCTGTACAATGACAACGTAGGAAGAAAGGGGAGAGTTCTCGTCCATGATCATCGAGATTTTTCAAGACACGATTTGCCCATGGTGCCGTATTGGTAAAAAGCATCTGTTTGAAGCGATTCGCCAGTGGCAGGGTGAGCCTATTGAAATTCGCTATCGTGCTTATCAGCTTGATCCACATACACCGAAAAACGGTTTGCCGTTTTGGGAAACGATGGCGGCGAATAAAGGCGGCAGAGCAGCTGTAGAGCAAATGGTGCAGCATGCAGCGCGCGCAGGAGAAGCAGCGGGCATTCCCTTTGACTTTCAAAAAGTAACCCAATGGCCGAATACGATCGCCTCCCACACGCTCATCAAGCTTGCTTCGGAAGACAAACAAACAGAGGCTGTTGATGCGGTTTACAAAGCGTACTTTGAAGAGGGAAAAAACATTGGCGACATCGATGTCCTTCTTGCGATTGCAAAAGAGCTCGGCTTAGATCAAGCGCAGGTACGCCAGGCTATTGAGACGGACGCCATGCAAGCTCAAATCGAGGAAGACATCGCGTATGCACGGGAATTACAAATCACAGGAGTACCGTTCTTCGTGATCGATAACAAGCTGGCGTTATCGGGGGCACACCCACCGGAAAACTTCCTGAAGGCTTTTCAACAGGCGATCGAGACAACGAATTAGTTTTGCTTGCCAAACAGAGTGAGAACCGCCAATAATCGGCGGTTTTTTTCGTTGATAGATGTCCAACATTTGCAGGTTGATACCAGCTTGCTTCGTGTGTAGAGTAGGAACTGACGAGGATCGAATCATTGCATACAGCTACGAATAAGCGAGGGAATAAACGATGAAAAAATCCTATACCTGGACGGCTCCTGTGCTTGCTTCTGCACTCCTGTTTGCAGCGCTGTCTCCTGTCGTACCGGTTTATGCAGCCAATGGTACCGCCGATGAGACTATTCAACCGACACAAGCTGAACTAAGAGAGAAATATTTGGACAAGATGGATCTAAAGTCAAAGGATGTCCTGGGCTTTTACTATACGTCTATGAACGGAAGCACGGATGCTCGCAAGCACAACATCAAGAAGGCCATCAAGCGAATCAACGGGCAGAAGCTAAAGCAGAATGAAACCTTCTCCTACAATGGAACAGTGGGCAATTCCAACATTTCCGAGGACGGCTGGCAAAAAGCAGGTGCAATCGTCAATGGGCAATTGGTAGAAGACTACGGTGGAGGCATCTGCCAGGTGTCCAGCACGCTGTTTAACGCGGCAAATGAAGCGGGTATGACGATGGTAGAGCGACATGGGCACAGCAAGACTGTCGGCTATGTACCAGCTGGTATGGATGCCACTGTTGCCTATGGCTATCTCGATTTTCAATTTGCGAATCCGTTTGATGAGAAGGTAAAAATCAAAGCGAAAACGTTTGACAACGAACATGTCGTAATCGCCATCGTTCGCGCCTAATGAATAGCTAGAACCATCTTCCAAGCAGGGAGGGCCCCCATACGGGATAGGGCCTTTCCTGCTTTTTTCTGCTGGAAAAAGGGACGAATTGGACCGAATCTATGGAAAACTGTTGTGCACTCCCTCATAAATGTAATGGTGCAAGACCATACTGGTTGAAAAAGGGAGGTGGATCATCATGTACGTACAAGTGACAGGAGAGCGTGACAATCTGTCGGTCATTGTGATGGGGGAACCTCTGGCTGGTCAGCCGAGTGGTCCTTACAAGCTGCCTGGCAGGCTTGTGAAAGCACTAAAACCTCAGGACCTCCCGATGGAAGTCTGCTTTACACTCGATGGCTCTCTCCCTTCTGGCTACGGGTTTTATCCCGAGGACCGGGTCGTGTTTCAGCGCGGGCACAAGGAGCAGTCTCTGTGGATTCGGGTCACTTCTACCTATGTCCAAAGCGAGTGGGATGGCTTTTTTCCTTTGGAAGTGACGCTGCTCGCCCGCAAACAAGCACTGGAAGAACAAACAGGCTTCGTTCAGATCGGATATGAGGCAGGGGAGCAAATCTCCGTTATTCACTATGAATTTGAGTGGGAGCGAACGGAGCCTACGGATTTGGAGTCGGCGCTTGAGGCGATCTGCGACACCGTATGTGAAATCGAAGCGAGAGGAAATGCAAATTTGTGGCCGCGAAAGGGTCCTTCCTTTGGTTAGGCAGGAAAGCTTTTGCACGTACGACCCACCGTGATATAGTAAAAAGGAATTCACAACCAGTTGTCCGTGTAAAAGGAGAGAGAGACTATGAAGCAAATCGGAAATATTTATTGCGTTGGACGTAATTACAAATTGCATGCGGAAGAGCTGGGTAATGATGTGCCGACGAAGCCAATGATTTTTGGCAAGCCGACTCATGCGCTGGCAGAGACAGCTGGTGGGGAGATCGTACTGCCAGGAACTCGCGGAGAGCTTCATTATGAGACGGAGCTTATCATTCACATCGCCCGTTCCTATGAGCCTGGAGTGACGCTGGATGAAATGGTAGACGAGATCGCATTGGGCATTGATTTTACGTTGCGCGATGTCCAAAGCGAATTGAAGAAAAAAGGACATCCGTGGCTGCTCGCCAAAGGGTTTAAAAATTCAGCGATCTTGACGCCTTTTCATGCGTTTCCGGGGCTGGAGGAATGCCTGAAGACGGACTTTACCCTGCTGAAAAATGGAGAGCAGGCTCAGCGCGGGAATATTCGCAATGTCATTTTTGATTTAATGACATTGATCCAATATATCTCTGAGCATTTTGGGCTGGAAAAAGGAGATATTATCTATACCGGAACGCCTGAGGGTGTGGGACCGGTAGCAGATGGGGATGTACTCACTTTCCTGTGGGGCGACCAAAAATGGGGAGAATTTACGGCGCGGCTGCGCTAAGAAACTAGAAAAACAGACGATAAAAAAAGCCAGCTTCTGACAGGATCAGGGAGAAGCTGGCTTTTTCTATGGCGAAAGCCCTTGTTGATAGTGATTCTCAATGCGTATGGTTCCATAGAACTAAAGGGTTGTAACCGCACAGTTTTCCACTCGATTTCCATCTAGTTCAATGCTACCAATTTCCGTATTGGTAAATTTTACGGTCTTATCCTCCAGTTTCCTCCTGAGGTAATCTGACGTTGTACCCACGAAGGGTGCCACAACATGACAAGGAGGAAAAGACAAGTGACGAAACGAGATTGGGTAATGAAGTCAACTGTAGCAGTCATCCTGAGTACGTCCCTGTTAATGGGTGGTCAAGTTGGACAAGCAGCGGCCGCTAGTACGACCTATGAACAACAAACCAGTGAGGTAGCCTCTATCGCCAAATCCTTGGTCGGGAAGCCTTACAGCTACAAAGCTTCTGGACCAAAAGAATTTGGATCAGCTGAGTTAGCAACATATGCTTACAAACAGGTTGGAGTAAAAATTGGAAGCACAATCAGTGGTCTATACAAAACAGGAACCAAGGTATCTTCGATCAGCAAGGTGGAAGCTGGGGATCTGGTCTTCTTCTCTTCGAACGGTTCCGGCAGCCCTACTTTTATGGGGGTATACATAGGTAATGGTCAATATGTCTATTCTTCCGAAGGCGAAGGAAAAGTAGTTCTCAAGAAGCTCTCTGACTACAGCAAGAAGTTCTTGGGCGCGCGCAGAATCATAGAGGATTCGTCGTCGGATAATTCGTCGAATTCGAGTACGCCGACGTCAGACATCGCCAGCAAAGTCATCAAGAATGGGGAGAAGTATTTGGGAACCAAGTACAAATACGGCTCCAGCAGCAGTACGACCAAAAGCTTTGACTGCTCCTCGTTTACACAGCGTGTCTTCAAGGAAGCAGGAATTACGCTCCCACGTGATTCCCGTCAGCAGTCCACTGTCGGAACAACTGTCTCCAAAAAGAATCTGCAAAAAGGCGATTTGCTCTTCATGAAAGCTTCAGTGAACAGCTCTTCGGATCGGATCACGCACGTAGCGATTTACGCAGGAAACGGCAAAATCCTGCATACTTACGGCAGCCCTGGCGTTACCTATTCCAAGTTCGACGGCACGAACTGGGAAAAACGCGTTGTCAAAATCAAACGTGTGATCTAACTCGTCGGAATCGAGTGAATCATAGGAAACGGCTAAGAATCGTAGCGATAGGCTCTCTTGCATAGGCAAGGGGGCCTTGATTCTTTTTGGAGTAGTTCTTTTGTAATGTAAGACGAACCAGAAGGCGAATAGTTTCACAAAAACGGGTTGCCAAATGTTTCATTACCTTAGTAAATTATTTGGGTTCGAATCGACTATAAAGAGGAAAAATTGCAAAAACGTCGAATTATGTTACTGTATACTTGAAAAAAACGGGGGTGTTTCAGGTGGAATTGAACATGCCAGAATTTTATAATTTTGCGGCACAGGTGGATGAATGGGCGGTTAAGCATCCGGAGAAGCGTGCAGTCTGGGAGTTAGACGAGCAAGGAAACGAGGCTGTTTTAACCTATGACGAGCTGCGCCGTTATTCCAACCGTATTGCAAATGTCCTTGACACCATCGGGATCGAGCAGGGAGACAAAGTATTGGTGCTCGTCCCGCGGGGAACAACCGCATACGGTCTGTATTTGGCGTTGTTGAAGCTGGGTGCTGTCATCATGCCAGGCTCAGAGATGCTTCGCTATAAAGATATTGAGTACCGAGTCAATCATGCAAAGGCGAAAGCGGTCATTGGCTTTGAAGGGATCCTGGAAGAAGTGGAGCCTGCCCGTGGGCAATGCGACTCACTCCGCCATTTTGTGACGATTGGCCCTGCAAAGGAAGGCTGGATTGGGCTGCAGGATCTACTGGGTGATCAGGATGAGGAGTTTGTTTGTGCTCAGACACGAGCAGATGAGCTTGCCTTTTTGTCCTATACATCGGGAACAACTGGCGGGCCAAAAGGCGTCATGCACGTGCATGGGTGGCCATTTGCCCATTTGGCGGTAGCAGCCAAGCAGTGGCTGGACGTACGGGAAGACGATACGGTGTGGGCAACAGCAGGTCCAGGCTGGGCAAAATGGATCTGGAGTCCTTTTGTCTCCACGCTAGGTATGGGTGCGACAGCCTTTGTTTACAAAGGCCGCTTTGGCGCAGAGACTTATTTGAATCTTTTGCAAAAATACCCTGTCTCTGTCCTGTGTGCGACACCTACCGAGTACCGATTGATGGCAAAAGTATCGGATCTGGATCAGTACAAGCTTCAGGCGTTGCGTTCTGCCTGCTCGGCAGGCGAGCCGCTCAATCGGGAGGTTATCGATACGTTCCGCCGCGTATTTGATCTGACTGTACGCGATGGGTATGGGCAAACGGAAAACACCTTGCTCGTCGGGACCTTTGTCGGAGTAGAGCCAAGGCCTGGTTCCATGGGACGTCCGTCTCCTGTTGTTCGGGTAGCGATTGTCGATGAGGAAGGTGCGGAGCTGCCGACCGGCAAAGTAGGTGACATCGCCATCGACCGCCACATGGTAGCGCTGTTTAAAGGCTATTTGGACGATCCAGAGCGCACGGCAAAAGCCTTTCGTGGAGAATGGTACGTGACCGGGGATCAAGGACGGATGGATGAAGACGGTTACATTTGGTTCGAAGGCCGCTCCGACGATATCATCATCTCCGGCGGATATACGATCGGACCATTCGAGGTAGAGGATGCGCTGGTGAAGCATCCAGCTGTAGCAGAGTGCGCAGCAGTAGCCAGCCCGGATCCGGAGCGGGGGAATATCGTCAAGGCGTTTGTGATTTTGAAAAAAGGAAGCACACCATCGGATGAGCTGACTGCGGAGCTGCAAGAGCATGTGAAGAATTTGACGGCTCCCTACAAATATCCACGAAAAATTGAATTTGTAGAGGAGCTTCCGAAGACCTCCTCCGGTAAAATCAGAAGGATCGAGCTGCGTCAAAAGGAGAAGCAGCAGCAGAGCTAACCCGCCTCTCGCTGCGTCTTACGGAAATGTAAGGTTCCTGTAAGTGGATTCGATGGGACGTACGTTGCCTTTTCCCTACAATGAGTACAGAAGCAAGGTAGGGGGAATGCAGCATGAATCAACTTTCCGTATCGGCGACCCATGAAAACGATCCTCTGTTTACGATAAAGAACGTCGATAGACCGAAGAGAAAAAACGCATCCTGGAAAAAACGTCTAGGGGCGACTGTCATCCTGATCATCGTCAGCGTTTTTTCGCTTCCGAGCATTCTTGCCTTTGCTGGGAATGCATGGATCGACCCAAAGAAGCTGCAGCAGGCAGAGAAGGCGGCTTCTGGCAGCTACGTGACATTAGATGAGATGCCGGACTACTTGTGGCAATCTTTTGTGGCGATTGAAGACCATCGCTACTGGAAACACCATGGGGTCGATTATATCGCCTTCGCTCGGGCGATCTGGGCAGATGTACAAGCTGGTTCCTATGTCCAAGGGGGCAGTACGATTACGATGCAGCTCGCACGCAATCTGTTCTTGACCCAGGACAAAACGATCCTGCGAAAGGCAAAGGAGATCGCGATCGCCTATCAACTGGAACAGCGATACAGCAAAAAAGAGCTCCTGGAGATGTATTTGAACGTCATTTACTTTGGCCATGGCCAGTACGGGATCGAGTCCGCCAGCCAGATGTACTTTGGAAAAAGGGTGAATGGAGCAGATTCGAGTGTGATAAGCCTTGGCGAGTCAGCCATCCTGGCATCCTTACCGAAGGCTCCCGAGGCATATTCTCCACTTAAGCACTGGGAAAAAGCGAAGGAGCGTCAAGCCGTCGTTCTGGGACGGATGGTCGAACAGGGGCTGATTACTCAAGAGCAAAAGCAAGCGGCGCAGGAGGAAGCGACTTCTACAAAGAAGTCGTTTGCGCGGGCAATCTAGCATGCCGAAAGCTTCTCTGTATGGATACAGGGAAGCTTTTTTGCCGTTTCTTTTGCGAAACCGTTCTATCCAATTTTCTGCAAGCATTCCTTTACTAAGGAAGAGAATAGCTGCCCATGAGCGGAGCAGCCATTCCTTTCTTCATTATGTAGTACGATTTACGGCTTTACTCAGAGCATCCTCCAGGACATGCGCGTATTGCATCGTTGTTTCGATCTTAGAGTGGCCGAGCTGTGCCTGCAACTGATGAGGATCAGGATTGAGCCGCAAAAACTGGGTAGCAAAGCTGTGGCGCAGCTTGTGAACGGACAGATCCGGGATTCCGAAAGCTTTGGCGTATTTTTTAACCAGCTTTTGCACAGAACGCACTTCGATACGATGTCCATGGGGATTGGAGGGGGAGACAGCTAAAAAAACGGCATCTTCCTGTGCAGACGGATGGTAGTTGGCACGAACCTGCAGATATCTGGCTAAGTACTCTTTTCCCCAGTCACTAAAGAAAGGTGCGTCCTCCTTTTTTCCTTTTCGTATCATCTTCAGCTGGTTTTTCTCCAGCACGATGTCAGACAGATTTAGACTGACAATCTCGGATACCCGAAAGCCGCCAGACAGAATCATGGCAACGATAGCCGTATCACGATCACGGTTTTGCATGTGGTACTGCTGCTTTTTTGTGGTTTGGCAGTGGGCCAGGTATCCATTGTAAATGAAATCAACAAACTGGTAGATCTCATCGTCAATCAGGATTTTCGCCCGTATGGCGTGCGCCCGTGCCAGAGGAGTCAGCTCCGTGGTCTCCAGCTCGATTTTTGCCAGTACATTGCGCTTCAAATACGAATCGCCATGTTCATCTTCAGCGATGACCGATAAATAATGAAACAATGATTTGAGACTGGAAATCTTCCGACTGATGGTCTTGTCACTATACTCTTTTCGTGAGCTTTTCGTTGGATGGGTCAGAAGGGCAGAACGCTCGTAAAGATGGGACTCCTGTAGGTAGAGGATGTAGCTTTCCACGGATTCCTTTTTCAGTTCGTTGAGATCTGCTAAAGGAATTTCCTTCATGTCAGTTGCAGCAGTCAGTCCCTCGGTCATCATCCAGCGAAAGAAGAATGAGCAGTCACGCAAATAGCCGAGCAGCGTGGAGGGCGAGTTTTTTTTCGTTTTTTTATGTTCGATAAACTTTTCGACGTACCATGGGTAAGAGCCAATGGATTGCAAAAGCTGCAGGGCGTCGCGCTGTTTGGTCACCGACAATGCTAACACCACCAATCTTGTTGAATAGTATACGAACATATATTCTATCAGAAACGAAACAGTCTGGGAATTGCAAATTGCGCTATAGACAGGGGTTTTCTGGCAAGGTAAGATAGAGCGTATGTACATAAACCGTAGTACTTCCGTTTTATTGGGTTAAAGGAGGAAAGAAAATGGCAACATGGAACCTATCGCAAACCAAGCATCACGTTCTCCTATGCAACGGCAGCAGCTGTAACCGGAAGGGCGGAGAAGAAGTAACCGTCGCCATCCGTGAGGCCATTGCCGAGGCAGGACTGGACGATCATGTACACACGACTCGTACGCGCTGTAATGGACGCTGTGAAGATGCACCTGTCATGATCGTGTATCCAGAAGGCATCTGGTATAAACAAATCACACCTGAAATAGCGCCTTCACTGGTTGAACAGCATTTTGTGAAGGGCGAGCCGGTAGCGTCGTTAGTCTCGCACCGTTTTGAGGACGGCTTTGTTCGAGTAGGAGACGCTCCGCAAGGGATTCTAAAATCAGAAAAAGGAAAGAAGTAGCCACAAACCGCACTTTAGCCTAACCGCTGGAGGGTGGTTTTTTTTTGCGGGAAACGCCAAGATTTCGAAGGGCTAATATGGAGGGTTCAGGAGAAATTATGAGGAACGAGATCAGAAAAAAATAGTGAAAACGCTCTCTATAATGTCTTTGTCATATGGACACGACAGGAGAAAAGTGATAATCTTAATACAAATAAAGCTGATATCATGCGATTTCATTCAAATATTAATGTCTTTTTCAGAAGTACACATGTATTTGTGGAAATTACTTCTACCACTGAAATGATGGAGGGATTCGACTTGGCGAGCAAAACCTTGACCACTTTTTTACATGAAAATTTGGCGGATCTGAAAAGCAAAGGGCTATACAACGTAATCGATCCGCTGCAAAGTGCGAATGGTCCGGTAATCAAGATCTCTGGCAAAGAGCTGATTAACCTCTCCTCGAATAACTATTTGGGACTGGCAACAGACCAGCGTCTGATCGATGCTGCAGTCGCTGCTGCACAGAAATACGGTGTTGGGGCAGGTGCGGTCCGTACCATTAATGGAACCATGGAGCTGCACATTCAATTGGAGGAAAAGCTCGCAGCTTTCAAGCATACGGAAGCGGCAATCGCGTATCAGTCCGGATTTAACTGCAATATGGCCGCCATTTCTGCGGTTATGGACAAAGACGACGCGATTTTGTCCGATGAGCTGAACCACGCTTCTATCATCGATGGCTGCCGTCTGTCCCGCGCTCAAATCATTCGCGTGAACCACTCGGATATCGATGATCTGCGTGCGAAGGCCAAGGAAGCTAGAGAATCCGGAAAATACAAGAAGCTCATGGTCATAACGGACGGCGTATTTTCCATGGATGGGGATATTGCCAAGCTTCCGGAAATCGTTGAGGTTGCTGAAGAATATGACCTCATGACTTACGTGGATGACGCTCACGGCTCTGGCGTGTTGGGCAAAGGCGCTGGAACCGTAAAGCATTTCGGTCTGTCGGATAAGATTGACTTCCAGATTGGGACCCTTTCCAAAGCCATCGGGGTTATTGGAGGTTATGTAGCGGGAAGACAGGAGCTGATCGACTGGCTCAAGGTACGTAGCCGTCCGTTCCTGTTCTCGACTGCACTGACTCCTGCCGATGTAGCGGCATCGATTCAAGCCATCGATATCCTGCAAAGCAGCACAGAGCTGCACGACAAGCTCTGGGACAATGGCCATTACCTGAAAAAGGGTCTGAAAGAACTGGGCTTCGATATTGGTGCAAGCGAAACACCTATCACGCCTTGCATTATTGGCGACGAACAACAAACACAGGAGTTCAGCAAGCGACTGTATGAAGAAGGCGTATATGCCAAAGCGATCGTGTTCCCAACCGTTGCAAAAGGGACAGGACGCGTGCGGAATATGCCAACTGCTGCTCATACCAAAGAAATGCTGGATCGTGCCCTTGGCATCTACGAAAAAGTTGGGAAGGAAATGGGGATCCTGAAATGAAGAAGATATTAGTTACTGGCGCATTGGGACAAATCGGCTCGGAGCTCGTCATGAAATTGCGCGAGGTATACGGAAACGACCAGGTAATCGCGACAGACATCAGAAAACGAGACGAAGACCAGGTGGTGCAGTCAGGGCCATTTGAAATTCTCGATGTGACGGATGCCACTCGCATGTTCGAGCTTGCAAAAACACATCAAGTAGACACCATCATGCATCTGGCTGCCCTTCTTTCCGCTACGGCGGAAGCAAAGCCACTGCTCGCGTGGAACCTGAACATGGGTGGACTGGTAAATGCTCTGGAAGCAGCTCGGGAGCTCAACTGCCAGTTTTTCACGCCAAGCTCTATTGGGGCATTCGGTCCTTCTACGCCGAAAAATGGCACCCCGCAGGATACGATCCAACGTCCTACGACCATGTACGGGGTAAACAAAGTATCGGGTGAATTGCTGTGCGATTACTACTACCAGAAATTCGGCGTTGATACGCGAGGCGTGCGTTTTCCTGGTCTGATTTCCTATGTAGCACCTCCGGGCGGGGGAACGACAGATTACGCCGTCGAAATTTACTACAAAGCGATCCAAGAAGGGGCATACACCTCTTATATCGCCAAAGACACGTACATGGATATGATGTATATGCCGGATGCGCTGAACGCGATCATCAACCTGATGGAAGCAGACGGCTCCAAGCTGAAGCATCGCAATGCCTTCAACGTGACAGCCATGAGCATCGAGCCAGAACAAGTGGCAGCTGCGATTCGCAAGCACATTCCTGAATTCAAGCTTTCGTATCAAGTCGATCCTGTACGTCAGGCAATCGCGGATAGCTGGCCGAACTCCATCGACGCGAGCTGTGCGAAAGAGGAGTGGGGCTTTACGTACGAGTACGATTTGGAAAAAATGACGGCAGATATGCTCACGAAGCTGCGTGGGAAGCTGCTGCAAAAAGTCGGATAAATAAATACCTAAAAACGAGAGACTGTCGTCGTGGATAAAATTCCGTGAAGGCAGTCTTTTTTCTACAGTAAGAATTGATAAGATTCTTAGCCAGTATAAGTGCAACTAGGACTGCGCCAAAAGGCTTGGCGCAGCCAAGTTTTTTTCCAATCGTTGGGTAGATTGGCTGTTCCATAGGAGGCAAATCTATGCTAGAATGATATGCGAACGATTGTTCTGGATGGTGTGATTACTTCCGGAGTCCTGGGGCAAAGGATGGTGCAAGTATGGAGAATGCTGAAATTGATGCGCTGATCGCATATATTCACCGATATATCGATGAGCCGCTTCCTCTATCACGATTGGCATCGTATGTCGCGTATAGTCCTTATCATTTTACACGTCTTTTTAAGGAAAGAATGGGTCTACCACCGCTCTACTACGTGTCTTCGCTTCGCCTCCAAAAAGCAAAAGACCTCCTGATCCACACGAATATGAGCGTCCGCGATATTGGGCTGGAGATTGGTCAGCAAAGCTTGGGGACATTCTCCAGTCGTTTTACTGAAAAAGTCGGCGTTTCCCCGACGGAATTTCGCAACTCGCTACAGGCGACCCATACAAACCTTCATGCCTTGCGCTCGCTAGGGGCATGGCAGCTGGAGCATCCTGTCTCGCCGGGGCGAGGGCGAGTGGTTGGAACCGTACATAGCGATTACCCGTTTGAAGGTGTCATATTGATCGGCCTTTTTGCAAAACCTATACCGGAGGGACTCCCTCTGTATGGGACCGTTCTTTCTTCACTGGGGCATTTCTGTTTTACAGGAGTCAAGCCTGGTACGTATTATCTCATGGCAACATCTGTTCTTTGGGAGATGCAGGCTTCAGAAATTTTACTTCCCCACACGACGCTGCGTACGCGCTCCAAAGAGCCGATTGTGGTCTCTTCAGGAGCCATCGTCCCTCATCGAGATGCATGGCTGTATCCACCGGCACCAGACGATCCCCCCATCCTGATTTCTCTTCCCCTGCTGGTAAATAACTTTCTTGCAAAGATTTCCAACCATCATCTTATCAATCAGTGACAGTGTATCAGTACGGAGCTAACCATCTGTTCCAGAGACATCAGCAAGTATCAGCCGGCTCCCGACAAGTTTCACGAGAATGTTCTTTCTTTTCATTCGAATCACCAAACAGGAAAAGAGGCCGCAATGATCATCGACAAACAGGAGTATCACGTGAAGGGCATTACGTATACGATACGATCAGCCGCTCCATCCGATGCAGAAGCACTGTCTGGGTTACGAGTCAAAATCGATGGAGAAACTGAAAATTTGGACAGAGAGCCCGGAGAAGCTTTCATTGATCCTGCAGGATTTGAACAGCTCATCCAAATGGATACAGAGCTGCCGAGAAATCTGTTCCTGGTCGCGGCAGTGGAGGAACAGATCGTGGGATTTTCCCGTTGTGAGGGAACCTATTTGACTCGTTTTGCTCATAAAGCAGAATTTGGCGTTTGTATCTGCAAAGCGTATTGGGGATACGGTATTGGCAAACATCTATTGAAGCAATCCTTGGCATGGGCGGACTCCAATGGCATCAAGAAAATGACGCTCAACGTCCTGCAGACGAATGAGAAAGCGATCCAGCTATACGAGAAGCTAGGATTTGAAGTCGAAGGAGTATGGAAGCATGACCGACTTCTCTCGGACGGAAACTACTATCACACAGTGGTGATGGGAAGGTTTTTGGAAGAGCCGGAAAGCGGGGAGTAGCACAAGGCGGCTCCAAAAAGGAACCGCATGGACATTCGCGAAAATAGGAGAACAGGGGGGAGTAGGCGATCTACTTTGCTGACGAGAGAAGGCAGCGGTCTGAAAAGGATTAAAAATGTATATACTTCTTCGGCTCTGCAGCTAGATTCATTCTTTTAGCCTTTGCAACACCGGGCCGAAAGCGATGACGATTCAGCCAATAGATCAAGGCGTTGGAACGGTAGTTCACAGCGGCGAACTTTTTCCCATCGTGATATTCCCAGAATGGATGGTCGATTTGGAAACATCCTGCTATTCAAGCTGTACCTATTTTTCAATCAAGCGAGCAAGGAGGGAGAAGAGGCATGGACGAGGCAGCTTATCGGGATTTCTACGAATCCATCGGGAAGAAAAACGGGTGGGATTTCAGTCGCTTGCAAGTGAAAACAAAAGGAGAGACATGGGATTTCACCCATGAAGTCCTGCAGCGATGCCGTCCAAACGATCTGGTACTCGATATCGGGACAGGTGGCGGAGAAGCCGTTTTAAAAATAGCCAGCCATGTGCGGCTCTTGGTAGGGATCGATCATTCAGGCGCCATGATCCAAAGAGCACAGGAAAATCTCGTCTCCTCACCGCACAGGAATGTCCGATTCTTTCAAATGGATGCGTCCGCCCTTTCTTTCCCCGATGGCTTTTTTGACATGGTTACGAGCAGACATGCTCCTTTTGATTCCTATGAGATAGCGAGAGTATTAAAGCCAGGCGGCGTTTTTTTGTCACAGCAAGTAAGTGAGCACGACAAGTATGCGCTCAAAAGCTGCTTCGGCAGAGGACAGTGCTATGGTGAGGATGATGGATCGCTGCGTGAAAAATACCGACGAGACCTGCAGCTGGCTGGATTGGAAGTAGAGGTTCGGGAGTACGATGCGGAAGAATACTACCAGTCAGTGGAAGATCTACTGTTTCTTTTATCGCATACGCCGATCATAACGGCTTTTGGTGAGTACGCGGATGATTTTCATCAACTTCATACCTACCTAAAGCAAAATAACAGCGAGCAGGGGATTTGGACCAACGCAAAACGGATCTTGCTGGTGGCGACAAAAAAACACGAATAGCACCAGGATTGTACGCAAATAAAAGACAGTGATGCTTTCCGACTTCCTCTCCGTCGAAAGCAATCACTGTCTTTTTCATTGGATGCAGTTACATTTTTTGTCTCGCTTGCTTCAGCGAGATCGAATTCGCGATCGAGGTCCACACATCCGTGGATTCCGAACCGATATACCAATAGGCGAGGCCACCGATTTGCCAGGTCAGGCTGGACTGCGCTTTTAGCCCAAGCGATCGACTCTCTTCCAGCCAGATGGAGTGGGATACGCCTTGCTTCTTGAAGGTAGAGCGGTACTGACCGATGGAGGAATCCCATATCGTGCTCGCTTTGTATTGGGAGAGGAGCTGGTACGACTGCGGAATCGAGATGTCCGTAGACTGTAGCTTGCCGCCGGATTGATACCAGTCTCGAGTATAGAGCGGCATTCCAACGATCAGCTTTTGTGCCGGAACATCGTCGAGGACACCTTTGATTACATTTTCAAACCAGGGCAGCGAAGCTACAGAGCCAGCTTTCGTCGCTCCGACCCAATGTTCTTCATAGGCCATCAATACGAGATAGTCTGCATAGCTTGCCAATTTCGCATAGTCGAACGGTTCGCTCCAATCGGTGTCTGTATCGGGTGGAATATCGACCGACACGACGGCTCCTTTTGCATGCAAGGCAGCAGCGAGTTCTTTTACGAATGCTGTGAAATTGTCGCGATCAGCAGGATTGAATCCTTCAAAGTCTACATTGATTCCGTCCAGCTGGTACTTGTCTACGAACGTGCTCAACTTCTGCACGACGGCCGTCCGCTTGGTTTTGTCAGACAAGACCGTATGGGTCGTGGTCGGAT
The DNA here is from genome assembly GCF_003710965.1 of Brevibacillus nitrificans. Taxonomy (NCBI): domain Bacteria; kingdom Bacillati; phylum Bacillota; class Bacilli; order Caryophanales; family Paenibacillaceae; genus Brevibacillus; species Brevibacillus nitrificans. The sequence continues at coordinate 1,116,787 of NZ_RHHU01000003.1, read as the reverse complement.
CAAACTGATTTCCAAACAAAGCCCACACTTCTTTTCCGTTTTTCTGTGCCCAATGAACGAGAGCTGCGTCAGAAAAATCGCTGACAGAACCGTCCTTCTGCAGGAAATACCAACGTGGAGAGAGCGTATTGACGCCAGATTTTTGTACCTGCGCAATAAATTCCTCCGTGGTGGACTGATACTGCCAGCCCAAGGACACCAATGGTTTTGCCGATACGGTCTGCGCATTCAATTCATCGAGTACTCGTTTCAGGAGGACGGCGGTCTCTTCGCGGGACATGGCGGCTGTCGGGCGGAAATAGCCTTGGTAGCCTACCAGCCATTTCTTGTTCATGGCGGCGCTCACCGAAGAACGTGCCCAGCTGGAAATCGTATTGGCATCTTTGACGGAAGGAGAAGCGGTAGAAGCTAGTTTCAGCCCCAACGCTCGCGTCAAAAAGGTAGCAGCTTCCTGGCGTGAAATCGTTCGATTCGGAGAAAACGTAGTGGCACTCGTTCCGCTAGCCATATTGAGAGATACCGCTGCTTGTATGTACCCATACGCCCAAGAAGATTTGGGCACATCTCCAAAAGAAGCCACACTGCTTGAAACAGGCTTTACGCCCAGGGTGCGATCTAGCATTGACACAAACTCGGCTCGAGTAACGGGATGATCCGGATGGAAATATCCGTTTTCATCGCCTGATACAATGCCGGCCTTTTGCAACGAGGCGATTTGCTCTTTTGCATAGCTTGTGGAAATGTCGCGCAGGCTGCTCGATGCGGCTGTCGAGGCAGGGGCACTGACTCCCATCGTGAAGCAACAGGTAAGCAAAACAATTGTGAGGAGCGACATATGTATGTGTTGTTTTTTCATCATACATCCAGTATAAGGAGAGATACCCAATCTTTCATTGATCATATATTGGCAGGGAACCAAGGGTTGACATCCGGGGAGAACGTATTTTGGACTCTGGGATATGATATGATAGTACGGAAACGAAAAGAGAGTAGAAACGAGGCGGGAGAGTTATGGAAGACGTACTGATCGTCGGTGCTGGTCCGTGTGGTCTGGCCGCAGCGATCGCTTGCAAGAGAGCAGGGCTAAACCCGATTAACATAGAAAAAGGTTCGCTCGTCCACTCTATTTATCGATACCCGACGTATATGATTTTTCACAGCACGGCGGAATTGTTGGAAATTGGAAAAATTCCTTTTACGACTGCTCATGACAAGCCGACGCGCCAGGAAGCGCTCCAATACTATCGGCTGGTGGCATCACGGGAAGAGCTTCGTGTCCACACCTTTGAGACCGTGACTTCGACCGTTCGCACGGAGGTAGGCTTTCAAGTAACGACGACGGATCGTTTTGGCGGCCAGCATACGTATGAGACCAAGAATCTCGTCATTGCCACAGGATATTTTGACAATCCCAATCGGCTAAACGTGCCAGGCGAGGATTTACCGAAAGTATCTTCGTTTTATAAGGAAGCGCATCCGTATGCGGGATTGCGTGTTGCCATCGTCGGCGGGAACAATTCTGCCGTAGATGCCTCCATAGAGCTGGAGCGCGCAGGGGCAGAGGTGACCGTCATTTGCCGCAGAACAGAAATATCCGAGAGAGTCAAAGCGTGGACGCGGCCTGTCTTTGAAAGCTTGATTCACAAGGGAAGGATCCGGATGATGTTCGGATCAACGGTCGAGTCGATCGGGGAGCGCTCCATTCGGGTAAAAACAGGGGATGAGATCGTGGATATCGAGAACGATCATGTGTTTACGTTGATTGGGTACCGCCCGGATCGATCCTTCCTGCAATCACTTGGCGTACAGATCGATCCAGAGACGGGTTCGCCTGTTCATCATCCGGATACCATGGAAACCGATGTGCCAGGACTGTACATCGCGGGCGTCATCGCATCCGGTCACCGGACAAAGTCCATTTTTATTGAAAACGGCAGATTCCACGGCGAGGGAATTGCCCGCCACATTACGTCACGCTTGGCCAGGTAAGCCGTTTACATCGTCCATTCCAGCTGTTTGCCGCCGATTAAGTGGTAATGCAAGTGAAAGACGGTTTGCTGTCCATGCTTGCCGATGTTGGTGATCACACGGAAGCCGGGGTCTTTTACTTCCATCGCTTCAGCCACTTTTTGCAGTGCGAGATGGAGATGACCAATGAGCTCTTTATCCTCAGGTTCAATGGCCATCAGCGATTGAATATGCTTTTTCGGGATCATCAGTACGTGTACCGGTGCGATCGGGTTGATATCATGAAAGGCAACGACGTGATCATCCTCGTACACTTTTTTAGACGGGAGTTCCCCGTTCACGATTTTACAAAAGATACAATCCATGCTTCTCAACATCCTTTCCAGCTTTTGATAGGGGTAAAGCCTACTTCGTCATCCGAGTAGGCTTTACCTTTTCTTTCTTTTGAATGGATTTTAGCCGGTTACCTGCTTGTACATCCAAAAATACAGGAATAGAATGCAGATCGCAAAGAGTATCGCATACGCAGGCTTCAGCCAGGTCGTCAAAACGTAACAGGATGCCACGAACAAGACCAGCCCAATGGCACCTAAGATACCGCTTTTTTGAGCCAGATGGAATTCCTGCGTGTTTAGATACTGGATCTGAAGCATCATGTTTAACAAGGTAAGAATGGGCAGCGTCGTAATAATGCCAGAGAGAAAAATATTCTTGGTCTTGCTCAAGTAAGAAGCGAAAACCAGAACACAGCCACCGATCAGAAACTTAATGACATAGTCGATCATTGAAAAATGCCTCCCAAGTACTCGTCAAACGAAATGCAAGCAAACGTGTTCATTATAATCCTCTCGCGTGAAAAAATGTAGCTAAATTTCATTAATACTAAATATGGATTTGTTTATTGACTCTCCCCTTAGAGGAGCCTTTATTCTTTGTTCGAGGAGGTGACGAATGGATGCTGTATACGGTAAAGGAACTGTCCGCGATTTCCCAGGTGACGATTAAAACCTTGCACCACTACCACAAGATTGGACTTCTTTTGCCTGAGAAAATGAGTGAAGCGGGCTACAGGCTTTACGGCAGAGCGGAAGTGGAGCGGCTGCAAGCCATTTTGTTTTATCGGGAGTTGGAGATCCCGTTGGTGCAAATCAAGCAGCTGTTGGAGAGGGATGTAGATCGATTGCACATCCTGAATGAACAAAGAACCATGCTGCGAAAGAAAGCGACTAGGCTTGGGCAGATTCTCGGGACATTGGAAAAATCGATAGAGGCGGTTCAGGGAGGCGTAACGATGGGAAAACAGGAATTGTTTGCAGGATTTTCAAGCGAGGAAGAATGGAAGAGTGCGCTACAAGAACAAAAAGAGTACTTGCAAGACACCTACGAGGCAGAGCTTGACACGAGTACCATAGACGTGCAGGAAATGAACGAGCAAGCGCGAGAGGCTGTTTTATTCATGACAGAGATGGCAGATGCCTTAAGAGCTGGGGTCAAGCATTTTGACGATCGAATCAAAGAGAAAATCCAGACGCACTTGGCGTTTTTAAACCAGCATGGTCACACCATAACGGCCATTGATTTCGCCAATCAAACAGCGTTTTTTCTCCAGGATGACTTTCATCTGGCCATGCTGGAAGCACAGCAAACCGGACTTGCGTACTATCTATCTGCAGCCGCTCAGGCATATGCTGCAGCTCCACTCACTCCATCTTAAAAAAGGAGAGCACAGGTAACGTTTTCGCTACCCGTGCTCTTTCGCTCTTTCTCTTCTCAGCCTGTCGTCCCAGCTTTCGGGAACGCTCTCTCTAAAAATTGCAGGACCTCCCGCCACGAATGCTCGCAGGCATAGGCATTGTTCTTGGCAGTTCCGCCATTTAGCTGTGTTCGTGTGGTCGGGATATAGGGAAAACGTATCATGTGCCCCGTATTTTCATAGCGCAGGTGAACGACTTCATGGGGGAAGCGGTTTTCTTGCAAGCGTTTAACCATTTGCTCGCAGTGTTCTGCAGATGGCCACCAATGGTCGTCATCAGAGGATAATAAGAGGATAGGGCCTTGGATCCGCTCAACAGGAATGCTTGCGTCCTCCATCCACTCGCAGTTTTTCCAGGCTTCTTTATGCAGATGGTCGATTCGCTCCTTGGTCTGTAGTCTCTCGTTCGCTTCACGGGACTGTGTTTCTGTCCAAGGGACGAAAGGAAGGGGTTCTCCTCGAAAGGACCAGGAGGACTGTGGGGAAAAAATAGCGGAGTCAGCAGATTCGGTATCACATCCAATACATACGGTAGAACTGGGACTGGAAGCGATGACGGCTCGAATATCAGGATCGAAGGACCCCATGACAAGGGAGAGCTCGGCCCCTTTGGAACGGCCAAAGACCGCGATTTTTTCCGGATGAACCTGGGGTTGCGTTTTTAGCCACTGGATGGCATTCTGTATGTACTCTAAAGGAATTCGGCGGATGTCGTCAGGAAGATCGTCGCATTGAAAATAAGCCAGAGCAAGAGCCGGATACCCATGTGACGCAAACAACGCGGCAAATTGGGAGGAAGACCCGATCCCACCTTCACTGCCACCTAAAACTAATACGGCTGGGCGCGGTTCCGCATGTGGATCGAAAAAATACAGGCCAACGAGACCGTTCTCCCGGATTTTCTCGATGGAGACCTCTGGAGAGACAAAGATGCGGGTAACATTCGCTTTGGCAATGACTTTTCCGTGGACCTCGGCGGATAGATGAATTTCCGTCGAACGAGGCGCAAATTCAAACGTATCCAAAGAATGAGGACTGTAAAAACGCTGACTCTGCACGTGCATGGACCAAAACAGTCCCATCGGATCGATTCCTTCGTAGGTTCCGAAGAGGGGAGCTTGAGAAACGAGATCGACATTTCCGTCCTCATCTGACTGAAAAATTGCGTGGGACGACGCGGACATCTCTCCCCCTGGCATTCCATCCGTGAGGGTCGCGTGGAGTGTAATCAGTTGATGCGGGGCAAAGCCACTCAGTGTAATATGGACAGGGACGTCAATTAAGGCAGTGGATGGGGTAACCTCAATTTGTGGACGTAGCATGACAAACATCATACCCTTCCTTTATCTAATAAGAAAAACCGCAAATTCATTATAGTAAAGATCAAATTGGGACAGAAGGACAAGATGTGACAGTTCAGGTAACTTGACTTCCCCTTTGAGATGTAACTATAATCATTACAACGAAAGGGTGACCGAAATGAAAATCAGTAGCCGTTTTTCTGTGGCTGTGCATATCTTATCACTACTTTCCATCGAATCCTCGGCACACTGTACGTCCGAATGGATCGCAGGCAGCGTGAATACGAACCCTGTAATTATTCGGCGGGTGATGGGGCAGTTGAAAAAAGCCGGGTTTGTCCATGTGCGCCCGGGTGCGGGTGGAGCTTCGCTTACGAAAGAATTGAAGGATATTACTTTACTTGATGTCTATCGAGCCGTAGATGTCGTGGAGGAAGGTCGTCTCTTCCATATTCACGAGCAGCCCAATCCGCAATGTCCAGTGGGTGCCAATATTCAATTCGTGCTGGAGCTCATCCTGACTCGTGCGCAGAACGCGATGGAAGAGATATTGGGGAGTGTTACGCTGGCGGATTTGGTTACGGACCTGCGCGTCCAGATCGCTGCCAATAGTTAATCGCTACAGGAACGAAGCCGCCCGGAAAGGGGTGGCTTTTTTGTGTGTAACGCCTTGTTTCATCCCCGTTTTTCAAGGGTAATACAGATCAAGCAAGCGCAGCAGCACTTTGAGGATTGAGAGCATCGTCTCCATCCAGCACAACATTCCATTTAGGAGGGATTTTGATGTATGCCATGGATACGAAAGTGAAAACAGTGCGAAACGTCACCGAAGCTGGAGAGCAAGTCAGAAAATTCAAATTAGAAGGGTACCGGGATGACTATATCTTTGTACTTGCCTATGACAAAGACCGTACCGAGCGAGTAGCGGAAAGTGCCAACGCGGAACAAATTGGGGTGCTGGAGGAAGGCTTCGGTACAGCGATTGCGAACGTCTTCCGCTCCCGCGATGAAGCGCTGCGTGCAAAACTCAGATCCATGGGCTTCATTCAGGCGGAAGCTGAGCGTCTGGAGAGCGAAATGGAAAATGACAAGATCGTCGTGATTGCATGGGGCGGTACCTACTACGAGGGAAATGACTACGATTCGTCTATCTATTACTATCCGCCGATGTTTTAGGTCGAGAAGAAGGCAGGAGCTCTCTCCAAGGCTTGGGGAAAGCTCCTGTCCCGGGAATGCCAGTATATCGAAAGGGGATGGGAAGTATGCGTGAGCTGATCATAAACCAAATCGAGAAAGCGAGAAGTGAACTGTACCAAGCCGCATATGCGACGGGCAGTCCAAGCTTTTCTGGAGCCTTTGTGCTAAAAAAATCACGGAAGCTGGACAATCTCATCTACCGCTACTTGAAAAGCGTGAAGACAGGCGAGGGGAAGTCAGAAAGAAATCGCAGAGCGCCATGAAGCTTGTAATAAAGAGTTGAAAAAAAGCCGGGGATCCATGATAAGTGGATGCCCGGCCTTTGGCGTGCGGGTTATTTGCCTTTGAGGAGATCCGATAACAGGATCCCGTTTCTTTTCAAACCGGTAATGTCACAATCGGTTCATGCAACAAGGGATAAATGGCAATCTCGTAATTGCGCATGGGAAAGGTCGCAGCGATGAAAACTTACGGGTTTATATTGCCATGTGGCCCCTGATACATGCGTCTGTTGCAGATTCGATTGCCTTGTCTCTAAGCTCATCCCCTTATCTCCTTTACCGTATTTAGAAAGACAGCCATGCTAGCTTCGGATCTTTTCAACAGAAAAACAGCCCTCGTCCAGTAGGATCGGACTAAGGCTGCTTTCGGGCGTTTAAGAGCTGCTTCGTGCACAGCTATTGAATCGGATCGGGGATCTTGTTTTCATCGATAATTTCACTGCCAGTTTTGAGATCCTTCATTTCCTCGCCAAGCTTTTTGATTTCTTCCATATTTCGTGCCATGGAGCCGTTCTTCGCTTGCTTGACTGAGGTGGATGGCGACTCTAGAAAACGCTGCTCCAGCTCGATCAGCTTCTCATAGGCGGCTTTTCGGACGGAGAGAGGAACGGTCCTGCTCTCTTCGAAGGATGCCTCTTCATAGTTGATCACCGTGTGGCCATGCTCAAAGGTGACAGCCGTGACAAACAACGGATAAACTTGCCCTGTCTTTTCACAGAGGATAGGGAGGCGGTAGGTCGAGGTGACCGTATGTTCGATCCGCTCGAATCCCATCTCGATAAATTTTTGGTGGACAGCAGGATATTCCATATTTTCACTTCCTTACCGAAAAGTTTGGATACACAAGCACAAGTTCCGTTAGCTTCTTCCTTGCATATCTTCTTTGACGGACTGAAGGGTATCCGCTACCATTTGATTTCCTTCCATTGCTTTGTCCGACAGCTCGGAAGCCTGGATGCTGATTGTATCTGCAGCGTTTTGCGCTCTTTCCTTCAGAGTAGAAACGAGCCCCATGCTCTTTTCGCTGAGTGAGCCCAGAGCGTTGGACAAATCCTCTCGCAAAGCCGGACCGGATTTTGGCGCCATCAGCAACGAAGCCGCTGCCCCGATCGCTCCTCCGATCAACATTCCTTTCAAAAGACTTTTCTTGTTTTCAGCTGTTTGATTCATCGTCCATCTCTCCTTTTATGTGGCAGTTTGTTTGGTTCCTACTAGTCAATAAACGTTTTTTTCGAAAGTGAAACACAGAATGGTCTATTTCGAAAATTAGCTGATTCACGTGTCTTGCAGATGGGTAGTAAAAGGAAGGAGCTCCCAGCAGGTTCATGCTATGATAGGGAAAGAGTAGGGGAGCTTCCCCTAATTTTCTCGTGATAGGGGGTTGCCATGGATATAGTCATTGTAGACGATAACGAAACGAACCTAGTCATCATCGAAAAAATCTTGCGAAAAGCAGGCTATCATCATCTGGTGCTGCTCTCATCGGCGAAAGAGCTCTATCATTTTCTGGAAATGGATTCTCCCAATGCGGCCGAGGTTCCAGTCGATTTGGTGCTCATGGACTTGATGATGCCGGAAATTGACGGGGTGGAAGCATGCAGAACCGTCCTGAGTCAGGAGAGGTATCGCGATCTGCCTATCATTTTTGTTACAGCTATGGGCGATTCCTATAAAATGGCGGAAGCGCTGGATGCAGGTGCCCTCGACTACGTAATGAAGCCGATTAACAAAGTGGAGCTATTGGCTCGTATCCGATCTACTCTACGGCTCAAGCACGAAAAAGATTTGCGTAAGAAGAGAGACAAGCGAATTCAAAATGAGCTGGAGCTTGCAAGACAAGTCCAGCGCAGCATGCTCTCAAGCCCGATACGGGATCAAGCAATCGAGATATCGGCTGTCTATAAACCATCCTCTGAGCTTGCGGGAGACTTTTATGCCTGGCATGCTCTTGGGGCAGGGCGCTATGGCGTCATCTTGCTGGATATGATGGGGCATGGGATCTCGTCCTCGCTGGTGTGCATGTATATGTATGCTGCCCTCAAGGACACGATCATGGGCTTGAGCGAGCCAAAAGCGGTCATGGAAGAGCTGAATCGTCGCATGAACCAGCTGCAGATGTCAGATCGACTCATCCAATATTACTTCACCGCTATTTATTTGGTCGTTGATACTGAAAAACGGACAATCCAGTATGTGAATGCTGGTCATCCGGCGGGAATCGCGATAGTAGATGGAGAGACGGTGCAGTTGACAGAAGGGTGCTGTGCACTGGGATTTTTTCCGCAGATCGATATTGGGCAAGGCGAGATCTCCTATAACGGGGAAGTACGCATCCTTCTCTTTACGGACGGTTTGGTGGAAAGGCTGGAGGAACAGACGGACGATGCTGCTGTGCTGATAAACAGCTTGCGAGAGCTGGATGAACACGATCCGAGCGCTTTGCTGCAGCGATTACAGCTGAAAACAGCAGAAGAACCAAAAGACGATATGTGCCTGGTGATGATTTCGACGAGCTGACACCACATATATGAATGCGAGGCAATCAAAAGAGAGAAAGGGAGTATGCGAAATGGCAGCAGAAAAATTCTCCATTGATCAGAGGGAAACGGATAAGGCGATTGTTCTGCATTTTCATGGTGAACTTGATTTGGAAGTGGCCGCGACATTGTTCCGAGACAAGCTCGAGACTGTAGTCTACCGAACAGAGAAAGAGCTGGTCTTGGATTTGACAGATTTGTCTTACATCGATAGCACCGGGATCGGAATTCTTGTCTCTGTCCTGAAGATTCGCAACGAGCGAAAGGCAGCTTTGACGGTTCAGAACATTCCGGCGGGTGTACGCAAGCTTCTGGAGATTACGGGCATCTCCCCATTTTTGCTGGCAGGTGTAAAAGGTGACGCTCATTAGGAGAGCGTCGTCTTTTTATAGCAAAAACCACGGAAGGGCAGACTCGCTGTCCCTCCGTGGTTTTTTGCTACTTGCCGAGGTAGGCATCGAGCATCCATCGATGCTTTTCAAACGAGGAATGGATTGCAATGAGCATATCAGCCGTTGATTGATCACGATGCTCTTCTGCCAAGGTAATCCCGATTTTGATTTCCTTCATGATGCTCTCCAAATCCTCGGACAGTGCTTCCACCATTTGCTTCGCATCTTCCTCACCTGTGGCTTCCTTAATCGTCGCCGTGGCTAGATGCTCCTTGAGAGTAGCGGTGGGGATCGTCTGCAGGGCCAGCATTCTTTCTGCGATGGCGTCCAGATGCACACCGACCTCGGTATACAGCTCCTCAAATTTGATGTGCAGGGTGAAGAAATTTTCGCCTTTCACGTACCAGTGGTAATGATGCAGCTTCATATAGAGAACAGAGAAGTTGGCTACTTGCTGATTGAGCGTATCCGTCAAGTACATCGAGTAGGCTGCCGGGGTTGTCATAGGGAATCCCTCCGATTCATGGAATAGGTGTTGACAGCAACTCTTACCCCGTTACAGCTCTCTTTGAAACAGAACAAAATTAATGAAAAGAAGGCTGTTTCAAATGTAGAGAAAGGTGGGTAATAATGCGAAACAGTCCAGGGGGAGGAGAGGCTATGTTACTAGAAATTAGCGCGCTTTTGATCGCGGTCGCGTTTGTGATCCTCACTTTTTATTTGATTCGCACCCTGCAAGCAGTGAAGAACTCTCTGGATGAGGTCACCAATACCTTGGTTCAAATGAAAATAGAGGTAAGAGAGATCGGAGACGAAGTGAAAGAGGTGGTGGAAAACGCCAACGAAATGGCCGTGGATCTACGAACGAAGCTTACGATGCTGGATCATTTGTTTAGGAGTGCAAATGATGTCGGGCAGGTCGTCCACGAATTAACATCGTCGCTTAAAGAGTCTGCGACCTCCCTGATCGCCTCGATGACAAGCTTCAAAAACAGCAAGAAGACAGCACAGCCGACTGGCAAATGGCATTCCCTTTTGGAGGGAGTCATAGCTGCTGCTGATCTATGGCAGAAAGTGAAGTCCTCACGTTCAAATGCCCCCGGCACGCGGTAGTCAAGAGCAGACCCGGTACACAAAAAACTGTTGTACACTTAAGAAGAATAGCAAGAATCAGGAAAGGAAAGAGGCGCAATCATGAACCCATACGTTAGTTTTTCGATACCCGCCCAGGCGGAATATTTGGATATCGTGCGTTTGACATTGTACAGCTTTGCGACAAAGGCTGGTTTTTCCTTTGAGGAAATCGAGGACATGAAAGTGGCAGTCTCGGAGGCATGCAATAACGCGATCCTGCACGCGTATGGAGATAACGAAAATGGCAGGATCGATTTGCGCCTGGAACACGATGGGGAGCATTTGCGGATTACCATAAAAGACCATGGGCAAAGCTTCGTATTTTCCCAAGAAGGGATCGGCATTCCGAAGCAGCAAGAGGATATCAAGGATCTCACTGTGGGGGGTCTCGGCATTTTTCTGATGGAAGCCCTGATGGATGATGTCCGAGTGAGCACGGGAAACGGCAGCGGTACAGAGATTGTCCTGTCGAAACGCCTCAGTAGAAATGGGGAATACGTATGAATTCAAATAAACCCAAGGAGGCTTTGTACGAGCTGTACTCCAAAATGAAGCTTTATCGGGAGACAGGCTGTCCACAGATCGCAACTGAACTCTTGGTGCACTATGACCAGGTCATTCAGACAGCGGCCTCCAAGATGTCGAGAAACCGTCCTGACCTGGCAGAGGACTTGTATCAGGTGGGACGCATCAAAATACTTCGCTTGTTCGAGCAGTACGATCATACTTTAAACATTCCATTTGAAGGCTATGCCATGAAAAGCTTGATCGGTCATATGAAAAACTACTTGCGGGACAAGTCCTGGTACATACAAGTGCCGCGAAAAATGAAAGAGAAGAGCTCTCTCGTTCAACGAATCATTGACGAGCTCACGATCAAGCTCGAGCGATCGCCAAAAATGGAAGAGATTTCTGAACAGGCAGGACTGACTGTAGAAGAGACGATCGAGATACTCGTGGGCCGCGACTACTACAACTATACTTCGTTAGATACGCCGCTTTCTCCGGAGGGGGAGAGCACAGCAACGATCGCCGACATGATCGCAGAGCCCGCCGATGATTACCAGCAGCTGGAGAAACGGCTGATGGTGGATGAGGCGATGAGCTGCTTGAAGAAAGAGGAAAAAACGGTCATTTCGCTTATTTATGACGAAGGCCATTCTCAACGGCAGATTGCCGAACGGCTTGGCGTATCGCAGATGAGTGTGTCGCGAATTCAAAAGCGGGCGATTGATAAGCTGAAGAGTGCCTTGTCAGAATGAAGAGCGCAAAACCAGGCGCTCTCTTTCCCTTTTCCGTTACGTATCAGGGAATATGATAGAATAATTGGGAAATATTTTCTGCACGAACCATAGGGAGAGAGGAAGCGGAAACATGAAGGGCGTAAATTTTCCTATTCAAGCTAAGATTTTTATCAGCTACCTAGCGATCGTGATTTGTTTGGGAATCTCCCTATTTATCGTGAACGGTCAAATGAAAAATCTGCAGGCAGAGATCGATGTGATATCCAACCACGACATGGCCGTACATGAATTAGCGAATCAGATCCAAAAGAATATGCTGGACATGGAAACAGGGATGCGAGGATTCATGATTACAGGGGATGAACAGTACCTCGAGCCTTATCAGATCAGCAGCCGCAGCTGGCAGGATAACTATAACAAGCTGTACGCGCTTCTGGAGGACAATCCGGATCAGCAGCAGGCCCTAGAGCAAATGCGTCCGCTCATCTTAAGCTGGATTGCCAATGCCGGCGAGTTTGTCATCCAAAACAAGAGGGAAAACAACGAAGCGGCATTGCAGCAGTACTTTGCACAAAACACAGGAAAGAACGCGATGGACGACATTCGCTCGCAAATGTCTTCGCTGGTAGCCAAAGAAAAGAACCTGACAGCAGACCGTGTGGCGAAGCTGAACCAGAGTAACGAGAACGTGCTTTACATCTGGTATGTCATTGCCGGGGGCGTGACGCTGATTAGCTTTGCGATGTCCCTTTTCTTGTCCTCGTCCATTGTCAGGACGATTAGACAGGTCGTGAAGACAATCAAAGATATTTCGAAATCGGATACGGGAGTGGATCTGAGTGCGCGAATCCACGTACAGTCAAAAGATGAGCTCCGAGATCTAGCGGAAGCCACCAACGACCTGCTGAGCAGCTTAGAAAAACAGAGCTGGATTCAAAGAAGCTTGACGGAAATTTCCACCCTTTATCAGGGGATCACAGATATTGGCGATTTGTCCAAAGCGGTCATCACCGTGCTCGCACCGAAGCTTCAAGCAGCATATGGCATCGTGTATCTGCGGAAAAATGCCGGCAATGAGACCGTTTTTGTCCGGGTGGCTGACTATGCTCTAGCGCATCAGAATACCACAGACACCTTTCGCGTGGGAGAGGGGCTCGTCGGGCAATGCGCCTTGGATAGACGGATCTTTCTCTTTGACAATTTGCCTGAGGACTATCTCAAGGTGACGTCAGGTTTAGGAGAAGCGGTTCCCCGCAATCTGGTAGTCGCTCCGATTACCGTGGAAGGAAGAGTGGAGGCAATCATCGAGTTTGCTTCCTTTCAACCGTTCGAAGCTTCCCATCTGACACTGCTCGACCTGCTGCAGGATAAGTTTGGACAGGCGATTCTCAACGTACTGGGTCGAATGGAAGTGGAAAGGCTGCTCAGCGAATCCCAGGTGATGACCGAGGAGCTACAGACCCAATCGGAGGAGCTGCAGACCCAGTCAGAAGAGCTTCAGATGCAGCAAGAGCAGCTGCGTATCACGAATGAATTTTTGGAGGAGCAAAACCTGTTTGCCGAGCAGAGAGCGACCGAGCTGAAGAAGACACGTGATGAGCTTGCCGATTATGCCCGAAAGCTGCAGGCGAGCTCCCAGTACAAGACGGATTTCTTGGCCAATATGTCTCATGAGCTGCGAACCCCGCTCAATAGCATTCTGATTCTCTCCCAGATGCTCATGGAGAATCATCAGGGGGAAGGCGAGGAAACGGAAGTGGAGGAATACTCGCGCGTCATCTTGCGTGCGGGACAGGATCTGCTGCGTCTCATTGATGACATTTTGGATTTGTCGAAGATTGAGGCAGGCAAGATTGAAATTTTGACGGATGAAGTAAATGTTTCCGAAATCCCGCAATCCATGCAAAGTATGTTCGAACCGATCGCAGCGAAGAAGCAGCTTGCTTTTGGCGTGGAGATGCATCCGGATACGCCTTCCGTCCTTTTGACAGACGGACAAAGACTGCATCAAATCTTGAAAAATCTGCTGTCCAATGCCTGCAAGTTCACGGAAAAGGGAAGCGTGACCCTGCGGATTGAGCCAGCGCATCCAGATCGTGTACGCGAGCTGCTGCCGCAGTTACAGGAAGAGCAGGTTTTGTCCTTTTCCGTGATCGATACGGGGATCGGCATCCCTTGTGACAAGCAGGAGATCATCTTTGATGCCTTTCAGCAGGTAGACGGCACGACTAACAGGCAGTACGGGGGAACCGGTCTCGGCTTGTCTATCTGCCGCGAGTTCACTCGCTTGCTTGGAGGCGCTCTATCCGTAGAGAGCGAGCCGGAGAAAGGCAGCACCTTTACCTTGTATATTCCGAACCGAACAGAACGGCAAGTCCAGCAGCAGGCAGCCGAGCAAACGGCCGCAGAAGAAGTTGCGGCTGGTGGCAGTCAGCTGCTGGAGGAGATCGAGCGCGAGAAGGATTCGGACGTGCACGTCGCAGACAGCGTTCCTTTACAGGAGCACCTATTCCAAGGCAAGCATGTACTGCTAGTGGATGATGATGCACGAAATGTATATGCGCTCGTGACTGCTTTGGAGCGAAAAGGAGTCAGGGTCGAAGTCGCTGAAAACGGGAAGCAGGCGGTGGATCTGCTGCTAGTAGATCGCAGCTACGACTTGGTGCTGATGGATATCATGATGCCGATCATGGATGGTTATCAGGCGATGAAAGCCATACGCGATGACCTTGGCATGACGGATATGCCGATCATTGCCCTGACAGCCAAAGCGATGAAAAATGAAAGAGAAAAATGTATGGAGGCGGGAGCTTCGGATTATATCATGAAGCCGCTTAATATCGACCAGCTGTTTTCGCTTATGCGGGTGTGGCTGACAAAGTAGGTGAACGAAACGATCATGGACATCTCTATCATCGAAGCATCGGAGGAAGTGTATGCAGAACGGGAGAGCTTTGCAGACGATGAACGCCAGCAAATCGAGATCAATCTGCTCCTGGAAGGAATCTATCAAATGTACGGATACGACTTTCGGGGGTACGTGCGGTCATCTCTTCGCAGACGAATCTTGAACCGAATGAAAGCGGAGAGGCTGCCGACCATCACGGCTCTACTCGAGAAGGTTTTGCATGAAGAAGGGGTACTCGAACGCCTCTTGAACGATTTGTCGATTCGCATGACAGAAATGTTTCGAGATCCCAGCTTTTTCGCAGCATTTCGAAAGCAGGTGGTTCCGCTACTGAGGGGATTGCCCGAGATTCGCATTTGGCATGCTGGCTGTGCGACAGGGGAGGAGGTTTACTCCATGGCGATCCTGATGCACGAGGAAGGACTTGGTGAGAAGACCAAAATCTACGGGACGGACATGAACGAGAAAGCCATAGCAGCTGCGAAAAAGGGAGCTTTCGCCTTAAAGCAAATGCAGCAGTATACGAAAAATTACTTGGAGGCTGGGGGATCAAAAGCCTTTTCCGAGTACTATACGACTGATCATCAATATGCGTATTTTCACCCCGACTTGAGCGAGAACATGATGTTTGCCCAGCATAATTTGGTGACAGACGGTTCGTTTAATGAATTTCATGTGATCTTGTGCCGAAATGTCCTGATCTATTTTGATCAGGAGCTGCAGCAGCACGTCCATCGCTTGATGCACAGCAGCTTGTCGGACGGTGGATTTCTAGGGCTGGGAAGCAAGGAATCGATTCTGTTTGCCCCGGATCGAGTGTATTATGAAGACTTTATCCCGCAAGAAAAAGTTTATCGAAAACAAGCTGTGCAAAAATAAGGAAGAAGGACCGCTACAGTTGTTGATGGTTTCCATCGAGCAGCAGCGGTCCTTTGTTTCAGTTGCCGAAGTTACGGTTAAGAAAGAGTAAGAAGAAATCAAAAAGAAATGATCCGAGAAAGCAGGTGTTCCTATGCTAGGATGGTCCATGACGTTCCTGATCATCGCTCTGATTGCCGCCGTTTTCGGTTTTACCGGAATCGTTTCGGCAGCAGTGGGGATTGCGAAGTTCCTGTTCGTCGTCTTCTTGATTCTCTTTGTCCTCTCGCTCCTTTTCGGCAGACGGAGCATCAGGTAACGAAGTTCCCAATGAGCCAGCGAAAGTTTGAACCGACTGTCCGGTGGACCGGACGGTTTTTTTCTGTTCCTAAGTACGCTATTAAAAGCCGCTGGACTGTCATAGAAATGAAGAGAGAGAAAGGGAGGTGATCAGGATGGCTCGTGAAGTCGTGATTGTCGAGGCGGTACGTACGCCAATCGGCAAGAGAAATGGGATGCTTAGCGGCATACGCCCCGATGAGTTGGCTTCAAAGGTATTGCGAGAACTGATCGATCGCACGGGAATAGATGCAGGGTGCATCGAGGATGTGATCCTTGGCTGCGTGTCACAGGTCGGGGAACAGGCAGGTGACATCGCTCGCATCGCCTCCTTGATTGCCGGTTTTCCGATCGAAGTGCCGGGGACAACGATCGATAGACAGTGCGGTTCCAGCCAGCAAGCTGTCCACTTCGCAGCACAGGCAATTTTGAGCGGAGATATGGATATTGTCATTGCAGGCGGGGTAGAGAGCATGAGCCGCATTCCGATTGGTTCTGCCAGCCAGGGAGCAAAGCTGAGTCCAAAATTGACGGCAGCCTATGAGATCATGCACCAAGGGTTGTCTGCGGAAAGAGTGGTCGAGAAGTGGGGACTATCGCGGGCGCAGCTGGATGAATTTTCAGCCCAAAGCCATGCCCGAGCCCTAAAAGCGCAAGATGAGGGGCGATTCGAGCGAGAGATGATGCCCATTTCTATCCCGAACGCAGCTGGAACCTTCTCTCTGATGACGCAGGATGAAGGACCGCGTAAAGGCTCGACGGTCGAGAAGCTGGGGACGCTCAAGCCTTCGTTTTTGGAAAATGGTCGCATCCATGCAGGGAATGCCAGCCAGATCAGCGATGGTGCTGC
The DNA here is from genome assembly GCF_003710965.1 of Brevibacillus nitrificans. Taxonomy (NCBI): domain Bacteria; kingdom Bacillati; phylum Bacillota; class Bacilli; order Caryophanales; family Paenibacillaceae; genus Brevibacillus; species Brevibacillus nitrificans. Next base: position 1,100,025 of record NZ_RHHU01000003.1, on the reverse strand, counting down.
CGCTCTTCTTCTCCTCTCAAAAGAAAAAGCAATCCATCTTGGTCTCAAGCCGCGCGCGCGAATCGTGGCACGCTCTGTCGTTGGCTCCGATCCAACACTGATGCTGACAGGACCTATTTCAGCCACCAAAAAGGTGCTACAAAAAGCGGGGTTGACCCTCGCGGAAATGGACCTGTACGAAGTGAATGAAGCGTTTGCTCCTGTCCCTCTCTGCTGGTTGGCAGAAGTAGGCGCAGATCCTGAAAAGCTCAATACAAACGGCGGGGCCATTGCTCTGGGCCATCCGCTCGGGGCAAGCGGCGCACGTGTGATGGTCACGCTTCTACACGAGCTGGAGCGTACCGGCAAACGTTTTGGATTGCAAGCGATTTGCGAAGGGATGGGTATGGCAAATGCAACGATAATCGAGCGGTTGGACTAAGGGGGCGCGTATGCTGTCAGACATACTCGTTATCGATTTTTCACAGCATTTACCTGGGCCCTATGCGACCCTTCGCTTGGCGGATCGCGGAGCACAGATCGTCAAAGTCGAAACCCCACGAGGTGATCCAGCGCGACATTCCGTACTACAGGACGGAACTGACCGATACTTGTTCCAGGCGAACGGGCGCAGCAAAAAAAGCATGGTGCTCGATCTGAAGGAGGCGTCCCAGCGCAGCGTTGCCCTCGATCTCATCAGGCAGGCAGACGTAGTAATCGAGAGCTTTCGCCCGGGCGTGACAAAGCGCTTGGGAATCAGCTATGAGGATGCACTGATCGTGAACCCTGGAATCGTATACTGCTCCTTGACTGGCTATGGGCAAAATGGACCGATGCATCAACTGGGGAGCCATGATATGAATTTTATGGCTTTGAGCGGCGCACTTGCGCAGCTGAAAGATGAAGAGGGGGTGCCGATCCCGCCGAGCCTGACTTTTGCAGATATGGCAGGGGGAATGGCTGCTTCAGAAGCCATTTTGGCTGCCCTCATCCAAAGAGGAAAAACAGGAAGGGGAGCTTACCTCGACATAGCGATTGCGGATGTCGTCCTGTCGCTGATGACCACACATGTGACAGTGGAGTCTGGCAGCGGCGAGCAGCATGGACTAGCCAAGCTGTCCCGAGGATATGTATGTTACGGGATCTATCGCACGAAGGATAAGCGGTACGTTGCATTGGGGGCATTGGAATCAAAGTTTTGGGACAACTTTTGTTTGGCCGTGGATAGAAAGCAGTGGCTCTCTGCGCGTATGAGCTTGCAGCGTGAGGATAACCCGATCTTCCTAGAAATGAAGCAGCTGTTTGCGAGTCGAACCTTAGCCGAGTGGACGACATTTTCCCTGACGATTGACTGCTGTTTGACACCGATTCTCGAGGTCGGGGAGCTTCATCAGCATCCCCAGATTCAGGCAAGAGGACTTATTCAGGAAAAATGGGGACAGCGCTATGTGGGTACGTGTTATTTGGAACAGAATAGCGTGCTTGATAAGGCAACACCAGCGCCAACGCTTGGTGAGCACACGGAAGAATGGCTCGCTCGTTTGGCGAGACGTCCTTGTTGAGGGAAGCTGGCTGTATAAGCACGGCTGGAAAAAATCTCCTGTGCTCGCTATAATGGTTTTTAGGATCACAATCGGCAGTTCGACTAGGGTGTCATCGCATGTCTTTCCATTCTCTGTAGAGCAGGAGGTGGAGCTTTGCGTCAAACCTATCGTATCATTGTCATTGATGACGATCCGATCACTCGCATGGATTTGGTGGAAATGCTGCAGGATGCAGGATATGATGTCGTGGCAGAGGGGAAAAACGGAGAGGAAGCTGTCCGTTTGACGCAAGCGTTGCACCCCCATCTCGTCATGATGGATGTCAAAATGCCGGGGATGGACGGTTTAACAGCGGCAGAGCTCATCCAAAAGAGCTGCCAGGCATCCGTCCTGCTGCTAACGGCATACAGCCAGAATGAGATCGTAGCAAAAGCGAAAGCAAAGGGCATCCGTGCTTGTCTGGTCAAGCCAGTCTTGGAGGAAGAGCTGCTTCCCACCGTGGCATTTGTCTTGTCAGACCTTTCGCAGAATAGGTAGATTCCTACTGGCGTCCCATTCGTTCATGCACTAGAATACAATATGAGTAGATCATTATTGATGAGGAGTTGCTACGCATGACGGAGCCGAATCAAAACGAAAAAGAAACGTCCGAACAAAAACCAGGAAAAATCAGCTTGCAAGAGGCGATGAAACGCAGACTCGCGGAGAAAAAGGCTGAGCAAGCGCAAGCCAACAATCCGATCAACCAAAAAGCAAAAAATCAAGCGATGAAAAGCCAACAAACGAAAAAGCCAAACAATCAACGTAGACGTACAGGCGTATAAAATACGACGGAATGATACGGAACAAAAAGGGGATGTGCAGATTTCGATGCTGCGCGTCCCCTCTTTTGTTCGGATGATGACAAGAAGGCGGTGAGTGAATTGAAAGTAGAGCGACTGCTGGCAATCGTCATCATGCTTCTCAATAAGCGGAGAATGCGTGCATCAGAGCTTGCCCGTCATTTTGAGGTTTCTCTTCGCACGATATATCGTGACCTGGAGGCGATCAACACGGCAGGAATTCCGATCGTGGCTTACCCTGGCTCGAACGGCGGATACGAAATTATGGAGAGCTTTACGATCGATAGACAGTATCTATCCTTCGAGGAGCTGTCAACCGTGCTCGCCGCTTTGAAGGGCGTACAGACGTCGATCTCGGACAAACAGGTCCAGCATTTGCTCGAAAAAATAAAGACGCTGATTACGAATGGGAGCGAAGCGATCGGGACCAGGCAAAATCATCCGATCGTCTACGATTTCAATCCATGGGGGAGTACCGAGGAATCCATGCGCAGGGTTAACCAGCTCCGTGAGGCCATTGAAAACAGGCTGCGCGTATCCTTTGTTTATTCCAAGCTTCAAGGAGATCAGGTGAGTAGAACAGTAGAACCGATCACGCTGGTCTTGAAAGGCTACGTGTGGTACTTGTACGGCTACTGTCTTTGGAGACAAGCGTACCGTCTGTTCCGACTTTCACGTATGAGCAGTGTGACAACCGTAGCGGAACATTTTCAACCGCACGCGACCGGGATGGACGCATTGAAGTGGCTAGAGGAGTGGAACAGTCCAGACCAAATCTCCCTGGTTTTGGAGTTCTCGCCGAGTGTCGCTGTCAGGGTTCGGGATATGTTTCGACCGGAAGCCGTCACGGCAAAAGAGAATGGCATGCTAGTCGTTCAAACACAAGTCGCTGATGATGAGTGGTTGTACGGCATGCTGCTTAGCTTTGGCGATTCGTTGCGGGTAGTGGAACCAGACAGGGTGAGGCATCGACTTTACGAAACGGTAAAAAAGATGGTTGCAAACTACGAGAGCTCGCAATGTTGACAGACAGCTGTCAAGGTACGGCCTCTATACTGTGCTTGTAAGCAACTCTTTGAAAAAGGGAGCGAAATGTCGATGACGAAGCCTATTTTTGTTGAGCTGGGGGAAATGAGAGTTTCCGGAATAAGTATCCGTACAACGAACGAGCAGCAAAGCGAGGGCGATAATACGATTGGCGAGCTGTGGAAAAGGTATGACACAGAAGGAATTCAGGAACAGACCCCTCATCAGTTGGATTCAAATGTGGTATTCGGTGTGTATACGGACTACGAAAGTGACGAAACGGGAGCTTATCGATTGCTAATCGGTGCTCCTGTGACGATGGAGAACGAGATGCCCAAAGAGCTGGAGTCACTCGTGATCCCAGCGAGCACGTATGCTGTGTTTACGTCCAGGCGCGGGCCACTTGTGGAGGTAGTCGTAGAGCTGTGGCAGCAGGTATGGGAGTGGTCCCGTCAGCCAGGGAATAAGCGTACGTTTCGTGCTGATTTCGAACGCTATGATCGTGTGAATTGTGCGGATCCAAGCCACGCGCAAGTCCAGTTGTTTATCGCATGTGAACCGGAGTGAAGCACGCGTACCGATGCGCGGGAATAGGGACGGGACCAAGCCGAGAGAAACCCCTCGGCTTTTTTGCCTTGTGTGGACTTTCTTTTCTCCAACACCATGATTTCTTCACAAGTTTCGATTAAGCTAGAAGGGTATGGTTAGATGAGAGGAGTCCAGCGATAGATGGATTGGATAACAAACGTAGAAGGGCTGGCAGAATGGATTCGCTCCTGGGGAATTCTCGGGGTGATCGGCAGTATTGTACTCAATATCGCTATTAGTGTGGCTGGGGTGCTCCCCTCTATTTTCCTGTCGGGGGCAAATGCGATTGTCTACGGACTGGTCGGAGGTTTCTTTGTTTCTTTGACGGGGGAAGTGCTCGGAGCGACAGTCGCTTTTCTCGTATACCGCTATGGATTGCAAAAATCAAAGGGACTTCAAAAGCTGGAGAAGTTCTCCTGGATCCACAAGATAAACGAATCATCTCGCATTCGCAAAGGGCTGGCGATTGCCTTGCTGCGCATGAATCCCCTGATCCCTTCCGGCGTCATCAACCTGGGAGCGGCCTTGACGTCGATTTCCTTTGCTGATTTTCTTCTCGCTACGCTAGTGGGGAAAATACCATCGATGGTTTTCGAAACCTTTGTCGGTCACGATCTGGTGTACCTGTCTGAAAACAAGTCTCGGTTGATTATTTCATTGCTTGCAGGCTCTCTCGTCTTTCTGTTGTTCTGGAAAAGAGAGAAAAGCCGTTCATCGTAAGTCCTAGTACGAGCCAAAGGAGGACGCTTTATGTCGACGATTTTGCTGGTAGATGACGAGCCGCAAATAGTGGAGATCCTATCTTCCTATTTGCAAAAGGATGGCTTTCATGTCGTGACAGCAGAAACAGGCAACGAGGCTTTGGAAATGGCTTCTTCTCTTTATCCCGACTGTATCATCCTGGATCTGATGCTTCCGGATTTGGGCGGAGAAGAAATCTGCCAGAAAATCCGTTTGCATTCGCGGGTACCGATCCTGATGCTGACAGCGAAAAGCGGGGAGACAGATCGCATACATGGTTTGGAAATCGGGGCGGATGATTATTTGGTCAAGCCCTTCAGTCCTCGAGAACTGGTTGCTCGTGTTCGGGCTGTCCTGCGACGAGCCGGTGATTACCAAGCCTTGACGGATCAGGTGACGGTTGGGGACTTGTACGTTTCACTCGGGGACAAGCGAGTTCGGAAAAAAGACGACTGGCTCGAGCTGACTCCGAATGAGTACCGATTGCTTACGACCTTATGCCGATATCCAGGGAGGACGTGGAGCAGAGAAGAACTTGTGGCGCAGGTGCTGGGGTATGACTACGACGGCTTTGACCGGACGATCGATACTCACATCAAAAATTTGCGGCACAAAATAGAGGATGATCCGAAAAATCCGGTTTACATCAAAACGGTATACGGCTTCGGCTACCGCTTTGAAAACCCGGGGAAGAACTGAGGACACCATGCGAAAAATCTGGGTGAAGCTCGCATTGGTGCTCATGGCGGTAGGAACCTTGGCGATCATGCTCACTACCTTTTTGTCGATGAAAGAGATGGACTATCACTTCACGATGTACCTCGATGAAGTCCGAAATCAACAAAATCAGAAAATCACCCAAATGGTCATCCAGGCTTATGAGCAAACCGGCAGCTGGGACAAAAATAGTCTGGATAAAATGAAAGCCGTCTCCTCGGTGCTAGGCATGCGATTCACCTTGTTTGATGCCCAGTATAAGCAGGTCCTGTCATGGGGAGGGGATGCAGAAAACAGAAGCATGGCAGACGACATCCCGTTGGAGTTAAATGGGCGAGAAATCGGCTATCTCTCCATCGCCTACCATGATGAAAATTCGTATCAGTCCATGGAAAACCACTTTCAGCTGGCGCATACCAATGCCATGCAATGGACGATGTTTGCTCTGATTTTGCTCGTGATTCTCATGAGTGTGTTGCTGGCACGTACATTGGTAAAGCCACTCGTGCAAATCAGTGCTGCTGCAAAGAAAGTAGCAAAGGGCAATTTGTCAGTCCGTGTAGCCGAGCCCGGCGGTCACGACGAAATCGCTTCGCTCGTCGATACCTTCAACAATCTGGTGCACAGTCTGCAGCATCAGGAGGAACTGCGCAAGCGCCTGACTTCTGATATTGCGCACGAGCTGCGAACCCCGTTAAATACGCTTTTGGCGCAAGTCGAAGGAATGATCGATGGTATTTGGGAAGCAAGCCCTGAGCATTTGGAGTCGACACGTGGTGAGGTTTTGCGCTTGAGTCGGCTCGTACGGGATCTGGATCAGGTGATTCAAGTCGAGTCGGGGGCTTTGCGCATGAATCGTGAAAAGATCAATCTGAGCGCGCTTGCAGGGCAAGTCCTCGATGCAATGAGTGCAGCTTTTACCCGTGACCACATCCAGATAGAAAAGGAACTCGCAGCAGCTGCGTGGGTGATGGGCGATCCTGAGCGGCTGGCACAGGTGATGACAAATCTGCTCAACAATGCTTGCAAGCATCTGGAAGCAAACGGGAAAATAGCGGTCCTAGTAAAGCTTTCAGGAGATCGGGTTCAGCTGCATATCGAAGACAACGGTGCTGGAATTCCGAAAGAAGATCTGCCCTATGTCTTTGACCGTTTCTATCGTGGGGATCGCTCACGAACGAGAGAGCGCGGCGGATCGGGCCTCGGACTGACTGTGGTCAAAGGGATTGTGGATGCTCATGGAGGCCAGATCGATATCGAAAGTGAGGTCGGACGCGGAACGGCAGTGTCTGTAACGCTTCCTGCTATCCGCCCTTTGCATTAGTGGATACCCTGCCATTTTTTGCGATACGCCAACGGGGTCATCTCCACATGCTGTTTGAAAAGATGAATAAAATGGCTGACGTTATCCATTCCCGACAGGCTTGCAATCTCGCCAACGGTCAGATCAGAGTAGGTAAGGAGCTCCTTTGCGTACGTAATTCGTCGATGGATCACATACTCGTTGGGTGTATACCCTGTGTATTTCTTGTACTCGCGCAGCAAATGGTATTTGCTGATGGCGTGCTGGTTCGCCAGATCATCCAAAGAGATCTTCTCCTGAAAGCGTTTGTCCAGGTCAGAAACGATTCGCTGGATATGAGCCGGCAGGAAGGCGCCGTCCGCTTCCTGTGGACTCGTCATGATAATCATTTCTGTGAGCAAATATGGGAATGGACTCATCAGAGTGGAAACAAACGCACATTTACAGCTGATTTTGAGCGGTACGATGGACATAACTGTGCGGATCCAAGCAACGCGCAAGTCCAATTGTTTATTGCATGTGAAGCGGACGGAATAGACTGCAGATATCAACTAGTGTGAAAAGATGGGGTAAAAGCCGAGGAAAGTATCACCTCGGCTTTTACTGTTTTACATTAACTAACGGCTCAATCGTGAGTCGGTATTCGATTTTGAACTTCATTTTCTCCCAAAGATTCCGCCACTCGCTATCACTGATTGGCTTAGAAAAAGGATGAAGAGTTCGTGTACCAATTTCCAGAGGGTCGATCTTCCATTGTTGCATGATCTTCAACAAATCGGAGGTACGACTTACTAAGTATTCCTCAATGTCTTGATGGAGTTTAGCCAGCTCCTCCTGCTTGTGTATATTTTTGTTCCCTCGATACTCCTCAAGACGGCCAGTGAGTGCAATCTTTATCGTCATATTATTGTAGGTAGGGTCTAGATCGATGTCGACTTTGGAGCGGACATGACCTAAGGTGACATCGGAGGATGGTATAGCAAAAAGTTTTAGGTAGTGATCATTATCAATCAGCTGAAAAATTTGGTCGTCCATGAGGGGAAGCATATTGATCATCTTGTCATGCCTGAACATGGCTGTCCCTTTGTACGTGAAATTGTCCTTCTTCACTTCAAACAAAGGTAGATACGGGTCAGCATAGGGCGAGAATAGTTTGTTTTTAAATTGATGCAGATTGAGGATGCTCATCTCTCCTTGATTACTCGCTTCATAGTGTTTGAGCATGCGATAGAGGAAATAATCCAGATTCGCCTGGTTATTTAGCTGTGCTCTCATGAACTCTTCAAAATTTCCTCTAGAGATGATGAGATATAAACGCTGAGAGATGTCCGTATCCATCAAATAGGTACTAATGAGCGGTAACACCCCTTTTCTAGCGAGTTCTTCATTGATGACGATTACACGTAGCTGTCCAGGTTTCAATTCTCGATAATAGATCAGATTAAATTCTTTTCCACCTTGCTTTTGCAGATCGACATTTAACGTCAGCATTCTTTTCTTCTCATGGATGAGGGGAGGGACCAACGAACTGATTTCCAAATGTCTATCATCGGACTGGTTGAGCGACCAGAAAATGACGGGGGCGATTTCCTCGATTGTATTGTTCTCCACAAAAGGAGAGCATCCCGTCGCCGCTATGATCCCACTTAAAATGGCCAATGCAAAAGCTGCGTGTATCCAGCGCATGGCTACACCCGTCCTTTTCGATAGATAGAAATAAGAAGGAAGGAAGGAACCAACAGATAGGTGATCGCCCCCGACCAGATTTGCAGGTTCAACAACCTATTGACCACGGTGCCACCATTCCAAGTCCATTCGTTGATGATCATCGTGCAAGCGAGTATGGTAAGCCAACTGGCGAAATATCCCATTCGAGAGGTCGGCTTGGTCGTTTTTTTACCAGCGATTCTGGCTGCGCCATAGAAACACAGCAGTAAGACGGAAATGGCAAATACAAATTGGAAAAGATAGATGGACACCAATAGCATGTCAATGCGTTCAATGACAGGTGATTGCAAATATCGGTACATATTCACAACGGGATAGATGCTGGTACTTAAATAATTCGATCCAAAAAAGAAGAGAGATCCAACAAACAAAAGCAAATATTCGAGGACAGAGAGAGCATTTGCATACGCTAAGCTTTTGAAGGTATTGTCATTCGGACGGAGCCAGGGACCCAAACAAATCAAGTATTCCGGTCCTGACAACGAAGACCATATAAATAACAGCCCGTCCCAATTAACTTGTGACCATTCCAGGGGGATTAAGGGGAAGAGATCATGGAAAGCCGCAATCGGAGGCAGATAGAACGGCACAATAAGCAGGATGATCCAGATGATCATGAAAAAAGCAATCACAATAAAGCGGATGGTGATTTCCATTCCTTTGGAAGCGACATACCAGCTGATCAAGAACATAAAGAGAATCAGCCATCTTTGATTCATAGAAGGGTAAATAAACGTATGTACAATCTCGACATATCCTATGAGAATAATGGATGCTTTCAACAACAGAAAAAACAAGCTGATCCATGCGAAAAATCGTACCAAGGTCTCACCAAATAGCTCAACGAAGCCATCGTACCCCTTTGTGGCAAACCTCGAACGAAACCATTTGGACAACACCATCAGATTGAAGTGTGAGACGATTCCTACGAGTACGATTCCCCAAATCATATAGGGATGAATCAAATAAGTAGGCATGATGATCACAAAGTAAAGCATCTGAAAGCGGTTTGCCATCATAAAGATGTAGATACCGTTATATGTGGTAGATTTTTCAAATAACGAAAGTGCAGTCACCAGATCATCTCCTTCGGCTCATTCGCCATTTCTGCACCGGATGTAAGTATTCAGGACGCGTTTTCATCCATGGTAAGGGAGCTCTTATGAACAGATCCTTCCACTCTTTGAGATAGAAAGGAGCGACCGGTGCAAAGTAAGGTTGCTTCAATGAACTTAACCCATTCAAGTGGGTGAGAATACCGATTGCACCGAGTAGAATGCCGAACAAACCGAGATAAGCAGCGAGGAGCAGTAAAATAAATTGCAAGAGCGAATTGGATTTCGTGACTTCGTAATTGGGTACTAAAAAAGAAGCAATGGCGGATATGCCCACGAGTACGATCAAGACATTACTGGCAAAACCAGCTTCAACTGTGGCTTGACCGATGACGATCCCACCAATGACTCCCAACGTTTGTCCTGACTTCGTTGGCATTCGCAGACTGGCTTCCTTTATAATTTCCAAAGTGATCAACATGAGGAACGCTTCCCAAAAGGGGCTGAATGGCAGTTTGCTTCGCGATTCCAACAAGACGAAGAGGATCTGCAAGGGAATCATCTGGTAATGATGCGTAGTCACGGCGACATAAAACGGAATCAACGTGACGGAAATGATAAAGCTCAGATACCGGATGCAACGCAAAAAACTAGAAATAATCCAGCGTAAAAAATAATCTTCAGGTGATTGAAAGAGATGAAAAAAGGTGATAGGGGCAATTAAGGCATAAGCCGTGTTGCCTACCATAATCACAAGTTTGCCGATCCCCAATGAAAAAGCACAGGAATCCGGGCGATCCGTTTCCTGAAACTGAGGAAAGACGCTATGCTTATGATCTTCCATAAAGGCAGCGACTTGGGAGGAGTCCAAAAATTGATCAAAATCAATCGATGCTATTTTCTTGCGAGCGATGGAAACATAATCCGGATTGGTGATTCCTTCGATGTACAGGATGACGACCTCAGTTTTACTGATGGATCCAATCGTAAAAGACTCCGTTTTCAGATTCATCAGTGGGATTCGTCTGCGAATCATCGTGATATTTTGTTCCAACAGTTCACTAAAGCTGTCTTTTGCGCCATAGATAATGGTTTCCGTACCAGATTGCTGGATAGAACGACTCAATGTATTTTGCAGGGGGACCGCCCAAAATTCCTCATGATCCATACCGTACAGGATCACATTTCCGCGCAGGAGGTGGGTTTCCGCCTCTTCTAGCGTGATCATTCGGGAAACTTTGGAGGATATCATATACTCGTGGATCGTCAGGTGGGAGCTGGAGATTAGTGGTTCGACAATCGCTTCATTTAATCGCTCTAGATTAACTAGCGATCTTATATAGAGCAGCATCACCTGCTGGCCGTTATTCGTTTGTCGTTCGATGATTTCCGCTTCGTCGATGTTGGCCAATACCCGTTTCAGATCATCCAGTGTGACAGGGGTTTGAACGGTAGTACATGGTATTGTTTTTGTGGGATCATTATTGTTCTTATTTTTTTTCGAAAACATCAGTATCCATCACCTTGAGGTTCTATTGTAATGAGTGATTTAGCAAAAAGTGTCAATTTCTTAACCAGGGTTAGTATTGTCTGAACGTATTCTTTTATGCAACATCATGATTTCTTCACAAGTTTGGTTTACTCTGCAGAGAGAATAGTTCATGAGAGGAGTCCGGCGATTTCATGGAGTGGTGAACAAACGTAGAAGGAATGGCAGAATGGATTCGCTCGTGGGGAATTCTCGGTATCATGGGGAGTATTGTCCTCAACATTATCATCAGTGTGGCAGGGGTGTTCCCGTCCATCTTTTTGTCTGGGGCGAATGCGATTGTCTATGGGCTGGTGGGCGGTTTCTTCGTTTCATTAACGGGGGAAGTACTGGGAGCAACGGTGGCATTTCTTTTGTACCGATATGGCTTACAAAAATCAAAGGGTCTGAAAAAGCTGGAGAAGTTCTCATGGATACATACGATTAATGAATCGTCTTGCTGAGGATGAATCCGCTCATTCCATCCGGAGTTATCAATCTGGGGCAGCACTCACAACCATTTCCTTTGCTGATTTTCTCCTGGCTACGATTCTGGGAAAAATACTATCGATGGTCTTCGAAACGTTCGTTGGACATGATCTGGTCTATCTTTCGGAAAATAAATATCGGCTGATCTTTTCCTTGTTGGCGGGATCATTGGTGTTTCTGCTTTTTTGGGGAAAGGAGAAAAAACGCTCGCAACGATCCTAGCAAGTGATCAAAGGAGGTCCTTTCAAGCCAATGAATTACTTTGGAAAGCGAGGTAGGAGTAGGTACAAGTGTCTTTGTTGTACTTCCTGCTAACCCGCCCCCGATCAATTGACTCGCTGCCACCTTTTGCGGTACGCCAACGGGGTCATCTCCACACGCTGTTTGAAAAGATGAATAAAATGGCTGACGTTATCCATTCCTGACAGGCTTGCAATCTCGCCAACGGTCAGATCAGAGTAGGTAAGGAGCTCCTTTGCGTACGTAATTCGCCGATGGATCACGTACTCGTTGGGTGTATACCCTGTGTATTTCTTGTACTCGCGCAGCAAATGGTATTTGCTGATGGCGTGCTGGTTCGCCAGATCATCCAAAGAGATCTTCTCCTGAAAGCGTTTGTCCAGGTCAGAAACGATTCGCTGGATATGAGCAGGCAGGAAGGCGCCGTCCGCTTCCTGTGGACTCGTCATGATAATCATTTCTGTGAGCAAATCAACGAGATACTTCGAGGAAAGAGGCTCGGTTCGGATGTCTTTTTGCAGGTTCACCTCGAGAAGCTGCGAGAGGATCTGCGGGATCGTACTGGACTCGTCCAACGTGAGTACAGGTGAACCATTTTTCATGAATTGCTCGAAATAGCCACGGCTGTTGCTTCCATTAAAATGGACCCAGGCGAGCTCCCATCGCTCATGCTTGTCTGTCTTGTAATGCTGGTATTCCTGACAGTCAATAAAAAATACTTGGTTGCGGTTTAGCTCATGTGTCTCCCCTAGATAGTGCAGGTAGCCTTTCCCGGCCAAAGTATACACGATCAAAAAGGAATTCAAGCTTTGACGCTCGGTGAAATAGGTTGGAAGTGTACGGAAATGGCCCACTTCCTGGACATAAAAATAGGTTGATTTTGCCGCCATACTCGGAGTCGCAATGATACGGATGGAGTCGTCCGTCCAGTCATGTGCGGCTTTTTCCATGTAGCTTCCCATTTTAGCCCTCCTTGAGCAAGATTCTGTTATAAATGAACAAGATGCGTGGATGTTTCTTTTATTGTAAGCGAATACAATGGACGCATAAAGCTCGTATTTTTTTCAAGGAGTGGTGCAAGATGACGATTCTTCAACCGATTAAACCGATTAAAAAGGCACGAATTGGCCTGTATACGATTGGGTTGGCCGTCTATTGGAAACAGTTCCCTGGACTTCGCGAGAGACTGCTGGAGTACGGACGTTTTATGCAGACGAAAATGTCCGAATACGGCGAGGTCTTTTTTTATGGGCTGGTCGATACGGAAGCAGAAGGAAGAGCGGCAGGGGAATGGTTCAATGAAAAGAACGTGGATATGATTTTTTGTCATTCTGGTACGTATTGCACCAGCTCGGCCGTTTTACCCGTGCACCAGATCTGCAAGGCTCCCGTAGTGGTATTGAATCTGCAGCCAGCTGCAAGAATCAACTACGAGCAGACGACGACAGGGGAATGGCTGGCGCATTGCGGAGCGTGCCCGGTACCGGAAATATCGAATGCGTTTGCGAGGGCGAATATTCCGTTTCGTGTCATCAACGGACTGCTAGGGCTGGACTATACACCACAAATTTCCTTGACAAATGAAAACACAAAGGAGCAGCTAGCGGCCATTCGAGCATGGAAGAGCATCGAGGAATGGATTCGTGCTGCAGCGGTTCCCCGTACGCTGCGTCATAGCCGCTTTGGGTTTCTAGGAAATACATACAGCGGAATGCTCGACATGTACAGCGACTTCACCATGATTCAAGCGCAGGCAGGGCTGCATGTAGAGATTTTGGAAATGTGCGATCTCGATCGGATGCTGCGCGATGTGACGGAAAACGAAGTGCGGGAGAAGCTTGCCCAGGTGCAGGAGATGTTCACGATCAGCGAGGATTCGCCAGCAGACCCGATCGCCAAGCGTCCGACAGAAGAGCAGATGCAGTGGTCCTGCCGAGTCGCAGCTGCACAGGAAAAGCTGGTCCGCGAGTACGATCTGGATGCATTGACCTACTATTATCATGGAGCTCCTGGAAGTGAGTACGAGAAGCTGCAGGGAGGCTTTATTGTCGGGCATTCACTGCTGACGGCACGCGGGATTCCGTGCGCTGGAGAAGGGGATCTCAAAACTGCCGTGGCCATGAAGATTTGCGACATACTCGGAACAGGAGGAAGCTACTCGGAGATCGTCGTTGTAGACTACGAGGACGAGACGATCTTGCTCGGTCATGACGGGCCTTTCCATATTGCCATATCGGAGGGCAAGCCTGTCTTGCGCGGGATGGGACTGTACCATGGCAAGCAGGGAACCGGCGTGTCCGTAGAGGCAAAAGTGAAGACCGGTCCTGTTACTACGCTAAATGTGACGCAGACGGGCGAAGGCAAGCTGAAAATGATCATCAGCGAAGGCGAGTCGACCAACGGACCGATCATGAAAATCGGGAATACCCAAACGCCGGTCAAGTTCCGCCAGCATCCGGATGATTATATGGAGAAGTGGTTCCAGGAAGCGCCGACACACCACTGCGCGATGGCAATCGGGCATCAGGCGAAGCTGTTTCAAAAAGTGGCAGAGCTGATGGGGATCTCGCAAGTGACATTGTAAGTAATCTGAATAGGCAGCGAAAAGGCGCTCTACCGATTGGGAAGGGCGCCTTTTGCATTTGGCTTATGGCAACGACGATAAGTATCTCTTTCGTAGCGGCACACTCACTTTCCTTCTCGTGATTTCCTCAGCAAGGATCACTCGTACAAGCTCCTTCAGCAACGCAAAAGCTGAATAAAGACAAGGTATCCAAAAAAACAAACGAAAAACCAAAAAAAGTCCTGCGTACGCATGTAAAACTGGTATAATCAAAACTATACAAATAATTACGACAAGACGATCAATATACAAGGGGAAAGAGGATGACAATGCTTGTAGCCGAAAGACACGAAAAGATTGTCCGTCTGGTCAACGATAGAGGGAGTATCCGGGTTTCCGAGTTGAGCGATATTTGCCAGGTAACAGAAGAGACGATTCGCAGAGATTTGGATCGTCTGGAGGAAGCGGGGCGCCTGGTGCGGAGCCATGGTGGTGCTGTCAGCATTGCCGAGCACCAACCGGAAATCCCCTATATCGAGCGGGAAATTACCATGATGGAGGAGAAAAAGCGAATCGCCAGAAAAGCCGTTTCCAACATCGAGCCAAACGACCGCATCATTCTGGATGCCAGCACCACGGCCTGGTATATGGCTTCGATTATTCCCGACATACCGCTGACTGTCCTTACAAACTCCATCAAAGTCGCGATGGAGCTGAGTACAAAGGAAAAGGTCGAAGTCATCTCAACGGGAGGAAAGCTGGCACCACGGTCGCTTTCGTTCTTGGGTCCAAGCGCGGAACGCTCTTTGGATCAGTACCATGTGGACAAAGTGTTTCTCTCCTGTAAAGGAATCCATCTGGAGCGCGGGATCAGCGAATCGAATGAAATGCAGGCGCTGGTCAAGAAAAAAATGATCGGCATTTCTGACAAAGTCTATCTGCTTGCAGACACGAGCAAATTTGGTGTCCAGGCCTTTACTTATTTTGCGGAATTAAAGCAAATCAATGAAATCATTACCGATGATGAAATCGATGCATTGCAGGTTCGCCAGCTGCAGGAAAAAGGCGTAGCCGTAACGGTAGCTCCATAAGCAGAAGCAAGAAAAGGTGTACGAAATCGAGTACGCCTTTTTTTCACAGCAAAGCCAGGACCTTCCTAAGCGGGACGTGCATTTTCGAGATCTCTTAAGCAAAGAGAGTGCGTGTGTTGAAAAAAATAGCAGAAATTTTTTGAAAGGAAGAAGGAAATCAGAAAGATACAACGAATGCATAGATACAGAACATAAATAATAAAATACAAACAAAAATAAAACAAAATGAGATTGTCCATTCTTGTTTGTCTGAAGTCTTTTGTTATCTCTTGTTCAACAGGATTTTCACCGTTTTAAATCTGTGAAAGGATGTATTTGGGTAATATTCCCACGTGCAACCTGTATGTCTACTTCTGCTGTCCAATCATTCAAAAAGAAACAAAACAAACAGACGCAGGGGACAAACAGAAAAGAAGAGGCATCCGTGATTTGAGAGCGCTTACTTTAGGCGCAGTTGATTTTTCTATCCGATACTAAGCGGTCCTCGTGACTGTTTTGTATACATAATGGAAGATAAGGGGAGGAGCACAAATGAAGAAGTTCTTCACATCGTGTCTGTCTTTGCTGCTCGCAGTAACGGTTATGGTCGGCTGCAGCACGCAGGCGCCAAAGTCTGCTGACAACGCTGGCAGCACAGGCGGTGCAGACGGCGGTAAAAAGAGATTTGCCATTATTTTTAAAAACACAGGGAACCCATATGGGGAGAAGCAGATGGAGGGCTTTAAAAACGCCATTGAGGAACTCGGCGGCGAAGCTATCCTGAAGGCCCCAGACCAGCCAACAGCGGAAGCGCAAATTCAAATGATCGAGGAACTCATCTCTCAAAAAGTGGATGCGATCGCCATTGTCGGGAATGATCCGGATGCATTGCAGCCAGCCTTGAAAAAGGCAATGGATGCCGGAATTAAAGTATTGTCCCTCGACTCGGCAGTAAATGCGCAGAGCCGGATGGTTCATATCAATCAGGCGGACCCAGAGCGGATCGGCCGCGTCCAGATTCAAGCAGTAAGCGAAATGATTGGCGGCAAAGGCGAAATCGCCGTTCTCAGTGCTACGTCACAAGCAACCAACCAAAATACATGGATTGAATGGATGAAAAAAGAGCTGGAAGATCCAAAATATAAAGATATCAAGCTGGTGAAAGTAGCGTATGGGGATGACCTTCGCGACAAGAGCGTAGCGGAAACCGAAGCACTTTTGAAGTCCTATCCGGATCTTAAGGGAATCATTGCTCCGACTACTGTAGGGATTGCAGCAGCAGGTAAGGTTCTCACGGACAAAGGCTTGAAAGGAAAGGTACAGCTGACGGGTCTTGGTTTGCCGAGTGAAATGGCAGAATATATCGAAAGCGGCGTGACTCCATGGATGTACCTGTGGAACCCAGTGGATGTAGGCTACCTCGCTGGCTTTGCTGCTGACGCACTCGTCAAAGGGACGATTACCGGTAAAGTAGGAGATAAGTTCAAGGCAGGTCGCCTGGGTGACAAAGAAGTGATCCAGGATGGCGATGGCACACAGATCATGCTGGGCGATCCATTCAAATTCGACTCCAGCAACATCGGCGAGTGGAAGAAGGTTTACTAAGCAAGGCACAAAAACAGCGAACAGTCAGGACACGTTTCGTGTGATCCTGGCTGTTTTTTTATTGAAATACAGCTAAGTAGCTGCCGAGCTATAGCGTAGCCATGCATCTTACAAAGCTTTACACAAGTTTACATTCCCGGCATTGAACAAATCGGACAACCATTTCGAATATACTTGAGGCAGCGATTCGGTTAACGAACAAAAGCGAGGGATCACGCTCTTGACAGCAGGTGGTGAGCAGAAGAGGGAGGCGAGCTCACCAAAGAGAACAGTCGGTCTAAGCATACCGGAGAAAAGGAAGCAAACAGGGAGGTATTTCATGTACGCTGCAGGGGTTAACGGAGCAATCATACTTATTTGGATCTTAGTCGGTCTTGGAGTTGCAGCCATCGTAGGTTTGGGAGCGCTTGCCTACCACTATGTTGCTTAACACATCTGTCATAAAAATAGTGGATTGAAGTGACTTGGGGAAGGGCGGATCCATCTGTCTTTCCTTTTTAGTTGGAAACCGATGACCTCACCATTTGGAATTTTGTAGAGGATCGGTATAAGCGGAAAGTCTTGATCATTGGCATTCCTTTTTAAATGGGCTATGATGACTGTTGGTTGAGGCAGATTGAATAAATCCTTAAAAATGACGATAGAGCTGGAGGCGGTGCTGATGTATGAAGTGTATATCGATGGAGCAAGCGCCGGAAACCCTGGTCCCAGCGGTGCAGGTATATTTATGAAAAAGGATGGGGAAGTGGAACAGTATTCCATCCCACTGGGGAATATGGACAATCACGAAGCAGAATTCCGAGCTTTCTTAATCGCGCTGCAAAT
The DNA here is from genome assembly GCF_003710965.1 of Brevibacillus nitrificans. Classification (NCBI taxonomy): domain Bacteria; kingdom Bacillati; phylum Bacillota; class Bacilli; order Caryophanales; family Paenibacillaceae; genus Brevibacillus; species Brevibacillus nitrificans. The sequence goes on along the minus strand of NZ_RHHU01000003.1, from coordinate 1,082,182 downwards.
ATGCAAAGATAAGGGATATAGCCAGGTCTCATTCCGGACCGACTCACAGCTTGTAAGCCAAGCAGTTGAGAAGGAATTTGTCAAAAACAACAGGTTCGTTCCCTTGCTTGCAGAAGCATTGACGCTTATTCGTCCCTTTGATTTGTTTTTTATAAAGTGGGTGCCAAGCTCTGAAAATAAAGCAGCGGATGAATTGGCAAGGGCTGCGATCCGAAACAGGAAGTCGAAAGGGGGAGCGGGGGGAAATACCGCAATTTAGAAGAAATGTCCCGCTCTTTTTCACGATAGAATGGGGGAGCTGAAATTTTCTCACGTGCATCTGCCATGGATCCGTATGTGCGATCCATGCGACACGGAAAGGAGTGCGTTTGTGGACACACAGCAGGACATAAACCGAGCGCAAGGAACATTCGGGAGCAAAGCGAACTTTACGGTGGTCATCGTCATGATTTTGGGTGTATTCGTGGCGATTCTCAATGAAACGCTGCTCAATGTGGCGTTATCGAAAATCATGGCGGACCTCGGGATTTTGCCTAGTACCGCTCAGTGGCTGACTACAGGATATTTGCTGATCATCGGCGTACTCATTCCGGTCACCGCTTTTTTGCTACAGCGTTTTACCACTCGAACGTTGTTTTTATCAGCGATGGGATTATTTACAGTGGGAACGTTCATTGCGGCGGTTTCTTCTGGTTTTTCCCTGTTAGTCTTAGGAAGGATTCTCCAGGCGGCTGGCACCGGCCTCTTGTTCCCGCTCTTGACCAACGTGGTGTTTGCCATTGTCCCGCTGGAAAAGAGGGGCTCCGCAATGGGAACGATCGGGATCGTCATCACGTTTGCTCCGGCAATCGGTCCGACATTGTCTGGAATCATTGTGGAGCATTTCAGCTGGCGATACCTTTTTTACGGAGTACTGCCCATCGCTGTTTTTGTGATGATCTTTGCCTTTATCAGATTGAAAAACGTCACAGAGACGACCAAACCAAAGGTAGATTTGCTATCGCTTCTGCTCTCGACTGTTGGATTTGGGGGAATTGTGTACGGATTTAGCAGTGCGAGTGAAGGACATGGAGGATGGGCAGGCTACTCAGTCTTGCTGCCGATTGTGGTCGGTCTCTTATCGCTGGTGCTCTTCACCATTCGGCAGTTAAAAATTGCGGAGCCTTTGCTTGACCTGCGAACCTTCCAGTATCGCATTTTTCGAATCTCTACCTTAATCATGATTATCGTGATGATGGCGATGTTCGCTGCGATGATGCTATTGCCGATCTTTCTCCAGAACGCCTTGGGTTACAGTCCGTTTGAGGCTGGATTAGTGATGCTGCCAGGGGGAATCATCATGGGCATCATGTCACCCATCACGGGCAGGCTGTTCGATAAATTCGGAGCGAAGTGGCTGGCGATTGTAGGCTTGATTTTGATTGCACACACCTTGCTGCAATTCGCGTTTATTACCGTTACGATCTCTTACCTCACGATCATGCTGTTCAATACACTGCTCATGCTGGGGATTTCCATGCTGATGATGCCCGTGATGACAAATGCACTCAATGAGCTGCCACCGCCTCTGTATCCACATGGCACCGCGATCATTGGGACGCTGCAGCAGGTAGCAGGAGCTGTCGGGACTGCCTTGTTGGTAACTGTCATGATGAATGGGACCGATCGATATTTGCAAAACTCCGCACCTGGCCAGGATGAATCTACCCTGCGTATGCTCTCGATGATTGCAGGAATGAAAAGTGCGTTCCTGCTGGCATTTGCTTTGGTTATCGTCGCTTTGCTTGCTTCCTTTTTCCTGAAGCGCGCAGGCAAACCGAAGCAGCCACAAGGCGCGAAGCAAGTGTCACCGAACTGATTAGGGAAAGAAGACCGTCTCTGACGTACCGAAGGGATGGTCTTCTTTATGCTTGTTGACATTTGGTAAATTTCACTATACAATTATCTTGAATTTGAGATATTTCTCCAATAAAATGGTGAGACGCGACTTTTTCTCCCCATAAATCTCTAATTTAAGATATACGATTTCGAGAGGGGTTATTCCGATGAGTGAATTTACAAACCTGGTGAAACAAAGAAGGTCCGCAACAAAATTTATACCCGATGTAGAAATATCGGCAGATGAGCTCGATGAGATCTTTTCGCTCGTGAAGTTTGCTCCCTCTGCGTTCAACTTACAGCATACTCATTATGTCATCGTCAATGATGCAGAAATGAAGAACAAAGTCTTTGAAGCCGCACAAAAACAGTATAAAGTGAAAACTGCATCAGCGGTGATCCTGGTCCTGGGCAATCAAGAGGCACATACGCAGGCAGGGAAAATCAATGAGGGGCTTCTCCAGCTGGGGGTAATCGATAAGCGGGAATACGACGACACTGTCTCCTCGATCCATCGGTTTTATGAAAAAGGGGGCGAGGCGTTAAGACGCGATGAAGCTATACGATCTGCAAGCCTGTCTGCCATGCTGTTCATGCTGGCAGCCAAAGAGAAAGGGTGGGATAGCTGCCCGATGATTGGCTTTGATCCCGAAGCGATTCGCGAGCTGCTTAGCATCCCAGAGCAGTACGTACCGGCATTGATGATCACGATAGGCAAGGAAGATATGTCGAGCCAAAGAGTCCGAGGCTATCGCAAGCCAGTTGGAGAGTTTGTCAGCTATAACCAATTTACTGTGAAGTGAAAAGCAGGTTTACATAAGGGCGAAAGCATTTCAACGAATGAATGCTGCGGCTGGGTGGATACTAATATCGTGGAAAGTCCCGCCGAGTACAGAATGTTGCGCTGAATATGCAGCCGCTATCTGCCCAGGTAAAAAACAAAACCAAAAACGCCGGGCCCTAGTTACAGGACTCGGCGTTTCTATCCCTTTTCATTATCCGATAAATTCTTGAACCCAGTACCCGTTCACAAAACCTACACCGATTTTGGTGAAAGCAGGATTCATGATGTTTTGACGGTGGCCTTCACTGTTCATCCATTGGTTCATGACTTCATCAGCAGTTTGTTGGCCCATCGCGATGTTTTCACCAGCGGTCATGTAAGACACACCAAATTGTTTCATCATATCGAATGGAGAGCCATACGTAGGGCTTGTATGGTCAAAGTAGTTGTTGCTGGACATGTCAGCCGCTTTTGCTTGTGCGACCTTGTTTAGGGAAGCGTCCAGCTCCACTGGCTTCAGGCCTGCTTTAGCCCGCTCCTGGTTAACCAGATCAGCTACCTGCTTCATGACAGCGGATGCGTCAACTTGCTTTTTAGCTGGCTTCGCGGGTTGTGGAGCAGGTACCGGCTGCTGTTGAACCGGCTGTTGTACAGGCTGCTGAATAGGTGTCGCGTATTGTGGTTGAACAGGTTGTTGCATCACGGGTTGATAGCCGTATTGTGCTGTATATGGGAACGATTGAGTTTGTTGTTCAAGGGCCGCGGCAGAAGCTGTGTTAGAAAAGCCGGAAAGAACAAATCCCAATCCCAAAGTCGCGATCGTAATTGTACCAAGGCGTTTCATATTCACATCGTCTCCTTTTTTTGGCCTACGAGGTTAGCTGACGGATTCGGATTGAGGAAACAACCCTACGCACTATGGCGATTCACCCCATGCAGATCTCTCATCTGCAAAAGAAGATCCCCCGCACTTCCATTCGAGAGGAAGTTTCGGCTGTTTTGTTTGGCATGACCCAGAATAACAGAGATTCACCTGTGAATGAAAGGCATAAATTTTGGTAGGATTCATGTGTTATATGCGGACGCGGGTCGAGAGCGCACGTCTTCCTTGCAAGAAACGACTGACTAGATCGGTATCAACAAGTCGTTAAACTTGCTCTTAGCGCTTGAAGGAAGACAAATGATTCTTCAGATGGCAAGCCAGTTGAATTTTTAGCATGTCCTCCTGACTGTCAAATCGAAGACCTAGTCGTTCCTCGATGCGTTTTAAGCATTGAGACAGGGTATTGATACGAATATGAAGTTTCTTTGCCGTATCGATCGCGGATCAGTTACATGCCACATACTGCATGAGCGTTGTCTCCGAATCACTGCTTTGAATGTGGGCCGCGCGCAGGGGAAGGAATATTTCTTCGGAAAACTTCTCGATGTCCTGCGAGGACTGATGCAGAAAAAGCGATTAATCCCAATCTCTTCGTAGCTCATGAGACCGGATTGGTGCGGTTGATTAAAAAAGAGATGGTCTTCTGGGCTTCCTCATAGCTTTTGGCTATCTCTTCTACATTGAGGTAAGTACCACCGATACCACCGTAAAGGAAATGTTGATCGGTGTTCAGCCATTCCCGAACAATCGTTTCCAGCTGTGAGGTGATATGCTTTATTTCAGCAGCCTCATTCACGGAAAAAAGCAGCGTGATTTTGTTGTGAAATCCAAAAGTCCGTTTATTGATGGCGGATAGCCGTTGATTGATTTTCGATAGCAGCCGTTGCAGCCGGGCTTCCACTTCATAAGGTTCAAAAGATCCAGGGATTTCGCATTAGCAAACAAACGTATAGGTGTTGATTTTAAAAGGAAGGGAGACAATCATGCATCCTAATAGCACCGACCCAATGAAGATCGGGTATAATGCCTCTAAAAAGATCATAATGTTTGGAAAACTACTGGTTCATCCCAGTAGTTTTTTCGTTTTTCCTACATTGCCATCCAAACAAACGAAATGTTGACAAAGTCCACTAAATCAACTAGATTAATTGTTGACTATGTCCACTAAAGGAGGCCAACCATGAGCCTGGATGAAGGCATCATCGCAGATATTCGGCAATTCAATCGCTTCTATACCAATATTCTTGGTGTGTTAAACAAGCATGTATTGGATACCGGATATACGTTGACAGAGGCGCGGGTTGTCCTGGAGATTGGCTTCATGGAGCCGTGTATTGCGAATCAGCTGGTCGAAAAATTAGACATGGATCGCAGCTACATGAGCCGAATCATCTCCAAGCTCCAAAAGGATGGGCTTCTCGAGAAGGAAAGCTCCCCATTGGACAACCGGACGAGCCTGATTCGACTGACTCCAAAAGGGGCGGCGTTGTTTCAACAGCTGAACGAAAGATCGGATGAACAGATCGAGCGGCTGCTAGATGGGCTATCACCAACAGAAATCAGTGAGGTACGTTCTTCGATGTTGTTTATTCAAAGCAAAATGAACCGATTGGAGAGGGCGCAGAATGATTCGATTTGAAAATGATTATACAGAGGGTGCACACAAGCGGATTTTGGAGCGGCTATGGGAAACGAATGAAGAGCAGACATCCGGGTACGGGACGGATGAGCATTGTGAAAAGGCGAGAGCGTACATTCGAACAGCGTGCGACGCACCGAATGCCGATGTCCACTTTTTAGTGGGAGGAACGCAGACCAATACGACTGTGATCGCCTCCATTCTTCGCCCGCATCAAGGTGTCGTGAGTGCCACTACGGGCCATATCGCTGTGCACGAGACAGGGGCCATTGAAGCGACTGGTCACAAAGTTCTCACCGTGCCGAGTGAGGATGGAAAAATTCAGGCACATCAAGTCAAAGAAATATACGATGCCCACTGGAACGACGTCACTCATGAGCATATGGTACAGCCTGGCATGGTGTACATATCCCATCCGACGGAAAATGGAACGACCTACACGAAAGCGGAATTGGAAGCGATCAGTAAGGTTTGCCGGGAAAACGGGTTGCCATTGTTTCTAGATGGCGCTAGGCTCGGATACGGTCTCGTTTCTGAGGAGTGCGATTTGACACTGGCTGATGTGGCAAGACTCTGCGATGTCTTTTATATTGGTGGAACAAAAGTAGGTGCGCTGTTTGGGGAAGCAGTCGTTATGATGAACGATGCCCTGAAAAAGGATTTTCGGTATATGATCAAGCAAAGAGGTGGCATGCTGGCGAAGGGAAGACTGCTGGGGATCCAGTTTGAAACTCTGTTTGAAGATGGCCTGTATTTTGACATTTCCCGTCATGCGGTCCAATTGGCGATGATGATTCGAGCTGCATTTGCGGAAAAAGGCTTTTCGTTCCGCTACGACTCGACAACGAATCAGCAGTTCCCGATTTTGCCCGACGAGATCTGCAAGGAATTGGGCAAAAAATATTCGTTCTCTCATTGGGAAAAAGCGGATGAGACGCATAGTGTTGTGAGATTCTGCACCAGCTGGGCTACGAAAAGGGAAAATGTAGAGACGTTGATCGAGGATATTCGGGCGTTGTAAAAAACGAGTCCGTAGCATCAAAACAAGGCAGCAAAGTAGAAGAGGACGTTATCTTATGTCCAAAGCTACTTCTGCCTTGTTTTGATTTAGTCTCTTCATTTTTTGTAAATAATTTTCCGGGGAGATTTACTCATAATATCACTCATAATTTCAGCTAAATGGGACGGCATGTATTTGATTCGGTTCATTATCCATTGTTGGATGACGCTGATGAATACGGAGGAGAAGTAGTAGCTATACAAATCTCTATCGTCAGTCGTCAATTCATGATCGGATGATGCAATCTTTTCATAAAAAAACTGATGGAGAGCAGAAAACATCCTTCCCCAAAAAACAGGGACGTTCCCTTCGTGAAGGAGAACCCGGAAAATATGAAAATGCTCACCCACAAAAGAAAATAGGGAAAGAGAAATGGCGTAGTAGGAATCATGCTGAGGGTTCTCTGTTTTTCGCATGGCCTGTACCATGTCAGCTAACAGGGTATCCATGATGTCATTCAAAAGGTCATCTTTATCCTGATAGTGCGAGTAAAAGGTGACACGGTTGATATCTGCTTTGTTGGCAATGTCTTGAACGGTAATTATCGTGAATCTATGTTCTTGCAGAAGACTGATCAAGGCGTTCCGAAAGCATTGACGCGTTCGTTTCACCCTGCGATCCTTCCCCATAACTCCTCGTTCGCGAACCATCTGATCGATCCCCTCACTTTTATAAGACTAGGAAGGAAACATGCTTTGGAGTGGCTTTCTCAAAGCGATGTAATTAAACTGTTTCGCCATTTGTTCAGGTGAGTACTGGAAGTCGTTCTTAATCCAAAAGCGGACGACCCCAATGATGACGGAGGAGAGGTAGATAACGTAAATATCTTCATCGGATGACATTCTCTCGTCATTGTCGGACAGATACGTCATTCTTTCCGAAAGGTATTTTTGCAAGGTTTGAAAGAGCTGATTGTGAATGTATCCTTCCAATTGCTTGCTCTCAAACATGACCTTGAAAAAAAGGGAATTCTCCAGAATGTACGTGAAAAAAGGAAGGCTGCCAGGCTTCTCTTGATTGTAATCAATTTTGTATTCCGAGGCTTCGCTTGGCATCACGTATCTCTGGGAAACCCCGTGTATGATTTCCTCAATGAGTTCTGTCAATAACTCCTCTTTGTCACGGTAGTGAACATAGAAGGTTCCTCGATTAAAGTCAGCTTCTTCCGCAATATCAGAGACGGTGATGGAGTTAAAATCCTTTTGCTTGATTAAATGCAGCAGAGCAGATTTCAGCGTTTCACGCGTACGCCTTACTCGTCGATCCATGTGCTGACCATCGGGTGGCATGGACTTCTACCTCCTTATTGACAAATTCGGGATGGGTGTAAAACATCTGCGTGATAGTTATACACAGTGATAGGAAATGGACGTTTAACTACAGAACCCGCTTTTTTGATTATTGCGGCGATTTTGACTATCACTATAATAAACTACAAGAACACGCATATTCAACACAGTATAAATAATCTGAAAAATGCGCGTTTGAAAGGTACAAGGGAGGGAGAGAGAATCTGAGGAGCTTTAGAAATAGAAATATGTAAGCGTTTTACAAAGGCTTGCAAGAGGAGGATCGTACCATGAGTCTAAGGAGTAAGGCAGCAATTACAGGGATCGGGGAAACCATCTTTCATAAAAATTCCGGCACAAAAAACATTCTTCAATTGGCAAGTGAGGCTTCTGTTGCGGCTATTAAAGATGCTGGTCTTTCCTTGTCAGACATTGATGGCATCATTACGTTGAGCCCTTTATCCGCCAATAGTCGATTGAATTTGCCTCTAGCAGAATTTCTCGGCATAAAGCCGACGTACAGTGATGAAGTATCCGTGTATGGGGCATCCGGGGCATACGCTCTGAAACAGGCCGCGGAGGCGATCACAGCAGGAACAGCCAGAAACATCCTGGTCGTTGGCTCCGATTTGAACTTTTTACAGCATCGGTCAAACGAGTCGATTCCCCTGATGGAGGACTACGATGTCCCCTTCGGAATCGATGCCAATGTAGCCTATGCCATGGCAGCAAACTTGCATCATCATTTATATGGAACAACGGATGAGCATAGAGCGAAAATAGCGGTTGACCAAAGATATAATGCCAGCTTTTACGAGAATTCTCTTTTCGGCAAAAAAGCTCTCACCGTAGAAGACGTTCTGCAATCACCTGTTATCAGTTCTCCCTTCCATTTGTATGAAATCGTTTCCCCGTGTGAGGGAGCGCTAGCTTTTATCGTGAGCCCTTCGGAAGACGCGAAAAAGCTCACACCCCATCCGGTTTACATTGACGGCGCTGGCTTTTACAACGGTCACTTTTTAATTTCACAATCGCAGCTCTTCCATAACGGCGTGACGACCCCGATCAAGAAATCCTCTGAAATTGCGTTTCAAATGGCAGGTATCTCAACAAAAGACGTGGATGTTTGCGGTTTTTACGATTGTTATACGATTGCTGTTCTACTGACTATCGAGGATATGGGCTTTTGCAAGAAAGGGGAAGGGGGCCGTTTTGTCCTGGAGCATGATCTCACTTTTAAAGGAGATTTTCCTGTCAACACAAGTGGTGGGCAGCTTTCCGTCGGCCAACCTGGGGATGCTGGGGGCATGGTAAATGCGATCGAAGTTGTCAAGCAGCTGATGGGAAGAGCAGGTGAAAGACAAATACCTGATGCTGAAATCGGGATCGTTAATGGCAATGGAGGCTTCTTCTCTACAGAATGTACATTGGTATTAAGGAGGGGATAGGCGATGAAGTTCGGTTTTGTTGAAAGAGGAGAAGCAAAAGAATACATGGATGGCCTCGCCCAGTCAGAATTGCGAATCCAAAAGTGCAAGGAATGCGAGAAGTATGTTTTCTACCCTAGACAGTATTGCCCGCATGATATGGGGGAGCTTGAATATGTGAAGGCAAGTGGAAAAGGAAGAATCTTAACCTACTCGCAGGTATTCAAAACCGGGCACCCATTATGGGCGAACAGCACTCCTTTTGCGGTGGCTATCATTGAGCTGGAAGAAGGGGTCTCGATGGCATCCCATGTGGTTGGCGTAGATCCTTCAACGGTACAAATCAATCAAGCAGTTGAGGTTGTTTTTCAAAAGGTGAATGGAACCACATTTCCATTTTTTCGACCCATTTAGCATAATCACGCATGAGGCTACAAAGGAGGAGTTGAACCATGATTCATCATCCGTATAAACCTTTACTATCTCCAGAGTCTGTCGCTGTTGTCGGCGCTTCCAATACACCAGGCAGTATCGGACATACAGCGATTAAAAACTTTGCAGATATTGATTTTCGTGGAAAAGTTTACGGGGTGAACCCTCGATATGAGGAAGTGGTCGGATTTCCCTGCTACCCTTCCTTACTGGCCATTGACAGTCCGATCGATGTTGTGATCGTGGCGGTCGCAAGTCATTTGGTAGAAGGTACGATACGCGAATGCATCGAGAAAAAAGTCAAGTTTCTGGTCATCTTTAGTTCCGGATTTGCTGAGACGGGAGAGAGTGGTCGGAGTAAACAGAACGAGATCATGGAACTGTGCAAAGCAAATGACATTCGGGTGGTCGGCCCCAACGCACTTGGAATCTATAATAACCAAAATAAGGTACTTCACAGCTTTATTCCGGTGTCATCCTTAGCACCGACACCGATAGGGGAGATTGCGGTTATTTCGCAAAGTGGTGCAACGGGGATGACTTTTGTCTCAACAGCTGGGGACGAAGAGATTGGATTCTCTTATATGTTTACGACAGGCAACCAAATGGACCTGAACACCAATGATTTTTTGGAGATTGCCATTGAAGATGCGTCCACAAAAGTTATCAGTCTTTATATGGAAGCAGTCCCGAATGGAGAAAAGCTGAAGCAATCGGCCAAAAAAGCACTAGCCGCCAGAAAACCAATTGTGGCTTTAAAAGCGGGCCGTTCTGATGCAGGAATGAAGGCTGCACTCTCTCATACTGCTTCCATGACCGGATCCAACCAAAGCTTTAAAACGGTTGTAGAACAATTGGGTGTTACGGTCGTGGAAGAAATCGAAGAGATGATCAATGCGCTAAAAGTATTTCGGAGTGGCAAACGCCCTGCCGGGAAGCGGGTGGCTACATTAGTCATCTCAGGTGCTGCAGGAATTATGCTTGCGGATACGGTTACGGAGCTGGGCCTCGAGATGGCTGTGCTGGAAGAATCCACGAAGCATCGGCTTGCCGAAATCGTCCCTAGCTATTGCTCTTTGACGAACCCCGTTGACATTGCTTCTACCTATACAGGTGACCAGCGACTGTACAAGCATTGCATCGAGACCTTGGCTGCAGCGGAAGAAGTGGATATCGTGATTGTCCATCTCCCACAAATAGGTCCATTGGGAGAAAAAATGGCCAACGAAATTGTAGAAGTTGCTGGCAGCACTACCAAGCCAATCATTGTCGCAATCACTGGTCCTGAGCAACATTTCGGTACAGTGAAGCGAATCTTGAATCGAGGCTACGTTCCTCAATATTCATCTTTGAAAAGTGCTGGGATTGCAGCAAAACAACTGGTTTCTTACGAAGAAAGATACCATCGCTCTCTGCGGCAAAAAGAGCTTGAAATCGAACAAACCGCAGCTGCTCTTGAACTGGTGCCAATTGAAATCAACGATGTATCCGTTCTTACGGAACCAGAGGTAAAGCAAATCCTGCAAAGCTTCGGGGTTCCGGTTCCCAAGCATGTAACCGTGACCAAAAGAGATGAGCTCCTGGAAAAGGTCAAGGAGCTAAAGTACCCTGTCGCAGCAAAAATTGTTTCTCGCCAAATCACACACAAAAGTGACGCAGGCGGTGTCGTTCTATCCATAAACGATGAGCGTGCATTAGCAAGTGCGTATGATTCCATCCTAGCTCAAGTAAGGGAGAATTGTCCGGAGGCTTTAATCGAGGGTGTCTTGGTTGAGGAGCAAGTGGAAGGCCCCTTCCTGGAAGCGTTCGTCGGAATAAAGCGTGATCCAGTCATGGGACCCATCATGATTTGTGGCTTAGGCGGCATCTATGTCGAGGTTTTAAAGGACATTGCCCAACGACCCGCTCCGATCAGCGAAGAAGACGCATTGGAAATGATTCAAGAATTGAAGTGTTATCCAATATTCACCGGGATACGAAAGGGGCTTCGCTATGATGTGAGTGCTTTCGCAAAGGCTCTATCCCAACTATCACAGATAGCCGTGTCAATGGGGGACAAATGGACCGGTCTCGAAATCAATCCATTGATTATCCGTCCGTCAGGTGAAGGTGTAGTTGCGCTGGATGGCTTGCTGATAGTAGAAGAATAAAAGACTGAATATTCAGATTTATAAAGGGGGTACACATGAATTTTGAGACAGTGTTATTTGAGAAGAAAGGCCGTGTAGCGCTTCTTACGATAAACCGCCCCCAGGCAATGAACGCGATTAACTCGCAAGTATGGTGGGAAATGGGAAACGCTTTGGAGGAATTTGCAAACGATCCGGAATTATGGGTCGCTGTCATAACTGGAGCAGGTAACCGTTCCTTTTGTGCGGGTGCCGATTTAAAGGAGGTCGCTGCGGGTAGGTCACTCGTTCCAGAAGGAGGGGAAAAATGGGGCTTCGCTGGAATTACCCAGCATTTTGTGAATAAACCGATCATTGCTGCTGTGAATGGATTCGCTCTGGGAGGAGGAACGGAAATCGCCCTTTCCTGCGACCTTGTAGTAGCTTCGGAGCTAGCGACCTTTGGATTGCCAGAGGTGAAACGTGGAATCCTGGCAGCAGCTGGTGGGCTCTTGCGTCTTCCCAGACAGATACCTCTAAAAATTGCCGTAGAAGCCATCGTAACGGGAGAATCCATGACTGCAACTGATGCGTTGCGATGGGGGCTGATTAATCGAGTAGTTCCGCATGATCAAGTTGTACCGGCTGCGATCGAATTGGCGCTAAAAATTTGCGAGAATGCGCCTTTAGCGGTTCGGACAAGTAAAGAGATCATTTATCAGGGGCTCGATGTTTCCCTGGATCACCCGCCGCGTGCATGGGAGATAAATGAAAAGCTATCCAGTGAAGTTTTGAGCTGGGAAGATGCAAAAGAAGGAACACGAGCATTTGCAGAAAAACGGAAACCGAACTGGATAGGTCGGTAGGACGACTTATAGATTTACCTAAACAAGCTTTGCGGTCCCATCCTTCTGTGAGTGGGTTGGCTGTGAAATCTAATCGCAGAAGGATGCTCTTCTATCATCATTGAAGGAGGAAGGTATATGTCGGTCAAATCCCCGTGGGTCGCATTTCTCGGACTTTTGTTTGGAACGTTTACTGTCATAGAAGCAATGGCTTTTCAGATTCCAGCCTTGCCTACCCTTACAAAAGAATTTGGCATTCCAGTAGCGATCTCTGGTTTAATTAGCCTCTTTTATTACTTGGGCCATACCGTTTTTGCACCGGTTTTTGGGAACATTGCAGACCAGATCGGAAGAAGAAGGATCATCTTGACAGGACTTGTTGTTTTTACAATTAGTGAATATTTGGCTGCGATGAGTGTGAATTTCACGATGTTTTTGATAGCACGCGTCTTTCAAGGCATCGGTGCTGCGTGTGTGGTCCCAGCTGGCATTGCCTATGCTACTTATCTATTTCCTAACGAGAGGAGAGGGATGGCCCTCGGTGTTTTATCTGCGGTTGGTACACTCGGAGCTGCAGCAGGCGGGCTGATTGGAGGCTTTCTTATTGGCAAATTCGGGTGGCAAACGATCTATTTGGTGAGTGGAACCCTATCGCTAGTAGGAATTGTTTTGGTCAAGCTGACTGTACCTGAAACTCCACGAAATCAAAGAAAGCCTTTCGATTATCTCGGATCTATTTTTCTTTTACTCACCGTTGGAACTCTTCTCTCTGTTACTACCCTTATCGCTAATCTTGGACTCAAATCTCCGTATACCATTGTCACTCTTCTAGCAGGACTCGTTTTTGCAACGATCTTTTGGGGCGTGGAAAAGAAGAGTGAATTTCCCTTTATCGATCTTTCTCTCCTGAAAAACCGTATGTTCATTTTACCTCTGCTGCTAACCTTTTTCCTCGGGATCTGCTACCAAGGCGTCCTCTATACCAATGCATTCTTCGTCAGCTCAAAAGCTGGTGGCGGACCGGAACTTGCCGGTATGCTAACTATGTACGTCTACCTGACAGGTGCTCTATTTGGACTGGTTGGAGGAAAATTGGTGGATGAGTTCCCCATGAAAAAGGTGATTATATCCAGCTCGGCGCTGTTTGTGATTGGATCGATCATCTATTCAACCTATACGGCAAGTACACCCTTTTGGTATGTTGCAATGACGGTGATTATCCTGGTAGCAGCTTTCCTTACCATGTCCCCCGCATGCATTAAGATGGCATTGGCAGAAGTGTCGACTGACAAACTTAGCACGGGCTCAGGAACCTATACGATGATACGCGATTTGGGTAACCCCACTGGACAGACTACTTTTTTAGCACTGTTCGGAACCATCTCCGTTTCTTCGTTGGGAGCTGCCTTACTCGGACAGGCAAAGCAAGCAGGAGTCAGCGATAGTCTGATGGGGAAGGTAGAAGAGGCAGGAAATGTGGCTGGGGAGCAAATTGATTCCGAGCTAGTGAACCATTTGAACACGCTGGGAATTCAGTTTCAGGACTTGTTGAATGCAGCGAAAATCGATGGCATGATTATCTCTTTGAACTGGATGAGCTACATCGTCATTGCTATCGCGGTACTTGTTTTTGTAGCCGCTTTCTTTTTGCCGAATCATCAAGCGAAGAAAGTGATGAGCAAAAATGGCCTATCCACAGATACGTCTGCCCACGAAGCATAAGCGGAGTGTGCTTGACTCGAAACAAAAAGGGACCCCCAAAAAGGTCCCGTTTCGTTTCGAGTTTTTACTTCGTCGCAAGCTTCGCTTCTGTAGCTTGCTGTTTTTGTTTCTGATAGGCTTCATCCGGCCTTTTCGATCGAATCAGGATCGCGGTCGCCAAGAGAGCGATACCGTTGATGATGAACACGACACGAATCGGGATGACTCCGCCGAGAAAACCACCGATCACGGGACCCAGCATTGTCGCAATCTGTGTAGAGGACTGGTTGAGGCTGAATGCTCTCCCGCGAAACTCGGGGTCCGTCACTTTGACGATCATCGCGTTGATGGACGGGTAAACGGCCGCGAAGAACAAGCCGTACCCGAAGCGCAACACTCCGAACCCATACAGATTGGTGAAAAAGAACTGCAGCAGATTGCCGACTGCGCCGCCGATCAGACCGATAAACAGGATTTTGGAGTAGCCCACCTTGGTTCCGAGCTTGCCCCATCGAGGTGCCGCAATCACAGTTGCGATCCCGACCGCAGCGAAAATGATACCGGCACTGAGTGAAGCATCCTTCTGGGAAGCACCCAGTTGCAGAACATAGACGGTGAGGAGGGGCTCAAGCAGCATGACGGACATCGTGACGATCAGGCTAAGGCCCAGGATCGACATAAGCGATTTGTTGGCGATAGCCGAGCGCAAATCCTCACGTACATTCGATCGCGTACCAGAGCGGTTTAGATTGGTTTCCCTCACCAGAAATGTGGCGATGAGAGCCGCGATCAGCACGACAGCTCCGGAAAATAAAAATGCCTCCCGGTTCCCCCACATGTGGCTGACTACGCCGCCGACGAGGGGACCAATGATGCCTCCAGTAGCACCGGATGTCGCCATGACTCCAAGTGCATATCCAACATGTTTTTCAGGTGTGTTTGTCGCAACCAGCGCGATAGAGGCAGGAACAAATCCGGCCAGAAGCCCCTGAAAAATGCGCAAGACGACAAACAGGTACGGGTCGTTGATAAAGTAGGTGAGAAAGTACAGCACAGCTAGGCTATATCCAGATCGGATCAGCATCGGTTTTCGGCCGTACTTGTCTGCGAGAGATCCCCAATAGGGAGAGATCAAGGCACTCGCGAGAAAAGTGATGCCGAATGAAATACCAGACCAAGCTTCCAAGTGTTCATTAACTCCGAGAGAACTGTGAAGGAAGATGGGTAAGAACGGTATTGCGATGGAATAGGCTGTGCTGCAAAAGAACACCCCAACCCATAGTACAACTAAGTTTCGTTTCCAAGAAAAATCCATCTTTCTGTCACAACCTTTGCAGTAAAAAAGCAGGATGCTCGCATTGATTATTCTAGCACTGCTTATACCCCCTGACTAATAAAGAAATGCGATCATTCTTATGCCAAAGTGAAATAAGCAAAAACTGGGTGAAAAACTTGACGGCCTGTATTTCGTGTCGGAAACTGAATGTAGATCATGAAAAAGGAAAGCGTTTCCTGATTGGGAGGGGAAAAAGATGAAGGCAGTCGTCGTTGAAAAACCAGGTGGTCCAGAAGAGTTGAAAATCAGGGAGGTTCCGATTCCTACGCCAGGGGAGGGAGAACTGCTAGTCCGCGTCAAAGCAGGGGCGATCAACCGTACGGATATTTTGGCGAGAAAAGGAGGAGGGTCTGCTTATAAAAAAGCGACGAACCGACTCGGGGTGGAAATGGCCGGTGTGGTTGAGGAAGTGGGAAAACAGGCAGGGGCATGGCAAGCAGGCGACAAGGTCATGGGACTGGTCAGCGGAGGCTATGCGGAGTACGTCGTGATTCCAGCCGATCGAGCGATGCGCATTCCTGATAATCTGAGCTATATCGAAGCTGCAGCGATCCCGGAGGTATTCCTGACAGCCTATCAGACGCTGTATTGGATCGGAAAGCTGCAGGAAGGCGAGACCGTCCTGATCCATGCAGGAGCGAGCGGAGTGGGAACAGCTGCCATTCAACTGGCCAAGCAGGTATCAAAGGCAAACGTGATCGTGACAGCTGGCTCTGCGGAAAAGCTGGCCTATTGCAAAGAACTGGGTGCCGACCATGTCATCGATTACAAACGAGCAGCCTTTGAGCAGGAAGTCGAGAGAATCACCGACGGTAAAGGGGCCAATCTGATTCTCGATTTCATCGGAGCCGCCTACTGGAAAAAGAACATCCAGAGCGCGAGCATGGACGGAAGGCTGGTCTTGATCGGCACACTAGGGGGAAAAGAGACAAACGTCGACCTGTCTGATCTGATGGGGAAAAGATTGCAGGTTACGGGAACTTTGCTCACGCCGCGCAGTGATGCGTACAAAGCTGAGTTAAGCCAGGAGCTCGCACAAAAGATACTTCCCCTGTTCGAGAGCGGTGTGATCAAGCCGATCATCGATACGGTATTCCCGCTGGAGGAGATTCATCTGGCGCATCGACGTATGGAGGCAAATGAGAACATCGGCAAGATCATCTTTCGCGTAGGAGAACAAGCATAACAGGCAAAAAGTACTGCATCTTTCCGCTCAAAAGCTCCACGGTGATTGTGACACTGCTGGATGCGCGCTATGATAAAGAAACAGACAGAACCTTCAAACAACTATGGGCGGTCCTCCAAATCTGGGAAAAGGTGGGTACGACATGGCGAGTGATTGGGATGCTTCGGTTTCAAAAAGGGAAGAGGGACAAAAGGAGCAAATCAAGGAAAGTGTTTCACGACGCAAGTTTTTGCAAAGAACGGCGATGCTCGGTTTGGCAGCGGCTGTTCCCGGATCTTTGCTGACGATGTCCGCGATGGCTGAGGAGAAAAAGCCGGCAGAGAAAGTCAAGCTGTCCGCGGGAAGCATTGTCGATGTACCAGGCGTGAAGGTCGGCCAAGTATCGGACGAGCAGGCATTGACTGGTTGTACAGTCGTTGTCCTGGAAAAAGGGTCCGCGTGTGGAGTCGATGTACGTGGTTCAGCGCCGGGAACCCGGGAGACAGATCTGCTCAATCCGATCAATTCGGTGCAGGAGGTCAACGCCGTTGTCTTGACTGGCGGAAGTGCATACGGCTTGGACGCGGCGAGCGGTGTGATGCGCTATCTGGAGGAGATCGGACAAGGCTACAACGTAGGCGTGGGAGTGGTCCCGATCGTTCCGGCTGCCGTCATTTTTGACCTGTCGATCGGAAGCTCCAAGGTCCGTCCCGACCAGCAAATGGGGTACGAGGCAGCAAAGCTGGCAAGTAAACAACCGGTCGAGCAAGGAAATGTGGGAGCGGGTACGGGAGCCACGGTAGGGAAAATGGCAGGAATGAAACGAGCGATGAAAGGCGGACTAGGCTCAGCCTCCCGCCGGTTGCCAAACGGGCTGGTCGTCGGTGCCATTGTCGCTGTCAATGCTGTGGGCGAGGTGCGTTCTCCGTTAACTGGCGAGATATTGGCAGGTGTCCGTGACGATGATGGAAGCTTGCGGGATAGCTTGGCTTGGATGATTGACGCCAGCCCCCCCCCAGTGCCGTCTGGAACCAATACGACGATCGCGGTTGTCGCGAGCAATGCGAATTTAAATAAAGTCCAAGCGAACAAAATCGCGCAAATGGCACATAATGGACTGGCGAAAACGATCAATCCCGTACATACGATGAGTGATGGGGATACCGTGTTTGCTGTCGCTACAGGCGGTGTGGATGCCTCGGTCAATCTGGTTGGAGCACTCAGCGTGGAAGTGCTGGCAGAAGCGGTCGTGAATGCAATCTTGGCCGCAAAAGGAGCAGGCGGCGTTCCAGCCTATCAGGATTTGCACGGGAGGAAATAAGACAAGCAGATAGAAAAGGGACCCTTACGGCCGTCGGGAATGACTCCTGCCTGTTGCCTGGGGGTCTTTTCTTTAGCCATAAACGAAGAGCAAAATACGGCGCAGGCATGTGTCCCGGCATCGGGTTGCTGCCGTTCCACTGTAGATGTGGATGGATATATTGTCTAGCAGAAGGGTGGTTCATTCAGGAGCGGAGAAAGGGGTCATTCGATGCCGTACAACTCATCCAAGTGGGCGCTTCACAAGTTTTATTCTCGTTCTTCCAGCTTAGGAAGGTATCTTCCACCCACGGCAGTCCTGTCACGAAAGACGTTGTCCGCATATTTACGGCGCTATTCCTCGGTATACATCAAACCGGACGCGGAACATACGGGGACGGGAATCATCCGTGCATGGAAAAAGAATGGCAGGTACTCTTTCGTAAAAGTGAAAGGCAAGAAAAGGGAGAGCAGTTCCGTGGAGGGGCTGTACAAAAAGATTCGAAAATCGAATGGAAAAGGGCGCCATATCATTCAAAAGACCATTCCTCTGGCGAAAGTAAACGGACGGCGCTTTGACATCCGCGTCATGATGATGCGCAACGCCACGGGAAGCTGGGAGTATGCAGCGATGCTCGCGAAGGTCGCCGGTAAAGGCAGCATCATCTCAAATGTACGTCGTGGAGGAGGCTATGCTTTGCCGGTCGCAGCGGCATTAGCACCGTCTCTATCCCAGGCGAAAACAGCAGAGGTCAAACGAAGGCTCGTGCAGCTAGGCTATCAAATCAGCCGATATTTCGATCGCTTCAAAAGGCGCTCCGAGCTGGGAATTGATTTTGCGGTAGACAAAACTGGTCGGATCTATTTGATTGAGGTCAACCACGAGGTGCCATCCCATGTCCTGTTCTTGAAATTAAAAGACAAATCGCATTTTCACAATATCCGAAGACTGGCGAGAGCTTATAAAAAACGGAAAAAAGGTAGATAAATTCGGGGGCAAAGACTTCCTTGTGGTCTTTGCCTTTTTTATGCGCACTCCTGTCTTCTTCCGACGTGTGCCTCTGAAGGGACATTAGGAAAGGGATTCCAAGAAAAGGGTCGATATTGCGCGAGCTTGCCTATATAATGAAAATGATTATCAAAGGTGCTTCGATTGGAGAAATGCCTGAAAGAGAGAGGAGTTGCTTGCATGCTTCGCCGTTTTTTTTCCTATTATCAACCCTATAAGGGATTGTTCCTACTTGATTTTTCATGCGCCATCCTAGCTGCGATGCTCGAATTGGGCTTTCCTGTCGCGGTAAATATGGTCGTAGACAAGCTGCTGCCCAGCAAAGACTGGCCGCTGATCCTGTGGGCTTGCTTCGGACTGCTGATCATGTACATACTCAATGCAGCCATGAACTATGTAGTTACTTATTGGGGACACATGCTGGGGATCAACATCGAAACGGACATGCGAAAAAAATTGTATGACCATATTCAAAAGCTCTCGTTCCGTTTCTTTGATAATACCAAAACAGGGCATCTGCTATCCCGATTGACCAACGACTTGATGGAGATCGGAGAAGTGGCGCACCATGGGCCGGAAGACTTGTTTATTGCCATCATGACGTTGGTGGGGGCATTCTTCCTGATGTTTAGCATCAATGAAGAAATGGCGATCATGACGTTCTTGGTGATTCCGATCATGATTTGGCTTGTCATCCACTTTAACCGGAAAATGACGACTGCTTTTCACCGCATGTATGGAGACATGGCAGACTTTAATGCACGCGTAGAAGACAACGTAGGCGGGATGCGCGTTGTCCAAGCATTTGCCAACGAGGCTTTTGAAAATGGGCGCTTTGCCGAGAACAATCTTCGCTTTCGTTTGACGAAGCTGCTCTCGTACAAGATCATGGCGCAAAATTCCTCTGTCAGCTATATGATGATGAGGCTCGTCACGCTATTCGTCTTGATCTGCGGAAGCTGGTTTGTCTTGCAAAATCAGCTGACCTATGGGGAATTCGTCGCTTTTCTGCTGCTGACCAACGTGTTTTTCCGTCCGATGGAAAAAATCAATGCTATCATCGAAAGCTATCCAAAAGGAATTGCAGGGTTTCGACGATACATCGAGATTATGGAAACGGAGCCGGATATTACGGATGCACCGGATGCGATTACGGTCGAGAAGCTAAGAGGGGACATCCAATACAAAGGCGTATCCTTCAGCTATGATCAGGAGTCAAGTATCTTACGGAACATCGACTTGAACATTCGGGCAGGGGAAACGATTGCGTTTGTAGGACCTTCTGGAGCGGGGAAAACCACATTGTGCAGCTTGCTCCCTCGTTTCTATGAAATTGACGGCGGTAGTATCACCATCGATGGAAGGGACATTCGCAAGATCAAACTGTCGTCGCTGCGCAGTCAGATCGGGATCGTTCAACAGGATGTATTCCTGTTCTCTGGATCGATTCGGGAAAATATCATCTATGGGAACCAAACGGCAACAGAGGAAGAAATTTGGGAAGCAGCCAGACGTGCCAAGCTCGATGAATTTATCCGCGCGCAGCAAGATGGGTTGGAGACGATTATCGGAGAGCGCGGAGTCAAGCTGTCTGGCGGTCAAAAACAAAGGCTGGCGATTGCCCGCATGTTTTTGAAAAACCCGACGATCTTAATTCTGGATGAAGCGACATCTGCTCTGGATACCGAGACGGAAGCGGCAATCCAGCAATCGCTGGCGGAATTGTCGAGGGGGAGAACGACATTGGTGATCGCGCACCGTTTAGCCACTATCAAAAACGCGGATCGCATCATGGTTGTGACCGAAGAAGGGATTACGGAGCAGGGCAGCCACGAACAGCTGCTGGATCAGGAAGGGGTATACAGCAGACTGTATCAAGCCCAGTTTGGAACCTATCTCGAACAATCTCGCACCGCATTCACCAGCTAAACAGGATCGAAGGATCAAAGCCACGGCTCGACGTCGAATCGAGCCGTTTTTTTATGCAGAAATGATCCGCTTCGCCTAAAGGCAGCGAATGCGAGGCATGTCCTCACTAGGGAGAGGCATGCCTCACCCAAGTTTTCTCACGACTGCGACCATGGAACTAGACAGAAGATATATTCATCCAGTAAAGTAAAGGAAGATTATAAAAATTTCCAAAAATGAATACCAGCAAACAAAATTCCGGGAACATACGTGCTGTAGGGCATGTATCAGAGGAAGGGAGTGTTCCGATTTGCAGATATGGCAGCAAAGGGACGAAAGGTGTGTCGCAGATGACTACGATAGCGAACTCATCCTTGCTCTGGAAAGACAGGAATTCCTACTTCATTATCAACCTGTCATCGACTTGAAAACGGGAAAAATCGTCGGGGCAGAGGCTTTTCTGCGCTGGAATCATCCCAGGCGGGGTTTACTGGTAGCGAGAGAGTTTCTTTCAGGGGTCAAACAGACGAATACGCTTTTTTCTATTCAAGAGTGGGCCATACAGCGAGTTTGTATGCAAAATAAGAAATGGCAGGAGTCCGGCATTTCACCGTTCCCTGTTTCCGTAAATCTGTCACTGCTCTCCCTCATTCATGATGATTTGGTAACGGTGGTAGAGCGTGCGCTAGAAGCTAGCGGACTAGAATCGAGATGGCTGGAGCTGGAACTGACAGAGGATATGGCGTTCGATGCCGAGCAAGCTTTGGAAATACTGCTTCAGCTGAAGCGTATCGGTGTTACGATCAGCATCGACGATTTTGGACGTGGCTATAGTTCGCTCTCCCAGCTCAAGCGTTATCCGATCGACAAACTCAAAATCGATCAATCCTTTGTGCAGGATCAGGCAGAAGAGATGGTGGTCACAGCCATTATTGGCATGGCGAAAAATTTACGCCTTCAAGTGGTCGCAGAGGGCGTCGAGTCAAAAGAGCAGCTGCACTTTTTGCAAAAGCACATGTGCGACGCAGCACAAGGGTTTTTCATCGCAAGGCCAGTCGCTGCCCACGAGCTTCTCATGAATATGGCGCTCGCTCAAGAGATCGTGGCTAAGCATGGAAACGGGTTGCTATCAAATGAAGCCGTGCAGGAGCCATGGAGAGCCGGACACACGCGCTGCGAACTAGCCAATCTTTTGAAAAATCAGCAGGGCATGATTTTTACATTTCGGAAAATAGGCGATAAGTTCATCCACACACTCTGTGAAGGCGAGCTCATGCATCGGACCGGACTTTTGTCCGAGCAAGTCGTGGGCAAAGAGTTGAAAGAGTTTTTGCCGGCTTTCGAGGCCGAGAGAAAAACGCGTTACTATGAGCGAGCCTGGAATGGGGAAGAGAATATCAACTACGAGGGTCAGACGAACGGTGTCTTTTATTTGGCAGCGCTGCGTCCCATCTTTCAAAATGGTGCCGTCAAAGAAGTCATCGCCTCCTGTGTCGATATTACGGATTTAAAAAGAGCGGAAGCAAAACTGCGCGAGAGTGAAGCCAAATATCGTGTGATCGCGGAAAACGTGTCGGATATGATCGTGGTCCTCGATCAAAGAGGCATGATTACCTATACCTCTCCTTCCGTTTCCTCGATTTTGGGGATATCCCCGGAGGAAGTGCACGACAAGCACATGCTCACGTTTATTTTGCCAGACGAAAAAGAGCGGGTACGGAAGCATGTGGAGGAAATGATTAAATGGAAATTGCCACAGCAGCTTATTCTCTCAGGGAAGCATCGAAATGGCAGTAAGCTGATTCTCGAAGCCAAAGGTTCTCCTGTTTTCGATTGTCAGGGGGAGGTTCAGCAAATGATCTTCCTGATCCGCAATATTACCGCTCAAGTACATGCAGAGGAATTTTTGCGCAAGATTGACAAGCTCGCTGCAGTAGGCCAGCTCGCAGCTGGAGTCGCGCATGAGATTCGCAATCCCGTTACTTCCATCAAGGGGTTTGTCCAGCTTCTCAAGCAAGATCGCGGCAAGAAGGAGTATTTTGATATTATTCTTGCGGAGTTTCAACAGCTGGAAAACACGTTGCGAGAATTTGTGTTTTTATCCGGGCAGCGCTCCCTGTTAGAAGAGCAAGTGGAGCTTTGCACGATACTCGTGAGTGTCGTAGGGCAGCTTCAGGAGACAACGGTTCTTCATGATTTGAGACTGGACTTGGTGGAGGGGGAGTCATCAAAAATACGCTGTAATCCCGGTCAAATTCGGCAGCTCTTTCTCAATCTGCTGTCCAATGCCATGGATGCGATGCCGGGTGGAGGAACCATTCAGGTCAGCATGTTCAACGAGGGCAGCGACAAAGTGAAAATCCGTATTGTCGATGAAGGCTGCGGGATGAGTCAAGATCGTCTGAACAGGTTAGGGGAGCCTTTCTACAGCACAAAGGAAAAAGGCATTGGCCTCGGACTTATGGTCAGTTATAAAATTATTGAGTATCACCAAGGCTATGTCCATTTTTCCAGCGATCCGCAAAAAGGAACGACAGTAGAGGTCGTTTTTCCCATAGAGAAGGTCCGATCAGTTACTTGATCGGACCTTTTTTGTGCAGGAAGAATGAAAAGATTCCTAGCCCGTATAAGTGCAGCTAAGGCTCCGCCACAAAGCTAGGCGGAGCCGAGTTTTCTAACTTATGAATGAGGGGGAGATTCGTAGTGCTTTCGGATGGCATCGAGCAGACGTTGCCAAGCGTCCGGTAATTTGGGTGGCTGCTTGGAGGAGTCCACTTTGGATGGAAGCACTCCTTTTTTGTCCTTTTGGTCTTCCATTCGCGTCTCTATCCTTTCGTATCGAGCCATTCATGGCGCAGCGCAAACAGCTCGCGAAGCTCTGAGGTCGACAGCTCCGTAATCCAGGATTCACCTGTACCGACGATTTGTTGACTAAGGGAGAGCTTTCTTTCCATCATCTCATCGATGCGCTCCTCGATGGTTCCGAGCGAAATGAATTTATACACTTGCACATTTCGTCGTTGGCCGATTCGATGGGCACGGTCGGTTGCCTGGTTCTCGACGGCAGGATTCCACCAACGGTCGTAGTGAATGACGTGGTTGGCTTCGGTCAAGTTCAGACCGGTTCCTCCTGCACGCAAAGAGAGGATGAAGATGGCGCCGCGCTCTTGATCAGGCAACGCTTCATTTTGGAAGCGGGCGATCATGTCGTCCCGCATTTCCTTTTTGGTCGATCCATTCAAAAAGAAGACAGGACCATAGCCCTCTCGAGTCAGCACACGCTGCAGCATGTTGCCCATCTCGATATATTGCGTAAAGATCAGGCAGCGCTCGCCCTTTTGCCGGATATCCCCGACTAGCTCCAGGAGCCGCTCTAGCTTATGGGAACGGCTCGCTTCCTCACTCGTCGCGATTTCGTTGAGGATGAGAGCAGGGTGATCACAAAGCTGCTTCAGCCGGGAGAGAGTCGTGAGGATGAGCCCGCGCCGCTCCATCGGACTCGTATTTTCCATCCGGGCAAACATCTCCTGGATGGCTGTTTCATAAAGCGCCCCTTGTTCTGCAGTGAGAGGGACGTACTCTTTCCCCTCGTTCTTTTCTGGCAGATCCAGCTGAATGCTAGGGTCGGTTTTCACCCGGCGGAGCAAAAAGGGCTGAATCAGTCGTTGAACTTGCTGTATCAGGCTCTGATCCTGGTCCCTCTCGATTGGGTGTACGTATCGCCGGGCGAAGTCACCCAAGCTCCCCAAATACCCGGGGTTTAGGAAGTCAAAAATGGACCACAGCTCGCTCAAACGGTTTTCGATAGGGGTGCCTGTCAAAGCAATCCGATGCCAAGCCTGCAAATCACGTACAGCCGATGCTTGCTTGGTATATGCATTCTTGATGTTCTGGGCCTCATCCAGACAAATGGCATTCCAGGTGATGGAGGAGAGCTCTTTGTCATCCAGATGGGACAGGGCATAGGAGGTGATGACCAGATCTGCCCCTTCAATAGCAGGCAAGAAGTCTTCCTTTTTCAGACGGTTGTTGCCGTAATGGACAAAGACCTTCAGGGAAGGGGCAAAACGCTCCAGCTCTTTTTGCCAGTTGCCGATGACCGAAGTCGGACAGATCAAGAGGGAAGGGGTGTCCGATACGCCATTTTGCTTTAGCTGCAGCAAATAGGTAATAAACTGTACGGTTTTCCCCAACCCCATGTCGTCCGCCAAACAAGCGCCTAGTCCGAAGCGGCGCAGGAAAAGCAGCCAGGAGCTGCCTTCCAGCTGGTATTTGCGCAGTGTGCCGCGGAAGGTGGACGGTTGCTCGAGGATCGGAATTTGCTTCGTCTCTTGCAGCTGGTGCATGAGCTGCAGCAAGTGTTGATTCAACTCGACTTCCATCGTCAGCGAATAGCCGTCTAGCTCGTCATCATCGAGCAAATCGTCTTCCTGCTCCTCGGGTGCAGTCAGATGCATTTTCATGACATCGCGAAACGTCAGGGCATTCTTGCCTTTTGATTTCTTTAAGGTCTCTTGCAGCTGCAAAAAGAGATCCGGGGTGAGCTGCACCCAATGTCCGCGTATTTTGAGCAGCCGCTGCTTCTGCTTGATCAGCTGCTCAAACTCTTCTTCACTCAGCTCGATCGGACCTAAGGCGAGCTTCCACTCGAATTCCATCACTTGCGAAATTCCTAAAAACGATTGTCTGCTCGCCCCGACTGAGGAGGTGACCTTGGCTTTCAGCTTCGGTCTGACCCTGCGCGCCTGTTCCCACCAAGCAGGCAAGAAGACATGAATGCCTGCTTGCACAAGCAGCAAGCTGCTGGCGGTCAAAAAAATCCACGCTTGCTCATTGGAAAGGCGTGAAAGCAAGAGGGGCTCCGCACTGGAGGGAGTCTCCCAAGGCAATATCTCCTGGCATTTGTGAAGATCGTGCAGGAACCTCTCCCAGTGCTCGACCCATTCCTCAGGGATATCCGCGCGAGAATAGCCATGTGGAGCATCAAGATCCCGTTCGATTAAGAACAGGCGGTCCGGTTCTTCGCGGTCCTGCAGATAGACGGAGAGCTGCCAATCCGAAAAGCTGTCCTCGGCCTCCACCAAGCGCAGACATGTACGAAAAGGAGTCAGATCCGGGAGCCAGCCGATGGATTGCAGCCATTCCTTTTCTTCCAAATGTGGCGAAAGATCACTGCCCATGACCATAAGCGCCGGAAACTGAGTCAATAATTGATCCCAGGCGAGTCCGACCTCACCCCGTGATAGAAGCGCTTCTTCCAGGGCAAGTGTTAGCCAATTCCGGCAAAGTCCCGAAATGTCTTCGGGAGCATCGATCATTTTCCATCCGTAGCGGCCCATCTTCCATTGCTCAAAATCAGGGGAGATGGCACCAGCAGCAAGTGCTTGCTGAATGACACGCGCCATTTCCTGATAAGACGTAAACGTATGATCGAGTTCATAGGTCATGTGCTGCAGCCAGGCAGGAGAGGCAAAAAAGGACAGGGCTTCGGACGGACTCAGGAGCAAGCCGTACTCGTTTTTTTCCAGAAAGGTTCCGTAGAACGATTTCTCATCCCAAGCAAACAAGGTACTGCCGAGTGTCTCTGGGTCGATTCGTTCTCCGTGTGGTCCAGATCCAGTGATCAAAAAACGCCCGTCTGCCATAATCTCTGCGGCGAGCACCAGCGTAGTGACGATGGTCATAAGTTCAGATTTCCTCTCCTTAGCTCCTCCTGGAAGGCGCGCAAACGATTGTGCTTCGTAGACAGTTGCTCGACAAATTGCACCCAGCGTGCTTCCTGATCCGCTTTGCTAAAGGCAGCTCTGGCCTTCTTTAACAGCTTGATAGCCTCTTTATAGGCTGGTCGGTTTCGTTCGCCGATCAGCCGATTGATTTCTCGTACATACAGAGGGAAGAGCAGAGAAGGCTGCCTGTCTTCCACTTCTTTAAATGGAGTTGCCAAAACCTCTGTCAATGGCACGTGATAGGACATCTGCAAATCGATCCACTGCCGAAACTGCTGTTGATCAAATAAGTAGGACGAATACTCATGGAAGCTGCTAGGCAAAAAGAGCTTCAAACTCTCTCCGCACTCACTCGCCCTGCCGACGCGCTCCATCGCTTCCTGCCAGATGGCCATCACAAGCTGGTAGTTCTGGGGATCCGCTTGGCCGATGAGGGACTGCAGCCAATCCGTCCAAGTCAAAAAGCGCTGCCAATCCTCATTTCGAGCGAACATTTTCAAATAGGGCAGATAAAAGGAAAGCGTGAGTCTACTGTTGGCAATCCATGTCTCTTTGGCAGCTTTATCCTTGCCTGCCATGACATAAAAATGAGCACGCAGCAGCTTGTAAATTTCCTGCTCGGATGGGGTGGCCGAAGTATGGTGAAGCAGCCGTTCTAGATCCTCGACCTCCGCTTGTATCCATTCCGGTACCTGCAGCAGGTGCCACCAAAGAAGCTGGTAGGCAAAGGTCCAGTAAAGAGCCGTCGATTCTGTTTTCTTCATTTTTTTGACGATCTGCATGGTCTCTTCCAGTAAATCCCGATGCTTTGCGTGTAGCTCCTCCACATCCAGGTAAAACAAAGTGCCTTCCAGCTGCTCAACCAAGCGTTCAGCAGTTTGGGATAAGTCTTGGAACCAGTACGACTGCCGATTCGTTTTGACGAACTCCTGCAGCTTCAGGAGGTGAAAGACGATGGCGTGCACCGTAAATAGCTGCGCACGGGCAGTTGACCAGCCAGCAGCGACACTCAGGACATTTTGATAGCTGGACATAAGCTCCGAGGAAGCCCGATACGTTTCCATCGCAGAGGGGAGGTTGCGTGTCCAGCTTTCCAAAAACGTCCACCAATCGCGTACAGGACTGCCTGGCGTCAGCGGGGACTGCACAGCTGCTGTACCTTCCTGAGCGGTCACCTGGTTACTATTTCGAAAGGTAGGAACGAGCATGGCAGGGGAAAATCTCGCTCGTCGCGGCTGTTGGGCACGGGACAGGTATTGGCGTGGATTTTCGAAAACGCTATACATCTGAAAGAACGTCGCTGCAATATGCTTGCACAGCCGACTGTACGGGCAGGTACAGGTACTGTTCTGGACATCCTCGAGATCCAGTACGACATGGTATACCTGCGTGCCTTGTACATCGCTGGTCAATAGCGTTTCCTTTTCGACGCGGGTGTTGAATACCACGCCATCCGAAAAGTAGGAGTATCCACGCTCCATGATCGGCCCTTCCGCAAAAACGAGGAGCTGCTCGCCTGCCTGCACTGCTTGTTCCCGTGTCAGTTCTCTTTGCAACATCTGGTTTGATCCTCCGCACGAAGTGTCATCCCTCCATTATAACCCAAACAGCGGGGAATGGAAAAAGGAAGAACCTCTAGCAATCCGTAAATCCGTTCAAAAAGGCAAAAATCTGGTTATAAAGAGGATCATTCGATTGATAGAGACTGACCATGGCTTGCTTTCTTCCATTTTTGCCAAAAAACCAGCCACCCGTATACCAGGCAAGAGGAGATTCAAACTGATAAGGGCCGAAGTATCTCCCATCCTCATCCGTGCCACCTGTAGCTCCAAGCCGTAAGTAATCCTGCAGCTTTTCTCTTTTCGCCTGATCGTACGTGACGGCCAGATCAAACTCGATCTCGAAGCCCATGCCATTTTCGTAAGCAGAGGCAGCAGCTTTTGAAATGCTTCGCTGTGGATTGAAATAAGCATTGGGCTGCAGAAAAGCGAGATCAAAACCCAAAGTGCTCCATTCGTTCCAGCCGTTTGCGAGCTGGTAAGGAATCCAGATCGACTTCAGCTGACAACCGTCTACCTGGAGGGAGTGAATCTGTTGGTTTACCTCTTTGATGACGAAGCGATCGTCGAAAGCTCCTCCGTGTTCATACAGGCTCTCCTGTAGCCAATAGAATCCTTTCAGGTGCAAGCAGCATTTCAGGGGACTGCTTTCCCACTTCGACAGAAACAGGCAGATCCATTCGACGACGGCTTGTACGCGCAAAAGGTCATTGGTAAAAACCTGTGGATTCGGGTAGGGGAGCGCTATCCAGACATTTGTCGTAGAGAGGGCGGATCGATGGACAGCCTGGCAAAGTGCGTCCAGATTCCGATCACACAAGAACAGCTCATCTAGGTAACGAACCCACTCCGCCCAATTGGCAGGAGACTTTTCATTGCGTGTCAAAAAGCGCCCTTCGCCTGACTCATTGAGAATTCCAAGGGCAAGGAACAGGAAGTCGGTAAACATCGTACCGTCCACACACCCTGTTTGCGCATCCACGTGGGTCAAGAGCGGGAGAAAATCAGTCGTTTCCCAAAATTGGTAATGGGGCGTTCCATCCGTACCAATACTGTAGCCCGCATACGTGAGGAACAACTGATCAATGAGCCCTTCTTCCAGAGAGGGATAGGGAGACAAGAGTCACCACCGCTTTCCAAAAAGGATCGGTTCTAGAAATCACGGTTTATGTATATGAAGAAGCGGGTGGAGCTATCCCAAAGGGGAGAAACGTTGCGAATAGAGTTAAAAAAGCTCAGCAATCGGTAAATATTGTGCAAGCCACTCATCTTGAGAAAAATGCCCTCTGTTTTGAGGGCATTTTTTCCTATTCAAATAAAATTAGCGAAAGGAAGAAAGAGAAGGTAGACAAGCAAAGAAAGGAGTTGGCGAAGGGACAGGAAGGCTATTGGAGCGAGGTGAGCAGAAATTCGCTAAGACTTCTAAGTGTACAGAGACTTCTACCTGGATTTCTGCACATAGCAGTACTTCCAAAGGCACCATTCCTCCGAGCAGAACATTCCCGATGGGTCTACATTCGAGAGCGAGGATTTGGCAAAAGATATTGTGCTCATCTAGAGGTTCAGGCAGGCAAAGGACGATCTCATGTTCGATCTGCACGGTTGAATCAAAAACGCATCGAAACGCATCTTCACCTATAATGGTCACTTCGAGGTTGGAACTGAATAGGAACTGCACAACACCTATTCTGATCGCTGTTCCATTTACCAGGATTGTTTCACGCCGAATACCTATGACACGACATAGGGGGAGCTCCTCAGTCTCCTGACAGGAAATAGAGATAGGTATACCGGAGGAAACAGCTTCATTTACCAGCTCCTGGCAGTTTTCTGGAATCGACACGTTATTTCGGTATTGATTCGTAAGGAACACCCAGTCATATATTTTGGGGACATGAATGCACTCGGGCTGCAAGTTATTCGGCGCTGGTGTTGGTACGGGTGTAGTCGTGCAGGACTCAGGTACGTAAACGTAGACAGGCGGATAGGGCAGGAATCGTTCTGTTTCAGCTTCGATCCAGCTCACGAAGGCATCGAGATTCGTTGGGATATCCGGAATGCCGACTGCGTTGCTTGATTCCACACCATTATTAGCCGTGATTCGGAGGGAAAGGATTGCCTTGTAGTATCGATTTTCTTGTTGGGCTGCATCTTCCGGGGACCAGATATCTCCTACTGAAAAACTAACGATATAGCGGTCCTCCTCCACATTGACAGTTACCAGTCCTTCAGCTGGTTGAAAAACAATCGGACTGTCAGGCGTATGAACGAAAGCTACTTGGATGGAGGCTAAGCTAAGCTGGAAAGTGCCGTCGTTAATGGGTAGTGAGGGAGTGGGACGACGAGGAATCATGTCAGTAATGACAATGTCCTCGGTAAGCGTATAGACTTCTCGTGTGAATTCGAGCATCTGATCACGTAGAGCGTTTTGAGCATCATTAATATCTCGTGGAACGATAAAGGCGATCCCCGAAGAGGCGACTTTATCCAGATATTCAGGTAGCAAGATGGCGGAACCAATCCCGATGCTGTCAATGACAATACCGTTCGCACGTGCCGTTTCCGCCGCGTCAATCATGAATTTTTTGGCTTCGTTGCTGGCATAGATATTTCGTGAGGTTTGTTCGTAATAGTCAATTAGACGCGTTTGAGGTATTTTTTGGTCCGTAGCAAAGATCATTAGCTCCGTATCCGAATTATCAAACGTCACGGTATTGAGGGATTGGCCAATGATACTTTGGGAGTAAAAAGGATCTACGTAGACAGGTTGGAGCGGAATGCCAGTTGGCGATTGAGAAAATTGCCAAATGCCGCCAGACTTTGCGAAGAACGGGCTTTTCTCGTAGTAGAAGTAATTGGCGGTAAACCCAATCAAACCATTCGACCAATAGTAGCCATTGAGAGCGATTGGATCGAGAAAATTAGGGTTGCTCGGGACACGAGTGATATTATCCGCATTTCTCCCATCAAAGTTGTGCCATTCACCCGCAAAAGGATTGATGACCAAGCTGGATGTAGCATCTTCAAAGAACTCGTTACTTCGGCTAAAGGCACGGAGTTTAAGACGGACGGACTGTAAAGCGGTGAAGGTCGCCGGATCATAGTTGCTGGGGTCGATTCCTTCCTGGATGAGATCTGCATCTGTTACCTGTGCAAAAATGCCATTGTATACAGCAAATAGAAGAGAGTTTTCCTGGACGAATGTAGCGGAGTTAATGCGCGTGGGGATGTTCGCTTGATTATAGTAAGCATAAAAATTCGAGGAAGCTGCACTTTCTCCATCCGTAATCAATATAATTAGTTTGTGGGCATTTTGCGGAACGCCGTTCAATAGATCTGTAGCCAGCAATAACCCGGATTGGACATTGGTGTTGCTGTAGCGACTGATGTTATCGACCATCTGAAGGACGCTTGCCTCGTCTTGATAGAAGAATTCTGTTTTGTTCGAGACACTTTGAAAGTTGAGCAGAGCTGTTTGGGCTTGGGTGGGATCGTACGAGTTGGCCCCAATATAGAAATCCTCGACGACACCCATACCACCCGCAGAGATCGTGGAAGGGGATGGGTTTACAAGACCGCTGAACTTACCCTGTCCATCTGCTTTCGTGACGTGTACTCTCGCGCCATTTCCAAAAGTGACGAGTGCAAGGTGCTTCTCAATGGATGCATATTCCGCTGAAAAAATGACGTTCAGGAACTCGTGAATGGCTTCTTCTGCAACTTGATAACGAGTGGCTGTATTATTGTTCATGTCCATCGTTCCCATAGAGGCTGTGGAGTCGACAACCAGCACCAGGTAGAGCGGTGAACCTGAGAGACCCGAGAGACCTTCCGCTGATAGGAAAAGATCGAAGGAGCAGGAATCAGCAGAGACTGCCTGTTTTTCGATGTGTAGGGCTATGGCTGAATCCTCCTTTCGAAAATAGCGTTCTCTCCAAACTGTAGGTGGGCAAGTTGTTACATTCCATTTTATGTGCCCTGTAGGGAAAAGGAAGGGCGTTTGTACAAATCCGAAAAAATAGGTTCTGTTCAAAATTGGACGAGCTCCGTTTGTCAAGCATTTTTCACGCGAATAAAAGAAAGAGAATCGCCTGAAGAATAGAGTTTGGATACATAATCCAAGTGAAAAGTGGTGAGCGCATGATTTATACCGTTACCTTGAATGCTTCGATCGACTACCATGTATGGCTTCAAGCACTGACTCAAAACAGTATCCACGAAGCGCAAAAAGAGTGGAAATCAGCAGGTGGAAAAGGGATCAACGTCTCGAAAGTTCTGCGAAATCTTGGGCAGCCGAGCGTAGCTCTTGGCTTTGCAGGGGGCTTTACGGGGGCATTTATTCGCCAGGAGCTCGAGCGGGAAGGGATTGTTCACCAGCTCCTTTCGATCGCAGAAGATTCGCGAATCAATATCAAAATCAAGGCGGGGACAGAAACAGACATAAGCGGCGTGTCGCCTTCTATCCCAAGCGAAGCCCAAGGCCAGCTCCTAGCCCAGCTCGAGCTCCTGGCGCATGGGGATGTGCTTGTACTCGCAGGGAGTGTTCCTGCAAGCATGCCTGCAGATTTCTACGGTACGATCTTGCAACGCCTGCGTTCGCGAGGTGTACGCGTGATTCTCGATGCGAAAGGAAAGGCGCTTGCCCATGCTTTGCCAGAGAGACCTTTTTTCATCAAGCCCAACCAGCACGAGCTTGGAGAACTTTTTGGAGTGCAGGTTTCGACTCGCGAGGAAGCCGTACATTACGCAAAAAAGGCGATGGAAATAGGGGCAAGCAACGTGATTGTGACTCTGGGAGGGAACGGAGCAGTGTTCGTGAGTCCAGAGACGGAGCTGGTCGCACAGTTTCCGAAACAACAGGCAGTCAATTCCATAGGTGCTGGAGACTCGGTAGTCGCAGGGTTCTTGTATGGAGTTTCACACCAGTGGGAAATCAAGGACGCCTTTCGTTTTGCTGTGGCGGCAGGCTGTTCGACTGCGATTTCAGAAGGATTTTGCACACGTGAGAGCATCGATGCCATTCTACCCCAAATTACAGTCATAGAGTGTTAAGTGAGTAGAAAGAAGGCCACATAAAGCTCTCTTCTACGTAAAAGTAAGCTTTTCGAGTCAGCCTCCCTTTGGCGGGGCTGGCTATTTTTTTTGCGCTTGGTGGGAATGATGAAGCTATAGAAAGAGGGGAAGGATGGTGCAAATGGTAGGTACTGTTATCGGTACGACACACAAAAAGACGAAAAAGAGAAGAATCCTCACGAGAGCGTTCATTATATTCGTAGGTGCTTTGCTTGTATCAGTCGGACTGGAAATTTTCCTCGTCCCCAACAACATTATCGATGGCGGGGTAACAGGACTCTCCATTATGCTGTCTCATTTGACAGGACTGAAGTTGGGGCTCTTTTTATTTCTCTTAAATCTTCCATTTTTAATTATTGGCTATAAGCAAATCGGAAAAACGTTTGCCATCTCGACGTTATTCGGAGTCGCGGTGATGTCTGTAGGTACCTTTCTTTTGCTGCCGGTACCGAGCTTGACACATGATCTGCTCCTTTCTGCGGTTTTTGGCGGCATTATCGTGGGGATCGGGGTAGGTTTGGTGATTCGGGCAGGAGGTTCACTAGATGGCACCGAGATCGTCGCGATTCTTTTAACCAAGAAAAGCCCGTTTTCCGTAGGCGAAGTCGTCATGTTTTTTAACATTTTCATCCTGGGCAGCGCTGGTTTTATTTTCGGGTGGGATCGGGCGATGTACTCCCTGATTGCCTATTATATTGCCTACAAAATGATTGATTTGACGATGGTCGGTCTTGAGCAGTCCCGATCTGTTTATATCATCAGCGACAGTCCCGACGAGATAGGTGACGCTCTAGGTGCGCGATTAGGGCGAGGGATTACCTACTTGAGCGGAGAAGGCGGGTATTCCGGCGAGGATAAAAAAGTCATCTTTTGTGTCATTACCCGATTGGAGGAAGCCAAATTAAAATCGATCGTGGAGGAAATCGACCCTTCTGCCTTCTTGGCGATTGGTCATATTCACGATGTGTCGGGTGGAAGATTTAAGAAGAAAAACATTCATTAAGCGCATGAAATGGGCCTTCCCTTGCTACAGAAACATACGTCTGAAGGCAAGGGTATCGAAAAATGATTATTTTTTCAGAACGTTGTAAATCCACTGTTGATTTTTAAGCTTTATGAATTTATGATAAATCTATTAAAAATGAAATATTCATTCCGAAATTCGGAACATCAAATAATAGGGTCAAGTAGGATGGTGAAATATGCGTACAAGCACGATATGGAGCAGCGACGGCATCTTTTTTTCGATGAACGGCAACGTATCTCCGAAAGGAATCCGGAATCGGATTACCGTCCCTGCGCAACGATCAACCTGGGAAGCAGCAGCTATGGTGGAGCTGGCGGGAAGAATCGGTCTTCATTTGCCCGATTTGCCGCTTCCTGTTTACGAGAATCTGTTTGCAGAGGATCGACTCGACTCTCATTCGGCGGGGGAGATGCCAGCGGACCAGCGCCATTTCCACCTCATTCTCGGCCATGAATGGAACTGGCTGACCGATATCCTGGGAGACCGAATCCACGCGCTAGAGCCCTATCACCAGAACGAGCAGCTGGAAAATGGAATTCTACAGGTGATTCCAGAAGAAGAGGGTACGATTCTGGTTGTAACGGGAACGTCACCCCAGATGACGCTTCATGCAGCTCGCGCTTTGGTTGCCGAGTCATTCGATTACAAAAGTCTCCTGCAAAACGGTCATGTGCTGCTAGCAGCAAAGCAGGGGAGCGGCCCGAGCGAAGCTAGACCAGAAAATAGACGGCAGCCGTCCTTGTACTCCTTGCATAACCTCTTTACGACAGAAGGAATCTATCAAAGAAAAGAGGGAGAGTTCCTCCCGACACTCGATGTCAGCTTGTCTGTGAACCGAGCCGCTCAGGAAGAAACCGTTGCGTTTATTGAGCTGGGAGCAAGACTCGCTCAGGCAGCCGGAGCGGTATGCTTCCCCTTGACTCATACTCGTGGAGAGACAGCGGCTTCAGAGCGCTTTGTCGTGGAGATCGATACTGCCGTAGGAGAAAAGGGAAACCAGCAGAAGCTTCAGCTGAGCAATCAAAAGCGTTCACTCAAACTGATCAGTCACTCAGATTATCTCGTCGCTTTTACGCGAGAGATTCTCGATGAGGGATTGGAGCCTCTTGATTCCTGGAAGAAGGACACATGGCGGCAAAGATTTTCACAGCTGAAAAGCAGCAGTTCTGATGTAGCGATACGTGCGCAGCTAGGAATGCAAGCGTTTACCCATCATCTGGCTGACGAAATACAAACCCTGCACGTACCAGAGCACCTCTTTTCTCCTGTTGAATTGTGGCAAAGCTATGTGGGGGATAGGGAGAAGGACAGATCAGTTTCTCTCCAGATGGAAAAGGAACAGCCAATTTGGGCAGCGGAGTGGAAAGACGCTGGTGAACTGGAAGAGATTCAAGCGTATTTGCTCGAGCAAATCGAAAAGCTGCAAGCGGGCATAAATCCAGTCGGGTCGCTAGAGCTGGAAGTCACGACCACTTGCAGTGAACCGACCTTTCGCGAATGGTCACAGCAGCTTCAGTCCAAAATCCACGAACAATGGGGACTGCTCTTGCGATTTGTTTACAGGGATGCCAACAAGTCGGGTCTAAACTGGGCGGTGCAGGAGGTTTTGCCGCAAATCAAAGAGCTTGCCGGGATCGATCGTGTCGAGCTTCGAGCGCGCGCTTTCCAGCCTGGCGAAAAACATCTGGATTTGGTCCATCGGTTTTTGCAGGAGCTGTATCCGTTTGATTCGATTTTGGCGAATGCTTTGGCTCTCTCCCTTGAGCGAATCTCATTGAAGCTGATGGAGGATGAAGCTGCCCCGATGTTCAGTGTAGCTGCCTTTGACCAGAGTGGGCGTGAGATAGAGGCGTGGCGATGGGAAGGCTGGGTGGAAAGTCTGCCTTACATGCCTGGACAACCAAAGAAGGGGAACGTAATAATCCCTTTCGCAGGTATTCGTATTTACGAAGGAGCGACAGGCTACGAAATCGCTAGCCAGTCTTTTCCTACCAACCCGTATCGTTTCTGGAAATGGTATCAAGCTTCTGTCCTCCCGCAAGTCTTGGAACAGGTAGGAAGCAACCCGGGTGTTCCTAAGTTTTCCAGGCTTGAATGCCACGTAGGGATGGATGCAGTAGAGAAGAAATTGCCGCATCTGGAAGAGAACAGCTCTGTATTGGAAGCTTTGCACGAGGACATTTACTTTTATACGCTGCATGCCATGCATGATCATGGAAAAAGAGTAGGGGATCCGGAATGGGACGCACCGGGGGGCATCCTCCCGTACATGCACGTAGAACCAGGAGCGAAGCCATGGGCAAGCGTAGCGCTTTATGCGTTTCCTTCCGATCACCGGGTCTGGTATACCAATCATGAGCAGCAACGAGAGGTAATCCATCCCCTCGCTCCCGAGCTTTTTGCGGAGGCGCGCATCACGGAGCGGACTTCTGTTGATGGTCGTTTGGCGTTTTCGTTTGAGGGGGGTGGCGAGCCTCGTTTGGAAAAAGAATGTGGGGATTGGCTCGCTGCAGCAGCATGTTCTGCGCAGCCTATCCTACAGAACGCCCCGAATTTGCAAGAGAAGAAATCCATCTGGGAGGACGTTTTCGTCAACGAAGATGTGCAAGGCTGGCTAGACGAGAGAGTAGGACACATCCCAGGCAGTGTGACCCCGATTGACTTTTCTTTGAACGGAAGCTGGATTTGGCTGGTCGAGCTGTTCGCTCAGGGGAAAGCTGCCAAGGCATCCTCCCGCCAAGAAAAGCACGGGCTGTATAAGCCAACCTTTTTTATCAATGCGAGACATCATGCGAATGAAGTGTCGAGCACGAACGCTGCTCTGCAAATGATCGAGAAGCTTGCGGCTGATCCTGCGCTGCTCGAATCAGTCAATCTGGTCATCGTCCCTTTGGAAAATGTGGATGGAGCTGCATTGCATGCAGAGATGGCGAAGGAAAATCCATGCTGGAAGCTGCATGCCGCGCGTTATAACGCGTGCGGGCTCGAATTTGCCAAGTATCGTTTCCAGGAAGGCGTCTCTTTTGGCGAAAGCCGTGTCTACCCGAAAGTGTGGGAGCGATGGGCTCCAGACATTGTATTGGATGATCACGGGATTCCATCTCATGAGTGGATTCAGCCATTTAGCGGGTACAACAGTCCGCCGCGTTTTCCGGTCTCGTATTGGATCCCGAGTGCGCGTATGTACACGATCTGGCGGGAGTTGACGGAAGCTACCCATGAACAGCGGATCGCCTATGAATCCCTCCGTTCGTATCTGACAGCAAGGCTCGATGAAGATCAGGAAATAGCCGCGGACAACAAGAGCTGGCTGCAGACCTACAGGCGATGGGGAAATGATTTTGACAACGTGCATTTTCCGATTGAATTGTCCAATGGCAGCATCGCTTATACACGGGACAGCCCGATCAATCGCAGCTCGCATGATCTCATCGAAAGGTTCCCGGAGTGGGTTACCGCCGATTTGATGACAGAGGTGAATGACGAAACGGTCTATGGGAAAGAGCTAGCCGCATGCCGCCATGCTCATCATGTTGTGCACCAGTCAATCGCAGACTGGATGAAAGACAGGCCCATCGAAGTTCGTGTTTGCCAGGAAAAATGGGCAGACGGCGTGACTCGGATCGGTCTTCAACGCACCAGACCCTTGTAGGAAAAACCACATCCAACATCGTTTGAAGGGAGTTTTAGTATGGTTCTGATTGGCGTTGCGATTGTTATCATCGGCTTCATTGTGCGTTTAAATCCACTTTTGGTAGTTACGGTAGCAGGTCTTGTCACAGGGCTTGTTGCCCAGCAATCTCTTTTTGACATCATTGAGCAGTTTGGAAAAGCCTTTACCACCAACCGGTACATGGCGATTTTTATCGCTACGCTACCAGTCATCGGTTTGCTGGAGCGCTATGGCCTTCGTGAACAAGCCGAGTCGGTTGTGGCCAAGATCAAGGCGGCGACAGCGGGCAGAATCATCAACGTGTATTTCTTTATTCGCGAAGTAGCAGCCGTATTCGGACTGACGTCTATCGGTGGACATGCGCAAATGGTTCGGCCGTTGGTAGCACCGATGGCGGAAGGGGCGGCAGAAGCCAAGTACGGGAAGGATCTTCCCGATGACGTGCGTCAAAATATCCGTGCACACTCTGCAGCAGCAGACAATATCGGTGTGTTTTTCGGAGAAGATGTCTTTATCGCGATTGGCGCCATCTTGCTGATGAAAGGCTTTTTCGACCAGAACAACATTCCGTCCGATCCGCTCCAGATGGCCATGTGGGCGATTCCTACCGCGATTGCGGCCCTCATCGTTCACAGTATCCGTTTGAATATGCTGGACCGCTCGTTGGATCGCAGATTTGGGCACAAGCAGAATAAATCCGCAGGAAAGGGGGAATAAGCTTTGTTTCTTTCGATTGAAGCAGTCTACATTTTTCTAGGAATCATTACATTGCTCGGAAGCTTGTATACCTTCCGCGATCAGAAAAATCCAAGACGCGTGACGTCAGGACTCTTCTATTTTCTATATGGGATCAGCTTGCTGCTCGGCAGCGTCATTCCCCCGTTTGTCATGGGACTTCTCGTGATCGTCATGGTCATTATCGTGGGCGCCGGCGGCTTGAAAGTAGGGAGCTATGGCGAAGCGAGTGGGGAAGAGCGTCAGCAGAACCGCAAGCGATTGGGCAACTGGCTGTTTCTGCCTGCCCTGCTGATTCCGGTTATTACGATCCTCGGTACCACTGGTATGAAAGATGTGAAAATCGGTGAGTGGTTCATACTGGATCAAAAGAACATTACGTTGGTGTCACTGGCTCTGGCTACGTTGATCTCCTTGATTGTCGGAGTGGTGATGACGAAAAGCCGTCCGATGACTCCGATTAAAGAATCCCGTCGTTTGCTGGAAGCCATCGGTTGGGCAGCAGTACTCCCGCAGATGCTGGCAACACTGGGAACCATCTTCACCAGTGCAGGTGTGGGGAAAGTCGTCTCGGATTTGGTCAGCACCATTATTCCGACACATTCCTTGTTCTGGGTCGTATTCGCTTATTGTGTAGGGATGGCTTTGTTTACGATGATTATGGGCAACGCGTTTGCAGCCTTTCCGGTGATGACGGCAGGGATCGCTGTCCCGCTCTTGATTGGTCAATTCGGGGTGGATGCCAACCATTTGGCAGCGATTGGGATGTTTGCGGGATATTGCGGGACTCTGATGACGCCGATGGCAGCGAACTTCAACATCGTGCCGGCAGCTCTACTTGACTTAAAAGACAAAAACCATGTCATTCGTGTCCAAGTGCCTACTGCCCTGATTCTCTTATGCTTTAACATCGCGCTGCTGTACTTTATTTCGCTGTAAGCAGGCAAAGCCAAGTTCTCTAAACTTCAAACAAATGATAAAATATGGACAAACAGTACCTGAACACGGGGGATAAGAAGAGTCCATGATTCAGAACAAAAACAAGACGGTCGTCAAATCGATGGAGCTGCTCAACCTGTTCATTGAGCACTCCCGATTGAGCCTAAATGAAATGGTAGAGCTGTCAGGGATTCCGAAAACGTCCATTCATCGGATGGTAGGCTCCTTGGAGGGGATGGATTTTCTGCAAAAAGGTGAGGACGGCAAATACTCGCTCGGACTGTTGTTCCTGCAGTTTGGTCAGCTGGTCGCAGAACGGTTGGACATTCGTCAAATCGCCTTGCCAGCCATGACGAAGCTGCGAGATCAAGTAGAAGAGGCTGTGAATCTGATTATCCGAGACGGGAAGGAAGCCATCTACATCGAGAAGCTGGATACGAATCACCCCGTTCGGCTCTACACCAAGATCGGCAGGAGATCTCCTTTGTATGCAGGAGCATGCTCGAGAATCATCCTCTCTTATATAGAAGAGAAAGAACGTGAGCGGTATTTGCAGGAAACGGAGCTGCTTCCCATCGGCCATGGAACCATTACGGATAAAGAGCGGTTACGGCAAGAGCTGGAGCTGGCTCGCGAAAAGGGCTATACCATCAGTTACTCGGAGCTTGAGAATGATACGGTATCGATTGCAGCTCCGATTTTTGATCACACTGGCCGTTTAGTAGCTGGCATCAGCATTGCGGGTCCACAGGTGAGGTTTGAGAAGGAGCGAATTCCGGACCTGATTGGGCATCTGTTGAAAGCATCGGAAGAGATCTCACGAGAACTGGGATGGCGAGGCGCCAAATAAGGACAGCCATCCGGGAAGGGGACCAGTCATGAAAACGATACTTGTCACCGGATTTGATCCGTTTGGAGGCGAATCGATTAATCCCGCCTGGGAATCAGTCAAGTGCCTAACGGAGTCTCAATCCTCGGACTACAAAGTAGAGGTGCGGCAAATTCCCACTGTTTTTGATAAATCGCTGGAGCATTTGTATGCAGCAATCGAGGAAACACGCCCCGATATTGTTTTCTGTATCGGGCAGGCTGGAGGAAGAACAGACCTCACCGTTGAGCGGATCGCAATCAATGTCAATG
Source organism: Brevibacillus nitrificans (assembly GCF_003710965.1). Classification (NCBI taxonomy): domain Bacteria; kingdom Bacillati; phylum Bacillota; class Bacilli; order Caryophanales; family Paenibacillaceae; genus Brevibacillus; species Brevibacillus nitrificans. The sequence goes on along the minus strand of NZ_RHHU01000003.1, from coordinate 1,041,547 downwards.
ATGCACGCATCCCCGACAATGAAGGCAATCAGCCGATTGACACAGCCGTGGTAGAGGGAGGTCCGGTGGCGTATTGGTCGAACCTCCCCATTAAAGCGATCGTAAAGAGGCTGCGGGAAAACGGGGTTCCCGCGTCGATCTCACAAACGGCAGGCACCTTTGTATGCAATCACCTGTTCTATGGATTGATGCATAGGATCGCAACTACGAATCCTTCCATCCGAGGAGGATTCATCCATATTCCGTATTTGCCAGAGCAGGCAGCGAGGCTGGCAGGTCAACCGAGCATGGCCGTTGAAACCATTGTAAAAGGGCTGCGTATTGCTATGGAAGCGGCATTGGCCCATGAAGAAGATATCACGATGATGGGTGGGCAAATTAGTTAATCAAGAGGAGGGAATCTCCTCTTTTCCTTTATCCATAATTCGGAATGATAATCCCGATAATCGGAATGAAAGGGGCGGAAAGGTGATTAGCCACGAATTCTTCCCTTTAGGGGATTCAGGTGTTGTGGTCAAGCTGGGAAACACCATTGACGAGAGCACACATCAAAAAATAAAAACGTTGTCAGATCGTTTGCGGGACGAACGGCTGACGGGAATGGTCGAAATCGTTCCAGGGTATACGACGGTCACCGTGTATTACAATCCAGTGGCTTTGTATGATCCAAGCAGCGAGCAAACGCCTTATGAGAGAGTCACTGCGTACCTTCGCGAGATCATTACGCATGCCGAAAGCGAGATTCCCAGAGAGCCGAGGCTCGTGGAGATACCTGTTTGCTACGGAGGGGAATGTGGACCCGATTTGGATGAGGTGGCAAAGCACAGCGGACTGGCTCCGGATGAAGTCATTCGCATTCATTCAGAGCAGCAATATTTGGTGTATATGATCGGCTTTGCACCGGGTTTTCCTTACTTAGGTGGACTGGATGAACGGATTGCGACTCCGCGCCGGTCGACTCCACGCACGGCTATCCCGAGGGGAAGTGTTGGGATTGGAGGCTCTCAGACAGGGATCTATCCAATCGTGAGCCCAGGAGGATGGAATATCATCGGTCGAACGGCCCATCCCTTGTTTCGCCCGGAGGATCAGGAGCCAAGCCTGCTTCGCGCAGGAGATTTGGTGCGCTTTCGTCCCATTTCCTGGGAAGCCTTTCAGGAACAACAGGAGGTGACTTCATGAGTGTAGAGGTGATTCAGCCAGGCGTATTAACAACGGTGCAGGACCTGGGGAGAATAGGCTATCAGCAGCATGGAGTCATCGTTGGAGGGGCGATGGATACATTCGCCGCACGAATAGCCAATATGCTCGTAGGGAACCAGTCGACAGACGCTGTTCTTGAGCTGACCTTAAAGGGTCCGAGCCTGCTCTTTCACGAGGATCTGTTGATTGCGGTTTGCGGTGGGAATTTTTCCCCTTCTATCGATGGGAGACGGATGCCAGCAAACCGCCCCGTTTGGGTGAGGCGTGGAAGTATCCTGCAGTTTTCCCATGCCAGACTAGGCTGTCGAGCTTATTTGGCGGTGGCGGGAGGATGGGATGTTCCTGTCGTGATGAGAAGTCGCAGCACGAACTTCCGAGCAGGATTTGGCGGCTATGAAGGGAGAATGCTGCAGGGGAAAGACGTAGTAAAACCAGGCGCGCCGGGTGAATACAGCCGGCATCTCGCTAGCGAGTTGGCCAAGCAGGCAGGCACGAATCCCTTTATCCAGACAGACTGGTTTGTTCCGAAAAACATGTTTGCTTACATGGGGCAATCTGTGATCCGGGTTATGCTGGGAGAGCAGCACCCTGATTTTACCGATCAAAGTCAAAAGGATTTTTGGGCGCAGTCGTTCCAAGTGACTCCACAGTCCGATCGCATGGGCTATCGGCTGTCGGGACCGATATTATCTCTTTCCTCCCCGCTGGAGCTGACATCTGAAGCCGTAACAGCAGGAACGATCCAGGTGCCCCCTAGCGGACAACCGATTATATTGTTGGCAGATCGTCAAACCATCGGTGGATACCCGAAAATCGGATATGTAGCCACGGTGGATTTACCGGTTTTTGCACAGCTCAAGCCAGGTGATGCCGTTCGTTTTCAGCCCGTTTCTGTCCGCGATGCACAAAAATGGCTGTACGAAAGAGAGCTCGAGCTAAAACAACTGAGGGTAGCGATGGAACTCGCTGCTGGATGGAGGTAAAAGATGAAATACGTTGATATCAACTGCGACATGGGCGAGAGCTTTGGTGCCTACCGCTTGGGAAATGATAGAGAGATTTTAGACTACATCAGCTCTGCCAATATTGCCTGCGGCTTTCATGCAGGAGATCCGGCCACGATGAGAAAAACGGTGCGCATGGCTTTGGACAAAGCAGTTGCGATTGGCGCTCATCCCGGTCTGCCCGATCTCGTCGGTTTTGGCCGACGCAATATGGACATTTCTCCCCAAGAAGCGTACGACATGGTCGTATATCAGGTCGGGGCTCTGCAGGCGTTCATTCAGGCAGAGGGAGGCACGATGCAGCATGTGAAGCCGCATGGCGCGCTCTACAATATGGCAGCGACAAAAGCATCGCTCGCCGAAGCGATAGCAGAAGCGGTCTACAAAGTGAATCCGGCACTCCTTTTATTTGGATTGGCAGGCAGTGCATTGACACAGGCCGCAGAACGCATCGGCTTGCGAACAGCAAACGAGGTATTTGCAGACAGAACCTATCAGCAGGATGGAACGCTCACCCCGCGCAGTCAGCCGGATGCCATGATCACCGATCAGGAACAATCTCTGCAGCAGGTGGTGCGCATGGTAACAGAAGGGCGTGTCCTTTCGCGACAGGGGGTCGACGTATCGATTCAGGCAGATACCATTTGCATCCATGGGGATGGGGCGCATGCCTTGGAATTTGCCCAAAATATTCATGAGGCGTTTGCTCGCGCAGGAATCCAGCTGCGCGCATTTGCAGCCAAGAGTTGATTTGTATGTTTGATACAGAGAGAAGAAGCCTGGAGCATGGGACTGACCCCCGTCGCTCGGGCTTCTTTTGCTTTCTGCTCTGCTTTTTTGCCCGATAGATGATAGAGCACCAATAGGCAGGGGATATACTCGATTTTGATACTGTGGATTCGAGGAGAGCTTGCGTGCTTGTTTGAGATCTTGATGTACAATCGTTTACACAAGTTTACACTTCCGTCATTTGACCCAGAGTGATCCTCCTCTGTTTTATACTTGAAGCAGCCACATGACAAACAGGAAAGCCATCCGATCATCGGGCGGCTTTTTTGTTTGTCTTGATGCGATTTTTAGTGGAGGTGAGATCATGAGTAGTTGATGAGAATTTACCAAATCACCCATATTGTTTACAAATAATGAGTATTCGAAAGTTGATATACTTCATTGTGCAAATGGATAGATCGGTGGTGTAGCGATGAGTACATAATCGGTAAATTCGTGAAACGTATTATCATTCATTACCTAAGGTTGGAATTATAAGAGAAGCGGGGAAGGGAACATGAAAACCAAAGCAGTCAGCCTCTTTTTATTGCTGCCACTGTTATTCGCATTCGTATGCGTACCAATGGCACAAGCAAAAACGGAAGATGAGTCCATCGAGGAAGTTCTTGATATGGACAGGCAACTCATTCATCTACAAACGACCATGCAGTTTTTAGAAGCGGTAGCCAATAAAAAGGGAGATCAGAAGCTGGCCAAGCAAATGGCAAAGAAATCAGCGTCTTTGTCCAAAAGGAACAAGGAGCTGCATGTAACGCCGAAGGATAAAAATCGCAAAGCCCATCAACAAAAGATAAAGAAACAACTCCTCACACAAAAGGGCAACATCAAAAGCCTGAAGAGCGATTACGAGAAGCAAATCTCCAGCTACTGGAAGCAGCTCATGCCGAGCTTTATCGACCAAGGGCAAGCCGCTCCAGCCTCACTAACGCGTAGCGCCATTACTACAATGGCAGCGACAACCATAGCAGCAGATGCCGTCATCGACCCATTTGAACCAAATAACAACGAGAACGAAAGCTATCCGATAACCGTTGGAAATCTCTATGATTCCAAGATCTCTACTTTAGACGATCAGGACTTCTACCGTTTCAACTCAGGAGCCCTAACAGGAACCCTGACGGTTAAGCTGGATGTTCCAGCCGATAAAGACTATGACATGGTGGTCATGGAAAATTTGGACACGACGGTGGGTTTTGGTATGACCTCCGGGCAGGGAAAAGATGAGAGTGTCAGTTTCCAAGTCAAGCCGAATACGAACTACTACATTGCTATTTTCAGCTTCAATGATTTCAGTACGACTGAAAATTATCACTTGTCATTGAGCAAGGTCACTGCCGTACTGAACTTGACTAGCCCGATCGACATCAGTTTGCCAATGGGAGAGATTCCTGCCTACCGATTTTCGGCTCCCGTTGCTGGGACGTATCGCTTCTACACAGAGCCGTATGGTGGATTCGGAGCTCCCTTTGATACTTTTCTCGCCATCTTCTCCGACGAGCAAATGGCGAATATGGTTGGCTTCAATGACGATGTAGCACAAGACAATCTTCTTTCCGAGATGAAGGTACCCATGACACAAGGACAAACCTATTTCGTCTACGTATCTTCCGCGGAACAAGCAGGTGTGCATACACGTCTGACGGTGTCATTGGATCCGAGTGCAACGGTCGCTTCCTCTCTTCTGCATGAATCGTCCGCCAATGATGGAAGCATGACAGAGAAGCAAATCATTACCCTTAGCAATGGCGTTTTCGCATCGGATGTCGCCAATAGCGTTACCGTACAATCGCTCCCAGCTGGCCTGCAGCCGGTCATTACACGCAATAGCAACACACAGCTCACCCTTCAACTGACAGGAAAAGCAGTCGAGCACGAGAGCAAGCATCGTATCGAAGGAATTACCGTCACCATTCCCAAGGGTAAGGTTGTAGGGGCTCTCTCTAACGTGGTCTCCAGTCCATTCGGTATTGCCTTTACAGATACAGAAGCCATCGTGCGCGATGTACCGCAAGATTTGAACGTCGCGGCTGGGCAGAAGACAATCCTGAAGCTGACAGCGCCTTTTTCCGGTCCGTATGAGCTTTCTACCACGTATTACAACGGAGCTACGGGTGAGGGAACGAGCAATACGGTGCTGTCCCTCTATGAAGACTATGGACAAACCCGCTTGATAGCGTCCAACGATGACGGTGACACACCACCGTTTTCCAAGATGAATGCGTCACTGAAAAGCGGTCAGGATTACTATGTAGTCCTTTCCGGAGCAGCTGGGGGAAGTGCCCACGCCCGACTTTCCGTGCGCTACCTGGGCATGGAGTATATTTATAACGCAAAAGGACAGCTCGTACAGACCAAGCAAAACGGTGTGGTTTTGACAGAATGGATCTACGACGGGAACGGCAACGTGATCCAGAAAATCGTTCATGAATAAGGGAGACGGAAAATCGATGCGAATCAAGAGATGGCAACAAAAATCACTAAGTTTTCTACTCATTGGCGCGCTTCTGCTACCTGGTGGAGTCCACGCCGAGTCTGCGCCGGTCAGTGATCCTGCGGGATCGGACCCCGTTGCACAAGTAGCGGATACAAAACAGTGGGTGCAAGCTGCCAAAGAAGCGATGAAAGCAGCGGCCAAACAAACAGAGCCTAGCGCTGCGGAGATTCCGGAGGTCTCGGAAAAAGCTGTGAATGAACAACAATGGGATTCGATGAAGGCAGCGGATGTCTGGAAGCTGTCCCAATCATTGAACAGGCAGGCTCTTCAAATCGTTGCTTATTTTTATCCAGAATGGGACCGCTTTTTGTCCCATGATGAACAAGTAGACAAGACGGCCTGGTTCGATGAGACCGTGATGGAAAAAATCGAGCAACTGGATGGCGGCCAACGCGACCTGCTGCTGTCCAGCATCCCTGTGATTCAGATTTTCGTTGACCAGTGGGAAGCAGCTAAACAGCAAGAAGAACAGGCCAAAAACTTTTCGTCTAAAAGACAACCACAATCGGCGCTCGCTACAGCACAAGCTGCTGCTGTAACCCCTCCAGATGCCATGTATGACCCAAAAGAACTGACTTCGCAATATCGCAGAACGAATACGGACAACCCGGTAGATGAAGTCTATCGCACGGCGAATGTGAAAGAAATGGATCTGCAGCTTGATGGGAAGCATGGGATGGATTTTACGTTGGAAAGAACCTTTTCTTCCCTGGAATCCATAAAAGATGACGCGTATTTATCAACAAGCGGGAAAAACAAAGTAGCGATTCATAACGAGACACAAGATCCGATTTTGGTAAATGGGTGGTCGTTCAACTTACCTTCCTATCAAGAAGTGAACAAACGATCTTCGAAATGCACCTATTATGATGGACAAAACCGATCTGGTTGTGGCATGTATAGCAATGGCAAGCGCTACATTTTTAGTTTAGAGGATGGCACGGTATTAGAGTCATCCAGCAAAACAGGGGATTGGGTGAATTATCCTTATAGTGGCGCGAGCATGAAAGTCTTTCCGGATCAGACGGGTAAGACAGTAAAAGACGTTGCTCAGTTGACCTTTAATGGAAATACCTATTTATTCCAGCGGGAAACTACCAGTGCTGATGGGTACGCGGATGTTGATATCGTAACGAAAACGAATTCATATGGAGATAAAATCACGTACCGTTTGGATCCAAACGGTGGGAAACCCATCGAAATGATCGATAGTGTCGGAAGATATATTGTGTTGGAAAAACCAAAAAACGATGTACAGGTTAGTGCGTTAAAGGTTTATAAAGACGCAACAAAAACAACGCTGCTAAAGAATCTGGAGTACGTAGGAAACCCCTATGGCAGCCTTGATCAAATTGTAGAGCATGATGTCAGCGGGGGCGGAGCAGACAAAATTCTGGCCGAATACACGTATTACAACCCGGATCTGCATGGAAAAGCTGAGTTTAACTTTTATGAAAACTATTCTTTGCCTGCCACAGCGGAGCAAGGAATAACCCTCGATGAGAATGGCCGGGAATCCAAAGCATACGTCACAACGGAAATGAAAGAGCGTGCAACTATGCGCTATCGTCTGTTGCAGCGTGTGAACTATCCCGTTGAAGGATTGACCATGACGTACACCTACAATCCCTATAAGCCGGATACAACCGATTTCTTAAATCCAAGCCAGGTACGCTTGTTCTACGATGAAGAGAAGCTGACATACTCCGCGTATCCTCCGGTAACCGCGGTGAACTTCCGCTTTAATCAGACAGCTCACCCAGATACGGGCGAAAGCAAGACCTATTCGTTTACAAAATACTATCCGTTGACGAATAAAGAGATATGGAAAACGCCAAAGGCTGATTCTACCCGCTTGAAGAATCAGACCGTCCGAGACGGATCTGTGGTCGTCACGCAAATACAGCAAGCAGGACTTCCTAGTATCGAGCGTACCTTTGCACTGAACGAGGGACGTAGTTTCTTGCCCCGTTCCGTAAAAACATACATCGGAACAGGCGCTGATACCGACACAATCGAAGGAAAGCTGGCGCTGACGGAAGACGGCAAGGAATACCGGTATGCTCCTGCATCCTACACGAGCTTTTTGTACGAAGGAAAAGCGACGAAACCACTGTTTACGTTTTCCTTTGCTGGACGCCCATCCTCGATGACAGATAATGCTGACGTGTATGCCTTTTTGCTTGCGCCAACCAGTGCGAATCTCTCTCGTGTAAAGGCCCGCTTACCTCTCTATGCGGAAGTTACGGAGTATGTATACAACAGCTATGGGGATGTGGTTAGTGAGAAGGATCCTAAAGGAAACGTGACCACTACGAAATATCTACCAGCTACAAGTACGTTCCTGCGACTACCATCCGAAGTGAAGAAGACAGCGGCAGGGAATGCCAGTCATTATCACCAGGAGACGTATACGTATCAGGATAATCAGTTGGCTACGGAGAAAATCGTTGATTCCTATCCGGATGGGGTAGGAGTGAAGGTCGATCAGGTAGACCGGACGTATACGTACAACAATAAGCTTGTAGCATCCGTAACAGAAACGAGTACCGGTGCAGATGCAAAGACGGTGACCCAAACGATCAGCTCTTATGATGACCTAGGACTGTATCCTGAGGGAATCAGTATGAGTGTGGAAACATCCCCCAATGTGCAAACCAAGCTTACGCATACCTTTGTCTATGATGCGCTAGGGCGTTTGCAGGCACGAATCTATCCGGACCAAAGCTTCGTGCAATACGAGTTCGATACGCTGGGACGACCCGTGAGCGAGCAGTTTACAAACACAGAACTGCAAAACCGAACCATTACGTACACGTACGAGGATGGCAGTCGAAAGGTCACGACAAATCTGCCAGATGGGACGAAGAATTTCGCTTACTTTACCCCCTTTGGCGAAGTAGAGTACAAGGGTCAGGTAGGGACAGATGGAACGATTCGCCCGCTGTTGTACAATACGTATTCCCTAGATGGAAATCACGTTGTTTCAAGCGAACCGTATGCCCTAAAGGATCGAGCGATCACCTATGTGTACAATCAGGACGGTACGGTATGGCAGAAAAAAGATCCAAAAGGCACGACGGTGTATCTTTCTGCCAATACCATGAGTGACGGGACGAATTATCTCCCCGCTATGACTACCCTGACAGTGGAGCCCAATGGACTTCAGACTACAGCTTATCACGATCGTCACGGGCAACTGGAGAAGGAAGTCAGTCGTACCAGTGATGGAGCGCAGAGCCGGACACAGCTTTATGCACGCAACGACTTCGACCAGGTAGTCCGACAAACAGAAAAAGACCAGACGGGCAGCACCCGATCTTGGAGCTATCGCTATACGAATAATGGTCAGCTCGTATACTTGCTGGATCCGGAGCAAAATACGTACCAATACGAGTACGATTCTCTTGGAAATCTGGCAACCGTTACGGAGAACAAGACACTGACGACGAGAAACCATTACAATGCGTTGTCGTGGAAGATGGGAGAAGAAGATGTTCCTACAGGAGCATTGGAATATTACTCCTACAAAGTCAACGGTCAGCCTGCCACCTTTACCGATAAGGCAGGTAACCGTCACGAGTACTCCTATACAGCCTTCTACGATCTGGCAGGATTGACGACGAAAAACAAAGCAGGAACCGTAACGAATAAAGAGACGAAGGAGTACTACCCGAATACGTCTCTTGTGAAAAAGGAAACGAACAGCAATGGTTCCAACGTGAATCCGACCAGCCCGACCTACCGCGAGACGAGCTATACGTACGATCCACTGCAACGGATGAACAGTGTAACAACGTTTGGTCGTTCTTACTTGCTCGGCTACAATGATCGGGACGATTTGATGGATTCCCTGACTTACCCAGATCAGTCGCAGGTCACCTATGCTTACGATACGGCTGAACGTCTGCAGGAAGTAAACAGCCCGCTGGCAGGTGTAGTGAAGTATGATTATCATACAGATAGCACTGGGGAGAGCTACCAGATTGAATATCCGAATGGACAACTGGTAGACCGCAAGATGGATTCCTTTGGGCAGGTAGAGCACGTTACTCAGAGCAAGAATCAAGTACCGGTATGGACAGAAAGCAACCAGTATTCCTTTGGTAACGTTACAGGTATTCAACGAAATGGAACTTCCTATAGCTATGAGTACGATAAAGTGGATCGCCTCAAAAAGGAAACAGCACCTGACACAACGAATCAATATTCGTATGACGGCCGAGGTAATCGCTCAGCATTGGATGGGAAAAAACCTTTAGAAAGCGGCAGTGTTACGTACACCTTTGATGAACGCAACCAACTACGTGGTACTTCTAATGCTAAAACAGGGGATACGTCCGCCTACACCTACTTTGGAGACGGATTGCGTGCTACTAAAGTAGAAAACGGTACCGAAACCAAGTATATCAATCTGAATGGCAAGGTCATTGAGGAACTCGATGCAGCTGGGAATGTGGTAGCCCGTAACATCTGGGGCAATGAACTCTTGTTCCGCGAGGACTTTACGGCTGGTAAAGGCGGGTACTATGGATATAATAGCCATGGGGATGTTGTGTCTGTTACGGATGGCAGTGGGAACAATCTGAACACCTATGAATACGACACGTGGGGAAATGTCGTTTCGGAAACGAAAGGGATGGCCAATCCGTTTAAGTACAGCGGGGAGATTTATGATGAAAAGACGGGCTTGTATTATTTGCGTGCAAGGTACTATGACCCAAGCGTTGGGCGGTTTATTTCGGAGGATACGTATAAGGGGCAAGTGGATAATCCGCTTAGTTTGAATCGGTATACTTATGGACACAACAATCCGCTTAAATTTGTTGACCCGAGTGGTCACGATGCTGTTATTCATGCGGATTTTGCTCCTAGTAATGGGACGATTTATAAGTCAGCAAATCAATTAACCTTGCCAGAAGCACTGCTAATTTCAGTTGATCCAAGTTATTCGCCAGAGCAAAGGGCAGTAGCACAAGGGATTGTATGGAAGAGTATTGTTTCACCGGACAAAGGTGGACCGGCTGTAATAGCCAATGCATCTAAATATGCCAAGATTCCACAGGTTGCAAAATCTACCTTAATAAAAGGACAGACGTTAGGTGTAATTAAGCATCCTGTATTGGATTACACTCGTGTAGGTAGTGCATTAAAGGCAGACCCATATCACGCTTTTAATGATATTATTGATAACTATGCGAGTTATGCTGCAAAATTTGCTCTAACTGGACAAAGAGACGGAATAGACAAGACTTTATATCAAATTGAAGGTTCGATGGTTGTTTATGAAACAAAATATGTATTTGATAAAGCAACACGTAACACTATTATGACTACGGTGAGGAAAGATATAGAGGGTGTTTTTGAATGGATAACGACTCCTAAAAATGAAGTAACTCATAGGGTTTTTATTCCAAATGGTAAAGTTACTGGAACACCTAATAACTGGGGGAATTAGATGACATACTCACTTGATTTGTTTAATGACCTTAATGTGTATTATAACTGGGAAACCCTATATGTTGGCAGACTACTTGGTTTACTCGAACCAAAAGAAGTGACTCGGTACGCGATTGATTTCTTGGAGAAACATCCTGATATTAATAACAAGTATGTTTTAGAGTTAGCTTGGGATTTACCAGAGGAAGAGATGAACCATCAACTCATCGAAGTTCTTGAAACCCTTTCTAATGGAGCATTTGGTGAGGAGTCCGAAAGATGGATCGTCGAGAAGAGAAAATGGCGGTACTGCATCTTGAAGACGGTAGCGGTAGATTCTAGATACTCTAGTTCTTTGTTCGAAAAGATAGAGGATGTATTCTCTATTTTTGGATGTCCAGATGATATGTATACATTAATTAGGGATGTTTCCAATGTTAGGTATTTGCCAACATCAGAAAAGGGGAAGGAGACAGAGGAAGACAAAATTATTCAGTTGTTAAAAGATTTCCTCACTATAGAAGAACAGTTTCTGTTCTCGAACTAGAGACTTGTAGGTTAAACCCCAAACGAGTAACCAACCTCGTCTGGGGTTCTTTTTTGCCCTCACAATCGCCGTGGCGGCAAGTTAAAGAACCCCCACCCAGTGCCGAATAAATCTTTTTATCTCTATAGCGAGAACATAACCCTTGTAATATCCGTACATAGTTTTCATGGAATGAGATGTACGCACGTAAACAGGTACAAAAAGTTACCCTAATTCCTCTATTCTCTCCACTAACTTTGCCCCCATTATTGCCAGTTACCACCGTTTTTCCTTGTAAAAACCTTACCTTCGTTTTCTCCCGTTTTTCTCAAATATCCTATGAAAACGCAACTAATCCCATGCTCATCCCGATGGGGAGGAGGAGAACAAAATAGTCTATTTTCTTGCATCAATCCGCAAGGATACAACGATGTTTATTGTGCAAGAGGAAGTGAGACAACAAAATTCTTCGCAACTAATGCGTATGGTGTCCCGACTATTTTCGGTGTAAGGGTCATAAACAATCTGGTAACGTGCCAGTTCAAATATATAGGTAAGGATACGCTTCAGGCTAGCCGCCTTGCCCTCTAATATAGTCCGAAATTCGTTAAAAAATTTCGGTGGGGGGTTGAGAATATGGAAGGGGTGAAAGTTTCTATTGACCGTATTGTCATTGATTTCACCAATGTCTATTGGAGTTTCTTCATTCCATTCAGACAACGTCTTTGTGATTACTTTAATGCATCGCTTTATGTTCTGGACAAGGGCTTCAAGTATCATGTTCATGTAACAGATGGAGAACATTACCTGCATGTCTCCTATCAGCTTGCGTATGCGAAAAAATCCCTAAAGCACACGCTACGAATCGAATGTCATCCTGACAGTCTGATTCACTTCAAATCATGGCTCATGCAATTGAAAAGGGTCTCCCACGCTATCCTCTTTGTGCGGTGTGATGTAGCATTTGACATTCCGTTACCCTTATCTGAGTTGTTCACCTTATCGTTAACTGGGCGGAACATGCATTGCGAAAAAGGAACAAGATACTCCAATGAACGGCATCAAAGGCAGGTAGCAGGATACTGCCGAGTTTACGATAAGAAGTTGGAACTAGCTGAGAAGCAAGGGAAGAAAATCGAGGGCGAATTGACGAGGTTTGAAATCGTTTATGCTCCAAAGAAGAAGATACCGCTTGATGTTTTGGTACAGTATCCGCCTCAGTTTAACAAGTATTATCTGTGTACTCATTTGACCTCGCCAGAACTGTTAAAACCGAAAATGCTTCTAAGAGTAAACGCATTGATGAGTGGTGAACTGGAACAGAGACAGGTAACGGGATATTATCGTAGGCAAATTGAGGTGGAAATGAGAAAACGCCCAACGCTCGATTTTGATAACGTAGCTGTGGAGCAATGGGAAGAAGCTGTAACGACGCCATGTGCAATACTTAGCGGTGTTGTCAGTAAAGTACCAGTAGCGTAATAGTCTACTCATCTTCCAAGACTAGCAACTCATGCAGTTGAATGTTTAATGTCTTACAAATCTGCTCCAAAGTATCAAAGTAAGCGGCGTTGACTTTATCGGAGCAAAGATGGCTAACCGTACTTGGGCGGATATTCATTCTACGGGCGAGTTCTCGTTGACTGATTCCTTGTTCCTCAAGGATTTCTCTAAGACGTAATCGAATAGGCATATGAATCCTCCATAACGTAATACCGTTACAATTTAGTGATGTTTCTTTCATAATATCACCTAAAAACTATTGAGTGCAACGGTATACCGTACTATAATAATATCGTGATACGGAATACCGTTACATTAATCTCAATTTCTGTAACGGTGGGGGAGAAAATGCGATGAAAGTCATTGGATATGTACGGGTTTCCACACAAGGGCAAGCAAAGGACGGCTACAGTTTAGGTTATCAACAAGATGAAATTCTAGCTTACTGTAAGGAACAAGGATGGAATCTCCTGCATGTGTTTTGTGATGAAGGCATATCGGGGGCAAAGGTAGACGAGGAAGCGTTAGAAGTGGATAGAGAGGGCTTTCAGGACATGTTAGCCGCCCTCTCTACCGAAACCATCGACAAAGTAGTTGTCCTCAATACAAGCCGTTTATGGCGGTCTGACATCGTAAAGGTATTGGTACATCGGGAGTTCAAGAAACATGGTGTAGATGTACAAAGCATTGAACAGCCGACCTACAGCATCCACAAGAAAGACCCAAGCGACTTCCTGATTAACGGGTTAATGGAACTGCTCGACCAGTATCAACGGCTCGAGATAGCGATGAAACTAGGCAGAGGACGCAACAAGAAAGCACAGCAGGGCGGCTACGCAGGAGGAAGAGCAACCTTTGGCTAACAGTGCCAAAAGGTCAGAAGGCTTTACAGATAGATCAGAAACAGGCAGAAACGGTTCGGAGACTGTTTGCCATACGTGAGCAGTATCAAACATGGTCACTCTCTCAAATGGCTCTACAGCTAAACGTGGAGGGCTACAGAACCGCACAAGGCAAGTCATTTACGAAGGTTCAGGTGAAGCGAATCCTAGACCGTGAGGGCTTCTACAAAGGGCAGTATACATACGGTCACATTGAATCACAAGGCATACATCAACCGATTATTTAGAACCTTTTCAGTCGTCTAACAGAGAATGTACTAGCTGACGTATCCGTGCGTGGTCATTTATATGATTAACGCTTGTTCGGAGGGTGCTGACATTCTTTGCATAGACAACTGAAAACAACTAAGATGAGGGGGAATGAATCATGAATAGTAAATTGACATTGCTTTATATTGGCGTAGACCTGCTTGGGATGCCACAATTAAAAAAATTGAAAGCAACCCATACGGCTTCGGTTTATTCGTTTATTCAGCTAATGCAATTCAATATGCCCCTTTAGGTGGTCTAGCCGCTGGGAGTTTAAAGATTGTAAAAACAGCAACCTCAGTCATAAAAAATGATAAGAGGCTTGTGAGAGCAGCAATGGAAATGGGGAAAGACCCAAGAGTCCAATCTGAGGCAGATAATTTAGTTAAGAGTTTTCTAAGTGGAAACACAAATCCGGGTAAAGGCTCAAAATCGCTTGGATTTGGAGGAATCTATGAAATGCGTGGTGCAAACGGGGCTAGAGTATACTTTAAAAATGTTGAAAGTGGAATCGAGATTGTTGGTAAATCTAATAAGGCAAATCAGGCTGATGTTATTAAAGTACTAAGAGACCTTTACGGTAAATAACCTAGAGGGGGAGAATTAATTGGAGAATTATGTGATAAAATATCCTTCATATTTTGATGAAATTGAGGATATTGAAAACGATAATATTGATGTTTTTATTGAAACAGAAGATGGATTTACGTATACCTTAGTCGTAACAACTCCAAAATATTTATTTTCGTACATGGATAAAGAAGGGGTAGACTTTATTCCTGCTGCACCTCCAGAGGTCATCGTAAAGAAACTTTCAAAAGAAGTAATAGAAAAAGCAGTAAAGACCTATTTGGAAGATGATTCTTATTGGTTAAAGCTATACTTTTTGGCAGGAACGAATGAAGGATTGTTTGATGTGAAGGAAATGGACAAAATATTAGACAAGATTAAAAGAACAAATAAAGATATTTTTGGATGATTTTATCCCCCAACCGAGGATCAACGCTCGTTTGGGGGATTTTTTTGCTCTTGGACTCGCCCTTGAAAAGGGGGCAATTGAAATAAACCCCACCCAGTGCCGAATGAACCGTTTTATCTCCAAATAGGCAATATAACCATTGTAATACCCGTACCAAATTTTCGTGAAATGAGATGTACGTACGTATAAGTCTATAAAAAGTTACCCTAATAATCTACGAGGATGTAACGATTATTACTATGCAAAGGGACATGAAGCAAAAAAGACTCTCGCAACTAATGAGTATTCCATTCCGACTACTTAGAATGTAAAGGTCAAAAACAATCTGGTAACGTGCCAGTTTACATATAGCATCTTGGGAAGGACATGTGAAAGGCTAACCGCCATCCCCTCTAATTTAGCCAGAAATTCATCAAAATTTTTGGAGGGGGAAGAACATGAGCAACATCAAGCTGTCGATTGATAAGATTGTCATTGAATACAAGGATGTGCATTGGAAATTCTTTAATCCAATTAAACGAAACATCTGCGATTACTACGGTATCACCGAGTCTAGTGGAAGATCCCCAAGAAAAGAATCGTCTCAATGTAACTCAAAAAATGGATTCAAACGTCCTTAACTGGAACGAGGAAGAGAATCTTATTAGATACAGTGTAAAAAAACGAGGTAGCACAGACTGTTCAACGTACTATGTGGTAACTGGTATGACTGAAGCCGGTGAAATGATTACTTCGAATGAAGTTGAAATTGCCTCAGATGCAAATAAGCTAAACTCTGTTCTTTCAGGGGAGATTGTTCTGTTCGGAACACCTGGCCCTGTTGAAGATACGATAGGGGCAGCAGGCTATAAAGGTTGCCCAGTTGGATCCAGAAAGGCTATCTGGGTCCCTCAATCGTCGCTGCAGCTGCGAGCATGTTTTTATGGAAGGTAAATCTAGCAAAAAGGGAGCGCTAGAAAGCGAAGTTCTCCGTGGGATACAAGAACACTCGTTACGAAAGGATGGCAAAGGAAAACCGACCTTGATACACTGTAAGGAATGGGAGAGGAGGGACGCAACCGTGGAACAGAAGATTCCATTGCACGCCCAGCTGAGAGAACTGATCCGTGAAAAAATAGCGGATGGTGAATACGCGTATGGGCAGCCGATCCCATCCGAACGTGAGCTGGCCGCAACGTATGGATTGAATCGCATGACAGTAAGGAACGCCATCGAAGCATTGGTCCAAGAGGGTGTCCTTAAGAAAGTGCAGGGAAAAGGTACATTCGTGACGCAATCAAAAATCGGTTCCAATCTGTACAAGCTGCAAGGTTTCAGCAAAATGCTGTTGTCCAAAGGGATCCAGCCGTCCACGAAACTGTTGTATACAGGGAGACGAAGAGCTGGTTTGAAATATGCAGCAATTTTCAATATAGATGAAGAGGCGGAGCTATACCGTATCATACGGCTGCGTTTGGGAAATGACGAACCGTTTACATTGGAGGATACACTGGTTCCGTACGACCTGGTTTCCCAAATAGACCAGTACGACTTCGGGGTACACTCGCTCTACGACTTGTTTGCAGCTAATGGAGTAGACCTGGACATGGCCTACGAAACGTTGTCCCTTGTAAAGGTTCGAAATCCGGAAGCAAAGTTGCTTCAAGTCCCGACTGACAGTGTCGTTTTTTTACATGAATGCAAAAGCTATGACCGCGATAGTCGGGTAGTGGAATTCACAAAATCATATACGAATGGTCAAAAAAGCTATTTCTTGGCAGACCGTCACTAATACCTCACCCCCCTTTGCTTCGCGTGCCCTACAGGCATGTGTAAGTCAGAGGGGTTTTTTGTGACTTTTCAGATTTTTATTGACCAGGCCCCTCAAGTGGTATAGCATAATGGTTAAGTGGTATATATTTTGCGATTGGTATATAACGTTAGTGTGGTATACAAATATACCAGTTGGTTGGAGGCAGGGGTAGACTTGGCAAAATACGATACTGTCCGTTCGGATCTTGCAGAAAAAATAGAAGCATACATAAGTCAAAGCGGGCTGCGTGCCCATGATAAGCTACCTTCGGAGAGAGAGCTCAGCTCTCACTGGGGCGTTAACCGGATGACATTGCGTCAAGCAATCGAACGACTCGTGGATGAAGGCATCCTGTATAGCATTCACGGTAGTGGAACGTATGTAGCACCACAAAAAATTAACCGGAATTTGTGGCAGTTCCTCTCTTTCTCCGATGCCATGAAAGAGGCTGGGCTGCACGCACAAACTACCGTCATATCCATTCGAAAAATGGAAGCGAACAAATGGCTCGCGAAGACTTTCTCCATTTTGCTTGGCACGGAAGTCTATGAACTCGTGCGGATAAGGCATGTCGAGCATGAACCATTTGCGTTGGAGACCATCTACGTCCCCTGCCACTTGTGCCCCGGATTGGAACAGCATGATCTGGAACAGCAATCACTCTATGCGATCCTGCGTGAGGTTTATCATATAGAACTGACAAAGAGCAAACAGGAAATCAGCATGAGCTACTTGACTGAAGAGGAAGCGTCCTATCTGGGCGTGGCGCCTGGCGAGGCTGCTATCTGCACGAAAGTAGTTACCGCCACGGAGGAACAGGTCCCAATCGAGTACACCATTGAAATCGCCAGAGGAGACCGATGCAAGTTCAGCACGATTCTAAAGTAGCTGCAAGGACTCAGACAGGTTTTAAAGCATGAACGCTTTAAAATAGATTACGATTGTCTACCATTGGGGAGGAATAGGCTATGTTGAAATTTGATTCGGATTTGTTTCTGCAAGCAGTGGGAAAGGAGGCGATTGCAGAGCGTGAGAAAATCGAAGGAATTGTCGACCACATTTCTGCCAAAGGCTTTTCGAATCTTTTCCTGATTGGTGCGGGGGGAACCATCGCGATGATGTACCCGTATGAGTACATTCTGAAGTCGAATTCAACGTTGGAAGTTCACGCTGAAATTGCTGCGGAATTCATGGTCATGAACCATAAGCATTTCAGCAAAGATTCTGTCTGCATTTTTGCCTCTGTATCGGGAACGACAAAAGAAACGGTGGCAGCGGCACAGTTCTGCAAGGAAAGGGGAGCTAAGACGATTGGATTGGTCGCAAATCCAAACACCCCGTTAGCTGAAATCGTCGATCACTGCATCACGACAGGACACGAAAAGCATTCGTTTGATACCTTCTTCATTCACCTGTACATGCTGGTCTTCCGTTTCATGCACAACAACAATGAGTTTCCCCTCTATGACAAATTTGCCAAAGAAGTAGCGATACTTCCACAAGCACTGCTCAGTGCCATGGAGTCTTTTGAGCAAAGAGCAGAAGCATTTGCTATCAAACACAAAAACACGGATTACCATATGCTCGTCGGAGCTGGCAGCCTCTGGGGCAACACATACTCTTATGCCATGTGCATTCTAGAGGAAATGCAGTGGATTCGATCGAAGTCCATTCACGCGGCAGAATTTTTCCATGGAACTCTGGAATTGGTTGAGGAAAACACGAGTGTCATCCTCCTGAAAGGGGAAGATGAGACACGGCCATTGGTGGACCGTGTAGAGCGCTTTGCCGAGAAGATGACCAAAGAGCTGTTCATCATCGACACCAAGGAGTTCGCACTGGAGGGCATCAGTGAAGAGATGAGAGCGTACTTTGGGATCAGCGTAAACTGGGCAGTCCTCAATCGCATCAGTGTATACCTGGAGCGCGAACGGAACCACCCGCTGGAAACCAGACGCTATTACCGAAAAATGGAGTACTAAATAGAAGCGACGAGCACTACTGCGGTAGTGCTTTCGTTGCCAGAAGATAACAAGGGGGGCTGGAAACATGAAAGTAATTGGCTTTGGTGATAACGTGGCGGATGTATACCTACATACAAGGACGCGCTATCCGGGGGGGAATTCTGTGAATTTTGCAGTGTTTGCCAAGCAGCTTGGTGTTCCTTCTGCCTATCTAGGTGCCTTTGGAAATGATGTTATCGCAGAATTCATTCAAGAAGAACTAACGAAAATCGGCATCGACTTATCACACTGCATACAGTTGGAAGGGGAGAACGGCTTTGCCCAGGTCAACCTTGTCGAAGGTGACAGAGTATTCGTCGGGGGAAATGGGGGAGGTATTTCAACAAAGAACCCACCTATATTGGACACAGAGGATCTGGAATACTTGAAGAGTTTTTCACTGATCCATTCTGGTTGTTATGCTCATGTAGAGAGCGAGCTGCCGAAGCTTCGGCAACTGGATGCTTTGGTAGCCTTTGACTTTTCTGAAGAATCCAAATTCCGTACGGATAATTATTTGCAGAAAGTATGCCCCTTTATCGACTTTGCCTTGTTTTCAGGAGGCTCTTTGACCCGCTCGGAGATCGAGACATTAGTCAATCGGGTAAATGGCCATGGCGTGAATCATATTCTGATCACCAGAGGCTCACAGGGTCCACTGTTCTTTAGCCATGGCGTATTGTACAGAGGGACTGTCGAATTCGTGCAGCCGGTGGATACGATGGGAGCGGGAGATTCCTTTTTAACAGCATTCCTCATCCACTTGGTCCAATTCGGCTGGACAAAAACCCATGCACCAACTGCGGAAGCCATCGAAAGAGGGTTGCAAGTGGCTGCCTCATTTTCAGCGAGGACCTGCTTAGTGGATGGAGCATTTGGTCATGGCCAACGGTATTAGGAAAAATCCAAGTTTGAACTTGACAGAATCATCTGATAACTTTACTATTTTGGTAAAGGTATATACCAATTAGGAAAAGGTTGAGTCGGCATGGAATCACACAATAGAGAAAACACTCCATTTTATAAACAGTTGAAGAGCATAATCATGGATGACATCGAAAGAGGAAAGCTGTCCAGCGGAGACAAGCTGCCTTCTGAGCGTGAGCTGGCAGATTTGTACGGGGTCAGCCGAATGACGGCCAGACATACCTTGTCCGTATTGGAAAGGGAGGGAATAGTCGAACGTAGGGTCGGGGCGGGAACCTTCATCACGAACAAAAAAATTGAAATGGACTTTATCACTTTCAACAGCTTTACCAAAAACATGCTTGGCAAAGGTCTCACACCACGAACACTGCTGCTATCTGTACGGAAAGATCAAGCGAGACCCTCCTTGGCGAGAAAATTAAAGGTGCCCGATGGAGAAGAAGTCATTGTGTTCAAACGTCTGCGCTTGGTCGATGACACACCCGTGGCAATCGAGGAATCATTCCTTCCGTACTTGTTCTGCCCAGGAATTGAAGAGCACATTGCAGACAATACGTCGCTGTATCAGGTGCTGGAGGACCTGTACGGCATCGTACTCGTGAAGGCTAAGGAATATATGCAGGTTACGTTTTCAGATGATTCCGAGAGTAAGCTCCTGCGGATTAAATCGGAAAGTCCCTGTATCCTGTTGGAAGCGGTTGCATTTGATAAAACGGGACGGGAAATCGAATTTTCCAAATCCATCACGCGCAGCGATATCGTCCGCTATTATTCAGAATTGAACCTAAAATAATACAGCAAAGAGGGATGTCAAATTTTTTTAGGATCAATGGTATATACCATTATGGGGAGTGATCAATGTGTTCACGTTTACCAAAAAAATGGCCGTCCTTGGTACGTTGGTCTTGTCTTTAGTGGCGAGTGGGTGTTCCAGCAGCCCATCTTCCGGAGAGGGTCAATCGGCTTCCGACTCTTCAGAGGAGGGCAAGGTTGAGCTCAAACTGCTGCACAAATGGCCGCAGCCGCAATACGCCCCCTATTTTGAAGAAGTCATCAAGGAATTTGAGAGTCAGAATCCTTCCATCACAGTAAAGGTGGAAGCTGTCGCGGATGAACCGATGAAAGACAAACTCCGCGTGATCATGGGGGGAGGATCCGTTCCAGATATTATGTTCTCGTGGTCGGGTGAATTCGCACGGAAATTTGTAAGATCAGGTGCGGCGATGGACTTGACTGAAGCAATGAATGCCGACCCGGAATGGAAAAAGGGTTTCATCCCCGCCTCACTCCAGCCATTCGTCTCCGATGGCAAAAACTACGGTGTACCCCTGCGCTTTAACGGGAAATTCTTTGTCTACAACAAGGAGATCTTTGATAAGCATCAGCTGCAAAAGCCAAAGACTTGGGAAGAATTTTTGCAACTTTTAGACAAATTAAAACAAGCCGGGGAAACGCCTATCATCTTAGGTAATGCTAGTCCATGGGCTGCCATTCACTATTTGACCGGTCTGAATCAAAAGATGGTTCCTGATGATGTCCGCGCTAAGGATTACAATCCTGGAACAGGAGAGTTTACCGACCCTGGTTACATCAAAGCGCTGCAGTATCTGAAGGACTTGAAAGACAAGGGATATTTCAACGACAACATCAACTCCAGCTCGCATGACATGGCGACGCAGATGTTTTTTGCCGGCAAAGGCGCGATGATGTATGTGGAGTTAGAAGAATTCCAAGAGGCACAAAAGAACATGCAGGTTCCGTTCGACTTCTTCCCGATGCCTGCAATCCCAGAAGGAAAGGGCAATCAAAACTATATTACCGGAGCGCCGGACGGTTTCATTGTCTCGTCAAAAACTCAGCACCCAAAAGAAGCAATCGCATTCTTGAAGTTTTTGACCAGCAAGCAAAATGCGGAAAAGCTCGTGAAGCAAATTGGCTGGCCTAGTCCGATTGTCGGCGCTACCAATCCGGATACTGCCTTGAAGCAGGTAGCAGAAGCCGTCGAAATGATGAAGAGCGCAGAAGGAATGGCCGAATGGCTCGATACGGACGTGCATGCGAAAATAGCGGACACGTACCTATCGAATATCCAGCTGCTACTGGATGGAACGAAATCACCGGAGGAGATCATGCAGGAAGTCCAGGGGGTCGCTCAGGAGGTCAATCAGGAAGTCAAGCAATAGGCATTTTGGGTAAGCGACCGTTGGGCTGCTTACCCTCTTCCTAGGAGGGAGACTCATGTTGAAATCGACGTTTCATAATGCCCGGTCCGCACTCCCTTTTATCCTTCCAGCCCTTCTGCTCATCGTGCTGTTCGTGTTTCTCCCGATTATCTTCAACCTTTACTACAGCATGTTTCGATGGAGCACATTTGAGGTGAATAGGGTTTTTGTCGGGTTGGATTACTACGTCAAACTGTTTCACGACCCTGTCTTTTACACTGCTTTGAAAAACAACTCGCTCTACGCGCTGATCTCCCTACTGTTTCAGGTCGGAGGTGGTTTGGTGATCGCAGCTATCCTGGAGGAAAAGGTCATCCGACGTTGGCAGCCTTTTTTTCGGACAGTGTTTTTTCTCCCAGCGGTCATTTCCATCTCGGTAGTGGGCCTCATGTGGCAGCTGTTGTACAACCCAGAAATCGGGCTAATCAATGGGGCACTGAAGACAATCGGTCAAACCGAATGGATGCACCCCTGGCTGGGTGATAGCAAAACGGCAATCTACGCAGTAGTGGCTGTCTCTCAGTGGCAGTACACCGGGTACATGACCATGCTATTTTTGATCGCGATGCACAAGATCCCGGGAGAATTGTACGAAGCAGCCATGATAGACGGTGCCAATCGTCTTCGTACCTTCTTTCATATAACCATCCCGCAGCTGAGAGAAATGATTCTCGTGGGAAGCATGATCACCGTGATTGGTGCCTTTAAAGTGTTTGATGAGGTGTACGTAATGACCTTCGGGGGTCCTGGACGTTCTACAGAAGTGCTGGGGACCATGCTGTACCGTGCAGCGTTTCGCAACGATGAAATGGGGTACGCCTCGACGATCGGAACCATCATCTTTGTCATTACGCTAGGCTTGTCGCTCTTGCAAATGCGACTCGCAAAAACGGGCCAGGAGGTGTAGAGGGCGTATGGTATTTTTGCAAAAATGGTATCGCGTTTTGATCTGGGTGTGGTTTTCCGCCTATGCGCTCTGCATCCTGTATCCGTTGTTCTGGCTTGCGATGAACGGGTTCAAATCCAATCGCAACTTTTTTCTGGACCCATGGGGAATGCCGGATAAGTGGCTGTGGAAAAACTACGTCTCCGCCTGGGATGCGGGAATCGGTCAATACTTTCTGAACAGCGCCTTTGTCACAGTAGTCTCGGTGCTGCTTGTTCTGGTCTTAGGCTCGATGGCTGCCTTTGGACTTAGCCGGTTTCACTTCAAAGGGGCGAACATTTTGCTACTCATCGTGGTGAGCGGATTGATGCTGGCTCCGCAGGTTAGCCTAATTTCCCTCTACAAAATACTTCAGATGATTGGCCTATACAATACACACTGGGCTCTGATCGTGCCCTATGTCGCATTCCAACTGCCGTTTTCCATCTTCCTCATGCGTTCCTACTTTTTATCCATCCCAAGAGAGCTGGAGGAATCTGCGACGATTGACGGATGCAGTACTTGGCAAGTCTACTGGCATATCATCTTGCCAATGGGAAAGCCAATCTTGGCTTCGGCTGCCCTCCTTACGGGGATGAATGTGTGGAATGAATTCATGTTTGCCATGGTGTTCATCGAAGATTCCGCACTTCGGACGATACCGGTGGGATTGATGAACCTGAGGAGCCAGCTGAATACCGATTTTGGTGTCCAATTGGCTGGACTGGCCATTTCTGCAATTCCAATGATCATCATGTTCATTCTGTTCCAGAAACAGTTTGTTCGTGGCATGATGGCAGGCAGTGTAAAAGGTTGAACCATCTCGAATAGGTTTATCGTGTGGGGATCCAAAATAGGGAGGGCATATGGCAACCATAAAGCGTGCGCAGATCACGGGGATGAACTTTCATTACCTGCACTATCCACTAACGTATTTTTTGGAATCCATGGTTCGCTTCCAATTTGAGCAGATTGAGCTTTGGGGAGCGGCGCCGCACTTTTATGTAGAGGATCTGTCCTTAACAGAAATCAGGGGCATCAGGCGCCAAATCGATGACCGCGGTCTGAAAGTGGTGTGCTTCACCCCTGAGCAATGCATGTATCCGATTAATCTCGCAGCTAAGGAACAGACCATTCGCGAGCGAAGCAAACGATATTTTGAAAAGTCCATTGAGGCAAGCGCCGAATTGCAGTCAGAGCTCGTACTGGTGACTGCAGGATGGGGCTATCGAAACGAAAGCAGGGCGGAAGCATGGAAGCGTTCGTGCGAATCCCTGCAGCAGCTTGCCGAGTATGCAAGGCAGCGCGGTATTACGCTCGCGTTAGAGCCTTTGCAGCGTATCGAGTCCAATCTGGTCTGTAATTTAACCGATCTGATGGAAATGGTAAACGATATCAGTTGCCCATCCGTGAAAGGGATGGTGGACACGGTCGCGATGGCTGTGGAAGGAGAAGAGCTGGACAGCTATTTCGAACGACTGGGTGAGGAGTTTGTGCACATTCACCTGGTAGATGGAAAACCCGGTGGACATTTGGCATGGGGCGATGGGAATCTTCCATTGGCGTCGTATATGCAGATCCTCGAGCAACATAATTACAAAGGAGCATTGACGCTGGAATTTACCTCCTCCCAGTACGTACTTGATCCGGATCAGGCGATAGAAGCATCGCTTCGGCGACTCGAATCGTTCGTTGCAGTGGAAAAATAGGAGCTACTAGTCTAGTCACTTTCAAAGGAGGAGAAGCGCATGCTGAATGAAATGGTAGATCGAGTACTCGAGGAATATAAGAGTAGAGAGATTGAAAAAGTTTTCCTAGTCGGGTGCGGAGGTTCGTCCGCGCTCATGTACGCCAGCAAATATGCCTTGGATCACGAAGCCAAAACGATTGATTCCGATCTTTACAGCTCCAATGAATTTATCCACCGCCATCCTGCTAAGCTGAGTGAAAAATCCCTCGTCATCCTTTGCTCGCACTACGGCAAAACGCCGGAAACCGTGAATGCCGCTTGCTTTGCCAGAGAAAAAGGGGCTATGACCGTCTCCCTTACCTATGATCCGGATTCTCCCCTGGCAGAAGCATCTGAATTTGTCATCGTGTATGAGGAGGGGAAAGAGCAGCCTTTCCTAAACGATGCGCATGCGATCATGTACGAATTGGTCTTCGGTCTTTTGTATATCAAGGAAGGCAATCCCAAATACGAGGCCATCATCCATTCGCTAGCGGCACTGCGTCCGGTGATCGAAAAAGCGAGGGAGCAAGCCCTTCTTGCAGCACAAACCTTTGGCCGTACGTACCGGGATGCTAGAATCATCTATACCATGGGCAGTGGTGCCAACTATGGTATCGCCTACTGGTTTGCCATCTGCATTCTCATGGAAATGCAATGGATCCATTCCCACGCTATTCATGCCGGGGAGTATTTTCATGGACCATTCGAAATATTGGATAAGGGAGTACCTATTATCCAGCTTGTTGGTCTCGACGAAACTCGTCCCCTCGAAGAGCGTTCCCTCGGCTTTTCTCGGCAGTATGGCGATACTATCATCACCCTGGATGCCAAAGACTTTGATTTAAGCGAGGTGGACGATCAAGTGAAGGGGTACATCGCGCCGCTCGTACTGCATCGGGTACTGCGAGTCTATGCGGAAGAGTTGGCGAATGCGCGCAATCACCCGCTCAGCACACGAAGATATATGTGGAAAGTGGCCTATTGATTATCTACAGAAAATAGATGGCGTCTTCAACTGCACGTGGAAAAGAATCAACAAGGTTCTTTCAGGCAGCTGGGGGCGCTGCTGTCGTTTCGCTAATGGAGCAGAGGAGGAGAGAGACTGTGATTAAAGGAATTGTTTTTGACTTCGATGGACTTATCCTGGATACCGAAACGATCTGGTACCACTCATTTCGTGAAGCCTTTGAGCAGCACCAGCTGGATTTACCGCTCCAAACATTTGCTTCCTTTGTGGGGACACATGGAGGAGCGTTCAATACGTATCTGAAAAAAGTGGCAGGGACTAAGGAGAAACTCGAGACGATCAGGCGAGTGGCAAATGATTTACATCGGGAAAAGATCAAGGAAGTGGAAGCAAGGGCTGGTGTACGGGATTATCTGGCTACGGCAAAAGAACTTGGACTGCGAATCGGTCTAGCCTCCAGTTCGAACCGAGCATGGGTCGAAGGGTTTCTTCGGCAGCTCCGGCTTCTTCCCTATTTTGAAGTGATTAAAACCGCCGATGATGTGGAGAGCGTAAAGCCAGACCCTGAGCTGTACGTAAAAGCTGTGAGTGCTCTTCACCTTAGCCCAGACGAGGTCCTTGCTTTCGAAGATTCAGCCGCAGGAGCAAAGGCGGCGAAAGCAGCAGGGCTGCAATGTGTGATCGTGCCCAATCCCGTCACAATGGATTTGCTGTTTGAATCCTATGATTGGCGGTTGGAATCCATGGCCCAACATCCTTTGACTCACGTATTGGCGAAGCTGGATAGAAAGTGGAGTGAAGACTCTCGTGGCCCTCTTTGAGAGAAAGCTGCTCTTTATTTCATTTGTTGGCATGCTGTTTTTCGGTTCCATCGACTCCCTGCGAAGTATCATGACCCCCTTGATTCAAAAGGATCTACACTTGAATTATCTTGAACTGAGCGGTGCATTTTCTTTGGGATCGTTTGGGTATTTGGCAGGCTCTTTTCTCGGAGGACTTGTGATTGACAAAAAAGGGTTGAAGTTTGTCACGGTGTGGGGAAGTTTTCTTATTGCCGTAGGACTGCTTCTTTACATGAATGTGGAGAACTATAGTCTGTTCGCATCCGGTTTTGTCCTCGCTGGGATCGGGGGAGGCTTCCTGGAGATCGGGATAAACGGTGCAGTACCCGCCGTAGCAAAATCCGCAGAAGACCAGGCGAGATATTTCAACTGGCTGCACGGGTTTTACGGTGTCGGAGCATCTGGGCTTCCAATCCTCAGTATCTGGATCCTGCAGCTTTCTCCCGATTGGCGAAGCGGCTTTTGGGTGGAATTGGTGCTGCTTAGTTTCATCCTGCTGTTCGTTATCTTTTTTCGATACGGTCAAGTGACCACACATAGTGGAAAGCCCCATTCACAGCGAGAGACTGTGCCAAATACTATCAAATCAGGAGGGTATACCAGACTCGTTGGATTGCTTCTGGCTATCTTGGCATATGTAATGGCAGAAGTCGGCTATGCTACTTGGCTCCCCACTTATCTTCTGCAAGTTAGAGCTCTGCCGCTTTCAGAGGGGGCTTTGTACTTATCGGGTTTCTATCTGGTTTTTACCGCCGGACGATTAAGTGCACATTGGTGGATTCATCGGATTGGTCAAGAGAAGACGGTTATGATCAGCTCAACACTAGGTATACTCTTGGTTGGCACTGCCATCGTCTGGAGAGGGGAGGCAGCAATGGCCCTGTTTATCGTGTCTGGAATCTGCTTTGCGGCAATATTCCCGACGATTGCAGCCATTGCTTGCTCCCTGTATGCGAATCAGGCGGGGAGGATCCTTGGATATTTGTTTACAGCATCTGGTCTGGGAGCTTTGGTAGGGAACGGTATGATTGGAGTCATCGCCAACACCTATGGCATCGAATGGGCCTTTTCCGGCATCATTTGCTTTCTGACCTGTGTGTTCCTATGCATGCTTGCCGTGATCCGAAGCAAGGAGAGAATACCAACAGACGAATCATTTGTTCATTCTAAAAATTCCTAGGATAGTAAGTGGGAACTCAATAAATGGGGACCTAGAAGAAAGTCAAGACAACCTAAGCAGAGGGGCGAAGCCGGATTTTTCCAAGCTGCTTAGACTGGAGGAAAAGCAAGCCGGTGAGTGTCTGTCCATTTTCGCGCTGTATATGGCTCTGTAGCCCTGTAAAAAGCCTTACCGACGGATTGATGGTATACCCTTCGCGTTGTTGACGGCCTTTGATGCTTCGCTGGAGCCGCAGCGGGTTCTGCGACGTACCCAACGTTTACAATGGAGCGGAAACGAAGCAGATGTCTAGTTATAGGGGCGATTACTATCTCGGTTAAGATAGTGATCGCCTATTTTTTATTTTAAATATAATATGTATTAGACTGGATAATAAAGTTCTTAGACTGGGGCCACGTTAGGCTAACGGCAGATTTACTCAACAAACAGTCACGAAAAAACGGCTGATGAAACGGGCTCATGTAATTTTTTTTCGTTCGTTTCCGATGTCACAAATCAGAGCCTTACATCGTTCTATGTGCAAAACGTAAAAGGGGAGCTGAGGAACGATGAACGACTTGACATGTGTCATCATAGGAGGCGGCTATGCAGGGCTACAAGCGCTCAAACAAATAAAGGAAAAGACCCGGGGCATAGCGAATGGACGGCGAATTCGGTTTGTTCTGATCGACAAGCAGCCCGGTCATTTGCGCAAATTGAGAATGTTCCGTCCGACTGCGGTCGAGGAAGAGATTGTGATTCCCTGGGATCATTTAGCTCTAAAAGATTTCGAATTCGTACAAGGTACGGTTGCGTCCGTGGATAGTAAGGAAAAACGGATTCGATATACGGATGCGCAAGGAAATGATGCCCGAATGCAGTATGACTTTCTAATCGTGGCGGTCGGCAGCATTGTTCGGCGACCGGATCCCGATCAAGGAGGCATCGCCTTGACCGACCCGCAAGCCGCGACAGACATCCGGGAACACTGGCGTGCCAACCTATGGAAGGCTGCAGACGAGAAGGATCCTGGTGAACGCAAGAGACTGATGACCATCGCGGTTGCGGGAGCAGGCATTAGCGGCATGGAGACGTCCGCCGAGCTATCGATCGCCATGAGGAAGGAAGCAACGGCGCTAGGACTGAATCCATCCGATGTCTCCGTCTATTTGCTGGATGCACAGGAACGACTACTTCCGGAAGTGTCGGATAAATTTAGACGGAAGCTGGATCAGCGGCTCATCGAATGTGGAGTAACGGTACTTCATAATCGTAAGGCGATGCGAGAGGAAGCAGGAGTGGTAACGCTCAGCAACGGCGATTGTCTGGCGGTTGGTCTATGTATTTGGACGTTGGGCTTGATACCCAATCCGGGCCTCCGAGGGATGGGCTTGCCGCTTACTCCTGATGGGAAGGTACTGGTGGATGAATGTTATCGCGTCCAAGGGATGCCGAACGTTTACAGCATTGGCGACTGTGCGGGAATCGTCGATCCGATAGACGGCAGAGCAACTCAGATGACGTGCTTTGAAGCTGGGGAGCAGGGATTACTACTGGGAAAGATCGTGATGGCAGATTTGGACGGCCGTTCGGCTCCAAGTCATCATTCAGCCAAATCGAATATGGATGCTTTCACCATTGCACTCGGGGAAGAAGGGGTGTTCTGGATACGAAAATGGGGACTCGATATGGTCATGACAGGAAAGATTCCGGGGAGAATCAAGAAACTGGTAGAGGATGCCGCCAGTATGCTTAGATAGAAAACGAAGGAGGGACAGCGATTGGAAGAACTGTACGATCAATATAAAGCGCTGCTGTTCACGCTGGCTTATCAGATGACAGGCTCCGCGGCAGACGCGGAAGATGCGGTACAGGACGTATTTGCCAAGGCGTACGACGTACATCCTGAACGCTTGGAAGAACCGAAGGCGTATTTGTGCAAAATGGTAACCAATCGCTGCCTCGACCTGCAGAAGTCGGCGCGGAGGCGGAGGGAAATGTACGTTGGTCCGTGGCTACCTGAGCCGATTCGTACGCAGCCAGTGGCAGATACGTTTGAGATGACGGTCGTCCGGCGCGATCTGCTGTCTTACGCCATGCTCGTGCTGCTGGAGAGGCTGACGCCAACAGAGCGTGCGGTTTTCGTTCTGCGCGAGGCGCTGGGCTTTGATTATCCCGAAATAGCTGAAATGCTTGGCAAGCGAGAGGCGAATTGCCGCAAGCTGATGAGCCGTGCAAAAAGCAAGATGGGTATATCTGAGGAGGAGACGGTTGTGGCCGAAGCGGTCGAACTGGAATGGGTTAGCCGGTTCCTTACATCCCTCGAGAAAGGTAACGTCGATCAGATACTGTCCCTGCTGACTGAAGATGTCATGCTTGTCTCCGACGGGGGCGGAAAAGTACTCGCGTTCACGCGTCCGATACAAACGCGCGATCAAGTGGCGCGAATCCTTGCCGGCGCGTTCGAGGGCATAAAACCTTATTATCATGGAAAGCTTCACTCCGAGTGTGCCCATCTGAACGGTGAGACCAGTATCGTACTCCGTTCGGGAGACGAAACCGTAGCGGCTATGTTTTTACAACGCCAAAACGGAAAGCTTTCCGGAATCTACATCGTACGAAACCCGGATAAGCTTACACAGGTTTAGGCTGCCAACCACAGACTTTGTATCCACCATGAATTAGTCTAAATTAAATAAGTAATCTCCCGGAGGAATAACTGCCACATTAGCTAATGATGAAATGCAACATAGGAGGATGGAATGTCCTGGAGCAAATTGAAACAACAGCTGGAGAGTTTTCTCTGTCCTGCCTTACAAGGAAAAGTTGAATACCGTGCGACCGGCTATCGTTATTTACCAGACAAAGCAGGACTGTGCTATATTGCAGTAGATAAAAAGAATGTACTCCATATGAGTGATAAAACGACCTCAATCAAATGGTATCAGACGGAGCAGGAAATTAAGAGTGATCCGGATATCCGAATTCCTATCAGCGAAGAAGAAATCGAAGCTGTCAGAAAAGAAACCAAGGGGACAGTTCCGGAAGATCGTCTAAGAGTCATTGCAAGAAATAGAAAAATGGCAGAATATGCAAAGGAGCTTTTGTTAGCCCAAGCAGCATTAAGCAAATCAAATTTCAGCGGTGTAGCTACTAAATTTTTATCCACTTCTATAGAGGAAAGCATGGAGAGCAATGATATCTTATTGAATATCCTAGCTTTGGTGGACAGACGAGTAGGGAAAAAGCGAATTTTAAACATGGCCGAGAAAATGAAGGGAAAGCATCCGATTGTTCAGTATTTTTATGAATTACGTCTTCGTACTTTATGAAAACAAATAAATGATTCACATCCGACCGAGAAAATCCGTCCAGTATTCCTTGAATCCTCTTCGCGGCAACTGCCTTTCGATTGATATTGCTTCTAGGGCTTGTTAGAAAATGGTTTCCCATTCGAGACAAGAATGTTTCTACGCGGGGAGGGGAACAATCATCCATACAAGGGATAAATTGAAACTGAGGGGTTTTCATGGAACGAGTGAACTGCGACGTATCCCCGCTAAAGGGGGAGATGAAAGAGCAACTGACGGCAATTTCCAGTGCAATCGAACAAAGCATTCTTGCACTCGAGAATGAAAATGGATGTCTGCTCGGAACTTTCGATCAGATTCGCAGCCGGTTTAGCCAGCTGGAGACCACGGCGGCTTCCTTTTACTTGCAATGCTATTTGGGTCCGTATACAGACAAATACACCGATCTTTCCTTGGCTGTGCAAAACTTATCCTCGCGCAGACAAGGGGCATTGATTGTCGTCGAGCGAGAAGATTCACTCCAATCGTACCTGCAAGCCGGAATTCCGATTGGAGCCTGGATGACCCATTCCCTGCTGGAATCGATCTTTTTTCCGGGTAGTCCCTTGCATGACGGGGCAGTTGTTATCCGGGAAAATCACATCCTCTCAGCGGCAAACGTCTTGCCCTTATCGCATGTGTCCGTTGGAGAACAAAAACTGGGAACAAGACATCGAGCGGCTTTGGGACTCAGCGAACAATGCGATGCTCTGATCATCGTCGTCTCCGAAGAAACGGGAAAAGCATCCTTTGCCATGCAGGGTCACATGTATCCGATTATCACCCATTAATCCAAAGAAATAGAAAAAGGCGCCGTCTAAGGGGGAACCTGCGACGACGCCTTTTTCGTATTCAGGATCCCGCGGAGTTCAGCCTTCTTTGGAACAGCCAAACGAGAAACATGAAAAAAAGATACACGCTGGTAAAAACAGCAGCCAACGCCATATTGGCAAAGCGGGGACCGATTCCAAGAAGGTCGCTTTGATGGAAGTAGGAAAGAAATTCCAGGGATACCAAGGAGAGAATCCATAGGGAAGTAGCTAGGATATAGGCCAAATCAACCACTCATTTCAGGTATGGTTAATTGGTTTATCGGTATGGGAGATGAAAATTTTTACAGCGGAGCAAGAGGAATTTTCGTAAATTGGGCCTGTGATTGATAAATGATTAGGAAGAACTATTCGCAGGTAGATCTGATGGTATAGAAAAACGGAGGAAGCCAGGGAGAATTGGACTAGCTGCCTGAGAGTGCCCAAAACGAAAAGAGGCAGTGCAGAACATCGATCTCGTTCCGCCTGCCCTATTTATTACGCCCAGTTGCCGTTTCGGAAAATCGGTTCCCGGCTGCCATCCGCCGTTTCCCCGTCGATATTCATTTCGGCCGAACCGATCATGAAGTCGACATGAGTAATACTGCTATTCAAACCGTATTCCTCCAGCTCTTCGTTGCTCATATTGGCTCCGTTTTCGATGTTGACGGGGTAAGGATTCCCGATGGCCAAATGGTTCGAAGCATTTTCATCGAAAAGCGTGTTATAAAAAATGATGTTCGACTCCGAAATGGGGGAGAAATGCGGAACCAGAGCCACTTCACCCAGGTAATGGGAGCCCTCGTCCGTTTCAATCAGCTTCGTGAGCGCAGCCTCTCCTTTTTCAGCCTTTGCGGAGACGATCCGTCCGTTTTCAAAGGTAAGCGTGAAGTTCTCGATCAGGTTGCCTTGATAGCTCAATGGCTTGGTGCTGGTGACCGTTCCGTTTACGCCTTGTTTGAGAGGGGCTGTAAAGACTTCCTCGGTTGGCATGTTGGCCATGAAGGAGGTGCCATCTTTATTGACGCTGCCTCCGCCGATCCAGATGTGGCGAGGGGGAAGCTCAATGGTCAGGTCCGTCCCTGGTGCTGTGTAATGCAAGAAGCGGTACTGCTTCGCGTTGAGCTCGTCGACTTTTTCATTGAGCTTTGCATGATGGTCGTGCCAGGCTTTCACAGGATCCTCCGTATTGACGCGTGTAGCGCGGAAAATGGCTTCCCAAAGTGCGCGCTCCTGCTCTTCTTTTGGCAGGTCTGGAAACACGACAGATGCCCAGGCAGGCGACGGCACGGCAATGACACTCCAGCTCACTTTGTCAGCCATGGAATAGCTGCGGAACGTATGGAGAGCCTGACCAGCCGTACGATTGGCGGTAGAGATTCGCTCCGGGTCGACCCCTTTCAGGAGATCGGGATTGGATGCATTGATATAAAGAAAAGCCGCTCCGTTTTCCGCGAGCTCTTCCAGTCCTTTTGCCCGCCACATCGGGTACTCGCGAAAGGCCTCATCAGGAGCGAGATCGTACTTCATTCTGGTGAGTTCATCGTCAGTCCAGTCGATTTGTACATTTTTGGCGCCGGCTTCGTACGCTTTTCTCGCTACGTTGCGCACGAATGCAGCTGCGGAGATGGGAGCTGTGATGACGAGAGTCTGCATGGGCTGGACGTTGACACCGACTTTAACAGCTAGCTCGGCATAGCGATCGATTAACGATTCATCATTCATCGAGAAAACCTCCTATGTACAATACCTATCCTTCCTCCTTATTATAGCTGTCCAGCTGGTTTTTTCTTCTATTAATTTTTATTGCGCATTTCCTAGGAAAGCGCAGAAAGAGACAGAATCCCGCTGCTTTCGAGCCGACCTTTGGCGATCGCTTTCTTTTTTGGAAATAGAGGAATATTCCAGTAAGAATCCAATTTTAATAAATAGAAAACATTTTACCGAAATCGAGGGAGGCGTGAGCATTGAAATCAAGACCGACGCGTGAGCATGTGGCAGTTGAGCAAACCTGGAATCTGGACGACTTATTTTCTACCCAAGAAGCGTGGGATGCCGAGCTGCAGGAAATACTTGACCATCTTCCATTGCTCACTGCATTTAAAGGGACATTACATACTGGGGCAGAAAATCTGCTGGCTTGCCTGGAA
Organism: Brevibacillus nitrificans; assembly: GCF_003710965.1. Lineage (NCBI taxonomy): Bacteria > Bacillati > Bacillota > Bacilli > Caryophanales > Paenibacillaceae > Brevibacillus > Brevibacillus nitrificans. The sequence goes on along the minus strand of NZ_RHHU01000003.1, from coordinate 1,007,581 downwards.
GCGAGAGATGAGCTTGTCGTAAGGGCGCAGCTCGTGGCGACCTATGCCAGATTGCGTACTTCGGAGGATGGGACCAATCCGCAAAATCAGGCAATTTCTGCGCGGGTGGGAGATGCGATTTCTGCCTTGAATGCAGCACTCTCGTTTATTTCCTCCGAGATCCTCGACTTGCCCGACGGTACGATCGAAACGTATCTGCAGGAGGAGCCGGGGCTTGAGACATATCGCAAGAGCCTGCATGAGCTGTTGGAAACAAAGCTCTACCGTTTGAGTGCAGATACCGAATCCGCTCTCGCAGCGTTAGGGGAGGTCTTTTCTGCTCCGTACACGATTTACAATCGAGGAAAGCTGTCTGATATGACGTTTGCAGCTGTACAGGACTCCCAAGGGGCAGAGCATCCGGTATCGTTCGCCCTGTTTGAAACAGATTATGAAATGTCGTCAGATACGGCACTGCGTCGCGCTGCTTACGAATCGTTTTCGCAGACACTTGCCAACTACCAAAACTCTTTTGCAGCCGTGTATGCATCGGAGGTCAAGCGGCAAACCGTGATGTCTCGCTTGCGTGGGTATGAATCAGTCACGCAAATGCTGCTTCAGCCCCAGCAAGTCACTTTAGATATGTATCATAATATTCTCGACATCATCGGGACACAGCTCGCTCCCCACATGCGGCGCTATGCCAAGCTAAAAGCGAAAGAGCTGGGTTTGGAGAAATTGCAGTTCTGCGATCTGAAGGCGCCCCTCGACCCGGAATTTAGTCCGCCTGTAACGATAGAAGAAGCGGGCAAGTTGATCAAAGCCGCTTTGCAAGTGATGGGGCCCGAATACGCGCAGATCATGGAAACAGCGCTGGACAACCGTTGGATCGACTACGTAGACAACGTAGGCAAATCGACAGGCGCCTTCTGCTCGACTCCGTACGGAAACCATTCGTACATTCTGATTACCTGGTCGGGCAATATGCGCAGTGCGTTTACGTTGGCTCATGAGCTCGGTCATGCTGGCCATGGGATCCTTTGCGGCCAAAATCAGGCTTATATCAACTTCCGTCCGACGATGTATTTTATTGAGGCACCGTCGACGTTAAACGAGCTTCTTTTGGCACAGCATATTATGGAGCAATCCGACGACCCTCGCCTGAAGCGCTGGGTGATCATCCAGCTGCTGAATACGTACTATCACAACTTCGTGACACACATGCTGGAAGCGCAGCTGCAACGAAAAGTGTACGAAGCCGCACAAGTCGATGTTCCGATTACCGCGAAGAAAATGTCCGAGTGGAAAGGCGAGGTCCTTGCGAATTTCTGGGGAGATGCTGTCGAGCTCGATGCAGCGTCCAGCCTGACTTGGATGCGTCAACCGCACTACTACATGGGGCTATATCCATACACGTATGCAGCAGGCTTGACGGCTTCCACAGCAGTAGCAGCGAAAATTCGGGAAGAAGGACAGCCAGCAGTGGATCGTTGGCTGGAGGTTCTAAAAGCGGGAGGAACGAAGCGGCCGCTGGAGCTGATGAAGATGGCCGGGATCGACATGTCTGATCCACAACCGATCCGCGATGCCGTTGCCTACGTGGGCAGCCTGATAACCCAGCTGGAAGAGCTTTTTGCCGCGCAGGAGCAGTAAGGAAGCAGGAATGGCTGAGCTTGTGCAGGTGAAAGCCGCGCAAGCTCTTTCTTTTTGGAGAGGAGCATAGAATGAGACCATTTACCCAGCGTGCAGTGGAAATCATTTCGCAAATACCGGCAGGGACTGTCATGACCTATGGCCAAATTGCCGGCTTGGCAGGCAGTCCGAGAGGGGCGAGACAGGTGGTGCGAATCCTTCACTCCATGAGCAAAAAGCATAAACTGCCCTGGCATCGCGTGATTAACGCGAAAGGCATGATTGCACTGGCAGATGAAAGTTCATTTCACGAGCAAAAAATGCGATTGGAAGCAGAAGGAGTGCGAGTGTCCGAGGATGGGGCGATTGACTTGAATACCTTTCAATACGTTCCCGCCGAAGAGCTGGATCCGTTTCTACGCGAAGAAGAAAGAGGGTAAAGCAAACAGGCCTGCGCCTAGGCAAGCCTGTTTTTTGCCGTTTAACCTTAATATCCCACTTCTACGGAAGCAATGACGACGTAGGCCAGGTCGTTTTTGTCTTCTTTTTCAGCGATGACCACACCGCTGCTGGTCAGCATTCCACCTTCTACTACATCAAACGTGACTTCCCCATAAGGCAATTCTGCACGGACGGTGTCCAAATCCAATTTGTCTTGGTCCGCAGGGACAGCCAAGCGAACATTGACTTTCATGTTGTGAATATTGTTCTCCGGGAGAACCATGCGCAGACCCGGCATCGAGTTGTGATGAATGGCATTTTGAACGGCACGTACAGCTGCCTTGGTGACGTTTTGTCCATGCAGGTCAATGCCCATCCCGATTTCAATAAACATGACTTTTTCCATATTCGTCTCACTCCTATGTAAGCCTTCTTTGTCCCTGTTATTTTATCACGTTGTTGGGGACGAGATTGTGACAAAACAAATGCTCACGACGAGAAGTAGTGGATCACAAAATCTCGAAAGTGGCGAGTGGCAATAGGCATATAGCGGCTTTCCACCCAGGATAGCCCAATCGTTCGATGGCAGCTCGGCTGGTCAATCGGCAAGTAAACGAGCGACTCCATCCGATTTTCAGCTTGCCAGTAGGAAGGAATCAGGGCATGGCCCAAGCCCGCTTTCACCAGGCCGTAAATGACTTCTGGGTCTGTACTTTCAAATGCGATATTGGGAGTGAATCCAGCCTGTCTGCAAAAATCATCAGTGATCTCCCGCAAGCTGTAATCGGTCGTCAAGCTGATCATTGGCTCGTTCGCCACTTCACGTAAATGGATGCTTTGCCGCTTAGCCAACGGGTGAGAAGGGGAGACTGCGAGCAAAATTTCCTCTCTCATGATGGGTTCACAGGTTATTCCTGGCTTGCGGATTGGTGGGGTAGAGATGCACAGATCGATCTCTCCGCTCTCCAGTTTTGCTAAGACCTCCATGGAGGATAGATTCAATAGTTTAAAGCTGACATGCGGGTGGCTGGTGAGAAATTCACTGAACAGCTTGGGAAGCAAACGTGTCGTGGTAGCACCAAGCGTAATGCTCCCGCGTTCAAGACCGGCCATATCTGCCACGACCCGCTTTCCTTCCTCCAGCTCTTCAAATGCACGATCGACCCGTTCCAAAAACGCTTTCCCAAACTGGTTTAGCTTAATCCCTCTTTTTTGCCGGTCAAAGAGAGGAACGCCTAACGTTTCTTCCAGTCGTGCGATGGTTTTGCTCAAAGATGGCTGGGCGATATGCAGCTCCTCAGCCGCTCGCGTCATGTGCTCCGTGCGTGCCACGACCTGAAAGTACATCAATTGCAAGAGCTCCACAGGACTTCGCTTCCTTATGATAGATTTAAAGCTATCGTACCATAATGATTTTTGTATTTGTTAGAATGGATCATCTCCTCGAAAATAAAGTCACAAGAGAGAGGAGAGAACCATCATGATACGAGTTCTTTGGGCTATTTTACTGGTTGCTGTCAGCACGAATTTTCCTTCCCCCTTTTTCCCGATTTACGCTGCCCATTACGGCCTGACGAATTTTGAGGTTACGGCTTTATTCGCTACCTACGCTGCTTGCCTGCTGCCGCTTCTGCTTCTCGCCGGACCAGTGGGAGAGAGGATCGGAATGAAACGGGTAGCGTTTGCGGCGCTGGTCATGACGGTGATCTCAGCGGGCATATTTCTCGTGGCCAACCGTCCATGGATGCTCTATGTGGCGAGGGCTGCAGAAGGCATAGCGGTAGGAGCATTTATGGGGACGGGTAACGCACTGCTGCTCAGACATAGTCCTTATCGTACTTCCGTTTCCATGACGCTATCGGGCATTTTGACGATGGTTGGCTTCGGGCTCGGTCCCTTGATTTGCGGCGCAATCATTCAATACAGTCCGTGGATGCCTGAAAAGCTGCCTTACTTGCTATTGCTGCTTGGCATGGGGAGTGCAGCAGGTCCTATCCTTTCTCTTCGGGATCAGGAACCGCACACAGATCGGCATCAAGCCTTCCGAATCCGGTTGGGCATACCAGCTGAATCCCGCAGGCTGTTCTGGTCGTTCGTTGCACCTGCTGCGTTTACCATGCTTGCACTCAACGGGGTAGTCATTTCCCTGATTCCGGCATATGTTCGAGCACTTCTACATTCAACGAATCTGGCAGTACCTGGCCTGTTGTTGTTTGTATTTTTTGGTGGAGCGGCAGTGGCGCAGTGTTATCCCAAGCCGGAGGGGCGCTTGCAGCGGATACAGACCGGGATTGCTTGCCTGATCGCGGGGACGTGGATGATGATTATGGCCGGATCGCACGAGTCCATGGGGCTGCTATGGCTGGGAATGGCCCTTATGGCGATCGGGAACGGCTGGGTTTTTCAAGCATGCTTGCAACTTGTAGGGAAAATGGGCGAGACCACTTCCCATGCGCGAGCTATCTCGACTTTTTATGTGGCGGCGTATCTGGGGATGGCATTTCCCACGATTGGGGTTGGAATGCTTTCTACCATGTACGGATTGATGCCAGCACTGATTGGCTTCGGTATGCTGGTGACGGTAATCGGTCTGGGAATTCTGGTATCGCCGGTATGGCTTGAAAAAAGGAAAATCGCGACTTCCAATTGATCGATTCATGCATGGAGGATGAAGGAATATGCAAAGCGATAGCGCCAGCATCTTCCTTTTTTCAGCATGAAGGAGTATTTTTATACAAAAAAGGAAATGAAAGCATGAGAAAATTAGACAAGATGAATAAAAGAATAATCAAAATTACCAGAATGTTTGTACAGTTTGTGAAATGACGCGTTAACGTAAAGAAGGGTAACATTCATTATAAATATACGTGTTTGGGGGAGGTGTACCTACCTACGATGACCTGTGTACAGGAATGACGCCCGATGACACATCTTTCAGATCGAGAGGAGCAATTCTATGAAAAAACCTTCGCGTGTGCTATTTTTATTTATTTTAATTCTGATTATTCTGTCATCCGCTGTTTTGAGCGGCTGTGGAAAGAGTGCTAGTTCCGGGCGAGTGCTTACGATCTCTCAGCAAAAAGACCCTGGTACGGCAGACGTTCAGTTAACGACCGATGATTATACGATTCCTCTAAACATCTACGATCGACTGGTTGAAGCCAAAACCGTGGCACCTGGTAAATCCGAGCTGGTTCCAGGGCTGGCGGAGAGCTGGGATGTCTCTCCGGATGGATTGAAGTACACCTTCCACCTGAGAAAAAATGTAAAGTTCCACAATGGCGAGATTTTCAAAGCGGATGACGTGCTGTTTACGTTCGATCGCATGCTGGATCCAAAGACAAAAGCGTTGAACACAGACTTCTTGGACATGATTGCAGGCGCACAGGAGCGCATGGATGGAAAAGCAGATAGCGTCAGCGGTTTGAAAGTGATCGACGACAATACGATTGAAATTACGCTGTCAGAGGCCTTTGCTCCTTTTGTAGCGAACCTCGCAACTCCTCCAGGCTCTATTTACAACCGAAAAGCCGTGACAGAAGCAGGCGATCAGTTCGGACTTGAACCGGATAAAACGATTGGCACGGGACCATTCAAGCTCTCCAAATGGTCGTTGAATGACAGTGTGGAAATGACAGCCTTTGCGGACTACTGGCGTGGCGCACCGAAATTTGATGGACTGGTTATGAAAATCGTACCGGATGCAGAGACAAACCGGATGATGTTTGAGACTGGCAAGCTGGACATCTTGGATTTGGAAGACTCCGCGTCGCAAATCCCGCAGTTTAAAGGCAACGACAAGTGGAAGAACCAAGTCGTGAGCGGGCCAATCGTAGGTGTGTATTATTATGCGTTTAACGAAGACATGGAAGCCTTGGGCGATGTGCGCGTGCGCAAAGCCATCCAGATGGCCATTGACCGTCAAACGCTTTTGGACAAACTGTACAACGGAGAAGGCAAGCTCGTAGACGGCATTTCCCCGCCTGGGCTTTTGGGTTATAACCCTGACTTGCCAAAAATTGAATATAGTCCAGAAAAAGCGAAAGCGCTTCTGGCAGAAGCCGGATACCCGAATGGCTTTGACATGGAAATTGCCCAGGTAACGGATAGCCCGAATACGCTGAAAATGAACGAGGCCGTTCAAGCCATGCTTTCTAAAGTAGGAATTAAGGTCAAAATCACGCAAATGGACGAATCTACCTATTTTGCGACGCGTAAAGAAGGGAAACTGCCGTCTGCTCATAATAACTGGTCAGCCGACTACAACGATCCCGACAATTTCTTCTATACGTTCTTCTCTGCGAAAAATGCAAAGGCTCGTTCTTTCAACTACACAAACAAAGCCGTTCAGGATGATCTAGAAAAAGCACGGACAATGGTTGATCAAAATGAACGGATCAAACTGTATCAAGAGCTGGAAAAGAAAATTGTTCAGGACGATGCAGCATGGATCCCGCTCTTTGCACTCAATCACCTGTTTGTCGTTCAACCTCGGGTGAAAAACTTCCAGGTGTCTTGGAACGGCTGGTCGGCTATGAGCTTCTATGACATTGATATCGTGGAAGAAAAATAAGCGGTTAGGCAAGAAGAAATGAACAGTCTCCCGTAAAAATAACTACTGCTGCCTGGTAGTTATTTTTACATAGGGGGCTGTTGTGAAAAGGAGGGGCCTGATGGGGGCGTACATTGCAAAAAGACTACTCATTTCCATTCCTGTCATATTCGGAATCTCACTCATTACGTTTATCATGCTCAATGTCATTCCCGGTGACCCTATTGCTCTCATGATGAAGGAGCATATCAGTACGGATGTGGTAGAGCGAGTCCGTGCCCAAATGCATCTCGACGATCCTGCTTACGTTCGATTTTTCCGTTTTGTCTGGGATGCCTTGCACGGTGATTTTGGGACTTCGTACAAATTAAATCGTTCGGTGACGACGCTGCTGCTTGATGCGTTTCCAAACACACTGGCTCTGGCTATGTCAGGAGCGCTGGTGTCATGGATCATCGGGATTCCGGCTGGTGTCCTTTCAGCCGTGAAAAAGCGTTCCTTTCTGGATAACAGCATCATGGGATTCTCCCTATTGGGTGTGTCTATTCCCGTTTTCTGGGCAGGACTGCTGTTCCAGTACATCTTTTCCATGGTTTTGGGGATCTTGCCTGTTTCCGGATTTAGCGGACCCGAGTATTTGATCATGCCCGCGATCGTTCTCGGCTGGAGCTCGGCGGGTACAATCGCACGGCTAACGAGATCGAGCTTGCTGGAGGTCATGCGAAACGACTATATCCGTACGGCAAGAGCAAAAGGGAATCTCGAGATCAAAGTCATTCTCAACCATGCTTTGAAAAACTCGATGCTTCCCGTTGTTACCGTCATGGCTCTGCAAGTGGCGGGTCTACTGTCTGGCGCGGTCATTACAGAAAGTGTATTCGGTATTCCGGGAATCGGCAGGATCGCGGTAAACGCCATTCAGAGCAGAGATATGCCGCTTTTGCAGGGAGCTGTCATGTTCACGACTGTTCTGGTCATCTTGGGGAATTTGGTTGCAGACATACTCTATTCCCTGATCGATCCACGGATCAAATATGACTAAAGGAGGACATGACGCATGAATCTAGCGAGAAATCTCATGCTCAAAAAAGAAGTAATAGAAGCCAGTGACGAGCTGGTCAAAGAGACCTTTTGGCAGGACGTGTTCCGATCGCTGAAAAAAGATCGGATGGCGATCACCGGCGGTATTGTTATCTTGCTGTTTGTTTTAATGGCGATCTTTGCCCCGTGGATCGCTCCCCATGATCCGTATGAAGTCAATCTCGACAACCAATTTCAAAAGCCTGGCCTGGAGCATTGGCTTGGAACGGATATGTTTGGCAGGGATGTTTTGTCCCGTATCATCTATGGCTCTCAAATCTCTCTTTTGATCGGTCTTGTTCCTAGCATGATTACGATGTCGATCGGGATTGTCCTCGGAATCGTCGCTGGTTATTTCGGGCGGAGAACCGATTTTGTCATCATGACGATCTCGGACATGGTGCTATCGTTTCCATCCTTGCTCTTGGCGATGGTGGTCATGTACACGCTGGGGGCCAGCCTCTTAAACATCTTTATCGCGCTTAGTATCGTGGGCTGGGCAGGAACGGCGAGGGTGGTACGTGCTCAGACCTTGTCCCTGAAAAATAAAGAATTCGTGGAAGCGGCCAGAGCGGTAGGGGTCAAACCCTACATCATCATGCTGCGGCACATTCTCCCCAACTGCATTCCGCAGTTGCTCGTTCTGTTTACGCTGGAAATCCCAGGCTCTATCCTTTCCGAAGCGAGTCTTAGCTTTCTGGGCGTAGGGGCTCAGCCGCCTGCATCCAGCTGGGGACTCATGGTCTCCAACGGAAAAGAGTTTCTATTCAATGCCCCTTGGGTAGCGATTGCACCGGGGATCGCCATTTTAGTGATCGTCTTGGCGTTCAATTTCCTGGGAGACGGCCTGCGCGATGCACTGGATCCATACTTGAAGCAATAAGGGGGAGCTTACGGATGAGAGAAGACAATACCATCTTGGAAATAAACAACCTCAAAACGTATTTTTATACGGATAAAGGTGTTGTCCCTGCAGTAGATGATGTCAGCATCAAGGTGAAAAAAGGCCAGATTGTCGGGATTGTCGGCGAATCCGGCTGTGGAAAGAGCATGACGTCCCTGTCGATTATGCAGCTGATAGCGCCACCTGGGAAGATCGCGGGGGGAGAGATCCGTTTTGATCAAAAAAATCTGGTAGGGATCTCCAAGCAAGAAATGAGATCGATCCGTGGAAATGAGATCTCGATGATCTTTCAGGAGCCGATGACCTCGCTCAACCCCGTTTATCCGGTGGGAAAGCAAGTTGCTGAAACGCTGCTGCTGCACAATGAAAATATGACCAAAGCGGAAGCGAAGCGAAAAGTTATCGAGATGTTTGCGATGGTCGGGATTCCGGAACCGGAAAAGCGCTATAGCGTCTATCCGCATCAGCTCTCGGGCGGGCTGCGGCAAAGGGTGATGATCGCGATGGCTTTGATCTGCCGCTCCAAGCTGTTGATCGCCGATGAGCCCACAACTGCTCTCGATGTGACCATTGAGGCCCAGATCCTGAAGCTGATGAAAAATTTGCAGGCAGAGATCGACACATCCATCATTATGATTACGCACAACCTGGGGATCGTCGCCGAGATGTGCGATTATGTCTACGTCATGTATGCAGGGAAAATCATGGAGCAAGCCGATGTTTTTGACCTGTTTGATAATCCGAAGCATCCCTATACAGAAGGATTGTTAAAGTCCATTCCGAGAAGAGATGTGCACCAGAACAAATCAAAAGGTCTGTACAGTATCGAGGGGATGGTTCCCAATATGCTGCAGCTCCCACGCGGCTGTCGTTTCCATCCGCGATGCGATTATGCGGTAGACGCTTGCCGTGAAGTAGAGCCACAGCTGGTCGATATGGGCAACGATCATCTGGTCAGATGTATCAAATACAATCAGTAAGGAGGGGAAGAGATGGACAAGGCACTCATGCAAGTGAGAAATGTAAAAAAATACTTCCCCGTAGATAAGGGACTGTTTGGGAAAAAAACAGGTACGGTCCATGCTGTGGACGATATCAGCTTTGATGTGTACGAGAAAGAAACACTGGCCATCGTGGGAGAATCGGGCTGTGGGAAAAGCACGCTGGGGAGGACCTTGATACGGCTCCTAGATGCGACGGAAGGAACTGCACACTTCGAAGGTCGTGACATTTTTTCACTGCCGCAAAACGAACTGCGACAGCTGAGGAAACAGATGCAGATCATTTTCCAGGATCCCTTTGCCTCGTTAAATCCTCGAATGAAAGTATCGGATATCATCGCGGAGCCGTTAATCACACATGAGTCGCTCGGGAAAAAAGAGAGGGAAGACCGTGTAGCAGAGCTGATGGAGCTGGTCGGTCTGCGTAAAGCATACGGCTCCCGCTATCCCCATATGTTCAGCGGCGGACAGAGACAGCGTATCGGGATTGCTCGTGCTCTGGCTCTGCATCCGAAGTTCATCGTCTGTGATGAGCCCGTGTCCGCTCTGGATGTATCGATCCAGTCGCAGATTATTAACCTGCTGCAAAAGCTGCAGGAACAAAACAATCTGACGTACCTGTTTATCTCCCACGATTTGAGTGTCGTTCGTTATTTCTCGGATCGGATCGGAGTCATGTTTCTGGGAAAAATGATGGAGCTTGGGCCGACGGAAGAAGTGTATCGACAGCCACTTCACCCGTACACCAAGTTTTTGATCGCAGCGGCGCCGGTCCCCGACCCGCGTTCGCGCAATCAGGAGAAGTTGATTTTGGAAGGGGATATTCCCAGCCCGCTTCGTCCGCCATCCGGCTGTCGATTCCATACGAGATGTCCGTATGTACAGGACATTTGCAAAAGTAAGGAGCCGGAAATTCAGCAATTTGATGGTCGGTCAGTCGCTTGTCATTTCCCGTTGGTATAACAGAAGAAGAGTTAGGCGTTTCATCCTTGCTTCCACTTTGATCTTTTTGAGCCATTCTTATTGTGTTTATGGTCAAGACGTGTCATGATTACATCTTGGCATCAAATAGATCGATGGACTTTTCATTAATGGAGGCAGGACAGAAGTGGAACGGTATCCTTTTCAATACGACCCTACCCAGTCGTTTATCTCGCAAGTGAGCGATTGGGTGGCGGACGTTTTTTATGACATCTTGCCAGATGCAGGCTTCGAAGTACGAGATGAACAAATTTACATGGCTTTTCAGCTGGAACGCGCTTTTGCTGAAAAGCAAACGATTTTTGCAGAAGCGGGTGTCGGGACAGGGAAGACGCTGGCTTATTTGCTGTATGCCATTTGCTACGCACGGTACACGAGAAAACCGGCAATCATCGCCTGTGCCAATGAATCGCTGATTGAACAATTGGTCAAGCCACAGGGAGATATCGCCAAGCTAGCGAAACATCTCGATTTGACCATCGATGCGAGAATGGGGAAATCTCCGGATCAGTATCTCTGTCTGCGGAAGCTCGACGAAGTAAGACATCAGCCTGAGCTTGGCGAAGACTTCCAGCTGATTTATCAAGAGCTGCCTCCTTTTGTACATGCCTACGAAGCTTTGCAGTCGTTTTACCCGTACGGAGACCGCGCTGATTATCCTGAATGGAACGATGAAAAATGGGAAATGGTCAACTGGGATTCGTTCCAGGATTGCTTTGCTTGTGAAAAACAGCATCGCTGTGGGCAAACACTTTCGAGAAACCATTACCGAAAATCAGCCGATTTAATCATCTGTTCCCATGATTTCTATATGGAGCATGTTTGGACGTACGAGGCCAGAAAAAGGGGAGGTCAGCTGCCTCTTTTGCCAAGCCACAGCTCGGTAATCTTTGATGAAGGTCACCTGCTGGAGCCTGCCGCACAAAAGGCACTGACGTACAAGCTGAACCACGCTGTATTTGAAGAAATCATTACTCGCCTGCTCAAAGGCGAAATCCGTGAATCTCTTGCAGTTGCTGTGGAAGACGCTATTACGCAGGGCGAAGAAATGTTCTTCCAGTTGGACAAGCATAGCCAAGCGGTCATCGGCTCCAATCGGAAAGAGATTCATTTTGATGCCGCTCTTTTGCAAGCCATCAACCGCTTTACCGAGCAGATCGGCTGGATCGAAGAAGAGCTTGCCCTGGAGAGCGGGCTATATACGCTGGATGAATTCCAGCTGCGTATCGTGGAAGAGCATTTGGAGATGATGCAGCTCGCTTTGCGCTTGTTCCGACAGCCTGACCAAGTCATCTCGTGGATGACGCAGGAGGGGACGGGGACTGGCTCGACACTCGTCGTCATGCCGAAAATGGTACAGGAGGTCTTGAAAGAGCGCGTCTTTGCTGAAGCGATGCCGATCATCTTTTCCTCAGCGACGCTCTCTGTCGATGGCTCGTTTCAGTTTGTAGCGGACAATTTGGGAATCAGTCATTACTTATCGTTCTCCGTGCCGTCTCCGTACGATTATCCGGAGCAGATGGAGGCTTTCGTTCCGCATTTGTCTGAAGAAGCCGTTTTCCAGGAAAAAATGAAGGCAGCGACTGCGCTTTTGAAGCGTACAGAGGGACGCGCCTTGCTGTTGTTCAACTCCATGGAGGAAATGCGGCAGTTCAAGCAAGCCATAGCGAGTGTGCCCGAATGCGCGGACATGCGCATTTATTATGAGGGAGATCAGGAAATCACTCACCTCATCTCCAGTTTTCAGGAGGACGAGCAGAGCAGCCTCTGTGCCGTATCACTGTGGGAGGGGCTTGATGTCCCGGGATCTTCCCTGTCCAATGTTGTGATCTGGTCTCTGCCGTTTCCTCCAAACGATCCCGTCTACGCTGCGAAAAGAAAAAGTGCGGCTGCATCTTACGAGGAAGTCGATTTGCCCTATATGCTACTGCGGCTTCGCCAAGGGATTGGCAGGCTGATTCGGACGAGAGAGGATAGCGGTATCGTGTCCATCTTAAGTACGGAGCTTTCTACAAACGACAAGCTGAGACAGCACGTAAAGGATGTCTTCCCGGCCGGTGTGGAATGGAAAACAGTCTTGTAGTTTGGACAGCATGCAAAGAAGAGCAGGAACGGTTGTGTTCCTGCTCTTTTCTTTTTTCTTGTACAGAAAGAATGTATTCGATTTTTAGCGAGGGCTTGGAGGAGCCAAGTTTCCGAACGCGTATGGGAAGTTACTCCGGCATATTTCCGACGCTGGGATCTGGCACAAAATCAGCTTGGTAGCTCGCGTATTTGACTTCGGAAACCATTCCTTGTGCGGCGTGTCCGAGATCGTGGCAGTGGAACATCCAGTCACCCGGATTATCAGCGACAAAGGCAACGACGAAGGCTTCTCCCGGTAGAATGTTCAGCGTGTCCTTGATGAGCGGCGAGCCCGAGACCGGCTGGCCGTTTTTGCTGAGCACCTGGAAAAAATGACCGTGCAGATGCATCGGGTGGATGTCTTCTTGGGAACGATTGACCATGGTGACCTTGACGAGATCTCCTTTTTTCACATTCAAAGGCGGAACATCCGGAAATGTCTTCCCGTTGATGGTAAATGCCATCTGCCCATCCATCGTCTGCGTGTTCAGATCCATTTGATACGTAATATCGTAAGGCTGATCCAAGCTGAATCTGCTTTTGGCTGCCTCTCCATATTTGGTAATGTCAACGATCGGCATTTGGGTCGTATCCGGCTTCGCTTTCTCCTTCTCATAACCTTTGTAGAGGATGGGCACGGTCAGTGATTTTGCCCCAGGATAAGGGCTTTTCTCTTCTAGCAGCCAGCTTCCGGGCTTATTTGCCACGAACTCGATGTCGTAGCGCTCTCCGGGAGCGATGTTCAGCAGCTGCCCGTTAATGAGGGGCGGGTTGTGAATAGGCTGGCCATCGGTTGAGACGATCCTGTATTCATGCCCTTGCAGGTTCAGCTTATGCGAAAGATACCCGGCATTGACGAGGCGAAGCCGTATCTTTTCTCCTTCCTGCACGTGAATCGGAGGGATTGCCGGACCGGTTTTTCCATTGACGGAAAAAATCGTATACATCAGCGGCATCATTTCTGCGTCACTCATACCGGCCATATCTTCGTGACCATTAGCAGCATGCTGGCTTTGGTTGATAGCAGGATTTGGGCTGCTGCTCATGGAGCCATGGTTCATAGATCCGTGATCCATAGTCCCATGATCTCCTCCTACGCTATTGCCACCGCCATGCATTTCGGCCATACTGTCGTCCTGCATCCATTCATCCAGGACAAGAGTGACATCCTGATCGGCAGGATCTGCCGTAGGAGCAGCAGGCTCGACGACGAGAGAACCATAAAGCCCTTTATCCACCTGCACGGAGCTTCTCTGATGCGAGTGATACCAGTATGTGCCTGCCACGCCTGCAGTGAATTCGTAGGTGAAGCTCTCATTCGGTTTTACGGCGTTTTGGGTGACCCCCGGAATGCCATCCATGTTGTTGGGAACCGGCAAACCATGCCAATGAATGGTGACCGGCTCAGGGAGTTCATTTTTCAGTACGATTTTTACTTTCTCCCCTTGCTTGACGCGCAATTGAGGTCCAGGTACGGTTCCGTTATACGTATAGACGTTCTTCATGGTCTGGTCGTCCAGATGGAGCATGCTTTCTTTGGCTGTTAAGGTAAAGGTGTTTCCAGTCAGTACTTCAAATGCGCTGGAAGTAGTCACACCCGAGTTCTTCGTCTGCATTTCATGACCTTCATGGTTCATCGAGGTGCTAGTATTGGAGCAAGCGGACAGGGTTAATCCCCCAGCCAGTAGGACAGACAGATAGCGCCACTTTTTCCCTGCATACCATGTAAACAAGTGAATGCCTCCTTTGCAGTTGTATAACGTGAAGGTAGCAAAACAATATGGAGAAACCATGAAGACATCGATGTATGAAACTTCTGTTACGAATGTGGCAGGGATCAGAAGTTGGACGAAAGACCTGCTATAATGGAGTATCAATGGTGAAAAAATGGAAAGCAGATGAGAGTAGGGTAGGTGTAGTCGTTGGGTAATGTAGATTTGGCGAGCTTGCCGTGGAGTTTATTTTGGGTGGGAATCGCATATTTTCTGGTGACCGGTGTGTTCTTTTGTCTGGGGTTCATGCGTCTCCTTTCGCAACGGATTCGCAGTGGCATTATTTTCATGGCGATTGCGGTCATTAGTGGAGGACTTTTCTTGAATTATTTGTTTACACATCACATTTAATGTTGGAAAATGATCATAGATTGTCAGATCATTTCCGGTACGGAGCAACGCTTACATAAGGAAGCTGTTGGCAGATATTGACGCCAACAGCTTCTCTTTCTTTTTGTCGATGAATTCCGGGAAAGTTTCCTCCCGAACTTCGTAAACATTTTGTAACGCGTTTTACCTGCGGATCGTCTTATAATCGACTTACTCGAGGTTACCTCTGCTTGAAGCGTACATATGAACCCATACTCGCAAACGAAAGGTAATTTCCTGTAAATGGGTACGGGAAAGAGGCGATGAATGATACATCAATAAACGAAAAGAGGACATCACCCCCCAAAGCGAGTCGCTACACACATCCTGAATACGGGCAAATATGATTGGAACCATGAAAAAGGATACCAGCCCCCGTTTTTTATTTAGGAGGGCTTTGCATTCATACAGCACGCATTTCCCGATGTGGAATGGCTGACCCCGGTCAACTTAAGTCAATGAACAGAATGGAAACAAAAAGGGGAGAATGCAGATGAGCTGCATATCGAGTACGGAAAAGTCTCATCAAGAATGGAACCACGCACGCAGGGGAGGCCGTCAACATGCCTGAGCCATGGAAAGGCACCAGCCGATACATGGCTGGAATCGACGGGCTGAGAGCCTTGGCAGTGCTTGCTGTTATTTTGTACCACATCAATTACAACTGGGCACCTGGAGGATTGCTGGGTGTCGGAATCTTCTTTGTCCTCTCTGGTTATCTCATAACGGATCTGCTCATTGCCCAGTGGAGCCGGAATCAACGTCTCGATATGAAAGATTTTTGGTTACGTCGTGCCCGCAGGCTGTTACCCGCTCTTTTGCTGTTGCTGGTTGTGGTTGTAGCTTGGGTAAATTGGTTCAAGCCAGACCATCTTTCCAGTATGAAAGGCGACGTCCCAGCAGCCGTGCTGTACGTCAGTAACTGGTGGCTCATTTTTCAGGATGTTTCCTATTTCGAAAAGTTTGGCCCTCCATCGCCATTCGGTCATTTATGGTCGTTGGCAGTCGAAGAACAGTTTTACTTGTTCTGGCCGCTATTACTCGCCCTCGGGCTTCGTTATATGAAGCGACGTGGTCCGCTCGTCGTGATTACACTTTTGGCTGCCGCTATCTCAGCAGCAGCGATGGCGTGGATGTACGAACCTGGACTCGATCCAAGCCGCGTCTATTACGGTACGGACACACGTGTGTTCGCTTTGCTGATCGGTGCGGCACTCGCGATGGTGTGGCCGAGTCGCAAGCTATCCGCTTCCATTTCCCGCCGTGCGCGCTTATCCATTGACCTGGCTGGTGGTGCTGGCCTTGTCATTATGCTGTTGGCGATCTGGAAAACGAATCAATATGATGAGTTCCTGTATCGCGGAGGTCTTGTCCTTCTCTCTGTCGTAAGTGCTTTCGTCGTCGCTGCATTGGCTCACCCCGCGAGTACACTCGCCAAATGGATGGGCTGCAAGCCTTTGAAATGGCTTGGCGTTCGGTCGTATGGGATCTATCTGTGGCATTACCCGGTCATTGTGCTGACCAATCCCGGTCCGGAGCATACAGATGCATACGCCATCCCTCGCGCCATTCTTCAAGTGCTCGCTTGCATAGTCCTGGCAGCTCTATCATGGAAATACATCGAGGAACCGATTCGCCATGGAGCACTGGGAAGAATCTGGTCGCAAATGGCACAGCGTCGTGAAGGGCAGAAAAGAAGCTATAAGAGGATCATTGCCTATGCATGCGCGGTGGTTTTGTGTGCGACATACTTCGGCGTTGCATCGCTGACCTCTGATGCGACGGCTAGTCAAACCCCTATCCCTAGCAAAAAAGTGGAAGCCCCTAAACCAAATGTCGTTTACACGGTTGAACTGCCCAAGCAGGTAGGTCCAGTCCATCCGAACGGTACTGTTGGGAATAAGCAAGGCGCCTCTCCAAAGGCGGAGGAAAAGGGCGGTAAAAAGGAATCATCCGCGCAAACAAAGGCTGACGGGAAATCGACGCCAGCAAAAGATTCGGCACCGAAAAAGGATGTAGCTGTCGCTGATGAGAAGACTGAAAAACAGGAAGTCCAGACAGATCAGACTGTGACAGAAGAGCAAGACCAGAAAACAGCCGACTCGAATGAAAAGCAAGAGCAAAAGCCGATGGGATCTGGAAAAGGAGTCACGGCGTTGGGCGACTCCGTTATGCTGGATATCGAACCTTTTCTGGAAAAGCTGCTGCCAGGCATTGTCATCGACGGCAAAATCGGAAGACAAATGTCACAAGCTCCTGCTGTGCTGGCGAACCTCAAAGCAAAAGGGCTGCTTGGCAACACGGTTGTCATCGAACTGGGGACGAATGGGTCCTTCAGCGAGAAGCAGCTAATCAAGCTTCTGGATTCACTTGATGGAGTTGATCACATCATTCTGGTGAATACGAGAGTTCCGAAGCCTTGGGAAAGTGTCGTCAATACAACACTTGCGCAAGTGGCTGCGACCTACCCGCATACCGTTTTGCTCGACTGGTACACGGCGAGTACAGGCAAGGAAACCTTTTTCTATGATGACGGCGTCCACCTCAGACCAGAGGGTGCGAAGTTTTATGCCGAGTTCTTGGCGAAAGCCATTCAGAAAGTAGCTACCGAGAAGAAGGGTTGAAAACAGGATAACGGCAAGGCAAGGACAGCACACTGTTGCTGTCCTTTTTTCTTGTGGAAAAGACCGCTTTTGCCCCATTTTTATTCGGACTATTTTTCCAAGTCGTAATATTTTCGCCATGTTCGCAGCCGGGGCAGTATGTGATGATGAATGCATCAAGCGTTCAAGGTCAATGGCTTTGAACTCCCAGCTTTCAGGCTATTCGATTCCTTCCTTCAACTTGACTCCTAATGACAGTAGGGATCGAGCTTTCCTGGACACTTTTATGATGATCAATACGATTTTTTTAAGAAGAGCAAATAAACGGATTGTCAGCCAAGGGAAAAGAGCCGATCGACTCCCAAAGGTATATTTGGCTACCGCTATGAAAAATGTGGAGTCTCTTGGATACACGTTCTCCTATCGATTGATGCATGCTTTACGCACCTTATCCAAGGACCAGTTTGCAGCGTTTTATCGTCAGCTGGACGCGGATATTCGGTCGCTGCTCGGCGCACATGTGCAGTACCAGCCTATGTATCCTCTTTCTGGCGAGATATTTGAGCCCGCCACGGTTGCGAACAAGATGGACGTCACGGCTGATACGCAGATTGCGATTCCTGTCATCATGGACCTGGTGAAACGCGAGGTCATCTGGACAGATTTAGCATTGACGAGAAATCCACACCACTACAATCATGTCGAAGGCAACCAAAAAGGTATGGTACTGATGGGGAAAGCCATGACGGCCTGGCGAAAGCCTGACCTGTACGATTTGTTCTCTCTCCATGCGGAAGCAAGAGGGGAGTCGGTAGAAACCCGAGATCAAGCGGATGCTATTTTTTCTCCAGAGGAAGGGGTAACGCCCTTCGATATCGAGCAGATTATGGCAGAATATCTTGTTTGAGGGCAAAGCCCGCGAAAATCCATTGCTGCAAATCCTACCCAAAAAAGAAAGCAGTCGGTGATAGGCAGCCGGCTGCTTTTTTCATGTTCGTGGGGGGAGCTCTCTTTTTTACCTGAGAATGCACAACAAGATTGATTGGCACTAGAAATGAAAGAAAGTTACGCATAGTCAACTTTAGTTAGTATTTTTTACCAAAGATTGCTGCTACCATAGTTTTGCTTCCGCCTGTTCGTTGCTAGAGGAGCGACTTGCCAGGGAGAAGCGTTCCAATACAAAGAAAGGAGGTAAACCCTAAATAATGAAAAGAATGATAGCACGACTTCTGGTGTTTTTTCTGCTTTTCTCGATCCTTCAGCATGTGTTCATTCAAGAAAAAGGGAAAGCGGCGGATTTACCCGATGTGATACAGGTGGAAGCAGATAAGTTTGCGGATAATTACGGTGCTTATCCGGATGGCTTGTACTACGATGGTGAGCCAAACACGTTGATGGTCGGGTATGCGCGAGATCAAGGGGGAGATTATGGACCGGAGAATGCTGCCCTTCGTTTTGACCTAAACGGCGTAAAAACGGATAAAAAGATCGAGTCAGCTACCTTGCAAATTTATGTGTACAAGGTAGAAACAACTGGCGGAGATGTGCCCTTTATTGATCTATGGGGATCGTTTGATGATAACTGGGAGGATGACGCGTACCAAATTCTACCTAGCTATCATGAAAGAATCATTTCGAATGAGATGCTTCCCAGTACCTTTACTGGTTGGAAATCCTTTGATGTGACCAGCTTTGTCAAAAGCAATATCTCAGACAAAAAGGCGACATTTGTTTTAAGAGGGCGACAAACCGCTCCACCTGTTCCCCTTTTCTATCAGCCGCAAATCGTTTTCTACGACAAAAGAAATGCCAGCTACGCATCTCGGCTGGTAATTACTTATGTCTCGAATACGCCGCCAACCGATATCCTAGTAACACCAGGCTCACTGCCAGAAAACAATGCCATAGGAGCGGTAGTTGGTACACTATCGGCAATAGACCCTGATCCGGGAGATACCTTTACCTTCCGCATCCAAAACCCTTCGGTGCCTTTTACGATTGAAGGTAACCAGCTGAAAGCGACTCAGTCGTTTGACTATGAAGCAGGGGCGACCTACCTCGTACCCATAACGGCAACAGACTCGGCTGGAAATGCTGCTGCCAAGGTATTGACCATTCAGGTGACCGATGTAGATGAACCGCCAACGACAGCATCCGTTATCATCAACGGTGGTGCAGGTGTAACAAATTCAGCAGATGTAACACTTGTCATGACGCATGATGATCCTGACGCCGCCGAGCCTCAGTACCGTTTATCAAACGTGGAAGACAGCCAATGGAGCGTATGGAAACCGTTTGAGTCGCCCGTTACCTGGAGCCTCTCAGCAGGTGAAGGGACCAAAACGGTGTTCATGGAGCTGCGCGACGGAACGGGGACTGTCCTAAAAGCGCAGGATCGTATTGTGCTGGATACGACCCCTCCAACGGGGATGATCGAGATCAATAACGGGATTTTAGCGACTTCCACTGAACGGGTAGAACTTACGGTTCAGGGAAGTGATGCAAACGGACCGGTAGAAGTGATGCTGTCAAATGACAACGGCTTTACAGGCAGTTGGATACCTCTTCCCACCAACAACAAGCTGGAATGGAACTTGACAGGTGGAGACGGAGAGAAAACCGTCTACGCGAAGTTCCGTGATGGTGCAGGGAATGTTTTTTCCACCTCAGATACAATCGTTTTGGATAAGACACCACCTGTTGTGTCCGGGATTACGCATAATGGTATCTACGCTGTGGACGTCATTCCGGTCTTTAATGAGGGTACAGCGACATTAAATGGTGCTGTTTTTGTCAACGGCACGAAGGTGAGTGCGGAGGGTACGTACACTTTGCGCGTAACAGATGGCGTTGGGAATACGACTACGATTGGCTTTACTCTGGATAAGACAGCGCCGTCAGGAAGTCTCAAGATCAATGGTGACGCCAATTTTACGAATGCAATGGCAGCCACCTTGCAAATTTCCGTCACCGATACCAGTGATGAACTGCAAATGCGCTTTTCCCCTGATACCAGCGATCCTGCCAATTGGACTTCGTGGGAAGCAGTAACTGCTACAAAAGCGTGGTCTTTGCCAACAGGGGACGGGGTCAAGACGGTTTCCATGGAAGTAAAGGACAAGGCTGGGAATACCGCCAGCTTTTTTGATGAGATTATACTCGATATGACGAATCCAATTGGGAGCTTCGAGATTAATCAAGGAAATACGTTTACCAACGCGAGTGACGTTACTCTGAGTGTGGAATCGGCTGATGCACACGCGGTAGAAATGCGCTTGTCCAATGACAATCTGACGTGGAGCCAATGGTACGCGGCACCGGCAAGGGGTGACGTTCCGTGGAAGCTGGATGGTGCGGATGGTACAAAAACGGTCTATCTGGAACTGAGAGATCTAGCGGGGAACCAAATCGCCCTTCAGAAGCAAATCACTTTGGATGCCAACGGACCGGTCGTGACAGGAGTCAGTCAGGATGGTGTCTATCAAAACGATGTAACCATTGTCTTTAACGAGGGAACTGCAACATTGAATGGCGATCCGTTTACAAGCGGCTCTCTCGTCAGTGGAGAAGGAAGGTACGAACTGGTCGTTACCGATACCGCGCAAAATCGCACGACGATTCAGTTTACGCTGGACAAAACGCCACCTACTGGAAGCTTCAGCATCAATCGTGGTGCAGAATTTACAAAATCTGAGGATGTCACCCTACTCTTCGCCTCACCAGATGCAGACGACATCGAAATGGCAGTTTCCAACACGGATGACAATACGGGGACATGGGAGCCATTTGCAGAATCAAAAGCGTGGAAGCTGGCTGATGGCACGATGAACGGCTCCAAAACGGTCTATGTGAAGCTGCGGGACAAGGCAGGGAATATCACAAAGCTAAGTGACACGATTGAACTGGATGTAGTGGCACCGAGTGGATCGCTTTCGATCAACAACGGCGATCCCCATACCAAGTCGCGCGATGTTGTACTTACGGTAACAGCGAGCGATAGCACGAGCGACGTACAGGTCCGATTCGCAAATGGGGATAACGACTGGAGTGCATGGGAAGCGGTATCTGCATCCAAAGCATGGCAGCTGGAGGCCGGTGATGGGCATAAGACCGTAGATATGCAAATGACAGACAAGGCAGGAAATATCACTACCGTTTCCGATACCATCGAGCTGGATGGTGAGGCTCCTGTTGTCACCGGAGTCGAGGACAAAGGCGTTTACAAAGATGACGTTACCATTACCTACAATGAAGGAACTGCGACGTTAAATGGGTCTCCATTTTCAAGCGGCGAAGCGGTAACAAGCGAGGGCAAGCATGAGCTGGTCGCTCAGGATGCCTCCGGGAATGAAACCAGGGTAATCTTTACCGTGGATAAAACCCCGCCAACGGGATCGTTTGTCATTAACCAAAATGATCGCTTGACCTACTCCACCAGCGTGAAACTGCAAGTCACCGCATCCGACAATGTGAGTGATGTGGGGATGCGCGTCTCCAATGAAAATGGCAAATGGAGCAGCTGGGAAAAAGTGAAGGGAACAGTGCCGTGGACATTGACGAATGGCAATGGCACGAAAAAAGTTCTGATTCAGCTTCGCGATGAGGCAGGCCATACTACGGATCTGGATGATTCCATTGAGCTCTATGTACCACATGTACCGAATCCGCCAACTCCGCCAGCAACCAATCCGGTTACCGGAGTCGAGCTTGACGAGGAAGAACTGACGCTGCGGGTGGGGGAGACAGAAACCCTTCATGCGATCGTAAAGCCGGGGAACGCTACCGACAAACGAGTCAAATGGGAAAGCAGCGACTCGGAAATCGTCCAGGTAGATGGCGAAGGCAAGGTCACGGCTGCAGCTCCAGGGACAGCGACAATCACAGTGAGAACGGTTGACGGGAACAAAACGGACTCAGTGGAAGTAACCGTTAAGGAAATAGCGACCTTCCAGCTGGAAGCAAGTGAACCATCCTACTGGTTAAAGCCCGGAGGTAGCACGTATTTTAGGCTTTATAAGGTGGAAGGCAAAAAGCGCAAACTCATCACCAGTGACAAACAGGTTGTATACGACACTGCGAACGGGCTGGTAACCGTCAAGCAAGGTCGTATGACGGCGGGCAAGAAAGCGGGAGAAGACCTCATTACCATTCGCTACATGGGTGAGGAGCTTGAGATTCCGGTGACCGTGACCAAATCAACGATTCGTTCTTTGTCGACTTCCCTCAAGGATTTGGTGCTAGAGAAAGAGCAGGAGAAGCAGCTCTCGCTGACGGCGAACTTTACAGACGAGAAAACGGAAGAAGTCACGCGAAAAGCAACCTGGTCCTCCAGCGATGAAGCGGTCATCGAAGTCACAAAAGAAGGAAAAGTGAGAGCGAAGGCAACAGGAAAGGCTGTCATCACTGCGAAATACGGCGGCAAAAAAGTGAGCAGCCGCGTGCTCGTTGTGAAAGAGAAAAAAGTACAAGATTTACGGGCATCACGTACTTCCCTACGTCTAAAGGCAGATCGAACAGGAGAGATCGTTCTGTATGCCATCTATGAAAATAATTACCAAGAGATCGTAACCAGTGAAGCCAAATGGACAGTGGAAGATCCAGAGATTGCGTCCGTAGAAGAGGGTGTAGTCACGGCACTAGAGTCTGGTGAAACAACCATCGCTGTGGAGTATGAAGGCGAGACCATCACGATTCAACTGAAGGTTTGGTAATCGAAGCGATGTGTGCAGGACGCAGATTCAAGCGTTTACTCGCAGGGTGGGGAGAAATCCCCGCCTCTTTTTGTTAGGAAGGGCAGCAATAGCAGGAATTAGAGAAGTTCTTTGCGAAAAAGAAAAGACAACTGACAAATTCGCTCGTATTGGCAGTGTACCAATCTACTTTCTGGAAGGCGAGGGCATGTATATGAAACCGAAAGTGATTATTTATAAAAAAGTGGAACCAAGTGTACTCGAGTACGTCCAGGAAGCCTGTGAAGTCGTCTATTTTGAGCAGCTTCATGCCGATAATATGCAGGCGTTCTACGAAGAATTAAAAGAGGCAAAGGGACTGCTAGGAACGGGTCTGAAAGTAAACGACGAGCTGCTGGAAAAGGCACCGAACCTGCAAATCGTCAGTAATGTGGGGGTGGGCTACGACAATCTGGATGTACCTGCGCTCACAAGACACGGTGTAATGGCAACAAACACGCCCAATGTGCTGAATGAAACAGTGGCAGACACCATGATTGGTCTGATGCTCGCAACCGCACGGCGCATCCCGGAGCTGGATCACATGATCAAGTCTGGCAATTGGACGTCGCACATCACGCCTGAGTATTACGGGGTGGACATGCACCACAAGACGCTCGGGATCATCGGGATGGGGCGCATTGGTGCTGCTATCGCAAAACGTGCCCATTTTGGCTTTGGGATGAATATCTTGTACCACAATCGATCCCGGAATGAAGAGGTAGAGAAAACCTATCAGGCCACGTATTGCAGCCTCGAAGAGCTTTGTCAGGAGGCGGATTTCATCTGTTTGATGGTTCCGTTGAGTGCAGAAACAACCAAGCTGATCGGGGAAAAAGAATTCCGATTGATGAAGAAGTCGGCCATTTTTGTGAATGGCTCGCGCGGCGCCACGGTAGATGAGGAAGCACTGGTTTCGGCCTTGCAAGAAGGAGAGATTTTGGCAGCGGGGCTGGATGTCTTTGTTCAAGAGCCGGTAGACCCGAAGCATCCACTCTTGTCTATGCCGAATGTGGTTACTCTGCCACATATCGGATCGGCTACATGGGAAACGAGACAGGCGATGGTGCAATTCGCAGCAGAGAACTTTGTGCAAGGAATTCTTGGCAATCGACCACCTGCGCTGATAAATCCGGAAGTGCTGGAATCCGAAAAATAAACGGCGACGACAAAAGACAACGGACAACGTTGTCTTTTCCTTTTTAGAAGCCAGGAATGCTTAGGGAGACATCCTTCATCGCAACGCCTGGACATAAGAAAAATTGAAAGACGTGACCGGGTTGTTGATCCATCCTTGCGGTCAGGAATACCGGTACACGTCTTCTGTTTCTCACGACATGAGTCAAGTCTTATCGCTAAGCGTTTGCTAGGGCATAGAAAGTAAGATGAGCTTCTTTTCTACCGAAAGCTGCTTTTCGAACAGCTAAACTTTAAAGACATTCACGGTATCACGCAGCCCCTGTGCCATCTGATTCAAGCGCTGGGCTGATTCAGAGATGGCCTGCAAGGAAGAGAACTGCTCTTCCGAGGCCGCAGCGACATCTGTAATTTGGTCGGCGGACATTTGGGAGATGGAAGCCAGCTGAGATACCGTAGCAGATACTTGCTGGGAGCTCGCGGACATTTGCTCCGATACAGCAGAAACGTCTTCCACCTGCACCGCCACTTGCTGGGTCGCATTCAGGATATGCTGGAAGGCATCCCCTGCATTTTTCGCAACCTGGATCCCCGTTTCCACTTCCTTCGTACCTTGCTTCATGCTTTGTACAGCCTTGCCCATCTCCTGCTGAATTTCATCGATCAGGTGAGTGATTTGAGCGGTCGATTTGGAGGACTGTTCGGCAAGCTTGCGAACCTCGTCTGCCACCACCGCGAATCCTTTCCCATGCTCTCCTGCGCGTGCCGCCTCGATCGCCGCATTCAAAGCCAGCAGATTGGTTTGGGAGGCAATCTCCGTGATGACATCGACGATATGGCCGATCTCTTTTGAACTGCTCTCGAGTGAGCTGAGAGCGGATGCCGAGATTTGAACAGAGCGGCTGATCGAATCCATCTGATCAATGACCATTTGCACAGAATCCGTTCCTTTTTCCGCTTCCTTCGACATGTCGAGGGAGGATTCTGCAACGGAGGAGGTAGATTCCGCAATCCGCTGAATGCCTGTGGCCATCTCTGTCATCGCACGAGCATTCTCGTTTGCAGAGAGGGAGGTAGCATCTGTACCTGCCTTCAATTCCTGGATGGTTTCGGTCACTTGCTGCAAGGTAGCCGTATTCTGAGCCGCACCTTCTGCCAGCTCATGGGCCGATGTCGCAGCGTGCTCTGCGTGTTTTTGGACGTTTTCGATAATCGTGCGCCAATGACTGATCAAGCCGTTTACTTTCTCCGCGACCAGGCCCAGCTCATCGTTTTGTTTCACTTGGATGGAGACATCCAGGTGGCCTTCATTCATTTTTCCGATTACCTGTACCAGATCTTTCAGTGGAGACAAGAATTTACGCAGGAAGCCGTATTGTAAGAGGAAAACGATAATAAAGGATGCTAGGAAGCCAATTCCCAACCATTGAAAGAGCTCTTGCTTGCCTCGATCCACAATATTGGCATTCGTATCCACGCCAAAAATCGCAATGATATTTCCGTTTTCATCCATTAGCGGCTGCAGGATCGTGACCCACGTGCCGTACACGTCAGTGTAGATTCCTGTATTCACTGCCTCTTTGCTCTGCATCAGCTTCTCGGCGGCAACTACCCACTGAGGCGCTTGCTCGAAGTCATCACCTGCTTTGAAGCCAGCTTCATACACATGCGTAGGCAGTGCGATTGTGAGGTTGGTATTGCCGTTTTTCAGTTCTGCACCAAAGACGTACGCTTGGGCAATGTTTGGATTTTCTTTGGACATCCGGTCGAGCTGGGCCGTTAGTTTTACTTGAACTGGGTCTTTTGGATCATGTTGTGTAAGTGCACTCTTGATGTCCGCAATGTCGATCTCTCCCTTTGCGTAAGCAGCGAATCCTCGTGCCTGCTCATCCAGGTTTTGCTGAAGGATTGTATCCTGAACAACAAAGCTGGCGACCCCCAACATCAAGCCCATCAAGAGAATCGTCAAGCAGGAGAGCACCAGATTCTTACCAAAGAATGAGACCTGCATCTTCTTGCGTGGCATTTTTTTCAACTCCTTTATCTATTTTGGTGGGAAAAATGCTCCGTTAATTGAATTGCAAGAATCGTGCCATTTTTTAGGTGATTTTTTTGTCGATTTACATTATTATTTGTCAAATAAGGACGATAATAGAATAGAGACAAAGGAGCAGGATTCTGAGGAATCAAGTGAAGGAAGAAGGAGTGTTTCCAATCAAAGGGAAGAAAAAAGTAGCCATTATTGCAGGATCTAGTAAAACTGCTGCGGCGATCACAGACCAGTTGAGTGCCCTATTTGGTGCCTTTATAGAATTCTATGGTTTCTCGCAAAAGTCTTGGAACAACGATAGTAATTACGACATGGTTCTCATCAGTACGCAAACGATCTTTACACGCGAGCTCGCACCTAAAATTAAACCGGGCACAGTGATCTTGATCATTCGGCGAACCTTATTGCGGACCAGCTGGGAAAAGGTGATGGCGATTCCTGTTGGGTCGAAGCTTCTCATGGTCAACGACGAGAAAGATTCTGCGGAAGAAACGATCGCCCTTTTGCGGGAGCTGGGAGCAGGTCATATCGAGCTTTTCCCATACTATCCGGAAATCCAAAATTGTCCGCCGTATCCTTCTGCGATTACACCAGGGGAAGGGCAGCTTGTACCAGACGGTGTCACCCGCGTGATCGATATCGGAGAGAGGGTCATCGATGTCAGCACACTCGTCGACATCCTAACACAGTTTAATCTCCTGCATAGTGACGCTCGAGATATTTTGTCTGTTTATTCTGAATCTATCATTACCAGGAGCCAAGGGATTCAGATCACGATGCAAGGCTTGATTCATACGAAACTGCTGCTGCAGCAAACGCTGGACATGGTACAGGATGGCGTCATCGCCTATGATATGAACGGAAAGATTACGTTTTTTAATTCCGCTGCGCAAGCCCTGTTCGATTGTACGGTTCAGGAGGCCGTCCAATTGACGGTAAACAGCTTGTTTGCGCGGGTCAAAATCGATTTGGATGCGCTGACAGAAGAGTTCAGCGAAGCTCTTTTGCAAATTAAAAAACACAAGGTTCTCGCAAGCAGACAGATTATCGAGGAAAATGGCCACTCGACAGGCGGGGTCCTGACCTTAAAAGCGGCACGCCACGTAGAAGAGCAGGAGCTGAAGCTGCGGCTGCATGCAAAAGGATATCATGCCAAATACTCTTTTGACGATCTAGTGACAACCTCGAGTCGTATGAAAAAAGTAGTAGAGCAGGCAGAAAAAATGGCTAACAGTGATCTTGCGGTGCTGATTCTGGGGGAGAGCGGAACAGGCAAGGAATTGTTTGCCCATGCGATTCATCAGGCTTCTACCCGGTCCTCGTATCCGTTCGTTGCCGTCAACTGCAGCTCGTTGCCGGATAACTTGCTGGAGAGTGAGCTGTTTGGCTATGAAGAGGGAGCTTTTACGGGGGCGCGCAAAGGGGGCAAGCCTGGGCTCTTTGAGCAAGCACACAAAGGGACGATCTTCTTGGATGAGATTGGGGACATTTCTCCGAATATGCAAAGCCGGCTTCTGCGTGTCCTGCAGCAAAAGGAAGTATTGAAAGTGGGCGGGACCCGTTTGCTTCCTGTCGATGTTCGAGTGATTGCGGCAACTAACCGCGATTTGGCCAGGATGGTAAACGACGGGGCTTTTCGTGCCGATTTGTACTACCGGTTAAAAGTTCTCCAGCTGCTGATTCCGCCCCTTCGAGAACGCAAAGAGGATATTCCGCTGCTGTCTGCTCATTTTTTGCGCAGACGAGGAGCAGACGAACAGCTAGTAGAGCCGCTGCTGGCCTCTTTGTTCAGACATGACTGGCATGGAAATGTGCGTGAGCTGGAAAATGCGATGGAGTACGTTGCTTTCATGAACGATCCCAACCTGTCTGCCAGTGATATACCCGGATTAGACGAGGGAGACGAAAGGGAGTTAGCAGAGACCTCACCCAATGAGGTACCGCTACAGCTGTATCACTCTGCTCCCAATAACGAGCGATTCATCCTGAACCTGATTTATCAAGCCAAGACAAGCGGAAGGAATGCTGGCAGGCGTTCCTTGGTCGAACAGGCACGTCAAAATGGTGTGGTGATTCATGAAACAAAGGTCAGGAGCATCATCGAAAAGCTGCGGAGCGAGGGATTAATCGAGGTGAGCACAGGGCGCGGAGGCATTACTTTGACGGAGAAGGGGTATCATCTGTGCTGCGGTAATACGGAAAAGGGTAAAACGGGAGTAATGGGAGTAATGGGAGGGTGATCACCCGTTTCTCCCGTTTTCTGTCCATTCAAAATAATCGAAATTGCAACAACGCATATTGGCATGGGACTTGCTTATCTAATGAGTGGCGGCTTACATCGAATAGGAATAAAGAACTAGAGCGAACAGCACAGATCAAAGAAGGATGTGATCGTCATGGAAGATAGGCTTGTTCGATTGACTAGCAGCCTGATTCAAATGGAAAACACGACTCCCGAGAGGATCAACTACTCCGTTGAATTCTGTGCGGAGTGGCTACAGCGCCATGGTGTTCCTGTCCGTCTCTGGGAGAATCAAGGGCTCAAAATGATTACGGCAACGATCGGTCAAGTGAATGCTGGCAGCACGCTCGTTTTGAATGGCCATCTGGATGTGGTGCCCGGACATCCCGAGAATTTCATCCCGCGAGTGGAAGGTGGAAGGCTATACGGCAGAGGCAGCTATGACATGCTCGGATCGGTAGCCGCGATGATGACTCTGGCAGCAGATCTTGTTCACCAGCCGCCAAACTGTCGCATAATTCTGCAACTTGTCCCGGATGAGGAAAAAGGGGGGGAATTGGGTAGCGGTTTTCTAGTTGAACAAGGGAGCATAGGTGATTTTGTCATTTGCGGGGAGCCGACCAACCTGGATATAGCCGTTCAGGCAAAAGGTGTCCTGCAGGTCAGAGTCGAGTTTTCTGGCGTTGCAGCTCACGGAAGCAGACCATGGCTCGGGAAGAATGCGATTGTAGCTGCCATTCAAAAGTACAATGAGCTTGCGACCCTTGATTTCATGCAAGAAAGCAGTCGGTTTTTCCCGGTGCCGTCTTTTAATCTAGCAAAGATTGAGGGCGGTGCAGCCTTGAATCAGGTGCCGGATCGTTGCTCGCTCTACTTGGACATTCGTTATCTCCCTACACAAAACCCGGCGGATATTCTCGAATCCATTCGGCAGGCTGTTCCAGATGCTCATGTGGAAACGCTCCGGCACGGCTCACCTGTCACTACCAGTGAATTCGATCCTTATGTGCAATCGCTCTACCAATCTACCGCTCATGTCTTCGGCAAGAAAACCGCTTTGTTTGGCCAGGACGGTTCGGCCGATACGCGATTTTTTGCTCAATATGGCATTCCCGCCGTCGAGTTTGGTCCAATAGGTGCGAATCATCACGGACCTGACGAGTACGTAGAAATCGAGTCACTTGTTTACTATCAAAAAATTCTAAAACATTTCATCAAACAATTGGAAGGAAAGGTGAGCACAAATGAAATTGAAAAATAAAGTAGCAATCGTAACGGGAGCAGGATCGGGGAATGGACGCGCAATCGCCCTTCGCCTTTTCGAAGAAGGAGCAACAGTGGTTGTCGCGGACCTGAACGAAGCAGGTGCGAATGAAACGATTTCCCTTGCCCCTGAAGGCAGTAAAGCGATGGTAGTAAAGGTAGATGTCACTCAAAAAGATCAAGTGGACAACATGGTCGCGCAAACCATTCAAGAATTCGGCAAAGTGGATATCCTCGTCAACAATGCGGGAATCGTTGCCTTTACACCATTCCTTGAGCTGGACGTAGCGGAATGGGACAAAGTGCATGACGTAAACCTGAAAGCTCCATTCCTCTGCTCGCAAGCAGTCGCAAAGGAAATGATCAAAGCGGGGCAAGGCGGACGCATCATTAACATTACCTCTGTAGAAGCGCATCGCGTTGTTTCCAGCAGCGGGCATTGCCAGCCGCATTACAACTCGTCAAAAGGTGGATTGCACATGCTGACGAAAGCCATTGCGCTGGAGCTTTCCTCACATGGGATTACGTGCAATGCGGTTGCTCCTGGCGTCGTTCAGACTCCGTTCACAGAGAAAGGCTTGGCGATCCCGGAAGTAAAAGAATGGATTTTGGAGCGTCTGCCAGTAGGGCGTATCGGACAGCCCCAGGATGTGGCGAATGCCGTTTTGTTCCTTGCTCAGGATGAAGCTTCTTACGTAACCGGCAGCACGCTCGTGGTAGATGGCGGCTGGACGATTTACTAAGCATCGTCAGATCACACACAAAAAGGAGTGAGCAGCATGGGAAAGCTTGATCTTTCAGCATTAAAGGATCAGTACCAAAATGGAACGATCGACATGATTACCGTTGCAGGCGTAGATATGCAGGGAAAGCTGTTCGGAAAAAAGGTGCCGGTTCGCTATTTTCTCGATGACGCCGTACACGGAATTCATACTTGCGCCATCAATTTTATCTGGGATGTCAGCTTGAAATACGCAGAGAACTACACGTTTTGCAACTTTGATACGGGTTTGCATGACATCAAGGTCATACCCGATATTTCCACTTTGCGCACGTACCCTTGGATTCCGAAAAATGCGGTGGTCATCGGTGATATTCACAATAAAGACGGATCCGAAGTCACGATCGCCCCTCGGAATATCCTGAAAAAGCAGTTGGCAAAAGCAGAGGCGCTGGGCTATCGCGCCTACGCGGC
The DNA here is from genome assembly GCF_003710965.1 of Brevibacillus nitrificans. Classification (NCBI taxonomy): domain Bacteria; kingdom Bacillati; phylum Bacillota; class Bacilli; order Caryophanales; family Paenibacillaceae; genus Brevibacillus; species Brevibacillus nitrificans. The sequence continues at coordinate 976,527 of NZ_RHHU01000003.1, read as the reverse complement.
ATCCGAAATCGAGTTTCATATTTTCAAAGAGACGATAGACTCTGCTCGGGAAAAGAACTTCTCGAATTTGCAGCCGCTTTTCTCTTATCCAGTTGACTATTCGATCTATCGGCTTAATGTGGATGATTGGTTCCTAGGTCAGCTGGCTCGTTATCTGGAGGAGGCGGGTATCCCTGTAGAAGCCCTGAAAGGGGAATGGGGGAACGGTCAAGTCGAGCTGAATGTACAGTACGCAGAAGCGCTGGAAATGGCAGACCGGACGGCTATTTACAAAAATGGGATCAAAGAGATCGCCGCATTGAACAACCTGATGGTGACATTTATGGCGAAGCACGATACAGAAGCATCAGGCAGCAGTGGACACACGCATATTAGCCTGTGGGACTTGCAGGGAAACAATGTTTTCTACGATGCCAATCATCCCTATAAGCTGTCAGACACGGGACGTTACTTTCTCGGCGGCATGATGGCGCTCGCTCCTGAGTTCATGCTGTTTTATGCGCCGTACATCAATTCGTACAAGCGCCTTGCCAATACGGGGGGAGCGCCGAATACACAGACATGGGGCGAAGACAATCGCACGACCGCTTTCCGCGTAGATGGACAAGGTAAGTCCTGCCGCATCGAAAATCGCATTCCGGGCTCTGACGCCAACCATTATCTCGTTCTCGCTGCTTGCCTGGCTTCGGGACTTTACGGTATCGAGCACAAAATCGACATTGAAGCTCCGACAAAAGGTGATGCTTCCAGTGCTCCTGGTGTGAAACGCTTGCCAGCCAATTTGGCAGAAGCCATCCAAAAGCTTTCGAATAGCAAAATCGCCCGTGAGCTTTTGGGAGATGACGTTGTCGATCACTACCTGACAGCTGCCCATAATGAATTGAATGACTATTTCCTCGAAGTAACCGATTGGGAGCGGAAAAAGTACTTCGAGTTTATCTAACGCAGGCAAAGCGCTTTTTCGTACGCAATGAAAAGGAGGGAACCGACGATGTTCCAGATACAGCATGACGACCTGAACTATGCCTGGATCCATGGGGAAAAAGTCTTTTTGAAAGAATCGATGGATGTCATCAATCCAGCGACAGGAAAACCGATGGCCCGTGTTCCCCGCGGAGGCAAAGCATTGACCGGGCAGGCGATTGATGCTGCAGCAAAAGCATTTCCAACTTGGTCGAAGCTTCCAGCAGATCAGCGGGCCGCCTACCTGCTGGATTGGGCGGAACGAATTCTGGCTGATCAAGAGCGGTTGGCTTGGCTGCTGTCGACCGAACAAGGGAAGCCGTTAGACGAAGCAAGAGGCGAAATTTATGGAACGACGGTCTATATTCGCTGGTATGCGGAAGAAGGAAAGCGTGCCTACGGGGAGATCATTCCAGCTTCCCGACAAGGACAGCGTCTGATGGTCTTTAAAGAGGCTATCGGTGTGGTTGGACTGATTCCACCTGCCAACTTTCCGAGTGCCATCGTAGCGAACAAGGTCGCACCGGCACTTGCGGCAGGCTGCACGTTTGTATTAAAGCCAGCGGAGCAGACCCCCCTTATCGCGATCGCATTGCTCGATCATCTGATGGCGACGGGCATTCCCGCAGGCGTCGCCAATGTCGTGACAGGTGTTGCAGAGGAGATCGGAGCCACGTTGTCTGCTGATCCGCGCGTGCGCAAAATCGGGTTTACAGGGTCAACAGAGGTAGGCAAAATCTTGATGCGCCAAGCGGCTGACAATGTGAAGCGTCTTACGCTGGAGCTGGGTGGAAATGCACCGGTCGTCGTCTTTCCGGATGCCAATCTCGAGAAGGCTGCCGATGCCATCATGGGCAACAAGTTTGAGAACTGCGGGCAGGTCTGCAACGGGATCAATTTGATCTACGCACATGAATCGATACGTGCAGAGCTCGTGGAAAAGCTGGCAGAAAAGGTCGCGAGCTTGAAAGTAGGTGTCGGAACAGAAGAAGGCACACAAGTCGGCCCGATGATCGACCCGAGCTATCGGGATAAAGTCGAGACGCTGGTGCGCGATGCAGTAGATAAAGGGGCCAAGCTCGTCGTCGGAGGCAAACGCGTATCGGATGAAGGCCTGCAGGACGGGTATTTCTACGCACCAACCTTGCTGGATGAAGTGACTGCTGACATGGAGCTGACCAAACGGGAAATTTTTGGTCCGGTAGCACCGGTGCTGTCCTTTACCGATGAAGCTGAAGTTCTGGCGCGATGCAACAACACGCCTTATGGTTTGGCTGCCTATGTATTTACAAAAGACGCTGCCCGGATGTTCCGGATGATTGATGGTCTGGAGGTAGGAAATCTGGCCATTAACGGAACATCCCTCGCCAATCCTCAGTCGCCATTCGGTGGTGTAAAGGAAAGCGGGATCGGCAGAGTGGGTGGTCATCAAGGGCTTGAGGAATATATGGAGCTGAAGTACGTGGCGTTAACGCTCGAGTAACGCCACCTCTTCGGTGGTCTTTGCTTCGAAAAAATCAAAGAATGAGGTGTGCGTATGTCAAATGCCGCTGCTGAAGCGCAATCACCCGAGACGGGCACGAACCTTGGATACAAACAGGAGCTGAAGCGAGCTCTTACTTTCAAGGATCTTGTCATCTACGGTTTGATCACGATGCTTCCGATCGCTCCGATTCAAGTGTATGGAATGATTGCGCATGAAACATTTGGAATGGTTCCCATCGTTTATCTGGTAGGCGTCATCGCAATGGTCTTTACGGCACTCAGCTACAGCAAAATGAGCCAGGAGTTTCCCATCGCAGGTTCGGTTTATTCGTACGTACAGCGCGGTTTGAACCCTCATGTCGGGTTTGTCACCGGTTGGCTGATCGCTGTCGATTATTTAATGGCTCCTGCTTTGCTGACCGCATTTTCTGCGTTGTGGCTAAACAGCATTTTTCCTGCTATTCCTACGCCTCTTATCGTTTTGGTATTTTTAGCCATTAATACATTTGTTACGGCGCGAGGCATTACACTGACAGCCACAACGAACAAGATTTTTCTCTTTTTTGAGATTGCCATCCTTCTTGCATTTATGGTTCTTGCGATCAAATTCGTGTTTATTGACGGCCATGGAGCAGGGGGCTTCTCCCTGGCACCGTTGTTCCAAGCCGACAAGATTGACCTTGGGTTTATCGCGAGTGCAGCTTCGATCGCGGTTCTGGGTTTCCTAGGCTTCGACGTCATTTCTACCCTGTCTGAGGAAGTGAAAAATCCCGGCAGAACGGTTGGACGAGCTACCGTGTCCACCCTTGTGCTGATCGGTGTGATTTTTATGTCGCAAACCTATCTGGCTGCGCTGGCACATCCCGATTACACCAACCTTGACCCAGATATGGCTTACTTCGATATCGCACGTGAAGTTGGGGGAGCGTTCCTGTACTACGCATTCATTCTGATTGCCGTTGCCGCAGTGGGGATTGCAAACGCTTTGGCGATTCAATCTGCCATCTCCCGCATTATCTACTCGATGAGCCGCGACAAGCTGCTTCCGATGTCAGGCTTCTTGGGGAAAATTCACCCGAAATACAAAACACCGTTCAATGCTACCATTTTTGTAGGGACGGCTTCGTTTTTCATTGCGATGTTCATGCCGATTGAAACGATCATTCAGCTGGTCAACTTCGGTGCGCTGACTTCCTTTATGGTTCTGAATCTATCCGTTTTTGCTTACTTCTTCGTGAAGAAAAGAAAGAGAGACATGAAAGGCTTCATCAACTACTGCTTGCTCCCATGGCTCGGTTTCCTTGTCATCGGATTTGTTTGGTGGGGTTTTGACTGGAAGACTTTTGCGGTAGGAACAAGCTGGATGATTGTAGGAGTAATTCTGCTTGCATTCAAAACCAAAGGATTTAGAGAGCTTCCGCCAACGATGCGAGATCTGTAGACACCTGGCACCTGGGTGCAACGAAAAAGACAACGACTGCAGGGTTCCTACCACACCCTGCATGCCGTTGTCTTTTCATTTTGTTTAGGCGTTAAAAGTACGTGCTTGTTGGGTGCTTCGGTAGCGGATGACCATCACGATCGCACCGAGCAGCACGAGAGCGAGTAAGAAGAAAAGGCTTTGGAACGCAAGCTGTACCGGAAGATTCTTTTCCCAGCTTAGAAGCAATCCGCAAAGGGCAACGGCAAAGGAGCCACCGAGAAATTGCGACAGCTGCAAGAGTCCCATCCCCGCGCCTATCATTTCCTTCGGCAGGATTTGTGTAACCTCATTGGAGAGGGTAGAGGTAACCGTGGAAAGAGAAGGCGCAAACAGTATATAAGTGAGTAATATGACAATAGGTGATTGTGGTAGAAGTACCGCAGTTAGTAGAATGGAAAGAAAAAGAAAAAAATGGGCGCCGAGCAAAAAACGAAAATTTCCATGCTTGTCAATCAAGCGTCCAATGAACGGGATGACGATACTGGACAATATCGCCCCAGGAAAAATCATAAGTCCAATGGCTGCAGCGCTTTGATGGTAAACCTGCGCGAGTACCAAAGGCATCAAAAACAGGTTGGACATATTCAAGATGAATGCACAAAAGCCGATGATGACAAGCTTTCGATAGCCTGCATGCGAGAGTAAGGATGGATGAATGAAAGGCTTTTCTTTTTGGCGCAGGTGGCGGATATTCGAGACAATCGCAGCGATCCCTATCAACAAAAAGAGCAAAGACAGCTGAGTCAAGGCGATCAACAAGCTTGCCGTAGCAACGATAGTCAAAAGGGCACCCGCAAAATCGAATTGCAGCCCTGTAGATGTCTCCTTGGGCAGCAGCTGCCACAGAACGGGAATCAAAACGAAGACCAGGCAGATGATTACAAACAGTCCATGAAAGCCCATTACCTGCGTGAGGGCGCCACCTATGACTGGACCTAAGCCGAAAGCCAAAATGCTGCCCGATGCCAGAACCGTGATGGCCCTGCCCCTCCGCTCTGCGGGTATGTAACGGCTGGCCAAAATCATCCCGAGTCCGGGGACAGCCCCAGCGCCACAGGCTTGCAGGAGGCGCGCGAGCAGAATCAGGAAAAAACTGTCCGCCATGTAACCGATAATAGAAGAAACACCAAGGATGGAAAGTCCAGTAGTAAGCAGGCTGCGGATCGGGAGACTGTCGGAGAGTCTGCTGAAAATGATCGTGGAAAGAGCGAAGACGATGGAGTACCCGGAAACGATCCAGGAGCCGAGCCCGGCATCGATATGCAAAGCCGTAATGATACTGGGCAAAGAAACGTTGAACATCGTCGTATTCATTAATACGAGGAATGATCCGATTGCCCAAATGGGGATCGTGATTCTATCGTTCATAGGACACCGCCTTCTTCTCCCTTATTCTAGACTTGCTTCTCACCATGATCGAAAGGAGTGTTACTGACTTGCTGAAAGGAATCAAAGCTAGTGTTCTAGATCTCTCTCCTATCTATCAAGAAGTCGCCCCCCATTCTGCCCTGCAGCAATCGGTAGTGCTCGCGCAAACGGCAGAAGCACTGGGCTATTCGCGATACTGGGTCTCTGAGCATCATGACATGCCACAATTTGCCTCGTCAACTCCAGAAGTGCTGCTCGCGCACATCGGAGCAAAGACAAGTCGTATCCGAATAGGTTCAGGAGCGGTGCTGCTGCCCAATTACCGCCCGTATAAAGTCGGGGAAGCCTTTGCCCTGTTGGCAACGCTGTACCCGGGAAGGGTCGATCTAGGAATAGGACGTGCACCTGGTGGGTCTGCTCATGCCTCCTTGGCCATTAGTGGCAGCTTTCTCGCGCAAGTGGGAAAGATGGAGGAGCTTGTGGGGGACTTGTCCGCTATTCTGGGGAATGAATTTACCGTGGAAGGGCAGCCTGTGATCGCACGGCCCATCCCACCTGCTCCTGCACAGCTATGGATGCTCGGCACCAATCGCAAAAGTGCAGAGCTTGCTGCAAAATTCGGGTCTGGCTACGTATTTGGCCACTTTATGAGTGAGCAGCCTGGGGAAGAGGCCATTTTGCATTACCGCGAACAGTTTCGAGCCACTCGCCATCATGAGAAGCCGCAAGTTATTTTGGCTGTCAGTGTGTATTGTGCGGCAACTGAGGAAGAGGCATCCAGAATGATCCGTGAAAAAAAGGAAGGGAGCCGCTCCAGCAAAATGATCATAGGCACATCGAAACAGCTGGCGCCCATTTTGGATGAGCTCGTCGCGAAATTTCGTGCAGATGAACTCATGATCATCACGGACGTTCCCGATTATCAAAAGCGGCTGGGATCTTACAAGCGGCTGGCGCACTTGGTTTTTTCCTTGGGAAGTATTGTGTAAATCAGAACATCTTTACCAGAAAAATATGGTTGAAAATCTCATGGACTTTTGCGCAACTCTCGGTTACTATAGCGTAGCAAAGAGTTGAATGTAACGGGCGAAAGAAGGATAGACCATGATTCGATCATACTTGCTGTTGCTGTTTTGTGTTACGCTGTGGGGGAGCAATTTTGTATTCGGCAGCATGCTGGTCAAAGAATTTCCTCCCCTGTTTTTGGCAGATGTTCGACTGATGTTTACGTCACTGTTTTTACTCTGTTATGCGTGGATCACAAAGAAATTCGTGAAAATCAAGCCGAGAGAGTGGGGACTATTGGTTTTGCTTGGTCTGATTGGGACGTTGGCGAATCAGACTGCCTATTTCAATGGCTTGCTTACCACGGATGCAACAACGGCTTCCCTGATCTTATCGATGGCACCCATTGTCACAGCCATATTGGCCTCCCTGTTTTTGAAAGAACAGTTTACCAATCGCATGAAGATTGGCTCTGCTCTGGCTCTTCTGGGAACGTTTTGTGTAGTGGGCATCGGTGCAGGACTTACGATCTCCAAAGGTGTCATGCTGATTCTGATTGCGATGGTGACCTTTTCCTCATCGATGATCATCATCCGCAAGCTGACAGAGACGATGCATCCGTTTATCTCGACCGTGTATTCCACGACAGTAGGTACTATCTTTCTCACCCCAGCTGCCTTCCTCACACTTGATCGGACATCCGTGATCAGCCATGAGTTTTGGGCGTGGGCCATGCTCATTTTGACAGCGATTTTTATGCAGGGGATTTGCGGGCTGGTATGGAACCAGCAGCTCCAGGTAGTAGGCACGGGAAAAGCTGCCATTTTCCTCAATTTGCAGCCGTTTGTAGCCATGCTGGTTGGTTTTCTTCTGCTTGGCTCCCAAGTAACCGCTATTCAAGTAGGAGGATCGCTCTTGATCGTGACCGGGGTTATCGTCGCGACCGTTCGTTCTCGAAAAGCATCGACGAGACAGACAGAGCTGGTGGCAGAACGAACAAAATCCATGTAAGTAGGTAATAGCGCAAGCTCGCAGGAAGTTTACATCCTGTACGGGTTTGCGCTTTCTTGATGGAAGCACACCGGAACAATTTGCGAAAAATACAGACAATTGAAAAGAAGTTGAAGGATAAATTCGATTTTCGTGGAACTGGTTGATTGGAGGGAAACAACGAGAGGGGGATGACAGCGTATGATCTTGGATTATTTGCAAGTGCAGTCCGCTTATCAGATGAAAGTAGTGCCTGGACAGAAGAAATGGACGTTCCTCAGCAAAATTTCGGGCTCTGCACAGCTGTGGAGCTGGGAAGAGTCAGGTCCGGTGCAAATCACCTCTCTGCCTGATCGAGTCGTAGAGTATGACCATTCTCCTTGCGGTACAAAAACGATTGTAGGAATGGACTGCAAAGGGGATGAACGCCAGCAGCTATACCTGCTGAACGGCCAGGGAGAGGTGATCGCATCACTCACGAACTCTCCGGAGCATTTTCATTATTTCGGTGGCTGGTCTCCAAATGGGGAAAAGATTGTTTGGTCCAGTAACCGGCGTCATCCACGCTGCTTTGATTTGTTTGTGCAGGATGTGGCAAGCGGCGTGATCGAGGAAGTCTTTGCCTATGACGGCCGATGCGTCCCGATTGGCTGGCTGCCAGATGGCAAGCAGATCGTTTTTAGCGTGCAGGAAACGAATATCGACAACGCACTGTACCTCTTGGACGTCCAAACGAAAACAGCATCGAGATTGCCGATTTGCAGTGTCCCTGCGCGATTCCAGTCATTGAAAATGACTGCGGACGGAAACGGGGGGTATCTTGTCACAGATCGCGGCGAAGATACGATGGGCTTGTACCGGTTTACCTTTGATAGCCCCGAGTTAGAGCGCATTGTCCACATTCCCGGCTGGGACATAGAAGAAATCGTCCTGTCAAAGGATGAGCAGCAGATTGCATTCACGACAAACGAAGGCGGCATCTCATCCTTATCGTTATATTCCGTACCAGAACGTACATACGAGAAGGTCGAAGGGACTCCCTTTGGCGTAATCCAGTCACTTTCCTGGCTGTCGGATGAGCAACTGACATTTACGTTGAAAAGCCCTACGATGCCAGGAGACATCTGGACCTATACGCTTGCAGCAAAAGCATACGAGCAGATTACAACGATTGGCAGGTCCGAGGCGATTGAGCAGACGCTCGTGACACCGGAACTGAAAACCTTCCGCTCCTTTGACGGCTTGGAAGTACCTTACTTCTTCTATTCCAAAGGACAGGCACGGAATAAACCGGTTGTCATTCACGTGCACGGTGGGCCGGAGAGTCAGATACGCGCCGAATATCATCCCGTTTTTCAATATTTGGCGAATCAAGGCTTCATCGTCGTCGCACCAAACGTGCGTGGCAGCATGGGGTATGGCCGTACCTACGTGCAGCTGGATGACAAGCGGAAGCGGATGGACTCCGTAGCGGATCTTGCCTGGCTGGCAAAGGACCTGTCCAACCAAGAAGAAGTGAATGGGCACGCAATCGGTATCATGGGACGCAGCTATGGCGGCTTCATGGTACTGGCGGCATTAACCCATTATCCGGATCTATGGGCAGCTGGCGTCGATATTGTAGGGATCTCACACTTCCGGACCTTCCTCGAAAACACGGGGGAGTGGAGACGCAAATTACGGGAAGCAGAGTACGGTTCGCTCGCTGAAGACAGCGAGTTTTTTGAAGAAATCGCTCCGCTCAATCATTCCGCTCGAATAAACGTCCCCTTGCTCGTATTTCATGGCCGCAACGATACGCGCGTCCCTGTCAGTGAAGCAGAGCAGCTAGTAGCGGACATGAAAGAGAGGGGACAGCTGGTCGATCTTCACATTTTTGAAGATGAAGGACACATGACTGAGAAACTGGAAAATCATATCACCATGAATCACAAAATATCCGAGTTTTTTCTGCATCACCTGGCGAATTCCCATTCAGAAGAGGAGTGAAGGACGATGGTACAGGACAAACGAGGCATTACGGCGGAAGATTTTTATCGAATTCGGTATGCGAGTGATCCGCAGCTTTCTCCCGATGGAAGGAAAGTCGTGTACGTGCAGTCGATGGTGGATGAAAATCGCGCTTACCAAACGCATCTGTTTCTTCAATCTTTACAAGACCAAACGGTTACAGCGCTCACAACGGGTGAGGTACGTGACTCCTATCCTCGCTGGTCGCCCGATGGCTCCACGATCTGCTTTGTTTCCAAACGTTCGGGAAAATCGCAAATCTGGCTGATCGATGTGAACGGGGGAGAACCAAGGCAGCTGACAAGATGCAGAACAGGAGCGGGTAATCCGGTGTGGTCCCCCGACGGGAAGCGAATCGCTTTTTCATCGACACTTTCGCCGGATGATTCGTTTGCTGACCTGGAAACCGACGAGAAGAAGGAATTGCCCAGAAAAGCAATCGTGGTTAACCGGATGATGTACAAGTCGGATGACGCTGGCTTTGTCTATGATACCAACAAACAGATTGCTGTGGTAGAAGTGGAGACCGGAGAAATCACACCACTGACGGAAGGGAAGTATCAGCACACCGTAGGGACATGGTCCCCAGACGGCGAGTGGCTGGCGATAACGGCGAATCGTGTGGACAATACGGATCTGCATCTTGCTATGGACGTTTATCTTGTACCTGTAGCAGGTGGAGAATGGAAAAAGCTGACCAATAGTGCAGGAACCTTTTCAAACCCTACCTGGTCAGTTGATGGCAAGAAGCTGGCGTATATCGGAAACGAATCTCCCACGCGGATGATCGCCACTCAAAAGAGCCTCTGGGTGACGGATCTGGAAAAGGGAACACAGACTTGCATCACGGCGAACTGGGATGCTCATGTAGGTGATTGCACGATTGGAGACGTACGCTCTCCCGGCCACCCGAACCCAGGCGGAGTTTGGACAGAAGACGGTCAAGGCCTGTATTTCATCGCGAGTGAACGAGGGGATTCGGGTGTGTATCATACGACATTGGACGGCAAGATTACCCAAGTCGTAGGCGGCGCTCGAAACATTTACGGATTTAGTCTCAATGAACAGAGCCAAACCGTCGTACTGGCTGTCAGCGATACGCGTACGCCCGGAGATTTGTTTGCATCGAATCTATCGACAGGTGAGGAAGTTCGTCTGACGGACGTCAATCACGATCTGATGGAAGAGCTAGCGTTGCCTGAGCCGATCGAGCTGGAATATCAGGGGGAAGATGGCTGGAAGCTTCACGGCTGGCTGTTGAAGCCAGTGGGCTTTCAACCTGGTGAAAAATACCCGATGGTCCTGCAAATCCACGGGGGTCCACACTCCATGTATGGAAATACGTTCTTCCATGAGTTCCAGCTGCTCGCGGCAAAAGGCTATGCAGTCTTGTATACCAATCCGCGGGGGAGCTTGGGCTACGGTGACCAATTTGTCCAAGCGTGCTGCGGAGATTACGGTGGAAACGACTACCTCGATTTGATGAGTGCGGTCAAATTCGCATGCCAAACGTTTGATTTTATTGATACGGAGCGGCTAGGTGTTGCAGGCGGCAGCTACGGGGGATTCATGACCAACTGGATCATCGGCCAAACGAATCTGTTCAAAGCAGCGGTTACGGATCGCAGCATTTGCAACTGGCTTAGCTTTTACGGGGTGAGCGATATCGGGTACTATTTCACAGAGGAAGAGATTCAAGGCAATCCTTTTACCAATCCAGAGAAGCTTTGGCAGCACTCCCCGATTCGTCATGTCGCCAAGATGGAAACGCCTCTCCTGATCATGCATGGTGAACAGGACCATCGCTGCCCGATCGAACAGGCAGAGCAGCTGTACATCGCTTTGCAGCATCAGGGAAAGGCACCGGTCAGCTTCATTCGTTTCCCAGGGGCGAGCCACGAGCTATCCCGCAGCGGAGATCCGGAACAGCGGGTTTTGCGCCTGCAATACACAGGAGAATGGTTCGATACGTACCTGCACCAGACGGAAAAAGTAGTGATGGAATAGGGGCTTTGTTTGCTCTAATCAAAAAAAGGAACGTGTATTGCGTTCCTTTTTTAATCATTTAATACCAAGTTTTCCGATATGTTGACAGCGATTACAATCTTGCAAGATCATGGATGAAAGCGTTTTCATAATAGAATTTTTATTCTGAATAAACTGAAAAATATAATTGAATCTATATCTGAATATTCGTATACTCAAAATATGGATTTTTACCAACATATTGAGAGGGGAATCCGAATGCTGAATCATTGGTTTACTCAGATAGAATCGATGTATGAGCAAATGGTCGAATGGAGAAGACATCTGCATCAATATCCAGAACTATCTTTTCAGGAAGTAGAGACACCAAAAATGATTGCAGGCATTCTGGAGAGCTACGGGATTGAGGTGAAGACGCAGGTCGGTGGTAGAGGCGTCGTCGGAACCATTCGTGGAGCGAAGCCTGGAAAGACGATTGCCTTGCGCGCAGACTTTGATGCCCTCCCGATTCCGGATGAAAAAGAGGTTCCGTATAAGTCAAAAGTGCCAGGTGTGATGCACGCATGCGGACATGATGGACATACGGCAACTTTGCTCGCTGTAGCAAAAGTGTTGAGTGAGAACCGCGACAAGCTGGCAGGTAATGTGGTCCTTTTGCATCAGCACGCGGAAGAACTGAATCCCGGCGGAGCGATCGGAATGATAGAAGACGGTTGCTTAGATGGAGTAGATGTCGTGTTCGGCACCCATCTCACTTCCCAGGCACCCACCGGCACCTATTTGTACGCAAAAGGCTACGCGATGGCTGCAGCAGATGCGTTTGAGATCGTGGTGCAGGGCAAAGGCGGACATGGTGCTTCACCTCACGAGACAGTCGATGCCGTAGCGATTGGAGCACAGCTTGTGGGTCAGCTCCAATATATCGTGAGCAGGCAGATTAACCCACAAAAGGCCGCTGTTTTGTCGGTAGGCTCCTTCCATGCAGGAAACGCGGGCAACGTCATCGCAGATTCAGCGGTACTCAAAGGAACCGTCCGCTCGTTCGACGAGAATGTCAGAGAGCATATGCAGCGGGAAGTAACCAACATCGTGAACGGAATCAGCCAGGGGCTGCATGCCGATTGCCAGTTGAAATACGAATCAGGCTATCCTGCTGTTTTCAATCACGCAGAGGAGACCGACGCGTTCCTCGAAGCGCTCAAGACATTCACCGATGAGAATCAGCTCATAGAAATGACGCCCATCATGGGAAGTGAAGATTTCTCCTACTATTTGCGAGAAAGACCAGGCATGTTCTTTTTTACAGGTGCACGAAATGAAGACACAGGCGCTCATTACCCGCATCATCATCCAAGATTTGATTTTGATGAGCAAGCGATGGTACACGCAGCGAAAGCACTGACCGCACTGGTCTATCATTACGCCGTAGAAAAGGAAACAAAGCCTGTTCCCGAACCGGCAGTCTAATACTGAATAACGATCACTAAGACGGGGGTGTGTGAGGCTTGGAAAAAAACTTTCTCGAAGTAGATAAGCTCCAGACTGCGTTTCAAACCGATAAAGGCGAGGTCATCTCCGTAGAGGAAGTGAGCTTTCAGCTTCGGCCAGGAGAAACGATCGGAATCGTAGGTGAATCTGGCTGCGGGAAGAGCGTGACCTCCCTATCTCTCATGAGACTCTTGGGCCATTCCGGCGTGATTAAAAAGGGGTCTATCACTTTTAACGGGAGAGACCTGACAAAAGCCACAGAAGCAGAAATGCGCAGCATTCGAGGGAACGAGATTTCGATGATTTTCCAGGAGCCTATGACTTCTCTGAATCCTGTCTTTACAGTAGGCAACCAGATGCTAGAGTTGATCAATCTTCACATGAAGCTGCCAGCAAAAGAGGCGAGAGCTTACGCGATCGAGATGCTGACCAGAGTCGGGATCCCACGTGCATCGGAGATCATCGACGAGTATCCGCACAAGCTATCTGGCGGGATGCGGCAGCGGGTCATGATCGCGATGGCGCTTTCCTGTAAGCCAAAGCTGTTGATTGCAGACGAACCGACGACGGCATTGGACGTGACGATTCAGGCACAAATCCTGGAGCTGATGAAAAAGCTCCGAGACGAATCGAATACGGCGATCATGATCATTTCCCATGATTTGGGAGTGATCGCGGAAATGGCGGACAAAGTCATTGTCATGTACGCCGGACAAGTAGTGGAAGAAGCAGACGTATTTACTTTGTTTGATGACCCCAAGCACCCATACACAAAAGGTTTAATGGATTCCATTCCCCACCTAGAGCACGACAGCGATCAGAGACTTTTCTCGATTCCAGGTACGGTACCGACGATCCACAACATGCCAAAAGGCTGCCGTTTCCACACGAGATGCCAGTACGCTACCGAAAAATGCGCACACGAAAAGCCGCCTTTACTTCCGATTCAGCCTGAGAGCGACCACCGGGTTCGCTGCTGGTTACAACAAGATGATCCGCACAGAGCCCAGATCCAACCGAGGACAGAGGTGATCGCATGAGTCTGATAAAATCCGACGAACGAACCCCTTTACTGGAAGTACAAAACCTGAAAAAGTATTTTCCTATCAAAAAGGGGATTATTTCTCGCACAGTCGGTCAGGTAAAAGCCGTAGACGGTCTGAACCTGACGATTTATGAGGGAGAAACGATCTCTCTTGTGGGAGAATCCGGGTGCGGAAAATCGACCACAGGACGAGCAATCGTTCAGCTGGATCCCCAAACAGAGGGGAAAGTCATTTTCAAAGGCAAGGAGCTTAGTTCTTTGTCGTCCCTGGAGCTGCGAAAAATTCGCACAGACCTCCAAATCATTTTCCAGGACCCTTACTCCTCTTTGAATCCGAGAAAGCGAATTGGGGATTTGCTAGCAGAACCGCTGCTCGCCCACAAGCTGGCCGATAAAAGCGAGGTTTCGAGAAAGGTCGATGACATTCTGGAAATCGTAGGTCTCTCGAAATATCACAAAAGCCGCTATCCTCACGAGTTTTCCGGTGGCCAAAGACAGCGGATCGGGATTGCGAGAGCACTGATTTTGCAGCCGAAGCTGATCGTTTGTGATGAACCGGTATCTGCCTTGGACGTTTCGATTCAGGCGCAAGTGCTCAACCTGCTGAAAGATTTGCAGAAGGAATTTCAGCTGACGTACTTGTTCATCGCACACGGTCTTGGTGTCGTCAAGTACATAAGTGACCGCATCGCCGTCATGTACCTTGGCAAAATTGTAGAGCTGGCAAAGACGGAGGATATCTTTAAAAATCCCCGTCATCCTTACACGCAGGCACTTCTTCATGCGTACCCCATTCCAAATCCGCATCTGCGAAACAGGGAGCGGATCGTCATGGAGGGGGACGTGCCAAGTCCGGCAAATCCGCCAAAAGGCTGCAGCTTTCATGCACGCTGCCCGTTGGCACAAGACATTTGCCGTTCACAGGCTCCAGCACTGCAAGGCGACGAGCATACCGTAGCCTGCCATTTTCCACTAGGCTGACAGAAAGGAGAGGGGATACCTTGTTTCAATACATCGTACGAAGACTATTAATCGCGATACCTGTCCTCTTTGGGGTTACCGTCTTTAGCTTTTTCATCGTAAACCTGGCGCCTGGAAACCCGGTTGAAATGTTTGTAAACCCGGATACGACCCAAGCTGATATTGAACTGAAAAAAGAAGCATTGGGATTGAATGATCCGATCTATGTTCAATACTTCCGCTGGCTCGGCAATTTGGTTCAAGGAGATTTCGGCTATTCCTTCTCGACATACGAGCCGGTACTCAACATGGTGTCTTCCCGGATTGGTCCGACGCTGCTCCTGATGGGAACCGCTTTGATCGTCGCCTATCTCATTGCCATTCCGATTGGTGTTTTGAGCGCGACGAAGCAGTATTCCTGGTTGGATTATCTGTCGACATCGGTCTCTTTTCTAGGCATTTCCATTCCTCACTTTTTTCTTGGGCTCGGTTTTATTTACATCTTCGCCGTCCAGATGCATTCGCTGCCAACAGGAGGTATGAATACGCTCGGCAGTGAAGGAGGATTCAGCGATACCTTCAAGCATCTGATCATGCCGGCGTTGGTGCTCGCTGCAGGGATAGCAGGAAGGATGGTACGTTACGTTCGCTCGAGTATGCTGGACATTCTCGGTCAGGATTATTTGCGTACAGCTCGATCCAAAGGGCTGCGGGAATTCTTTGTGATTAACAAGCACGGATTCCGTAACGCCTTGATTCCGATCATTACGGTAATCGGTATCGACGTGTCTGTCCTGATTGGTGGTGCAGTTGTTACCGAACAGATCTTCCAATGGCCTGGACTCGGACAGCTGACGATTCAATCGATTGGCTCTCGCGACTATCCGACGCTTATGGCGATCAACTTCCTGGCAGCAATTGCCGTACTTTCTTCCAACTTGTTGGCGGATATCTTCTACTCAGTAGCAGATCCACGAATTAAGTACGATTGATGACGAATGTTGGAGGGGAGGGACAGCTATGTCGATGGCAAATGTAAACACGGAGAAGGACATTCCGTTGTCAAATGTTCAAGCCCAACTGGGGGCAGAGGAAAGCTACATGCGCATGATCACCAAGCGCTTCCTCAAGCATAAACTCGCTGTGCTTGGCTTGATTGTTTTTTGTTTGATTATTCTGTCAGCCGTTTTCGCCCCGTTGATCTCCCCGAGTGATCCATATGAGATTTCTGGGGAATTTGCGGCAGCGCCATCAGGCGAACATATGCTGGGAACCGATCAGGTGGGACGTGATCTTTTGAGCCGTCTGATCTATGCGTCTCGAGTGTCACTCTCTGTTGGGGTTGGGGCCGTTGCGATTTACGTCGTGATCGGAACCGTCTTGGGAGCGATAGCCGGCTACTTTGGAAAATGGGTAGACATGGTGATCATGCGCGTTACAGACGTTTTCATGTCTTTCCCTTATCTGATGGTCATTCTGGTCCTTGTCAGCATCATGGGTCCAGACCTTTATAACATCATTATCGTGTTAGGTTTACTCGGATGGCCAGCTATTTGTCGGATTGTCCGAGGGAGCGTCCTTTCTATTAAAGAAATGGACTACGTCAAGGCGGGTGTTGCACTTGGCTACTCCACACCGAAAATTGTCTTTCAGCACATTTTGCCGAACTGCTTGGCTCCCATTCTGGTCAATGCGACCTTTGGGATTGCGCAGGCCATTATCATGGAGGCTTCCCTCAGCTTTTTGGGGATGGGCGTTCAGCCGCCTACAGCGAGCTGGGGCAATATGCTGACAGAAGCGCAATCGTTAACAGTGTTGTCATCTCAACCTTGGCTGTGGGTTCCGCCGGGCATGATGATCTTGCTCGCTGTACTCTCCATCAACTTCATGGGAGACGGCTTGCGGGATGCGATGGACCCGAAAAGCTTGAAGTAAAAAGGGTTGGGTGAAATAAAAAAATAGGGGGGTCTATGAATGAAACGAATCAATCGAAGCATCAGTATTGCAGCAGTTGCCTCACTCTTGCTGCTCGCAGGCTGCGGAGGCGGCAATACAGCGACGAGTGGTACCGGTAGCACTGCCGCACCGACAAACAGTGGTGGCTCAACTACCAGCGCGGCTGGGAAAACGATGTTCCTCGGCCTGGTCAATCCGCCCATTCTCTTTAACCCGATCAACAGCGCGGACGTAGCCTCTCAGTTTGTAGAAAAATTCATGTTCGACTCCTTCCTCGAGATGGAAGCGCCGCTGAAGTTTGTTCCGAAGCTGGCTGATTCTTTTGAAACAACTGACAACCAAACCTTTACCATCAAAATTAACAAGGATGCCAAATGGTCGGATGGCAAACCGGTAACGGCAGAGGATGTAGCCTTCACGTTCAATTTGATCGCGAATCCAAAGGTAGAGATTTCTGTAGGCAGCTATCTGTCGATGTTTGAAGGCACGAAGGACACAGGGAAGCTGGAGGATGGGAAAACTGAGCTGCCTGGTGTCAAAGTCATTGACGAGAAAACGATTGAGTTCAAGACCAAAGCTCCTGTCGATCCGAATATGATCAAAGAGCAGCTGGGTACCAAGCTGATGATCTTGCCGAAGCACGCGCTTGAGAAAATTGATCCAGCCGCCTTGTCGCAAGATCCATTCATGCAAAAGCCAACGGTAACGAACGGCCCATTCAAGTTTGTTCAGTACAAAAAGGACCAGTACGTCGAGTTTGAAAAGAACCCAGACTACTACCTGGGAGCACCGCAGCTTGATAAAATGTTCATCAAAATTATGCCTGCACCAAACCTCGTAGCGCAGCTGCAAACAGGCGAGCTGCAAATGAACATTGGTAACGGAATCGGGAAAATTCCACCGCAAGATTACGAGACAGTGAAAAAGTTTGAGAACGTAACGACGAAGAGCGAAGCGCAATACGGCTTCCAAACGATGATGTTTAACACCGAAAAAATCACAGATCCTCGGGTACGCCAAGCGATCACGTATGCGCTCGACCGTCAGCAAATTGTAGACAAACTGCTGCGTGGCTACGGTGAAATCGTGGATGGACCGTACACTTCTGTAAGCCCGTATCTCGACAAAAACCTGGAGAAGTACAGCTACAACGTAGAGAAAGCGAAGCAGCTGCTGCAAGAAGCGGGTTGGGACTTCAACCATGAGCTCAACTTTGTCGTTCCACTCGGCAACAAAGTTCGCGAGCAATCCGCAGACATTTTGACGCAAAACCTGAAAGCGATCGGATTGAAAGTCAAAGTATCTACGTTTGACTTCCCGACCATCATGCAAAAAGCAAAGGCTGGAGACTACGAGCTGCTGTTAATGGGACTCACCTTTACACTCGACCCGGAAATATCCTCCCTGTACAGCTCGATTGGATCCTTTAACTTCATGAAATACAACAATCCAAAAGTGGATGAGCTGCTCCTGAAAGGGAAAGCAGAAGCGAATCCAGACAAACGCAAAGAAATCTACAACGAGCTGCAAGCGATTTGGAATCAAGATGTACCTTTGATTTCCTTGTACTCGGATAGTGACTTCTTCGCCTACTCCAAACAGGTTGCCACTGGGGAACCGAAAATTTTCGGATTCCACAATCACCTTGAAAAATGGTCCATGGGAGGCGCTCAATAATGGAAAAAGAACAGCTGGTCAGCATCGTCAAGGAAAGTGTGCCAGGTGCGATCGAAACGCTCAAGGAGTATTTGCGATTTCCGACCATATCGGCGCAGCACAAAGCGATTCCAGAAACGGTTGAGTTCGTTGCCAAAATGATCACGTCTGCTGGCGGCGAAGTACAGATTCTCGATGAGTTAGGTGGAAACCCTGTCATCTACGCGTTTTTTGCGGCGGGTAGTGAAGGCGATGCTTCGAAAACCTTGCTGTTCTACAATCACTACGATGTTCAACCTCCAGAGCCATTTGCAGAATGGAACTCGGAGCCATTTGATCCGGTCATCGAAGACGGGAAATTGTTTGCACGGGGGGTCGCCGATAATAAAGGCGACCTGGTTGCCCGGCTGACTGCCATTCAGATTTTAAATCGTGAGCTTGGCGGATTGCCATGCAACATCAAGTTCATGATCGAAGGCGAAGAGGAGATCGGAAGTCCGAATCTGGAGCCGTATTTAAAAGAATATCAAGAGCTGTTTGCGGCTGACGCATGCATCTGGGAGTTCGGCTCCAAGGACGAGGAAGACCGCATCAGCATGGTAGCAGGGATCAAGGGCATGGCATACATGGAGTTGACTTGCGTTGGTGCCGATATCGACATGCATTCCTCCGTGGGAGCCTATGTGGATAATGCGGCATGGCGCCTGGTGCAGGCATTAGCCTCCATGAAAAACAAGCAGAACGAGATTTTGGTCGAAGGCTTCTTTGACGGCATTGAAGAGCCTACGGATGGAGAGAAACAGGTCGTAGCGGAGCTTCCTTTTGACGAAGAAGCCGTGAGCAAGCTGTATGGTCTCAAACGACCTCTTATCACGGCCGAGAAGGGAACCGATCCACGTGAAGCGATGGTTTTCCATCCCACGATGACGATTTGCGGATTGGAAAGCGGCTACACGGGAGAAGGGGCCAAAACGGTTCTACCGAAGAGCGCGAAGGCAAAAGTAGATTGCCGCTTGGTACCAGGGCAGGACCCACAGCATATTCTCGCTTGCATTCAAAAGCACTTGCTGGCCAATGGCTTTGACGATGTGAAGGCGACGATGATCAATGGTCAGAAGGCGTATCGTTCCGACTTCCATCATCCGTTTGTCGCTCATGTGCTCGACACTGCCAAAGTCATCTATGAAAAGGGCCCGGTTCTCGCTCCGAATTCAGCGGGTACAGGACCGATGTTCGCCTTTGGAGAAACGCTGAAGCTGCCGATCGTCAGTACCGGTGTGGGCTGGGTAGGCTCGAAAGCGCATGCTCCCAACGAATCCATTCGACTGCAGGACTTTGAGCAAGGGATTGCCCATATGGTCCTGCTGCTCTCGGGATTTGCGGCAGCACTGACAGGAGAAGAAAGAAACGTAGAAGCGTAAGTAGATAAGAAGGGGGAATAGGCGGATGTTGTCTGATTTGTTCGCAAGATTGGAACAGCTTTACCCCGAATTGGTGAATATTCGACGCGATCTCCACATGCATCCGGAGCTTTCCTATCAGGAAGTGAATACCCCGCAAAAAGTAGCCGATTATTTGCGAGCACTTGGACTTACGGTCAGGACGGAAGTCGGTGGACGAGGAGTCGTTGGACTTTTACGTGGCGGCAAGCCAGGAAAGACGATCGCTCTGCGTGCAGACTTTGACGCACTGCCCATTCAGGACGAGAAACAGGTCGAGTACAAATCTCGCGTCCCTGGAGTCATGCATGCTTGCGGACATGACATACACACGTCGGCCTTGCTTGGTGTCGCACACGTTTTGAGCGAAGTGCGAGAGCAAGTGCCTGGGAACGTCGTATTTCTTCATCAATTTGCAGAGGAGATGCCTCCCGGTGGCGCAAAAGCCATGATTGAGGACGGCTGCCTCGACGGAGTAGATGAAGTTTACGGTGCGCATGTGTGGTCTACAGAGCCGTATGGAACGATTGGAGTGACAGACGGCTATACGATGGCTGCTGGCGATGGCTTTGAGATTGACATCTCAGGAAAAGGCGGTCATGGCGGACAGCCGCATTTGACGATCGATCCTCTCGTGGTAGGATGTCAGCTGGTGGTGAATTTGCAGCAGATCGTGAGCAGGCGAGTAGATCCGATTGAACCTGTCGTCCTGTCCGTTGGATCAATCCACAGCGGGCTTGCAGCAAATGTCATTCCCGACACCTGCCACATCAACGGGAATGTCCGTACCTTCAATCAGGAGGTCAGAGGCTTCGTGGAGCAGCAGATTCGCCAGATCACGGAAGCTACCTGCGAAGCGGCGGGTGCTGTCGGAACGGTTCGCTATCGTTCTGGCTATGACGCTGTTTGGAATCATCCCGAGCAGACACAAGTCGTTCGCAGGCTGTTTCAACATCTGATAGGCGAGGAAAACGTAAAAAACCTGGATCCAAGCATGGCGAGTGAGGATTTTACCTATTACCTGCAGAAAGTCCCGGGTACCTTCTTCTTTGTAGGTGGACGTAATCCGGAGATCGGGGCCACGTATCCGCATCACCATCCCATGTTTGATGCAGATGAACGAGCCATACTGTTGACTGGCAAAGCGTTTCTTTCCATCGTTTTTGGGGGCGACGCATCGTCCTTTCCAAGTCCTATCGAGTCTGCAACTGCGCAAGGCTAAACGGAAATGTTAGGCTAGGCTGGACACATGAAAACAGAGACCTCGCTAGCTGGCGGGGTCTTTGCCTTTCACAGAGTGCACGTATGTATAACAGTTGCGAGGTGGACTTTCTTTTTCAAAAACAGGTACAATCGAAGGGAGGAAAGCATGTAAGGGAAATGTAAGGAGGCGAAGGGCATGAGTAGCGACACAAATGGTTACAAACTGGCTACCTTTGCGGGTGGATGCTTTTGGTGCATGGTCAGCCCGTTTGATAAAATGCCAGGCATTCAGAAAGTGATCTCTGGCTATACAGGCGGGACAGTGGAGAACCCGACGTACGAGCAGGTTTGTTCCGGTACGACGGGTCACTATGAAGCAGTCCAGATTACATATGATCCGGCAAAATTCTCTTATGAAGATTTGCTGCAGCTATTTTGGCGGCAAATCGACCCGACTGATGCTGGTGGACAGTTCGGGGATCGAGGACAATCCTATGCACCAGCCATTTTTTATCACGATGAAGAACAGCGTCGCCTAGCTGAGGAATCGAAGAAGCAGCTGGACGAGAGCGGACGTTTCCAAAAGCCGATCGCCGTATTGATCCTGCCTGCCATGACGTTCTATCCTGCAGAAGAGTACCATCAGGATTACTACCAAAAAAATCCTGTACGCTACCAGTACTATCGGGAAGGTTCCGGCCGTGCGAAATTTACGAAGGAAGCTTGGCGTGATCGCGAAAAGCAGGCAGAGCTGAAGCAACGACTGACACCCTTGCAGTATGAAGTGACTCAGAATAGTGGAACGGAGCGTCCCTTCACCAATGAGTACTGGAATCACATAGAAGAAGGAATTTACGTCGATATCGTTTCGAACGTGCCGCTCTTTAGCTCGCTGGACAAGTTTGATTCCAATTGTGGCTGGCCATCTTTTACACAGCCGATCGATCAAGTAGTAGTCACCGAGCACATGGACCTGACGCATAATATGATACGTACCGAGGTACGGAGTAAAGACGCGGATTCCCATTTGGGGCACGTGTTTGAGGATGGTCCCGGTGAGAATGGACTTCGTTATTGCATCAACTCGGCTGCGCTTCGATTTATTCCAAAAGATCGCTTGGAAGAGGAAGGCTTTGGCGAGTACAAACGTTTGTTTGAAAAATGATCAAAAGACCGTTGGCTTCCCAAAGGGGGAGATTGGCGGTCTTTTTTATTCAAGAGAAGGTGCTTCCATGAAACTGACCGAACGCGCGCTCTGATATGAAAACTATAGTTATATAGGTAATAAGTATAGACGGAATTGTGAGAGTGTATAGAATAATGAAAAGTCGTAAAGTATAATGAAAAAAATACAATAGAGATAAAAAAGAGAGTGGAGAGAGATGCAGTGAATACCGTTGAAAAAATCAGTAAATTTGTAGGAGGCACTTTTTCGATCTGGGTAATCTTGTTTGCGATCTTCGGATTTTTTGCCCCTGAAGCATTTGTGGGAGGAAAAGGATACATCTCCCTCCTGCTCGGTGTCATTATGTTCGGGATGGGATTGACCTTGTCCTCGGAAGACTTCCGGGAAGTGTTTCGTCGCCCGGTGGATGTGTTGATCGGGGTGGTTGGCCATTATTTGATCATGCCATCGCTCGCTTTTATCCTGGCCGTAGTTCTACAGCTTCCGCCTGACATTGCCGTTGGTGTTATCTTGGTTGGCTGCTGTCCGAGTGGTACGGCCTCAAACGTCATGACGTATTTGTCCAAAGGAGACGTGGCTTTGGGTGTATCCATCGCTGCTGTATCGACCCTGATCGCACCGCTGGCAACGCCTGCTCTGATTTCCTTGCTTGCCGGTCAATGGATGAATATTAATACCCAATCGCTGTTTATGGATATCGTGACGGTCGTGATTGTGCCGATCGTTCTCGGAGTTATCGTCAAGGCGTTGTTTCAAAAGCAAGCTGCTGCGAGTGCAAAAGCGCTGCCATTGGTTTCAACGATCGCCATCGTCCTGATCGTAGCGATCGTGGTAGCTATTAATAAAGGAAAAATCGTAGAAACGGGACTTATGATTTTTGCCGTCGTCATCCTGCACAATGTACTTGGCTATTTGCTGGGATATGGCTTTGCCAAGCTGTTTGGATTGAATCTTGCCAAAAGAAAAGCGGTTACCTTGGAAACTGGCATGCAAAACTCTGGTTTGGGAGCTGCTTTGGCAGCTGCCCACTTCAACCCGCTTGCAGCTGTGCCAAGTGCCATCTTTAGCGTGTGGCATAATATTTCTGGTTCTGTCCTCGCTACCTGGTTCGCCAAAAAGGAAGAGAAATAGCGGGAAACATGTCAACAAAGCAGCCTTCGCCCTCGCCAGTCATGCCTGGAGGGAGCGAAGGTTTTTTGTGACCATAAACTGCGGAAACCTGTAACGAAAACGGGTGGATGTATGTCATAATGATTACGTACGATAAAGGTAACAGGTACGAACACCCAGACCGGACTTACGTGAATTCGCCGGGATTGAAAGGAACGACAAGATGAAAAAAGTAAGGAATCCTGTGAAAAGTCACTTTCTCCTGATTTCAACCGCACTCCTACTCGTGACAGGCTGCAGTAGTGCTGCTGCTCCTCCACAATCGGAGGCGCCTACTCAATCCGATGCCCCTGCTTCGACTGAAAAAAACGAACCGGGACAAAAGTCGGAGCCGAGCAATTCCACTGAAACGGCACCGAAGCCTACAGAAGGTCAAGCGCCGGTGAAGACACCACCGAAATCAACTACGGAACCGCAAAAGCCAGCTGCTTCCAATAAACCGGTAGAGCAGAAGCCATCCGGCAAGCCTTCTGATTCGGTGCAGATTCCAGACCTCGATCTCGAGGTAGTAGCGGAGCCGCAGAGTATAACCGTTCTCGTCAACAAACAGCGGCAACTGCCGGATAATTATCAGCCGACGGATCTCGTTTTCCCGAATGTGCCCTATCTGCTCCCCGCCAAGAGTGAAAAGCGCCAAATGCGAAAGGAAGCAGCGGAAGCGCTGGAAAAGCTGTTTGCGGCTGCCAAAACCGATGGAGTAGCCCTCGCCGGTGTATCTGCCTATCGTCCACATGCCTATCAGAAGGCATTATTTAACCGTTATGTGCAGCAGGACGGGCTGGAGAAGGCGCGTACATACAGTGCAGTCCCAGGAACGAGTGAGCATGAGACCGGACTTGCGATCGACGTGTCAGGCGCGGACGGAAAATGCGCAGCAACCAGTTGCTTTGCTGGAACGAAGGAAGCGAAATGGCTTGCAGACCATGCGCATGAATACGGCTTTATTATCCGTTACCCAGAGGGCAAGGACGCCATCACGGGGTATATGTACGAGCCGTGGCATTTGCGTTATGTTGGAAATGAAGTGGCACAAGCGATTGAAGAGAAGCAAACGACCATGGAAGAGTACTTTGGGGTCGCACCGGTTTCGTCAGAACAGTAGTGGATGATATGAACAAGAGAAAGCCCGTTCCTTTGGAGAGGACGGCTTTCTCTTTTTGGTTTGAGCCGATTGTAAGCGCACACAAAAAAGCGGGCTTTCTTTTGGACGGCGTACCATAGGGAAAGTAGACGGAACACTGATAAACTAATAAGGGAAAGTTAAGAAAGGTAATAATTATTCGACAAAAGAAAGGGAGGCCGCCACGATGAAAAAGGTAGGGATGATTACGATCGGACAAGCGCCAAGAATGGACATTGGGCCCATCATTGAAACCTATTTGGATGGTAGAGCTGAGCTGGTTCAAGCTGGAGTGCTCGATGGAATGGCGCAGAAAGACATACAAGACAAACTGTCTCCAGGACCAGGCGAATATGTTTTGACATCGCGATTGCTGGATGGAAGTTCAGTCATTATGTCGCGCGAGAGCATTCAGCCTATTTTACAAGAGAAGATCAGGGACATGGAGAGTCGTGGGATTTCCACTACGCTTCTGCTATGCACAGGTGTCTTCCCTGGGCTTCATACAGAGCGGACCGTTCTTGTGGAGCCTGATCAAATGCTTCCTCCCGTCATAGCAGGAATAACGAAAGGGCGCAGGCTGGGTGTTTTGGTGCCGCTTGCAGAGCAAGTAGAAAGTCTTCGTGAAAAGTATACGCCACACGGGCTAAATCCTACGTTTGCTGTGGCTTCCCCGTTCAAGCTGGACGCAGGCACATACCGGAAGGCGGTAGCCCCACTGCAGGATCACGTCGATATCCTCCTTCTGGATTGCATGGGATACACAGAAGAAGCGCGTCAGCTGGTAAGTGATCTGACGGGTCTGCCAGTCATCCTGTCGTCTGCCCTCATGGCGAAAATTTTATCTGAAATGATTTAACGAGCAGCGAGCACTCTGATACGGGGTGCTTTTTGTTTGTCCTCTCATAACCGCAAGTTATCTCCGTTCATGTAAAACCGCTATTTCACATTGCCGCAAAAGCATCTTACATTGGTACATAACAACCTCTTGAACAGCCTTCCATCACATTCGCTTTTTAAATGACTGTGATAAATTTTCGGAATATCTGTTTCTATCAAAATTTTACTACAATGAATAGGTGAAACGAGAGAGAAGAGTCGGGGGAACAGGAATGATTTTACGTAATGTACTGATGATTACCTTTGGATTCCAGATCATGATTTTTGCCACGAGACCGATCATGACGTTGTATGCGTCCCATTTGGGGGCAGATACGTTTCTTATCGGGATATTGGCTGCGACTTTTGCTTTTTTTCCGTTGCTGTTTGCCATCCATGCGGGGAAAATTGCGGATTACTTTGGGGACCGCACTCCGCTTTTCCTGTCCAATATCGGCTGTGCGATTGGGCTGACACTTCCTTTTCTGTTTCCGACATTGCCTTCACTATTTGTCTCCCAGGCCATTGTAGGGATATCCCATGTTTTCATCAACGTCTGTATGCAAAATGTCTTAGGGAAAGCAGCGACAAAAGAAAATCGCGACCACTACTTCAGCATTTTTAGCACAGTCGTGGCACTCGCGAGCTTTATTGGTCCAGTCGTCGGTGGATACTTGTCGGAGCATGTATCGTATGCGTCCGTATTTATCGTGGCGGTGATCATCAGCGTAGTGCCGATTGGTTTTTCCTTGCTGATACCAAAAGTGGTGGGGCAGAAGAAGCAGATGGCTGCAGAGGAATCAGGCAGCTCCTTTACTTTATTGCGGATTCCTCTGCTGCGCAAAGCACTTGCGACCAGTGCGCTCGTCCTGTATTCTCGTGATATTTATGTGGCGTACTTCCCTTTGTATGCGAGTCATTTGGGGATCTCAGACTCGAATATCGGGTGGATTGTTGCCATACAAGGACTCGCGATGGTTCCAGTCCGATTCTTTTTAGCCAAGCTTGCGGAAAAGGCAGGCAGGGAAAAGGTACTGCTGTTTTCCATCTTAACGGCGGGGATCTCGTTCATTTTCATTCCGTTTGTCAGCAATGAGTGGTGGCTGCTGGTGTTGAGCGCCATCATGGGGGTAGGATTGGGATGTGGGCAACCTTTATCCTTGACCACGACATACAACGCTTCGCCGAAAACGCGCACAGGTGAAGTGTTGGGGCTGCGGCTTGCTTCCAATCGACTCTCGCAGCTCATTGCACCACTGTTTTTTGGCGTCATTGGAAGCTGGGGTGGACTTGTTGCGGTCTTTTATATCAGCGGGGCCTTCTTGCTCGGTGGCGCCTTCCTGACAAAAGAAAAGCAATCGGCAGCCGAGCAAGGCTCGTCAGTTAGCAGGTAATCGGATTGTGAACGTGTAAACGCCAAACAAAGGCTTTACAGTAGTAGGGCCCTATTTATTATCTGCGCATCGTTTTTCTCATTTCATCGCGAACTTGCACGGCAACGGACGTGACGATACCAGATCTTGTGCTATAATGACTACGGGTGAAGATAATGAGCGAAAAATCAATCAGAGAACGAATTATTGAAACGTCCATGCGCTTGTTCGAAGCAAATGGCTATCATCGGGTGACGGTGGACCAAATCGTCAAAGAAAGCGGCACGTCCAAAGGTGGTTTTTATCACAACTTTAAATCGAAGGATGAGCTTCTCTACATCATCCATGATCAGTTTATTTCTTACGTACTGGAAAAGGCGGAGGAAGCTTACGAGCAGTGGGAAACACCGACAGAGCGGCTGCAGGCGATCGTGAAGTCCTTCGTCATGATGATCGATCTGTATCGATCACAAGTGACCATCTTCTATCAGGAAAGCTTGTTCTTGGCCCCCGAATATTTCAGAGACATCGAGATCAAGCGGGATCGTTACAAAAAAATCATGTTCACGGTGGTACAAGACGGTATCGACTCTGGGGAATTTCGTCCCGAGCTGCCTGTTCCCATCGTATCGATGGCTATTTTCGGGATGGTGAACTGGATTTATAAATGGTACCAAAAGTCGGGTACTTACTCGATTGAGCAAATTGCCGATATTTATGCAGATATGGTCCTGCACTCCGTACTGAAACAGGATGCGATGGCAAACCCTGATTTTAATCGATTCTTTTTGACATCGGCGGAGATGCCGTTTAAGCCTTTTTAGGAACAGCTATAGGAGAAAAAAGCGACTGTGTCAAAAATCGCGCTGCGAGAAGATAGCGGGATGGGGCTTTGGTCGCTCCAAACCCTCTCTCGTTGTACGAAGCATTGCAACGAGATGAAAAATAGTTCCGTCAGACCAACCAGTTGGTCTGTACTATTATTCAGAAACTTGTTATACTGGAACAAAGACCAACTGGTCGGTCTTGCTCAGAGCCATCAAACCAACTGGTCGGTTTGAGGTTCGCGAGCCGACTCGTTGACGGAGAAACAGGAGGAATGGTTGTGCTGACGATCTATGAAGTGAGAGAACTCGTGAAATTATTGGAGCAAACGGATGTAGAATCCATCGAGATCAAAGAAGAGGATGCACGCTTGTCCATTAAAAGACGCTCGAATGGAGTGGTTGTGCAGACACAGCCCGCGACGAAGGTAGTGCTCGCACCTGTCAAAGCTGCTGCGCCACCCCAAGCTGAAGCTGCAAAGCCGGTTATCGAAACGGTACGTCCGACAGCAGAGGTTCAAAAGGCTCCAGCGTTCGCAGAGGATCGCACAGAAAACTTGCATAAAGTGACTTCGCCGATGGTAGGTACTTTTTATGCCGCCCCAGCAGTTGATGCGGCCCCTTATGTATCAGTTGGCAGTCAGGTGGAGAAATCTACTATCGTATGTATTGTAGAAGCGATGAAGCTCTTCAATGAAATCGAAGCAGAGGTCAATGGGGAAATTGTGCAGGTCCTGGTGGAAAACGGACAGCTGGTTGATCTCGGGCAGCCCCTGTTCCTCGTCAAGACGGCAAAATAAACGGTGAGGCTTTCACCGATCGGGGAGGTCAAAATACGTGAATAAAGAGACGTTGTTTAAAGAATTTTCCGTCCCGACGTACGAGCAATGGCGGGAGGCGGCTGAAAAGACGCTGAAAGGCGCTTCTTTTGACGCCAAGCTATTGACCAAAACCTACGAGGGAATTACTCTTCAGCCGATCTATCGACAGGAAGATGTCGAAAAACTCAAGCATATTCACGCCCAACCGGGTGTTGCGCCATACCTGCGAGGTACGAAGGCGGCAGGAGCCTTTGCAGCGCGTGCATGGGAAGTGTCGCAAGAGATCCTGGCCGCTACCGCAGAAGAGTTCAATCAGATTGCCCGTCACGATCTTGCACGCGGTCAGACGATGCTGAATCTGGCATTGGATGAAGCTACGAAGGCTGGACTTGATCCAGAAGATAGCGTGCATAGTAAAGTCGGAAAGCAAGGGCTTTCCCTTTTTAGTCGCGAGGATCTGGACCAGGCATTTGCAGAAATCGATCTGGAAAAGGTCCCGCTTTACGTGAACGCAGGCGCTTTTGGATTGCCACTGCTCAGCTTGCTGATGGCTCATATGGAGGCAAAAGGTCAAGATCCGAACAAGCTTCATGCCTGTGTGGGTGCGGATCCAATGGCAACGCTCGCAAGCGAAGGAATTCTATCCGTCCCCCTGACCACCCTGTATGACGGAATGGCTCACGCGACTCGCTGGGCGATCAAGCGTGCTCCTCAAGTAAAAACCATTCTCGTGCAGACGCACCCCTACCACAATGCTGGAGGAAATGCAGTCCAGGAGCTGGGATACGCATTCGCTACCGGAGTGGAGTACGTGCAAGCTTTGCTGGATAGAGGACTCTCGATTGAAGAAATAGCACCACGCATCCAGTTCGCTTTTTCCATCGGCTCGAATGTCTTTATGGAGATCGCCAAAATCAGAGCGGCTCGTATGCTCTGGGCCTCTATCATCGATTCGTACGGCGGTTCGGAAGCCGCGCAAAAAATGAACATTCACGCGCGAACCTCTGCCTGGACGAAAACCGTACTTGATCCCCATGTAAACCTTTTGCGCGCGACAACGGAAGCGTTTTCAGCAGTAGTTGGCGGTGTAGACAGTCTTCATGTGTCTGCTTACGATGAAGCTATCCGTCCTGCTACCGAGTTTTCACGGCGCATTGCCAGAAATACGCAGATCATTTTGGAGCAGGAAGCCCATTTGGCAAAGGTGGCCGATCCCGCAGGCGGCTCTTGGTATATCGAGTGGCTGACTGATGAGCTTGCTGCAAAAGCATGGGAGCTTTTCCTGCAGGTAGAAGAGCAGGGGGGCATGGAGAAAGCACTCGCAGCAGGTATACCTCAGGAGCAAATCGCAGGAGTCGCAAGCAAAAAGGCTGAGAATGCTGCTTCACGCAAATTGCGTATCGTAGGGACGAATATGTACGCAAATGCACAAGAGAGTCCGGAACAACCTGAAAAACTCCAGTGTGATCCGGCAAAAAGGATAGCGGAGCGTCAGGCTTATCTTCAAAAGCAGAACCGTTCTGCGATGGATGCGATACTCCAGGCGCTTTCCTTTGACCGGCAAGATCTGCTGGATGCATCGATAAAAGCTGTGCAGGCCGGGGCAACCTTGGGCGAACTGACGAAAGCGCTGCTTCCATCCGGTACAGGACCGATTTCGGTAAAAGCTCTGCCGCAACAGCGCATAGCTGAATCTTTTGAGCAGCTGCGCTTCCAGACAGAACAGTATGCTGCAAAGACAGGCGGCAAGCCAAAAGTCTTTCTCGCCAATATGGGACCGGTGTCGAAACATAAAGCTCGTGCCGATTTCGCTGCGGAATTTTTCACGGTAGGCGGCTTTGATGTCCTACGCCAGCAGCAGTTTACTTCTGTTGAAGAAGCAGCGGAAGCCGCAAATGCTTCTGGTGCAGCGATCACGGTCATTTGCTCGGATGATGAGAGCTATCCCGAGATCGTTCCGACAATCGTGAAAGAGATCAAAGCGGGTCAGCCGGAGATGACTGTGCTTTTAGCGGGTCTTCCCGCAGCAGAACAGCTGGCTGTCTATAAGGATGCGGGGTTGGATGATTGCATCCACGTACGTACGAATTGCTACCAAGTACTTCGCGATCTTCTGCAGCGCATAGGGGTGATGGCATGAAGAAGAGACCTGATTTTTCCAAAGTTTCGTTTCGGACAAATAAAAGTGTAGGCGCGAATTCATCGATGCCGGATACGCAGCAATCGATGGATGAGCTCCTCTGGCAGACACTTGAGCAAATCCCTGTGAAGCCACTCTACTCCAAAGAAGATCTGGAGGGCATGGAGCATCTGGGGTATATGCCAGGGTTGCCCCCGTTTTTCCGTGGTCCTTATCCGACGATGTACGTGACGCAGCCTTGGACAGTGCGTCAGTACGCAGGCTTTTCTACGGCAGAGGAGAGCAACGCGTTTTATCGCCGCAATCTCGCCGCGGGTCAAAAAGGTCTTTCCATCGCGTTTGACCTGGCGACTCACCGCGGCTATGACTCCGATCATCCGCGAGTTGTCGGGGATGTAGGAAAAGCCGGGGTAGCGGTCGATTCCATTTTAGACATGAAGATTTTGTTTGACGGCATTCCGCTGGATAAGATGTCGGTATCCATGACGATGAACGGCGCGGTATTGCCGATTATGGCGTTTTATATCGTAGCTGCAGAGGAGCAGGGGGTATCGCAAGCTCAGCTGACAGGAACGATCCAGAACGACATTTTAAAAGAGTACATGGTGCGCAATACGTACATCTATCCGCCGGAAGCATCCATGAAAATCATTTCCGACATTTTTGCTTATACCTCCAAGCACATGCCGAAATTTAATAGCATCAGTATTTCCGGTTACCATATGCAGGAAGCAGGTGCGACGGCAGATATCGAGCTGGCCTACACGCTGGCAGACGGACTGGAGTACGTCCGTACCGGCTTGAAAGCAGGGATTGACATCGATGCGTTTGCACCGCGGCTGTCTTTCTTTTGGGCGATTGGCATGAACTACTTCATGGAAATTGCCAAAATGCGAGCGGGACGTCTGATCTGGGCAAACCTCATCAAGCAGTTTAACCCGAAATCGGAAAAGTCGATGGCGCTGCGCACACACTCCCAGACTTCAGGCTGGAGCTTGACGGAGCAAGATCCGTTCAACAATGTCGTTCGTACGTGCATAGAAGCGATGGCTGCGGCTCTTGGGCATACACAGTCTTTGCACACCAATGCGCTGGATGAAGCGATCGCGCTGCCGACGGATTTCTCTGCGCGGATCGCACGCAATACCCAGCTGTTTTTACAAGACGAGACGGAAATCTGCAAAGTCGTGGACCCATGGGCAGGCTCCTACTATGTCGAAGCATTGACCGCGCAGCTGGTGGAAAAAGCTTGGGCGCATATTGAAGAGGTCGAGGCTCTTGGCGGCATGGCAAAAGCGATTGAGACCGGTCTGCCGAAAATGAAGATCGAAGAGGCAGCTGCACGTCGTCAGGCGCATATCGATTCTGGCAAAGAGGCTATTATCGGCGTGAATAAATATCGGTTGGACAAAGAAGATCCATTGGAAATTCTCGAAGTGGATAATACCGCTGTACGCGAAGCGCAGATCAAGCGCCTGCGTGAACTGCGGGAAAATCGCGATGAGCAAAGAGTGCAAGCAGCTTTGCAGGCAATTACGACGTGCGCAGAGACAGGAGAAGGCAATCTCCTGGAGCTGGCGATTGAAGCGGCTCGGGCACGTGCATCTCTCGGGGAAATCTCCGATGCGTACGAAAAAGTCGTGGGTCGTCATAAAGCAGTTATTCGTTCCATTAGCGGTGTCTACAGCTCGGAATATGCCGATGCAGAGGAAGTGGCAGCGGTACGAAAAATGGCAGATGAATTTGAGCAATGGGAGGGCCGCCGTCCACGCATCATGATCGCGAAAATGGGTCAGGATGGTCACGACCGGGGGGCGAAAGTCATTGCAACCGCTTTTGCCGATCTAGGCTTTGACGTCGATATCGGACCGCTTTTCCAGACACCCGAGGAAACAGCGAAGCAGGCTGTAGAAAACGATGTACACGTCATCGGATTCAGCTCGCTTGCTGCCGGACATAAAACGTTGCTGCCACAGCTGGCAGAAGAGCTGAAAAAGCTGGGTCGCGAAGATATTGTCGTAGTGATCGGCGGGGTTATTCCCGCACAAGACTATGCGTTTCTAAGGGAAAACGGTGCAGCTGCTATCTTTGGGCCAGGGACCGTCATTCCAGTAGCTGCCCAAAATGTTCTGCAAGAAATCGTTCGTCGCCTGGAGGCTTCGAGCCTATGAGTGAGGCTAGGAACGACAGGACTTCCTTGCAATTTTCATCGTCTGTCCGTCTCCCTCGCTTAACGGTTGAACAGTACGTACAGGGCGTGCGGGAAAACAACCGCACGATTCTTGCACAGGCTATCACACTTGCAGAGAGCAATTCTGCCCTCCATATGAACATGGCTCAGGAAGTCATCAAGCAGCTTTTGCCGCATACGGGACAATCCATTCGGATCGGAATTACGGGTGTGCCGGGAGCAGGAAAAAGCACATTTATCGAGGCCTTTGGCACGATGCTTTGCGAGAGAGGGCATCGAGTGGCAGTTCTAGCAGTAGACCCGAGCAGCACGGTTACACGTGGAAGCATTCTCGGTGACAAGACGAGGATGGAGCTGCTGTCGCGAAATCCGAATGCATTCATTCGCCCTTCTGCTACGGGGGGCACGCTCGGCGGGGTCAACCGAAAAACGCGAGAAACGATGCTGATCTGTGAAGCGGCAGGGTACGATGTAATCTTAATAGAGACAGTTGGCGTAGGGCAAAGTGAGACGACGGTTCGGTCCATGGTCGATTTCTTTTTGCTGCTCATGCTGACAGGAGCTGGAGATGAGCTGCAAGGGATCAAAAAGGGCGTCATCGAAATCGCAGATGCTCTTTTGATCAACAAAGCAGACGGAGAGAACAAAACAAGGGCGCTCGTCGCACGCGGCGAGTACAATCGGGTCTTGCATTATCTACAGCCGGCGACAACCGGTTGGGAAACAAAAGCATACATGTGCTCTGCGCTGACAGGCGAAGGGATCGAAGAAATATGGAACGTCATCGGTCAGTTTCGTGATCAGACGACTCGAACGGGAGGCTTCGATGCCCGCCGGAGGGCGCAATCCCTGGATTGGATGCACAGTATGACGCAGGATTATTTGCGCTCCACCTTTTACAGCAATCCGGAAGTAGCCAACATGCTGCCGCAGATCGAAAATGCCGTGGCCAGCGGACAGCTGTCTGCGACGAGTGCGGTGCAACAATTGGTGGCCATATTTGAAAAAACGAGACAGTGATGGAACAGAAAGAGAGGTCGGACCATGAGCAGCATGCATGAAAAAATTGACGAGCTAATGGAGCGAAAATTTAAAGTCCAACTAGGCGGCGGTGATGCCCGGATCGATGCGCAGCACAACCGCGGCAAGCTGACGGCCAGAGAGCGGATCGATCTGTTGCTCGATCCCGATACGTTCATGGAGCTGAATCCGTTCGTAGAGCATCGGGCGTCTCACTTTGGCTTGGATAAAATGGAGGCGCCTGGTGAGGGTGTCGTTACCGGTTATGGAAAAATAAACGGGCGTCCTGTCTATTTGTTTGCACAGGATTTCACGGTATTTGGCGGGGCACTCGGTGAGATGCACGCCATGAAGATCGCCAAGGTGATGGATTTGGCCGCGAAGAACGGCGCTCCGTTCATTGGCTTGAATGATTCGGGTGGTGCTCGCATTCAGGAAGGCGTCAGCTCTCTCGATGGCTATGGAACCATTTTTTACCGCAACTCGATCTATTCCGGCGTCATCCCGCAAATCTCTGTCATCCTCGGACCATGTGCAGGCGGGGCCGTTTATTCTCCCGCGATCACGGACTTCGTTTTCATGGTGGAAAAGACCAGTCAAATGTTCATCACGGGTCCAAAGGTAATTGAGACCGTGACAGGGGAGAAAATTTCCTCCGAGGATCTCGGCGGGGCAAAAGTGCACTCGACGGTGAGCGGAAACGCCCATTTTACAGCGGAATCGGAGCAAGAAGTACTGGAGCAGGTACGCCGCCTGCTGAGCTTCCTGCCGCAAAGCAACAGGGACAAAGCGCCCGTACACGATGCGGAGGAAGGGAAAAACTGGCAGGAGGAACTGCTGGAGCTCGTTCCTGCCGAAAGCACAAAAGTATACGACGTGCGCAAAGTGATCGAGCAAATCGTTGACTTTGGCGACTTCATGGAAGTGCAGCCGAACTTCGCACGCAACATCGTGATTGGCCTTGCACGCATCGATGGTCACAGCGTAGGGATCATCGCGAACCAGCCGAAAGTCATGGCGGGAGGGCTCGATATCCACTCCTCCGACAAGCTGGCTCGTTTTATCCGTTTCTGCGATTGCTTCAACATTCCGCTGCTCACTTTTGAGGATGTATCGGGCTTCTTTCCAGGGATTAACCAAGAGCATGGAGGCATTATTCGTCACGGTGCGAAGATTCTTTATGCCTACTCGGAAGCGACCGTACCTAAAATTACAGTTATCCTGCGAAAGGCGTATGGCGGTGCCTATGTGGCGCTGAACTCCAAGTCCATCGGGGCAGATGTCGTCTATGCCTGGCCGAATGCGGAGATCGCCGTGATGGGTCCTGAAGGTGCGGCCAACATCATCTTTGCCAAAGAGATCGAGCAAAGCGAAGACCCGGCTGCGACGCGGGCAGAAAAAATCGCGGAGTACCGTGAGAAATTTGCCAATCCGTACGTGGCTGCGAGTCTGGGAATGGTTGACGATGTCATCGATCCACGCGAAACGCGAATGAAAGTAGCGCAAGCGCTGGAAATGCTGCGGGATAAAAAGGAAGAGCGTCCTTATAAAAAGCATGGGAACATCCCATTGTAGAAGGGATCGATAGAGATGAAACTGCACGACATTCGCGAGTTAATCAAATTGGTGAATCAATCGTCCATCGAAGAGCTGGAGTGGGAAAAGGGCTCGACCTCCATCGTGATCAAAAAAGCAGCACCCGTTGTCGTGGCAGCAGAGATGGAGCCAGTTGTTCAGGTAGCCGAAGTCGAAACCGGCTATCAGGAAGCAGCGGTGACAGCTGAAGCTGCGGAACAAGCACCAGTGGTACAGGAAACGATCCATACGATCACTTCTACAGCGGTAGGTATTTTCAGTACTTCAGTTGCAGCAGGTCAGAAGGTCCAGTCTGGAGACGTGGTAGGGCGTTGCTCGGTAGACGCCCTGCAGCTTTCCCAGGATATTGTCTCTCCTTTCGATGGAGAAGTCGTAGAACTGCTCGCAGAGGATGGTCAGCTCATCGATTACGGAAAAGCATTGCTGACTGTCAAACAAGGCTAGGAGGAGAGCGTATATGTTTACGAAAGTCTTAGTAGCCAATCGCGGTGAGATCGCTGTCAGAATCATTCGCGCTTGCCGAGAATTGGGAATTGCCACTGTCGCTGTGTATTCGGAGGCAGATCGCGAAGCCTTGCACGTGCAGCTCGCTGACGAAGCGTACTGCATCGGACCGACTGCCTCCAAGGACAGCTACCTGAACATGCCGCGCATCATGAGCATTGCGCTTTTGACGAAAGCAGACGCGATCCACCCCGGTTACGGCTTCCTGGCAGAGAATGCGTCGTTCGCGCAGCTGTGCCAGGACTGCTCCATTACGTTTATCGGACCGGATCCAGAGTCCATTACGAAAATGGGGGACAAGTCCGAAGCGA
Organism: Brevibacillus nitrificans; assembly: GCF_003710965.1. Lineage (NCBI taxonomy): Bacteria > Bacillati > Bacillota > Bacilli > Caryophanales > Paenibacillaceae > Brevibacillus > Brevibacillus nitrificans. Next base: position 940,355 of record NZ_RHHU01000003.1, on the reverse strand, counting down.
AGGCGACGATGAGTCTGGCGAACGTACCACTCGTTCCAGGAACGGAAGGACTGATCGATGACATCGAAGAGGCGCTCTCTGTTGCAGCTACTATCGGTTATCCTGTCATCGTGAAAGCGACAGCAGGAGGAGGCGGTCGTGGCATGCGGCTCGCCTATGACGAGCAGGAGCTTAGCAAAGCGATCCACCAAGCACAGAAAGAAGCGGAGTCTGCTTTTGGCAACGCGGGTGTCTATCTCGAGAAATATGTGGAAGAGCCACGCCATGTCGAGATTCAAATCATGGGTGACAAGCATGGGAATGCCGTCTATTTGGGCGAACGTGATTGCTCAATTCAGCGTCGTCATCAAAAGCTGGTAGAGGAAGCGCCATCCCCAGCACTCGATCAAGAGCTGCGCGAGAAAATGGGGCAAGCTGCTGTGGCAGCGGCAAAAGCAGTGAACTATCACGGGGCAGGGACCGTAGAATTTTTGCTCGACAAGCATGGTCAATTCTATTTCATGGAAATGAACACGCGCATTCAGGTCGAGCATCCCGTGACGGAAATGATTACGGGGATCGACCTGATCAAGGAGCAAATTTCGGTTGCAGCAGGCAATCCGCTGTCGTTTACCCAGGAAGATGTCAAAATCAATGGGTGGGCGATCGAGTGCCGCATCAATGCGGAGAATCCTGCGAAAAATTTCATGCCCTCGCCTGGAAAAGTGGTTAACTACCTGCCACCAGGAGGCTATGGCGTACGGGTAGATAGTGCTGTTTACCCCGGCTATGAAATCTCGCCGTTTTATGATTCCATGGTGGCGAAGCTGATTGTCTGGGGAACAGACCGCAACGAGGCGATTTCCCGCATGCGTCGCGCCCTGGATGAGTTTGTGATCGAAGGTGTGCATACTACAGTGCCATTCCATGAGAAGCTGCTGGAGCACCCTGATTTTGTTGCCGGTCATTTTGCAACGAATTTTCTGGAGAAAAACAAGCTGGATCTATAAGAAGAACATAGATTTCCAAACAAGAAAAGGAGCCCCGAGATCTTGGGGCTCTTTTATGTGCAAAAAAGAAGAGATTTATGGCTGCTTGCGGGGGGAGTAAAGCTGTCTCACAAAGAGTAGATGGCCCACAAGAATGACAAGCAGAAACGGGTATACAAGGGCAGAATACCAGAGCTTCCAACCGTTGTAGTAAAAAAAACCAAATGGCTGTATGCTGAGCCATTCATAGAAAAGACAGAAGAGCCAATGGAGCAGAAGGTAGACGGCCTTTGCATCGAGTCCTTTCGTAAAAGGAAAAAGGTTTAAGTAAATGAAGCTATACGCCGGATAGAGACCGAACAAAACGAGAAGCACTTCATAATCCGGACCAACGTGAAAGTACCCGTACAGATCATGTTTGAGGTCCAGGTAGGTATCCGTGATGAGAGCAAGAGCAACAGCAAAAAGGGAGGTTACATAGATTTCATGCCTGGTTAGTTTTTTCGGAATCAAAAAGGCAAAGCCATTGAGCACGAGAATAGAAAGGAGTAAGAATAACATTGGACCTCCAAATGAACGGCTAGATATCCAAATCTTAACCAGAAACACGCAGGATTAACCTGTTCGGTTGGCGCGTTGGTACCTGGCTCACCATGATCCGTAGAAAAATATGGTAAGATAAAAAAACAATAAAGAGAGAGAAGGAGAAAACGATGCTGGTACAGGTTGCAGAAGGAATTCATCTGCTGTCGATACAGTTTCCCTTTGGCATGCGGCAAGTAAACAGTTATGTGATCGAGGGCAAGAACGGTGTGACCATTGTAGATACGGGCAGCTATGCAGAGCAGGCGATCGGGATCTGGAAGGAGGCACTGCCAGAAGGGACTAAGGTAGAAAAAATCCTTCTGACGCATTCGCACACCGATCATATCGGATTGGCAAAATGGCTGCGGGAGACGTATCATGCACCATTGGTGATAGCGAGACAAGGCTATGAGGAAATGCAGAAGCTTCGTGCCCGCCGAAAAGCACATGAAGGGGATGCAACGAGCACGTATCCCTTTTTCGCAAAGCATGGTGGCCCATCGGTCAGTGAGAAGGCCATGCTGGAGCAGTTGGACGCCGATTATTTTGAACCGGACGAGCTTTTAGAGGATCAGCAGGAAATCCAACTGGGGGATCAAGCATTTGAAGCGATTTGGACGCCTGGGCATTCGCCTGATCACTTTTGCTTTTTGAATAAATCCAGCGGCGTCATGCTGATTGGCGATCATGTGTTAAACGAGATTTCACCGCTTATTCCGATCTGGACGGAGCAAGATGGCAACCCTTTGGCGGTTTATTTTGAGTCTCTGGAGAAGATAGCCAAGCTGCCGGTGAGCATTGGATTGCCAGGGCACGGGAGTATGATTCGGAATGTACCGGCGCGTATTCACGAGCTGCGTGCCGGCCATGAACAAAGAATGCAGCAGATTTTAGCTGCGATACCAGACGCGGGAAGTACGGCAGGCGAGCTTGCCCAAGCGGTATACGGATTTGAAAAAATGTCGATGCGCCATAGCGCAGAGTTTTTAATGACACTCACCCGTATTCTCTACATGGAGTCAGTAGGCAAAGTGCAGGCGCGGGAACGAGAGGGAGTCATTTTCTACCATACGGCAGAGTAGCAAAAAAGCGACAGAGCGTCTTCTGAAGAAGGAAGGCGCTATTTACCGTTCTCTTTGGCTTTGCTGACAGCTATCCTAGCGATTTGCGAGCAGCAGGAAAGCAGGAGAAATAATCTGTATTGTGTTAAAATATAGACAATTAAGGTTTGCCGCATGTTGACAGGTAGGTGAACAAGGGGGAAGGACATGTCTTTTGTTGAGAGTAGACGCATAGGTTCTGAGGGAAGCATCGCTGTCGTAGAGCTGAATCGACCACAATCTCGAAATGCCTTTCACACGCAAATGGCACAAGACCTGCTGCAAGTATTTCAGCAAATTGCTCAATCCGATGCGCGCGTGGTCATCCTGCAGTCATCAAGTGAACAGGCATTTTGCTCAGGGGCTGATCTGAAGGAGCGCAATGGTATGTCAGAAGCAGCATGGCGAGAGCAGCATCGCTTGTTCGAGCAGATGTTCTACGCGATTGCCGATACACCGCAGCCGGTTCTTGCAGCTGTGGATGGATATGCACTGGCAGGCGGGTTTGAGCTTGTTCTAAACTGCGATTTTCTCGTGGCAACGACTCGTGCAGTATTCGGGCTCCCAGAGGTGACGCGTGGAATTATGCCGGGAGGTGGAGCGACTCGGCTCTTGGCAAAACGAATCGGCTTACATAAAGCAAAGGAATGGATATGCACGGGACGTATGATCCAGGCGGAGGAAGCTGATCGTGCCGGGCTGATCAACCGACTGACAGCACCGGAAGATTTGAGAGAGGCCACGCTGGATTTGGCAGAGTGTCTGGCCCGTAATGCGCCCCTGTCTGTCCAGTACTGCAAGCAAGCCGTGGACAACTTGTTTGGCATGGAGGACGATCTCGCCAGGGAAAAGGAACTGGAGTACTACAACCGATGTGTGAATACAGAAGATCGGTTGGAAGGTGTCTTGGCTTTCGTGGAAAAGCGCGCACCCCGTTTTGTCGGAAAATAATGTGCTGTAGATGGGAGGGTTGAAGCTATGATCGATACTGCCTTTCATCAAGAATTGCGACAGAGCGTTCGCTCAATTTGCAAAAAGTACCCCGATGCCTATTGGCGTGAGCTGGATGAGAGAAGAGCGTATCCGGAAGACTTCGTGAACGAGCTGTCGCAGACGGGATTCCTGGGCGCCTTAATTCCAGAAGAGTACGGTGGATCGGGGCTGTCCGTGACGGAAGCTTCCATCATCATGGAGGAGATCAATCGCTCCGGGGGAAATGCGGGTGCTTGTCATGCACAGATGTATACCATGGGAACTCTGTTGCGGCATGGCTCAGAGGAGCAAAAGCGCAAGTACCTGCCGAAAATCGCAGATGGCTCACTGCGCCTGCAAGCGTTCGGCGTAACAGAACCGAACACGGGGTCCGATACGACACAGCTGAAGACGATGGCGGTCAGAGAAGGAGACAAGTATATCGTAAACGGTCAAAAGGTGTTTATTTCCCGGACGGAATATTCGGACCTGATGATCCTGCTTGTGCGCACGACGCCACTCGACCAGGTGAAAAAGCGAACAGAGGGCTTGTCTGTCCTTTTGGTCGATCTGCGGGAGGCTGTCGGGAACGGCATCACGATCCGCCCCATTCGCACCATGATGAATCACGCAACGACAGAGCTGTTTATCGAAAACCTGGAAGTACCGGTGGAAAATTTGATCGGCGAAGAAGGAAAAGGGTTTTCCTACATTCTGGATGGAATGAATGTGGAGCGAATCCTGATCGCATCCGAATGTCTCGGCGACGGCTACTGGTTTGTCGATCGTGCTACTCAGTACGCGAACCAGCGAGTGGTGTTCAAGCGGCCAATCGGTCAGAATCAGGGGATTCAATTTCCGATCGCCCAATCCTATATCCACCTCGAGGCGGCTAATCTGATGCGTTTTCGAGCAGCCGAGCTGTTTGATGCAGGTCTTCCATGCGGGAAAGAAGCGAACATGGCCAAGCTTCTCGCAGCAGATGCATCCTGGGAGGCAGCCAATGCGACCATTCAGACGCATGGGGGCTTTGGCTTTGCTGAAGAATACGACATCGAACGCAAATTCCGGGAAACGCGGCTGTACCAAGTCGCTCCGATCTCGACAAATTTGATCCTCTCCTATGTAGCCGAGCATGTCCTTGGCCTTCCCAGATCGTATTGAGGAAATGAGACTGGGCTGCAAATGAAACAGCCAAATTCAGTTTTCGTATGAGAAAGGAGCGAACACACTATGAAAAATCGTTTGCCTGAATGGATTTCCGAGCATCTCGTGCTGCCTGTCATTACAGCTCCCATGTTTTTGGTTTCGAATCCGCAGCTAGTGATCTCTGCGTGCAAATCTGGGGTGATCGGCTCGTTCCCGTCATTAAATGCCCGGACGGTGGATGACCTGCAAGTCTGGATGTCTACCATTACAGAAGAGCTGGTGCGCAGCCGAGCAGCCGAGCCGGACCGCAAGATTGCTCCCTGGGCCATCAATATTGTCATACGCCATTTGAACGAACGGTTGGAAGAAGAGCTCGAGCTCATCAAAAAGTATCAGCCTCCGTTTGTCTTTACAGCCCTGGGAGATCCCGCGCCAGTCGTAGAGATCGTGCACGCGTATGGGGGAATCGTCTTCTCCGATGTCACCAACATCTATCATGCAAAGAAAGCAGTGAAATCAGGCGTGGACGGATTGATCCTCGTGTGCGGTGGAGCAGGCGGGCATGCTGGAACACTGAACAGCTTTGCTTTCTTAAGTGCAATCCGTGAGTTTTGGGACGGGATAACCGTCTTGGCAGGAGGGATCGCAAGCGGACAGGAAATTTTGGCTGCCCGCACGATCGATGCGGATCTCGTGTTTATGGGAACGCGATTTATCGCATCCGTGGAGAGCAGCGCGGGGGACGATTACAAACAGATGTTAATTGACGCAAGCATTGAAGACATCATCTACACGCCTACTTTCAGCGGCATTCCGGCAAATTATTTAAAGCCGAGCATTGTGAGCGAAGGACTGGATCCAGAACATTTGGGGTCATACGCCGAATTTGCAAAGACCGGCAGGAAAGCATGGAAAAACATCTGGTCGGCAGGTCATGGAGTCGGCCGTACAAAATCCATTCAAACCGTAGCAGAGATTGTAAACGAGCTTCAAACAGAATACGACCAAACGCTTGCGGCCTTCAAACAGCTGCCAGCCTCGCGTTCCCCTTTGAACCGCTCGCTGAATTAAGAGCAGAAAGAGTCCGTTTTGTTTGCTAGCTTCTTCTGGCACGAAGCGGACCTTTTCTGCCTTCTTGCCATTGTTCGAGTGTGAATCATCTTGTGGACATTTTATGGAGCGAGGAGAGATCGTAATGGAAAAGGCCAAAGCGCAACAGACCGTGTATGTGAATTCTTTTGTGAATGGCATCCTAGATCCTGAAAAAGCTATGCTCGGACCTGTTCGTGATGGGGGATTTATCGTAGCCAATACGACCCCGGGCTGCTGGGGACCTATGATTACGCCTGCACTTCGAGGCGGACATGAGGTGACACAGCCTGTTTATGTAGAAGGAGCAAATGTCGGCGACGCGATCGCGATCCGCATCAAATCCATTCAAGTGACCTCCATGGTGACTGCATCCGGTAATGAGCGGACGATGGAGGGGCGATTTTTGGGAGACCCGTTTGTTGCCGCAAAATGTCCCGGCTGCGGTACACTGTATCCGGAGACAAAAATTGAAGGTATCGGACCAGAGGCCATCCGCTGCGTAAACTGCGGTGCGGAAACTACTCCCTTTACGTTTACCCATGGCTACACGATTGGATTTAATGAAACCAAAGAGCTTGGAGTTACTCTGCCGCAGAAGGCAGCCGAAAAAATTGCTCAAGACGGTCGTTACTATATGAATACACCTGAGCAATCTCAGCAAAACCCGATTGTCACCTTTGCTCCGCATGATCTTGTCGGTGTTGTTGCCCGTGTACGTCCATTTCTCGGCCAGCTGGGGACAACTCCTTCCCATGCGATTCCCGACTCGCATAATGCGGGAGACTTTGGAGCTTTTCTCGTTGGTGCGCCGCATGAATATGCCTTGACCCAAGAGCAGCTCGATCAGCACAAGACGGATGGACATATGGATATCAACCGTGTGTGCGAGAATGCCATCCTGATTTGCCCTGTAAAAGTACCTGGCGGCGGAGTTTATCTCGGGGACATGCATGCGATGCAGGGGGATGGGGAAATTGCCGGTCACACGACGGATGTTTCCGGCATTGTTACCTTGCAAGTCCATGTCATACCCGGGCTTTCCATAGACGGTCCTGTATTGTTGCCAGTAGAAGAAGATCTCCCCTATTTGGCAAAGCCGTTTACAGCGGAGGAAAAGGCAAAAGCGCTGCATTACGCCAAAACATGGGAGCTGGACAAACTGGAAGAGTCTCTGCCCCTATCGGTCATCGGTACGGGTGCCAATCTGAACGTAGCGACGGAGAACGGGCTGCAGCGTGCAGCGGATTTGCTGGAAATGACCGTTCCTGAGGTATTGAATCGGGCTACCATTACAGGAGCAATCCAGATTGGCCGTCACCCGGGTGTTGTTACGGTCACTTTCCTAGCTCCCGTAGAACGGCTGGAAAAAATCGGATTGCTGGAGCTGGCAAAAGAACAGTACTCCCGCTACATAGAATAAGAAAGACAGAGAGACAAGCGATAGGCACTCCTACGAATAGACAGGGGAAAAGCTCGAGGGACTCTCGACGGGGTGCACTTTTATCGACTGGCGAGGCGCCCCTCAGTCCGAGGGATACTGCTGGCGGATTCTTACACTCTGAATCATTCGTACGCAAAAGTAGACACATAGAAAATCCCCTCGAAGGTTGCCACACCATACAACCACGAGGGGATATTTCTACTTGTCACTTTTGGGCAATGCTATGTCAGTTGATCAGCTTTGGGTCAGTTCTTTGATGCCTTGAATGAAACGGTCCACTTCCTCCAAGGTATTATACGGTGCCAGCCCTGCACGAATCCAGCCGCCACTTTCATTTATCCCCAGCTTGTCGGCGAGTGTCATTGCGTAGAAATCTCCGTCTGCGATGAAGATCCCGTAATCCTCGCACATTCTCTCGCAGAAGGCTTGCGGGGACCAGCCCTCTACACGGAAGGCGAGTGTTGGCGTCTTGGGGACATCAGGGGCAGCCTGGAACAAGGTGACAGAAGGAATCAGGGACAGCGCATTTCTCAGCTTTTCTGCCAGCTCGTTTTCATAGACTTCGATTCGTTCATAGCCGGAGCGGATTTGCGCAGCCAGGCTATCTCCGTTCCCCAATCCCGCAATAAATTCGATAGCGGGCCTGATTCCCGCGATCCCCTCGTGATTTTGCGTGCCTGTTTCCAGTTTATCCGGTATGTAGGTGGGAGCGGGTTGGAGTTTGTATGGCTGCAGCTGTTCAAACAGCTCTTGGCGAATGACGGCAATCCCGACGTGCGGGCCAAAAAACTTATAGGCGGAGCAGAGAAGAATATCAGCACCCAAAGCGTCTCGGTCGATGGCAAGATGCGGGACGGCGTGGACAGCATCGACGGCGACGGGAATACCGAGAGCATGGGCTTTTTCGGAAATCGCAGCAACGGGATTGATCGTACCGACAGCATTGGAAGCAAGACCAACGGCTACCAGACGTGTTCGCGGATTCAACAAAGAATCCAGCTCATCTACACGCAAGGTAAGGGTGTCTGGATCCACAGGGAGCCAGCGCACGGTCATCCCGCGGTCTGCGGCGATCGTCAGCCACGGATCAACGTTCGCACGATGATCCAGCTCGGATACGATCATTTCATCGCCCTCTTGCCAGTGCTTGCCCAGCGCGCGTGCGATCGCAAAGGTCAGTGTCGTCATGTTCGCTCCAAATGCGACTTCCTCCGCTTTCGCTCCAAAGAGGGCAGCTACGGCTTCCTTTGCACTCGCTATGGTTTGTTCGGTTTCACGGCTGCTCGGGAAGGAACCATGCAGGTTGGCCCCGCCGTTTTGCATATAGGCATAAATGGCATCCATCGAGCTTTTTACGACTTGCGAACCTCCAGGGCCGTCAAAATAAACGGCTTGTTTACCATTGTAAGTCCGCTGCAAGGCGGGAAACTGTTCTCGAACTGCCGCAATAGGAAAGAGTTCCGTCGTTTTGGTCATCGTCCACGTCTCCTTTTGGCTACCAGATAGAATCCTACAACCTTCATATTATCACAATAATCAGCCAATTATAGAGAGAATCTCCTTTCTTGGTTTCGAATTGTACAAATGGCTCGAGGGTATCTATACTGAAAGGAGATACGTAATACTTGATAGGGTGCTCTGACTGTCACTCACCACCAGATCAATCTAGGGATGAGAGGGATACCATGCAAACGTGGATTACTGCTTTTTTAGAGCAGTTCAGCTATATTGGCATTTTTTTACTGATGGCTTTGGAAAATGTGTTTCCGCCGATTCCTTCTGAAGTGATTCTTACCTTCAGTGGATTCATGACGACGTACACGACGTTATCGATTCCGGGCGTCATTATTTCAGCGACGATGGGATCTGTGATGGGGGCTATCGTACTTTACGGGATCGGCTATTATTTAGAGTTGGAAAAAATAGAAGTGCTTGTCGATCGTTGGGGTCATATCCTGCGCTTGAAGCGAGAGGATATCGCGCGGGCGAATGCGTGGTTTGATAAATATGGATACTGGACGATATTCCTGTGCAGAATGGTGCCGTTGGTCAGAAGCCTGATTTCCGTTCCAGCGGGGATGACGAAAATGAACGTGTGGCTATTTTTGCTGTTCACGACCTTGGGAACCTTGATATGGAATGTCGCACTCGTGATGCTCGGGGCGTTTCTGGGGCAATCCTGGGAAGAGATTTTGACTTTCATGGATATGTATTCGACGGTGGCATATGCGGTCATCGGCGGAGGAATCGTCATGTTTCTGATTCTATTTCTGCGAAAAAGAGGAGTTAAATCGTAACAGAGGTGCGAGCAGCGCCTCTTTTTTTGACGGTTGGGTGCACGCTACGCGCCCATCGTTTCCTGATTAATCCAAAAAGAGAAGGGAAAGCTAAAGAAATCAAAAAAAGAGCGTGATCGCTTTCTTTGTGGCGATAAGGCGCGGCGAAATTACATAGGAAAGGGGAATGTCGATGATTTCGTTCCTCATAACGCTGAAGCATCTTATTTCGTCGTTTTTCCACTCGATGAAAGACAAGGAATTCCAGGGCCTTCTCGTTTTGACCCTGACTACTTTGTTGTCCGGAACGATCTTTTACGCAACTGTCGAAGGATTTCGTTGGGTGGATGCCATTTATTTCAGCGTGACGACTTTGACGACTGTCGGTTACGGGGACCTGGCACCTAAAACGGATCTGGGCAAAATATTTACCATCCTGTATTTGTTTACAGGCCTGGGGATCATTCTGGGGCTGATTCGAAAGCTAACGGTCACGAGAACAACCAAGAGGGGATCAGAGGATAGAAGCGAGGAATAGGTGGGGTGGGGATGGTTCCGCCGGGCAACGACAAGTTCCGCTGAATGTGCCTGTGGTGATGAGCCTACTTTTCTTCTTTGCGAAAAAGGAGAAAGCAGGCTTTTTTACTAAGGCATGAGGGACCGTTATTTTCCAGGTTTATCCAGATGGCGGGGCTCCGTTTTATGGAGCAGAATATCTGCTATCGTATAATCAGCCAAGGTCGATTGAAATCTTTCCTCCGCCTTTGAAATGATCAAGGAAATAAATAGCTCGGAGCCCGTAGATGGAACCGACCAATGGGGGATCATATCGGAAGAGCTAAGCGCCTGATAGACATGCAGGACCGTGATGGAGTGAGGATCCTTTTCCAGTACATACCCGCCGTATCTTCCGCCAAATGTCTTCACCAGTTCTTCCTTTGCCAGCTTCGCCAGTATTTTTCGGACAAACGTCGGATCTTCGCCAATTGCCTCCGCGAGCTGATTGCTTTTTACCATGCTCTTTTGCTCCGCCATCAAAACGAGAGCTCTCAAGGCGACATGAAACCATTTTGGACCAAGGTCGCCAGATTGAATCAACAGCTGCATGAAAATATCCTCCTGCGTCAACGAAGAAAAATAGTCTGAATATTTTGTTGACTATTATACCATAGCTTAGTATATTTTAATTGTGATGATTCGATCACAATTAAAATGAATGCGTTTCCAATCGTGGAGGAGGAATAGCTATGGAAGAGAGAGTGCATCCAGAGCTGCGTACGATGCTGTCAGTAATGCCGGAATTGAACTTCGATCGGGAGAATCTCGAACCCATGAGAAAAGCGATGGATGAAATGTTCGTAGGTGCACCGCAGAACCCAGCCCTTTCCATAGAGGATAGGTTCATACCTGCAGCAGATGGAGAATACCAGCTCCGTGTCAGGGTTTACTCTCCGCGCACCAAGACGGAGACGCTTCCTGGAATCCTCTACATTCATGGAGGCGGATACATTGTCGGAAGTGTTGAAACGTTCGATGATACTTGCCAGGAACTAGCCCATGACCTCTCCAGCGTGGTAGTCTCTGTCGATTACCGTCTGGCACCGGAGCATCCCTATCCGATTCCTCTGGAGGACTGCTACTCGGCATTGCTTTGGTTCGCAGCGAACGCAGTGGAAATGGGAGTCGATCCAGCTCGCATAGCTGTGGTAGGAGCCAGTGCAGGAGGAGGCTTGACTGCAGCTGTCTCCTTGTTGGCGAGAGATCGAAACGGCCCAGCTATCGCTTTTCAGATGCCGCTGTATCCCATGATCGACGACCGTCATATCACCGTTTCTAGTAATGAGATCACGGATCATCGCGTATGGAATGCGAAGTTTAACCGACAAGGCTGGGAAATGTATCTGGGAGAGCTGGCTGGCGGAGAAGTATCTCCTTATGCGGCTCCGGCTCGTGCAACCGATTTTTCACGGCTTCCCCCTACGTATACATGCATAGGAGATTTGGATCCGTTTCGTGACGAGACGATTGAATACGTGTTAAAGCTGACTCAGGCCAAGGTGCCTGTCGAGTTTCATCTCTATCCGGGATGCTTCCACGGCTTCGAGCACTCGGTACCGAATGCGTCGGTCAGCAAACGAGCAAAACAGGAGTACAATCAAGCTTTGAAGCGCGCCTTGCACAAAGAGTAAGCGCATTCTGAATGTTTGGAAGACGGGTTTATCATTTCCTTGAAAAATGATACCATGGACTCACTATTGAGTATGGGAAGTGATAGCGGTGAGCGCAGATCAATCTATGCAGACGATAAGTCGTACCATCCATATCCTGCGATGCTTTTCCAAGGAGGAGAAGGAAATTTCCTTGGCGGAGTTTCACCATAAGCTTGGCTTATCCAAATCCAGTCTGCAAAGGATTTTACATACATTGGTGAACTTTGGATTTTTGGAAAAAGACGAGAAGCGAAAAACATACCGCCTCGGAAATGAGCTTTATTATTTGGGCAAGCTGGTGGAGGAGCATTCGCATCTGCTTACCGTGACCAAACCCTATCTCAAGGCGGTCCGGGATCGTTTTGGTGAGAGTGTCTATCTGAATATCATTGAAAATAACGAACGAAAATGCATCGCTTTTGAAGAGGGGAAGCACGATCTGATGACGATATCGTACATTGGACAAACTTCACCGCTCTATGCGGGCGCATCTGCCAAGCTATTGCTTGCCTATTTGCCGCCTGAAAAGCTAGCGATGTATTTGCAGCAAACGACTTTGCAGCCGATAACAAGCTCTACGGTGATCGATAAGGAAAGACTTGCAGATGAGCTGGCAGAGGTTCGGCAAAGAGGCTATGCCAGCAGCAACGGCGAACGTGTAGTGGGTGTCTGCTCAGTCAGTGCCCCCATCTTTAATCGAGGGGGGGAGACGATCGCAGGTATCTCAATATCGGCGCCGATGATTCGAGTCACGGATGAGCGATGCCAAGAGTTCGTTCAGGCCATCACGCAAACGGCCAGACAGATCTCAGAAGAGTTCAAGTTTTCCCATACCAAAGATTAACGAGTACCTTTGCAAGCTATGTAGCTCACTTCATTGCAGCCAATGAGTGGGGAACATAGCTTTTTTATATAAGGAATGAAAAAAACTAAATTTTTAATCAATTCAGCTTATTTGGTTGAATTGCGCTTTTTTCTCGTGTATCATTTCAATTATAGGTATTGCGTACCGATTAACGGTACGTTGAAGTTTCCCATCTATGCGGCTTGGCCGAGGAGGTTAGCTATGAACAGTCTGCAATTGCCGATTGGAGAAATCTCGGAACAGACAAAACACCTTCGGACACAGATACGGGATTTTCTTCAGTACGAGAAAGAGCACGGAACTTTTGTCCCTAGGTGCGATACGTGGTTGAGCGGATTCTCTGCGGATTTCAGTCGTAAATTGGGGGAGCGGGGTTGGATCGGAATGACTTGGCCGCTAAAATACGGTGGTCATGAGCGTTCAGCCACTGAGCGGTATGTGGTCATTGAGGAGCTTTTGGCAGCTGGTGCTCCCGTAGCGGGCCATTGGATTGCCGATCGGCAGACGGGACCGCTTTTGCTCCGTTACGGTACAGATGAACAATGCAGGGAATTCCTGCCGCGAATTGCACGCGGGGAATGCTATTTTGCCATTGGATTAAGTGAGCCAAACGCCGGGTCCGATCTGGCAGCCGTACATACGAGAGCGGAAAAAGTAGATGGCGGATGGATCTTGAACGGGAGTAAGACGTGGACGAGTGGTGCGCATCATGCCCATTACATGATCACCCTGTGCCGCACGTCCCCTTACCATCCCGAAAAGCGTCACGAGGGGATGAGCCAGCTCTTGGTTGACTTGACCTCGCCTGGTGTAACCATTCGGCCGATCCTGCTCATGACAGGCGAGCATCATTTTAACGAAGTGTTTTTTGAAGATGTCTTCATTCCCGAGAACAGGCTGATCGGTGTGGAGGGCAACGGATGGAAGCAGGGAATGACGGAGCTGGCATACGAACGCAGTGGTCCTGAGCGATTTCTAAGCACCTATCCGCTGCTGGAAGAGCTGATAAACCAATTGCGTAAGAAAGGTGACAAGCATTTGATGGCTCAGGGAAGCAAGCTTGTTTCGCGTTTGTGTACGCTGCGGCAGATGTCGATCGGTATCGCACACCTTTTGGAAAAGGGAGAGAGTCCAGATATTGCTGCTGCCCTCGTCAAGGACATGGGGACCAAATTCGAGCAGCAGGTGGCTGAAATCGCAAGGCTGCTCATCCCGACAGCACCCTCGACGAATGCTGCAAACCGATTGGATCAGCTGATGGCTCAGGCAGTCTTGCATGCACCCGGGTTCACACTGCGTGGAGGGACGACCGAAATTCTGCGTGGAATCGTGGCGAAAGGGGTGATCGCAAAGTGAACGACGTCACGAAGATCTTGATTCAATCCACGACGAAAATCATGAAAGATGTGTGTACGAAGGAGCTCGTTAATGAAGCAGAAAACGGACGCTGGGCAGCTGAGCTGTGGGGGATTTTGGCTGAGTCAGGCATGACGACTGTTGCTGTTCCCGAGTCACTCGATGGAACAGGGGGCAGTTTTACAGATGCGTACCACATTCTGCGGCTGGCCGGCAAATACGCTGCGCCTATTCCGCTAGCGGAAACGTATATGGGCAATTGGCTGCTGGCTGATTTGGAAATGCCCGTCTCTACGGAGCCGCTCACCATTTTGTGTAACGAGGTGGAACCGATCCAATTCATCCGCACGCAGGATGGCTGGCAGATAACGGGTACAGCCTTGAATGTGCCGTGGGCTAGGTACACGAAGCAGATGCTGGTTATGGGGGAGGAGAATTCCTGCGGCTTTCTCGCCATCGTAAGCTCCTATGATGCGTTGATAATCAACGGACACAATATGGCGGGAGAAGCGAGAGACACTGTGATTTTGAACCACGCAGCCGTTGCCGAGAGTCGGGTATTTTCCGTAGAGGCCAAACAGGTAAAGGAGTGGCTGCTATACACAGGCGCACTTTGCCGTTCAGTCATGATGGCAGGAGCTTTGGAGCGCATTCTGGAGCTGACCGCTGCCTATACATCGGAGCGCACCCAATTTGGCAAGCCGCTGCATCGCTTTCAAGCCATTCAGCAGCATCTGGCGACTATGGCAGGGGAGGTAACGGCTGCCGACATAGCTGCCCAAAGCGCAATAGAGGCGAATGAGCATACTCCGGCTTCGAAGGCCGTCGCCATGGCAAAGATCCGTATCAACGAAGCTGCAGGTACCGTTGCGCCCATCGCGCATCAGGTGCACGGGGCTATCGGATTCACCCATGAGCACATTTTGCATCAAAGCACACGACGTGTCCTTTCCTGGCGGGAAGAATGGGGGAACGAGACCCTATGGGCAGAAAAGCTGGCGGAACAGCTCATGCAGCTCGCAGATAACGAGCTATGGCCGTTTCTAACCGAACCAGTAGTCGGTCGGCAAGGATAGTTGTTACCCAACAAATTGATTTTCCGCATATGGGGAAGGGGACGGGAAGATGACCGATCTGCTCTATACAGTAAACGAGGGAATTGCTACCATCACGCTGAATCGACCGGAAGCTCTAAATGCATTCAGTACGGAAATGATCGATCTATGGATCAAAGCACTGGAGTCCGTTCGTGACGATGATTCTGTCAGGGTGGTTGTCCTGACAGGAAATGGGAGAGCCTTTTGCAGTGGAGGAGATATCAAATCCATGGTCCGCGGGGATGGATTTTTGCACAACAATACCGAGGCAGAAGATTTGTCCTCAACCGGGCTCGCGCGTAAAAAGAGCCTCTGGAAGCGTGTGCAACGAATTCCACTCTTGCTGCAGGAAATTGATAAGCCAGTGATCGCCAAATTGAACGGTGTCGCCACGGGAGCCGGCTTGGATATGGCTCTGATGTGCGACATTCGGATCGCTGCACAGCGTGTAAGGGTAGCAGAGGGTTACATCAAAGCAGGTATCGTTCCGGGAGATGGAGGCGCCTATTTTTTACCTCGGTTGGTGGGAGTCGATCGAGCGCTGGAAATTCTTTGGACCGGTGATACCTATACGGCGGAGGAAGCAAAGCAGATAGGGTTGATCACGCATGTCGTACCGGATGAGGAGCTTGATGGATTCGTCGAGGCGTATGTACAGCGTTTGGCGAGAGGTCCACAAGAAACAATGCGTTTTATGAAGCGAGCCGTCTACCAAGGCATGTCGACGGATCTGCGTACATCGCTAGATATGATCTCATCCGCGATGGGCCTGGTAACCGAGCTTGAGGATTATCAGGAGGGAGTCCGAGCGATCGCCGAAAAACGACCTCCAAAATTCAGCTAGTAAAAACGGCGCTGCAGCGACTATCGAATGTTTGAAGGGAGTGGCCCCTTTGCAGGCGTTAGATCATATCCGTGTACTAGATTTGTCGAGAACATTGGCGGGACCGTTTTGCACGATGCTGCTTGGTGACATGGGAGCAGACATTATCAAAGTCGAGCAGCCTGACGTAGGAGATGAGACGCGTCGGTTTACTCCCCCTACCTGGGATGGCATCAGCAGCTATTACCTTGCGTCCAATCGAAACAAAAGGAGCATAACCGTGGATCTCAAAGCGGAGGAAGGAAGAGAGATCATCTATGAGCTAGCCAAAACGGCAGATGTACTGGTAGAGAATTTTCGCACCGGTGCGCTGGATCAGATGGGGCTGGGTTATGAACAAATAAGGCAGATCAATCCCAGGCTGATATATTGCTCCGTATCTGGATTTGGTCGTACTGGCCCCGAGAAAAATCGAGCAGGCTACGACTTGCTGCTCCAGGGGTACGGGGGTCTGATGAGTATAACTGGAGAGGAAGGCCGTGCACCTGTCAAGGTAGGGACCTCTCTTGTCGATATGAATGCAGGGATGTTTGCCGTCTATGGGATTCTATCTGCACTCATAGCCCGCGAAAGAACCGGCAAAGGGCAGTTCATCGATGTCAGTCTCTTAGATGGTCAGGTCGTTCTCCTCAATTACCTAGCGACGAGCTACTTCGCCACAGGTCGTGCTTCTGGCCGATTAGGTTCTGCCCATCCTTCCATCGTTCCGTACCAGGCTTTCAAAGCAAGAGATGGGGATATCATCCTCGCGATCGCAAACAACAGCCTGTGGGAGCGAGCCTGCCGTGCTTTGGGGTGGGAAGATTTGCGAGAAGATCCACGGTTTCATACCAATGACGACCGAGTCGCCCATCGTGACTTGCTGGTAGCCATTATTTCTGCACGCATCGCTGAAATGGACAGACAGGAAATCATTCACAAGCTGGATCAAGCAGGTGTTCCCGCAGGTCCGATTCATACCGTAGATCAAGTTTTGAATCACCCTCAGGTGCTGGCACGCGAGATGGTGCTCGAAGTCGAGCATCCGATCGTAAAAGATTTGAAAATGCCCGGCTTTCCCGTGAAGCTTTCCGATACACCTGCACAGGTTCACAGGCATCCACCGCTGTTGGGCGAGCATACAGAGGAAATATTGCTAGAAATGGGCTTTTTGCCAGAGCAGATTGAAGCATGGAGAGCAACGAAAGTGGTGGGAAATGGGTAAACGAAAAAAGAGCGCGCTTTTATGGCGTGCTCTTTCTGTTGACAGCTGTGAACATTTAATAGCCAGGGTATTTCACGACGGGCCATTTTTCCTTTCGCAAAGCATCTATCAATTCAGGGCCGACATTCAAATTGGCACGAACGAGGTCATGCGGGGTAAGTGCCATCCATTGATTCAACGAGACGTCGACAAACCGATCGCTTTTGAACATCTCCAGAAACCAGAGTGTTGTACTCCCCGTGTTTTGTATGTAATGACCCGTTGCAAAAGGGACATAGCCGACGTCGCCTGCACGGTAGTCAAAGGTACGGGCTGTACCTTCTCCCGTAAATACCGTCATGCGTCCTTGCCCAGTCAAGTAATATTGCCATTCATCATTATTGGGATGCCAATGCAGCTCCCGCATGGCACCTGGCTTGATTTCGACCAGTGCTGCCGCAATCGTCTTGGAGATGGGAAAGTTGCGCGAATCAACAATCCGCACACTACCTCCCGGGGTCACGATTGGTTTTTGGGCGAGCAGGCGATGGGTAAAGCTCAAAGGAACGGTTCCATAGGGGGATTTCACTTCCTCTTCTCGGATCGAGCCGGGGACCTCTCCCTGAAAAATGTACACCTGCTTGGGCGGGATATGAGCAAAAGCACTCTCAGGTACACCGAAATTGTCCGAGAGCACGTCGCGAGGGGTATGAGCGAACCAATCCGAGATTGATAACGTATTTAAATCAGAAAAATTTCCGTCGTCGAAAACGAGTAAAAATTCACAGCCTTCCTCAAGACCTTGGATGGAATGGGGGATGCCCGGTGGAAAATACCACAGATCTCCCGGTCCGATGTCCGCGATAAAATTGCGCCCATCCTGATCAACGGACGTTATCCGCGCACGTCCCAATAGCATGTACGACCATTCTGCCTGTTGATGCCAGTGAAGCTCACGGACTCCTCCTGGGGTCAGGCTCATATTGACACCAGCCAACGTGGTTGCAATGGGGAGCTCTCGAACGGTCACTTCACGGGACCATCCGCCATGATTCAATGTCATGACAGCGTCAGAAAAGGAAAACTTCAAATTGGGGAGCAAGCCGTTGTCCGTAATGGGAGGAACGAGCATATCCGGGTTTTGCAGATCGCGTGCAATATTTCGAGGACCTTGATCGACCCAGCCAGCCCCATCGCTTCTCATCGGCTCGGGCACAGGGCGATCTGATTTCGATTTTCCCATTTTTCCGCGGCCTCCTTTCACGATCGTATGGTTTCTCAGCTACTCGCTTCTTTCATAAACAAGGATATGGTCAGCTGCTTGCCTCTTATTCAAAATTGGGCTTGGATAAATGGGAATAAAGGCAGCGGAACCCTTTAAACATACTTGACCGGTATGAATTATAGGATTAAAATAAATAAGAATCATTCTATTTCGGTTTTTGCCTCGGTTTCCTTCATGGAATACATTCTAGAGGGGCTTCTGTTTTTACTATCATCAGTCTGGAGGAATGGAACGTGGAATATATATGTCTGACCTGTCAGCAAATCGTTGAGTCACGGAAAGATCTATGTACACACCTTCAGCAGTTTTTCGCTTCTTTGCAAGGACAGAAAATCTGGCGTATCCGGTTTCTCCATCGGTATGCGTACGAATTTTACAGCGATCTGCAGATCAAGGATCTCATTTCGGAGCAGCCACTCATGGTGTCTGAGGTGATGTGCGTGGAGGAATTTGATCCGCGCACCTATACGGGCGTAAACACGATGGGCAAAAGTGTATCGATCTTTGAATAACTACGAATGACATATCTTGGTTCAAGGAAGAGAAGAGTGCATGGATTTTACAGCAAACCATGTGCTTTTTTGTTGTTTTCAAGAATGTGCCAAGTGGAGGATTCGGGAAAGGACAAGCTGTTTAGGCAAATAAGGTTACGGAATATTTATTATGTTAACAAACGTAGGCGTTCCAAACAAACTGTTTAAAAAATGCACATCTGTCTATGAAACGGGACGAATGCACGAAAGATAACCAATGAATCGCTGCCCGTTCTGTGATAAGGCTAGCCTATCAGTCTGGTACGCTCCTTGCATAATCAATTCGGGTGAGAATAACCTGACAGCAGTCTACCCAAACAGGTGGTGGCGTATATGGATTTTCCCCAGGAATTTGATTTGCTGAGGAAGACAGTAAGCAGCTTTGTGAAAAGAGAAATCGAACCGATCGCCGAAGAAATGGATCGCAAAGATGAGTGGCCAAAGGACATGTGGAACAAGCTGGGAGAGCTTGGCGTGCTGGGGCTGACTGTCCCGGAGGAATACGGTGGTGCAGGATTGGGACCAGTGGAGCAAGCGATGGTGACGGAGGAAATCGCGAAATACAGTGCAGCGATCGCGGTGTCCTACGCGGCACACGCGAATTTATGCACACACAATCTGTACCACAATGCAAACGAAGAGCAAAGGAAAAAGTACCTGCCTGGCCTATGCACCGGAAAGCTGATCGGGGCTTTAGGTCTGACTGAACCAGGCTCGGGATCGGATGCGGTCGGGATGAGGACGACGGCACGAAAAGTAGGGGACCGGTACATTTTACAGGGCAGCAAAACGTTTATCACGAATGGGCCTGTTGCTGACGTTATCATCGTCTACGCGAAGACAGACAAAGAGAAAGGAGCGCATGGGATCACAGCTTTTCTCGTAGAAAAGGGCTTTCCAGGCTTTTCGGTATCCAAGCGATTGGAAAAAATGGGGAATCGCGGCTCACAGACAGGGGAGCTGATCTTCGATGAATGCGAGGTTCCAGCCGAAAATGTGCTCGGAGAAGTGAACAAGGGCGTAAAGGTGATGATGTCCGGCTTGGATATCGAGCGTGTGATCGTCTCAGCACTGGCACTGGGAATTGGAGAAGGAGCGTTTCGCGAGGCAGTCAAATACGCCCAGGAGCGCAGCCAGTTCGGGAAGCCGATCTCCCATTTCCAACTCATTCAAGCAAAAATTGCAGATATGTACACCGCACTGGAAGCAGCTCGCTTGCTTACTTACGATGCTGCGCGACTGGCAGCCGAGAATCAAAAAATAACGCTGAAGGCTGCGGCTGCTATTCTTTTTACAGCGGAGACAGCGACAAAGGTAGCGCTGGAGGCGGTGCAAATTCACGGGGGCTACGGCTATATGCTCGATTATCCGGTGAATCGGTATTTGCGTGATTCGAAGCTATATGAGATCGGTGCAGGCACGTCGGAAGTAAGAAGATTGATCATTGCCAGAGAGCTGTTGGGAGTAAAGACGTTCTAGGATAAATAAATTCCGGTCCATCCGGTAGAAGGCAGGGGAAGAGATCATGCAGATCTTTTCGAAGAATCTCTTGGCGAATCAAGTAGCCATCGTAACTGGGGGAGGCACAGGCATCGGGAAGCAGATTGCAAAAACCCTCGGTGAAAGCGGGGCGAAAGTCGTTATCGCCGGGCGCAGAAAAGAAGTTTTGGAAGAAACCAGGAATGAATTGGTAAAGGAGGGGATTGAGACTCGCGCGTTTTCCATAGACATAAGAGTACCGGAGCAAGTCCAGCAGCTGGTAGATTTTACGGTAGAGTCCTTTGGCAAAGTGGATATTCTCGTCAACAATGCGGGCGGGCAATTTCCGAAAAAATCAGAGGAACTGACACCGAACGGGTGGAATGCTGTCATACACAACAATTTGAATGGAACCTTTTACGTCACCCAGGCAGTGGCTAAGCAGATGATCAAGCAAGGGACGGGAGGGGCAATAACCAATATCCTGGTCAGCTTTCTGCATCGAGGCGCTCCGGGGATTGCGCATTCGGTAGCCGCAAGAAATGGGGTGTACGGGATGATGCGGACATTGGCCCTGGAATGGGCGAAATACAACATTCGTATCAACTCGATTGGCCCTGGTCTCTTTGTGACAGAAGGGATGAAGGAGGAAATGGCAAGCTCGGCGGGCCCCCATTTCATAGAGCAAGTCACCCAGGACGTACCTCTCGGGCGGACAGGAAAACTGCAGGAGCTGGGGTGGCTGGTGACCTATTTGTCCTGCCCGGCAGCAGAGTATATGACTGGCGAATTTATTGTGATAGACGGCGGCAACTCGCTTGGTAGAGGACTGACGTTCGTCCCTTATTAAGAGCGAGAAACGTAAAGTCCGAAAATGTTGCCCGAAAGTGAGGAGGACGAAATGAATCTCGCATCCTATCTGGAAAGGTCCGTTCGGGAGAATCCTCAGCAGGTCGCTATTCGAATGGACGAGCAAGAAATCACTTATGAACAGTTTGACCAGAGGGCCAGAGCTCTCGCAGCGTATTTTCGTCAAAATGGATTTGCCAAAGGTGACAAAGTAGGTATCTATCTAGCCAATTGCCCTGATTACCTCATTCTTTTTTATGCCGCCTGGATGCTTGGGGGAGTGGCTGTCCCCATCAACTATCGCTTCCGCCAGGATGAGCTTGCGTTTGTGATCGCGGACGCAGAGATCAAATGGCTGGCTTTGACCAGGGAAGACCTTGAAAAATTACAAGACATCTTGACAGAGCACGAGCACATCCGGCTGCTGCTTGCTGGGGAGCTGGAGGAAGGCAATCGTCATACGTGCTTATCCGAGATCTATAAAACAAATGCAGAGCAGAAGGTGTCGGTATTGCCCTGCCGGGATTCAGAAGACGCGATGCTGATGTACACGAGCGGGACGACTGGCAAGCCAAAAGGAGTCAGGCAGACCCATCGAACCAATTCCGCATCGATCGAGATGGTTGTGGATGCATGGAAGCTGACCTCACGTGATCATATATTGGCTACCCTTCCGATGTTTCATGTAGGGGGATTGCAGTGTACGACACTTCCTACACTTTTTACAGGTGGGACGGTCACTCTGCTATCGCGCTGGTCGCCAAAAAACTGGATCAGCCAAAGCCGCGAGCTTCAGCCTACTTGGTCAGGATTGATTTCAACCATGCTGATCGATGTCGTGAACTTTTTCAAAGCAAACCCGCAGGAGCAGCGTCAGATGGATCATTACCGATTGTGCTTCTTTGGGGGGTCTCCCACACCCCGAGTGATTTGCGAGTATTTTGAAGAGGTAGTTGGTGTGAATTTACTGGAGATCTATGGGCAAACAGAGCTATCCGGTTTGATGATAACCTATCAAGCGGGAGAGAGGCGCATCCCAGGATCGATGGGCAAACCAATGGCACAGGTCGTGGAAACCAAAATCGTCTCTGCTGATGGAGAGAGAATGATTGCACCTGGGGACGAGGAGGCAGGGGTGATGTACTTGCGAGGTGACGTCGTGACTCCGGGCTACTGGAAGCGGGACGAGTTGAATCGCGAGCGATTTGAGGACGGGTGGTTGAAGACAGGGGACATCGTCCGATGGGATGAAAACGGGTACCTGTACTATACCGACCGCTTCGATGATCTCATTATTACCGGCGGCGAAAATGTTTACCCGAAGGAAGTGGAAAACATTCTGGCGGAGCATCCTGCCGTTGCAGAAGTTGCCGTCATTGGAACGCCGCACGAAAGATGGGTGGAGCAGGTTACCGCGATTATCGTTCCTCGAGAAGCGAATGTCGCTATTGCCGATATCGAAGCGTTTTGCATGCAGCATCGCGGACTCGCCGGATACAAACGACCGCGAAAAGTCATCTTCGTCTCGGAACTCCCCAAGACAGGAAGCGGAAAAATCAATAAAAGTATTCTCAAGCAGCAATATCGGATGCAGCAAAGCACAAACGAGACAATTGACGGAAATATTGTCTGAATTTTAAAAATAAAGAGAGGGAGGGATCGTCATGTCGATTACGTACAATTTAATTCACCGTGTGAACGTGGGGGATATTTTGAAGCGAAGCGCGGCGCGGTTTCCTCATAAAACGGCACTAATAGAAGGCGATCGCAGGATCAGCTACAAAGAGTGCAATGCGTGGGTAAATCAAGTCGCGAGGGGCTTGCTCGCATTGGGCCTGGGGCATGGCGACCGCTTGGCGATTTTGGCGAGCAATTCCATCGAATTTGTGCTTGTTTATTTTGCCTGCGCCAAAGCGGGGATCACGATTGTTCCGATTAATTTGGCGCTGCATCCGCACGAGGTCTCCTACATTTTACAGGACTCTGGCGCAAAAGCAGTCGTATTGGAAGAGGTGTTTCTGGATAAATGGCCAGCGGTAGGGGAGGGCCTTGCTGTCACAGATCTCATCCTGATTGGCTCTGAGTCTGTTCCCGAGCAGCTAGGAGCGATCCGCTGCCACAAGTGGGAACATGTATGGCAGGCACAGAACGACACAGAAGTTGTATGCCAGGTGGAGGATCGCGACCTCATGCAATGCTTGTACACCAGTGGAACGACCTCGCATCCGAAAGGGGTCATGAGCAGTCACATCGCGGTTTATTTGAATACGCTGGGCACCGCCTTTGATTTGAAGTTTACGGAGAACGATGTCTCAATCGCTATGCTGCCACTGTTTCATACCGCACAATTGAATGCGGTTACAACACCAGTCATGATCGCTGGGGGAACGACCGTGATTGTTAAAAAGTTCGACCCCGTTGCTGTCATGCAGCTCATCGAACGGGAGGGAGTCACTCAAATCTTCGGCCTCCCCATGATGTACCGTGCTTTGCTCGATCACCCGGAGAGGGAAAGCTTTGATTTGACTACGCTCAGGCTGTGCATTTATGCGATGGCACCTATGCCCAATCAAGATTTGCAGCGAGCACATGATGTTTTCCAATGCGATTTTGCCCTGTTGTTCGGTCAGACAGAAATGGCTCCGGTCGCTACTGTATTCCGGCCTGAGCATCAATTGACCAAATCGGGTGCGGTGGGAACACCGGCTGCGAATGTCGAGGTTGGGATCATGAATGAATATGGAGATCTATTGCCGACAGGGCAAGTCGGTGAAATCGTCTACCGCAGCCCGCAAACGATGGAAGGCTATTTGAATGATCCACAGAACACGGAACAGGCTTTTGCTAACGGGTGGTTTCATAGCGGGGACGAGGGATATTTTGACGAAGATAACATCCTGTGGTTCGCAGACCGAAAGAAAGACATGATTAAAACAGGCGGCGTAAACGTGGCATCGATCGAGGTGGAAAAGGTCATCTTCCAGCATCCACGGGTGCTCAATGTCGCAGTGGTCGGTTTGCCTCACGTGCATTGGACGGAGGCGCTGACGGCTTTTGTCATCTCCAAGGACGATGAGGCAGTGCCAGAAGAAGAAATCATCCAGCTGTGCAGAACCCAATTGGGAGGCTTCAAGGTACCGAAAAAAGTCGTGACCGTCAAAGCCTTTCCCATGACGACAACAGGCAAAATCCAAAAGCATCTGCTAAAGAAAGAGTATGCGGAGCTGTATGCCACTTCATTGACGTAAGCGAATCTAAGAATATCCCGACAAAAAAGAAACTGACGCTCAAAGGCGTCAGTTTTTGTCTTTCCTCATCCACTATAGCGGCCCAATCTGTCAAAGAACTCCTTCAGGAAGTTGTAAAACAGTTTTTCCGAAGGAGGCAGCTCCCGGTTTTTCGGGATGATGATGCCTACGGTTCTCGTCACGATTGGTTCATTGATTCGCAGCTTGACAGTCTCACGCGGGACATTATCTGCCAAGGTCAGTTCTGGTAGCAGGGTCACTCCAAGTCCAGCGGCCACCAGCCCTTTGATGGCGTCGATATCTTCTCCTTCAAATGCGACTTTGGGCTCGAACCCCATTTGAGCACAGGCATTGACGACAATGCTGCGCAAAATATACCCCGGTGGGAACAAAACAAATGTATCCTGCATCAGCTCGCTCAAACGCAGCGTTTGATTTTTCGCCAGTGGGTGCTTCGCCGGCAGCAGGGCAACGATCTCTTCGGCAAAAAAGATGTGGCTCTGCACGTTTTTTTCCTGAGTGGGAACCGGGCCGAGAAACGCGATGTCAAGCTCCCCTTTGATGACCGAATCGATCAGGGGAAGATAGGCACCTTGCCGCAGCTGAAAGCCGATGTCCGGATAGCGCGCGCGGAAAGCGGAAATCACAGCAGGAAGCGGGTTGGCTGCGAGACTGCTGGTAAAGCCTACACGGATTGAACCGCGCTCGGGATCGAGGATTTCCTTGATCTTTTTCTTGGCTTTCTCGATCTCAGCCAATGACAGCTCTGCATGCTGGAGAAAAATCTTGCCGATATTCGTCAGTTTGACATTTCGTCCTTCTCGGATAAACAAAGACACGCCCAGTTCCTTTTCCAGAATGGCCATGTGCCTGCTAAGTGCGGATTGGGCGACGTGAAGGGAATGGGCTGCCTCCGTATAATGCTCCCGTTTGGCGACCTCAATGAAGTATTGTATCTGTCTGAAATCCATTTTTTATCTCCTTACACGCGACTTATCTCAATATGAGATCAATTCACCAATTATTATATATTGTTTAAATAATTTGCTCAATCTAAAATAAGTCTTACCAGAGAGAGTAAGGAGTGGAGATTATGACAATGCGTGGAATGCCTGAACGACAGGGACTTTATGACCCGATGTACGAACATGACGCTTGTGGGATCGGCTTTATCGCCAACTTGAAAAACAAGGCGAATCACGAGATGGTGAAAAAAGGATTGGAAATTCTCTGTCACTTGGAGCATCGGGGTGGACAGGGAAGCGATCCGGAAACAGGCGACGGTGCCGGTATTTTGACAGGCATTCCGCACAGCTTCTTCAAAAAGTCATGTGAAGAGTTAGGCTTCAAGCTTCCTGCCCAAGGCAAGTACGGTGTGGGCATGCTGTTTCTCCCAATGGACGAGACTCTCCGCCAGACGTACGAAAAACAATTGGAAGAGATCATTATCAAAGAAGGTCAAAAGCTGCTCGGATGGAGAACGGTTCCAACCGATGCGACGAAAATCGGCAAAACAGCGAAGGCGAGTCAGCCGTTTGTCCGCCAAGTATTTATCGGCGCGAGCTCGCAGGTCAAAGAACAGCTCGCATTTGAAAGAAAATTGTATATGATCAGAAAACAAATGGAGCGGATCGCGAAAGAAGGCTTCTATGCAGCTTCCATGTCCAGCCGAACCATTGTTTATAAAGGCTTAGTGACTCCAGAGCAACTGGATCAGTTTTATACGGATTTGCAAGACGAAAGCTACGCGTCCCCATTTTCTGTCGTGCATTCCCGCTTTAGCACGAACACGTTTCCGACATGGGAGCGTGCTCATCCCAATCGTTATCTGATCCACAATGGTGAGATCAATACGCTGCAAGGAAACATCAACTGGATGCGTGCGCGTGAACAAATGTTCCAATCAGAAGCGTTTGGAGAAGATCTGAACAAAGTCGTGCCTGTTATCGATCTGGAAGGCAGTGACTCTGCGATCCTCGATAACTGTGTGGAATTCTTCTCCCTGGCCGGTCGGTCGCTGCCGCACGTGGCCATGATGCTGATCCCTGAGCCATGGGACCAAGACAAAAATATCGACGCTGCGAAAAAAGCGTTCTATGAATATCACAGCTGCTTGATGGAGCCATGGGACGGTCCAACAGCGATTTCCTTTACCGATGGAAAACAAATCGGGGCGATTCTGGACCGCAACGGTCTGCGTCCTGCTCGTTACTATATTACCTCTGATGATACTATTATTTTCTCATCGGAGGTAGGGGTTCTCGAAATTCCAGATGAAAAGATCGTGCAAAAAGGACGTCTGAGTCCAGGCAAAATGCTTCTCGTCGATCTGGAGGAAGGTAGAATTGTCTCCGATGAAGAGATCAAGCAGCAGATTGCCAGCGAGCAGCCTTATGAAGAATGGGTCAGCAAAAATCTGGTATCGCTTGCGAACCTGCCAAAAGCTGTTGCCCCAGCCAAGCTGACGAAAGAGGCATTACTGGCACGTCAAAAAGCTTTTGGATATACGCAGGAAGAGCTGTCCAAAGTTCTGACGCCGATGGTTGCCGAGAAAAAGGATCCGATCGGCTCGATGGGGATCGATACACCACTGGCTGTCCTGTCTGATCGCCCACAGCTGCTGTACAACTACTTCAAGCAATCTTTTGCACAGGTAACCAATCCACCAATCGATGCGCTTCGTGAGGCATGTGTCACTTCTACTTTATCCTATCTGGGTGCAGAGGGAAATCTGCTGGCACCAGATGAGAGCAACAGCCGGCGTATTCGCCTCAGTTCCCCGCTGTTGTCGAACGCAGAGCTGGCACAGCTGGTAAGCAATCCACACGCAGAGTTTCAAGCGAAGAGATTGCCGATTCTGTTCCCGGCCAATGGTGGCGCAGAAGAGCTGGAGAAAGCGCTTGATGAGTTGTTTGCTGCTGCCACGAAAGCGATGGCAGAGGGTAACACCTTGTTGGTTTTGTCTGACCGTGGGATGAACGAAGAGCAAGCAGCCATTCCCGCATTGCTGGCAGGAAGCGGACTTCATCATCACTTAGTAAGTCAAGGTACCCGGACACAAGTAAGCTTGATCATCGAGTCTGGAGAACCGCGGGACGTCCATCAATTTGCAATGCTGATCGGTTATGGTGTAGATGCGATCAATCCGTATGTGGCCATTGATTCTTTGGTTGAGCTGGTTGAAGCGCAAAAGGTCCCAGATGTTACCGCGGAAGAAGCGGTGGGGATCTACCTGCAAACGGCCATCGAGGGCGTCGTGAAGGTCATGTCCAAAATGGGGATTTCCACCGTCCAAAGCTACCGTGGCGCACAAATTTTCGAAGCAGTCGGTATTGACCAGACTGTCATCGATCGATACTTTACACGTACAGCCTCCAAAATCGGGGGAATCACGCTGGAGATTATTGCCAAGGAAGCGTTGATCCGTCATGCAAAAGCCTTCTTGCCTGAGCATGCTGAGGACACGCTGGAGGCAGGAAGCGATTTCCAATTCCGTCGTGACGGCGAGTTTCACCTCTTCAATCCAAAGACCGTGCACGCTCTGCAAAAGGCTGTTCGGGAAGGCAGCTATGAGCAATACAAACTGTATTCAGAACTGGCAAATGAACAGCAATTTGCGTTCCTGCGCCATTTGTTAGATTTTAAATCGGACAGAAAGCCTGTGCTTTTAAACGAAGTAGAGTCTGTAGATTCCATCGTTCACCGCTTTAAAACAGGGGCGATGTCCTACGGTTCCCTCAGCAAGGAAGCACATGAGTCACTGGCGATTGCAATGAACCGTCTGGGTGCAAAAAGCAACAGTGGGGAAGGTGGAGAGGATCCACAGCGCTATCTTACGGACGAAAATGGCGACCTGCGCCGCAGTGCAATCAAACAGGTAGCTTCCGGTCGATTCGGCGTATCGAGCCACTATCTGGTCAATGCCAGCGAGATTCAAATTAAAATGGCACAAGGGGCAAAACCAGGTGAAGGCGGCCAGCTCCCAGGGAACAAGGTTTATCCGTGGATTGCGGAAGTACGGAAATCTACACCGGGCGTCGGGCTGATTTCTCCACCGCCGCATCACGATATCTACTCCATTGAAGATTTGGCACAGTTGATTTTCGACTTGAAAAATGCGAATCCAAAAGCACGAATCAGCGTAAAGCTCGTTTCCAAAGCAGGGGTAGGAACGATTGCCGCAGGTGTTGCCAAAGGTCTGGCAGATGTGATCGTCATCAGCGGACACGATGGCGGGACGGGTGCATCGCCGAAAAGCAGCATCAAGCATGCGGGATTGCCGTGGGAGCTCGGACTTGCCGAAACCCATCAAACACTGCTCTTAAACCAGCTTCGTGATCGTGTCGTAGTAGAGACAGATGGCAAAATGATGACAGGTCGTGACGTTGTCATCGCGGCATTGCTCGGCGCGGAGGAGTTTGGGTTTGCGACTGCACCACTCGTTTCCATCGGTTGCGTCATGGCGCGGGTGTGCCATTTGGATACGTGTCCGGTAGGGGTTGCTACCCAAAATCCGGATCTGCGCAAAAAATTCAAGGGAGATCCCCAGCATGCGGTAAACTTCATGCGCTTTGTAGCTCGTGAAGTACGTGAAATCATGGCTCAGCTGGGTTTCCGCTCTTTCGAGGACATGATTGGCCGCAGCAATCTCTTGACGATGAACGACAAGGCAAAAGAACACTGGAAAGCAAAACACATCGATTTGTCTCTGCTTCTGTTCCAGCCAGAGGTACAGGGCGATACAGGCAGATTCTATCAGCGTGCACAAGATCACAAGCTGGATGCCACTCTGGACCGCAAGCATCTGCTCGATCTGACCAAACCTGCCCTGACCAAGCAGCGTCAAGTGGAAGTCAAGCTGCCGATCAACAACACGAATCGTGTGGTGGGAACCATTCTGGGCAGTGAAGTGACGAGACGCTATGGCGAGCATGGTTTGCCTGAGGATACCATTCTGCTGAATTTCCAAGGGTCTGCTGGTCAAAGCTTTGGTGCATTTGTACCGCGCGGCATCACGATGAAGCTCGAAGGCGATGCAAATGACTATGTAGGCAAAGGATTGTCCGGCGGGAAAATTGCCGTGTACCCTTCTGCAAAAGTGACTTTTGCTCCCGAAAAGAACATCATCATTGGAAACGTGGCCTTCTACGGTGCGACATCCGGTGAAGCCTATATCGGCGGTATGGCAGGAGAGCGCTTCTGCGTACGCAATAGCGGCATGACAGCTGTAGTCGAAGGAGTCGGCGATCATGGCTTGGAATACATGACAGGCGGACGCGTCGTCGTGCTGGGCCAGGTCGGGAAAAACTTTGCAGCCGGGATGTCAGGTGGTACGGCATATGTTCTGGTAGAAAACAAAGAGGAGTTCGCCGCTTCCTGCAATCAGGAAATGGTACTGCTGGAACAGCTTCAGGAGGAACGCGAACGGAAGGAAGTAAAACAGCTTCTGGAAAAGCATGTCGCGTATACCGGAAGCAAGCATGCCCAAAAATTGCTCGACCAATGGGAGCAGACAGTCACGAAGTTCGTCAAAGTCATTCCAAAAGACTACAAGCAAATCATTCTCACGCTGGAAGAATTGCTTCAGTCCGGAATGAAGCGCAGCGAAGCCATTTTGGCAGCCTTTGAGATGAGTCAAAAGAAAAACTCCGAAAAAGCCCCAAAGCGTAAAGCGGAAGAACAAGTCGCGGCTACTGTCGGGAAGTAGCATTCCGAAGCATCAAAAACCGATCCTTCACTGCAGTCAGGTGGAGGATCGGTTTTTCTTTGTTTGCTTCCCGGGCAGTTTAGGCATTCCTTTCTTGGGGAACGATCTGCTATCATTTTCTTATCATAGAAAGAAAAAGGGATGGATGAGAGAGATGGCTGTTAACTTCTGTATGTCATGTGGACACCCGATGGAGACCCGCGAAATAGATGGGGTCGATCGTCGCGTCTGCACAGCTTGTGGCCATGTACACTGGGGAAACTACAGTATTGGGGTCGGAGCCCTCGTGTTCAAGGACGAGAAAATGCTCCTCGTACGCAGAGCGCAGGAACCGGGAAAAGGAAAGTGGACGAATCCGGGTGGGTATATTGAACAGCTGGAGCCGATTGAACAAACAATCGTGCGCGAGGTTTTGGAAGAGACAGGCATCCAGGCGGAAGTGAAAAGCATAGTTGCGGTCCGCGACCAGCCACGCAGCGTTCATAATGTATACATCGCATTCGAAATGAATTATGTAGAAGGCGAACCTCGACCAGATGAAGTGGAAGTCGACCAGGCAGGCTTCTTTTCTCTCGAGGAAATGAAGGAGATGGAGCTGGCCAGCTTCACCAGATGGCTGCTCGATGTAGCGCTGCACGTAGACAAAAACGGACTTACGATTGATCAAAAAGCGACAGCGGTTGGAAATGGGGATGTCTATTTCCGACTCTAGCAAAATCCGAATCCGTTCATAAAAGGGAGGGATACGTATGCAATCGACTATTTATGAGCTGGTCGTACAACCGGACGTCATCCAAGCGGGACATGTGAACAACGTGAAATACCTGGAATTTTTGGAGCAGGCACGCATCCCGTGGTATGAAGCCTTTTCCAATCTGGGATTCAGCTCTTATATGGCGAATCTGAACGCTTCCTATAAAAAAGAGAGCTTTCTCGGTGATCAGCTCCGTGTTCAAACCAGTGTTCACCACGTCGGAAACACGAGCTTCGTGCTGAAGCAGACCATCACGAATCAGCGTGAGGAAGCCGTGCTGGAGGCAGAAGCGACTTTTGTAGCCGTTGATAAGAATACGAAAGAAAAAATTCGCGTTCCAGATGTCATGCGTGTAGCTGTCGAACCCTTGTGGAAATAAGGGTTCTTTTTTTTACGTTCATGATGAAGCAGAAGGCCGGAAGTGTGGAAAATGATGGATTCTTTCCTGTTACCTTTGACTGGAGTGAATTACAGATCGATTCTCTAATTTTGTAACAAGAAATTGTATCAACGGCCCTCGGGGATAACTCGGGGGTATTTTTTTGTTAAACGAAAAGGAATTCCCTCTTAAAAACAAACCCGTGAGTTAAGGCCCGCAGCACTGACTCACGGGTTTGTGCTGTAGGAAAGGCTTGGAATACGATTTAAACTCGCTTGTCCTTGATGATTCCCGCGAAGCTCCCATTTAGGACCACTTTATCTAGCTGGTTCTTACAAGTAAACGTTGCCTCTATTTCAATTCGAGTGTCCGAAACTTCGTTGTATGTTTCGATCTGAACGTCACATTGAATCGAATCACCGGTGAAAACAGGCCTTAGAAAATGAAACGTCATATGGCTCGCTAAGACGTTAAAATCGCCGCCAATTTTGGTTGGCAGAGTTGCTGTTAATAATCCTTGAACAGTCAGCCTTCCCCGTTCATCTGGAATGACGTGATGCACTCCGGAATCACCAGAAAGCTGTGTAAATGCCTGCACCTCTTCAACCGTAAATACTTTTTCCCAGGAGATAATGTCGCCGACCTTCATTATGTAGCACCTCGCATACATTTTCGTGGAATCTCGCTAAACCTCAGGCTTTGGGAAAGCTTCATTTCCATTTAACCATTCGAGTAACATCGTCCATCTCCTTGTTTTTTGACAACAAATGGATTCCACCTACTAGCGTGCAAGTGTTGTCGTAAAATATTAACGTTGACGTAAACGTTACTTACGTGATAATTTAATTCCATAAATCAGGAGTACTAGAGGGGAGATGTCATGAGCTTTTATAAAATTGAAGAAGTCGCAAAAGAGTGCGGCTTGACGAAGCGCACCATCCGTTACTATGAGGAAATCGGCTTGCTGTTTCCGCCGGAGAGAAGTGACGGAGGCTATCGCATGTATACAGATCGGCATATTGAGCAGCTAAAGAAGATCATCAGCGCACGGGATGTGCTGGGCTTTTCACTGCCGGAGCTTGTAGAGTTTATCCAGATGAGCGATAGTGTCAACAGTCAGCGTGTGGAAGCCAAGCAAACAGAGGATATTCAGAAGAAGCTGGAAAAAGTAGCCGAGCTGGAGGAAACGCTGGAGAAACAGCTTCGCATGATTGATCTAAAGCTGGAGAAGATCAAGCTGTTCCGGTTAGAACTGGTAGATTTGCAGGAGCGCGTAGAAATCGCCAAAACAAAATACACAGCCATGATGGCAAATCAGGAGTGAAGATAAAGATGTCACGTTCAGGAAATGCTGCAGCCAAGGCAAACAGTGCGGATACGTACGAGGCTGGACTTCTGCAGCAGCCCCGATCCGTCTGGGCGGTATTTTTTGCGGGTATTATTGCCTTCATGGGCATTGGGCTGGTTGACCCGATTCTGCCGGCTATTGCGGAAAAGATGCATGCAACCCCGAGTGAAGTCAGTATGCTTTTTACCAGCTATAATGCCGTCATGGCGATAGCTATGCTGTTCACAGGGATGATTGCTTCCCGGATCGGTGTGAAAAAGACGCTGCTTACTGGGATTGTCATCATCGCGCTGTTTTCTTTTCTCGGGGGTATATCCAATCATATTTGGGTACTGGGTGGATTGCGTGGAGGATGGGGTCTTGGGAATGCGCTTTTCGTAGCCACCGCATTGACGGCGATTGTCTCTTTGTCCCGATCAGGTGTGACAAAGGCGATCATCCTGTATGAAGCAGCAATCGGACTTGGTATTTCTGTCGGTCCACTGCTGGGAGGAGAGCTGGGAGCGATCTCGTGGAGAGGTCCATTTTTTGGAGTAGCTTCGTTGATGGTGATTGCTTTTATCGCCCTTATTTTCCTCATGCCGGCTGAGGCTGCGACAACCAATGCTCCGAAAAAGAAGACCTCGTTGAGCGATCCATTCCGCGCGATGAAGCATCGTTCCCTCGTCGTGCTTGGGTTGACGGCTTGCTTGTACAACATCGGGTTTTTCACTCTCATGGCGTACGCTCCTTTCGTGATGGGACTGGATGAGCATGGGCTGGGTTACGTCTTTTTAGGATGGGGAGTCTTGCTTGCCGTGACGTCGGTCTTCATGGCGCCCATCCTGCAGCGAAAGTTTGGGACAGTCAAATCCATGTCCGTCATGCTCGGCCTTTTTGGCTTAACCCTTCTCGCCATGGGAATATGGACGAATACACAAGCTGTCGTGATTGTGTCAGTCATTTTCTCCGGCGCTTTGCTGGGGAATAACAATACGCTGATTACGACCGCTGTGATGAATGCAGCACCAGTCGAGCGTTCGACTGCTTCGGCTGCGTATAGCTTCTTGCGTTTTATCGGCGGTGCGATTGCGCCTGTGATGGCCGGTAAGCTGGCAGAGTGGTTCAACCCCCATGTTCCGTTTATTGTAGGGGCGTGCTTTGTCCTCTTGTCCGTGGTTTTTGTATTCCTGAATCGCCGCCACGTCATGCACGTAGATCACGTTGGTTCGGGTCATTAAGATGAAAAGGCTGGAGAACTCCACGAATGAACGTGGGGTTCTTTTTTCGTAGCTACATGGCAGAAAGGAGAATTGACATGCAGCTATTTGGTTGCATATAATCGAGACATGGACAAGGTATTCAAAGCGTTAGCGGATGCGACAAGAAGGCAGCTTCTGGACTTGCTCTATCAGAATAACGGGCAAACACTTAGTGAGCTGTGCGATCATCTCGATATGACTCGGCAATCGGTCACGAAACATCTCGTCATTTTGGAGGAGGCCCATCTTGTCGTAGTGGAATGGCAAGGCAGGCACAAACGGCATTACTTGAATGCCGCTCCCATCGCAGAAATCTACGACCGTTGGATTGGGAAATACGAGCGGCAGCGAATCGATGCTTTGCTGGAACTGAAAAGAAAGCTGGAGGAGGACACACATGGATAATTCGACCTTCGTTTATGTGACCTACATCGCGACGACACCGGAGAAACTCTGGGAAGCTTTGACGAATAGTGACTTTACGGAGAAGTATTTCTTTGGAAGCAAAATTCAGTCTGACTGGAAGGTCGGTTCTGAAATCACCTATTCACGAGATGGAAAAGTCTCTGATTATGGAAAGATCCTAACGTGTGAGCCGCATCGGGTGTTATCGTTTACCTGGACGTATACAGCAGACACAGCTGTTCGGGAAGAGCCGACAATAGTGACCTTTGAGCTGAAACAGATGGACTCTGCGGTCAAGCTGACATTGAAGCATGAGAAGCTCGTATCCGTAGACATCGTAGACCGAGATGACACATTTGAGGGACTGAACAACGGATGGCCAGCCATTCTCAGCAACCTGAAAAGCTTGCTGGAAACAGGCAAAACCTTGGCGCCGATTAGCCTGTGAGCCATGATATCTGCCGAATAACCGCCCTAGAAGCGGTTATTTTTTATGCCTGCGAAAGGGGGCAAACCCCCTGATTTGAGGGAGTCAGTCTGCCTGAAAACAGGTAATTTCTCCGCTTATGAAATAAGAATAAAATGAAAATATCGATAGGGAGACAGGGATGTTCGGTAGGGCGCTTTCAAATTTCGTTGTGAGGGGGAAGGCTGGATGACAACGCAACACAACACAAAACCTAATCCGCTGCCTGCGTTTGATGCTGTCATTGTCGGAGCGGGGTTTTCCGGGCTGTACATGCTGCATAAGCTGCGCGAAGCTGGATTGTCCGCTTGTGTCTATGAGGCAGGAGATGGCGTAGGCGGGGTCTGGTATTGGAATCGCTACCCGGGTGCGAGATGTGACTCTGAGAGCGTCTACTATAATTATACGTTTTCCGAAGAGCTGTATCAGGAATGGACCTGGTCTTCCCGTTATCCGGGACAACCGGAAATTTTGCGTTACCTGAACTTCGTTGCGGATAAATTCGACCTGCGCAGAGATATTCAATTCCGTACCAGAGTCACTTCCGCGCACTACGATGACGATGAGCGCAAGTGGAGAATCCAAACGAATGATGGGGCAACCGTCATGGCTACCTATTTTATTTCGGCTGTGGGCTGCTTATCGGCAACGAACGTTCCCAAAATGAAAGGACTCGAAACCTTTGAGGGCCAATGGTTCCACACCGGAAATTGGCCGCATGAGAAAGTAGATTTCCATGGAAAGCGTGTAGGGGTGATCGGTACTGGCTCCAGCGGAATTCAGTCGATACCTGTGATTGCGGAAGAAGCCTTGCACCTGACCGTTTTTCAAAGAACAGCGCAATATAGCTCGCCTGCACAGAATCATGAATTGGAAGAAGCGTACGTGCAACATGCCAAAAACCGTTTTCATGAGATGAAACAGTCGATGCGAGAATCGACGGCGGGTTTCCCTTACAAACGCAGCCGAGTTTCGGCATTGGAAGTATCGGAGGAGAAGCGGCAGCAGGTCTATGAGTCCGCTTGGGCCCAAGGGGGGCTGATTCTCACCAGTACCTTTAACGATTTGCTTGTGAACGAAGAAGCGAATGAGACACTATCTGCGTTTATTCGCTCCAAGATCAGGGCGGTCGTTCACGATGAAAAGACTGCAGAAATGCTGATGCCGAATTATTTTTTTGCGACCAAACGTCCGATTCTGGACACGCGCTATTTTGAAACCTACAACCGGGAGAATGTCACACTGGTAAACGTAAAAGCAGACCCGATCGTTGAAATCACGCCTAAGGGAGTTCGCACGGAAAAAGGCGAATACGAGCTGGATATTCTGGTGTTCGCCACCGGCTACGACGCAATGACAGGACCCTTGATGAAAATGGACATCGTTGGAAAAAACGGCGAGAAGCTGAAAGACAAGTGGGCGGAAGGGGCAAACGTGAAAACGTATCTGGGAATCGCCAACGCAGGCTTTCCTAACATGTTCATGATCACCGGACCGGAAAGCCCGTCTGTTTTGAGCAATATGCCCGTATCCATCGAACAGCACGTGGAGTGGATCGCGGATTGCATTCAATATATTCGTGAACAAGGCTATGAGAGCATCGAGGCCGTGAAGGAAGCAGAAGAAGCATGGAGCAAGCACTGCTGGGAGGTTGCCAGCGCAACTCTGTTTACCAAAGCCGAATCCTGGTATACGGGCGCGAATATTAAAGATAAGCCGGTTGGGTTCCCCATCTACCTCGGCGGTGTGGGAAACTACCGCCAGATATGTACAGGTATCGCGGAGAGGGGGTACGAAGGCTTTACGTTTCAACGCGTTCCAGAAAGCGGGCAAGTGAACTCGCTCTAATACGCTTCGTTCAAAGTAGGAAAAAACAGCTCGATCCTTTGGGATGCGAGCTGTTTTTTTTGTACAGTAAGAATTGATAAGATTCTTATCCAGTATAAGCGCAACATAGCGAGACTTCGAACGAAGTGAGATAGCAAGACTTGTGCCCTTTGGGTATTAAGGCGGAGACCTGTACCCTTTGGGTGCAAAAGGCTTGGCGCAGCCAAGTTTTCTAATCTCTATTTGATTCCCAAGCTCCGTTTCTTACGTACGAGCGTAGAGATGTTTACGCCTAAACGGTCTGCACATTCCTGCATGGTCTTCGTCTCTTGCAAAATGCGGTGAATGTATTCCCGTTCAAAATGATCGACAGCCTCCTTCAATGACAGAGAAGGATCCATGGTGGACAGCTCGGCAGGAATCGCTGCATGCTGCACTTTGCGTATGGAGGCAGGGAGCTGCTCCAGTGAGATTTTTCCTTGCTCGCTCAGGTGGTAGGAGCGTTCTACGACGTTTTTCAGCTCGCGAATATTTCCTGGCCAGTCGTATTCCAGCAGAGCTTCCAGCGCATCTGACTCCACCCGCATGTCTTGCTGGTATTTCTTCTCCAGCAGCTTCAAAAAGTAAAAAATTAGGGCAGGTATATCCTCACGCCGCTCGCGTAATGGGGGTATGGTAATAGAAAGGACGTTCAGCCTGTAAAAAAGATCCTGGCGAAATCGCTTTTGCTCGACCATGGTTTCCAGATCGCTGTTGGTGGCAGCGATGATTCGCATATTGACCTCGCGGGATGTTTTTCCCCCCAAACGCCGGATCTTCCCATCCTGCAGGACGTTAAGCAGCTTGACTTGCAGCGGATAAGGCAGATCGCCTACTTCATCGAGAAAGATGGTGCCGCTGTGCGCCAATTCAAAGAGACCTTCTTTTGCATGACTCGCACCGGTAAACGCCCCTTTTTCATACCCGAACAACTCAGATTCCAGCAGATGATCCGGGATCGCACCACAGTTGATCTTGATGAATTCCCCTGTTCTTCCGCTTTTCGTGTGGATGTAGTTTGCCAGCACATCTTTTCCCACCCCTGATTCCCCGAGCAAGAGGATGGGAGAATCGTTCGTGGCAAAACGATCCGCGAGTGACACGATTCGCAGCATGAGATTGCTGCGGTAGATGAGCTGTCCGTCGTAGTCGATGTCGTTGCGGATTTGTTCCAAAGCTTGCTGAAAGGCAGTGTTGATCTGACGTGTCTCTTCCAGCTCCTGCTGCAGCTGGTTAAGCTCCGTAATGTCGCGAACGTTTCCGACAACGTACAGCAGCTCCTGATTTTCATCCAGCAGCGGGGTGGCTGTATTGATCGCTTTTCGGCCATTTGCGTAATCGATGACGACGCTGTGCATTTGCTTCGTCTTCATCGCCCGCACAGCGGAGGAATCTGGTACCATATGTAAATCTTTTTGCTCGAAATAGCTGTATTGGTTTAACACCTCTGCCGGTATGCCCGTGATTTGCAAATACGCTTCATTATAGAGAAGGACATAGCCATCCCTGTCGCAGATTGCAAGGCCATCATGCGAGCTTTGCAGAACGGTTGTCATCAGTTTGACGAGCTCCTCGGTATCGCTGGACTGAAAAAACTTTGTACGAAACATGGTTGCCCCCTTGGACCCAGTCTGTCTTTCGTGGGAATAGTCAGAATTGAGCATTCATGAGCAAAAATGCATATGCAAAAATGATCATCGATGCGTCGATAATGGTCGAAAATGCCGTTTTTTCGATTGGCACGTTATTTGCTCTACAGTAGCGTAACGAAGCGAATCAGAAAGAGAGGGATGTTGGAATGTCTACATTATATCAGGTATTGACTCCAGAAGGGGAGCTCGCCACAAACCTCGATGGCCAACTGGATCAAGCTACGATGGTGAAAATGTTTGAAAATATGCTGCTTGTCCGAATGTTTGACCGTAAATCAATTATCTTGCAGCGTCAAGGACGGATGGGTACTTATGCACCTTTTGAAGGACAGGAAGCTTCTCAGGTAGGCAGTGCCATGGCGCTAAGCCCTGGAGACTGGCTGTTCCCAACGTATCGCGATCATGCGGCGAGCATCGTCCATGGTCAGTCGATGGCTCGTGTTTTCCTTTATTGGATGGGACATATGGATGGCAGTATCAGCCCTAGTCATTTGAACATCATGCCGCAATGTGTGCCGATCGCAACCCAAATGATCCATGCCGTGGGTACAGCGTGGGCGAGCAAGCTGAAAGGGGAAAAGAAGGTCAGCCTGGCCTATTTTGGAGACGGAGCGACCTCCGAAGGGGATTTCCATGAGGCACTCAACTTCGCTGGGGTATTTAAAACGCCGACGATCTTCTTGTGCCAAAACAATGGCTATGCCATCAGCGTTCCTTTCTCGCAGCAGTCCGCGTCGAAAACGATTGCCCAACGTGCAGCCGCGTATGACATTCCTGGCGTTCGCGTGGATGGAAACGACGTGTTTGCGGTCTTTATGACGATGAAGCAGGCGATCGAGCGTGCCCAAGCCGGGGAAGGACCGACATTGATTGAGGCCGTGACATACCGTTATGGGGCACACACGACTGCAGACGATCCGAAAAAATACCGCGACCAGGAAAACGTATCGGAAGAATGGAGACGTGAACGCGATCCCATCCAGCGTCTGCGCGTCTATTTGGAAAAGCAAGGACTGTGGACAGAAGCGTGGGAAAACGAGCGCCTCGCAAGCTTTGGGGAGAAGATCGATGCTGCACTGGCTGAAGCGGAGAACTGCCCGAAATCGCGTCCAGAGGATATGTTCAAGCACGTCTATGCGGAACCTACCTGGATGGCGGCTGAACAAGAAAAAGAACTCGCACAGCCTGTAAAAAAGGAAGGGATCCCAGCATGAAGCGAAAACTGACCATGATACAGGCGATCACAGAAGCGATGGACCAAAAGATGGCAGAAGATTCTCGCACCATGCTGCTCGGCGAGGACATCGGCGTGAACGGTGGGGTGTTTCGAGCGACTGAAAATCTGCTTCAAAAATATGGGCCGAATCGAGTCGTGGATACACCGCTAGCTGAATCGGGCATTATCGGTGCGGCAATCGGGCTTGCCATGAACGGAATGATTCCCGTAGTCGAAATCCAGTTCCTCGCCTTTATCTATCCCGGCTTCGAGCAGATCGTCTCCCATGCAGCACGGATGCGCTATCGGACGCGCGGTCATTACAACGTACCTATGGTGGTTCGTACACCGTACGGAGCCGGCATTCGCGGGCCTGAGCTGCATGCAGAGAGCGTGGAATCGTTTTTCGCGCACGTACCTGGCTTGAAGGTCGTAGTCCCGAGTAATCCGTACGACGCCAAAGGCTTGCTCATTGCAGCGATGGAAGACCCGGATCCCGTTATTTTTCTGGAGCCGACAAAGCTTTACCGCGCCTTTAAGGAAGAAGTACCAGAGGAAATGTACCGGGAGCCAATCGGCAAGGCAAAGGTGGTCCGTGAAGGAAATGACCTGTCTATCTTTGCCTGGGGAGCGATGCTTCGCGTAGCCGATGACGCAGCCAGGCAGATCGAGCGGGAGCAGGGAATCAGCTGCGAAGTGGTAGATCTGCGCACGATTTACCCACTGGATCGGGATACGATCGTCTCCTCCGTGAAGAAGACGGGGCGTGCGATGGTCGTCCATGAAGCGCATAAGACTATGGGTGTAGGTGCCGAAATCATTTCCGTCATTAACGATGAAGCACTGATTTACTTGAAGGCCCCTGTGAAGCGGGTAACCGGTTTTGATGTACCTGTTCCGCAATTTAGCATCGAGGATGATTACATGCCAACGCCAAGTCGTGTCATGAACGGTATTTTGGAAACGGTTACGTACTAGAAAGAAGGAGCGAGGGCAATGGTAGAGTTTAAGCTACCCGATGTGGGGGAAGGCATGCATGAAGGCGAAATCCTGAAGATTCTGGTCCGCCCTGGCGATACCGTGTCACAGGATCAGCCTGTAATCGAAGTACAGACGGATAAAGTAAACGCAGAGCTGTCAGCACCCGTGAGCGGAGTCATACAAGAAATCAAGGTAGCAGAGGGAGAGACCGTAGAGGTAGGCTCGACGCTTTTGGTGATCCGAACCGGTGAAGCGGCAGCGAGCGTTCCAGCTGCTTCAGCTCAAGAGTCTTCCATCCAAAAGGCGGCTGAGAAGCGCCCGGCAGTCCCGCAAACGAGTCAAACGAATCAGAATCGACGTTCATTGGCTACCCCGTATGTGCGTCAGTTGGCTCGCGAAATGAAAATAGACATCGAGCGAGTCATCGGCACAGGACCGATCGGACGAGTAACGGAAGAAGATCTGCGTCAATTCCAACAGGGAAGCGGCAAGCCCAGCACACCAGATATTTCGCTGGTCCCGGCCAAAACAGAACCAAAGTCAGCCAATGTGCGACAGGCGGAAGAGCAAATAGCGGCTACTGCTTTTGCTATGCCTGAAACCTCTTCGCAGATGCGAGTGGAACGCTTGCCGCTGAAAGGGATTCGTAAAAAAATTGCGGAGCATATGGTGAAATCCGTGACGATCATCCCGCATGTCACCTCCGTGGATGAAATCGAAATGGATCAGCTGCGCGAATTGCGCGAGCGTTTGCTGCCTCATGCAAGCAAGCGCGAAATCAAGCTGACGTTCCTGCCGTTTTTCGTTAAAGCGCTCGTGATCGCTTTAAAGGAATTCCCGACGTTTAATGCTTCCATCGATGATGCGACGAATGAAGTGCTTTTGAAGCATTTTTACCATATCGGAATCGCTACGGATACACCAGACGGGCTGATCGTACCGGTGATCAAGGATGCGGATCGTAAATCCATCCTCCAGATCGCACGCGAAATCAGCGAGCTTGCTCAGCGGGCACGAGACGGCAAGCTTTCGCTGGATCAGATTACGGGCGGTACCTTTACAATC
This sequence comes from Brevibacillus nitrificans, assembly GCF_003710965.1. NCBI lineage: Bacteria > Bacillati > Bacillota > Bacilli > Caryophanales > Paenibacillaceae > Brevibacillus > Brevibacillus nitrificans. The sequence goes on along the minus strand of NZ_RHHU01000003.1, from coordinate 898,704 downwards.
AGCAACGTCGGTCCGATCGGCGGCTTGCAAGCGACTCCGATCATCAATCACCCGGAAGTCGCGATCTTGGCTTTGCACAAAATGGAGAAGCGCTGGGTTGTTCGCGAAGATGAGGGCGTGATTCGCTGGATGATGAATCTGTCCCTGTCCTTTGATCATCGCCTAATCGATGGAGTTACGGCAGTCCGGTTTACGAACCGCATCAAAGAGCTGCTGGAGGATCCGAATTTGTTGTTCGTGGAGATGGTATAGATGGTAGTTGGAGAGGTTGCAGTCGAGACAGATGTTGTGGTAATCGGTGGAGGACCTGGCGGATATGCTGCTGCCATTCGCCTGGGGCAGCTGGGAAAATCAGTGGTCCTGGTTGAAAAGGATCAACTCGGTGGAGTGTGCCTGCATCGAGGGTGTATTCCTTCCAAGGCGCTCATTCACAGTGCAGGGGAATATCACAAGCTGGCGAGTTTAGAGAAGCTGGGTATTCAGCTGCCAAAAGGGGATGTCGCATTTCAGATGTCCACCTGGCAGACGTGGAAAGAATCGGTGGTACATCAGCTGAAAAATGGTGTCGACCAGCTTTGCCAGGCAAATGGCGTCACTGTAGTCAAAGGCGCGGCAACGTTTTTGTCCAATGACCGGATCGGGGTCGAGACCGGCGGCGATTTCGAGACGTACAAATTTCGCCAAGCGATTATCGCAACAGGCTCCAGACCTTTCACGCCGCCATTCGTGAAACCGGATGGGGTACATATATTGGACTCCACGGATGCTTTGAATCTGCAGGAAGTTCCTCAGTCACTGGGGATTATTGGCGGCGGGTATATCGGGATGGAGCTCGGGATGGCTTTTGCCAAGCTGGGCGCAAAAGTCACCATTGTGGAAGCAGCAGACAAGGTTTTGCCACAGACGGCTGCCAGTCTCACCCAAGAGGTATGGAAGCAAGCAAAAAAGCTGGGGATGACAATCCGCACTGGGACGAAGGTAGAGTCTGTTTCTGTCGAGCAAGCTCACGTTTCCCTTGATATTTTGACCCATCTGAACACACGAGAGCAGGTATCCGTGGAAAAAGTCCTCGTTACGATTGGGCGTGTGCCGAATACAGGGGAGATCGGGCTGTCACAAGCAGGCGTACAGACAGATGAGCGAGGGTACATCCATGTGGATAGCACAGGGCGTACGAACGTGGCACATATTTATGCGATCGGGGATGTGACGCCAGGTCCAGCTTTGGCCCATCGAGCATCCAAGCAAGGTGTCGTAGCGGCCGAGGTCATTGCCGGATTGCCAAGCAGCTTTGACACCCCGTATGTCCCTTATGTGATTTTTACGGAGCCGCAAATCGCGGGAGTGGGATTGACAAAGGAAGAGGCGGAGCAGCAAGGCTATCGCGTGAAAACGGCTGCCTTTCCCTACCGAGCGAACGGGCGTGCTTTGGCGACGGATGAAAAAGAAGGGTTTGCAGAAGTCATCGTGGATGAACAGAGCCATCTGCTGCTCGGGCTGCACCTCGTAGGCGCGGATGCTTCCAATCTGATTGGAGAAGGCGTGCTCGCTTTAGAGCTTGCTGCACGAGTAGAGGATTTGGCCCTCACGATTCATCCCCACCCGACACTGAGTGAGGTATGGTTGGAAGCGGCAGAAGCGGTACTCGGTCATGCCATTCATATTGTGAATAAAGCAAAAGTCTTGCAGTAGGCAAGCCATCGAGTAAATAAGAGGAGTCTGTACGTATGATTGCGTGCAGCTCTTTTTTATTTTGGGAATAGGTTTTTTATTCATCAAGGATTAAGACAGTATAGAAGGGCTTCAAAGGAAGAGAGCTAGAATTGTACCTTTACTGTCAATGCACCGCACAAGGCTTGGGGCAGCCAAGTTGTCGAATGGCGATCAAGCAAGTTTTTTTGGGGGCGTGCGGATAGATCGGCTATAATAGTCTAAACACGCATACAGGGACGCGCGCGAAGGGGGATGAAAATGGCGGAGCAGACAGAAAAGGAACGGAAGATGCTTTTACAGGAAGTTGAGGGGCTTCTGTCTTTTATCTCCTTGCCTATTTTGGTAGTTGAGAAGAGTGGACAAGTCATACACGTCAACCCAACAGCTGAGCACATTTGGCGCCGTTCACAGGTCGTTCTGCTGAATCAGAGGCTGACGGATCTCGTAGAATCGACGAAGCTGCTGGACTTTGTACGGAGAGGCAAGCCCCTTCGAGATTTTCCGGTAGAAATCAAGGACGCTGCCGGCAAGCACTTTCCATATCTATGCCGCTTGCACCCGTTATTCGTCAATCGTCAGGTCGAAGGGGCCATCCTTCAGTTCACGGAGCAAGTCATCGAGACCGAATTCGAAAAAAACCGAAAATATGCCACGCGCTATTCATTCGAGGATATTCGGGGAAACAGTCCAGCTATGATCGCCTTGCTGGAGCAGGCACGAAAAATAGCGAAAAGCGATTCGACCGTATTAATCCGGGGGGAGAGCGGGACGGGAAAAGAAGTGTTGGCGCAGTCGATTCATCATGCCAGCAACCGAAGCAACGGCCCGTTTGTCGCGATCAACTGTGCGGCCATCCCGGAATCCCTATTGGAAAGTGAACTGTTTGGTTATGAGGATGGCGCTTTTACCGGAGCCAAAAAAGGGGGAAAGCCAGGGAGATTTGAACTGGCTTTGAACGGGACCTTGTTTCTGGATGAAATCGGAGATATGCCACCCTTTCTCCAAGCGAAGCTGCTGCGCGTCTTGCAAGAGCGGCGGATTGAGCGCATTGGTGGGTCAGAGAGCATTCCGGTAGACACGAGGCTGATCGCGGCTACTCATAAAGATCTAGAGTCGATGATTGTCAGCGGACAATTTCGTGAGGACCTGTTCTATCGTCTGCATGTCATCCCGCTCTATGTCCCCGCTCTGCGGAATCGTAAAGAAGATTTGTACGATCTGATCCAGTTTTACATGAAATGGTTTGGAGATCGGCTAGGCAAGGAGCCCAAGCGCTTTACCACAGCGGCCATGAAATGCTTACTGGAATATCAATGGCCAGGGAATATCCGTGAGCTGGAAAATACATTGGAGTACATTGTGAACTTGGAGATCGGGGATTTGGTGACAATCAGCAGCTTGCCTGCGTCCATTCGAGGCGATCGGGTATCGGAAGAAGAGCAAACCGTGGCTGCATCCGTTGCTCCAGCTCCGTCCTTTGCGGATTCTTCTTTGGAAAAGACGGAAGAGCAGCTGATTATTCAAGCGATCCAACGATTTGGCAAAACAACAGAAGGAAAACGAAAAGCGGCCGAGCATCTCGGGATCAGTGTCGCGACGTTGTACAGACGTTTAAGCAAGATCAAGCGAAAGCACTTGGTGTAGCACGCAGAAGGGAGGGTGGACATGAGTCAAATTCTAACGGAAAAGGACGTCGATTCTTTGGCCTGCGGTGCCTTGTTTCTCGGTTCTGGCGGCGGTGGGGATCCCTCTATTATCCAAATGATGGCCAAGCAGGAGATACGGGATCGGGGACCCGTTCGACTTCTCTCGCCCTTTGAGCTTCAGGATGAGGATTGGGGGGTTACCCTGTCGATGATGGGCTCCCAAACGGTCGGGTATGAGAAGTTCCTGTCCGGTCAAGAATTTACGACGGCTTTGCGGATTCTGGAAAACGAGAAGCAGATTACAGCCAAGGTGATTGTGCCTTTTGAAATCGGGGGAATCAATGCGATTACGCCCATTTTGGCAGCATCCTTAACGAATCTTCCACTCGTCGATTGTGATGGGATGGGAAGAGCCTTTCCAGAATTGCAAATGACGACGTTTCATGCTTTTGGCATACAGGCGAGCCCCTTTATTCTTTGCGCCGACAACGGTCAGTGCGTGCGGATTCATCATGAATCCACCTTGGAAGTGGAGAAAATGGCGCGCAATGCTTTACCTGGCATGGGCGGATCGGTAGCAGCAGCTTCCTTTCCGATGCAAGCCAAAGCGCTGCAAGAAGCGGTCATTCCACACACATTCTTATTGTGCAAAAGGCTGGGGGAAGGTATTTTGGCCGCTGGAGCGGATGTACACCGTGTATTTCTCCATCTCTCGCGCGTTTTACAAAACTCCATATACGGTAAGCCCTTCAAGCTGATCGAAGGAAAAATTGTGGACGTCCAGCGCTATTTGAAGGACGGGATGCTACGCGGGGAAACCATCGTGGAAGGAACGGGCTATCATCACAGCGAGCAAATTGAGGTTCAGTTTTTCAACGAATACTTGCTGGCAAAGCAGGGCGAGCGAGTCATCACAACCGTACCCGATATTCTTTGTATCCTGGATGCGGACACAGGACTCCCCGTAATGATTGATGAGCTGGAGCTCCAAATGAAGGTATGGGTGGTAGCGATCCCTTGTCCCATACTCGTTCGCCATCCGAAAATGCTCGATGTCGTTGGCCCTTGGAATTTTGGCCTGATGGACCATTATGTACCGGTCGAACAACTAATCTCAGATGAGGGGAATGGCATACATCGTGCTGCGGCTTGGGATTGATATCAATAGCAAAACAACGACGGGCATTGTCATGAACCGTGATGGATCGATCCTGCATGTGGCGAAGTCCCCTACCCAAAAAGACTTTTTAACCGGGCTTTCCGAAGTTATAAAAGACATCACGGCGCCTGGCAAGAGCTGCACGAGTATAGGTGAAGTGATTATTGGAACCGATTACTTTGCCAATCTAGTAGAAAAAGGGGAGCGACTCTCTAAAGTCTGCTCGATCCGCATAGGGCATGCGAAAAACACCATCCCGCCACTGTACGGAGCATCCGATTCGATTCAAAAAGCGATCGAAGTCACTCCTTTTCAGTTATACGGGGGACACGAGATGGACGGCAGTTCCTCCGTGCAACCGGCAAGGCACGATCTGGAAACCTTTCTGGAAACGATTCGTGAGGAGGGCATCGATTCATTTGCGATCACAGGCGCCTTTTCACTTGTGAACCCTGCGCATGAAAATATCGTCGAGCAATGGATTCGCGAGATCGTGGGGGATGATTGTACTGTCACCAAATCGCATATGCTCGGCAGTATCGGTTTTTTGGAGCGGGAAAACTCCAGTATTTTCAATGCAGCTTTATCGAAGACGATCCTGCGTTCCGTCGAAGGGCTCCAGGACCTGATGCATCAAAACGGGCTCCACGCGAAGATCTACTTTACACAGAACGATGGTTCGCTCTTAGGCTATGAGTCTGCCTTGCAATATCCGATTCGTACCTGTGGGTCACGGATTTCCAACAGCTTTCGTGGAGCTTCGCTGCTCACAGGTTTAAACGATTGTGTAATTGTCGATATTTGCCAATCTAAAGTGAGTATCGGGGCATTGGAACGCGGATTTCCAAAAGAAAAGCGCCGTAACATGAAAATGGCCGGTGTTCCCGTCAGTCTGCAAATGTCAGATGTTACGACTCTCCCCGTCAATGAGGATCGTACTTACGACGACGACACGCTGGATGCGATCTATCACGCGATTCAAAGGTTTCAGCCTCGCTTCGAGCCCCTCCCTATCGTTTTTGTGGGGGATGGGAGCGATCGCATTTTCCCTTCGTTCAAGTATCCATGGTCAGATGTACTGCATCCAACCGAGTATGAACATGTTAGTGCGATTGGTGCCTGTATCGCGCAGGTGAGCGGAGCCGTCGATCGTATTTATTGGGTGGATGAAGAAGAGCGGGATAAAACGATTCAAATCGCGAAACAGGAGGCCATTGACGCTGCCATCGCAGAAGGAGCGTCCCCCAAGACGGTATTCGTACAAAGAGTAGAAATCAACCCTATTGCCTATATGCCAACGAAAGCAATACGTATCAAGGTGAAAGCCATAGGGACTTTGGATTTTCAGCATCTGCGGTAATCCAAAGGAATCGTTTCACCTGTCAGCATGAGAATCCGATTGCAGAGGGGAGTGCCAAATGGAGGATCAGTGGAGAATATCCGAGTATGACCCCAGATGGAAGAGTCTGTTTCGTGGCGTTGCTACTAGATTAAGAGAGTCGTTGGGAGATTCGGCTGTTCGAATCGACCATGTCGGCTCCACCTCTGTCGCTGGTTTGGCAGCAAAGCCTATTATCGATATCCAAATATCGGTAAGAAACGTTGATGACATCTCGACCTATCAGCAGAAGATTGAAAACGTGGGGTTCGTGTTACGAGAAGAAAATCCGGACAGGACGAAGAGGTATTTTCGGGAGATACCAGGAAATCGCAGGACGCATATTCATGTAAGAGAGGCCGGTAGTTATTCCGAACAAGTCACCTTGCTTTTCAGGGACTTCTTGCGTGCTCACCCTGCGGATTGCTTGCGGTACGCCCAAGAAAAGCATCGATTAATGGAGCTATACAGAGCGGAACGTCCGAAATATGTGGAAGGAAAGGGTCCGATCGTTTGGGATATTCTGCAGAAAGCCCATATTTGGTCCCAAGAAATAGGATGGCGACCCAGTACATCTGATGGGTAGAAAAAAGCATCAAGTATAAAAGCCGATTTGCAGTGGGCATGGCGTCCTTGCAAATTCGGCTTCTTTTTTATAAGGGAGAGTTCTCAGGTTGAGAAAAAGTATAATTGTGCGAAAAGTAGAGAAAAATTGAGAAAACATCACAAAAGTCTTCAGTAACAATCGTTTTCTGTGAATTTAGATTGTTTTGTGAGCTGAGAAATTTCTCAACTGCAACCGAAAAGGCAAGGAATATCTAGCTTTTAACGTTGGCATGGCATTTGCAACAAAGAATATTCAAACTGTTCGGAGGTGAACATTCAGTCTTTTCTGTTACATCCAGAAAAACAAAGAAGGTAAAGGAGGGGCGATATCATGGCAGGTCATTCAAACATGGCTGACGATTTCTCGCTGAGCAGGGTGCCGAAAGAGGCACGCGTACCGATGTGGGAAATTCTCGTCATTCGAATTGGTGCTTTTACTTCTCTCAGTCAGTTCATTCTTGGAGCGTTTCTCGGGTATGGCATGTCCTTTTGGGACGCTGCATTAGCTAGCTTTCTCGGTGCCATTATCCTGGAAGTAGTCATCCTCCTCATCGGGATTGCCGGTGCGCGCGAGGGACTTTCCACCAGTATGCTCAGCAGGTGGACGGGGTTTGGCAAATACGGGTCCAGTATTATCGGATTCGTCATCGCGGTTTCTACCATCGGCTGGTTCGGTGTGCAGAACTCCGTATTTGCAAACGGGATCAATGACGCTGTCGGTGGGGCATTAGGATTTCCTCTCGCTGCGACTCTGACAGGATTGTTTGTCACCGTGATCGTTATTTTTGGTTTCAAGTGGCTGGGAGTAACGGCCAAGATCGCCGTTCCGGGGTTTCTATTGACTGTCGCATACGGAATCTACCATGTGTTTGAAAGCCACTCGCTGCCTGAGCTCATGTCTTCTGCAGCACCTGGTCCAGCTCTTTCTTTGGGAGCAGCGGCGACGATGGTAGCCGGAAGCTTCATGGTTGGGGCGGTGCTGACACCAGACATGACCCGCTATTGCCGAAGCAGCAAAGACGTGCTTTGGTCGACTTTGATCTCTGTTGTCATCGGAGAAATTATCATCAATCTGATCGCAGTACTAATGGCTCACGCTGTCAAAACGAGTGATGTGGTGACGATTGCTTTGCAGACGTCTGGCTGGATCGGAGCTGCAACCGTCATTTTTGCTACCGTAAAAATCAACGATATTAATCTGTACTCGGCTTCGCTAGGCTTCACCAACATCATCCATGCCCTGTTCGGTAAGAACGTGAATCGCGGACTTATCACGCTAATTGTCGGAATTGCGGGAACGATTTTATCTGTTCTCGGTATCTTGGATCAATTCGTTAATTTTCTTATTTTTCTAGGGGTGTGGATCCCACCTATCGCCGGAATCATGGTAGTTGATTATTTCATCTTAAAACGAAGCAGAAAAGTGTTGGATGAAAGCCGAGAGCGCGGGGAGCTGCCAGCCGTAAGTGAAACGTGGAATCCGGTTTCGCTCGTCGCTTGGGCTCTAGGCTTTGGGGTCGGCTACATGGTTCAATGGGGGATTCCTTCGATCAACTCCTTGGTGGTCGCCGGTATTGTTTACTACGCCGGTATGAAGGTATTCGGGGCATCTCTGGATCAAAAATGGAATGTGAAAATGGACAAAGCAGGGTGAATCTGAAATCAAAGGAGAGGTACATGTGAGACAGATAGGTAAACAAGAAATAGAAGACATCGCAATTGGCGCGGCCGTACTCGGAACCGGAGGCGGAGGCGATCCGTACATCGGCAAATTGATGGCTCTGCAGGCAGTCGAAGAATACGGACCCATTACCTTGCTGTCAGTAGAGGAAGTTCCAGACGATGCGCTTGTCGTCGCATCAGGTGGAATGGGCGCACCTACCGTCCTGATCGAGAAGATCCCAAGCGGGCATGAAGTCGCGCAAACTTTTCAATCCCTGGAGAAGTACATGGGAAAAGAAGTTTTTGCTACGTATCCGATCGAGGCGGGCGGTATCAACTCGATGCTGCCTCTGGCTCTGGCGGCACAGCTGCGATTGCCGGTTGTGGATGTAGACGGAATGGGCCGTGCTTTCCCAGAGCTGCAAATGACCACTTTTTACCTCGATGGGATCTCCGCTACGCCAATGGTTCTGGCGGATGAAAAGGGAAACGTGACAATCATGGACACCATTGATAATTCCTGGACAGAGAGAATTGCGCGCAGTGTAACGGTGCAAAAAGGTGGATCTGCCACTTGCGCGATTTATCCAATGCTGGGCAAAAACCTGAAGGAAAGCGGCATTCACAGCATTTTGCAGCTGGAAGAAGAGATTGGCCGCGCTATCCGTTTGGCGAAGGAAACAAACGTGGATCCGGTCAAAGAAGTGCTGAAGCTGACCAGCGGCTTTGAATTGTTCCGCGGTAAAGTGGTGGATGTAGATCGCAAAACAGAAGGCGGCTGGGCACGTGGAGTCGCCAAAATCGAGGGATTGCAGGCCTATAAAGGTGAAAATCTCGAAATCCGCTTCCAGAACGAACATCTCCTGGCCCGTACAAAGGATCGTTTGCTTTGCGTCACTCCTGACTTGATTGCCGTCCTGGATGCGGAAACCGGACTTCCCATCACCACGGAAGGATTGCGCTACGGTGCACGTTGTGTCGTCATCGGCATGCCTTGCCATCCAAAATGGCGGACAGAAAAAGGGATTGAAACGGTGGGACCACGTTACTTCTGTTATGATGCCGACTACATCCCGGTAGAGCAGCTGGCAGAGAAAGGAAGTGTTGCGAAATGAATTACCGCATCGGAATTGACGTAGGTGGTACGCATACGGACGCTGTTTTGTTGGACAGTGAATACAAAGTGCTGGCGAAGACCAAATCCTCTACAACGCAGGATGTCAGCAGCGGGATCTATGCAGCCATGAGAGAAGTAATCGAGCAAGCAGGTGTTCCTCGCGAGCAGATTACGTACGCGATGCTCGGAACCACGCATTGCACCAATGCGATTGTAGAAAGAAAACGATTAAATGAAATCGCCTATATCCGGATTGGAGCACCTGCATCCCTGGCGATCAAGCCATTGGTTGGCGTACCGGATGACTTAAAAGCCCTGCTGGGCAAGCGCGTCTACATCGTACGTGGCGGTCACGAGTTCGATGGTCGCGAAATCGTGAAGCTGGATGAAGAAGAGCTCTACCGAATCGCAAATGAAATCAAAGGAAATGTAGATTCGGTAGCGGTAGCGGCTGTCTTTTCTCCTGTCGCCAAAGATCACGAGCTGAGAGCTGGGGAAATCCTGCGAGAAGTTTTAGGCGATGAAGTCCCCATTTCCCTGTCGTACGAAATCGGCAGCGTAGGTCTGCTGGAGCGCGAAAACGCAACGATCTTGAATGCGTCTATCGTGACGGTAGCAAAAACGACCGCCTATGGTTTCATAGACGCACTGAAGGCAGAAGGCGTCAACGCAAGAGTCTTCTTCGGACAAAACGACGGGACGCTGATGAGCATCGAGTACGCCATCAAGTACCCGATCCTCACGATTGGCTGCGGACCTACGAACAGTATCCGCGGCGCATCCTATCTGTCCGGATTGGCAAATGCTCTCGTGGTGGACGTAGGCGGAACAACGACAGACATTGGCGTCCTCGTCAATTCCTTCCCGCGCGAATCCTCACTGGCCGTGGAAATCGGTGGGGCACGCACGAACTTCCGCATGCCTGACCTGATCTCCATCGGTTTGGGTGGAGGTACGATTGTGCGAATCAAAGACGATGGGCAGTTTACGGTCGGGCCTGACAGCGTCGGCTATCAGCTGCCACAGAAAGGTCTTGCTTTTGGCGGGGATACGCTGACTACGACGGATGTTGTGATCGCGCTCGGAAAAGTGGATCTGGGTGATCCGCAAAAAGTGGCCCACCTGGATAAAGGGCTTCTCGAGAAGATCTACAGCCGGATCGTCGAGATGGCTGAGGAAGCGATCGACAAGATGAAGACCAGTGCAGAGCCCGTTCCAGTCATTCTGGTAGGTGGCGGAAGCATTCTGTTCCCCGATACCTTAAAAGGAGCATCACAGCTTATCCGCCCAGAGAACTTTGGTGTCGCCAATGCCATTGGTGCCGCGATTGCGCAAATCAGTGGACAGATTGATCGGGTCTTTTCTCTGGATGAAACGGGCCGCGAGCAAACGCTGGAAACGGCGAAACGGATGGCGATCGATGAAGCCATCGCAGCTGGAGCTGAACCGGAAACCGTTGAAATCGTTGAGTTTGAAGACATTCCCTTGTCCTATCTGGGCAATGCCACCCGTATTCGCGTAAAAGCGGCTGGGACGCTTGCAGCACCGGTAGAGGTCTAAACATTTCGTGAAGGTTCCATTTTGTTGAAATCGGCAGCTCCAAAATAATAGAAAAGAGGAGATTCAGATGAAAATCAGAGTCTTATTGCCAACCATCATGGATATTTTCAACGAAGAGGTTCAGCAGGAATTTGCGCATTACTTGGATGAATCCGTCGAAGTACAGGTTCGCCACCTCGATTACGGTCCAGCTTCTGTAGAAGGCGAGTACGATGAAGCACTGGCGATTCCGAACATGCTGGAAAAAGCCATAGAAGCGCAAAACGAGGGCTGCGACGGTGTCATCAGCTTGTGTTTCGCTGACCCCGGTGTCAAAGCGGCTCGTGAGGCAGTGGATATACCTGTCGTAGGTGCCGGTGAATCCTCGATGCTGTTCGCGAGTATGCTGGCCAAATCTTACTCCGTCGTTACCGTTCTGCCAAACGTGATTGCCATGATCGAGAATGTGACGAAATCCGTTGGCGTTCACGGCAAGCTGGCGTCAATCCGTTACGTCGACATCCCTGTACTCGATCTCGTGGACAAAGAGAAAATGGAGCAAGCGCTGTTCGAGGAAATGGTAAAAGCCATCGAAATCGACAAAGCTCATTCGTTGATCCTGGGCTGCACAGGAATGATGGGTGTGGCGGAGACGCTGCAAAACAAGCTGAAGGAGCATGGCTACGATGTTCCGGTTATTGATCCATCGTTTGCTTCTGCCAAAGTACTGGAAAGCGTGATCGCGATGAAGGTCAAGCAGAGCCGTATCACCTATATGAAACCGACCGAAAAGCTTCGTACCGCAAGATAACGTCCACACAGCCTGGAAGGAAGAGCGAATCACCTTTCAGGCTGTTTTTATGACCAGTAGACAATGCAAAGGAGGAGTTACGAATGGAAATCATCGAGACCACGAAAGGCCCATCTCCCAAACAGGAGATCACGTCTGGCTATTGCTTTTTTAAAGGACAAATCATGCCCCTCGCAGAAGCAAATGTCAATATTTCCACGCACGCACTTAACTACGGCACAGGATGCTTCGAAGGAATCCGCGCCTACTGGAATGCTCAAGAAGGGCAGTTGTATGTCCTAAAGGCTCTGGAGCATTACCAGCGTTTGCTCTTGTCCTGCCGGATTCTGAAAATCAACCTTCCGTACACTGCGGAAGAACTGGTCGAACGGACGCGTCTCATGCTTGCCAAAAACGATTACCGCGAGGACGTGTACATCCGTCCGTTTGCTTTCAAAGCCTCGCAAGTCATCAAGGTCACTCTCACAGGGCTACGCGATGAACTGGCGATCTTCTCTGTGCCGATGGGAAATTACGTCGATACGGCCGGGCTCGCTGCTACTGTCTCCAACTGGCAGCGCATTTCCGACAACATGATTCCTTCCCGCGCGAAAGTGACAGGCGCTTACATCAACCCCGCTTTGGCTAATGATGCAGCAACAGCAGATGGCTACGATGAAGCCATCATGCTCTCCAGCGACGGACAGGTATCGGAAGCAAGCTCTGCCAACCTCTTCATCGTACGCAATGGTGTGCTGGTGACAACACCGATTACCTCTGACATTCTGGAAGGGATTACGAGACGGGCGATCATGCAGCTAGCCGATGATCTCGGGTTGTCCTACGAGGTTCGCCAGATAGACAGAACGGAGCTGTACATCTGCGATGAAATGTTCCTGGCAGGTACAGGGGCGCAAATCGCCGCCATTACTTCCATAGACCGTCGTCCTGTAGGTACAGGAAAGATGGGATCGATTACAAAGCAGCTGCAGGAAGCCTACGACTCGGCTGTGAGAGGAAAAGACGAGCGCTACATGGATTGGGTCACGCCTGTTTATCAATGATTCATCAACGGAAAGAGGAGAATGTCGGCAATCTCTCGAATAGCAACGAGATTAGCTGAAAAGCAAAGGACTGGTTACCGATGATGAAAAATAGAGTGAAAGAAAAACTGAAGAACGGGGAGAAATCCGTTGGCGCTTTTGTAGGGATCTATAGCCCGGAAATGGTAGAAATGCTCGGGCACGCCGGCTTCGATTTTCTCGTCATCGACGACGAGCACGGGGCGTTTAGCCCGAGAGATCTGGAAAATATGATCCGTGCGGCAGAATGCGTCGATCTGGTTCCCATTGTTCGAGTGGCTTACGACCCTTCCAGCATTCAAAAGGCGTTGGATCGAGGGGCAAAAGGAATCCAGGTACCGATGGTGAACAACAGGGAAGACGCTGAAAGAGTGGTACAAAGAGTGAAGTTTCCTCCCCTCGGTCAAAGAGGAGCGAATTATACGACACGTCCGGCGCGCTACGGAAAGGATCACGGGATCGGCTTTCTGGATGCTGCAGACGATCAAATCCTGGTCATCGTCCATATCGAGACACCGGAGGCAGTGGCGAATTTTGAGGAGATTGTCAGTGTGCCTGGTATCGATATGGCTTTCATTGGTCCGACTGATTTGTCTATATCCATGGGTTACAAGGAAGAGGGAGCTCGGCATCCTGAGGTGCAAAAAACGATCGCGCAGCTGCGAGAAAGAGCCCAGCAACAAAATATTCCATTGGGAAATATCGCGGCCAATCCAGCAAGTGTACGCCAAGAGCTGGAGAATGGAACTGCGTTTGTTGCCGTAGTCATTACGTCAGTCATGATGTCAGCCTTCTATGAAGTAGTGGAAGCGGGTATCAGGAATGACTGAGCCATCGCAAGCAAAACGACTCCGTTGTCAAATAACGGAGTTTTTTCATTTTTTCATGAGCACATCCGTACTTGCTCCATGGAGCATCTGGATATCGTACATGTTCAGTGCCACGAACTCTCTCTATAATAGGAGAAATACCGTGGAAATGAGGAAGTAGCAATGAAAAAGAAACGGATCATCATCGAAGAAGTTGCCGGCTTTGTGCTGCATATTTACTTGCCTGTTCATTATTTTGAGAGCAACCACCGTTATCCCGTCGTCTATGTTCAGGATGAAGCCAGCGTCGTACTGGATAGCTACAATTACGTGGACCATCTGTTTCTCACCAAGCAGCTTCCCGAAATCATCTTTGTCGGGATCAAACCGCATGAGCGAAATGATGAGTATACGCCTTGGCCGGCAGCTTCCCTTGTTCCAGGCGGCAGAGATTTTGGGGGCGGTGCGAAGACATACTTGCAGACACTTGTCGACCAGGTAAAGCCATATATAGACCAAGCCTATCGTACATTACCTGAGAAAGAGAATACCGCCATCGCGGGGTGCTCGCTCGGTGGCCTGGTCAGTATTTACGCCTACTATGAGCATGCGGAGATATTCGGCAAGAGCGCGCTGATCTCCGCCTCTTTTTGGTATGATGGCTTTGTCGAGTACATTCGAAGCAAACCGTTGCCAGCATTGGACCACCAGATGTACATGTATACAGGTGAGCTGGAAGGAGTCTACAAAAAGACGATTCAGTCCCAAATGGTCAGTAAAACGAAAGAAGCTCATCACGTCCTCCTGGAAAAAGGCTTTGTTCCAGAGAACCTCCGTTTGGAAACGGATCCGCTTGGTACACACGATTCTTTCTTCTTTTCGATCCGATTTATAGCGGCAATGAAATGGCTGTTTGGAGAAGCTTGCATTCAATCCGATGAGCCATTAAGATGAGGAGTAAGTATGAGAATCATTCGCAATTTTTTATATGATCGGCATACATAGTGGTTAGAGAGGAGCGGGAATCGATGTGGAATCAAATGACAGCGGAAGATCGCATCACTAGCGCGGATGAACTAAGAAGTCTCGTGGGAGTCCCTCATGAAACTGTCGTCAAAAAAACGATTGCGCAAGTGGACTCACACGTCCGGCAATACTTGTCAAAATCCCCCCTGTTCTTTTTATCGACAGCCAATTCAGAAGGAAAAGGAGATGTTTCTCCACGCGGTGACGAGCCAGGTTTTGTGAAGGTACTGGACGATCACCATCTTATTTATCCGGAAAGAATGGGGAATCGGCGTGTAGATTCCATGTTGAATATTTTGGAGAATCCGCAGATTGGCATGATTTTTGTGATTCCTGGGCTGGAAGAAGTGCTGCGAATCAATGGTACCGCTACTTTAACCAAAAATGCTGAACTGTTGGCTCAGCAAGAATGGAAGGGCAAAACGCTCAACATTGGCGTGGTCGTAAAAGTAGAAGAATGTTTCATCCATTGCCCGCGAGCTTTCAAACAAGCAGGTTTATGGAATACATCGTCCTGGCCGGAAAAAGAAACGGTACCTTCCATCCTTGAGATGTTCCGTGCCCATTTGCAAATCAACGGCGTTCAACTGAAACAAAATGATTAGCTCGGCTTGCTAGTTTAGCAAATGTACAACCCTTGAATCGGAATGTGTGCCCATGCACCTCTCTTTGATTCAAGGTTTTTTCATGAAAAAGGAAGAGAATGGGAAAGCCAATAGGAGGTTCGAGCAGAAAGGGGATGCAGGGCATGGATGTCATCACTACAGATCATTGGGACGAAGCCTTGTGGCGTGAAGCGGAGCCCATCTACTATGCGGCGTTTCCCGAGCATGGGAGGAAAAGCAAAGCGATCATCCGCAATATGTTTCAAAAACAACTCTGTCAATTGCATCTTGCGAAGAGTGAGGGGGAGCCCGTGGCGATGGCAATCACGGGTACACTCGAAGGTAGCCGTGCCATCATTATCGACTACTTTGCCGTTCGGGCTGATTTGAGAAACAAAGGGATCGGTTCCATTTTTCTCGGGCGACTTAAAGAATGGGCAAAAGCGGATGGCGACTACACGATCCTCCTCATAGAAGTGGAGGCGGAAGACACCCAGACGAATGCAGAGCGCGCAAAGTTTTGGGAAAAGGCAGGGTTTCATTCTACGGATTATGTCCACAAATACATTTGGGTTCCAGAACCGTATCGGGCGATGTACGATCAGCTCAACTCCACACCTATTTCAACCAAAGGCGAGCATTTGTTTTCCATCATTACGCGTTTTCATCGGGAGAGCTTTTCAAAAAAGGAACAGTAGTATTTAGGCGCGTTCGCGTTTCGTCCTTTCGCAAAACCGCCCACAAACCATGCTGAAGAATTTGTGTGCTGCCCGCCAGAAATTGTGTAGAAAATGCTGTGAAGGCTTGCTGAATAAGGCTTTCCTCAAGGGAGCGAATTTGGCATAGGAATTGCTATTTAGAAAAGGAAAGGAGGTGCGATAAAAGAGTGAGTTTGTCTGAATATATTGGGAAGGACCATATTCGCATATTTGAAGAACACCTGGAGCAGTCCGAGCTGATCCGTCAGTTGGGAGACACGTTGATACAGACGGGAGCAGTAGGTGCGGAGTACATCGAGGCGGTGTGTGTACGGGAGCAATCTTACCCGACAGGTTTGCTCACAGGTGAAGTGAATGTCGCTATCCCTCATGCGGACCCCCAGCACGTTCGGAAACCGACGATCGCTGTTGGAGTAGCCAGACAGAGTGTGCGCTTTCGCAATATGGCAGATCCAAACCATGACCTGCCTGTACAAGTGGTTTTTTTGCTTGCTCCCGAGCGAGGCGAGACGCAATTAAACATTTTGGAACAAGTCATGAACCTGATTCAGGATCAGGCGAATATGCAGAAAATTATGGATGCTCAAGGAACGGAAGAGGTATGGAATGTACTCTCCCAGCTTGAGCAGGTGGAGGAGAAATCATGAACAAGAAAAAAGTACTCGTCATCTGTGGTACCGGTGTAGCTACTTCAACTGTCGTCATGCAAAAATTGAAAGCGTTTTTACGGGACAAAGGCATCGATGCTTCGCTGGATCAGTCCAAAGTCAGTGACGTGCTAAACAAAGCCGATCAATACGACCTGATCATTTCCACCACGACGGTCCCTCCTTCGCTGCAAGAAAAAGTCATCAATGCAGTACCTTTGCTGACAGGAATCGGAAAAGAGCAAGTGTTTGAACAAATTGAAGCAAAGCTAACATCCTAAATCAAATATGTGCCTTATCAAAGGAGGTTCACTATGGACGTTATCAAGTACCTCGTAGACCTTGGCCCCTCGGTTGTATTGCCCGTTCTCATTTTTCTGTTTGGGATCATCTTGAAAACAAAGCCGGGGGAAGCCTTCCGTGCAGGTCTGACGGTCGGGATTGGATTCATTGGGATCAACCTTGTGATTGGCCTGCTGATGGGAAGTCTGGGACCCGCTGCCCAGGACATGGTCAAAAACCTGGGCATACAGCTTACGATCATTGACGTAGGCTGGCCGGCTACCTCGGCTATTGCGTTTGGCTCGGCAGTCGGTGCGCTTGCGATTCCGATCGGTCTTGCCGTCAATCTGGGCATGCTGGTGCTTGGTCTGACACGAACGCTGAACATTGACCTCTGGAATCTGTGGCACATTGCCTTTACAGGTTCGCTGGTCGCAGTCATGTCGAACAACATTACCTTGGGGATTTTGACTTCGATTGCCCATGCCATTATCCTTCTTGTCTTGGCGGATCTCACGGCGAAGCACGTATCCAACTATTATGGCTATCCGAACATTTCCTTCCCGCACGGAACGTCGACACCGTATTACTTGATCGCTCTGCCGCTGGAAAAGCTGTTTGATCGGATTCCGGGCTTCCGCAACCTGAAGGCAGACCCCGAAACGATTCAAAAACGTTTGGGCTTGCTAGGTGAATCTACTGTTTTAGGACTTATTTTAGGCATTATTATCGCGCTTTTGGCTGGCTGGGATCTTCAGAAGGTTCTCGATTTGGGTGTGAAAACCGCTGCCGTCATGCTGATTCTGCCGAGAATGGTCAGCATCTTGATGGAAGGCTTGATACCGATCTCGGAAGCTGCGAGTGAATTTGTTCGAAAGCGCTTTCCTGGACGGGAAGTCAATATCGGCATGGACGCAGCACTGGCTGTCGGTCATCCAGCCACGATTGCCGCTTCACTCTTGATGATTCCGATTGTTTTGGGTCTGGCTGTTTTGATGCCGGGCAACAAGGTTCTTCCTTTTGGAGACTTGGCTACCATTCCGTTCATCGTGTGCTTGATGGTGCCTATTTTTAAAGGAAACGTTATTCGTACTGTGATCGGGGCGACCATTTCACTGGCATTCGGCTTGCTTTTGGCTACTTATATTTCGCCGCTGTTTACACAAGCTGCCCAAAACGCCGGTTTCAAATTCCCGGACGGAGCGAGTGCGATATCCTCCCTTGTCGATGGAGCGGTTCCGACTACGGCAATCTTCTTGTTTGGAGCAAAGCTAGGGTACGCAGGAATTATCGGGATTGCCATCATTGGTTTGGGCGTTGCTTACCTGGTCCAGCGCAAGCAAAAGAATTCTTCGCAATCAGTGAACAAAGCGTTATAAAGGATGAAAACGAACAACCACCCTGTGTGTTGCCTGCTGGCATGTACAGGGTGGTTTTCTTTTCTTACTTCCGATTGGACACCAGCATAACAGCAATCGATAACCAAATGAGACTAAAGGCAATCCAATGCAGCAAAGTGATTGTACTTTTAAAAAGAAAAATCCCGAAAAGAAAAGTGATAGTTGGGGTTATGTACTGAAAGAAACCGATCGTCGCCAAAGGAATTCTTTTTAAACCTTCAGCGAACCACAGCAGCGGCAAAACGGTTAGGATGCCTCCGAAGATCAGAAGGAACGTGACAGGAAACGCTGAACCAAAATGCACGCTGCTAGTTTGGTGTAAAAACATGAATAACAGGAGTGCAATCGGGGTGACCAGCAATGTTTCTACACACATGCCGACAAGTGCATCTGCCTTGATGTGCGTTTTGGCTAAGCTATATACCCCAGAAGTAAGGGCTAAAGCCATTGAAATCCATGGAATTCTTCCATAGTCATAGGTAATCACGAGAACGCCAGAAAATGCGATTAGCATCGATAGAAGCGTACTTTTTCGTATCTTGTCCCCTGCGGCCAGAACACCCAGAAGCATACTAACGATTGGCGTAATGTATAGTCCTAAGCTCGCTTCCAGGATATGATCGAATATCATTGCCCAAACAAAAATCAACCAATTGGCACTGATTGCGAGCGAGGCCACAAAAAAGTAGAAGAGTTGCTTAGCGTTGACCCGCAGTTCTTTTACCAGTGTAAAAAAAGCCGCTCGCTTCGTAGACTGAAAGAGCATGAGCGTAAAAATAAAGAAAAATCCCCAAAGAATCCGATGGGCCAAGATTTCCATAGAGGAGACTGAATCCAGAGCCCTCCAATATAATCCGAGAACCCCCCAAAGGAAATAGGCTGAGGAGGTATAGAGATAACCGATCATCTTCTCACGATGACTGGAATCTAACGCTTTCCCTTTTGCTGAAGGATTCCAACCCGTCACAGTTTTCACCTTTACTTTTCTGTTGGATTTTTAGGGCCGTTGAGCTCCAATTGATAAAAAGCCAAGTCAAGCCATTTATTGAATTTAAAACCCGCCTTTCGAATCGTTCCGGAATGAACAAAGCCAAAGTTTTTATGCATGGCAATGCTTTTTTCATTGTCTGCGTCAATACCGGCAATTAACGTCATGTATTCTCTTTCTTTGGCAATCGCGATGATTTCTTTTACTAAAGCTGTCCCGATTCCTTGTTTTCTGGATGCTGCCTCTACATAAACAGAATGTTCAATGGAGTATTGATAAGCAGGCCAGGCTCTAAAGGGGCCAAATGTCGCAAAACCTACGACCCGATGATCCTGCTCGCATACCAAGATGGGGTAGCCTTCCTGCATCTTTTGTTCATACCAAGCTTGTCTGTTTTCAAGTGTTTGGGGTTCGTACGCGTAAACAGCGGTCGTATGCAGAATGGCGTCATTATAGATTTTGAGAATGTCTAGTAAGTCTTCGCTAGTTGCTTGCCGTATCATTCGTGTTCTTCCTTTCAGATGAAAAGTTGTTTTCTCTCCTTATTGTAGAGCCCTGTATTTCAAACGTAAAATGGAACGTAGTAACCGCTTGCTATAGACTAAAGTTATAGCAAAAACGGTCAACAGAAAAAAGGGACAGGTGTGGTGGGAAAATGACGCTCCAACAATTTCGTTATATCGTGGAGATTGCCAAGCATAATTCGATCAGTAGAGCCGCCTCCGAACTATACGTGACGCAACCCAGCATCAGTAAAGCCGTACGTGAACTCGAAGCGGAGCTGGGAATTACGATTCTCGAGAGAACGAACAAAGGGGTAGTCTTTACTAAAGAAGGCACAGATTTGTTGTTTTACGCGAAAATGCTCCTGGAACAGATGGAGTCGGTCGTTCATCATTTTCACAAAGAGAAAAAAGCGGACATCACCAAGCTTGCGATATCCTCGCAGCATTACGGCTTTGCGATCGAGGCAGTTGCTCATCTCATGGATTCCTTTGCCGAGCGAAAATATGAGCTTGCGATTCGGGAAGGGAAGTCAACCGATGTCATTGATGACGTGTATGCAAATCGAAGTGTCCTCGGTATTTTATCTTTAACCGACTTAAATAAGCATTTGTTTGAGCGATACTTTCTTTCAAAATCACTAAAGTTTACTCCTATTGCTTCCATGAAGCAGCATGTCTTTCTCCGAAAAGAGCATCCTCTGGCGGATCAGGACAGCATATCCTTGGAGCAGCTACGAGACTATCCCTATTTGACCTATCAGCAGGACGACATGCTGCTGCATTTTGCGGAAGAAACCCTCCATGTGGACAAGATCGGCAAGCTCGTCTACCTCAAGGACAGAGGAGCCATGAATAACCTTCTGGCCAATACAAATAGCTACAATTTAGGAACAGGCTGTATCGTGAGTCATTACATGAATCCGAATATTATCTCGATTCCATTGGAGGGGGGAAATTTGATTCAGGTGGGATATGTGAAGCGAAGTGATGTTGTGCTGCCAGAAGAGCTGCAGGTCTATCTTGATTTTTTAACAAGGGCACTTGAGAAATCGATGCCACGAAAACGGTAAGGTAATACTTGCTCTCATCGTTCACAAAAGCGCAAAAACCCACAAGATCATTTGTGGGTTTTGTCTCGTAATCCATTATTGATAGATGAGCGTAGTAGTGGACATGCCTTTGATCGCCTGTTTCATTCTGGGGATCAGCGAAGGAGTCATGCTCAATTCATCGACGCCAAGAGCGATCAGCTCCTTTGCGTAAAGAGGATCGCCAGCCATTTCCCCGCAAACGCCGACCCATTTGCCATGTGCATGCGCGTCTTGGACGACTCGACCGATCAGCCGGAGGATAGCAGGGTGCACCGGATTGTACAGATAGCTGACCTTCTGATTCATACGGTCAGCGGCAAAGGTATACTGGATCAAGTCATTGGAGCCAATGCTGAAAAAGTCGACATGAGGGGCAAGCTGGTCGGCGATGATGGCTGCGGAAGGGACCTCGATCATGATTCCGGTCTCGATCTTCTCGTCAAATGGAAGCTGTCTTTCGCGCAGCTGTTCCTTCGCTTGTGCGAGCATAGACTTCGCCTCGAGTAATTCTTCCTCTGTCGCAATCATCGGAAACATCACTCTGATTTTGCCATGGCTGGAAGCTCGCAGGATGGCGCGCAGCTGGGTGAGGAACATTTCTTTTTCAGCCAGGCAGAGTCGAATGGCACGAAAACCGAGGAATGGATTTTCTTCTGCTTCCATCGGCAAATAAGGCAGCTGCTTGTCTCCGCCAATGTCCATCGTTCGAATAATGACAGGGCGCCCAGCCATTTCACGCGCCGCCTCGGCGTACGCCTCGAACTGTTCCTCTTCACTCGGCATCTGCTCTCTCTCAAGGAAAAGAAACTCTGAGCGGAACAAGCCTACACCGTCTCCGCCGTTCGCGAGTACAGAGCGGCTGTCCGCGGGATTCCCGATATTCCCTGCAATCTCAATCCGTTTTCCATCTGCTGTGTATACGGTTTCAAAAGCGGCAGCACGCAATCGCGTTTGCTCTTCTTGGAAGGCGAGCTGCTCCCGGTGATAGAGATCGACCAGCTCCTGCTCTGGATGGATCGTGATCTCTCCCGTATTTCCATTTAGAGCAAGAATCGTGTCATCGGTAATCTCGCAGGCAATCGGACCACAACCCACGACAGCAGGAATCTGCAGAGTGCGTGCCAGGATAGCAGAATGACTGGTCGGTCCGCCTATTTCCGTCAGGATTCCTTTGACCCATTTCGGATTCAGCCGCGCCGTTTGGGAGGGCGTCAGATCATGGGCGACAAGAATAACTGGTCGATCCAGCGTTTCAAGAGATACGTCACCGACGCCGAGAAGCCGTCTCGCGAGTTTGCCTCGCAAGTCTTTAAAATCAGCGGCACGCTCGCGCAAATAGGCATCGTCCATCGCTTCAAAAACAGAAGCGTGAGTAGTCAGGACATCGTGGGCAGCCCAGACGGCATTTTTGGCTGAATCGAGGATTTCTCGATCGATTTCTTCTAGTAGAGTGGGGTCTTCTAGCATCATCAAGTGAGAGTCAAAAATGGCGCATTCCTCTTCACCGAAGCGCTCGCGGACATCTTCTCGTGTGACGGCAAGCTCCTGTTTGACCTGCTCTAAGCCGTCGCGGACTTTCTGCTTTTCCAGCTCCACTTGGTCTGCCGTGATTGTTTCTTGGGGAATGGATAATGCTTGTTCCTTCAGTACAAAAGCGCGTTCTGCGGCATAGCCGGGTGAGGCGGCAATCCCTTTATACATCGTATCCCTCCAGCGAAAGTTAAGTTATAGACGCAAAAAAGGCCAGGGAATCGTCCCTGACCCATGATCCAAAGGATTTGAATACGTTTATCTTAGCGGTTCCACTCATAATCGTCAACGAAAAGGTATACATTGTGGAGAAGTGCACACAAAAGATGCCACAGAATATTCTGATACTGTTTTTGAATTATGTTATGGTAGATAATGTAGAGCGAAGTTGCGAGGAAAATGCGAGTTTTAACCATTGGCACGAATGTTGCTTGTAATAGATTGTGGGGGGATGGTATGGAGGAACGCATCAGGCACATCATCGAATACGAGGATAAAAAAGCTCCCTTAACCGATGAGCAAATCGCCCGTCAATTGGGAGTGCGACGTGACGAGGTGACTTTGCTTCGGCACAAGCTGCAGATTCCTGATTCTCGGAAACGCAGGCAGCCACTCCTGCTCAAAGAAATGGAGCACCTTCTGAAGCAAACCCCTAGCATGCCGAGTCGAGAGCTTACCAGTCGTCTAAACGAGATGGGCTATGAGGTTTCGCGTTTTATGGTCCATCAATTGCGTGGCAAAATGGAAGCGTTCTCAGAAGAGGATACGCCCAAAACGGAAGAACGCACGCGTCAAAAAGCTCGCAAAGCCAGCCAGGCGGTGACCTTCGCCAGCTTGATCGGTGCAAAAGGGACGCTCAAAGCAGCCATCCAGCAAGCACAGGCAGCGGCGCTTTATCCACCAAACGGGCTGCATACGCTATTTTTTGGAGCAAGTGGCGTCGGGAAGAGCCGGATGGCCGAGGCGATGTATCATTTCGCGATTGAGCAGCAAGTGATGAAGCGAAATGCCCCTTTTATCATTTTTAATTGCGCGGACTATGCCAAAAACCCGCAGCTCTTGCTATCCCAGCTATTCGGATATGTGAAAGGTGCATTTACAGGTGCGCAGCAAGACAAGCTCGGATTAGTCGATCAGGCGGATGGAGGCATTCTGTTTCTAGATGAGATCCATCGCTTGCCGCCAGAAGGGCAGGAGAATCTCTTTTATCTGATCGACAAAGGGGTGTATCGGAGACTCGGAGAGGTTCAGTTTCAGCAAAAGGCGACGATCTTGATTGTGGGGGCGACTACGGAAAGCCCGGAGTCGAGCTTGCTGCTGACACTGCGCAGGCGCATCCCGATGACCATTGAGCTGCCATCCTTGTCCGAGTGGACGCAGCAGGAGCGGCTCTCGCTGATTTTGCATTTTTTGAACGAAGAAACCGATCGGATTGGGAAAGAGGTCGTCGTCCAAAAAGAAGTGATTGCTTCCCTCATGATGTACGAATGTCCCGCCAATATGGGGCAGCTGCACAGCGACATCCGAGTACTGCTGGCAAAAGCGTTTCTCAAAACGATCCATCAGGAAGAAAAGTCCGTAGTGCAGGTGGATCGATACGATTTGCCCATGCACGTCGTAAGTCAGCAGCAATCGAACGGGCTGGCACCCGAGCTGCCTATGCTGAAAAAAGATCAGTTCCTGTTTATTCCGGGACAGCGCTCCGATCTCGGCAGTGAGTTGTGCGAAGATTCCGCCCAGCATTTATACAACTGGGTCGTTGAACGGTATCGCAACCTGAAAAATCAGGGCCAAAGCGAAGAACTGATTGAGCTGATCGTAAACAAAGAGCTGGATACACGCCTGGAGCCTGCAGCAGGTGAACATGAAAAGAGAGCGCTGCGCCTGCAGCAGCTGGTAAAGCTTGTTGGCGATCAGGTGGTTTCGGCGGTCGAACAAATGCTGTGGATTGCGGAGCGGCACATGACGCTGGATTACCAGCGAATTTCCTATGCCTTGGCGATTCACCTGCACGGTCTCTTGGATCGATGGCCGGATCCAAAAACGCGGGAGCTTCCGCTGGAGTCGGACTGCGAATCGATGGAGTACAAAGTCGCCCTGGAAATGGCAAAGGTCGTGCAGACCATATGGGGAATCACTCTGCCGGATGCGGAAGTGGCGCTGCTCGAGATGTATTTGAAGCAATGCTCGGTATTCACGGAACCAAAACCGATGATCGGCGTGGTCGTTACCTCGTATGGGCAGGTAGCAAAAAGCATGGTCGAGGTTGCGGCGCGCTTGTTTGAGAGGAAGCATGCGCTCGCAGTCGAGCTGTACTGGAACGACGACCTCTCTTCGGCGATCGAACGTATCAGTGCTTCGATACGGCAGGTGGATCAGGGAGAGGGCGTCATTTTGCTCGCGGATATGGGCAGTAATTTGCTGAGTGAAGCCGAGTGGGAGATGCGGACCGGCGTGCGTGTGCAGGTGCTGCCAAACGTGACAACGACCTTGGTGATTGAGGTCATGCGAAAATGCCTGTATTCGAGCGAGTCGATGAGCCAGATCGTGAATCGGTTGCGCACAATGCCAACGAATGCGCTGCCGTCCGTCTATACGACCAATTCGAAGCCGGTTGCGATCGTGACGATTTGTTTGACTGGAGAAGGAGCGGCGAAAAGACTGGATATGCTCTTGAAGGAAAAGCTGGAGGCGACAGAAGAACAGGTAACGATTCTTCAGGCAAGCTCGCTCTCCATTCGCAAGCTATACAAGGAATGGCTGGAAAAATATCATATCTTCGCAGTGGTAGGGACAGTCAATCCGATGTTGGATGGAATTCCTTTTATTTCCATTAAAGAGATCGTAGATGAAACCGGGATCAGCTTTATTAAGAGATTGCTACTCGTGGCAAATGGGACACTCTCCCCATCGCTGCCGCCGCATTCTTACGGACTGCGAGAATTATGGCATCCCGAGCTGATCTGGAATTGTGCGGAGCCAGCCAGCAAGGAACGAGTCATCGATACCCTTGCAAGCCTTTTGCGCGAAAAAGGGTTTGTCGAGCACGATTTTGTCCAGAAGGTTTGGGAACGGGAACGCATGGGGAATACATGCTTGCTGGGAGTGGCGATCCCGCATGCGGATACACTGCAAACGATCCGTCCGGGAATTGCTGTCGCCAGGCTTGCATATCCAGTGGAATGGGAGCCAGGTCAATTTGTCCAATACGTTTACATGCTGGCGATCACAGAGCACTGCCAGTTAGCTGTGGAGGAGCTGTATTCTTTTTTAAGCGAAAGGCTAGAGGCGAATCAATCACCCGATTTGCAAGCATTACTCGAAAATGGCGAAACATCAGGGAGGATATTGTATGGAAAAACAAGTAACGATTTTGAATAAAACCGGTTTGCATGCCCGTCCTGCTGCAGAATTTGTAAAGCTGGCGGCGGGATACAAATCAGAGATCACGATTCTTTTGGGGACAAAAGTGGCAAACGCGAAAAGCATACTCAATGTTCTTTCCTTGGCAGCTACGATGGGATCGGTATTGACGCTAAAGGCGGTAGGACCCGATGAGGAAGAAGCGATCGACTCGCTTTCCGCTCTTGTGGAGCGAAAGTTTGGGGAAGAATAAACGTTTGCCACTTGACTAGGTTATCAGAATATTTATAATGAATTACAAATGTAACTATCTAGAACAAATGTAAAGACATCCGGAGGTGACACGCATGAAGGTCATTGAAAAGGTAACTCCCGGAACGAAGGTCTACAAACTGTTTGAACACGAAGAGCTGATTTGCGAAGGAAAAGATGAAGTGTTTCTCATCTCCGTCAAAAAGATGACGCGTGAAGAATACGAGCGTGATCAAAGACAGCAAAAGCAGCCAATTCCATAATCTCGATAGGCACAACCGACGCTTGGACCACGGGTCAGGTGGGGGATATTCCCTCCATCTGATCCGTTTTTGCTTTATACAAGCCTGGCGAGAAAGACAACTTGAGGAGGAGAGGAATTTGGTTATCCATGTAAGTGTTCCATCGATGGTTACAGAGAAAAAGCTGGTGGAGCTGTTTCGCCAAATGTGGGTCATCCGCTTTTTCGATGAAAAGGTCGATGAATTTTTTGCCAAAGGGATGATTCACGGGACCACGCACCTATGTGTAGGGCAGGAAGCTTCCGCAGCTGGTGCCATTGCGGTGCTGGAGGATCGCGACAAGATTACGAGCACACACAGAGGACACGGCCATTGCATCGCCAAGGGTGCAGAGGCCAACCGGATGATGGCGGAACTGTTTGGACGGGTCACCGGTTACTGTCGAGGAAAAGGCGGCTCCATGCATATAGCCGATGTAGAGAAAGGCAATCTGGGGGCAAATGGCATTGTCGGTGGAGGGATCCCGATCGCTGTTGGCTCTGCGCTGACTTCCCAAATGAAGCAGCTCGGCTATGTCACTCTCTGCTTTTTCGGAGATGGGGCATCGAATGAAGGGAGCTTTCACGAGGCGATGAACATGGCGGCCATTTGGAATTTGCCTGTCGTCTTTATTTGTGAAAACAACCAGTACGGCATGTCTGGATCGGTAAAAGAGATGGTGAAGGTCGCCAACATCGCAGATCGGGCCACAGCGTACGGCATTCCTGGAGCAGTCGTAGACGGAAATGATATTTTCGCCATGATGAATGTAACCCATGAAGCTGTGGAGCGTGCCCGTAGAGGCGAGGGCCCGACATTGATCGAAGCCAAAACATACCGTTGGAAAGGGCACTCGAAAAGCGATGCGAAAAAGTATCGGACTCGGGAAGAGGAAATGGACTGGCGCAACAACCGCGATCCGATTGAGCGAATGAAACGGGTGCTGATCAGTGAAGGAATCTTCAGTGAACAGGACGCAGCCCGGATCGAAGCGGAGGCCAGAGCGGAAATAGAGGATGCGGTGAAGTTTGCTGAGGAAAGCCCGATGCCGCCCATCGAAATTCTAGAAGAAGACGTCTACGCATAGGCGAGGGAGGGAACACAGTGTCAACGTTGAGAGAGCTTACTTATTTGGAAGCGGTGCGGGAATGCATGAGTCAGGAAATGCGGGTCAATCAGGATGTATTCATCATGGGCGAGGACATCGGCGTCTACGGTGGCGCGTTCGGTGTGACGCGTGGCATGATCGAGGAATTTGGAAAAGAGCGCGTGAGAAATACACCGATCTCGGAAGCGGCGATCGCAGGGGCAGCTGTTGGAGCAGCTATGACGGGAATGCGCCCGATCGTGGAGCTGCAGTTTTCGGATTTTATCACGATCGCAACCGATCAGATCGTGAATCAGGCGGCAAAAAACCGGTACATGTTCGGCGGGAAAGGCAAGGTTCCACTTGTTCTGCGTACGCCCTCTGGCTCGGGGACAGGCGCTGCAGCCCAGCATTCCCAAAGCCTGGAAGCGTGGATGGCACATATTCCGGGGCTAAAGGTCATACAGCCTTCTACCGCCTATGATGCGAAAGGATTGCTGAAGGCGGCCATCGATGACGACAACCCTGTCATCTTTTACGAGCACAAGCTGCTCTATCGGACAAAGGGCCATGTGCCGGAGGAGTCCTATAGCTTGCCGATTGGAAAAGCCGATATCAAACGTGCCGGAACCGATGTGACCATCGTGGCAACTGCGATTATGGTACACAAAGCTTTGCAGGCAGCAGCCGAGCTGGAGAAGGAAGGAATCAGTGTAGAAATTATCGATCCGCGCACGCTGGTGCCTTTGGATATCGAGACGATCGTCGAATCGGTCAAGAAGACAGGGCGTGTGGTTGTCGTCCATGAGGCAGTCAAGCGCGGCGGTTTTGGCGGAGAAATAGCGAGCCTGATCGCGGAAAGCGAAGCCTTCGATTATCTCGATGCGCCGATCAAACGTCTGGGAGGAAAGGCAGTTCCGATTCCGTACAATCCTGTCCTCGAAAAAGCAGCCATTCCACAAGAACAAGATATCATCCAAGCAGTCAAGGAAACGGTATTCCGCTGACAGGAAGGGGATAAGCAAGATGGCAACCGCAGTATTCATGCCAAAACTGAGTATGACGATGGAAACCGGAACCGTCATCCAATGGTTTAAACAAGAGGGAGACCCGGTTCGTGAAGGTGATGTTTTACTGGAAGTCTTAACGGATAAAATCAATATCGAGGTAGAGTCCTATACGACAGGGACGCTGCTGAAAATTTACTATGGCCCAGATGAAGTCGTACCTGTCAACCAGGTTATAGGATATGTCGGCGCTGCAGGCGAGGTGGTAGCAGACGCGCCTCCTTCTTTGGAAGCAGCTGATACCCAGCAGGTCGGCGAAAAACAGGAAGAGCATGAGGAAACAGCAAGAAAGATGGAGGAAACCCAATCGGATGGAGCTAAACTCAGAGCCACGCCAGTCGCTCGACGGATTGCGCGTGAAAATGATGTAGACCTTCGCCAACTAAAAGGCTCCGGACCGAATGGACGTATTCAAAAAGGAGACGTCGAGCACGCCATTTCAGCACGGAAAGGGCAGTCCCAGCCTGCTGTGAGCCAAGCTTTTGAAACAGTTGCTTCCTCGAGTACGTCAAGTAAGCTCGAGGGAATGCGCAAGGTAATCGCACAGCGAATGACGCAGAGTGCATTCACCGCTCCCCATGTGACATTGACGACAGAGGCGGACATGACGCGGGTGCAGGAAGTCAGAGCGACACTGCTTCCCTCCATCGAGAAAACGACCGGTCAGCGCCTGTCTTATACCGAAATGATCATGAAAGCGGTCGCAGCCGCTTTGGCACGCCATCCAAAGGTCAATGCTTCCTTGCAGGATGAAACGATTGTGTACCACGATTCGGTTCATGTCGGATTGGCCGTAGCGGTTTCCGATGGACTGCTCGTCCCCGTCGTTAAGCATGCCGATCGCAAAGGTCTTGCCGAGCTGACCACAGATACGAAACGACTGGCAGGATTGGCACGTGAAGGACGACTGCTGCCAGATGACATGCGTGGTGGTACATTCACGATCAGCAATTTAGGGATGTACGCGATCGATGCCTTCACCCCGATCATCAATCAACCGGAGAGCGCCATTTTAGGTGTGGGAAGAATTCATGAGAAGCCTGTGGGAGTCGATGGACAGATTGTGCTGCGCCCGATGATGTCTTTGAGTCTTTCCTTTGATCACCGTGTCATGGATGGTGCTCCTGCGGCAGCTTTTTTGCAGGATGTCAAAGAATATCTAGAGGCACCATACCACCTGCTGGCGTAAAAGGAGGAGCTAACTATGTCGCAAACATACGATATCGCAGTGATTGGGGGAGGCCCAGCAGGGTATGTTGCAGCCATTCGCGGTGCGAAGGAAGGAAAGCGCGTGGTACTGATTGAAGCAGACCATTTGGGTGGTACCTGCTTGAATCGAGGCTGCATCCCTTCCAAAACGCTGCTGCATCAGACGGGGATTTTGGACCAGATCCGGAATGCCGCTAGCTGGGGAATCGAGACCGGGGAGGTGACGTTTTCTCTCGAGAAGATGCTGAACCGAAAAAATCAGGTGATCGCAACCCTTCGCACGGGTATTGCTGGTCTATTAAAAGCAGGCAAAATCGATCTTGTACAAGGCTTTGGCGAGGTGAATCCAGACAAGAGCATTTCCGTTCAAAGAGCTGACGGCTTGCGCACGGTCGTCAAAGCAAGCTCGATCATTTTGGCAACGGGTTCCACGCCTTCTGTACCACCGATTCCCGGACTAGCACAGGTACCTTATTTCACGAGTGACACGATCTTTGATGTCGAGCAGGTTCCAAGGTCAATCGCGATTCTCGGGGGAGGCTTTATCGGAGTAGAGTTCGCCTGCATTTTTGCGAGCCTGGGGTCGAAGGTGACTGTGCTGGAAATGGCGGACAGACTCATTCCTCAAGAGGACAAAGACGCAGCTAGTAGCCTGTCCAAGTCGTTGCGCAAGAAAGGGGTGACGATTGGGACGGGGTTAAAAGTGACTTCGATCGCAAATGGTGAGACAGGGATCGTAATCCATGCCCAGGATACGAAGGGGAATACCGAAGCGATTCCTGCCGACGCGTTGCTTGTAGCTGTGGGTCGGAAGCCAAATTTGTCCGCTGTAGCAAATTTGAGTGTAGAGATGAACGGCCCGTTTGTCCAGGTCAATGAATACTTGGAAACATCGATACCAGGTATCTATGCGGCGGGAGATATCATCGGTGGATGGCAGCTCGCACATGTCGCGAGTGCAGAAGGTCAAACTGCAGCGATCAATGCAGCAGGCGGAAAACAAAAGGGAAATACCAAAGCAGTTCCTCGCTGCATCTATACCTCGCCTGAGATTTCCAGCGTGGGCTTGAGCGAAGAGGAAGCAAAAGCACAAGGATATGCCGTCAAGACGACGATTTACTCGCATACAGGAAACGGAAAAGCGATGGCTTCAGACGAGAATGGCGGCTTTACCAAGCTGATTGCAGAAGAAACGTACGGAGAAGTGCTGGGAGTCGTCATGGTCGGCCCCCACGTCACAGAAATGATTTCAACAGGCACAGCCTTCCTGTCACTGGAAGCAACCGTAGACGATGTCGCGAACATGATCTATCCTCATCCTACCGTTTCAGAGAGCTTCATGGAGGCAGCGGCAAAGTGGCTTGGGAAAGGCATCCACGCCTAAGAAAGAATCTGTTTGACATGAAACCGTTTTCAATTTACAATTGTAACTAGTAAGAACATTTGTAAAAGGAGGTGGTCACTTGACTTGGGGGTACGTTGTTCTGTTGTTCGCAGGGCTTTGGATTTTGCAGCTTGTGCTGACACAGCTACAGTCACGCCATTACTATCAGGAGCTGCGTCTCATGCAGCAGCAACCGAACGGCTACCTGGGAGTGGGAGTGAACAAACGACGCTTTGGAGTCGGTGCCGTCGTCATTCTCGTTACCGATCCACAAGGAATGGTGACTCAGTGCAAGCGGATGTCGGGGGTCAGCGTTTTCTCCCGGTTTCAGAAGTACGGGGAACCGATTGGCAAATCAATGGACACATTGTACGACACAGCCTCCAAACAGCAAAAGCAGCCGGTGCAGACAGCGCTTCGAATGGCAATCGAGCAAATCCGGGCCGCGCAGGCCAAGCAGCAACAAAGGGAACAAGAGCAAATTGGATAAAAAAGTGGGGCCGCGGGCCAGATGGATTCTTTCATCTGGTTTTTATTTTTTAATCGGGAGGTATGCGTAAATGGACTTTTTTGTACATCTTGCAGAAGGGTTTATCGGAATGTTTCAGGAAGGCGGAAAGACCTTCGTAGGATTAGTGACAGGAATCATTCCTACATTGATTTGCTTGATCACAGCTGTAAACGCATTCATCAAATTCGTTGGAGAAGAACGAATCGAACGCTTCGCTGCCAAATGCACAGGCAATATGATCCTGCGCTACACCATCTTCCCGATCTTATCCATGTTTTTCCTGACCAACCCGATGGCATACACATTCGGTAAATTCTTGCCGGAGTATCAAAAACCGGCCTTCTATGATTCTGCTGTATCGTTCTGCCATCCGATCACGGGATTGTTCCCTCATGCGAACGCTTCTGAGCTCTTCGTTTACATGGGTATCGCGACCGGCATCACTCAGTTGGGGCTGTCTCTCGGGCCTTTGGCGATTCGCTACTTCCTGGTCGGGATTCTCGTCATTTTGATTCGCGGTATCGTAACCGAGTACATCACAAAGGCGATGATGAAGCGCCGCGAAGCACAAGCAGCAGTATAAGGAAGCGAAGAGGGGAGACGTTGACATGAGCAACTATCGTGCGGTGCAAGTAACAAAAGCGTCAAGTGGGTGGGGAGGTCCTCTTACCATCCTGCCGACAGACGAAAAACCATATATCGCTTCGATTACAGGTGGAGGGATTCATCCCGTTGCCGCCCGAATCGCGGAGCTGACGGGCGGGATCGCCGTCGATGGCTTTTCCAGCAAGGTAGAGCCGGATGAAATGGCATGCGTCGTAATCGATTGCGGCGGAACGGCACGCTGCGGTGTGTATCCAAAGCTAGGAGTACTGACTGTAGACGTGACTCCTGCTTCTCCCTCTGGTCCACTGATCAACTTTATCAAAGAGACGAATTTTGTCTCCGGCGTAAAAGAGAATAATGTGAGCTTAATGGATGAAGTGGCGACTGCTGCCGCGAGCCATGCCGCAAGCCAGCAAAAAAAATCGGCACAGGAGCTGAAAGCGGAAGCCCGTGCGAAAGTCGCCAGCATGCAAGGCAATCAGCCGCCGAAGAAAACCGGGTTCATTGAGAAAATTGGTCGCCTGATGGGGGGCGTGGTCGGAACCTTCTACCAGGCAGGTCGTGACACGGTCGAGCAGGTGTTGCGCAATATTCTTCCGTTCATGGCATTCGTCAGTACCTTGATCGGGATCATTCTCTTCACCGGAATTGGCGATATTTTAGCGAACGTTATCAAACCGCTCGCAGGAAATATCATCGGCCTGTTGATCATCTCGATCGTCTGCGCACTGCCGTTCCTCTCGCCTTTGCTTGGACCAGGTGCCGTCATTGCGCAGGTAGTCGGTGTCTTGGTGGGGGTAGAGATTGGGCGTGGCACGATCCCGCCTCAGTTAGCTTTGCCAGCATTGTTTGCCATCAACCCGCAAGTAGGCTGCGATTTCGTACCCGTAGGTCTGACGTTGGGAGAAGCAAAGCCAGAGACCATTGAAGTAGGGGTACCAGCCGTACTGCTCTCCCGCCAGATCACGGGCCCGATCGCCGTCGTTATCGCCTACGTAGCAAGCTTTGGTCTCTACACCGAGTAATCATTTCAGGAGGTATTTCATGAACACCTTGTTTACCAGCACCGTTGTCTCGATTGGAGCCATGGTTCCAGACTTTTTGAATGAAAATATGCTGATTCTCTTCAATCAGGACGCCCCGGAAGAGCTGCACGATATGGCCGTGCTGCATACCAAATCAGCGCATACAGAGGAAATCAGGCCAGGGGACATTCTGCTTCTGGGAGATACACAATTGCAAGTGACGAGTGTGGGCGAGAAAGCAAACGAAACCCTTCAAAACATCGGTCATTGCACTGTGAAAGCGGATGGAAGTGAAACCCCGCAGCTGCCTGGGAATATCCACGTAGCGAAGGTTGACTTTCCCCCATTGGAAGTTGGCCTGAAAGTCGCCTTCATCCGTCCGTAATTCACAACATCCAATCAAGAGAAAAGAGGGAGAGACACCATGTTGGGATTCAATAGACGACTTGCAGCACTAGAAAAAGAAGGAGGCTGCATTCGCGTCGGTCTGGTCGGCGCTGGGCAAATGGGACGCGGTTTGATCTCGCAAATAGAAGGCATGCACGGAATGAGAGTCGTCATCACGGCTGACCTGTTTCCGGAAAACATCAAGGCTGCCTATCGCAGAGCAGGGGTACCAGATTCGCGCATTCTGGAAACGCAGGATTTTGACAAAGCGGATCAAGCGATTGCCTCGGGCTATTCGGTTGCGACGACAGAAGCCGAGCTGATCCCGCAGCTATCCAATGTGGATGTAATCGTGGATGCGACGGGTATGCCAGACATCGGGGCGAAAGTAGCTTGGGAAGCGATCCGCCATAAAAAGCACATCGTCATGCTGAACGTAGAAGCGGATGTCACCGTAGGCCCATGGCTGAAGAAGCTGGCAGATGATGCAGGAGTCGTCTATACGGGTTCTGCTGGGGATGAGCCGGGTGCGATTATGGAGCTTCATGACTTTGCCGACGCGCTAGGCTTTGAGATCGTTGCGCTCGGAAAAGGAAAGAACAACGCTCTGAATGTTCACGCCAATCCCGATACGGCACGGGAAGAAGCTGCTGCCAAAGGCTCCAGTCCCAAGATGCTTGCTTCGTTCCAGGACGGCACCAAGACGATGGTGGAAATGACGGCAGTGGCAAACGCAACCGGGTTCGTTCCGGATGTTCCGGGTATGCATGGCCGCAAAGCACAGCTGGCTGAGCTGCCAGGGTTGTTCTCACTGACAGAAGCAGGCGGCATGCTGCACCGTACCAGGATCGTTGATTATGTGGACGGCGTTGCGCCCGGAGTGTTTGCGATCATCTCTTCCTCGATGCAAGAGGTTCATGACACGATGAAATACTTGAAGATGGGTTCGGGTCCAAACTACGTCCTGTATCGACCCTATCATTTGACCAGTCTGGAAACACCCCTTTCGATTGCGCGCGCTTTTTTGCAAAAGGAAGCCACAATTGCTCCCTACTTTGGGATGGTGGCAGAAACAGTGGCCGTAGCCAAAAAAGATTTGCGGGCTGGCGAAGCGCTCGATGGCATCGGAGGATTCTCTGCATACGGGAAAATCATCACGGCAGCGGATAGGCGCGAACAAGAAGCGCTGCCGATAGGTCTGATTGGTCCAAATATTCGGCTTAGCAGAGACGTTGCCCAAGGCTCCGTGATTACTTTCCATGATATTGAGGTCACCGAACAAAATACGATCATGCGACTTCGTGAACAAATGGAGAACAATGATTAAAAAGTGGGAGGAAGGCAACAGCCGTCTTCCTCTTTTCTTTCTAAAAAACAGGGAAAATCTGTTATAATATGTAAGGAAGAAGAGTATAGTAACGTTTTTAATGAGGGATACATATGGATAACTGGACAGAAAAACGCGAACTGGTACGCATCGCCAAAATGTACTACGTAAATGGACTCACACAGGCGGAAATCGCCAAAAAAATCGGAGTTTCCCGGCCGGTTATTTCCAAAATGCTGCAGCGTGCCAAAGATACAGGAGTCGTAGAAATCTACATTCGGGACGAGACTGTAAGCATGGTTGAGCTGGAGCAAGAGCTGGAGGCCGCCTTGAAGATGGATGAGGTCATAGTCGTACCCGCCCAAGGCTCTACAAATGAAGAAATCATCAAGCAGCAGGTAGCGAAAGCAGCAGCACAGTACCTTCCGAAGTGGATCCGCAACAAACGGCGGATCGGTATCTCCTGGGGAACGACGCTATACCATCTGGTCAATGAATATCCATTTGAGAGACATCATAAAATGAAAGTATACCCTCTAGTAGGGGGAATCGGTCGGCACCGCATTGAAATTCACTCCAACCAGCTCGCTTACGAGTTCTCCAAAAAGCTAGGAGGAACCTGTGAGTTTCTTTACGCACCAGCCATCGCGGACTCCATCGAGCTGAAAAAGCAGTTAGTAGACTCGCCGGACATACGCTCCATTCAGGAGGAAGCGCGCCGTGTCGAGCTGGCCATAGTAGGGATCGGAAATCCATACGAATCCACCATGGCCGAGATGGGCTATCTGAAAGAAGAAGACATCCGGCAATTGCGGGATGGCGAAGCAGTGGGGGACATTAGCTCCCGTTTCTTTGACAAGACAGGAGAGCCGATCGATAACAATTTGAATAACCGGGTCATCGGAATCGAGCTTGCAGATCTCAAAAATATCCCAACGGTTGTAGGTGTTGTCTCAGGCACGAAAAAGCTTGCGGCAGTTTGGGCAGGTTTGCAAGGCAACTATTTCGACAAGTTGATCATAGATGAATATTTGGCAGAGCGATTACTGGAGAAGGCCAAGGGGGTGAGTATAAGTGAAAGAGGATAAGATGAAGGCTTCGTTGTTCTGTATCAAATGCATGGACGATACCATCCATGAAGTGACGTATGTCGACAACATTTTGTATGAAATTCGCTGCGAAGTATGCTCTCTATCGGATTCGCGCGGGGCGGACATCCAAAGAGAGCTGTACTTAAACTACATGGAGCGTGTCTTCAGCAAGCCGAAGCGGTTTAAAAATGAGGCAGGGGATAACTTACCTCACTTCCTGTTTTCACTCCCTTATCGTGTGATGAGCAAACCATTTCGCACCTACAAAGAAATCAAGGATATGCTGAAATACAAACGGAAGATTTGAAGAACGCAAAAAAGAACGAAGGTCGGCTGATCCGGCCTTCGTTTCTTTTTTTGGAGAATGGGACTGCTACGGAACGATATTTCCAGCGGCTTTGTAGATTTGGTACCATTCTTCCCGCGTCAGTGTTACATCTGAGCTTTGGCAAGCGTCCAGCAAGCGCTCCGGCTTCGTCGTACCGAGGATCACTTGGATGTTTGCCGGATGACGTTCGATCCAGGCGGTGGCGATCGCCGTATTCGTCACTTCATATTTTTTTGCAATGGTGTCAATGATTTGATTTAATTCAGGGAAGTTGGTGGTATCTCCAAGAAAAGGCCCTTTAAAAAATCCATGCTGAAAAGGTGACCATGCCTGCAGGGTGATGTTGTTCAAGCGGCAGTAGTCCACGATGCTGCTATCGCGATTGATGGACTGATCGACCTTCATATTGAACGAAACACCAGAGTCGATCACGGGTGTATGGGCAATACTTAACTGGATTTGGTTGACGATCAGCTTGTGCGGTAGCGAGCGCTGAAGCAGCTCGATTTGTGCCGGTGTATGGTTGGACACGCCAAAGTACTTCACCTTACCTTGGCTGTGCAGCTGATCAAAGGCTTCGGCAACCTCATCAGGCTCGACTAGCGGATCGGGACGATGGAGAAGGAGTATATCCAGGTAATCCGTTTGAAGTCGCTTCAATATTCCGTCTACGGATCGAATAATATGCTCCTTTGACAAATCGTAGTAGTTTTCTTTGGAGCGGATGCCGCATTTGCTTTGCAGGATCATGGTTTCGCGTATGCTGGGACTCATTTGGAGAGCTTCCGCAAAGATCTCTTCGCACACACCATGGCCATAAATATCGGCGTGGTCAAAGAAGTTGATTCCTTGCTCAATCGCGGTTCGTATCAATTTCTCCGCCTCAGAAATCGACAGCTGCTTGAGCCGCATGCAGCCCAAAACGAGTGAAGAAACCTCGAGATCCGTGTCACTCAAAGGAAAGTATTTCACGCTTACACCCCTCCATACGCCTAAGTATGTATCGAATAGATTGTACCAAGCAGACGGTTCAGTCAGCAATAGATGGAAGGACAATTGCACGCGGAATGGAAATTGGACTTGACAGAGCGCGAAAGAGAAGACATGCTACGGTAGGAACAAATCACGATTTCAACAGCAAAGTCACGTCACTTTTGTTGGCAGAATTAACTCTGTGCACATTTTTTCATAAATGTTAAAATGTGTATGAAGAGGGTATATACTTCTCGTTACGAAAAGGGAGGGGCCGGCGTTCGTTTACCTCAAGGATTTTTTACTCAATATTTTTATCATTTTTTCCCCGCTTGTCTTCTATCCCTATCTGTATAAAAACAGAAGCAACGTATTTTATCACCGGTTACTTTTGTATGTCCTCTTCGCAGCAGCCTTGCTGCTGAGCATGTCGTTTCCGGTAAAAGTAAATGAAATCACGTATGATTTTCGGTCGGTGCCCTTGGCGATCGCTTCTCTTTACGGTGGGCCTGTCGTATCTATTTTGCTCTACGCGACCTTACTCATTTATCGATTTCTGCTAGGCAATCCCAACAATGTTCTTTATGCGCTATCCATACTGCCGAGCTTTGTCTTTGTTCTTTTGCTGTACAAAAACTATCCGTATCAGAAGCTGTATCAAAAAATTGCCGTGGCGATTCTGTTGTGTACGGCGATAAAGCTCACTACATTTTCGACGTATTTTTTCATCACGCAAGGAAGCTTGCAGCAAGTAATCCAGCAGCCACTCGCAACCCTGAATACCTATATTCTGCAAGCAGTTATCATCGGTGTGTGCGTGTATGCCATGGAGTTTTTGCAATCGTACTTTTATATGCAAGAAGAGGTCATCAAAAGCGAAAAAACCAAAATCGTCAGTGACATGGCAGCTTCGGTCGCCCATGAGATCCGCAACCCGCTGACAACCGTAAGAGGCTTTATCCAATTGCTCGCTGCCGATGATGTGGACAAGCAAAAGAAACAGTTCTATCAAAGAATTTGTTTGGAAGAACTGGATCGTGCGCAGCTCATCATCAGTGATTATTTATCCTTGGCAAAGCCAGATCCAGAATCGATGGAAATCATCTGCGTGCACGAAGAGATCACCTATTTATCGAATCTGCTGATCACGTACGCCAATTACAACAATATCCAAATTCACAAAGCGCTTCCTGAGGATCAAGCGCTCCAGATCATCGGGGATCGCTACAAATTCCGTCAAGCTTTGATCAATATCGGGAAAAATGCGATCGAGGCTCTCCGTGATGGGGGAACGCTCGAGATCAAGGCCAGCAAAAAGAACGATCATATCATCATCCATCTGAATGATACAGGGATCGGGATGACAGCGGAACAGATCAAGAGACTGGGAACACCGTATTATTCCACCAAGGATAAAGGGACAGGGCTGGGAACAATGGTCTCATTTGGGATCATCAAAAAAATGAACGGCAAGATCGAAATCACCAGTGAGCCTGGTAAAGGAACCGAGTACAAGCTCATATTTCCAAGCAGCTCAGAATCTGCTTACTAACAAGGCTTCGTCCAATCGCGGATGAAGCTTTTTCTTGTTGCGTTTCAAGCATGACTAGGTCAGTAGGGTGCGGGTAAGGCATTCACACAACATAACATTTATTATGTAAACAAATGACTGTGCGAATTAAATGGAGGCGCGAGTGAGCTATAAATCAATCAAAAGCTCGATCGCAATCGAAAGGCACATAACAAAATGATGGAAACACTCCATCGTCCTTTTGATACTCAACTGTCTTACCTCCTTTCTCTCCGTGCAAACATCGTATGCCGAAGTAGCGAGGCTAGAAGGCAGCGGGTGAAATTCACGTGTAAGTGAACAGAGTGAACGAAATTCCTTAGCGATAAACAAGCTGTTTGTTCGTTAATGTTTGTTTGTGATAATTATGTTGATTTCCAGTTATCTCCTGTCTATGATAGGCATATATCTTACAAACAAAAATATTCCGTTAATGGAGTGATGAAGATGTCGCCTTCTGCCCGGCTCAACCGGCTCTTTGCTGCTGATGGAAAATGCTTTGATGTGGCCATTGATCACGGCTTTTTCAATGAGTATGCTTTTCTGTCCGGGATCGAGTCGATGGAGCGCGCTGTAAAGACGGTCGTGGCGGCCGATCCGGATGCGATTCAGCTCAGCGTCGGTCAGGCGAAGTATTTACAGCGGATTTCCGGCAGACAAAAACCGTCCCTTGTTTTGCGTATAGATGTTGCCAATGTTTACGGAAAAGAGCTGCCTAGACATTTGTTCAGCGAGATGATTCAAAATCCGGTGGAGCAGGCTCTCTCGCTGGATGCTGCTTGTGTCGTGGTCAATGTGTTCTCTATTCCGAACCAGCCTGAGGTCTATCATCAATGTATCCAGAACGTTTGTGCAATCAAACCCGCCTGTGAAAAATACGGGATGCCGCTGATGGTAGAACCGTTGGTCATGCTGCCAAATGAGCAGGGTGGCGGTTATCTGGTGGACGGGAACATCGAGAAAATCATCCCGCTTGTGCGACAGGCGGTAGAGCTGGGGGCGGATATCATCAAAGCAGATCCCTGTGACGACATCACGGAGTATCATCAGGTGATTGAAGCCGCATCTGGAATTCCTGTCTTGGTACGAGGCGGCGGAAAAGCATCGGAGGAGGAGATTCTCACAAGGACCTATCAGCTCATGCAACAAGGCGCATCCGGAATTGTTTATGGGCGAAATGTCGTTCAGCATCCGAAACCTAGGGAAATAACCCGGGCCTTTATGGCAATTGTTCATGAAGGGGCGACTGTCGAGCACGCGCTGCAAATCTTGAAAGAGGAGAATCGCTGAAGATGTCAAAAAAGAAGGTGAGATTCGGAGTCATCGGATGCGGTTTGATGGGCAAGGAGTTTGCCAGTGCCGTTTCGCGCTGGTGTCATCTTTTGGATACGGAAGCCGAGCCGCAGATCGTCGCTGTTTGTGACGCCAATCTGGCTGCTGCAAAGTGGTTCACATCCCATTTCCCCAGCATTCGTCATGTGACAAAGGATTACCGGGAGCTGCTTTCGCTGGCAGAAATCGATGCCATCTACTGTGCGGTTCCCCATCACTTGCACGCGGAGCTATACACAGCGATTATTCAGGCAGGCAAGCATTTGCTGGGCGAAAAGCCGTTCGGCATCGATCGGGTAGCGAATGAGCAAGTGATGGAAGCTATCTCGGAGCGTCCAGATGTGGTGGTGCGCTGCTCCTCTGAGCTGCCTTTTTTTCCAGGGGGCTTAAAGGTCTATGACTTTGTGCGAAAGGGAAACGTGGGGAAAGTCATCGAGGTGGAAGCAGGATTTTTACATAGCAGTGACTTGAATCCGCAAAAGCCGATCAACTGGAAGCGCCGGATCGCTACGAATGGCGAATACGGCTGCATGGGAGATCTGGGGATGCACGTCCTGCACTTGCCGCTGCGTCTTGGGTGGAAGCCGCGAAATGTGCGAGCGATTCTAAGTAAACTGGTGGAGCAAAGGCCAGAAGCAGATGGCAGTCTAGTCCCTTGTGAGACGTGGGACAACGCTACCTTGCTTTGCGAGGTGAAAGCGAATTCACATGCTTTCCCCATGAGTCTATCGATGAAGCGCATTGCTCCTGGTCATAACAATACTTGGTTCATTCGTGTGCTTGGGATGGAAGGCTCCGTCGAATTCAGTACCAAAAACCCGAAGGAATTACGTACGATGCGTTATCGGCCCGGAGGAGAGCAGGCTTGGCGCACGGAAGATTTGCCCTATGCTTCTGCATACCCGACGATTACCGGAAATATTTTTGAATTTGGCTTTTCCGATGCGATTTTGCAGATGTGGGCAGCGTTTTGCGATGAAGTCGTAAATGGCCCAAATATGCACCAGCCCTTCCCATGTGCCACTCCACAAGAAGCTGCTTTTACCCATCAGTTATTTTCGGCTGCTTTGGAATCCCATCGGAAGGGTGTGATTGTCAACCTGGAATAAGGAGTGGTAACGACATGAACTCTAAAATACCGGAAGTCGTGGTCGCCGGTCTTGTTTGTCTGGATGTCATCCCTTCCATTCAGGAAGGGAAATTACTAAAGCATTTTTTCTTGCCAGGCAAACTGATTGAGGTAGGAGCTGCGACGATCGCAACGGGTGGAGCCGTCGCCAATACAGGGGTTGCCCTGCTTCGTCTGGGGATATCGACGAGTCTCATGGGCAAAGTGGGCAATGATGAATTCGGCAGGATACTCCTTGATTCCTTGAAGAGAGTGGATCCTCGTTTGACTGAAACCATGATCGTAGCAGAGGGACAGCACACCTCTTACTCGATCGTCTTGAGCATTCCTGGTGTTGATCGCATCTTTCTGCATTGTCCTGGCGCCAATGATACATTTGTGGTTGAGGACATCAAAACCGAACAGGTCGAGCGGGCAAAGCTGTTCCATTTTGGCTATCCGCCACAAATGAAACGTATCCGCGAGGGGAATGGGCATCATCTTGCGCAGCTGATGGAAAAAGTAAAAGCTTTGGGGGTAGCCACCTCTTTGGACATGGCGATGCCTGACCCGGATGCGGAATCTGGGAACATCGACTGGGTAGGCTTCCTGCGCAAAGCCTTGCCGCATGTAGACATTTTCTTGCCCAGCTTGGAGGAAACCTTGTTCATGCTGAAGCGCTCTTATTATGATGAGCTGCAGCTTCGGGCAGGCCAGGACGGAATTTTGGCTCTTGTCGGAGAAGAAGTGATTGGCGAGCTTGCAGAAGAGCTGCTTGGTATGGGGTGCGGAATGGTTGTCATCAAGCTGGGAGAATCCGGCTTGTATCTGCAAACAGGTCCCAACAAACGGCTTCTAGAAATAGGGGCAGGGCTGATTGACGACGTGGAAAGCTGGTCCGATCGGCAGCTGTGGGCACCTTGCTTTGAAACAGATGTAAAAGGAACGACAGGTGCGGGAGATTGCACCATCGCAGGTTTTTTGGCGGGGTTGCTCAAGGGGCTTTCGCCTGAGAGCGCGATGAATCACGCCGTTGCCGTCGGTGCTTTTTGTGTGGAAGCGATCGATGCCACGAGCGGCGTGGTTCCGTGGGAGCAAGTATCCATACGGGTACAGGAGATGGGGGATCGACTTCCTTTGCGACAGAATCCTGCCTGCTGGGAGTGGCAGGAGGCGGCAACGGTATGGGTCGGACCCAAGGATCGATCGCGCGTTTAATTTTGTTTGAAAATGTTTGTTCGATAGCTTGAATAAATCAAGGCAAGTGCTTTCGCTTTCGAGGGGGAAAACCATGCTGAACAGCACGAGACAAATACAGATGAAAGAGTTTATTGAGAAACAGAAAAATGTTACGGTTCAACAATTGATCGAGCATTTTCGGGTATCGGATATGACCGTTCGCCGCGACTTGGTGCAGCTGGAAAAATTGGGTACATTCAAGCGGGTTCATGGCGGTGTCGTTTACACCGAAGATTTGGAAGAAGACATTCTGCTTTCCATTCGCGAGGATTCGCACAAGCCGGAAAAGGAGAGAATTGCCGAAAAGGCGGTTTCCCTCGTTTTGGAGGGGCAA
Source organism: Brevibacillus nitrificans (assembly GCF_003710965.1). Lineage (NCBI taxonomy): Bacteria > Bacillati > Bacillota > Bacilli > Caryophanales > Paenibacillaceae > Brevibacillus > Brevibacillus nitrificans. The sequence continues at coordinate 855,936 of NZ_RHHU01000003.1, read as the reverse complement.
TCTGTGCTGCTGGATGCAGGCTCGACCACTCTCGAAATCGCGAGGAAGCTGCTCGCTCAAAAAAACATCACGGTCATTACCAATGCGATTAATATTGCTTCTTTGCTGTCGCAAAATGTGAATCTGCAGGTCATTATGACGGGAGGCGATGTACGTCATTCCACGCAATCGCTGGTCGGCCCCACAACCGTTCAGTTTTTACGGCAGCTGCAGGTGGATCACGCCTTTATTGGGTGCAGTGGGCTTTCCCAGCAGCGCGGTCTCATGAATTCCAACATGGTCGAGGGAGAAGTCAAGCGTACAATGATGACCGTGACCCGTCACGTCTATGTAGTCGCGGATCATACGAAATTTGAGCAAACGGCCTTCAACAGGTTCGCTGGTTGGGAGCACGTCGATGCCGTGATTTCGACCACGCAAGTAAAAGAGGAGTACCAGCGCGAGTTCCAGGAAAAAGAAAGTCCGAAGCTCATTCTCGTCTAAATTTCAGGGGGGTTTTTGTCCATGGCCAATCGTGAAGAAGTAAAGCAGCGCACGGTAGAGCTTTTACACAAAGCGGGATTATTGCTGACAGAGGAAGAGCAGAAACAAATCGAGATTGCGGATATGGGATTGGGACATCTTGAGATCGAAGGGCTGCAGCTGTTTACGTACATCAATACGGATCGTTACTGCGCCAAAGAGCTGGTGCTTTTCCCAAGGCAAACCTGCCCGGAGCATCTGCATCCACCTGTAAATGGGGAAGATGGGAAAATGGAAACGTTCCGCTGCCGTTGGGGGACGGTCTATCTGTACGTGGAAGGGGAGGAAACGCCAAACATTCAAGGCATTCCTCCCGCAGGAAAAGAAGCCTTTTACACAGCCAGACACGAAATCATTTTGAGGCCAGGCGAGCAATACACGATTCCCCCGCATACGAAGCACTGGTTTCAGGCGAGCGACGAAGGGGCAATCGTGTCCGAATTTTCCAGTACGAGCCGGGATGAGTTCGATGTGTTTACTGACCCAGGTGTAAATCGACTGGAAGGTATCAATACGTAAGACGTCATTTTGACGGAAAATTCCTAAAACAGCAGCTGAGGTATTTTAGTAAGCGCTTACTTTCGCCTTGTCAGATTCCTTACAAATGGAAAGGGGTAATCGGCAATGAAGCAGTGGAGGAAATCGCTTCTGATTGGTGTCTCAACACTCCTGACGGTTATGCTCGCCGCATGCAGTAGTACACCTGCTGGCGGGAATGGCAGTGGCAGTGCTGGAAGTGGAGCATCTGGCTCATCGGGCGGAGGGGAGTTGACTGTTGCGGGTGTCGTTTTTCAGGAAGACCAGTTCATGAAGCTGCTCTCCATTGGGTATGAGGATGCTGCCAAAGCTGCCGGAGTAAAAATCTTGACGAGCAATACAGGAAACGATCAAGGAAAAGAGGCAGAGCTGATCAATACCTACGTTGCTCAAAAGGTGAACGGAATTGCGATTGCCCCATTGAATCAGGAGTCCTCCATAGCGGCATTGCAGCGCGCGGATGAGCAAGGGGTGAAGGTAGCGGTCACGAATATCTCTTTGAGCAATGCCCCGTTCATAGTTGGCGGTTTCACGTCCGACAATCAGAACATCGGGCAGATTACGGGCAAGGAAGCAGCAGCCTATATCAAAGAAAAATTGGGCGGCAAAGCGAAGATTGCGATCATTCAATACAAGTCGCTGCTCCCTGAGCAAAGTACAGCACGCTATACCGGGTTTGTGGAAGAAGTAAAAAAGGAAAATCCTGACGTGGAGATTGTGGCCGATCAGGACGCATGGATTCAGGATAAAGCAGTAGCGGTGACAGGTGACGTACTGACCGCTCATCCGGATGTCGACATCATCTGGGCCGCAAATGAAGGCGGGACGATCGGTGCGGTCATGGCCGTTAAGAATGCTGGAAAAGCAGGGAAGATCAAAGTCTTTGGCACCGATGCCAGCGACCAGCTAATCTCCATGCTGAAAGCAGATGACGACATCCTGCAGGCGATAACTGGTCAAGATCCATACACCATGGGCTACAAGGCTATGGAGCTTTTGATCAAGCAAGTAAAAGGAGAGGACGTCAGTGCGAGCAAAGGGAAGACCGAGATTGTAGACGGTATCTTGCTCAGCCGTTCCAATCCGGATGGCATCGCCAAATTCGAAGCAGATCTGAAAGCAAAGATGGGGAAATAGGTGTTCGATTCGCATTTCCAGGGTTCCTGCAGTATGCCTCTTCTCGATTCTGCAGGGCCCGCTTTCTATTTTTGCAAGGGAATGGTGGTGGCCCAAAGTGACGAGATTGGAGACGAGAAGCATAACCAAAATATACCCTGGCACGGTTGCCTTGCAGCAAGTATCCGCTTCCTTTGAAAGTGGCAAGGTGCATGCGCTGCTCGGGAAAAATGGCTCTGGAAAGTCCACTCTGCTCAAAATCTTTTCGGGAGCGGTCCAGCCGACCAGCGGCGAGGTCGTGCTCGATGGCACCCCCTTGAAGTTCACAGACCCGAGTCAAGCATTTGCCAAAGGAATTGCTACCGTGTATCAGGAGCTAAGCCTCGTTCCCGGGATGTCCGTAGCGGAGAATATCCTGCTCGGCCGAACCCCGATGCGTGGTCCGCTCGTCAACTGGAAGCAAACGTATGCGAAGGCAAAGGAGCTATTACAAGAGCTGCGTGTGGATATACCCGCAGACGAAATGGTCTACAACTTAAGTGTCGGGCAAGCGCAGATGATCGAAATCGTAAAGGCGATGAGCTTTCGGCCAAAGGTGCTGCAGTTGGATGAACCCACCTCAGCCTTGGCGAAGAACGAGGTAGAAGCGCTCTTTGCGATGATTCGCGAATTAAAAAAGCAGGACGTGATTATCATCTACGTTTCGCATCGCTTGCACGAGCTATGGGAAATAGCGGACAGCTGCACGGTATTGCGAGAAGGCCAGTTGATTGGTACAGCACCCATGGCAAAGCTATCCCGGCGTGAGCTGATCAGCATGATGTTTGGCGATGTGGAAATTCGGACGCGTCCGAGTGATTCACGAAGGTCGGAACGGATTGTCCTGGAGGTAAAAGGATTAACCAGGAAAAACAAATGGAAAGACATTTCCTTTCAGCTGCGTGAAGGAGAAATTCTCGGAATTGCTGGGATGCTCGGCTCAGGACGTACAGAGCTGTTAAAATCCATCTTTGGCGCAGAACGTTTTGACAGCGGAGAGATTATTTATCAAGGGGAGAGCATCCCTGCCCCTACTCCTGAAAAAATGAAAAAATGGGGCTTTGCCCTGACACCGGAGGACAGAAAACAAGAAGGCTTGATTCAAATCCATTCCATCCGGGAAAATCTATGTCTTGCCAATCTCGACCAGATCCGAAAAGGTCTGTTTCTGGATCGTCAAAAGGAACTCCAGCTTGTCGATCGCCAAGTGTCTGATCTGCAAATCAAGGTGACCGACATCGAGCATCCGATCTCTTCTTTATCGGGTGGCAATCAGCAAAAAGTAGTCGTGGGAAACTGGTTGAACAGCAATCCCCGCGTCATTTTCTTTGACGAGCCGACCCGAGGTATCGATGTGAACGCCAAGCAACAAATCTTTCAAATCATTTGGGATCAGTCGCGCAAAGGCGTGTCCAGCATCATCGTTTCTTCTGAGCTGGAGGAGCTGCTGGAGGTGTGTCACCGCATATTGATCCTGCGCGATGGACAGATTGTGGGGGAATACGAACCGGAAGAGCTGCGGATGGAAGATGTGTACGCGCTGAGTATGGGAGGCGAGGAACGTGAAATCGACCCCGATCGAGGTTAACCATACAAAGAAGCAGGGCCAAGCAGCCCTATGGAGCAAAATCGTCAACAAATACGTGCTGGAGATTATCCTCCTCGTGATTATTCTATCGATGACCTTCGCTTCTCCTGGCTTCCTCACGACGGATAATCTGCTGAACATCCTGAGGAACATGGCTCTGCAGGGATGCATCGCGTTTGGCATGACGATGGTGATTATCGCAGGCGAGATTGATTTGTCGATTGGCTCGACGGTTGCTTTAACAGGTGTGATTGTCGGTCTGGTGAGCGGATGGTTGTCTGGAGCAGGCTGGATGGGAATCGACCAAGCAGCCCTCGTAGGAATCGTTGTCGCTTTTTTCGCAGCTGGCTTGCTCGGGCTTTTTAACGGATGGATACTGACCAAATACAAGCTGCCTTCGTTTATCATCACGCTCGCGATGCTCAATGTAATCTACGGGCTGGCTGCTGTTGTATCAAAAGGGTTTCCCGTTACGACGCTTCCATCCTGGTACAGCGTGATTGGCTCGGGGAAGATTTGGTCGATCCCCATCCCCGCGATCATTCTGCTCTTGGTCTTCGCAGTCGTTTTTGTCATCATGAACCATACGAAATTTGGGCGTGAGGTGTATGCCGTTGGAGGCAATCCCGAGTCAGCGCGTCTCTCCGGAATCCATGTTACCCGCGTGAAGATCATTTGCATGGTTGCCGTTCAGCTTTGTGCAGCCTTGAGCGGAATCCTCGTGTCATCGCAAGTGATGTCTGGATCGTTCAACTTTGGAAAAGGGTGGGAGATGCTGGTCATTGCGGCCGTCATTATCGGGGGAACCAGCTTGATGGGCGGTATTGGCAAGGTGTGGGGCACCTTTATCGGGCTAATCTTTCTCGGGGTACTGATCAACGCCATGGTTCTATTAAATATTAACGAGTACGTGCAATACATCGTTCGAGGCCTGTTGATTCTCATTGCTGTTCTCATTACAGCGATCCAATTTCAGAAAAAGCGTGCCCGTTAGAAGGTAAGCAGCCCGATTCTTTTCTTGGGCTGTTTTTTCGGTAGGAATAGGGGGGACAGATGGCAATGCCTGACAATCTGTGCATCGTCAAGGAAAGCAGACTGGAAAACGGAATGCTCGCTATCGAAATGCATACCCCGCTGCTGCGGGTAGTCGTCCTGCCAGCGAAGGGAGCGGATATACACAGCATTCAGTACAAAAAACGCGAAAATCTGGAGCTTTTGTGGAAAGCCCCATGGGGGGTGAGCGCGCCGGGAATGTGCATGCTGCACAGCGAAGGCTCCAAGCAGCGATGGCTGGATGCCTATCAGGGAGGCTGGCAGCTCATGTTTCCGAATGCGGGGAATGAATGTCACTATAAAGGCGCACTGTACGGCTTTCATGGAGAAGCGAGCATGGTGCCCTGGAAGTACCAGGTCGAGGAAACGGGAGAGAAGCTGCGTGTACGATTTTGTACCGATCTGACGAGATCCCCCTTTCGTCTGGAGCGGGTACTGCAGCTGGAGTCGAACACGGCGACTCTGACGATCGAAGAGAAAATCACAAACCTGGGTAGGGAAGCCATGGACTGCGAGTGGGGGCAGCATATTGCTTTCGGCGAGCCGTTTCTCTCGGAAGATTGCTCGCTTCATGTCCCAGCTCAAACGATCATCGGCGCTGTGCGAGATCAACGCTTGTCTCGATTGCCTTCTGGTCCATCCCACTGGCCGCTCGTTACTTCACACGGCACCATCCACGATATGAGCAAATTGCCGTCGCGTCACGAGCAAACAACCGATTTTGGCGTTTTATGCGACTTGTCAGAGGGCTATTACGAGCTTACGAATGGCAAGCTTGATCTGTCGGTAGGCGTTGCCTGGGATCTGCGTGTGATGCCGTATGTATGGCTCTGGCAAGAATTTCAGGGACTCAAAGACTACCCGTTTTACGGGCGCTGCTACGTCATGGGAGTGGAGCCTTGCAGTACGTTTTCAGAGGAAGGCTTGCTAGACTCGATAGAAAAAGGAGTGGCGATGCGCATCGAGCCAGCACAGTCCAAATGCTTTTCATTGAAGCTCACGGTTTTCGAAGGAAGGGGGGACAACACAGGGCACAGTGCTTGCGGAGATTGAATGATTGTATGCTAGCTTCTATACTAATTTTATCTTCGCTTTTCCGCTGCTGGTGAAAAGTGCCCAAAGGACGTGCTGCCTGATGTTTTTAATAGGAGAAATCTCAAAGCTCTTCCAAATCGATATCCGCACCTTGCGATATTACGATGATATCGACTTGTTTAAGCCTGCCCACGTCGATGAAAAAACAGGCTACCGCTACTACTCGATCGAGCAATTTGAACAGCTCAATACGATTCTGTACTTAAAGGCATTGAACATCCCGCTGAAAAATGTGAAGTACTTTCTGGAGAACCGGGATATCGATCGAATCCTGCAGTTACTGGAAGAACAACAGCGGGAAACACAAAGGCGCATCCAGGAATTTAAGCAGATTGAAAAAAAGATTGCGAGCCGCATCCATCAGATCACGGACGCCACACAGAAAGAAGAGCTGGATAAGATCAAAGAAGTGTTCATTCCGGAACGCATGATCGTTCGTCTGAAACAAAAAATTCAAAAGAACGACAGCCTGGAAATGTCTATACGCCTGCTGGAAAACAGTACGAGGATGAAGTCCACGATTTTTCTGGGGAAGGTCGGATTATTGCTTGACGTGGAAAAGGTGAAGGAACGGAGCTTTGAGGAGTACGACTCTATCTTTGTCATCATGGAAAATGAAAGCTTGGAAATGGAGGAGGCGCAGGCAACGACGCTCCCTGCTGGCCAATACGCCACGATTCGCTTTACAGGGACGCACGCCGACGCCTCTTTCTACTATGAAAAGCTCTTGGATTATTTCGAGCGGAAAGGCTACGAAATGACGGAGGATGCGATTGAAATTACGTTGATCGATTACGGTCTTACAAATGACAGATCCAAATTTGTCACCGAAATCCAGATACGAGTCAAAACGAGCAGGGAGGCAGGTTTACCCCCCGAGCAGTGATCTGGATAGCTTTAAGGCATCGATCACGATTTTAAATCCACTCTCTTTTTGTGCCCGAATGACGGATACGGCTTTTTCCCGGTCCTTGCTGCGCAGCGCCTCTACAACGGCGCGGTGCTCTTCATTGGACGCGCGCAGACGAGCGGGATCATGGTGGAAAATCATCTTTGAATTTTCGCTTCTCATGAACAGATTCTCAATCATTTCTACCAGAATAGGCGCGTGGGAGGCGCGGTAGAGCAGCTGGTGGAACTGGCGGTTGCTCGCGGTGTAGGTGGGAATGTCGTTATTCTGGATGCTTTCATCCATGCTCTGTACATAGCTTTCTAAGAGGTCCAGCTCCTCGGAAGTCGCTGCATCTACGGCAAGTCTAGTGGCAAGCGTCTCCAGTTCTACGCGAATCGTGAAGATTTCCTCCAGGTTTTTAATATTCAGAGGTGCAATTCGCGCGCCACTATGTGACTTCAGCTCGAGCAAACCATCGGAAGCCAGCTTCTTGATCGCTTCACGTACGGGAATGTCACTCACTCCAAGCTGGCGAGATACCTCTCGAATGACGAGACGGTCTCCAGGATTGTAGGCCCCGGTCAAAATTCTCTCCTTCAAATACTCGTATACTTTATCTGATTTGGTATTCCCCTCAAAATCTCCGATTGTCATGGAATAAACGCTCCCTCGAAATATGATTCTCGCAAATCCCATTCTAGTCATTCTATAGATGTAAGAAGTAGGATTCTTTTAAGAAAGAATCCACTAAAAATATATCATGTCGGATAGTAATTATATATGATTTTGCTGATTTTGTACATAATTCGTAAACGAAGGGTATTTTCGCAAACGCGTCGTGAGAAAATTCATGGAAAAAAGCTCTTGAAGTTTCGCAATATTTTTTATAATATACAGTCATGATTCAGATTATATATAATTTGACTCATCATCATATGTAATGATGAAAATTTTCCATATCATTTTGAGCAGAAGGTGAGCTGATACGATGTACGCAGAGTTGCTTGAGGGAGCGTATGACCTCCATGTACACACAGGACCTGATGTCAACGAACGGAAGCTCGATGACCTCGAGATGGCGGAGCGGGTACAACGTCTAGGAATGAAAGGCTTCGGGATCAAATCTCATTACTTCTGTACTGCAGAGCGGGCGAGATTGGTGAAGAAGCTGTATCCTGACGTCAATCCGATCGGGGCGATTGCCTTGAACTATCCGACAGGTGGAATCAATCCGATGGCAGTCGAGATGGCAGCGCGAGACGGCGCCAAAATTGTTTGGATGCCTACTTTTGATGCAGCCAATGAGCTCCGATACTTATTGGCGCAAAACAGCTATGAAGAGCTGCCCCCTTGGGCGAAGGTCCAGCTGGAGCTGAATCAGCAGGGCAAAACCCAGGCCGGTCTTTCCATTCTAGAGGATGGCAAGCTGACGGCAGCTGCCCTGGAAGTAGTGGAGATTGTGGCGCAGCGAGATCTGATCTTGGCCACCGGTCACTTGGGCAAGGAAGAAATTTATCATCTGGTTCGAGCCGCACGCGATCACGGCGTGAAAAAGGTCGTGGTCACCCATCCCACGTTTTCTTCTGTAAGCCTTTCCAAAGAGGAGCAGAAGGAGCTCACGCAGCTAGGAGCTTTCATGGAGCAGTGCTTTGGTGTCATTACACCGACGTATGGCGTGGACTGGGAACAGCTGTATGAAATGATTCGCTATGTCGGACCAGAGCGTACGATTCTTTCCAGCGACCTTGGGCAAGTGAACAATCCGTTCCCAGATGAAGGCATGGTCACTTTTGTTACCAATCTGCTGAACAATGGCTTTGGAAAAGAAGAAATCAAGCAAATGACTGCAACCAACACGACGTTTTTGGTAGAAGGCTAGAAATCCACATACACAGGAGGGAAACATATGGGGAACGCAACCATTAAGGCAGCCAACTGGAACACGATGCAGGAAGTGCTCGTACGCGAAGGAGTGACTCGAAAAGCATTCAGCGGAGAAGGGGCTACGCTCGCCCTGCACGTACTTCACCCCGGACATGAACCGAAGCCGCATCATCATTCCTACGAGCAGATTGTCTACATCGTGAGCGGCAAGGTGAATTTTCATGTGGGTGCAGAGATCGTCTATCTGGAGGCAGGAGGACTTCTCGTCGTGCCGCCCGATGTAGAGCATTACGCAGAGGTCGTGGGCGATGAGCCTGTATACAATCTGGACATCTTTACACCGAAAAGAGCAGAGTACGATGCATAGGCAGGAGAGGAACTCCACCTTCAAAGAGAGGCTGAGAGCGGGCGCGCCGCAGCTGGGGACCTTTGTGAAGATTTTTTCCGCAGAGATCATCGAGCTGTTAGGGATGGCAGGTTTTGACTTTATCGTGATCGATATGGAGCATACCACCCTGAGCTTCTCTCAGGTGGAGCAGATGGTTCGCGCAGCAGATCTCCATGGTATGACGAGCATGGTGAGGATACCGGATGCGACCAGGAGCTCCGTGCTCAGAGCGTTGGATTTGGGTGCGACGGGCATCCAGATCCCGCAGCTGTACGGAGTCGAGGAGGTCAAGGATGCTGTAGACAAAGCGAAATATCCGCCGGAAGGGTCACGTGGAGTCACTTACGCCCACCGCGCAGCAGGTTTCGGGAATACACCGCCAAACTATTTGGCAAAAGCCAACCAGCAGACAACGATAGCCATTCATATCGAAACTGAAAGCGCTTACGATCAGGTGGATGCGATCTGCCAGGTAGAGGGATGGGATGTAGCATTTATCGGGCCAGTCGATCTGGGAATATCCTTGGGAGTTGGAGCCGACTATTTGCGCGGAGGGCTCGCCCAGCCCGTCCATCGCATTTTGGAGGTTTGTCAGCAGCGGGGGAAACAAGCGGGAATCGCCGTCACGAATGAAGAGCAGTATCGTTTTGCGCTCCAACATCAAATTCCCTATATCGTATGGGCGTCCGATGTAGCTTTGTTCAAACAGGGAATAGAAGGTATCGTCAAAGTCTGTGCCTTGCGTGAAAACGCGTAAGGCGCAGTTTCCAAGCATGATAGAGCCTAAGGGGGGTTATCCATGGGGAAAGCAGCAACAGACAGCATCCTTGTAACGAAAGACCAATCCAGCGAGAAGCTGAGTGAAGAGGGAAAGAAAACGTTACTGGCAGCCTTCTTTGGATTTACAGTCGATATGATTGACGTATATTTGCCGATTATTGCCCTAGCGCCTGCGATGGTGTATTTTCAGCCGGCAGATCTTTCGCCGACAGTAGCAACGACGCTCTATTTCCTGGTATTTGTCCTGTCGCTGATTGGACGGCCGATTGGTTCGATGATCTTCGGTTATTACGGAGACAAGATCGGGCGGAGAAAAACGACCCTGGTATCCATTCTTGGCATTGCGGTCTCGACACTGTTGATTGCGCTATTGCCCGGGTATGCTGCCTGGGGACTCGGCGGCATTATCACGATGGCGATCCTCCGACTGTTTGCGGGTATTTTTATGGGAGGCGAGTATACGTCAGCGAATCCTTTGGCTATGGAGTACGCACCCAAGCAAAAGCGTGGACTGTTTGGCGGATTTATCAATGCCGGCTTTCCAGCTGGAACCATTATCGTATCCGTTGTGACGCTGGCTACCCTGAAACTATTCCCGGCGGGAGACGCGACCTCCGCTTATGCCGTGTGGGGGTGGAGAATTCCTTTTATCATCGGTGCCTTGCTATCTTTTGCCCTATTTATTTACTCCTATTATAAAGTACCAGAATCAGAGGTATGGAAAGAATCCAAAAAGGCGGATAACCCTCTCAAGGATCTATTCAGCAAAGCAAATCTTGCCCAGCTCGGCCAAGTATTTCTGGTCATGAGCGGTGTGTGGTTTGCAACCAACGCAATCATTTCGTCGTTGCCTGGTATGCTGAAGATGCTGAAGGTAGACAGTACCCTTTCCACCAATGCACAACTCATCACAAACATTGTCATGTTCTTTCTGTTTATTTTTGCAGGAGCCATCAGCCAAAAAATCGGACGAAAAGCAGTCCTCATTCTATTCGGCATCTTGGGCTTTACCGTTTCTCCGATTCTCTACTATTATCTGCTCAGCAGCGGCTACCAGAGTGCTGGTTCTCTCATCCTTTTGGTTTTGCTGGTGAACTCGCTGGTGATTCCGGTCTTTGGCGTCTTGACCTCGTACATCACGGAGCGCTTTCATACCGGAGTACGAGCTTCCGGCTATGGAGTAGGCTACAGTCTGGCACTTATCATTCCAGCGCTAACGCCATTTATCATGCTCGGTTTGCAACGCTTCATGCCGTATGTCTATACCCCGATCGTGATTCTGGTCATAGGCGGACTCTTCATTACAATAGGCGCACTGATCGGTCCCGAAACCAAAGAAGTCGACTTATAAGCGAGCAGCAACTTTTCATTGACCCTCCATCTACTGGAGGGTTTATTCTTTCTCCAAGAATAAATGAAGGAGAGGAAAATCACCGTGCTCGGAACCATTGTGAACGTCGTATTGATCATCATTGGCAGTGTGATTGGAAGTATTTTCAAGAGAGGGATGAAAGAATCCTATCAAGACATCCTGATGCAGGGAATGGGACTCGCCGTCACGGCACTTGGCGTTTTTTCCATCTCGAAGCATATGGGGAATAGTCAGTACCCGGTTTTGTTCATCGTCAGTCTCGCAGTAGGGAGTATTGTCGGGGAAAAGCTGGATATGGAGAGCCGATTTAAGAAGCTCGTCTCTCGTATCTCCAAAGGAAACCTGGCAGAGGGCTTATCGACGGCTGTGCTGCTATTTTGCATCGGTACCTTGTCCATAGTCGGACCGATTGAGAGTGCATTGAACGGCAATCAGACTTATTTGTTTACCAACGCGATCTTGGACTTGATCACATCCATGGTGCTGGCTGCAACTTTTGGCATCGGGATTGCTTTATCTGCGATCGTTTTGTTTTGTTGGCAAGGCTTTTTCTACATGGCGGCAGGGTATGTAGCCGATTTTATTACCCCCGAGCTGCTCACGGAAATTTCGATTATCGGCGGTGTCTTGATTCTGAGCTCAGGACTAAGCATTCTTGGAGTGAAGAAGTTTAAAACGATGAATCTGATACCCGCTTTGCTCTTTCCAGTGGTATATTTGACGGTGAAGAGTCTCATCGGGTTTTGACGGGACAAGTAGAAAGAAAAAAAGACGGAGTATGAAAAATGGGGGAATCGGCAGATGAGCAGCGTAGTTCGCTTGGAAGAGATCTTTTTTCAACGCCAGGAGCGCGAGGTTATTACAGATGTGCATCTCCAGATTGATCAAGGGGAGCGGTGGGTCTTTCTAGGGAGAAATGGCTCTGGCAAGACGACGATTCTAGAGCTGATCACTGGCTACTTGTTTCCCAGCAAGGGGAGTGTGCAGGTACTTGGACATACATACGGTGAATGCGATGTACGAGAGATTCGGAAGCGCATCGGGTATGTCAGCCAATCGTTATTTGAAAGACTGACCTCTCACGACCCTGTATGGGAAGTCGTCGCCACCGGTGAATACAGCTACTTGCGGATGTATGAGGAAATGCCTCCAAAGCTGAAGGAAAAAGCGTACGAGAAGCTCGAACAATTCGGCTTGACGCATCTGCATGATCAGTTGATTGGCTCTCTTTCCCAAGGAGAAAGGAAAAAAGTCATGCTTGCCCGCGCGCTCATGAAATCTCCGGATCTATTGGTACTGGATGAGGTCTGCTCCGGGCTTGACTTGTACGAGCGTGAACAAGTGCTAATGACCTTGGAAAAAACGGTTGCTGAGTCCACTTTGATCTATGTCACTCATCATTTGGATGAAATTGTCCCTCTGTTTACCCATTGCGCATTATTCGAAAGAGGGAAAATCATAGCGGCTGGTGCAAAGCATGAGGTTTTGACCACAGAAAACCTGTCGCGTGCTTATCACGTACCGCTTGAGTTGGATTGGCACAACGATAGGCCCATTCTCAAACTGCTTGGAAGTCCTCTATCGAATCCATGAGTAAGATCAGCTAGCCGAGGGTATTGCCCTCGGTTTTTTCATGGACGAGCTTCCGTGCCGGGCAGTCGACTTTCCCGACCCGAAGAATGGTACAATGGAAATGAATGTAAAAACAGGCACGATCGAAAGGATGTTGCGCATGAGCGAAGCGAACCAGGAGTTTATCGTCATTTCGGGAGCGAGGGAAAACAATCTCAAGAATGTATCGTTGCGCATTCCCAAACGGAAAATCACGATCTTCACCGGAGTATCCGGTTCTGGCAAATCCTCGATCGTCTTCGATACGATCGCCGCAGAGTCTACGCGTTTGCTAAACGAGAACTTCAGCATGTTCGTGCGTACGTTCCTGCCCCGCTATCCGCAGCCGGATACAGACGCGATCGAAAACCTGAGCATGGCTGTGATCGTGGATCAAAAGCGGCTGGGTGGCGGCTCTCATTCCACGATGGGAACAATTACCGATATATCTCCCATTCTCCGTCTGCTTTTCTCGCGAGTAGGTCAGCCCTCTATTGGACAAGCGAACATGTTCTCGTTCAACGATCCACAAGGTATGTGTCCCGAGTGTAACGGGATTGGCCGCAAGCTGGTCGTCGACATGAGCAAGGCGCTGGACATGTCAAAATCGTTAAATGAAGGGGCCATCTTGCTGCCGGACTATAAGGTGGAAAGCTGGGATTGGACGATGGTCGTGCAGTCGGGGGACTTCGATCCTGATAAGAAGCTCAGTGACTATTCGGATGAAGAACGGGAGCAGCTGCTCTTTGGCAAGGCGAGGAAAGTAAAAATGGACTTCGCCGGGAAGGCCACGAATATTACGGTGGAAGGCGTGATCGAGAAGTTCACGAACAAGTACATCAAGCAGGATGTGAAGACCAAATCAGAGCGCACGCAGAAGGCTGTTGCCCCATTCATTTCCGAGGGACCGTGCTCCAGCTGCCACGGCTCGAGACTTAGCAAGGCCGCGCTCAGCTGCAAGATCCATGGGTATAACATTGCTGACCTGTCTTCCATGGAGGTCGGACAGCTCATCCGTGTCATAGGCGAGATAGTCGATCCTGTTGCCGCACCGATCGTGCGGTCGCTGACAGAGCGGCTGGAGCATCTGGTGGATATCGGACTTGACTACTTAACGCTGGACCGCGAGACGGATACGTTGTCCGGCGGTGAGTCGCAGCGCGTCAAAATGGTGAAGCATTTGAGCGGAAGTCTGGTTGATGTTACTTACATATTTGACGAGCCGAGCGTTGGCCTGCACCCCCGTGATGTGCACCGGCTCAATGATCTGTTACAGAAACTGCGGGACAAGGGCAATACCGTGATTGTCGTCGAGCATGATCCCGATGTGATCAAGGTGGCGGATCATATTGTCGACGTCGGTCCACATGCTGGCAGCCGCGGTGGTACGATCGTGTATGAAGGAAGCTACCAGGGCCTGCTTGCTTCAGGTACATTGACCGGCAACCATATGAAGCGACCACTCCAACGAAAGCACGATTGCAGACAGCCTTCAGGCAAGCTGTCTATCAAGGATGCTACCCTGCACAATTTGCAACAGGTGAGCGTCGATATTCCAACAGGTGTGCTTACCGTAGTTACAGGCGTTGCCGGCTCGGGCAAGAGCACGCTGATTAACGAGGTCTTCCTCCGCCAACATCCGGATGCGATCGTTATCGACCAATCAGCGGTAGGAGTATCCACACGCTCGAACCCTGCGACCTACACAGGCATAATGGATGATGTACGCAAAGCGTTTGCCACGGCGAACAAGGTAAACCAAGGCTTGTTCAGCTTCAACTCGAAAGGGGCTTGCGAGAACTGCCAAGGGCTGGGAGTCGTGTATACAGACCTTGCATTTCTCGACAGCGTGAAGCTGCCATGTGAAGTATGTGGCGGTAGACGGTTCAAGGAAGAGGTGCTTGCCTATAAGCTCGACGGCAAATCCATTGCAGAAGTGCTGGAGATGACCGTGGAGCAGGCGTTGGAGTTCTTTTCGCTAAAAGAGGTTGTGCGCAAGCTGCAGGCGATGAGCGATGTGGGGCTGAATTATCTTACCCTCGGACAGCCGCTAAGCACACTCTCTGGTGGGGAATGCCAGCGTATCAAGCTGGCAAGCGAGCTGCACAAGAACGGAAGCATTTACGTGATGGACGAGCCCACGACCGGACTGCATATGTCAGATATCGGTCATCTGCTGGAAATCATGAACCGCCTCGTCGATGCCGGAAATACAGTCATCGTGATCGAGCACAACTTGGAAGTGATCAGCCAAGCGGATTGGATTATCGATATGGGGCCGGATGGAGGAAGCAAGGGCGGTCAGGTCGTGTTCGAGGGTACGCCTGAGCAGATCATCCATGCCGAGCAGTCGATTACGGGAAGATACTTGAAGTAATCCAACCAACAAGGAGGAACTGTCTGTGAGCCGAATGGATTTGCTACTGAAGGTCCTAGATTCCACATTCGATAAAGAGAGCTGGTACGCACCTTTTCAGCATGCCATACAAGGACTTACTGCTGATCAGGCGAATTGGAAGCCTCCCGGAGCGGCCACGAAAACCATCTGGGAGAATGTAAACCACCTCATTTATTACAAAGAGAGGCTCGCAGCAAATCTGGATGGGAGAGAGTGGACGCATCATCTCGATGGGGATGACACCTTCCATTATACCGATCAAACGAATGATAATCAGGACTGGCAAACGGTCGTTGTACGTGCGGAAAGCGCACAACGCAATCTCAGGCAGGTCTTGAGCAGCCTCTCCGTTGAAAAGCTCGACCAGCTTGAGGAAGAGAAGCTGCTGGACATCATGCTTCATGATGCCTATCATACAGGGCAAATCATTCAGACTAGAAAAATGCAAGGGTCTTGGCCATCGACTCGTTAAGGGAGACATAATTTTTTTATGGTTAATGCTTTCGGGGCGCTTTCTTGAGGAAGATAGCGCCTTTTTGATTTGCTCCTTTCCGTAATGAAACCAATGACGCGTAAATAGGTATGGTTGCAGGTTCTGTTTTTTGACCGACTACGGGAAGATATAAGCGGGAGGGAAGGATGGCGACTTTCTTTTTAGTCCTGATCTATTTGGCTTTCATCAGCTTGGGCTTGCCTGACTCGTTGCTAGGTGCAGCATGGCCGGTGATGCAAAAGGATTTGAAGGCCCCGATGGAGATGGCTGGCTTCCTCTTTATGAGCATTGCTGCCGGCACCATTGTATCCAGTTTAGCGAGTGGAACCGTATTGAAGCGGTTCGGTACTGGTAAAGTCACCTTGGTTAGCTGCATCATGACTGCCACCGCTTTGCTCGGAATGGCTTTTGCCCCATCGCTGTTATGGCTATGGATACTCGCCATTCCGCTTGGGCTAGGGGGTGGAGCAGTAGACGCGGGATTGAACCATTACGTAGCGGCCCATTACAAAGCGCATCATATGAGCTGGCTGCATTGCTTTTGGGGTGTTGGGGCCATGCTTGGACCGCTGATCATGGCGCCTTATATATCTGAGGAAACCCTATGGAGGCAAGGCTATTTCATTGTTGCCTGCATTCAATTTGTGTTAGTGGTGATTTTGTTCCTTACATTCCCTTTATGGGAGCGAGCAGCAGCCAATCGCGCACAGGCTCCCTTAATCGAAGCGCCTCTTATCGAGACAGAAGGTGTCCATACTTCTCATCCGCTCCAGATCAAAGGGGGGCGATTGGCACTCGCTTCCTTTTTGCTGTACAGCGGGGTCGAAGCGATGATCGGTTTATGGGGGAGCAGCTTTGTCGTCTATGTGAAAGAAGTTCCTGCAGCTGTTGCTGCTCAATGGATTTCCTTCTATTATGCGGGCATCACGGTAGGCAGGTTCATTACGGGATTTGTTACCTTTACGATAAAAAATCAATCCCTCATCCGTCTCGGCCAGTGGATAGCGTTATTTGGGGCGAGCTTGCTGATCCTGCCATTGCCGCCATTTGTTTCACTAGCAGGCTTGATCATTGCGGGGCTCGGCCTTGCTCCGATCTATCCATGCATGCTCCATGAAACACCGAGACGCTTTGGAAGGGAAAACGCTCCGTCCATGATAGGCTATCAAATGGCGTTCGCTTATACGGGAAGCACTTGTCTGCCGCCGCTTTTTGGTTTTTTGGCGTCCCAAACATCCATTGCCATTTTTCCGTGGGCAATTGTCCTGAGCGCTGCGGGAATGCTCTTTTTTACGGAAAAGCTGAATGCCCTGTTGAAAGGAAAGCATGCTTTGCTCGAGAAAAACAGCAGGTCCCTCTAGGCTTGAATGGCCTGCTGCTACGGTTTGCGATTAAATCCTCCTTTAATTTTGCCTGTGCTAGTCACCTTCACCTCGACCTTTACACTTCCGAGCGATTTTTTATCTAAAAAGAAGGGCTTATTTTTTGTCAGGCGATGAAAATCAGCAGGGAAATCACGGTAGATGATTTCGCGTAATTGGTAAGGATCGCATTTGAGAGCCACGCTTTTCGCAAACGTTTTTCTCAGCTCCGCTTCGATGGCCTCCCCGGCATGCAGCTCAAGCTGACTCGTCGGAATATCATCGAACTGCTCGTAAATCGTCCCTTCTACTTTTACATGTAAATCAAACGTAACGGTATTTCCCTTGATGTGAGGTGTCGCTTTAAAGCGGGGATGCGTCATCATGATCACGATACCCGAAGGGACTTCGGATGGTACGCGAAGCGGGGTTTTTTCGAGCTCGCGATTTGTCCAGCGTATTCCTTTTAACTCGTAGAGCGGCATCCACGTGTTTAACCGATGATTTTCAAAAAAGTAAGCGCCAGATATCATGAACATTCCTTTTTTCTTGTGATCTTCGCGCCAGTTCTTCTTGGAGATGGCGATCGAGGGAATCATAGCCGGGTTCCCTTTTTCATTCAAACTGGCGATGGCATGGTTTCCGTTCAGGGGAACTAAGAAAGATTTTTGGCTGCTCATTTGCACGCCTGTAAACATGATTGTGTCCAACGGAGAGAGGTTAAAGATCGACTTTTGCGTCAAGATGTCCGTCAGATTTTCTTTGGTACCATAGACGAGGATATTGTAGCGAATTTCACGATTGCGATTTAACGTGCTGCATATTTCGGCGATTCCCTGTGTCATGGCTCTCTCCGTCACTACTACCGTTTTGAGATGTCCCCAAAACAAAGGGTATTGGGAGGAAGCATTGATTTCCGTCAGCGAACCAGACAGACTTTGTCCATCTCCAACACCAATCCAGATCGGAACGGGCTTTCCTAGCACGGAATCTTCTGAGCGGGCGATATTGCTGAAATTCAAAACTTGCACATAGGATACATACTTGCCATCGATATAATCAACACCAAGAGCAGTCACATAGGCCAAATTCTGAATGTCCCGCGAGTTTCCGCATCCTGAAAGGAAAAAGAGAAGGACGAGCAGGGAATGGACAAAAATGCGGCCTACCTTCAATGCGCACACCCTCCTTACCGATCATCGTCCTGTGTTTGGATGCTGGTTGGCCGGCGGCGCAGCATCTCCCATGGCACTCGCAAAAAAGACTGAACGACCGTTTTCAAGAGCAAGGGGGAGAGTGGCGCCAAATAATTTACTCCAAACGATCGCTGGCTTGCCATATAGGCGACAAATAGGACGATACCTAAAATAACCCCGTACATCCCGAGAAAACAAGCGAGAAAGAAGAAAAAGAAACGCAGGATACTGCTGACGGAGCTGAGTGATTGGTTGACCAAGGTTACACTGCAAATAGCTGTGATGGCACCGACAACAACCACCGAGGGGGAGACGAGCCCTGCTCGAATAGCGGCATCGCCAATAATTAACCCTCCGATAGAAGTCAGTGTTTGACCAATCGCATTGGGCAGACGAATACCCGCTTCCCGAAAAATCTCCAGGAGCATCAGCAGAATGAACATCTCAATCTGCGAGGAGAAAGGTAGCCCCAAACGTGAAACGGCAATGGTAGCCATGATTCGAAAGGGAAGCTGATCTTGATGAAACGCCATCAAAGCGACCCATACGGCTGGCAAAAAGACGGAGAGAAAAAGGCTAAAGATTCGAATGACCCTCGCAAATGAGATGTAAGTATAATTGAAATGAATATCCTCAGGAGACTTCAAAATCAAGCTTAAACCTGCGGGTCCGACTAAGACCATTGGATTTCCGTCTATGACAAGCACGAACCTTCCCGCCAGTAACGCATTTACACAAAAGTCTGTTCTGCCTGTGTATTCGATAAGCGGCAATATTTTTAGTTTGGAGCCTGTTAGAGACTCTTCCAGCTGGTTTATGCTGTAAAGACCGTCGGTTACGATTGAAGTGAGCCTTGTTTGTACTTCCATTAAAATTTTCGGGTCGATAATATCCGTAAAATACAGCAAGGCTACTTTGGTCTTTGTTCGTTTGCCGATGACATACTCTTCCACGTGAAGCGAATGGCTGCGGATCCGTTTGCGAATAAGCGCCACGTTGGTCGTGATATCCTCTGTAAAACCGTCTTTTGGCCCTTTGATGGAGATTTCTGTGCTCGACTCTTCGGGAGGACGCTTGGGGACACTGTTCAAATGCATTCGGTAAAAGCGGTACTCGTTCACAAAAAAAAGAAAAAGATCCCCTTCGAAAATAGATTCGTCAATTTCGTCGATCGTAGGAACGTCTAGAAAAGAGAGGAGGGAAAGCTTGGTCTTCAGAGGGTCCAGCGATGGGATTTCCAACGTTTGGGCCTCGTAAAAACGGATGAGCTCAGGCAGGACCACTTCTTGAATGCGGATGGAGTCACATAAGCCATTGACATAGATCAGAAGGACAGTCGGAGTAGCATCTGAACGAAAATAGCAAGGCTCAATGCTGACATCCGCCGACCCTCTATAGAGATCCTTGAATTGATCTTCAGACCAGCTGCGCTCCATCTTCATCATCCAGATTCAGCCTTTCGCAGAGGTTTCGCAAATAAGGTAATCACAAACCAAATGATCGATAAGGAGAAGAGTACATAAAAGGAAATAGGGATGGAATAGTGGTACATCCACTGGTAAAAGGTGTAATCATTAATAACAGGAACACTACAGAGCAAGATGTAGCTTGCCATTACGATGAGAATGGTACATATCCGATGCCCGCTTTTTTTTATGGGCAAGGTATCGATGAGCAAATAAACAGCGGTGCTTACCCGCACGCAGGCACCCGCCAGCCATTGGAAAATGGAAAAGAAGTCTACGTGCTCAATGTATTGGCCGATGCTGACAAGTCTCCACTGTTCGTAAGGGGATGTCATTTGCTTGGCCGCTTCAACTGGACCAAACTCTGTGATCGCTCCCAGGATGGGTCCCATCATGATGATGATCGTGAAGATGCTGTACGAAAAGAATTGCCAGGTCTTAAGCTTCTGCGTCAATCGATGCTGAAGCAACAGAACGAGGAGCATTTCAGAAAAGCCCCCAGCGGCATAGATCATACCGTTTCTCACCGGTTCCCACCCGTATTCCAGTATAGGCTTGAGGAGCTGGAAGTTCTTTTCGGCCGAGTTTGCCAGACTGACGAAAATGCCCAAGAGGATGACGATCGGAAGCAAAATTCCCGAAGTAATCGCGATAATCCGAACTCCCCAGATAGAGAGTACCAGGCAAATGATGACCAATGCCAAAACAAGTAAA
The DNA here is from genome assembly GCF_003710965.1 of Brevibacillus nitrificans. Lineage (NCBI taxonomy): Bacteria > Bacillati > Bacillota > Bacilli > Caryophanales > Paenibacillaceae > Brevibacillus > Brevibacillus nitrificans. Next base: position 835,431 of record NZ_RHHU01000003.1, on the reverse strand, counting down.
ATCGCCGATGATCCCGGCAAGTAGTTGGTCGTATTCCAGGTAACGGTGTGGATAACCGTTGTCGCACCGATCAAGTACAAATTCAACCAAATGGGGATCATGAGAATCCACATGATCACGGGATGCGTACTCTTCGCTAACCACTCCTTCCAAGGACGCTGACCCGATCTCGTGCTCATCCAGTTTAAAAGGAGACACCATCCAATAAAAAGCAGCCCGGTCACCAGAACGGTAATCCAAGCATCTCTTCCAGCAGCGTCAAGCAGCATAGGATTGATGATCACATGGTTTTCAAGCCCATTCATCAGGGCGAATATCGTAAACAATTGAATCACAGAGATCCCGCTTGATTCTTTACCCACTTATGAGGACAACCTTCCTTTTTGACTATATGGGTAATGATGCCATTTTCAGGGCTTCCTTATGCGGATTTTGGTAAAGCGATAAGATTCGAGCAACTTGAGAGCATGGTTTCTATGAATCGAAAGATAGATTGACATACCACTCCATTCATATATTGTAAATTGTAGGAAGAAAAAAGAGATTGCGAACGAAGTAGAGGAGAACCGCAGCATGGAAAGAAAAGTAAAAATCTTGGGGACAGGTAAATACTTACCCCAGCGACAAGTGACGGCAGAGGAGCTTGATGAAAAGCTTGGCCTCTCTGCAGGGTGGGTTGCAAAAAAATCGGGTGTGCGGATCAGGCACTTCGTGACGGACGAAACGGCATCCCAGATGGGAGCCATCGCGGCGCAGCGAGCATTGGAAATGGCTGGGCTAGACTTTTCTGATATCGACTGTCTCGTTTGCGCAAGTGGAACCTCTCAGCAGGAAATTCCTTGTACAGCAGCACTCATTCAGAAAGAATTGCATCAATCCCATTCGGGTATTCCCTGCTTTGATATGAACTCGACCTGCCTGAGCTTTGTGACGGCTTTGGATATCTTATCCTGCTCGTTAGCCATGGGATGCTACCAGCGGATTCTCATCGTCTCTACCGAAGTAGCCTCCGTAGGGCTAAATTGGGGTCAAAAAGAGAGCTGTGTCCTTTTTGGCGATGGAGCTGCTGCCGTGGTGATCGGGCGAACAGGGGAAGGGGAGAATTCGCGTATCCTGTCTTCTCGCATGCAAACCTACAGCGAAGGAGCTCATTACTCGGAAATCAGGGGAGGAGGGACACTGGTACACCCGAGCCAATACGGACAAGGACGAGAGGCAGACTTTCAGTTTGACATGGATGGGAAGAAGATATTTCGAATGACTTCCCAGCTCATCACCGGCTTTGTCGAAGAGCTGTTGAATTCAGCTCGTATTAAAAAGCAAGACATACGGCTGGTTATTCCGCATCAGGCAAGTGGAATGGCTTTGAGAATCATGGGAACCAAGCTGGGCTTTTCCAGCAGTCAAATGATGAATATCATCGAAAACCATGGAAACGTGATTGCAGCCTCCATTCCCATGGCTTTGCACGAGGCAATCGTACAGGAAAAAGTCCAGCGCGGTGATCTCCTGCTGCTATTAGGAACATCGGCAGGACTATCTCTTGGAGGGCTTCTCCTTGCGTACTAGCAAAACGGTATTACTGACAGGAGGGAGAGCGCCCGCTACGCTGGAACTCGCTCGCCTGTTTTATCAGGAGGGGTATCGCGTCATCGTGGCAGAAAGTGCCCGTCACCATCTTTGCCAGGTTTCCCGGGCCGTTTCCCGATCCTACCTAGTCCCACCTCCGCGGCAACAGTCTGAGGAGTATATCCAGGCGCTGCAAAGGATCATGGAACAGGAAAAAGTAGATATGCTCCTTCCAACCTGTGAAGAGATATTCTACGTCTCGCGTGGCCTGAATGGGTTATTGGAGAAAGGGCAGGTCCTGACAGAAGGGCTAGAAATACTACGTCCTCTTCATGATAAATGGAGCTTTCAGCAATTGGCGAAACAGGCGGGCGCTGCAGTGCCTCCTACCAGAAAGGTAGAAACAGAAGAGCAGCTGAGGGAAGCACTGAAGGAGTCGTGCAGGCAGGTCGTACTGAAGCCCGTGTTTTCCCGATTTGCCTCACGCATACGGATCGTAACAGACCCCCGTTCGGCCGCGCTCGGGGATTTGCCAGCCGTTTCCAAACAAGAGCCATGGCTTGTCCAGGATTTCATCGAGGGCAGGCAAATCTGTAGCTACGCTGTGGCGCATAAAGGTAGGCTGGCACTGTATGCAGATTACGAGACTACGTATACGGCTGGACAAGGAGCTACGATTCGCTTTTCGTACGCCAATCACTTCAAGGTCAAAGACTTTGTTCACCGATTTGTCTATGGACAGCAGTTTTCGGGGCAGATTGCCTTTGATTTCATAGAAGACGAAACAGGCGAGCTTTACGTGATTGAATGTAACCCACGCCTAACCAGCGGCATCCATTTATTCGCAGATCAGCCAGAAGCAACGGCAGCGTTTTTTGGAACACGGTCAGAAGTATTCGTTCCTCACGGCAAACATCCATCTATGCTGGGGGTGGCGATGGTGGCATACGGTCTTCCAGCGGTGCGGTCAGCAGCAGCTGGCCGGCGCTTTTTGCAGGACTTTCGCTTGGCGCGGGATGTCGTATGGAGCTGGACAGACCCGTTCCCGTTCCTGAAACAGGCACGTATGCTGGCTGATCTAGCGATGCAGTCCCGAAAGACCGGCAAAAGTATGATGGAATGCAGCACGAGCGATATAGAATGGAATGGTGAGGCATGATGAAACGAGTATTGGTGACAGGCGGAACAGGCTTCCTCGGACAAAAGCTGGCGACGCGCCTTCAGGACAATGGCCACCTCGTGACCGTTATTGGGCGAAACGAGAGGGCGGGCCGCTATTTAGCCGATCGTGGCATTGCGTTTGTCCAAGCGGATCTCACGGATAGGGAAGCGATTCGACATGCCTGCAAAGGCCAGGAGATCGTCTTTCACGCTGCAGCGTTTTCCTCCCCCTGGGGAAAATACACCGATATGTACGCGACAAATGTAGAAGGGACGATCCATACGATCGAGGGCTGCCTAGCACATGGAGTAGAGAGATTGGTTCATGTCTCCACGCCCAGCATCTACTTTGACTTTGAAGACCGACTCGCCATAAAAGAATCCGCGCCGCTTCCCAGGCGTTTTGCCAATTCATACGCACAAACGAAATATTTGGCCGAGCTTGAGATCGAAAAGGCGTTTCAAGGAGGGCTGCCAACGATCACGATCAGGCCGCGGGGGCTTTTCGGTCCAGGGGATAACGCGATTCTTCCCAGGTTGATTCGGGCAAACGAGGAGAAATTCGTGCCTTTGGTGAATGGCGGAAAAGCAACAATCGATTTGACTTATGTAGAAAATGTCGTCGATGCCCTGCTGCTTTGTATGGATTCACCTACTCGGACACTGGGGCGGGCTTTTAACATCACCAATGGAGAGCCTGTGACGATGATCGATGTGCTCAGAGAGGTCTTCCAGCGACTAGGCATGCCACTGCGAGCCAAGCAAATATCATACAGGGAGGCATATGCAGCAGCATGGATGCTCGAGCTGGCATCCAAAACGGTTCTGGGATACCGAGAGCCAGTATTGACGCGTTACTCAGTCGGGGTGCTGGCAAAAAGCCAGACGCTAGATATTTCACGAGCGAAAGACGAGCTTGGCTACCAACCGCGGGTGAGCATGCAAGAAGGAATCGAACTGTTTACGAAATGGTGGAGGACACAGCATGAACGTTAAGCTAACCCTTTTGGATACAGGCTATTGCCGGCAGCTGGAGATGTTTTCGATAAAAGGGGGGAGGCTGAAGTCTATTGATTTTCATGCCATTGCCGCTCTCATTGAGCATCCGGTACATGGTTTGTACTTATTTGATACGGGGTACTCTCCACGCTTTTTCGAAGCGACCCGTTTGTTTCCCTATGCGCTTTACCAAAAAATCACCCCGGTTGTGACAGCCCCGCAGCAAAGTGTAAGGGCACAGCTGTCGGCTCACGGGTTCGACGCACAGCGTATTTCGGGGGTGCTGCTCTCGCACTTCCATGCAGATCATATCGGTGGCCTGCAGGATTTCCCAGGCGCACGGCTTTTCTGTTTTTCCGCTGCATACGAGCATATAAAAGGGAAGCGGGGGCTCCGTGCCCTTCGCGAGGGGTATCTGCCTGATTTACTGCCAGTCGATTTTGAAAAGCGCGTGACATTTGTAGATCATGGGGTCCCGATAGCACTCTCGCAAAACTATCAGCCGTTCTCGGAGGCCTATGACTTCTTTGGAGATGGAAGTATGCTCTTGGTCGATCTGAGCGGACATGCTATCGGCCAATTTGGCTTGTTTTTGCGTGATCAGGAGCAAGGCGACGTACTTCTCTGTGCAGATGCGGCATGGTCGAGTACGGCGTATAGGCAAAACTTGCTGCCGCATGCTTTGGCTCAGTTCATCATGGGGGACATTCGCGCATACAGGGAAAATCTGAAACGACTCCATGAGCTGTCTGTTCATTGGCCCAGTCTAAAAATTTTGCCCACGCATTGTGCAGAAGTATGGCAAATGAGCCAAGGAGTGTTTGCATGGAGATCGTAACGTTACTGTGGCAATACTGGATGACCAAGCGACTACGGAAAAAGTGGGCAACACGCAGCCAGCTGGAAGCCTGGCAAGAGCAGCAGGTACAAAAGCTGCTGCGCACCATTTTGCCGCGATCTCCCTTTTACCGGGAACGATTTGGGGACCTTTTGCCAGATGCGTGGAGGGAGCTGGCGCCCATCGATAAACAGCTTCTGATGGAAAATTTCAGTTCGCTAAATACGCTTGGAATCCACAAAGAGGATGCGTTTCAAGTCGCTTTTCAAGCGGAGGATTCACGGGATTTTACACCGCAGATCGGAGAAGTGACAGTAGGATTGTCTTCGGGAACGTCGGGGAACCGAGGGATTTTTCTGGTCGGGCCACAGGAGCGGGCGAGATGGGCGGGAATGATTTTGGCAAAGGCGCTTCCTGGGCAGCTGTGGAACGAGCATCGAATTGCCTTTTTCCTTCGTGCCAACAGCAATCTCTATACCTCTGTGAATCGGCGGCGCATTCGCTTTTCCTTTTTTGACCTGTTACATCCGATTCCAGAGCATATACAACGGTTAAACGAGTTTTTTCCAACCGTACTCGTAGCGCCACCCTCTATGCTGCGTTTGCTAGCCGAAGCGAAACAAAGAGGGGAGCTTCGGGTGTCGCCTGCCAAGATTATTTCGGTTGCCGAAGTGCTGGACCTGCTAGATGAGGTCTTCATTCGCCAAGTCTTTCACCAGAATATTCACCAAATCTATCAATGCACGGAAGGATTTCTTGCTGTGACCTGCCCGCACGGCACTCTGCATGTGAATGAAGACATCCTCGTGATGGAAAAAGAGTATCTGGATGGACAGAAAGAGCGATTTTACCCAATCATTACAGACTTCTCTCGAACGACCCAGCCGATCATACGTTATCGGTTGAACGATATATTGACAGAGAAGAAAACCGCTTGTCCATGCGGTTCTATTTTTACAGCCTTGGAGAAGATCGAGGGAAGAGCAGACGATGTGTTCCTGTTCAGGCACGAAAATCAACCGCAAAATCGCTGGGTTTCGGTGTTTCCTGATTTTATCCGTCGAGCGCTGCTGAGCACGTCTGAGGATATCCAGGAGTACAAAGTCAAGCAGATGAATCCGCAGCTGCTCGAGGTATCGATACAAGCAGAAGGCAAAGAAGAGCTGTTGTATGAGCAGGTAAGAAGTCGACTGCAGGAGACCATAAGCCAGCATGGTGCTCAGATTCCGATGATACAGTTTACGCTATACGAACGAGTAACTGGTGGGAAGAAGATGCGACGAGTGGAGAGGATGTTTACCCCGAGTGAAATCGAGTAGAAATGTACGCCGCTACGATCAAGGCACTTTGCAGGAAGTTCCCTGGGAACAAATGAAAGACGGAGCTTATGTGAAAGCCTACCTATCCGCCTGCCTGATGGATGGAGCAGAACGCTATGTGAAAAACGTACGGACAAAAATGGAGGCATTAGCCGTTGATGATCTCGTGCTGCCTGTGACCATCAATGAAACGGAGTACGAAAACTCCTACGTGTGTTCGCCGTACACTCACTACATTACCTATGCCAAGGAAGAGCTGCGGATGCTGCGGATGCTGCGGATGCCGATGCTGGAATGGATTTTGGAGCGAGTATTAAAGGGACTCGGTTGGCTACTCAAGACGAGCAGGGTCAATCAGATCGCCATCCTCAACAACTGGCTCCTCTCTACCAATCTCTACCATGACTTGTCCCCGGAACAGATTTTGGCACTCACACAATTTTGTACCCATGAATTTCCTCAGCATGTCATCGCCTTTCGCTCTGTGAGTGCGAAATTGCACCCTGCCATGTACGAGGGGATGCGCAAAGCGGGGTATCTCATGGTGCCGAGCCGGTGCATCTATCTCTTTCATCCTGATTGGCCTGCTCTTGGTGGGTGGCGAGTGCGCAATACGCTGAAGCGCGATCAGCGAATGCTGGAAAACTCCGGGTATCGCATCGTTCCACATGAAGAGCTGCACGAAGCCTTGGTCGGGCGGATCATCGACTTGTATAACGCTCTCTATCTAGATAAATACTCCCATCAAAATCCTCAGTTTACCCATGACTTTATTAGGCTTGCTCTGAAAAAGAGGACATTGACATTACTAGGTCTCGAGAAGGATGGACAGCTGGATGGCATCCTCGGGTACTTTGAGCGGAATGGCGTCATGACGACACCGCTATTCGGATATGACACCACGCTGCCGAAAGAAGCAGGTTTGTACCGGATGCTGTCCAGCTTACTGGTACAAGAAGCTAGGAAAAAGGAATTGCTGCTGCATCAAAGCGCAGGGGTTGGGGCTTTCAAGGCGGATCGAGGAGCAGTGGGAGAAGTAGAGCATACCGCCGTGTACGTCAGACATCTTCCCTTGTCCCGTCGGATTGTTTGGCGTGTGTTGTCATGGATTCTCTTGCGGTTCGGCGTACCCTTGATTCAAAAGTACCAATTGTAGTCGAATGGTGGCAGAATTTTGCTAGATGAGAGCCTGTGATCGCTATATAATATCGAAAGAAATGGAAATCATGGGGAGTTTTGAAAATGGCAGCTTTACCTGGCTACGCTTTGCAGGAAGTCATATACCAAAGCGAAAAAAAGAGGATTTACCGTGCTTTGCGGTCAGCGGATGGGAAGACAGTCATTATCAAAGCGTTAAACGCAGAGACGATGACAACCAGTGATACGGCAAGACTGCTGCATGAATACGATGTGGCAAAGCATCTGCCCATCAAAGGCATCGTAAAGCCGTTGTCCCAGGAGCAAACGGGGGGAACCGTAGCCCTGATTATGGAAGATACAGGCGGCATATCGCTGAAAGCTTATTTGCAAAAGGGAAAGCTGACCCTGCCCGCTTTTTTCCGGATTGCTATTCAGCTGAGTCAGATCCTGATGGACATGCATCGGCATGGAGTGGTTCACAAGGATTTGAAACCGGACAATATCATCATCAATGAGCAGAGCGAGCAAGTATCTATCATTGATTTTAGCCATGCGATCTGGTTCAAGGAAAATCGCAAAAGCTATCCGGTACAGTCTCTGGAAGGAAGCTTGCCTTACATGTCTCCGGAACAGACGGGTCGAATGAACCGGGCAGTCGATTCCCGCAGCGACCTTTATTCGCTGGGCATCATTTTTTATGAAATGTTGACCGCTCAGGCTCCTTTTCATGCAGAGACGAAGCTGGACTGGATTCATGCTCATATGGCAAAAAGGCCAGTCCCTCCACATGAATGGATCCCTGAACTCCCTACAGTCCTCTCCGACATGACGATGAAGCTGCTCGCCAAAACGGCAGCCGAACGATACCAGACCGCCTATGGACTGATGGAGGATCTAGCACTTTGTCACAGGATGTGGGAGGAAGATGGAGAGATCCGCCCCTTTGTCATCGGGCAAAAAGATGCCTCGAGTGTATTTCAGCTACCCCCGACCTTGTACGGGCGGGAAAAGGAGATCGCTCAGCTGCGTGACGCTTACAAACGGGTCAAGGCAGGGGGAGCGGAGCTAGTGCTTGTCCGCGGCTTTTCTGGTATTGGAAAAACAGAGCTAATCAAAGAAAGCTATCGTTTGGCCGCCTCGGAAAAAGCCTATTTTATTTCAGGAAAATGGGAGCAAATGCAGCAGGAGATCCCATTCGCGCCTCTGATTCAAGCTTTTCAGGATCTTGTTCGACAAATTCTCACGGAGTCTTCAGATCGGATCGCCGATTGGAAAAGGAAGCTGCAGCGTGCTTTGGGACGGACAGGTGCCGTCGTGACCGAGGTCATTCCGGAAATCAAATTGCTCATTGGAGAGCAGCCGCCGGTAGAAGTGTTGCCATCAGCTGAGGCACAAAATCGGTTTCAGCTCGTCTTCCGCAAATTCGTTCAAGTATTTTCCAATCGCAATCATCCGCTTATTTTATTTCTTGACGACTTGCACTGGGCTGACCAAGCTACCCTTCATTTTATCCAACTGCTTTTCACCGAACAGGGAAGCCGTCATTTGCTTGTGGTAGGGGCGTATCGGGAGAATGAAGTCTCGGATACGCATCCGTTGCTCGAAACGATTGCCGACCTGGAACAAAAGGGGGTCGCGCTGACCCAGGTTCAGCTAGACCCACTCACGCTGGATCATCTTCATCATTTGATTGCCCATACGCTTTCTACTGAAAAAGAGCGTGTACGGACGCTTGCTGAGATGATGTACCGAAAAACGGCAGGCAATCCTTTTTATTTCAAGCAGCTCTTTCAGGCCATGTACAAAGATCACCTCCTGCTTTTTAACTTCGAGAGCGCGAAATGGGAATGGGATCTGGAAGAGATGGATAAACAGCAGAGCTTCGGGGACGTCATGGAATGGATGCTAGCAAAAATGGAGCAGCTCCCCGATGAAGCCAGAGAGATTCTCATGTTTGCGGGAAGCATCGGTAACCGCTTCGACCTGTACACACTGTCACGCGCCTCCGGGTTTGGCCTGCAAGATACCCTGCGCCTGCTAGAGGCGGTTATCTCGGAAGGATTGGTCTTAGTCAAAGAGGAGGATTCCTCCAGTGATAGGAACATGTCTTTCGAATTTTTGCATGACCGTGTTCTGCAAACCGCCTACTCATTGATTTCAGAGGATCAGAGAAAGGCCATCCATGCAAAAATTGGCAGAGCAATGCTAGAGCTAGTCGGACCGGAAAATTTGGAAGAGAGAATCTATCAAATCGTTCACCACCTCAACATCGGGAAAGAGGAGATCAAGAGCGCGGACGAGCGAAAAAGGCTGGCAGAGCTGAATTTTCAGGCGGGGATGAAAGCAAAAGCCACGACGGCGTACTTCTCCGCTTTGGCGCATTTTCGCACGGGGATGGAGCTGCTCTCGGAAACCGATTGGGACGAACGTTATTCGCTGATCTTTCAAATGCATGTGCGCCTGGCGGAATGCGAATATTTGTGCACGCATTATGAAAAAGCTGAAGAAGAATTTGTGAAATTGCTGAATCGTGCCCGGGATCGTATCGACCGTGCGGAGGTGTACCGGATACGGATTGCGCTTTATACCAATCTCGGCAAATATGTAGAAGCGATTCAGCTCGGCTTGCAAGGCTTGGAAGAGCTGGGGACGTCCATATCGGTTAGGCCCAGTCCGCCTACCATCCTTTTCGAATCGCTTATGGCGAGGGGAAAGGTAATGAAAAAGAGGGAACAGCTCCTTCAACTTCCGAACGTAAGTGATCCGACGATCAAAGCGACGATGGAATTGATTATGGCTCTGGTCGCTCCTACGTTTTTTGCAAACAAAGAAGTGTTTGTTGTCTTGACGTGCAGATATATCCAGCTTGCTCTGAAATATGGCAACACGGATGCTTCCGCGATGGCGTACGCAAGCTTCGGTCTGGTCCTCAGCCTGATCATGAGGCGCTACAAGGAAGGGGATCAGCTGGGGGAAATTGCTATGAAATGGATGGAACAGTTCCCGCACAATCCTTTTTCCTGCCAAACCTTGGTGGTAGCAAGAGGGACGCTCAGCCCGTGGGTACGTCATCCGAAGCACGTTCATGCAGATATCGCAAAGGCGCTTCAGCTAGGCTTGGAGCGAGGCGATTTCATTTACGCCAGCTACGCCATGGGGACGCACGTCAATGCGTACTATGTATGGGGCTCTTTGCAAGGATTGGAGGAGCTCGTCACTCGTTATTTGAACGTCTTGCAACAGCTGAAGGACGAGTTTGTCCGGAAAAATTTTTACGTGTATTTACAGCTGATTCGCAACCTGCAAGGCAAAACGGACCATCGCTTTACACTCAGTGACGATCAGTTTAGCGAAGAGGCGTTTGTGCAGGAAATCCAACAAGAAGATACGCAGGTAACGACGTTCTTCCAATACTACACGTACAAAACGCAAATCTGCTATTTATTTGGCGATTATCAAGGGGCTCTCAGCTTTGCCCAAAAAGCTGCTGTCCATTTGAAATACTCGACGCATCTGCTGCATGTGCCGGAATTGGTATTCTACCAGACACTGGCGATAACCGCCGGATATGACGAGCTCTCGGATGCGAGCCGCCAAACGTACAGAAGGATCGTGAAAAGAAATATCAAGAAGATGAAAAAATGGGCAGCAGATTGCCCGGATAATTTTCTGCATAAATACAGGCTGATGGAAGCAGAAAAAGCACGCCTGGATGGGAGGGATCAAGAGGCGACCGACCTCTACGATCAAGCCATCCACTCCGCGAAGGAGCAGCAATATGTCCGCAATCAAGCGATCGCCTGTGAGCTAGCGGCAAGCTTTTATGGAAAGAAGAAAAAGGAGAGGTTTGCCAGAGCGTACATGACGGAAGCGATCGAAGCCTTTGGGCAGTGGGGGGCCACTGAAAAGGTCAGGCAGCTGCGAGAGAAGTACTCAGAGCTGTGCGAAGACCAAGTAATGCGCTGGGCCGACGAGGACGAGCCGGTGCCTCTGCACATGGGAGATCACCACGGTCTGTTTTTTAGCAGTACGACTACGCATTCAGGTTCATCCTTCCAATTGGATCTAGAATCCTTCCAGCAAGCGCTCCTGGATTTTTCAAAAGAGACGGATTTGCCGAAGCTTCTCGTCTCTTATCTGGAAACGGCCATGAAAAATGCTGGGGCCGAAACGGGTTTTGTCCTTCTGGAGAAAGACGGTGATCTACGGGTCGAAGCCGGGAAGATTGCGGATACACCGCTTGATTCGGCAAATCTAGGGGAATCGGTGGACAGCATTGCATTCATTCCCGCCTCTATCGTTCATTATGTGGCGAGAACTAGACAAGCTGTCGTACTGAGCGAAGCCGATCGTTCCTCATGGCTCAGCAAAGACCCCTATGTGGTGCAAAACCGTCCGCGTTCCATTCTCTGCGTGCCGATCCTGTACACAGGCGTATTGGTGGGGGTGCTTTATTTAGAGAATAGCCTGACTCCGGATGCATTCCATACCGATCGTCTGGAGTTTTCCCAAATGCTCTCTGCCCAGATGGCCAGCGCCAAGCTGCTGCGATTCTCCGACGCGAGCGTGAGCGAGAAAAAAGAACCGGGAAGGATCGCTCCCTTGATCGAGCCGCTCACCGACCGGGAACAAGAGATCTTGCATTTGATCGCAGAGGGGCTGTCCAATCAGGAGATTGCGGAAAGGTTGATACTCACTGTTGGGACAGTCAAATCCTACATCGTCAACCTGTACGGAAAACTGCAGGTGAATCGCCGGGTTCAAGCTGTTTCGAGAGCAAAAGAGCTGGATCTGTTGAAGGAGTAGCTATCGCGTCTCATGTTTTCACGAAAAAACTAACTTTGGTTAGTATTTTTGCTTACTCCGATTTGCTATTTTCACATGGGGAAAGATCGTGAAGGAGTGGAAAGTATGGGAGAGCAGCTGCTTACAGGGATTGTCGTGTACATCATCGTGATGATTGCGTGGTTCATCCCCGGTTTTTTTGATCTAAACTGGAGTATCTTCAATTCTGAAAGACGCAACAAACTGATGTTTAAATGGTATCTCATCTTTGCTAACGTTGTGTCGATTGGGATCGCCATATACGTAGCGGTGGAGACCTCTTGATGGAAAAAGGTACGGCAGCTCAGGGTGATCGATCTACGATCATTCCAGAGCTGCCGTATTTTTATGGCCTCTATTGTATAGAGATAATAAAGTTTTAGACTGGGGCCATTAAACTAACGGAGCAGGATAGCGAATGATATTTAAGGTTTATAACACGGTATGATAATCTACAAATGAGTACTAATTAGCTAGTCGACCCCCAAATTAGCAGGAGGCAATAAATGATTATTCCTGTAATTAAGCACGAAATAGATGTTACTGGTAGTCCAGAGAAAGAAGACGATTTCTGGGTATCTATTTGTGTATCTATCGGACCAGCTGAAGAGTTGGGTGCTGATTTCTTCTATTTTTATGTCGCAAGCCCGAAATTCTTGCTAAGAACACTTGAGGTCAATGAGGTTCTTTGTGGTAGGGGAGTTTTAATATTAAATACGTTTGATTTACTCCTAATCAAAGAAAAAATAAATGAGATAGTAAAGGCATGCATTCGACCGACTTGGAAAGAAGTGGCTGAATCAATCAATAAATACGGGATATGGGAGTACGATGAAACAGATGGTTTTGGTACAAAAAAAGATTAAGCTAACGGGTTCGATTGCTTAGCAAATACATCAGAGGCTGCCGGAGTTTATCCGGCAGCCTCGTTAACTCTTTGGCAGGATAGTTGAGAAATTCCTATTTAACACAAGCTCAATTATGTAAAATTCGTTTATTCACCATTAATGCTAACAGTGGTACAAATCGGCGGATTATTCTTTAGATCAAACTCGAGGTAAAAGCTATCGTCCCCGGTTTCGTTGTCATAGTAAGTAACTGAACACTCGTCATCATCGAGATAGCAATAAGCAAAGTAATAATCGCTCAAGTCAATAGAATGTTTCTTTGCTTCTTGTCTCACCAATTCATGCACGAGTGGTAAACGTTGAATGAATTCAGAATCGGTTTCTATTTCAATTTGACTCATTTCTTATTCCTCCGGTAAACAATTAGCTGGAGAAATTTTAAAAAAGCATATGGCATTTAACAAACTGCTCAATTTGGATAGCTAGTGGGCAGTTATGATTGTGAGGATTGCCGGTGAAATATATAAAGAAGCTCAGATCCTTTTAGGTCGTAACCAGTTACCTTTTTCCACTTCAGTTTATGCCTACTAATAAATCATCCTTTTCGAGACCAGGTAGCCATTTTTGCATGAAGTCTTGCAGAGTGATTTCGAAGGGTTCGAAGTTCTGGTAGCCGTCTACAGAGTTTATGATTTTTTGAACTCAGGATAGTGTCGTCCAAAAGGGCATAGCCCGATTACCTTCAGAATTTTGAGGGGCAGGGAATCCATTCTCATCACGAATTGTCCAAACTCGCTGAATTTCAATAGCTTCTGAAAGAAAAGAATTTAAGTTTAACGACGATTGAGACACCATAATTCCTCCGAGAAAAAACGAATAATTACTATCGTTCAGGAAAATTATAGTGATCCAATCTACAAAATGAACACCATTTTACAAAATGTGTATTAAGAAAAACGGGAGGAATAGACAATGGATCTGAATTTGATGATTAATGACTCTTTAGCAAGACTGAAAGAAGCGGGCTTTGTTGAAAAGATTGTGAAAAGCCACCTTGAAAAAACAACTGAAAGTGTAGTAAGCGATTCCTTGCGAAGCTACAGTGACTTTGGAAAAAACCTATCGAAACAAGTTGAGTAGCTTTTGCAAATCAACCTCGAAAAGCTAGATGTCCCTTCTTATGATCAACTAATTTTAGCTACGATAAAAGATCATCTAAATGCTGTTGTTCATGAGCAAGGAGTAAACCGCATGAAAGAGCAGTTGGATGCATTGTTGCTAACTTCAAAAGAGGAGTACAAGCTTTCTGAGATCATGGAGGAACTCAAGGAAGAGATTGAGGGCTTGGATGAACTCGGCTACGAAGGAACTCATGAAATGACCCTAATTATTGACCGTGAATGGAAGTGGATGACACGTATTTATTTCGATGCTGAATCTGACAAAGAAAAGCACGACTGCAAATACAACATTAACGTTGATACGAAGACTGGACAAGTTGATTCTATTCGCATCAGAGAAGACAGTTACAGAAGAAAAAAAGAGTTTAAAGAGTTCGATACTAGAACAATCATGGGCGGTTTTTATGGATTGGAAGAGACTCTTTTCAAGATTTACGCTAGAAAATCGAAGATAGAAATCGATGAGGATGAAGTCGAAATTGAATGTTCTAACCCTGAATACGAATGAGCTGAGGCAAGCTTTTAACAAATTAGTTATTTTGTGTACTAACTAACCCAATACGAGATAAAATCATACAATACCAAATAGTTACAGAGCTAGGGGGATAAGGTGTTTGAAAAAGATTGATGTAAATAAAACGCTAGAGGAAATTGATGGTGAGGTTTGGGATGATCCAGGTAAAACGACTAAGCTGATAAGGACTTGTCATGAATTGAGAAAAGTACCGCTAAAGGATCTTACAGCAGATAATCTTAGATTAATGATTGGTCAGAAACTTAATCTAGAGCATTTAGTTCCACTTGCATTAGGTATCCTAGCTAAAGATCCTTTTGTTGAAACTCAGTTTTATCGTGGGGATCTTCTCGCTTATGTACTGAAAAATACGAATGAAGAGTTTTGGAATCAACATCATGACTTGTATTTAGAGTTAGATGAGGTCATGAGTGTGGTTAAACAAACCTTTGAAGAACTGTCCCCCTTACTTAACCACTTTAATCCATACCAAATTGAATGAACACTTTATTGTATCTGAAAGTAATTGAAATATGGTTTATCTCCATTAGATAAAACTGATCCTTTATATCTTTTCGCTTGAATGTTAACTGAGCTTATCACAACGGTAAGTGAGATAAATAGCTATTCCAAAATTAGGACTACGTTTTCATGTTCAGAGATTATTTCCAATATCCAATCCAAAACTGTCGGTCCCATACCGAGCTCGGCCTTCTTTAACTTTTCTCTCACAAAAGGAATATTTGAAGGGTGACAGTATTCTAGACGTTCTCTTAAAAGCTTAATAGTTTCAGAATAACTTAAGGTTTTCTTTGATTGAGCGAAGTTTTTCCAGATAATCGTTCCTTCAATATCTCTCAGCAAGTCGTTAAAAGCATCTAGAGTACCATTCCACTGTAAACTATCTAGTAAGAGGCGTTACGTTATTTTATTGAACTAACGGAGAACGATAGCAAAACAAAACATACAGAGGCTGCCGGTGGGATAATACGGCAGCCTTTTATTGAGCATCTTTGAAATTGACAACATAACTTGAAAGAATGATAAATTCAGATAAGGGACGATTATATTACGAGTGCTTCTTTTCCTCCAGTAAGGAAATGATCCGCTCGTTCTGACTAATCATGCGTCGCATTCTTATCTCAATTGATAAAGTCGTAACCGTTAATACGATTGCTGCAGTTACAAAAAGAAATCCCATATTAATTGCACCTATTCCCTTTTTTATCCATTTCACAATAGAGATAAGCATATGAACACGATATTCGTTCAACTAACGGGTAACGATAGTTCAATCACACAGCCTGCCGGAGTGATCTGGCAGGCTAAACTTCCAAATAATGGAACAGTAAAAACCGGAAAGACTAATCAGCACGTAGCGTTACGAAGTCTTTCCGGTTTTTTTATGTCAAACTAGACCGAGTTTTTCTATATGGAGCCGTTAACATCTTATTTTAGTAGTAGCTCGTAGCTGCACTCCACCCATATACTGGAATTAGCGAATTCTGCAGAACTTTAATCTAATTACTGCGAATAAAATGGGAAAATAGCGAAGGGTGACTGGAGGGGAATGGATGAAAGCGATCGTATATGAGCGGTACGGGCCGCCAAATGTACTGCAGCTTCGGGATGTCGCCAAGCCGGTACCGAAGGACGACGAGATATTGATTAAAGTCTATGCTGCAACTGTCGCCGCGGGGGATTGGCGCTTACGAAAGGCAGATCCTTTCCTGGCGCGGCTGTTCAATGGTCTGTGGAGACCGAAGCGAGTCAAGATTCTCGGATTCGAATTAGCGGGCGTGGTCGAATCAACGGGCAGTAGCGTTACTCGGTTTAAACCGGGGGATGCCGTCTATGCTGCCAGCGGAATGGGCTTCGGTGCGTATGCCGAATACAGATGCCTACCTGAGAACGGCAGCGTCACGCTGAAGCCGACAAACATGACGTTCGTGGAGGCGGCCGCGGTACCGGTCGGTGCCTATACTGCCTTGCAATTTCTCCGAAAAGGCAATATTCAGCGCAACAGGCGCGTACTCGTCTACGGAGCATCCGGCAGTGTTGGGACGTATGCGGTGCAGCTTGCCAAGCATTTCGGTGCGGTAGTGACCGGGGTATGCAGTACATCGAACCTGGATTTGGTAAGATCGCTGGGCGCCGACCGAGTCATCGATTATACAGAAGAGAACTTCGCGGATGACGGTACGGCCTACGATATCATTTTCGATACGGTTGGAAAGAGTCCGTTCATGGCTTGCGTCGAGCGTCTGACACCGAACGGTTTATACCTGCGAGCAGTCCATTTTAGCCCTCTGCCGGTCGTTCTCGGGTTATGGGTCAACTTGACGAGCAGTAAGAAGGTGATCGGTGGAACAATGAGGGAAAACGCGGAAGACTTGGGGTATCTTAAGGAGCTGATCGAGGCCGGCAAGCTGCGTGCGATCATCGACCGCGTTTATCCGCTGGAGCAAGCGGCGGAGGCCCACCACTATGTGGAGCAGGGCCACAAGAAAGGCAACGTGGTGTTAACCGTCCAACAAGGTTTATAGGATTCGCTCCTTTAATCCTTGAAAAGTTAGAATTAATACGTTTCGAAATCGAAAGACGAAGACTCCTCGTGCGTTTACCTAACGGAGAACCCTAGTTCAATAAATTTTTTCGAAATACGTATTAACCTCTCCCAAACATAGTGAAGCTGGCTACATGTTAGGATCTGCAATGCTACTGAGCCTGTAAAAAACCACCATACATATCAACTGTCCAAATATTACCGTATTCTGGCCATTGTTTTATGTCCACTCTATATAACCATCTGTCCTTTGTTATAACAAGTATGTGGCGATCATGTTCGCTTTTATTGATTGTTTGGAAAGACTCGATTTCTTTTTGCAAATATTGTGTAAAAAAATTTGCGAGTACTTTTTTGTAATCCTTCCGATCTGATTCCTTCTGTAATTCGATAAGCTTTTCTATATCGAACTCCTCACCAGAATTAAAGTCATGAATTAGAGAAAATTGATCTACAAGTTTATCCCGATCAATAGCAGAACTAACCTCAATTGAATTAACTCTGTCAACGGTTTCACAACCAAGTAAAAATAGTAATACCAGACAGGAAGTTGGTAATTTCATTAGTTTCCAACACCTCCAATTATTACCTTTTATTTCTAAACATAACACAAATTGGAATTGTGAGTTTTCACCAAATTGCTATTACGGTAAAAAGCGATTCAACTAACGGGTTCGATAACGAAAAAACACACCACGACAAAGCTGCCGCGATGATGACCGGCAGCTTTGTTACGCTAACAGGCAGGATAACGCAACTTAATAACTGTTGGAAACGTATCTTTAAATAATGAAATGGTCGAGGGGGGCTGGTATTTGAAAAGATTTTTGACGATTGTGCTTTCTGTTTTCATTATAGCGGCTGGTTTTATTGTATTAAGATTTGGAAGTGCCTTGTCACAAGAGGGCAACCCTGTACCGATACTTGTTTCTATTTCGAAATTAGAATTTACAAACAGCAATTTTGAACAGTTTTTTGAATCAGATAAAAAGCTCAGATTTGTTTCGAAAAATAGCGGCGAATTTCGATATGATGTTGTCAAGGAATTTATGAAGGAAAAGGGTTGGGATTATAAGGACCAAATGGGTTCAGGGCTTATCTTTGAGAATGATAAACAGACAATAATTGTAGAAACCCGACAGTTTTCAAGACATTATTTTTTGTGGGATATTCCCAATCACGGAGTAAGCTAACGGAGATCACCAGTTCAACAATTAGTTCGAAATTACGTATTAATCCCTCCCAAACATAGTGAAGCTAATAGTAATTAGTCTTGGGAGGGGGGTTGTTTTATGAAAATGACTGATATCTGGACGTTGTACGAGGCCGATAAACGAATTCTGGGTTTTAGTCCGCACACTTTAAAAGCGTATTCCCTTCAGTTTAAGGTACTGACTCGCGAGATTGGCAACTTAAATATCAGAGAAGTGACATTGGACTTGCTGAAAGAATACTTAGCAAAGCAGTCGGAACGGTTAAGGCCAAGCAGCTTGGGACATCGTATACGGTTTATACGGTCCCTGTTTCGGTTTGCATTTGAAGAAGGACATATTATTAAAAATCCTACGGCTAAGTTAAGAGAACCAAAACTGGAAAAGAGGATCCCGAAGTTTTTAATTGAGGAAGATGTGATTAATCTTAAGATAACCTGTGATTCCCTACGTGAGCGCGCACTCTTGGAGTTTTTATATTGTACTGGTTGTCGCGTAGGTGAAATACACAGGTTAGATATCGAAGATATCAACTGGGAGAGCTGCGCCGCGATTGTGCATGGTAAGGGCTCTAAGCAACGAGAAGTGTATTTTACAACCGAATGTAAGGTCTGGTTAAAGAGATACCTCAAGAGTCGAGAGGATTCTTGCAAAGCCCTTTTTGTGACGGAGTCTTTTCCTGTGCGACGAATGGACATACCTACAATACGTTATGCTGTTAAAAAGCTTGCGGCCCGTGGAGAGGTTGCAGTAAACGTTTATCCTCATATATTTCGTCATACGTATGCTTGTCACTTACTTGATAATGGTGCCCCGTTAGATTTTATTCAGGGTATGCTGGGTCACGAGAAGGCTTCAACAACACAGATCTACGCTCAATTACGAGGGGAACGTCGACGGGAATTATATAGGCGGTACTTTTAAGGGCAGTGGCTCCCACCGAACTAAAGGGCAGTTTAGTCGATTATGACTTCCTTTAAGATTGCGTGTAAAATGAATTATATTGATCAATTTGACAGAGGGTGAGAACCCATGAATGATAAAGCGGAGAGAAGATGGAGATTAGAACAATTGCTACACAAGCAAAGGTCTAAACAAAAAAATGAATACAGTGTATTGTTCAAAGAATGTCTTGAGTCATTAGGTGAGAACACAATCATTTTATCCGAAGGGGAAAGTGCGAAAGTGTATAATGCACTCCAAAATCAATTTCCATTCTCTCCTTGGGCTAGGATCGATTGGGATCAGGTTTCCACGAAGACAACAGCAGATGATGTGGATGAAATAGTTTCTACCCTCAACAAGATGGATCAACACGTTAAAGATTCGGTATTTATACTTTGGAGTGGTAGTGGTCATCCTGTTTTGCAAGTTGAACTTCACAAAGTGATCCATTCTATTGATGATGTTTTAGCGGTTGATTTTGATACCTATATCTTTCGTCCATCCAAGTTTGTAATTGAGTTTTACCACGAGGGAGAAGTCACAATAGGGTTAGTTTAAGTAAGAATTGTCTCTTGCTTATTGAACTATCGGGTACGATAGTTCAATGAGGCAGTCTAAGACTTTATTATTCAGGTTTAGACCCATAGACTGCTTCATTCTGACGTATAGTCTAAAACTAATTTTCAAATACCTGATGATTTAGAAGACCGGGACTCCTTGTACTGAAAGGGGTTCCGGTCTAAAACTTTATTATCACTGAACATCTATGCTGAGTCTAGCGCTTTAAACGCTGAGATACCCGTTCCTCCAGCTCTGGCGAAGCGTTGTGCAGGTAGCTCAACACGATCCCCTGCAGCTCTGGGGAAATACCCGCTAGATCAGCTGCAAGATTACCTGCCAAGTGCTCTTGCTGCGTCGCATTCAAACTTCGGTAAAACTGTCCGGCCTGCGAGAAGTCATCTGGTTTGGGAGCAGCAGATCGGACAAGGTGTCCTTCCACATATTCGCCACTTCCGCTCGTTACCAGAGAAGCAGGGGTCCAGTCCTCCTGGTGATTCACTGGAATACTGCGGAAATCGGGGCCTAGCCTCCGCCTTTGGGAATCCCAGTAAATATTCGCACGTCCCTGAAGCATTTTGTCGGCGGACAGTTCCGCGCCATCTAATAGATTGGACGGAGAAAAGGCTACCTTTTCTACCTGCTCCATGTAGTTATCCGGATTTTGGTTCAACACTAGCCTTCCAACCGGCAGCAAGGGATATTGCCGCTCATCCCAGACCTTGGTATCATCCAGCGGGTCATAGGGAAGTCTCGCTTCGTCCTGGGGGTCCATCAGCTGAACATAAAGCCCGTATTCCACCGTTTTTCCTGCCGCTAGTGTCTGGAATAGATCCTGTCCCGCGTAATCGGGATTCTCTCCAGCCAGACGAGCTGCTTCCTGACGGTCGATGTACTGCTCGCCGTCAAAAGGAAGCCAGCGGTATTTCACATAGCGGCGGACACCCTGTGCATTCCGCCAGACGTACGTATTGACACTATGACCGGGGATGTGACGAAGACTTTTGACCGTACCTTGATCAGAGTACAGACGGACAAGAAAATGGGTGGCCTCAGGTGCTCTGGCTATAAAGCTCCAGAACCGCTCCGGGTCCAGCAGGTTATTTACGGGAGAAGGGGAAAAGGCTTTGATAGATTCGGGAAAGCGGATCGGATCGCGTACCAGAAACACAGGAATATGATTGCATACTAGATCAAAAACGCCTTCTTCGGTATAAAACTTGGTAGCAAAGCCTCGAACGTTGCGAGAGGTATCCGGGGTGCCTCTGTTGCTAACTGCCAGCGAAAACCTCACCATCACCGGGACCTCTTGACCAGGGGTTTGCAAAAAGCTCAGCTTGGTGTAGGCAGACATAGAGCGTACAGTTTGAAAGTAGCCGAATGCCCCGTAGCCTTTCACGTGGACTGGCCGCTCTGGAATTTTGTTATGGATAAAGGTCTCGAGGGTTTCGTGTAAAATATTATCCTGCTCCAAAATCGGACCCCTTGCACCTACTGTTTGCGAATGGAAAGTCACAGGGGCATCCTCAGCCCATTGCGCAGGGTCATCTGGATGCTGCGATCGCTTGTTTTCCTTCACTGTCCCACCTCCTATACCCACCGTTCCATTTCACCCGCTCCAAATACAATACTGTTTATGCGAAGAAGCAGTGTGAATATGACTAAATCGCTATATTCATGAGAGGGTCGCGGCCCAAAAGAGCCCCCCGTGTTTCACGATTGAAACATTCCAGCTTCACATCAAAAACGTAGAAATCAAAAACGATGCATTTTCTTGAGCATAAGTGGTTGGCATGAATGTTGCGAAAGATCTTTCGCATGCTAGAAAGCCGTCTGCCATGAAAAACGTGTAAAAGGAGAGGAAAAGGACTGCCCTCATAGGGAGGGATATATACCGAAGTAAGCTGATTGAAAATTCCTTCTCTAAAGCGTGACAGCAGGTAGGCTCTATTGGTAAACTAAATTTGCAAACAATGTGATCTTTTAGACTTGGGGATGTAAAAATACCTCGGTATGTTTTAGTATAAGCGAAAGTGAGTGATTTTTTATTGGATACAGTAGGTCGTCAAGAACGAAAGCGGATGGCAACCAAGCAAAAAATATTTGAAACAGGGATACGCCTGTTCCGAGAAAAAGGCTATGAGGCAACAACCGTGGAGGAGATCGCAGCGGCTGCTGACGTAGCAAAGGCGACTTTTTTCAAGCATTTTCCGCGAAAGTACGAGCTGATCCTCGAAGTGTTGATGCAGCGAAGGGAGAAAATTAACCTCGCAGTAACCGATGAGCAAGTGTCCAGACTTTCCACGAAAATGCAGGTCGTACACCTGATGAACATCCTTTGTAATACGATTGAAAGTGATCGCACGATGGCGGTCATTTCCTTGAATGAGTACATCTGTTCAGGAGATTTGCTCAGAGAAGAAGCTCCTACCATCGAGATCTTTTATCAGACAATCGAGAGAGGGAGACAAAAAGGCGAGATCAGAGCCGATATACAGAGTCGTGTCGTCGCGCGAATGCTTTGGGCTTATTACCTCGAATCTTATATTGCCTGGTCGCGCAATGAGCAGGAGAGGTCGCTAGGAGCCATACTTCTTGAGGGTGTGGAAGTGATGTTTCGTGGCATTGAAGCAGGAAAAGAATAGCGAAACAGAATGAACGTAGCAATACCGCAGAAATCGGTATTGCTTTTTTTGTTGAAAAATGAATTTTCGGAATAATGTTGACATTTTCTTTGGCTTGTTGATAGAATGATTTTGAAAAAGCATACCAAGGTATACTTTTGATCCTAAGTATGCAAAAAGGAGGGGGAGCATGAGGCATGCAAAGGAAGATTATCTAGGGCTTACTCTCGGTAAACTCCTGACAGCACGAGCTACAGAGAGTCCAAATCATGTCTACATACGGTTTGGAGATCAGGAAATCACGTACAGCGAGTTCGATCGGATGGTAAATCGCGTAGCCCACAAATTGCTCGCGAGCGGCATTCAAAAGGGAGACATGATCGGGCTGTTCCTCGACAATTCTGTAGAGTTCATCACATTGTTTTGGGGAATCGCAAGGGCTGGGGCCGTCATGGTACCGATGAATACCGGATATCCAGCAGACGAGCTACAGTACGCCGTTACCCATTCAAAGCAAAAAATCTTGTTTGCCCACGACCATTTGCGGCAGGTCGTAGAAGCGAGCAGAGCCTTTTGTCCAGATTTACAGAAGGTTGTATACGTCGGTGGACCAGAGTCTAATTTGGCTAACTGGCTGGAGGGAAGCCCTGAATCATTCGTAGAGATTGATGCCATCTCCCCAAAAGATTTGGTAGGCGTACTTTATACATCAGGTACCACGGCACGACCAAAGGGTGTCATGTTGAACCATCACTCGTATATTTTGGGTGCAGATTATTGGTGCAGTGCTTTTGCGTGCGACGAGTCAGATACGCTCTACGGATTTTTTACCTTGTTTCACGCCAACAATGGTATTTATTTGTTGGTCGGGGCCGTCCTGTTTGGCTGTACATTTGCCTTTCGTCGAGGATTTAGCCTCCGTGAGCATTGGGAGCTTGTGCGAAAATATGGTGCTACCCACTTTAACACGGCAGGTAGCATTTCGCAGTTGCTCGTCTCGCAGCCTCCGGATGAGAGAGATAAGGATCATCGGTTACGTGTTGTGACCAATGGGATGAACATGGGGGATATGAAAGAAGGGTTCGAACAGCGGTTCGGGGTGATCATGCTCGATGTGTATTCCCTGACGGAATGCTTGACGGGTACGACAGAACGCCTCAGTGATCTTCGTACTCGTCACCGTGGAAGGTTGAAATCATGTGGAAGACCGTCCGACTGGGTGGAAATGAAAATCTGTGACGATGAAGGTGCCACTCTACCTAATGGGGAGACCGGCGAAATTTGCTTCAAAGGTCCGGCTGTTACGATGGGATACCTGCATGATGCACAAGCCACGGCCAAAGCCATCCAGGACGGCTGGCTTCATACAGGAGATATTGGCTATGTGGATGAAGATGGTTTTCTCTATTTCAGTGATCGCAAAAAGGATTTGATCAAGCGCAAAGGAGAGAATATCGCGAGTGCGGAAGTGGAGCGAGCTCTTCTCGCCCATCCGGGTGTCATGGAAGCTGCTGTGATTGGAGTGCCTGATCTTTACGCGGATGAAGAAGTGAAAGCTTATGTGATCGCAAAGCCTGACCATATCCTTGATCCTTGGGAGCTGATTGATCACTGCCGTACCTATTTAGAAGATTTTAAAGTACCTCGTTTTATCGAATTTCGTGAAAGTTTTCCACGACCTACTGCCGTGCCTAAGATTTTGAAAACCGCCTTGCGTGCGGAAAAGCAGGATTTGCGAGAAGGATGTTTTGACCGAGGACCAAAGCTTCCTGCCAGGTAAGAGAAAAAAGGCAGGTTGTCCTCTGCATCACAAACGAGAGGTGAAACGATGCGAAAAGTAGCGATTATCGGCGCAGCACAAAGCAAGTGGGGAGTGCTTACAGAACGAACGCTTCATGATTTGATCGCAGAGGTGGGGAACGGGGCAATCCGTAACGCAGGCATATCACGAGGCGCGATCCAAGCCATCTATTTAGGCAATGTAGCAGGAGGAGAGCTAAGCCAACAGTTTACGCTTGGTTCCGTAGCGGCACATACGTTGGGGATTCCCAATATTCCTGCCCAGCGTTATGAAGCTGCGTGCTCGACTGGGGCGGTCAGCTTTCGAGAGGCGTACCTCGCTGTGGCCAATAGTGTGTATGATTTTGCTCTGGCCATTGGTGTGGAGAAATTAAATGTAAACGATATGGATCGTACGGTTGAAGTACTGTCTCGTGGCTTTGATAGCGGAGAGGGTCGAGTAGGACTGCTGGCCCCGTCCCAATACGCCCTGTATGCCACTGCTCATATGCACAAATACGGAACGACCCGGGAGCAGCTGGCGATGGTCGCAGAAAAAAATTACTACCACGGCTCGCTAAACCCTGACGCTCACATACGAAAGCGGTACTCAGTCGAGGACGTGCTCCATGCCCCCATGATTTCTGATCCACTGGGACGTCATGATTGCTCGCTGGTCACGGATGGGGCAGCAGCTGTCATCCTCTGCCCGTTGGAAATGGCACAAGCATACCATGCGCGTCCGATCGAGGTGCTGGCATCTGCGGTGGCGGGTGAAACCTCTACCAGCGCTTCGAGAGAATCGTATGTGTCGTTTGGTTGTACACGTAGAGCAGTCGAAGCGGCTTATCAACAGGCGAAGCTTGGACCAGGCGACATCTCTTTTGCAGAGACGCACGATTGCTTTACCATCACGGAAATTATCAATATCGAGGACCTCGGCTTTGTTCCAAAAGGGGAAGGCGGGCCGGCTGTTCAGGATGGACTTACCCGATTGGGTGGTAGGCTCCCTGTGAATGTGAGCGGAGGACTAAAAGCCAAAGGGCATGCAGTCGGAGCAACGGGAATCGGCCAGATTTATGAAGCGGTCATACAGCTGCGCCACGAAGCCGGGGAGAGGCAGGTGAGCAATGCAGAGGTGGCTTTGACCCATATGTTAGGCGGTTCTCCCGCGATCAGCACCGTTCACATTTTTCAAAGGGGGTATTAATCATGGGCAAATCGCATCCATCCCTGCAAGGAATCAGTTGTGAAAGCTGTGGAGCTGTGCATGTATCTCCTGCTTGGGCGTGCAGTGCTTGCGGCAGCGACCGTTTTGAAGAGCCAATCTCACTGAGTGGGAAGGCATCGATTGTGAGCCACACGGTCGTTCGTCGTCCGAGTCCAGGCTTTCCCGACGCCCCGTACATGATTGTTGTTGCGAAGCTAGTGGAGGGACCCGAGCTATTAGGCTGGTTGCAAAATTTTGAAATCGCTTCCACAACGATTGGAGACCAGATTCGGTTCGATCATTTTGACCATCGCGGCATCCCACAGTTTTGTAGAGCCTAGGAAAGCAAACAAGGAGGAATTCAAAATGACAGGAATGAGAAAAAAACAGAGGTTCATTGACCTTTCCGTAGCCATTCGCCTGCCTGTAGACGGGGAATTGCGTGGTGACCTAGCTCCCGTACTCGCTGCAGATATTCAGTACATTTCGCATCGCGATAATGCAGAGCTTTCTGCCCGGATGTGGGGTGCCACTTTGGCGGATCTCCCCGGCGGTCTCGGATATGCTTCGGAACAGCTAAATCTAAGCTCTCATGCAGGTACGCATTTGGATGCGCCCTACCACTACCATCCCACTTCTGAAGGTGCTCCCGCCAAAACCATTGATGAGATTCCGTTGGAAGAATTGTACGGTCACGGGGTAAGACTCGATTTGCGTCATAAAAAGCCGGGCGAGAACGTGAGTCTCCAAGATATCAAGGACGCTTTAGCTGCGATCGATTATACGATACAACCCGGCGATATCGTTTATCTTTGGTTCGACGCGGATAAGACCTTTGGAACAGCAGATTACTGGAACGAGTATCCAGGGATGGGGGCCGAGGCGACGCGCTATCTTTTGGATCAGGGCGTGAAGGTGCTTGGGACAGATGCAGTTGGCTTTGACCGCCCATTCCCATACACGGCAGCAGAGTTTCAGCGCACGGGAGATCGTGCATTGCTATGGGAAGCGCATTTTGTCGGGATTGAAAAAGAGTACTATCACGTAGAGAAGTTGGCGAATCTCGACAAGCTCCCTCCCTACGGTTTTACGACGATGGTTTTCCCGATCAAGCTGGAAAAATGCAGTGGAGCGTGGTGCCGAGCAGTAGCTATTGTTGAAGAAGAAAGTAGTTGAGTTAGGGGAGAATGCAGTGTGCTAGGGGGGAAGGGTGACATGAACGGAGCGGGAGGAATGGCTAGATGAAGGTGAATCCATTGGAGCTTTTAGCAAATTCCAGGTTGAACAAGCATCATTTTCGTATTTTGGGAACAACGATCATCAGCTTTTTGTTAGAGATGTTTGACTTTTTTATCATGGGTTTCGTACTTGCCTTTATCCTTGGTCCTTGGCAATTGAGTTACGGGGAAAGCTCTTTAATCCTTTTGTCTGCCGGTGTCGGTACCATGCTCGGTGCTTTCGCATGCGGAATTTGGGCAGATCGGTGGGGTAGACGCAAGGTCATGATCGGTTCCATTTTGATGTTCTCTATCTTTAGCGGGTTCATGTTTTTTACGCCAGAAGGAATGTGGGAATATGTCACCGTGTTTCGAACGCTAGTCGGATTCGGAGTAGGGGGATTAACCGCCGTTCTCATCCCTTATGTTACAGAGATTTTTCCATCCCGCCATCGTGGGACTCTGACTGGTTTGCTGCAATCCTTTACCCCTATGGGAATCCTGCTAGGAAGTATGTCAGCTAGCTATCTGGCCCCTATTATTGGCTGGAGAGGACTATTTCTAATCTGCGTGATCCCCGTGCTGCTCATTATCCCCGTTATGAGATGGTTGCCTGAATCCCCCAGATGGCTGTTCATGAAAGGGAGAAGCGAAGAAGCGATTCTAGTAATTAATAGGCTTGCCAATGAAAAGGTAGATAACAGTCAAATCGATCATTCTGCTATGAAGATCAGCTCGAGTGGCAGCAAGGCATCTTTGCGAGATTTGCTCAAGTATCCCAAGAGTTTCGCGATTTCCTTTGGGATTAATCTAGGGACACAGACTGCTTTTTACGGCGTTAGTCTATGGGGACCTGCGATACTCGCGATGGTCTTACAACTAAAACCTCAAGAAGCAGCTGCCATGTACATGGTTGTTTCGCTCTCAGGATTTGTCGGCAGGCTGTTCTTCTCTTTTGCCGCTGAGCGTTGGGGAAGGAGAATATGCGGCACCATCTCCGGACTTGCAGGTGGATTGCTTATCATCCTGGTGGGGGTGTTTCACGATCGATCGATAGGCGAAATATCCGTCATGTGGCTCTTGTTGATTGCCGCCCAGTTTATGATGGATGCGGCTTTGGTTATTACGGGCCTGTATACGGCTGAAGTTTGGCCATCCAAAATCCGTGCAACAGGCTTTGGTTCTGCTTATGGCTTCGGCGGTCTAGGTAAAATCATCGGTCCAATTGGTCTGGCATTGATCGCTGGCGCGAGTAATGTCGTATCACCGAAAGCGACGATAGAAGCGGTTGTCCCCGCATTTACCTTTTTGGGCCTTTTTCTGATAATGGTAGGGATTCTCTTTGCAATCGCTTGGGAAACGAAAAATAAAAATTTGGATGAGCTGGAAAGCATGTTGAATCAAACAGAGGATCGTTTCGTTAAGAAAGCTTCAGAAGCCACTAAAGGATAAGGTATAGGGTCTAAAAAACAAGCAGCGCATGGCCACGGGTCAACTCACCTAGTGGCTTGTTTCTTTTGTGTCCGTCCTTTTGTAGGGTGTGGGCTTCATTTCCAGGGTATGAGGGGGTTTGACATTTACGGATTACGAAAGTAGTATTGTACTACGGTTGTAATCCGAGGAAAGGAGCGGAAGGCAATCTCTCCGTTAGGGGGAGTGACTAGCCGAAAGTGGCAAGGCAAGAGGTGAAAGGAAGATGAGTGAACCATCGGTACAAGGGGAACGAAAGAAGCGCATCAATCGACTGCAAATCGTGTACCTCATGGTGTTTTTGCTGTTTGCCACTATCATTCTGCGGCTGGCACAGCTACAAATTCAGCAAGGTGGCAAGTATACGAGCGAGCTCATGGCACGATCACTCAAAAAAGATGCGATTTTGGCTATGCGCGGTAACATTTACGATCGTAGCGGGCATGTCATTGCCCAGAGCCGTCCAGCCTTTCTTGCGGTTTTTCGGGAGGAGGATACGATGAGCGAGCAGGACTACATTCAACTGGTCGAAAAGCTGGAGAAAATTTTGACGAACGTAGATCGCGCGACGCTTCTGAAAAAAATGGATGTCGGTTACGCTTTTGAAAATGGCCGCTTCATGAGGACCGCGCGTCAAATGCCAAAATATATAGAAAAAGAGCTCAAAAGTGATCTCTCACAGAAAGAAATAGCAGAATTAAGCGAGCACCGCGGGGAATTGCATGGGATCGAGGTCGTAACGAAGCCGATCAGGCAATACGACCCCAGGCGAATTGCCGTTCAGGCAGTCGGGTATGTGAGGCCCTACCATGTTGCCGAAAACCTGGATATTGCTCATTATCGCAGCGAACAGGAGCAATACTTGCCTAATCAATTTGTCGGTTTGGATGGGATTGAGCTGTCGTATGAGGAGCAGCTGCGAGGAGTAAACGGCTACCGGCTGTACGAGGTGGCTGCTGATCAAACGGTCGTCAAGCAGCTCGAAAAAGTCTCGCCTGTAAGCGGAAACGATCTGACTCTCACGATTGACCAACGCGTGCAAACGGCGATACGAGATTCGATCCAGCAGTTTTTGCCAAACCTGCGCGCTACCATCCCAGAAGCTTCCTATGCCAAAGGCGCTTATGTCGTAGCGATGGAGATCCAAACCGGAAAGATCGTGGCGACGGTCAGCTACCCCGAGTACGACCCGAATGTTTGGATCGAGGGACCCGATCAGCAAATGTACGAACAGATTCAGTACGCAGTAACAAATGGGACAATCAAAGAAGCCCCGTATGATGCAAGGCCTCTGACAGGGGAAGCTGCTGCCAAAGAAAACGACAAGCACCCGCGCTCCATCGTTCCATCTGGCTCGGTCATCAAACCGATTACGATATTGCTCGGATTACAGGAAGGAATCATAGGTCCAAAGGATCAATGGACAGATCCGGGCGTTTACTTTTATGGAAGAGGAACGGATCGAATCAAGAATGATAGCGGTCATGTCTACGGAATATTGACCCCTGAGAAAGCGATTCAAAAATCCTCCAATACATACATGGCACGGATTGGCGAGGAGCTCTCTGCCAAGTTTGGGAAGAAATCGGTATCGCTTCTGCAAACCTACTATCATGCGTTTGGGCTGGGGATTCAAACAGGTGTGGATTTGCCAAATGAAAGCAAGGGAAAAGAAGACTATCTCGTGATGAATGATCATTATGGTCCGTTGGCAGCCATGGTGCAAGCGTCCTTTGGTCAGCAAATTCGAGCCACCGCCATGCAGCTGGCCCAGTATACAGCGACACTGGCAAATAAGGGCGTACGCTTACAACCCCAATTAGTTGAGAAGATCACTGGACCAGACGGCAAGCTGGTAAGAGGCTTTACCCCGCGTGTACTTAGCACGTTCCCCCATCCAGACGCCTACTGGGACATCCTCACCAGGGGAATGGTGATGGTAACACAGCCGGGTGGTACGGCAGTGAATGCCTTCCGAGGTTTACCGTATTCGGTCGCAGCCAAGACAGGAACTTCCGAACAAGACATCTATGTACCCGTCACCACGACGGATCCGAAAACGGGAGAGAAAAAGACGAACTGGAAGATGCATGCCCGCATTACAAATGGGGTGAGTATTTCCTTTGCTCCTGCAGACCGTCCCAAGCTGGCGGTTGCCGTAGTCGTTCCGGAAGGGGGATACGGTGGACGTTCCGCAGCTGTCATTACGCGCTCCGTATATGATGCCTATGACAAATACATCGGACTGCATAAGTGAGTTCTCGTTTTTGTTTCAAAAAGAGGGATAACTTCGGTCATTGGGATTACAGGTGTAATCGTACGAAAGGAAAATCGTATGTACAGGATATTCCTATTCATAGGGAAGAAATGAGGGTTTGGCTATGAAAAAGGCAAGAAAAATGTCACGTTATCTGGCAAGTGGGAAAGTCATGCTCCCATTCCTTTTGATGGCGGTTGCAGCGGTTGCAGCGTTTGCGGGATGCTCGTCGATTCAGGATGAGCAGAGGGTTACCCAAGCTAAGGAGCAAGCGAACGGACAAACAGCACTAGATCCACAGTTCGGTCAATTGGAAAAAGACTTTGGCGCGCGCCTCGGCGTTTATGCCATCGATACCGGGTCTGGAAGAGAGATCACGTATCGAGGGGAGGAACGATTCGCATTTGCCTCGACTTTCAAAGCGCTGGCAGCAGGAGCGGTTCTCAAACAAAGTACTGACGAGCAGCTCCATGTGGTAATCAATTATACAAGCGACGACCTGGTTACGTATTCGCCAGTAACAGAGAAGCACGTGCAAACAGGGATGACGCTCAGTGAGATCAGTGAAGCGGCTATCCGCTACAGTGACAATACGGCAGGGAATCTCCTGCTGAAGCAGCTGGGCGGACCGGAAGGCTTTGAAAAGATTTTGCGAGAGCTGGGCGATCAAGTAACGAGCCCTGTCCGTTATGAAACTGAGCTGAATGAAGCCATTCCTGGTGACACTCGGGACACCAGCACACCAAAAGCGCTGGCTGGCACACTCCAAAAACTGACGCTCGGCGATGTACTGCCACAGGAAAAACGATCCATGCTGATCAACTGGATGCTTGGCAACGAAACAGGTGATAAGCTGATTCGTGCTGGCGCACCAAAGGATTGGGTCGTCGCGGATAAATCAGGTGCTGGAAGCTACGGCACACGCAACGATATTGCCGTCATCTGGCCCGCAAATGGGGATCCGATCGTCATGGCCATTTTGTCCAGTACAGACAAACAGGATGCTCCGTACGACAATGCGCTTATAGAAAAAGCGGCAAAGGTCGCACTCGATGCCTTAACCTCCAAGTAGCCTGTAAGCAAAGACTCGCAAATGGCTGTCACAGCTGCTTGCGAGTCTTTTTGAACGTATAAGAATTTATAAGCGTAATGCTTATGAATTCTGGAGCGCATGGCGAGGTGCCTCAGCGTCCGCTTCTGGCATTCCTTCGGTAAAACCTTCCCTAAAACGCGGTCGCTCCTTCATGAGATGGCCTCGATAGAGGTTTTCTTAACCGTGAGACTTCTCCTTTTACGCTTGCATATTTCGTCCTACACTTGTAATATATGAGTGGTTCAGGCTCCATGAAGGAGAGGAGAAGTATGTTTTTGACCCATTTCCTGACATGTTTAATCGTGTCTTCCTTTAGCATGGCTGTTATTCTGCTGACGAAAAAGATCTTTCAACGGAATCTGTCAGCAAGATGGCATTATAATATTTGGTATTTATTGTTTGTTGCCTTGCTCATTCCCTTTATTCCCAAGCCGCTATTGTCATTGGGTAGCGCGTTTCCGCTAGATGCTTTTCACTCGGACAGCTGGCTTGGCGGCTTAGAAGCGATAGCTCAGAGTCCAGCTCAGGAAAAGGCGAACTGGTTGAACGATTTTGCCGTTTCGGTTGATCGCGCAACTCCGGCGTACCTGGATCATCTTGTGGTGATCATCTGGGTGGCAGGAATGCTGCTCTTCACGGTTCCTGCCATACACGCCGTGCTTAAAATGGAGAAAATAAAAAAGTCCACTTCCCGCATTCAAAATCCTGAGCTGCTGCGATTGCTCGAGGAGTGCAAGCAGCGTGTCCAGCTATCCGGAGAGTTGATCGTGGGGGAATCACCGCTTGTGCAATCTCCGATGATGTTTGGGCTGCGCAGGACGTACATTGTCTTTCCCCTCGGTTTTCAGGAGTGGCTGTCGCAAAACGAGATCAGGTATGTGCTTTTGCATGAGCTGAGTCACTCCAAAAATAAAGACAATCTGTCCAATTTTTTGATCGTCCTGTTTCAGCTTCTGTACTGGTTTAGTCCGCTCGTTTGGATTGCCTTTCGGGAGATGCGCGTGGACCGTGAAATTGCCTGTGATAGTGATGTTCTTCAGACGTTGGACGAACGTAGCCATGTCGAATATGGCCATACGATCATTCAATTTGTAGGCAAAGTTTCGAAGCAAAAGAGATTTGTCTTGGAAAGCGAAATGGGCAGCTCCAAGGAGCAATTAAAAAGGCGCATCCAAAAGATTGCCACTTTTCAAATGGAATCCACACAGCTGCGGACGAAAAGTATTGCTGTTTTTATCCTTGCAGGCGCGATCGTGATCAGCCAGATCCCTCTCGTTACCGCAATCGCCAACGACAACACGAGCTACCCATTTCACGGCGACAACGCAGACTACGAGGATCTCGCGTCATTTTTTGCCGGATATGATGGCAGCTTTGTCTTGTATGATCAAAAAGCTGATCGTTACAGCATTTACAATAAGCAACAGAGCGAATCACGGGTGTCGCCCGATTCGACGTACAAGATCTATAGCGCGTTGTTCGCCTTGGAATCACACGTGATTACCAATGACCATTCCACACTTGCATGGAGGGGTGTGCCATCTCCCTATGCAGAATGGAACAGAGACCAGACGTTAAACACCGCGATGAAAAGCTCCGTAAACTGGTACTTCCAGGAGCTTGATCAGGCAACGGGAATCGATCATTTGCAGGCGTACCTCTCACAGATTGGCTACGGAAATGAAAACGTGTCCGGTGGAGTAGATTCATTCTGGATGGAATCCTCCCTAAAGATTTCTCCGGTAGAGCAAGTGCTGCTCCTTCGCTCTTTTTATTTCAATCAATTTGGGTTCCAGGAGCCACACATTCAGACAGTGAAGAATGCGATTGCATTAGAAGAAAAAGACGGAGCTCTGCTATCGGGAAAAACAGGAACAGGCGCAGTCAATCACAAAGAAACAAACGGTTGGTTTATTGGTTATGTGGAGACGAAGGGAAACACGTATTTCTTTGCCACCAATATTCAGGGCAAAGAGCACAGCTCTGGAAGCAAAGCAGCCGAGATCACTCTTTCGATCTTAAAAGAAAAAGGAATCTATGAAAGCCCGCGCCGTGTTAATCGGTAGATGACGATGATCGCATCATGACAAGTGTAATCGTAAGGGGGTGGTAATGGTGGCAAAAAAAGTGCCAGGGATCACGGAAGCAGAGTGGGAGGTCATGAACGTACTCTGGGAAAAGTCTCCACAAACGGCGAACGAAGTTATACTCTCCCTGCAGGAAAAAATGGATTGGAAGCCAAAAACGATTCGTACCCTTTTGGATCGTTTGGTGAAAAAAGAAGTAGTCGGGGTCAATCAAAATCAGAAGGTGTATACGTTTTACCCCCGCTATACGCAAGCCGAGTGCCAACAAGCCGAAGCACAGTCGTTTTTGAAGCGAATTTATGGGGGAACGATGAAATCCATGCTCGTGCAGTTCATTCAGGACGATTCCTTGTCGGAAGAGGACATGAAGGAGTTGCGCTCCATCTTAGATAAAAAATCATAGCAGCTCGTAAAAGGGAAAGAGGGACTATGCAGCTCCCTCTTTTTTATGGACACAAACACATGTCCAGAGATAGGTAGTAGTAGAACGAATAATCATAAAGGGGGAATCTTTTTTGGAAGAAATCGTAAAACAGCTAACCTACATAAATAATAAATTATTCAATCCATTTCCTCAAAAGGATGTACAAAAATTACAAGAGGATTTCCACGCGGAGTTCTCGAAGTTGACACACGAAGAGAATGGTTTAAGTGGTGATTTTCATACTTTCTGAATGAATATCGCTGGAAGTATAAGTTATATTTTAGCTGGTAAAAGAATCCCTCAAAATCAGGTGGAGTTTTTACGTTTTTCTTTTTTTGATTTCTTTAATCAGTATAAGTTTCTTGAAGGCAAAATTAGTACCTATAAGGAATTTTATGAGGAATATACAAGCTTTGAAGAGGCGAGGAAATTATTGGTAGAATTATTGTCTACGTAATTATTTCTGCTAAAACCAAGTGATCAACCGGTAAAAACTGGCTGACCTCATAATACGACGAGTTCGATGAGTCAATAATATGCCGGCAACCGATCTTTATGGTCGGTTGCCGTTTTTCATTGAAGTAACGAGGCAGGATAACGGGAGTTGACATGGTAATTTTAAACAAATGCCTTTATAAGTAGTTGAATGATGACAGTAAGACTGAAACTTGGAGTTACAAACAATAAGCAAATGCAGGGGTACTTGCAGCATAAGATAAGGAAAATGGAAATCTATCACTAACGGGAATCGTTAATTCAACTCTGCTGCGATTTACGAAAAGCGACCTCCTTCTAGAGAAAAGAAAGGCTCGCTTATTATCCAACGAATTGCTTCGCGTATGTTTTCTGCGTTTTGTTGGCGGACCCCAATAGTAAAGAAATGATCTTTGAAGGTCTCAAGGAGGAATACATGAATGTTATATGTGGTCAGACATGGACAAACGGAATGAAATAGAGAAGGGAGATTACACCATGTCGGATGAGATCACAGCGTACCCCGGCGTCTGGCCACCCGCCCCGATCAAGACCGAGCGGCTCGTGCTCCGTCAGTCCGAGGCACGGGACCGTGCGGCGCTCGACCGCGTGAAGAGCTCGAGCGCGCTCTGCCCGAGGTTCCAGGACAGCGCTTCGGCTTCTTCGTGGTCGAGCTCAGCGGAACAACAATCGGTATGATCACGCTCGATCGGCGCGACCGGGAGCGTAAGGGTCACATCCGTCCAGAGGGCGGGGAGCCTGAACTCGGCTACATGTTCCTGCCGCAGGCGTGGGGACGGGGGTACGCCACCGAGGCGTGCGCAGCGGCGCTCGACTGGTTCGCCGACACGCATCCCGGCGAGCCGGTGGTGCTTTCTACCCAGACTGCCAACGAGGCGTCGATGCGCGTCGCGGCGAAGCTAGGGTTCACCGAGGTGGAGCGGTTCGAGGACTACGGTGCCGAGCAGTGGCTCGGCGTGTGGTACCCGCGTACACCGTCTGATTGAGCTTGGGCACGAAAGCCACGGATCTACGATTCCGCTAATCGGTCGTCGGCCTCGGCGAGCCGCTCGTGCCAATGCTTCCCAACTTCGGTGAAAACCGTCCCGACATCGCTGTCACTGGCTCCAATCTACTTTACTTTTTTTCCATCGTAATACTAGAATCGGATTGAAAGGTTATAGAGGAATCCATTTGAGAAACCAACGTGAAGATATAAAGTTCTAAAAGAGTTACGTACAGGATAACATCCCAAGCAACCATAAATAGATCATAAAGCTAACGAGAACGATAGCTTAGCAAAAACACTAGAGGCTGTTGGAGATTTATCCGGCAGCCCGGTTGCTGGTTCGTTGAGCTAAATGGTGGGCTTCCGGAATCATCGGAACCTGTTCTGCTTGGCGGATTAATCACAGATGAAGAGCATACACCAATTGAAAAGAGGAAAAACAATGAGCGGGTATCCCCCTGAAATAGAACAGTTTCACCAAACCTTGTGCAGCATAGCCGGTGTCGATTCTGCCATGAGCGGTGTGGATGATTTGTCATCTGTAGATGCAGAGCTGCTTTCCGTAACGGAGTATGCCCATCTGCCACATGCCGCTTTGTTGCGTACCGGGGGAGGGCTGGACAATGAAGTTCTAATTCAATTTGAGCTTGTGCTGCAATCGTCACAGGAAGGTTGGCAAGCACTTGAGTTTCTCGGCTGGTTCGTTCGGGATTGTGCAAGAGGCGGCTACAAGATGCAGCTGCGGCCGTTTGCGCTGCCACCTGTGACGCCGCATGGCAGACAGCTGGGTCAAACGTTGAAGTTCCACCTTGATCTCTTCGTGGATGGCATCGAAGACTCACTGGCTCCTGCCCTGCAGGTGGTATCTGAGATCAACCGGTCTTTAGAACTTGCCATCCGCTTGTATCAGATTAATCAAGCTTAAGTATAAGATCGCACCTTAATTTATTTGTTTTGGGCAGGTCAGAATATATGTTGGGGAGCGTTGCAAGCGCTTGAGTGGTGAACGTAGGATTAGGCCGCCGGACTTGATAGCTTCGCAGTTCGTACCCACAACAAATCCCATGCAGGGCGCACCCCAGGTGAAACAAGAAGCAGGCCGACAAGTTCGAACTGATAATTTGCTCAGATCCGGCAAACTTCAAGGCCTCGCATGCGTTTAGGGCGAGCTGAGCGCGACTTTTCAGCCGTGTGGTGCGTCGTCATCATTACGCTAACAGGATTGATAGTTTCGCAAAACATCAGAGGCTGCTGGATAAGATCTGGCAGCCTCGTTAACTTTTTGGCAGGATAGTTGCGAAAATTCGATTTAACACAAGCTCAATTATGTTAAATAACTGCAGCAATAAGTTTTTCTCTGAGCTTACGAACACCTTTTACAAGTTGTTCTCGATTCTTTGATGATTTTATCCAGGAGGGTAAACGGCTTGCTAAGCTTTGATTAATATTGGGTGTCCGTTCACGTAAGGATGAGGAAATATAACCCTCCAGAAAATCAAGATGCTGCTTGTTGTAAGCCCAAAGTAAATGGCCACAGCAATTGACTCTTAACCATAGTTGGTAATCATAAAAATAACCTGCGCCCCAGGATAGATTATCTGAACAAGGTAAGAGCCCACATTGCATACAGATCACACGGAAATATGGGTACTCTTCTCTAGATTTTGTAGCGATGGCACTGCCTGAGCATTTTGGACATTCAACGAGTACATCGTTACTGAAAATTATATCGTGAGTGGTATCCCAAGAGTCTCTAAATCTTGAATCTGACAACAGAATCACTCCAAATGAAAGGCATTACAACAGTATTCAATGAGATTAGGATAAGATCTGCACAGTAGATAGTTTTTACAAAATGATCAGTAAGTAAAAATACTAGCTAGACATGGAGAGGTTCGTAAAAGAAAAAACTAGCCACGCAAGCAAGAGAGATCCAATCCATAAGTTTGAATCATAATCTTCACTATTGACAATCTTTCTGATGATCGTTGTAAAGTTCACAAAAAACCAAATCGCTATAAAAGGATTAAGGTAAAAAGCAATACCAATAATAATTCTATCCACACGAATCACCTCATCCAAATAATACCATAAACGATGTGTGGGCAATTTAACAAAGTGTGTAGGGAGGCGTGGTATGCAGGGCATTCACGGGATCAACATCCTTCAGAAATTGAATAAAGCATCTGCGAAGAACATGGATGCTTTCGTCAATACTGCGCAAGCAATTCCTGATAAGGATTACGAACACTTGCTGCAATATCTGGCGAACATGACTACGTTCGCGATGAGTGAGTTGGAAATGCGGAAAAGGAAAAAGCCGGGTAACTTATCACACTAGTTAGTATGGTAAACGGTTAGAAAATGCTCTTAACAGTTACAAGTGACCAAATCTCGTGAAGAGTCCTTCCATCGATTTTTCCATACTGCAGTAAATCTTGGTGAGAAGAAAAAAGTTCAATTTCATTCTTATAATATTCAGCCAAGGACCATCCTGCCGGGGTATTGGTAATAGAAAACCTTCTATCTGAGTATATAAATTCAATTTCATGTCCAATGGATAAATCCCGTGTAAGGTTCTCGAAAGTATAGTCCATACTTGGCACCTCATTGTTAGTTTCTTACAGTTTATCAACGTAGCAGGGTGGTCACAAGGTGCTTAACAAATCGGTAATTTTGAAAAAAAGCCCTTTGGTTTCCCCAAGGGCATGTTGATGGAGATTGAACTGGTTCAATTATCCTGACAATCCATTTCGTTGACACTGTACCACCTTTTAGATCGTTAGCTGTAATCGTAACTGTAAAAATATCTCCTGCTCTACTATCAGACGGTACAGTCAAAGTAACGGTAGTACCAACTAGGCTAACAGTACTTCTTACATCATCGGTCACAACCGTGTATGACAGTGTGTCACCGTCTGGATCAGTGAAGTCCTGAAAAATAGGCAATTCAAATGGATTCTGAGCTATTAGCAAGTTTGTATAAGCAAAAACCCCATCCATGTCACTCACTACAGGAGATCGATTTACACTATTCTCGACTTATTCCCTTCTCTTTTTGAGGGTTTCGTTCGAGCCTACACCGTGCGGGCGACTTTCATCGCACACGGCGTTCCATCAACGGATAAGAAAGTTTTTATAACGGGTAACTTTAACATACGTCGCGTAATCAAATTTGTCTGCCAGCGAAAGTTAACCATTTTAGTGGCAGCATTCGAAATGAACCTAGTTCAACAAAACATTCGATTTGATAAATGGAGGAAGTTACATGACGAAGATCAAGAGTTTAATAGTTCCTGGCACACAAGTATTGCACACCACTATTATAGACGAACTCTTAAACTCAATACCTGAATGAAAGCCGCTCTTCGCTGCGAATACGGTTAAGTGCCTCGATGACTATCCCATATGTCAATGATCCAGAGGCAGTCTAGGACTCTTGATGATCGTCCCCTTGATGTCACTGACTTTTTAACAAAGTTAGTCTCATACAATTTTAGAAAGCGTTTAAGCATTGCAAAAAAGCTGATTAGATTTGTACGAAACTTCTGGCAATCGTGAACTTTATAAAGGAAAAAAGGCTGCTTCTGCGGAAATGAAACAGGTAAGGAAGTGAATAAAGCGATTCCGAATCTAGGGAAAAGATGCTGAAGGGGAGTTTTACGAGATGAGTCTGTGGAAGCAACCGCCTGCAAAAGAACTGACTGCAGAAGTGGACAAGAAAATAGTCGCATTGATGGAGACGTATCAGATCGTCGGAGTCTCGGCTGCTGTCGTGAAAGAAAACCAGGTCGTTTGGGCCAATGAATACGGCTGGTCCGATCTGGATAGGGAGATTGCTGTAACGGAGGACACTGTTTTCCGGATTGCATCGATATCCAAGCTGTTTGTCGCCACTTCCTTGATGCAGCAGTATGAAAAGGGGAAGTTTCAACTGGATGACGATATCAGTGATTGTTTGGGATTTTCGTTCCGCAATCCACACCATCCGGATGTTCCTATAACGTTTCGCCAGCTGTTGACGCATACAACGAGCTTACATGAGGATGAGACAGGGGGCGAGCTCTATGTGGTGTTCTCGAAAGCCTCTCGCCAAGCAAACCCACCGACCATGGAAGATCTGCTCGTTCCAGGCGGCTCCTTGTATGTAGACAGCTTGTGGAGCTCGTTCAAGCCTGGTGATCCACAATGCTTCGCCTATTCCAACCTCGCTTCGATGATCGTCGCGGCCTTGGTGGAGAGAATGTCTGGGGAGCGTTTCGATCAGTACTGCCGGGATCATATTCTGCGGCCACTTGGGATGACTGCCTCTGACTTTCATGTGCAGGCTTTAGCCGATATCAATAAGCTCGGTGTCATCTACAGCTTGGAAGAGGAACAGTTTATCGCAGGCGTCGATGATTGCAAAGGGGTGAAGCCGGAGTCGATTGACTGGTCCAATGTTGCACCAGGAACGAACGGCTCTCTCTTTGGACCTCAAGGGGGTCTTCGCACGAATGCGCGAGAGCTGAGCAAATTTATGATGGCTATTATGCGAGGGGGCAGCTTCAACGGCGCGCGCATCCTGCAGCCAGAAACGGTGGAGCTGATGCTCTCCACACAATGGGCGCAAGAGGGGGTGGATCAGGGCTTCCAAGCCATCGGATTGCAATTCCATATTACGGATGAATGTATTCCGGCGAAACGGATGTTTGGTCACGGTGGCAGTGCATACGGGCTTTACTCAGGCCTGTACTTTAGCCGCGAGGAAGACTTTGGCATTATTTTCGTGACAAATGGCTCCCATGCATCGGCTGGCACACGCGGTTCTTTCAACAACGTGGAGGAAGCACTGATTGATACTCTGTACGAAGAGATCGTGAAAGAGTAGTTTTTGAGAATCGCCCCGGAAAGCTGGCAGCGGATTTCCCGTTGTGCTTTCCGGGGTGTTTTTGTGGTCAATCTATCTGTTTACTCATGCACAAGTGCTGCGCGCAATGTCGTAATACCGTGCTCCAAATAACCCTTTAGACAAGTCAGCATGTACACCCAGCCTTCTTTGTTTCCTACGATCAGGGGGATCGCATCGGCGCTCTCCGGAAACTCTTCCTCGCATACTTCCACAACAGTCGTGGTATCGTCAATCGCTGTCAGCGTGATTGTGACCAGGTGCATCGTGCCATAATCCCATTCAAAAGAGATTTTTTTGTCCGTTACGATTTCTTTTATGGTGATTTCGCCTTCCGCCTGGTACTCCTCGTAGCGCAGTGTGATGGTTTGGCCTGACTCCCATCGCTTTGAACTGGAAGAAAACCAGAAATTCCCGATTTTTGAAGGGTCGACAAATGCTTCAAACACGTCGTGGGCCGACCGCGCTATTTTGATTTTCGTCTGGTTCTTCATCCGCATTCACCTCTGTCAAAGAATACCATTAAGTATATAGGAGAATAGTAGGAATTGCGAATAGAAGCCGGATGAAGAGTATGTTCACACACCAATTGAAACATAATGAGTAGGAACAAATTTCCACGGGCTGGTGATGCATCATCATTACGATTTCCGTGCTCGTTATTAGCGTGTCGATGATTTTTATGATTACGATGATCGATATCTGTTTGTACGGTAGATCCGTATGGGACACGATCGTTTATATTTTCGATGTGGACTTTGGCACCAAAGAGTATTACGTGATCTTTGGTTATCTCGTCAGCTTCGTGTTCACTGTTCGTACGGATTTATCTCGTAGAAAGGAGCAGCACTCAGAGCAGCGCTCGTGATCTACCATCTTGTGGTTTGGAGAAGGGTATATGCGTACAGACTTGACTGAAAAAATATCGCTCAGCCAGTTTTTCTTAATGATTGTTATCTTTCAATTAGGAACTGCCATCGTCATTGGGCTTGGACAGTCAGCCAAGCAGGATGCATGGATTTCTGTTGGCATCGCGACCATTTACGGGGTGCTCTTGATCTTTGCCTACTGCTTCATGCTCTCCCTTTTTCCGGGCAAAGGCTTTTACGAATTGTTGAAGGTAGCCTACGGCAGCCTGCTGTCACGGATTCTATCTTATTTTTATGTGCTTTATTTTCTTTACATCGCAGCTAGGGTCACTCGCGATTTTTGCGAGCTCCTTACGACTGCGATCTATCCCAAAACGCCGATCGAGATCATTTCCCTTTCTCTTGCTCTTATGTGCTGTTATTTTCTTTATCAAGGGATAGAGGTTATCGGCAGGTCAACAGAGATCTTGTTTCCGTATTCGGCTGCCTTTTTGATTCTATTGGTGATCTTCCTCTTTATTAACCGTTCTTTTCATAGCGAAAATCTTCGGCCTGTGCTGGAGTTCGGTTGGGGACCTGTTTTTCAAGCTGTTTTTCCGTCGATGCTCGGGTTTCCTTTTGGAGAAATCGTCGCTTTGACCACAGTTATGGTTGCGGTCACCAGACAAGATTACTTGACAAAGGTCGGAATATCAGCCGTGGCCGCTGCGGGAACGATCCTGATGATTTTCACGATGATTAATCTGAGTGTTTTGGGGGTGGAGATGATCGATCGCGTTGAGTTTCCCCTCTTAAGCACCATCCGCGACATTTCCATTGCGAAATTTATCGAAAGGCTGGATGCCCTGGTCGTGTTCGTGATGATGCTGGGGATCTGGCTCAAAGTGTGTGTCTTTTTGTTCGCAGCGTTAAAAGGGATGGAATATATAACCCTGATTCCTTATCGAAACTTTGTTTTCCCGATGGGGTTGCTCGTTTCTTCCATATCTGTGTTTATTGCGGCCAATTTTGCCGAGCACATTGAGGAGGGATTAGTTGCAGTCCCGCTTTATCTTCATATCCCATTTCAGATCGGCATCCCTTTGGTAACAACGGTGATACTCCTCATAAAGGCGAGAAGAAGAAAAGGGGAAAAAAAGCATGAGGGACATGACAACGTGGTTCAAAGCGAAAATTAGGCAAAAGCAGATCAGAGAGGAACGGATTTACAGCTATCCTTCCTCTGCCGAAGAGGACAAGCACATCCACTCAGAAGTGGAAATAAACAAGCAAGAGATTCGCAGCATATTCGGAAATACGGCGGATTTACATACCATCGGAATCAGAATACAGGGACGCGAGGGTATGCTCAGCTATTTGTCATCCACCGTCGATCTGCAGATGGTCAATCAGATATTTCTCGAGCCGCTGTCGGATCTCGGTGGAACCGAGTCTGAAATCGATAATGACGAAGAGCTGGAACGTTACATGCAAACGTCTTTCTCGGGCAAAAAGTACGTGATGGCGAGTACGTTAAATCAGCTTACGTGGTTGATCCTGTCCGGCTATGTCGTTGTTTGCTTGGATGGCATGACGAGAGCGGTTGCCCTGTATTGTCCGGAAAAAAGCCAAAGAGCCATAGAAGAGCCTACTACCCAGACGGTGATTAAAGGGCCGAAGGAAGGATTTACGGAATCAGCGGAGCAATCCATCACGTTGATCCGCAAACGGATTAAAAATCCAAAGCTGCGTTTTGAACCATTTCAGTTGGGGACGGAAACCCATACTTCGATTTATCTGGCTTACATAGACGGCATTATCAATCCAGCGATCCTTCAGGAAGTTCGCAAACGCATTCAATCTATTCATACGAACGCAGTCTTTGATTCGGGAATGATTGAGGAGTTTATCACAGATAAAACAATGACGCCTTTTCCACTGGTTTTTAATACAGAGCGTCCAGATACCACCGCAGCCAATCTCATCTCCGGTAAAGCGATTGTCATTGTAGACGGCTCTCCGTTCGTACTTTCAATGCCCGCTACCCTAAACGATTTCTTTCAGATCTCGGAAGATTACTATCAGCCTTTTATGATGGCGACCTTTATCCGTTTCATCCGTTATATTGCCTTTCTCATCGCACTGATCATGCCGGCTGCTTATGTAGCCATCATTACATACCACCACGAATTATTACCGACGCCTCTCATGATTAGTATCATGGCCCAAAGGGAAAGCATTCCGTTCCCCGCCGTCGTCGAAGTTCTGATCATGGAGTTCACCTTTGAAATCCTTCGTGAAGCAGGGATTCGCATGCCTCGCGCCGTGGGGATGACGGTATCGGTCGTGGGCGGGTTAGTAATCGGACAGGCAGCTGTAGAAGCGGGGATTATTTCCAGTATTATGGTCATTATCGTCGCGCTTACGGCCATTGCTAGCTTTGTAAGTCCCGTTTACAGCTTTTCCATGGCGGC
Source organism: Brevibacillus nitrificans (assembly GCF_003710965.1). Lineage (NCBI taxonomy): Bacteria > Bacillati > Bacillota > Bacilli > Caryophanales > Paenibacillaceae > Brevibacillus > Brevibacillus nitrificans. The sequence continues at coordinate 791,904 of NZ_RHHU01000003.1, read as the reverse complement.
GCGGCTGCTTCGGTTTGGGCTGGTCATTTTGGCGGCTTCGCTGGGACTCTATGGTGTCATGCTGGGATTGTTCTTCATGGTCGGGCACTTAAACAGCCTCCGTTCTTTCGGCATCCCGTATCTTTCGCCGATGGCACCGTTTATTTTGGAGGATCAAAAAGATGTCGTCCTTCGTTTTCCGGTATTCTCCATGAAAAAAAGACCCCACTCGAACCAGCCTGCTGCTATCCTCAAGCAGCCGAATGCCCATTCGCCCACACCTCCGCAGAAAGAAGGGACATAATGGGGTATACACGAGTCATAAAATCGCTTCTTTTGTGCTGTGTATTCACATTCATGACGACGGGTTGCTGGGACCGCAAAGAGTTAAACGAGATTTCCTTGATCTCCGGAATTGCCATAGACAAGGGTGAGAATAAAAAGTACAAGCTGAGTGCGGAAACGGTCAATATCACTGAGCTGTCCCCCAAGACAAAGGGGGGAGAGACGCCGTCTGTCGTGTACACGCAGGAAGGGGACACCATTTCCGAGCTTGTGCACAAGATGAATACAGGTCTTTCTAGAAAACTGATCCTTTCGCATATGAGCGTAGTGGTTATTTCGGAGGAGGTAGCCAAATCGAGCTTAATGGAATTTCTGGATTTTATGGATCGCTATCGGGAGGTACGTAACGATTTTAACCTGGTCGTAGCCAAGGGAGTGAGAGCAGAAGAAATACTTACGGTTCTCTATCCGTTCCAAAAAATCTCCACGCTCAAGCTCAAGGTCCAGCTAAATACCCTGCAGGATGAGTGGGGCGGCGATCCCGATGTGCGTCTCAAGGATTTTATCCAGGCATTGGTATCTAAAGGGAGGAGCCCTGTAGCGGTGGCATTGACTGTCTCCGGTACCAAGCACATTCGCAATTCGACAGACATCATGAAGCATCCGATCCCTCCCTCGCTTGTCACCGTACCTGGTATGGCTGTCTTTGACAAAGAGAAATTAGTGGGTTATCTACCGCTTGAAGGAGTGCGTGCGTATCTCTGGTCGCAAAACAAATTGCAGCATACATCGCTGTCGATTCCCTGCTCCAAGGATAAATACATCAATGTCCTCGTCTACAATTCCGCTACAAATGTAAAAGCCCGCGGCAAAAATGATGTTCCGCATATTCAGCTGAACATCAAAGTGGAGACGATCCTAGATGGCACGCAATGTGGTGCGGACTTGTCCAAGCACTCTTCTTATGAGGATTATGAGAAGAAGGCAGCAGATTTTATCCGAGCAGAGGTACTCGCGAGCATCAAGAAAGTGCAGAAGGATTTTGGTACCGACATCTTTGGGTTTGGGGATCGCATGCATCTTCAGGATCCAGCTTACTTCCACAAAGTTTCAGACAGATGGCAAGAGGCGTTCCAAAAAGCAAACATCGTGGTCAATGTAGATGCCAGGATCAGGAGATCGGGATTGGACACGAAGAGTTTTCTTCAACAGCTCCCGCCTCGGTAAATACCGCGCAAACGACATGCCTTTTCGAGCACCCCCACACGAGCAAACCGCTTGTTTTGGGGGTATTTTGATTGGGGCGGAACTCCCTTTCACGAGGCAGCAAATGCGTGGAAAACAGCGCAATGATTGAAGGATCCAACAAAAGCGAATATGATAACAGGTAGGTAGGATAGGAGGTGCGGTCGTGTGACTACACAGAAAAGAAACGATCCATTTATCCGCAATGAAAAGGAAGCGCACTTGGTGAAGACAGCTGCGGAGTTGGCCGAGCGTTTTGCCGCAAGGGCGCCTCTGCATGATCGCGAGGGAAGCTTTCCTTTTGAAAATATCCAGGATCTGAAGGACTCGGGCTATGTGAAACTAACCGTTCCCCGCGAGTATGGGGGAGAAGAAATTTCGCTCTATGAAATGCTCTTGATCCAAGAACAACTTGGGCGGGGGGATGGGTCTACAGCGCTTTCGATCGGCTGGCACATGGGTTTGATGCTGCACTACCGGACGACTCGTTCCTGGCCAGAGGAGCTGTTCCGATCGTTTTGCCGAGAAGTGGTGGAAAAAGGCACGCTCCTGAACCATTTTTCGACAGAGCGATCGTCTGGCAGCCCCAGCAGAGGCGGAACACCGCAGACGACAGCCGTGAAGACAGAGGGAGGCTGGTTCCTCTCCGGGAGAAAAACCTTTAGCACACTTAGTCCTGTGCTGGATACATTTTTGGTCTCCGCCAGCATGGTGGAACGCAATGAGATAGGGAGCTTCTTGGTACGCTCCTCCGACCGGATTCACATCGATGAGACGTGGGATACGCTGGGGATGCGTTCTACTGGAAGTCATGACGTGGTATTGGATCAGGCATTTGTTCCGGATGAGGCGCTCATCAGCTCCTATCCGGTTGGAAAGAAACCACAGGCACCGAGTGATGCCAGCGCTTGGCTATTGCATATTCCTGCGTGCTATTTAGGCATTGCCCACGCTGCGCGGGATTTTGCTGTCTCTTTTGCCAAAAGCTATCACCCTGCGAGCCTGCCTACGCCGATCGCTGACTTGCCTACTGCCCAACAGCAAATTGGGCTTTTGGAGTCGGAGCTGCTAGTCGCACGTCACCTCATGTATGCAATCGCGGATCGTTGGGACAAGAACCCACCGGGCAGGCTTCAGCTGATACCAGAGCTGGGGCTGGTGAAATACGTCGCAACGAATCACGCTATTTCCATCGTAGATAAGGCGATGCGGGTCGTAGGTGGCGCGAGCTTGTCCCGTTCCTTGCCTCTGGAACGGATGTATCGCGACGTTCGTGCGGGGCTGCACAATCCGCCCATGGACGAAAACGTGATACGCAACTTGGCGATGCGGGCGCTAGCGGAGATGGACTAGACAGCACCTGACTCGCTTGCAGGAAAATAAACAATCTATTCCCATACAAAAGCCCCGATAATGCTGGTTGTTATCGGGGTTTTTGTATGGGTGTTTTCCTAAGTATTTCTCGCTTCAAATTCGTAATCTCTCTCGACCTTGCAGACTCTCGTTTTATAGTGTTGATACCACTCTGACCTTCCTTTCCTTTGTGCGACGAGATGTCTCTCGTTCTGCTTCCAATTTTGAATGGCTTCAAGGGATTCCCAATAGGACACGGTGATGCCGAGACCTTCCCGGGCACTTTCCACACCCAGAAAACCAGGTTGACAGGATGCAAGCTCTACCATTTCATCCGCCATGTCCCCATATCCATTGTCTCCTTCTGTCCGTTCCGAGGTAAAAATGACAGCATAGTACGGTGGCTGTGGTGTTTTTGCAATTCCGCTCATCGATATCCCTCCCAATCTTTTTGCCTCGGTGTAAGGCATTGTCACAGATGCTGGCAAGAGCTAACTTTTCGACGTGGGCTTTGCGCATTCCTTTCTTTCGATCGCCATGGCAAAGAGAAGAAAGGCTGGGACTTATGCTTACTCAAAATGAGTTCTCTTAGGTTGCTCGATTAGGGTGAAGCTGGTTTCAAATATCGTTAGCTTTTCTGTATAGCAGCGAAGACAGCCCAGGAAAAACGCTGATAAGACTTGCCTTTTTCCTTATGCACCCACTTGGCATCGAAAATGCATCTTGTTCACCATGAATAGACAATGGCACGCGCGATGACAGAGAACCTCCTGTCCATCGCATGAAGAACAGAAAGGTGTGATTTCGATGCAACAAAAGGATTACAAAGGATATCGCGCTTATCAGTATTTGGAGCCAGGAGTTGATTTCAAAGAATTCAAGCTATCCAAAGAAACCGGCTTATTCCCTGCGTATACGATTCCATTGACGACCGCACAAGAAGAGCGGGCGAGGCGGCTTTTCGAGGAAAACGTGGTGATTTCTCTGCATGACCACATGTTTGTCGCGCCTGAGAACCTGAATGAATTCTTCGAGTTCCGTCGGTGGGGCAGAGACAGCATGGGCTATGAAGGACTGAGTCAGTCAGGGCTCGATTGCGTGTTTGACAATCTCATGAATGGAACCGCCATGATTACTTCTCGAGCTGGGTGGAAATGGGATGACATCCTGTTTGATTTAGGCATGCGCCTATGTGATATCGCGCATCAGGACATGGTGGTGCTCGGACTCACCACAGAGGACATCCGCCAGGCGAAGAAAAATCGCAAAATCGCTTTTGTGCCATCGCTGGAGGCTTCCACGATGATCGAGAACGAGCTGGATCGTCTGGATATCCTGTACGGCTTCGGGGTTCGCTGCATGGGGATCGCCTATAGTGAAGGAAATTCGTTAGGGTACGGATTGAAGGAGAAGAACGATGGGGGACTGACGGAGTTCGGCAGACAGGCGGTGCGCCGCATGAACAAGCTGGGCATTGCCATTGATATCTCCCACTCTGGAGACAAAACCTCATTGGATACGATTGAGACGAGCGACAAACCGATCTTCATTACTCATGCAGGGGCGCGTTCTCTGTGGGAATCCAACCGCTTGAAGCCGGATCACATTATTCAGGCGTGCGCAGAGCGTGGGGGCGTTATTGGGATTGAGGCAGCTCCTCATACCACGATGACGAAAAATCAGCCAAGGCACAATCTGGACTCTTTCATGGAGCATTTCGAGTATTGCGCGAACCTCGTGGGCATTGACCATGTCGCATTTGGTCCAGATGTGCTGTTCGGAGACCACGTGGGCATCCACCGCGTATTTGCCAGTGCCCTGTCCATCTCAGCTGCACACGGGAAGAAAAATTTCGAGGAAGTCGATTATGTAGCAGGGATCGAAAATCCGACAGAAGCCTTCCCGAATATTGTGCGCTGGTTGATCACCCGTGGATATTCCGATGAAGATATCGCCAAAGTGATCGGCGGAAATATCATGCGCGTCCTGGAAGAGGTCTGGTATGACCCGAGATCGATGACTGTTGGCAAGAAGGATGAAAAAGCTCGCGCCTGATCCCGTTTCTCTGCTAGGCCAGTCCTAATACGAAACGTCTCATCCAGATAGTTCTCGCTTAGCATTTCTTCGCTAATAAGAGAGCTATCTTTCTTTATCTAGCAGCTTCCAGAAAAATCCAGTCACATCAAAATTTTTTTGACCCTATTAACCAGAGGAGTTCCCATACTATGATGGTAGAAAATATCCGTATGACTATCTTGGGAGGGGATACTGTGGATAAGCGAACCGTTCTGGTTGTGGCAAAAGATCATCGCACCCATTCTGTTTTTGCGAATCAAATCAATGATTTTTTCCAAAATCGCATTACCATTCTCCATGAGTCGAAAATCTCCAATACTGATGAGGTTGACTTGGTTCTCGTATCGTCACCGAAAGTGATGGAGGGCTGGAACATCCCCAGTGAGAAGCTCATTATGGCTAGACGAGCCATTAATATCGCCAAAATGGAAGAGCTGGTGACCCTCCCCTCGGATGTGCGTTGTCTTGTCGTCAACAATATGCTCGAGACCTCCTATGAAACGATTGAGCTGCTCCGAAATCTTGGCTTTCAGTTCGATATGGTGCCGTACTATCCAGGATGCAAACAGCCGATCGACGGGATTCATACGGCGATTTACGCGGAAGGAGCAGAGCTGCTGCCTCGAGGCATGCAGAAGGTCGTCAATATCGGAATTCGGCCACTCGATGTTTCTACCATTATTGAGCTAGCCGTTCGCCTGAACTCCAATGTGGACCGAGCAAATCTGTATGCGGCCCGATACATCCGGGAAATCATTGAGCACAGCAGACGTTTTTACCGAACCTTGAATCAAATGAAAGAATTGAACAAGCATTTGGACACCATTCTCAATACCGTCCACGAAGGCATCATCACGACCGATCCCAATAAAACCATCATTCAAATCAACCAAGCAGCGAAGAACATTCTCGGCATCTCAGACTTAAACAAAGATCTGGTAGGCAAACCCGTCGATGAGGTACTGCCATGGCTGTCCCTTCCGGAAGGCAAAGAGCAGATCGAGGTCAACAAGGTGCAAGCCGTTCAGCATCTGAATCTGGTCGTGAACAACACCCCGATCACTTTGGAGGATGAAAAGATAGGGGTTGTGACTGCGTTTCAAGACGTGACCAACATCCAGAAGGTCGAGCAGGAAGTGCGGAAGGAATTGCAGGGAAAAGGCTTATCCTCAAAATACACGATCAAAGACATCATCGGGAAAAGTGAGCGTCTTACTTCAACATTGGACGTGCTCCAAAAAATATCGGCTACGGACAAAACCGTCCTGATTCTGGGAGAGAACGGCACCGGCAAGGAGTTATTTGCTCACTCCATTCACAGCCTGTCGAAGCGTCGAAACGGTCCCTTTTTGCCGGTGAATTTCGCCGGATTGCCCGAGTCGCTGGCGGAAAGCGAACTGTTTGGCTACGAGGGCGGATCTTTTACGGGAGCAAAGAAGAACGGGAAGCCTGGGTTGTTCGAGCTAGCGCACAACGGGACGTTATTTCTGGATGAGATCGGGGATGCCTCTCCCTCTCTGCAAGCACTCTTGCTTCGTGTCCTGCAGGAAAAGCAGGTGATGCGAATAGGGGGTCAGCAAATCATCCCCATTGACGTTCGGATCATCGCCGCGACCAACCGCAGTCTGAAGGACCTCGTAGAAGAAGGGAAATTTCGCCAGGACTTGTACTACCGTTTGTTTGTTCTGCCGCTGAGAGTACCGTCGCTGCGCGAAAGAAGAGAAGACATCCCGCTTCTCGTGGACCATTTTATCCGGGAAAACACCGTCGTGAAAGTACAGATGGAGCCCGCTGTCATGCATCGTCTTCTCACCTATGATTGGCCCGGGAATGTACGGGAGCTCAACAGCGTGGTGCAATATATGACGAGTGTCATGACCGGAAGCACCATCTCGGAGAATGATCTTCCCGAGCAGTTCAGGGAAACGGAGCAGTTGGTGAGGGAAACCAAACGCGGGGATATGGAAGAGCTGGAGGCAAAAGGAGAGCTGTTAAGCTTCTTTGTCATCCTGGAATGTCTGGAGCAAGCGAAAAGTAGATTGGAATGTGTAGGGAGAGGAAAAATCGTAGAATTCGCCTCGCGAAAAGGCGTGCCGATAACGGATCAGCAAGTGCGCCATCGGATGGATAGCTTAAAAGATCTCGGCTACATTTTTTCAGGGCGAAGGGGGCAAGGCAGCCGTATCACGGACAAAGGTCTGCATATGCTCTCGATGATGAAGCAATCGATGGAGCTGCGTGCGTAATTGTAGTTCCGAATATTCGAAAGATTTCTGAGCGAAAGGAATGATCGCTTTGGTTCATACCGAGAATACGGGGTGGCACAACGTCATGAACACAATCATAAATGTGCGAAGCTACCTGGAAACACCCGTACCAGAGCAGGCTTTGGATGAGGTATTCCATGCCTTTACATTAGGGCCGTCCTTGGCGAACACGCAGCCTTGGGAGCTGATGCTGATCACGAAATCCGAAGAGAGGGAGAAGCTGATAGCCGCCACACTGGATCCCTTTCTGTCGCCCGATAGCTATGGAGGGCAAGCCTGGTTGAAGAGCGCGCCTGTCATCGTAGTGGTGATGCTTGAAAAGAGACGGGCTTTGGTACGGCTGGGGGAGCGAGGCGAAATCTTTGCGATTCAAGATACGTTTAGCGCCATCCAGAATGCGCGCTTGTCTGCTGCTGTTCATGGTCTCAGTACGTCGGTCATTCGGGAATTTGATCCGCAAATCCTGCACAAGAACTTGGAGCTGCCATGGTACATAGCGCCAATTGCAATTCTTACGATCGGCTACAGCGAGGAAGAAAAGGAAATTCCGCCGCGACTCACCGTTGCCGAGATCTTTACGTGAAGGATGTGGACAGGATGAAATCAGAATTGGATTATCCCATTCCTGCGATTTTTGAGCGTGTGAGCAAACGAAAGTTCACCCAACAACCTATTGCACCCGAAATGCTCGAGCAGCTTTTGCTGGCAGCCACACGGGCCCCTTCCAGTGGCAACATGCAGCCTTGGGAGTTCATCGTGATAGATGAGCCCGGCAAAAAGCAGGAAATTGTGCGCTCCACCTACAGCGGCTACTTTTCCAAAGGGAAAAACTATCAATACTGGATCGCCGACGCTGCAGTGGTGATCGTCGCTTGCACGAACGTAAAGCGGACGGCTGCCCGTTACGGCCCTGCAGGAGCGGAGTGGGCGATGATCGATACGGCGGCGGCTGTCCAAAATCTGCTGTTAACCGCTACCGCTTTGGGTTTGTCCGGCTGCTGGGTAGGAGGGATCAACGAGCAGGCGATCAAAGAAAGCCTTCGGATCCCCGAGTACGTCCGGATCATCGGTCTTTTGCCCATTGGCTATTCCGTGGAAGAAGCCGCTCCCAAAAGCCGTCTGCCGCTCAAGTGGGTGACGCACCATAACTCCTATAACGTTCCTTTTTACGATTAGGTTCCCGCTCACACCCTAAGACACCACAATCCCCCTCCAAAAAACGGAAATCAGGCGCTTTTCAGCCTGTTTTGATTGGCATAGACTTTGCAATTATTCATCCTCGAGGAGGGGTAACGCATGAATGAAACGAAAATGCAGGAGCTATTCCAGGTGGTCGAAGAGATGAGACCGCAGATCATTACATTTCTTCAAAGACTGATCCAAATCCCAAGTGAGAATCCACCGGGAAACTACGTGGAAATATGTGAGTTCTTAGAGAAAGGGCTGACGGAGTTAGGGTTTGAAGTGCAAGTCATCTCCGTGCCAGATGGGCTGACCCAGGCGGCAGGCTTGAGTACTCCGCGCAAGAATGTCGTGGCCATCCTGCGCGGCTCAGGTGGGGGAAGGAATCTGATTTTTAACTCCCATCTCGATACCGTTCCAGCTGGAGATCCAGCGCAGTGGGATTATCCTCCCTTTTCCGGTGCGATCGCAAATAGGCGCATCTACGGGAGAGGCGCCACCGATTCCAAGGGAAGATTGAGCGCCTACATCATGGCTGCTGTCGCATTGGCAAAAACCGATAGTGAGCGAAAAGGAGACGTCATCATAGCGGCGACCTGCGACGAGGAAACAGGGGGCATTTTGGGTGCAGGCTATATCAATCAGCACGGGCATGTACACGGCGACATGGTGATCGTAGAAGGCTACAGCAATCACATTGTGCGGGCGATGGCAGGCGTTTTGCAGCTAAAAATCGTCACGGAGGGTATCCCCGCCCATGCCGGCTATAAATGGAAAGGGTTAAACGCTGTAGAAAAGATGGCGAAGGTCGTATCGGGGCTGGAAAAATTACAGGAGGAGCTCGAGGGAGAGCCTTCCTCTATTCCCGGGATGAAATATACAACGGTCAATATCGGTACGATACAGGGAGGAACAAAAGTCAATGTGGTCCCCGCATCATGTGAGATCGAAGTAGATTTCCGTGTCATTCCCGAGCATAGCCTCGATTCGCTCTATGGTCGTGTCGAGGCGATCCTTCAGTCATTAGAGCTTGAAGACCCTACTTTTAAAGCCAAGCTCACGCGCATTACTGACTTTCAGACAGAGCCAACCATTACAGATGAAAATTCGCCGCTCATTTCCGAGCTCCAGCAGGCTGTCCAAGAGGTAACCGGACGTACCTTGCCTGTAGTTGGAATTTTGGCACAAGCAGATACGCGCTGGTTCATCCAGAATGGCATACCCGGCATCAATTTCGGACCCGGCACCAGCGAGAACAGCATCCATGGCTTTAATGAATGCATGGAGATCGAAGACTTGATTCAGACGACGAAAATATTGGCAGTCCTCACGAAAAACATCGTCGGCTGATCAACTCTATCAGAATGCTTCTAAAATCGAAAAGGAAAGAGGACCGTATATGAACCAATGGCAGACGCTTATTCCAGAGGAACACCTGCTTCTGCAGGTTAACAAAAGCAAGCTGATGGAGTTCACGCAGACCATTTCCAAAGAAGTGCGTCTGTCCGGCTCCGAAGAAGAGCTGCGTGCTTTCCACTATGTCAAAGAAACATTAGAAAAGATGGGTGTAGAAACAAAGCTGCATTTTCACCAGGCGTATATCAGCTTGCCCGTCAAGTCCCACCTCACTGTGGCCGATCAGCCGATTCCCTCCATCACGCATTCGATGGGGCAATCCGTCAATCATTTGGAGGCTGAGCTCGTGTACGCGGCCTCTGGCACTGCACAGGATTATCAAAGGCTGGAGGTTGTAGGCAAAATCGTGCTCCTGGATGGTTTAGCTACCCCCATTGCCGTGAAAACGGCAGAGGAGCAGGGAGCGATTGGGGCTGTCTTTATCAATGCGACCTATACTCACGAGATGATCGTCTCTACCGTCTGGGGAACTCCGACCCTGGAGAACAAGGGACTGCTCCCAAGCATCCCAGTGGTGTCGGTCACGATTGAAACAGGCGCAGTAATCAAGAACTACCTGACAGAAGGGCAAAGCATATGTACGATTTCGACGGTGGTAGAAACGGGTATTCGCACCATTCCCACCCTCATCGCGGACATCAAAGGGCAAGCCGAGCCGGATAAATTCGTGCTCTTTAGCGGGCACATCGACTCCTGGCATTACGGGGCGATGGATAACGGGACGGCCAACGCTGCTATGCTGGAGGTGGCGCGTATTCTTTCCACCCAGCGCTCCCAACTGAAACGGACGCTGCGCCTCGCGTTTTGGTCCGGTCACTCTCACGGTCGTTATGCAGGCTCTGCTTGGTATTGCGACACGCACTGGGAGGATTTGCGGGAGAATTGTCTCCTGCATCTGAATATCGATTCCGTCGGGGCGATGGACGCAACGGTTCTGACCGAAGCCAATACGATGCGAGAAACGCGAAAGCTTGCAAACGATGTCATAAGCCTAGTCTCCGATCAGGAATTTACGGGCTCGCGCTTTGGGCGCTCTGGGGATCAGTCGTTCTGGGGGACGGGAACCCCTTCTCTTTTCATGGGCCTCTCTGAACAAGAACCATCTGAGGATCCCGCCGCAAAAGCCTTCAGTCAGCTTTTTGGATCGGGGAAATCAGGAGGGTTTGGCTGGTGGTGGCATACGACGGAAGACACGATGGATAAAATTGATCCCGAGCTATTGGAGAGGGATTGCAAAATCTACTTGTCCATTGTATGGCGTTCCTTGACGAGTCCCCTCTATCCAATCGACCAGCTGGAGGCGATTGCTGACATTGAGGGAAGCGTCCAGGAATGGCAGGTGAAAGCAGAGAATCGCTTTGATTTGTCGTCCACGCTTGCACGGATTGAGAGTGTGAAAGCAAGCCTGCTGGAGCTAAAGGACGAAATGAAGATAGCAGTGGGGGAAGAGAAGGTCACACTCATCAATCACTGCCTGCTGGAGCTTTCCAGCTATCTGGTGCCACTCAACTACGTAAAGGGCAGTATCTACGAGCATGACTTGGCTCTGAAGCAGCCAGCTGTTCCGAAGTTCTCCGATCTCGAGCTGCTGGTGCAAACCACACCGGACCAGCCAGAGTATTACTTTCTCTTGACTTCCCTGCAAAGGAAGCGAAATGAAGTCAATTATGCGCTGAAGCAAGCAAATCGGCTGGTGCAGGAAACACTCCGGTCCTTGCAAAAATGAAACGAGCAAAAACAGCTGTTCCCGGCAGATTCGTAGTGCCGCTGGGGACAGCTTTTTTCTCTTTTTCATAGGTTCGAACGCGATCGGTCTTAGGGTCATTTGGGGTCTGCCAACCAATCATGCTTGAACCTAATGGGCCGTCTTCGATGATCCCGGACGCAAAAAGGAAGGCAGTAGCACGATTTCCCACGATGAAACCATCTGGCATAGTCCTTGCTATTAAACCAAGGTAACGAAAGAAGATGTCGTTTCACAGGGGGGGAAATCATGTCTCGAGACAAGCCAAAAGTACTGGAAGTCAAACATGTGAAAACGCGGATCAAGATGGAGAGCAAAGAGTACGCCATCATCGAGGAAATTGATTTCCACGTGGATAGCAAAGAGACGGTAGGGATCGTCGGGGAATCAGGCTGTGGAAAAAGCATGACGGCGTTGTCCATCATGGGGCTCTTGCCGGAAAACGCGAGTGTAAGCGAGGGAGAGATTCGCTTGCAGGGCACCAATTTGCTTACGATCAGCAAGGACGCCTATCGGAAAAAACGGGGAAAAGAGATGTCGATGATTTTCCAGGAGCCGATGTCCTCTCTGAATCCGGTGTATACCATCGGCTTTCAACTAATCGAGCTGTTACGAGAACACACCACGATGAGCAAGGCAAAGGCGAAAAAGAAAGCCATCGAAATGCTCCAGACCGTCGGGATTCCCAGACCGCATGAGGTCATCGACGAATACCCGCATCAGCTCTCCGGTGGAATGAGGCAGCGGGTGATGATCGCCATGGGACTCGCCTGCAATCCCGACATCTTAATCGCGGATGAACCAACGACGGCTCTCGATGTTACGATTCAGGCCCAGATCCTTGAGCTGATGAAAAGGCTGCAGGAACAGTTTGACATGGCGATCTTGCTTATTACCCATGACCTGGGTGTCGTCGCAGAGGTTTGCGACCGGGTCATCGTCATGTACGCGGGACAGATTGTCGAGGAAGCACCCGTTCTCACGCTGTTTGAATCCCCCAACCATCCGTATACAAAAGGACTGATCGCTTCAACTCCCAAAATCGGGGAAGGAAAGGATCGCTTACATACGATCGAGGGAACCGTACCCCAGCTTTCTGAAATGCCCAAAGGCTGCCGCTTTGCCACACGCTGTTCGGAAGTGACGGAGCGCTGTATCCGAGAATCCCCGCCGCTAGTAGAGCTATCTGAGCAAGTCAGATGCCGCTGCTGGTTATATCCGAAAACGAGTGGGGTGTCTGTATGAGTGAGATTTTGTTAGAAGCAAAAGGCTTGAAAAAGTATTTTCCCATGAAGAAAGGGTTTTTGCGCCGCACGGTTTCCCATGTCAAAGCAGTCGATGATTTGTCCTTTCACGTCCTCAAGGGCGAAACGCTGGGAATCGTCGGTGAGTCCGGCTGTGGAAAATCGACGACGGGCAGGCTGTTGATTCGCCTCTTGGAAGCGACGGAAGGCGAAGTCATTTACAAGGGAAAAAACATCCTGCACACCCAAAAGGAAGAAATGCGCGAGCTGCGCAAGGAATTGCAAATGGTTTTTCAAGATCCGTACTCTTCGCTGAATCCCCGGCTGACTGTCGGGCAGATCCTCGAAGAACCACTGGCAAACTACCAGCTTTCCCCCAAAAAGGAATGGCGAGAAAAGATTCTGGAGCTGCTTCAAGTCGTGGGACTGGGTGAGCAAGCGATTCATCGCTATCCCCATGAGTTTAGTGGAGGACAGCGGCAGCGGATCGGCATAGCACGAGCACTGATGCTCGGACCCGAACTGATCATCGCAGACGAGCCCGTATCGGCGCTGGATGTCTCCATTCAATCGCAGGTATTGAACCTGCTGAAGGATTTGCAGCAGCGATTTGCCCTGACCTTTATTTTTATTTCTCATGATTTAAGTGTAGTGAACCATTTTTGTGATCGCATCTTGGTGATGTATCTGGGCCGGGTGGTTGAAATCAGCTCGAAAAAGAACCTGTTTGAAAGACCGCTCCATCCATACTCGCAGGCACTTCTGTCAGCGGTTCCCAGCCCGGATCCGAGGCGCAAGAAGGACAGAATCATCCTGACCGGCGACGTTCCCAGTCCATCCAATCCGCCTTCGGGCTGTGCATTTCACCCGCGCTGTCCGGCTTGTATGGACATCTGCAAGCAGGTACGTCCAGCCTTGCGACATACTGCGGACGGGGAGGCTGTTGCCTGCCATTTATACAGCGAATAGCATCTCGTCAAACCTTTCAAACCAAACAAGATCAGGGGGAAATGAATGTGAAGCCAATGAACAGAAAGAATGTCATGCTCTCACTCCTGCTGTCTGCAAGTATGCTGGCAGCGTGCTCATCGCAGCCGACGAGCAGCGGAAATCAAAGCCCGACCACACCATCCGGCACGAGCACTCCGGCCGCGAGCACGCCCCAGCCTGCACCAGCTAGCGGGCAGCCTGCTGTCGGTGGAACACTGGTAGTGGGAACACTGTCCGGACCCGATACCCTCAATCCGCTCGTTTCCAACACGACACCTGGCAGCTGGGTCGTCAACAATCTGTATCCGCATTTGATGCAAATGGATCCGAGCGGGAAAAAGGTGCCCTACCTGGCTGAATCCGTCACGACTTCAGAGGACGGGCTTACCATCACGATCAAGCTTCGCGATGGCGTGACGTGGCAGGATGGGCAGCCGATCACCTCGGAGGACGTCGCATTCACGGGCCAGCTGCTGCACGACAAAAAGCTTCAATGGACCGCAGAAATTTTCGATCAGGTAGCCAAGGTTGAAACGCCGGACAAACTGACAGTCGTATACACCTTGAAAGGTCCTTATCCAGCCTTCTCTGGAGCCATCGGTTACTGGGTGCGCATCGTTCCGAAGCACATCTGGGAAAAAGTCGACGATCCGAAAGCCTTTGAAAATGCTGAACCGGTTGGGGCGGGTCCATTCAAGCTCGTCAAATATGAAAAAGGTCAGTATATCGAGCTGGCTGCGATCGACAAATGGTTTTCTGCACCAGGCGGACGCCCTTATCTGGATAAAGTGATCTTCAAGATTTACCCGGACGCCAATACGATGACACTGGCGCTGCAAAAAGGGGAAGTAGACGTGACTTCTTCCGATTTGCCGACATCAGCAGCCAAGCTTTTGGCGACCAACCCGTCCATCAAGGTGGAGCAAACAGCGAGCCTTGGCTTCGCTTACTACAGCTTTAATACGGATGCATCCAAAGGCGTATCTCCGACGCAAGACGTCAACTTCCGCCAAGCGATGGCGACAGCGACAGACCGCAGCACCATCCTGAACGTAGCGCTGGAGGGAGCAGGCATGCAGATCGACACGCCGATTTCCCCGCTGTTTGCCGACTGGATCAACCCCGATGCGAAAGCGCCTGCATACGATACGGCCAAGGCAAAAGAGATCCTCACGAGTGCCGGATACAGCGATACCGACGGAGATGGCATTCTGAATGCTCCAGGCAGCTTTGGCGGCAAAAACGTAGAACCGGAAGTCATCTACGACGGGGCGAACGTATTCCACCAAAAGGTTGCGAAAATTCTGGAGAAAAACGCAGCTGACATCGGCGTGAAGCTGGTCCTAAAGCCGGTCGAATACAACACGCTGGTAGCGAAAGTGTTTAACGAACGCGATTTCCAAATGCATATCGGAAAATGGGGCGTTCTGGACGAGCCGAGCGAAACATTCTCCAATCTGTATCATTCCAAAGCGAAAAACAACATGGCCACTTATACGAATGCCGAGATGGATCGCTTGGCAGACGGAGCGAAATACGCAAAGAGCGAGCAGATCGCGCGCGACGATGTAAAGGCGGCCCAAGCGCTGTTCGTCAAAGAGTTCCCGGTGGTGCCGATCTACGTACAAAAATTCAACCTCGCCTATAACGCGGATAAGTTCGGGGGCTTTACCTTGTTCCCAGGTGACCTGCAGGGCCTAGTGGATCCAAACTCACTCGTTGGCGTCTACAAAAAGTAAAACGGACATTTACCCGAGCGGCTCACCATTGGCTGCTCGGGTAGAGTGATCCACGTAAGGGAGTGCCGCTCATGACGCATTTTCTCATTGCCCGGCTGCTGCGCGGCGTGATCACCGTGCTGGTAGCCGTGACTGCTACCTTTTTAATCCTGCGTGTAATGCCCGGCGACCCGACGACCATGATGCTGGACAATCGCGTTCCTGAGGAGATCAGACAGCAGCTCTTAAAGGATTTTGGATTGGACAAAGATTTGTTTACGCAGTATCTCATCTTTCTCAAGCAGCTATTTCTTGGGTTCGATTTGGGTACGTCCTTTGTGCAAAGGGTTCCCGTCATGGATGTGATCTTGTCGAGACTTCCCTGGACATTGGTCTTGATGTCCGTCTCTATGCTGATTACCGCTTTGATCGGCATACCCTTGGGCGTCATTGCAGCCTATCGCAAGGGCTCCTTTCTGGACCAGGCGATCAATGCTTTGTCGATCCTGGGTATTGCTTTGTTCATTCCCTGGCTGGGGATCATCCTGCTGTATTTCCTTGGACTGAAAATTCCCTGGTTCCCCATAGGCGGCGCTGTAACCGTCGGCTTGGAGGGCTGGGATTACATCTGGGATGCCACAAAGCATTTGGTATTGCCAGTCGTGTCCTTGACGATCGTGCATCTAGCCAGCTACGTGCTCTATATGCGGGCAAGCACGATTGACGTTTTGAATGAGGAATACATCCGCACAGCCCGCGCAAAAGGGTTAAAGGAGAGGGTCGTGCTGTGGCGCCATGCGGTACGCAATTCCTTGCTCTCCACAGTTACCATGATGGGCTTGCAGCTGGGTGCCATCGTCGGCGGTGCCATCCTGACAGAAACGGTGTTTGCCTATCCAGGTCTTGGCAGGCTGATCTATGAAGCAGTTAAAGAGCATGATTATCCGATTTTACAGGGGACCTTCTTGATACTGGCCGTAACCGTCGTCGTGGTGAACATTTTGACAGACATTGTCTATTCGTACTTGGATCCGAAAATTACGAACAGCTAGGGGGGAAGGGGAATGGAAAATACCACTTTAGTCAAAGAAAATGTCCCTGGCTCGCTGCCCCTTTCGATCCAGCAGCCCAGAACGTCCCCTCTACGGGAGTTCATCAAGCACTTTCGGAGGAATCGACTCGGGCTCATTGGATTATTCGGCATTTTGGCGCTGCTGCTTCTGGCGGTTTTCGCACCCGCCATTAGTGATCGTCCTACCGGATACGGGGACGTCACCAACATGCTGCAGCCGCCAAACGCCCAGTATTGGTTTGGCACGGATTCGGTTGGCTTGAGCATTTTTGATCAGGTCATCTGGGGGACGCGGGTTTCCTTGTATGTCGGTCTGACCTCTGCTGTGATTTCGATCCTGATCGGAGTACCGATCGGCCTGTTATCCGGCTACTACGGGGGGAGAGTGTCGCACATTGGCATGGCGATTACGGACATTTTTCTGACGCTGCCTGTGCTTCCGCTCATGATCATTATGGCTGCCGTTTTGGGGACAGGGATCAGCAATATCGCGATTATCATCGGCCTATTCAGCTGGCCGCAGATCGCGCGGGTGACCCGTGCGGAAACGCTGGCGATTCGTGAAAAGCAATACATCGAAGCGGCGAGAGCGATTGGGACAAAAGAATCCAAAATCATCTTCCGCCACGTTCTGTTAAATGCCTTTCCTCCGATCCTCGTCAACATGACGATCATCATGGGAACGTCCGTGTTGTCCGAGGCAGGCTTGAGCTTTCTCGGGCTGGGCGACCCTATGAGCTGGAGCTGGGGGACTATTTTGCAAAACGCGCATTCTACCGGCGTCATTATCCATGCGTGGTGGCTGGCGTTGTTTCCGAGCATCGCCATCGTCGTTCTCGTGCTGTCCTTCAACTTCCTCGGTATCGGCATCAATGAAGCACTGAATCCGCGCTTGAGAAAAAGATAATTTTCCAGGAGGGACGTAAAATGCTGACCAGGATTCCGAAAGAAGTTTATGCCGAGAGAATTGCCCGCATACAGGAGCATTTGCGCCAGAAGGCGATCAGCGGCCTGCTCGTTACCAACACGTACAACATCTTTTACACCACAGGGCTGTTTCATTTTCCAAACGAACGGCCCGTTGCCTTGTTTGTCCCGGCAGCTGGCGAATCGATTTTGTTTGTTCCGGTGATGGAGCTGCAAGAGGCGAAGCATCAGACGATCTTCCAGGACATTCGCGACTATTTCGAATACCCGGGAGTCGTTCACCCGATTGACTGGATGGTGGGCAGCATCAAGCAAACCTATCCAAAGCTGTCACAAGTGAGCATCGATGGCGGCAGCCGCGAGCTCTTTCATCGCGTGCGCGAATTGTTTGCGCCTACCTCTTTGTCCGTCAATCCGCTTATCCACGAAATGCGGCTGACCAAGGATGCGCATGAGGTCGAATTGCTCCGTGCTGCCGGGCAGTACTCCGACTACATCGTCAAGCGGGGAACAGAGGTAGCTGCACCTGGCATGTCTGAGCTGGAGATGCTGCAAACGATTTCGGGAGATACCTTAAACAAAATGATTGAAGATTTGGGCGATGTCGTGTACGTCCCCGGTGGACCTGCTGGCGGACTGGTTCCAAGTGGACTTCGTACAGCGATGCCTCATGCACTGCCGAGTGCGAAACGCATGGAAAAAGGCGAGACGCTAATCCTCAGCTGCGGTGCAAATGTAGGCGGCTATCGGGCGGAATGTGAACGCACGTGCTTCATCGGAGACGTGAGTGCTGAGCAGGCAAAAGTGCTGGAGGTGATGGCGACCGCACAGCAAATGGCGATCGAGGCCATGCGTCCGGGAAATAAGTGCTCGGATATCGACGCGATCGCACTGGATTACATTCGAAAAGCCGGCTACGGTCAGTACCTGCTGCACCGGACAGGGCATGGAAAAGGTCTAGAGGAGCACGAAGCGCCTTGGATCGAGGTGGGCGACCATACCGTGCTGCGACCAGGAATGGTCTTGTCCAGCGAGCCTGGCATTTACATTGAGGGCTTCTCCGGATTCCGCCATTCCGATACGATCATCGTCACAGACGATGAACCGCTTGTCGTCACGCAATTTCCGAAGTCTTTGGATCAATTGATTATCAACGTATAGGAGGATGAGCATGTACACGACGATAAACGACTGCCGCATTTACTATGAGGTTCACGGAAAAGAGGGCGGAGAGACAATCTTTTTCATCCACGGGGCCCCAGGCTTGGGAGATTGCCGAGCGGATCGCAAAGCATTTGCACCATTGGAGGAGACCCATAAGCTCGTGTTTTTGGATATGCGCGGATCAGGTCGGTCGGAAGAGAAGCCTCCTTATACGCATGAGCAATGGGCTGCCGACATCGATGCATTGCGCAAACAGCTGAATGTGGACAAAATCGTCATCCATGGCGGCTCCTATGGCGGCTATATGGCTTTGGAATACGTCACTCGATATCCGCAACATGTCTCGCATGTCATGCTGCGTGATACGAAGCCTGGCTCCGATCGCCAGGATGTAGCGACAAAACGCGCACTGGAAGCCGATCTGCCAGGGCTGACCGAGGATGAGCTGGTCCGGATGTTCGCGGGCGAAATGCGCTCCAACCAAGAGCTGAAATCCGTCTTTTTTGCCCTCCAGCCCTTGTATACGGTGGAATACGATCCGGTGGTTGCGAAGGAGAAAATCGATAGCATCTACTATCACTATGAGACGCACAACTTTGCCTTCAGCGTGAACCAGCCGACCTTCAATCTCCGCGACAAGCTGCCAGCGATTGACGTGCCCGTTCTCGTATCGGTAGGGAGACACGATTGGATTACTCCGGTGGATGCGTCAGAGGAAATTGCGAGCCTCATCCCGCGATCCGAGCTGGTTATCTATGAACATAGCGGACACTCGCCGCACCTCGAAGAAAATGAGAAGTACGTAAGCCGTGTTCGTCAATTTCTCGCAAAATAACATTCGCAATCCTAGCAAAAGAAAGCCGAGGAGGGTACTGGAATGAATCTGCAAGAGGTTCTCACCCATTTGGAAAAAAACTTCGAGGAAGATCTGGAGCGTGTCCGTGAATTTCTCCGCATGCCGAGCATCAGCTACACAGGCGAAGGAATCGAAGAGACGGCAAACAAATTAAAAGAGATCATCGAGGAGCTGGGAGGAACTGCGGAAGTAGTGCCGACCAAAGGACATCCCATCGTCTATGGAGAGTTTGACGAAGGTCAGGAGCATACCCTTTTGGTTTACGGGATGTACGACGTGATGCCGACGGACGAAGAGGGCTGGACCGTCGATCCGTGGGGCGCGGAAATCAAGGATCTGCCCAAGTTTGGGCCGTGCATCGTCAACCGTGGGGCAGTGAATACAAAAGGACCGCTGGGCGCTTTCTTCAATACGATTCGCGCGATCCGGGAAGTGAATGGCAGGCTTCCAGTCAATTTGATCTTTGCTGTAGAAGGGGAAGAGGAAATGGGCAGCCGCAACTTTCCTGCCTTCCTCGAGCAGTACAAAGAGAAATTGTCCAAAGCAGAGGCTGTCCTTTTCCCTTTCTTCGAGCAGGATGAAGTCGGTACACCCGGTCTGGTGCTTGGCACAAAAGGACTGCTTTACTTTGAGCTGGTTTGTCAGGGCGGAGATTGGGGCGGACCTACCTCCCGCGGCATTCACGGTTCCTTTAACGCATGGGTGAAAAACCCTGCATGGCGCCTCGTGCAGGCTCTCTCTACCATGGTGGACGTCGATGAAAATATTTTGATAGAAGGCCTCTTGGATGATGTGTCAGAGATTCCTGCAAAAGAAAGGGATATTCTGAAACAGCAAATCGAGGAAGGCATCTATGACGAAAACGTGTTTCTCGAAAACTATGATGTCAAACGCCTGAAATACGACGGAACCGGGATGGACGTATGGGAGAAGCTGTACAGCCGGCCTCAGCTGAACATCGATGGAATCTACTCCGGCTACACGGGTTCGGGGACGAAAACGCTGCTGCCTCATATGGCAACAGCCAAAGTCGACGTTCGTATGGTGCCACATATGGAGCCGGATGAAGTGGTTCGCGCGATTCGCGAGCATCTGGATAAACACGGATTTGCCGACATCGAAATGAATGTCGCCAACAAATACTACTGGTCAAAAGTATCGGTAGAGGAGCATGTCGTGCAAGCCATGATCGATACGTACCGGACGATGGGCAAAGAGCCGCAAATCCAGCCCCTGAATCCTGGAAGTGCTCCCTACTATGTATTCGAGCGCTACTTGCAGATTCCTTATGTGACAGGCGGCATGGGTCATGGGGCCAGACAGCACTCCAGCGACGAGTACTGCACGGTACAAGGCGTGCTCGACTTCGAGAAATCGATGGCGATCTTCTTTGACCACTATTGCCAACGGGTGTCGGGTAAGCAAAATCCACAAGATGCGATCTCCAAGTAACCATCATCCAGGTTCGAGAGGGAGGGGTTGCCCATGACTTTCGAGATTGACCAACTCGAAAGGGCAGTGTTAAACGACATCTCTACCGAGGTGCCGAAAGCCATTCTGGAGCGATTTGTCACGCTTACCCGTGAGTCCGGGAGTGAAGATGAACGGATTGCCGCTCATTTTTTGGCCCAATATTTGGAGGCTTGGAACATCCCCTATCGGATTCATCACCCGCGGATTCATGTTAGCGTCCCGAAAAAGGCAGCCATCATCGTCACCCACCCGGAAACGAAGGAAATCCGAGCTAAGACTCCATCGTGCTCGATTTCCACAGGGGATCGCTGGATCAGTGGTGAGGTGATGTACATTCCAGCGAATGAGGACGATTTAAGCGACGCGTTTGACCCGCTTGCAACCAAGAAGTATGGAGAGGTCCGCGGGAAAATCGTATTGACGGACGGATATCCGGTGTCCGGAAAAACGAAAGAATTGGGCATGGAAGGGGCGCTTGGCGTTATTTTCATCAGTCCGGGCCGCTACATACATGAGGGCACAATTGGCGTCGTCTGGGGCTCGCCGGACCTGGACACCATGAACGAAGAGCCGCAGATTCCCGCTTTGATGATCGGGAAGCAGGATGGACAGGATGTAATCCGCGCATGCCAAGCAGGAAAGGTGAGCCTACAATTTCAGACGCATCTGGACAACGGCTGGTTTACGTGTCCGCTGATCGATATATGGATCGAAGGAACCGAGGAGCCGGATAAATACGTCTTATTGCACGGTCATTTGGATTCCTGGCACCAAGGAATCGGTGACAACGCTACTGGCAATGCAGCTCTGTTGGAAATGGCACGCCTCTTTCACAAGCACCGCCAAAAGCTGAAGCGCAGCATAAGGATTGCGATATGGCCTGGGCATTCGACAGGCAGATATGCAGGCTCTACCTGGTTTGCCGATCAATTTGGCCTAGATCTCGACGAAAATTGTATTGCGCAGGTCAACTGCGACTCTCCCGGCTGCCGCTGGGCGACATCGTACGAGGACATGACCTGGATGAGTGAAGCAGAAGAGCTTTGCAAGTCTTCCATTAAGGATGCCGTCGGCGAGCGCTCCAAAGGCACTCGTCCGCACCGAGCAGGCGATTATTCTTTTCACAACATCGGAATTTCGTCCTTTTATATGCTTTCGTCTAGCATCCCGGCAGAAGAGTTGAAAGAAAAGGGCTATTACGGGGTCGGGGGCTGCGGATCCAATATCGAGTGGCACAGCGAAGATGACCTCCTGCATGTCGCTGATTTGGATATTCTCGTACGGGATATTCGGGTATACATGACGACCATACTACGTGTGGTCCAATCACCTATTCATCCATTTGTTTTTACAAAAACAGTAGAAGAGCTGATCGAGACCATCGAGGAATACCAAGCAGCAGCAGGCGATCACTTTTCGTTTGCCGCCGCGAAAGGAGAGGCCACAGCCCTGCTTCGAGACATGCAAGAATTTTATCGGCAGCTGCCCTTCCTCTCCTTTGCCTCTGTCAGTGATCCAAGTGTGAAACGAGTGAATGCGATTATTCGCCAAATCGGACGCGAGCTCGTCACGATCAACTTCTCGCGAACAGGAAAGTTTCGTCACGACCTGGCCGTTGACATGCCTCGGTTACCGGACTTGGCAGCAGTGCACCATTTGTCCAGATTGGAGCCTGGGTCACATCCGTATCGAGTGGCCCTCACACACCTTACCCGAGGTCAAAATCGTGTGGCCTGGACCTTTCAGCGCGTACGCAAGCTGCTGAAAAATGGGTAAAGAGCTACGTGAAACAGCCACAAATTAAGGGAGGTACCCATGACAAGTATCGTGAAAGAGCATGAAAAGCTTTTGCTCGATGAAATCAGTATGGAGACACCCAAACGAATTCTAGATGTTTTCAGCGGCTTGATTCGAGAATCAGGGAGTGAGGATGAGCGCACAGCAGCCCACTTTCTCGCGTCGCTTTTGAAGGAATGGGGCGTGCCGCATACGGTCCACTATCCTTCCATTTATTTGAGTGTTCCGAAAACGGCTTCGGTAACAGCAATTTCTCCAGCAGCCAAATCGTTTCGGGCGAAAACGCCTTCCTTTTCCGTATCAACCAACGGAGTGCCGGTAACGGGCGAGCTCGTATACGTTCCATCCGCTCAGGCCACAGACCGCTACGATATTTTCGATGCCAAAGTAAAAGAAGAAGTGAATGGCCTGGCGGGAAAAATCGTGATCAGCGAAGGTCTGGCGATGCCCGAAAAAGTCGCCACTTTCCATGACAAAGGCGTGCTCGGTGCCATCTTCATCAATCCGGGTACGAACATTCACGATGGGATCTGCACCACGATCTGGGGTTCCCCAGACTTGGACACCATCGGCAATGAGCCCAAGATTCCGGTAGTAGCTGTCAACAAATCAGACGGAGAAGCGCTAAAAGCGATGTGCCAGAAGGAAACAACCGTGATCGAGCTTGCGACGAGTCTGGAAAAAGGCTGGCATGAATGCCCGCTAATCGACTTGTTTATCGAAGGCACCGAGGAGCCGGAGAAGTACATCCTTTTGCACGGCCATCTGGATTCCTGGCATATCGGGATCGGGGATAATACGACAGGCGATGCGGCTTTGATGGAAATGGCACGAATCTTCTACAAGCATCGTGACAAGCTGAAACGCAGCCTTCGCATCGCCATCTGGCCGGGTCATTCGACGGGGCGTTACGCAGGGTCTACTTGGTTCGCGGACCAGTTCGCGCTGGATCTCGACGCCAATTGCATTGCGCAAGTAAACTGTGACTCTCCCGGCTGCCGGTGGGCGACCTCCTATGAAAAAATGGACTGGACGATTGAGGTAGGGGAACATTGCAAACAAGCGATCCTCGACGCAGTCAAAGAAGAAGCAAAGGGAAAGCGTCCGAATCGCGCGGGCGACTATTCGTTCCACAACATTGGGATTACCTCCTTTTACAAGCTATCGTCCAGTATTCCGCAGGAGCAGCTGAAGGAAAAAGGGTACTATCCCGTTGGAGGCTGCGGATCTAATATCGAGTGGCATACCGAGGATGATTTGATGCATGTGGCTGACCTCGATATTCTGCATAGAGATTTGAAGGTGTATATGACATCGATCTATCGCGTCCTGCAGGCAACGATCCTTCCCTATGATTTCCGCAAGACTGCTGACGAGTTCATGGAAACGATCCAACAATATCAGGAGGCGTGCGGCGAACACTTCCGGTTTGATCAAGCGGTGGATGCAGCAAAGGAGCTTCGTCAGTCGTTAGAGGATTTTTATCTGGAGCTGCAATTCCTGAAAACGGAGGATCTCGCCTCGCCAGCAGTAAAGGCTGCGAATGAAAGGCTCCTGCAGTTAGGAAGAACCCTGATTCCGATCAATTTCACTCGCCGTGGCAAATTCCATCACGATCCTGCGGTTCAAATTCCTGCTTTGCCTGATATCGCCCCCGCTCTGCAGCTAGCCGCATTAGAGCCAGGGTCTCATCGCTACCGTGTCACACAAACCCATCTGCTCCGCGGCCAAAATCGAGTCGTATGGGCGATGAAAGAAGCGCAAAAATTGATAGGCAAAGCGTAACAGGCCCGCATCACTTGCGGCCACGTCCTATCTGGATGAAATGGCGGGTCATCTGCTATTCACCAGCTCCGCCAAACGAAACGGGTGCTCCGGCATCCGTTTTTTCTTTGGGGGGTGTGCGCGGTTAGGAGGGACGAATGCCTATCTCATCCTTCTCCATTCGATTCCGATACGGTGAAGCAAACGAGGAATAAAGGCAGCGACGGTCGTGGCTCTCGAGTGGAGTAAATGGCTGTCCTGCTTTTTTGCATGGGTAATTTATCTGAATCTTAGGTCATTTTGGGGTACATCAGGTATGGCTTTCCTACCCTAAATTTGCAACTGAAACAGATCTTTCCCGCCAAACAGCAGGCAGATGGGCATTGTCTGCGGCCTTTTTGTTTGGCACGGGACTTGCGTATTTCACCAACCGAGGCAAACGAATGACAAAAGGGGGTAGATGAGTGTTGGTGGGAGCCATGAAACGGCTGCTGGAAGAGATCAGCATGGAGACGCCCAAGGCAATCTTGGAGCGCTTTGGCAGCCTTGTTAGAGAATCGGGAAGTGAAGATGAGAGAATCGCCGCACAGTTTTTGTCCAGTTTGTTGGATCAGTGGGGGGTACCGTATCAAGTACATCACCCAAATCTATTCTTAAGTGTGCCTAGACCTGCGAAGCTGAAGCTGGTTGTACCGGAGGAAAAGGAAATTCGGGCAAAAAATCCGGCCTTCTCTGTGATCACCGGCGATGAGTGGAGAGGCGGAGAAGTGGTCTATGTACCCACTGGCTTCAAGAAGAAGTGGGACAACCAAAAAGATGCATCCTTTGATCCGGCGACTGGCAGTTTGAATGGGAAGATCGTACTGACGGAAGGGTTTCCGCGGCCGGCAAGGATCAGGGAGCTAAACGAGCAGGGAATTATCGGCGCCATCTTTATCCACCCCGGCAAGAACATACATGAGAGCATCTGCACGCCGATCTGGGGAGCACCCGATCTGGATACGTATGAAAATGTCCCGAAACTGCCTGTGTTGATGATCAATCGTCCGGATGGGCAGGAGCTGATCGAGAGAATCGCCCAAGGCAAGGTGGAGGTACAGTTCCAAACGCACTTGGATCAAGGCTGGTTCCCTTGTCCGTTACTCGACATCTTCATCGAAGGCACGGAGGAGCCCGATAAGTACGTGCTGCTTCACGGGCACATGGATTCCTGGCATCAAGGCTTGGGAGATAACGCTACCGGCAATGCAGCTATGATCGAGATGGCAAGAGTCTTCTATCAAAATCGGCATCTGTTGAAACGCAGCTTGCGCATTGCCATTTGGCCAGGACATTCCACGGGACGCTATGCTGGCTCGACCTGGTTCGCAGACACTTTTGGCTTGGACCTGGATGAAAATTGCATCGCCCAGGTGAATTGTGACTCTCCGGGATGTCGCTGGGCTACTTCCTACCACGAGATGAGCTGGATGAGCGAAGTCGATTCCTTTTGTAAAACGTCCATCAAGGAAGCAATCGGCGAGGAATCGATCGGTCAACGTCCGCCGCGTGCGGGTGATTATTCCTTCCATAACATCGGATTGACTGCTTTTTATATGCTTTCTTCCAGTATTCCGGACGAAGTGCTGCAGCAAAAAGGCTATTATCCGGTTGGCGGCTGCGGCTCGAATATTGAGTGGCATACCGAAGAAGACCTCATCCACATCATTGATTACGAAATCCTCCAGCGAGATGTGCAAGTCTATACGGCATCTCTGTACCGCATCGTGAATGCTACCCTGCATCCCTTCCAATTTGTGAGCACCGTAGATGAATTTATCCGCACGATTCAAAGCTACCAGGACGCTGCTGGCGAGCATTTTTCTTTCGAGCTTGCCCTCGGGGAGGCGAGAGAGCTCCGGGCCGCACTCGTCGATTTTTATGAGCAAAGCGAGAAGCTTCAAACGCGCGACATCAACGATCCAGAGGTCAAGCATGCCAACCAGATTCTGCGAGGCTTGAGTCGAACGCTGGTGCCTATCAACTTTACCCGACGCGGCAAGTTTTGGCACGATCCTGCGATTGATATTCCGCCATTGCCGGATATCGCACCAGCCACCACCTTGTCTCAGCTCGAAGTGGGGTCACATCTGTACAGGGTGACATGGACACATTTGATGCGCGGACAGAACCGTCTTGTCTGGACATTGCACCAAGCCAAGCGCAGCGTTCTGGCGTAATCGATTTTTTAGGGGGGAAACCGAGTGAAAAAAGCAGCCAAGTGGAAGTACGGTCTGATGGCCACAACCGTTCTCTTGGGAACTGTCCTGTCTGCTTGCACGAGCGAGACACAAACACAGCCCAAGTCCACGGATACGCCAAAAACGGAGCCAGCTGACGCGAAAAGCAGAGAGATTCGTACCCTGCAGATCCTGAGCAGGCCGCAAGCGTCCGCACCGGATGAATACGAACGTGCCAACCTGATTGCAGGTGCCATGAAAGAGCTGGGTATCAACGCAGAGATCAAGGCGATGCCGTACGAGCAGCAATCAGACATTGTCTGGTACAAACGCGACGAGTGGGATATGACGGGCTGGCAAATGGCAGCACGTCCGGAAAGGCTGGATCCGGATGAATTTGTGTATAACCTGTTCCATTCCAGCACAGCGAAAGACGGTTACAACTTCATCGGCTACAACAATCCGGAATACGACAAGATTGCGGAGCAGCAGCGGATTACGGTGGATCGCGAAGAGAGGAAAAACCTGATCTTCAAAGCACAGGAGCTGATCGCAAGCGATGTCGCTTACCTATTCAACGTCCACCCCAAATTGAAATACGTTTACAACCATCAAGTGTTTGACGAAAATTCCATCGTAGAGATGGCGGGTATGGGTATCCGCAACATTTGGACGTACTTGAATGCCGCACCGACCGGACAGCAAAAAAACATGATCCTAAACAGCAACGACTCCGTTCAGGCACTCAATCCTTTCTATATTAGCGGCGCGTTTGATTCGTGGGTAACAGAGCTGATTTGGGACCGTTTGATGCGGATCGACAAAGACGGTCTGCCCAAGCCTTGGGCTGCCGAATCCGTCACCTGGAAGACGGATACCCAGATTGAAATCAAATTGCGCGCAAACATGAAATGGCACGACGGCAAGCCCGTAACTTCGGAAGACGTGAAATTCTCCTATGAGGCCCCTCTGACAGGAGAAGTGCCGATGTATAAGCCGTTTGTGGAAATCATCGATAAGATCGATATCAAAGACCCGCTTACGCTGGAGTTTACACTGAAACGCCCGTGGGCAGCGTTTGAAACGGCTAGCTTATCCAAACTGAATCTTGTTCCCAAGCATATTTGGGGGCCGATCATTGAAGATCTGAAGAACAAGCCCGAGAATGCGGAGAGCTACCAGGAGAAGACCCCAATCGGTTCTGGACCATTCAAATACGAGAACTGGAAATTCAAAGAAGAAGTTGTTTTGAGTGCGAATACAGAGCATTTTTCTCCTCCGAAAATCGAGAAGTGGATCATGAGAGAGATTCCCAATACTGAGGCTTCTCTCGGCATGATTGAAAATGGCGAAATCAACTTCCTCGCCGTGTTCCCGGGTGATGGACAGCTGCTGCAGCAAAAAGTAGAAGCGAGCCCCAACCTCACCATGGTTACGACAACTGACCTGGGCTTCCAATTCTTCGCCATGAATCACCGCCGTCCACCGTTCAACGATGTGGCATTCCGCCGCGCTTTGGCAGCCGCCGTTGACCGCGACATGATGGCACAAGTCGTGTACAAAGGTTTTGCAGAACCAGGCGATTCGGTCATCTCGCCAGCATTGTCGATCTGGAAAAATCCGAGCCTGCCGTATCCAACGGGCGGAGTAGAGGAAGCGAAGAAGATTTTGCAGGAAGCCGGCTATGAGTGGGATGCAGCAGGCAAGCTGCTCTATCCGGCTGGCAAAAAAGAAGAGCTCGGCAAATAAAAGCTGACGCCCTCTTCATGATTTCTAGGTGCGCGGGATGCTGGAAGCAGGAAGTGACCAGCATTCCACGCCTTGGAATTCCTCAGAGAAAGGAGCGAACGCATTGGGGAACCGATCCAAGTTCATATGGAGTCGACTGGCTCAGATGGTTCTGACGCTATGGATCATCGCGACGATCCTGTTTTTCATCTTTCGGCTGATGCCTGGCAATCCGCTAGTTGCCTATATCGACCCTACCTTTACCAAAGAGCAGCAAGACATTTTGATGGCGCAGTTTGGCCTGGATAAACCACTGTGGATGCAATATTTGATCTACCTGGCAAATCTGGTGCAGGGTGAGCTGGGAGATTCCTTTAAATTCCGGGCTCCCGTCATGGAAGTCATCTGGGGCGTCCTGCCCAACACGCTGTACCTCATGCTCTTTTCCTTTGTCATCGCCTACCTCGTCGGGATATTGGGCGGTGTATTGCTTGCATGGAAACGGAAAACCAAGTTCGAGACCATCGGGATTATCGCCACTCTGTTTACGAGATCAGCGCCGCAGATGTGGGTAGGAATGATCGTCCTCGTGATCTTTTCCTTTCACTTGAACTGGTTTCCATCAGGTGGAGCTTCGGCGACAGGAGTCGTCTATGCGTCTGAGTGGGAGAAGCTTACTTCGCTCTCCTTTCTGAAGCACCTGTTTTTGCCCTCTTTAACGGCTGCCATCTATTTGATGGGGCTTCCTCTGCTCCTGATGCGGTCCAACATGCTGGACGTGATGGGGGAATCCTATGTGGAAGTTGCGAGAATGAGAGGACTTAGCGAGCGGAGGATCATGCTCAAGTACGCGGCGAGAAATGCAGCGCTGCCAGTAGTCACCGCGATGGCTGTCGGGATTGGGTACGCGCTTGGAGGCAATGTGGTCATTGAGATGGTCTTCAGCTGGCCCGGCTTGGGACGTTTGCTCGTCAATGCGGTGTCGGCAAGCGACTATGCACTGGCGCAAGGAGCCTTTATTTTGAGTGCCGCTGTCATGGTCATCATGAACTTTGTGGCAGATATCCTGTACAGCTTTTTGGATCCGCGGGTCACATTTGGCAAAGGGAGGTGAGTGGAATGAACACGGACGTAAGAATGGAACAGAGGCCTGTACAAGTCGCCTATCGAAAAGCTGGCTTCCTAGCAGTCTTGGGAAAGAATCTAGCAGGAGTCTACCGTTTTTTAAAAAACGACCCGTTCAGCATGACAGGAGCAGTGATTTACCTGTTTTTTATCTTGATCGCGCTGTTTGCGCCACTCCTCGCGCCTTATGATCCGCATGAAATGATCAAGCACAACGGAAAGCTGGCATTTAACCAGCCGCCCTCTGCTGAGCACTGGCTGGGGACGACAAACATGGGCAGGGATATTTTCTCCCAGCTCGTGTATGGGGCTAAGCCCGCGATGATGGTTGGTTTGACAGCCGCATTCTTCGTTGTAGTCGTAGGGACGTTGGTCGGTTTGTTCGCCGGCTACTACAAAGGCCGAGTGGACGGTGTGCTTATGCGCGTTACCGATATCGCATTCGGCATTCCTTTTGAGCCGTTCGTCATCGTCCTCGTTGCCTTTTTAGGTCCGAGCGTCTGGAATATCGTCCTCGCAATGGGGCTTCTTCTCTGGCGGGATACGGCCCGCGTCATTCGCTCCCAGGTACTCACGGTCCGCGAGCGCAGCTTTGTGGAAGCCGCGAAGATATCAGGGGCATCCGATTTACGGATTCTTTTCGTGCAGGTGGCACCGAATATTCTTCCTTTGTCGTTTCTGTATGGCTCGCTCGCCATGGGCTGGGCGATCTTGACGGAGGCGGCGGTCAGCTTTCTCGGCTTTGGAGATCCAGCCATGATGAGCTGGGGCTTCATGCTCAATGACGCCTACGCTTCCCAGGCATTGAGTCGCGAGGCGTACTGGTGGATTATTCCGCCGGGCATTTTTATCATGCTGACGGTCATGGCCGGCTTCTACATCGGAAGAGGCTCGGAAGAAATCCTGTATCCTCGTTTGAAAAATCAATAGCCAAGGGGGTGAAGTCATTGTCGCTATTGGAAGTAAACGACTTGAAAATCTACTACAAAACGTCGCGGGGGATCAGCAAAGCAGTCGATGGGGTATCCTTTGCGGTCGATCAAGGTCGAAGCCTCGGACTTGTGGGAGAAAGCGGCTGTGGGAAAAGCACCTTGGTGAAAGGCATCATTCGCGTGCTCGCTGGAAACGGAGTCATCGCAGGGGGATCGGTCAACTTTGAGGGGAATGACTTGACGAAAATGCCTGAATCCCACATTCGTCAGGTTCGCTGGAAGGATTTGTCGCTCATCCCGCAGGCGGCCATGGACTCTCTGAATCCTGTCTATCCGGTGATTGATTCCTTCTTGGAGATTTTGATGCTGAAAGGCAAGCTTTCGCGTGCAGACGCCACCCAAAGAGCACAAGAGCTGTTTACCATGGTTGGGCTGGATACAAAACGGCTGCGATACTATCCCCATGAATTTTCCGGCGGGATGAAGCAGCGGGCAATGATTGCGCTAGCTCTGGCCTTAAGTCCCAAGCTCGTCATTGCGGATGAACCCGTTACTGCCCTCGATGTGATTGTGCAAAATCAGGTCCTGCGCGTTCTGAAAAATTTGAAAAAGGAATTGGGTCTCACGCTGGTGATGATCACGCACGATATTTCCGTCGTGGCAGAGACATGTGACGATGTGGCGGTGATGTACGCAGGGAAAATCATTGAGCTCGGGCCTGTCTCGCGCGTGCTGAAGCATTCCATGCACCCATATACGATGGGACTTGCAAACGCATTCCCCAATTTGAAGAAAACGGAGAGCACCCTGATTTCTATCGAAGGCTCTCCGCCAGACTTGGTAGATCCGCCCAAAGGCTGTCGATTTGCTGCCCGTTGTCCGTTTCAAATCGAAGCGTGCGCGCAAGAAGAGCCATCACTCGTTTCTGTAGGTGATCGTCATTTCGCGGCATGCCATCGCTTGGACGAAATCGCGGTTCTCCAGGAAAAGGCGAAGGAGGTGGACACATGGCGGAAAATCCCATCATAGAGGTGCGCGGTCTCTCCAAGCACTTCGAGGCCAGACAGCATTTGTTCCGGAAAAGCAGCACGGGTGCAGGCGTCCTGAAAGCCGTTGACGATGTGAGCTTTCGCATTCCGAAAGGTCACTCCCTTGGAATTGCCGGCGAGAGCGGGTGCGGAAAGACTACGACCGCCAAAATGCTGCTGAAGCTGTATGAACCTACCTCTGGATCCTTTTTGTTCAACGGCAAAGACATCACACATTTGAAAGCAAAAGAAGAGCTCAAACAGTTTCGCAAGCAAGCCCAGCTCATGTTTCAAAATCCGTTTGAGGCACTGAACCCTCGCTTCACCATTTTTCGTTCGCTTTTGGAGCCGCTCATTGTCCATGATATCGGTACAAAGGAAGAGAGAGCCGCCCTTATCAAGCAGGCCCTGGAACAAGTGAATTTGATCCCCGCAGAAAACTTCTTTGAAAAGTATCCCCACCAGATGAGCGGGGGGCAGCTCCAGCGGGTCGTACTTGCACGGGCATTGATCGTAGACCCGATCTTCCTAGTAGCGGATGAACCGGTGTCCATGCTGGATGTATCGGTACGCGCGGGCGTTCTCAATCTGATGAAAACCTTGACAGAGCGACTGCAGCTGACCACGGTCTACATCTCCCACGATCTATCGCTCATCTCCTACATGTGTGAGCAGACGGCGATCATGTACCTGGGAAAAGTCGTGGAGATCGGGGATACCATGAGCGTCTTGCAGAAACCGAAGCATCCGTATACCCAAGCCTTGCTTGCGGCAGTACCCTCTCCTGATCCCGACGAGGAGCCGGATGAGGTTCTCATAAAAAATCATGTGCCAAGCCCGATCAATATGCCCAATGGCTGCCATTTCCAAGACAGATGTCCCTACACCGAGGCCATCTGCCGAGAAAAAACGCCTGAGCTGCGGCAAGCGGAAACCGGTCAGATCGTTGCTTGCCACATGGTTACGCCCTTTTTTGATCGAAAGGCAGAAAGAGAGGAGCATGTGATATGAAAATCATGTATGTCGTGCCAGGCCCGATGGATCAGGCAGAAGCCGCCCGCAGAGGTGACCTGCTGAAGCTGTGGGCAGCACCTGGGACAAACGTGGAAATCGTCACGGTGCAAGAAGGTCCAGCTTCCATCGAATCGATGTATGAAGAATACCTGTCGATTCCGCCTGTGGCGAAGATCATGTATCAGCTGGAACAGGAAGGCTATGATGCAGCGATACTCGGTTGTGCAGGAGACCCGGGCTTGGATGCGTTTCGCGAAATCACCACCAACATGCTAGTTGTCGGTCCCGCTGCAAGCAGTTTTCATGCAGCAGCCATGCTTGGACATCAATTTACCTTGCTCACAGTGGCAGACAGCATGATTGGCTCGAGCCATGAGCTCGTCGCAAAGTCTGGATTGACTGACAAGCTGGCTTCCGTACGAGCCGTCAACATACCTGTCCTGGAGCTGGCGACGAATCGGGAGGAAACGCTGGAAAAGCTCGTTCGCATCGGACGCGAAGCCATCGAGAAAGACCGGGCTGACGTACTGGTTCTCGGCTGCATGTCCATGGGCTTTTTGAATGTGGCGGAGGAGATGCAGGATGCACTTGGCATTCCAGTCGTAAACCCGGCGAAAATCGCTTTGAAAATGACGGAAGCCCTCGTGTCCATCGAGCTCGTCCATTCCAAGAAGGCGTATTCCCTACCGCCCAAGCTTGCCAGTGGAAAAGTAAAATCACTCGACGAGCTGCTAGTAAGCCGTTCCTTACCTCGGTGATGGAAAAGGGTATGAAAATCGCATACGTTGTCCCAGGACCTATGAAGCGGGAGGAGATCAGCAGAAGACAGCTTTTGCTTCAGCAGTGGGCAAATCCCGGTGTCACTGTGGAGATCATAGATGTCGCAGAAGGACCGGCTTCGGTTGAATCCATGTACGAAGAATACTTGGGAATTCCCGAGGCAGCCAAGATCATTTATCGACTCGATCAGGAAGACTACGCTGCGGTTGTACTCGGGTGTGCAGGTGATCCAGGGTTGGATGCGCTGCGAGAGATCACCCAAAACGTGCTGGTCATAGGTCCCAGAGAGGCGGGCATGAACATGGCCGCCATCCTCGGGCATCGATTCAGTGTGCTTACGGTTACGGACAGCAGAATCCCCAGAGGCCACGAACTGGCGCTGATCGCAGGACTACGCTCAAAGCTGGTTCATGTGCGTGCCTTGAATATCCCCGTCCTCGAACTGGCACAAAATCGATCAGCGGCTTTAGAAAAGCTGGTGCAGATCGGTCGAGAAGAAGTCGAGCACCACCGCGCAGATTCCCTGGTTCTCGGCTGCATGTCGATGGGCTTTTTAAACGTAGCAGAGGAGATGACGGAACGGCTCGGGATACCTGTCATGAATCCGGTCAGAACTGCACTCAAGACGGCAGAAGCACTGGTCATGTGCGGGCTGCATCATTCCAAGAAAGGCTACGCTTACCCGCCGAAGCTATCTTCGGGGAAAGCAAAATCGCTGGATGACCTGCTCCACAAAAGGACTTCGCCGTAATCGTCTCGTTTTCGACTGGGAGAGGAGGGATAGGCAGATGAAGGTAGCCTATGTCGGAGCTGCGCCAAAATCGGCTGAAGAAGTGGAAAGGCGGAGGCGTCTTTTGCAGCAATGGGCCGCTCCCGGCACAACCATTGAAATGGCGTATGCAACAGAAGGTCCTGCTTCGATCGAATCCATGTATGAAGAGTACATAGCAATCCCCCAGTACGCGAAAAACATGGTTCGATTGGAAAGGGAGGGCTTTGATGCAGCGATCGTCGGTTGTGCAGGTGACCCGGGGCTCGACGCCTATCGGGAGCTATGTACAAACATGCTTGTCGTGGGACCAGGAATGAGTGGTTTTCACGCAGCTGCCCTGCTTGGGCGAAAATTTACGCTGCTGACGGTAGCAGACAGCATGATCGCGAGCAGCTATGAGCTGATTCAAAAATCAGGACTCGCAAGTAGCGTAGCATCTGTCCTTGCCGTCAATATCCCGGTTCTGGAGCTCTCCCATAACCGCACGCAGACATTGGAGAAGCTCGTTCGAATAGGCAGGGATGCCATCGAGAAGGATCGCGCAGATGTACTGGTGCTCGGCTGCATGTCCATGGCTTTCCTGCAAGTCGCAGATGATATGCAAAAGCTGCTCGGCATCCCCGTGATCAATCCGGCAAAAGCGGCATTAAAGCTGGCTGAATCCTTGGTTAGCTGCGGGTCAAAGCTGACAAACGGGAAAGCAAAAACGATAGAAGAACGGATCGGAAACCAAAAATAGGAACCATGATGGGAGAGAGTTCACATGAATACCATTTACAAAAACACGGAAAAAACGCTGCTAGACGAGATCAATTTGGATGCCTCAAAAGTGATCCTGGAAAAGTTCAGCACGCTGGTTCGTGAATCCTCCAGTGAAGATGAGCGCATAGCATTTGCTCACCTGACCCACTTTTTGGAGGAATGGGGCGTGCCGCACAAGGTGCATCATCCAGAGCTGTACTTGAGTGTGCCTGTCCACGCTGGCGTCAAAGTGACGAGCCCCGCAGTGAAGGAAATTCGGGCAAAAACGCCAGCGTTTGCCGTTTCTACAGGAGATCAATGGATGAGCGGCGAGCTTGTTTATGTGCCATCCGGGCATGCAGCCGATATGCAGGAGGTTTTCCATTCCCAGGTCAGTGTAGATTCGAGCGACCTGAAAGGAAAGGTGGTCATCACTGAAGGTCTCGCGATGCCAGGAAAAGTAGCCTCCTTTGACAAGCTAGGGGTGCTGGGAGCGATCTTCGTCAACCCGGGGAAAAACATCCACGATGGGATCTGCACGACGATCTGGGGCGCTCCGGATCTGGACACGATCGACAATGAACCGAAAATCCCTGCACTCGCAGTCAACCGTACGGACGGAGACGATCTGATCGAGCTGTGCAAGCAAGGGATGGTACAGGTCGAGTTCCAGACCGTCCACAAAAAAGGCTGGTTTGCCTGCCCGCTGATCGACATTTTCATCGAAGGGACAGAGGAACCGGAAAAATACGTCCTGCTCCATGGACATTTGGATTCGTGGCATGTAGGGATCGGAGACAATACCACAGGAGACGCAGCCATGCTGGAGATGGCCCGCGTGTTTTACAAGCATCGCGACAAGCTGAAGCGCAGTCTGAGGATCGCCATTTGGCCAGGTCACTCCACCGGACGCTACGCTGGCTCTACCTGGTTTGCCGACACGTATGGTCTGGATCTGGATGCCAATTGCGTGGCACAAGTAAACTGCGATTCTCCAGGCTGCCGCTGGGCCACTTCTTATGACTACAGTGAGTGGATGAGCGAAGTAGATGAGCTGTGCAAGGGAGCTATTTTGGACACGGTCCAGCAAGGCTCAAAGGGCAGCAGACCATCCCGTGCCGGAGACTACTCGTTTAACAATATCGGAATTACCTCTTTCTACATGCTGTCCTCCAGTATGCCAGAGGAATTGCTGAAGGAAAAAGGGTATTACCCCGTAGGCGGCTGCGGTGCCAATATCGAGTGGCATACCGAAGATGACCTGCTGCACGTGGCAGATTTGGACATTTTGTTAAAGGACATTAAAATCTACACCGCGTCGATCCTGCGCGTCGTCAATGCGTCTGTGCTGCCGTACAACTTCCGGAATACAGTAGATGAATTTGCCCAGACGATTCAAGCGTATCAGGAAGCAGCAGGAGCCCACTTCAGCTTTGAAACGGCGCTGACAGAGGCCCGCCAGCTGCGTGAAGAATTGGAGGCGTATTATCAGGCGATCGAAGGCTTGCAGGATGGCGAAGTGACAGACCCGCAGGTCAAGAAAGTGAACGAGCAGCTCCAGGAGCTCGGACGCAACTTGATCACCATCAACTTCTCGCGCCGTGGCAAGTTCCGTCATGACCCGGCACTCGACGTTCCCAAGCTGCCGGATATCGCGCCAGCTACGACATTGAAAAATCTTACGCCAGATACGCATCTGTACAATGTGACGATCAATCACTTGCGACGCGGTCAAAATCGCGTGGCGTGGGCATTGAGAGAGGCGAAACGAATTATTCGCAGCTAATCACTGAAACCATGGAGAAAAACGAGCAGAGGACCGAGAGCATCTTGATCGGGCCTCTGTTTTTTTGCATGCCAGTCTTGCCCTTGGAGTTTCAAGAAGTGTTCATACTTCTAGGGGTATTAGTATTTACAAATGTAATAGATTCGGAATATGATGAAAACGAAGTATGGCACAAATAGGATCGACATCTTTGAAATATCAAGGGCTGGCAAAGCACTGAGGAGGGTCATAAAGTAAAAAGGGAGCAGCTGCCCCAATGAGCCGGGTTTGAAACAGGTAAAATTGGGATATCCTGCAAGTGCGGTCTTTGATCGCCAACGAGTCGCTGATCCATCATAAGGCAGTAAGATGATGATTTGGAGACGAGATTTCGGTTTCACTTATATTGCATTTACACCAAGTAATAGTTTGTAGCCACTTTATACTACTTCTTGAGGTGATTATTATGCAAAATACGATAGCCAATAAGGTACCGACAACATTCTCTAGAACGAATCCATTTCCGGCGAAAGTACTTAAAAATCAAAATTTAAACGGTGCAGGCTCCAAGAAAGAAACGAGACATATCGAGTTATCCTTGAAGGGATCTGACCTTTCCTATGTCCCAGGCGATTGCCTAGGAATCTATCCTCAAAATGATCCTGAGCTTGTCGCATCCTTGCTTGAGGAGATGAAGTGGGATCCAGAGACGGCTGTTACCATCAGCAAGCAGGGAGAGACCCTTCCATTGCGGGAAGCCCTCACCACTCACTTTGAAATTACACTCCTGACCAAAAAAATGATCCAGCAAGCTGCTGAATTCACAGACAACGAAGAGCTGAAACAACTTTCTTCCGAAGATCACATAAATGAACTGAAAGAGTACATCAATGGCCGCGATTTGCTTGACTTGCTTCGTGATTTTGGACCGTGGAAGGCTTCTGCGCAAGAGATCGTTTCTTTATTAAGAAAAATGCCACCACGTCTTTATTCCATTGCAAGCAGCCTGTCTGCCAACCCAGAGGAAGTACATCTGACCATCGGCGCTGTTCGTTATTCGGCGCACGGACGTGAACGAAAAGGGGTTTGCTCCGTGCAATGCGCGGAACGCTTGCCAGAAGGAGAAACACTCCCTGTTTTTATCCAGGTGAATAAGCACTTCAACCTGCCAGACTCTCCAGAGAAAGATATCATCATGGTAGGGCCAGGAACAGGTATCGCACCATTTCGTTCCTTTATCCAAGAACGCAGTGTGACGGAAGCCACAGGCAAATCGTGGCTGTTCTTTGGAGATCAGCACTCTGCGACTGATTTCCTTTACCAGGACGAATTCGAAGCCTATCTGAAAGAGGGGGGACTCACCCGCCTGGATACGGCATTCTCTCGGGATTCCGAGCAAAAAGTATACGTTCAACATAAAATGCTTGAAAACAGTAAAGAGCTGTTTGCGTGGCTGGAAAACGGCGCATACTTCTACGTCTGCGGAGACAAGCAAAATATGGCGAAAGACGTGCATAGTGCCTTGATCGATGTCATTGAAAAAGAAGGAAAGATGACTCGCGAAAACGCAGAAGCATATCTGAGCGCCATGCAAGAGCAAGGCCGTTACCAGCGTGACGTTTATTAATAAGAACAGTCCGAAATAGATCTTCCAACAAATGAATGGAAACCGGAATCCCGCCTTTGCGATATGGCGGGATTTTTCCATTTCTCAGCGGAAATAGATTGGCAGGGAGGACTTGAGGCTTCGCGGGACAGGATGATTTTTCCAATAACAGGACAGATCTGTGGTAAAATCGCTTTGAGTCTTTTTTGCCGATTCACACTCGAAAAAGAATGGGGAATTCTCATGAGCAGAAACATATCCTTGATTCGTTCATCGAAGCTGGCCGCTGTCGATTATGCATACGCAAGTGTTGTGCCTGCGGGAATGGACGTCATCTTTTTGGCTGGCGCCTGCCCGCTCGATCAAGACCGGCACGTCCCTTACCCCACAGATTACGCCAAGCAAGCGGAGCTTTGTATGGACAATCTGAAAGAAGCCCTGCAGGCAAGCGGTGCCACCCTGACGGATGTTGTCTACACGAGAGTGCTTGTCGCGTCACAGAATCAGGAGGACTTAGTAACAGCTTGGCGGGCAATCCGTACGCAATTTGGCGATCATGATGTCCCAAGCACCTTGTCTGGAGTAACTGTACTTGGATATACAAACCAATTAGTAGAAATTGAAGCGGTGGCTGCCATAGCGCCATCGCTGGATGACAAGGAAGCGTGATCTTGGCAGGATGAAGCTAGGCCCGCGACTGGAAAGGGAGAGGAACCACAATGACATTAGAAGAATACAAAAAGCTGGCATCAGAACAAGACGATTGGGCGCCGGGCTGGGATGCGATCGATGAAGCTTTTCAGAAGCTTTATCCAAACCAGGAACCCGCCCATTACGCGACAGATCTGGTCAAGCGAGCTCTTTTCGGTGGAGATGAATATTTGGATGGCTATAGCATCTACGAATCGCCAAAAGGCTGCAAGCATCTGGTGACATACGGAATGTCGGAGCTGTACACCAATGAGGAAGCGTTCGGGGGCGAGTGGAGCGGCTGGGGATATGAAATGACGATCAAACTGAAGGAAGAATCCAATGAGGATTGCATGTGGGCGATCGATATGCTCTCCAACCTTGCCCGGTACACCTACACGCAAAAACGCTTTTTTGAGCCCTTGCAGTTTGTAGCAGGCAATGGAACCTCCATCCATATCGGCGTGGACTCCGCCATTACGGCTCTGCTCGTGGTTGCAGATACGGAAGCACCGGGCAGCGATACCGTCCACGGTCGAGTGGATTTCATCCAATTGGTTGGAATCACGCAAAACGAATTGGAAGCATTGAAGGAAGACCCGGTGAGGGCAGCGGTTCTCGTGGAAGCGATGAAAAAAGAAAATCCATTTTTGATCACGGATATGCGGCGCGTGAAATCGTATTTGTAATCCATAGCGGTGCAGAGATATAGTAAGAGTCCCTTTTTACAAAGGGGGTTTTTTCGTCTGTTCTGAAATTAGACCAAAGGGGAGTATTTATCCACTGAAGTTGTACAGAGATAACAAGGACTGATTAATAATGTACTAGACTGGATCATAAAGTTTTAGACTAGGGCCGTTAAAATAAATGGCAGGTTAGTTCAAGCGATCCAGAATGTTAAAAGGATTGCGGGGCTAGAAAATTCGCTATTACAACATTAAGGGATCAGGCAAGTCTTATTCAAAATACATAATAGTACTGGGAGTGATCACGTGATTATCATGATAAATGGGGCATTTGGTTCTGGTAAGACTTCCACAGCCCAAATGCTACAACCATTAGTCACGAATAGCATGATATTTGATCCTGAAGAAATTGGACTTATGATTAGAAAGATTATACCTGAGGAAGTAAGGCACATCCATGAACAAACTGATGATTTCCAGGACTTTGAACTTTGGAAAATCTTGGCCGTAAAGGTGGCAGGAGAGGTAAAAAAGAAGTATCAAAAACACTTAATTGTGCCCATGACCATATATAAAGAGGAAAACTTCAATTACATTTACAATGGATTTAAAGAATTAGATGAAGAACTCTACCATTTTTGTTTAATAGCTTCAGAGGACACCATTTATAACCGATTAGTCAAACGTGGTGACACAGTAGGAGGATGGTCATTCCAACGGACAGCTAAATGTGTCGAAGCTTTTCGGAAGGATATTTATCAAGAGCATATAAATACAGATCACTTAAAGACAACTGAAATTATAGATATTATTTTAAACAGAATAAACAACAAGAATAAATGTAGTTGGACGTAGTGACTGACTCCACATAACATCGGGCATTCGACAGAATTGATTACAATAACGGGTTGGATAACGACAAAAGCACACCACGACTAAAACGCGGTGATTCGGCAGCATCATCACGCTACGGGCTAAGGTTAGAACAGGCCCCAAAATATAGTTTAATCACCGAACAATAGTAGGGAAATTAAAAAAGAGCATTAGCTGTGTAGGCTAACGCTCCTTTTTATGTGCTGTCTAATCGGTTTCCCTTATGGCTGAGCTGGGAGTGTACGTGCCTTCACATACTCCAGCGCCTTTTGGAGCAGCTCGGCAGACTCTTTACGGCTAATCTCGCCCTTTGGATTGAAATTTCCTTTTTCATCGAGCTTCGTGAAGCCAAGGGCGAGTGCTCGCTGAATCGCACCTTGATAGGCAATATTCAGGTCGGCCTCATCCGCTAGCTTAGCAGGAACGACGTTAATCATGGGGAGAGCGTTCTTGGATTCCATAGCGCGCATCAGCTGGAAGACGAATTCTTCTTTTGTCCACATTTTATTCGGCTCAAGATCAGCCGGTAATTCCAAGCCGTTGTTAGCAGCAATGATTAACGCATTGGCATACCAGGCGCTGTTGTTCGCGTTTTTGTAGTAATCACTGGCAAGCGGGGGCTTCACAAAACGAATCGTGTCCAAATTTAAATCAAAGGCGTTAACAATCAGTTGAATCCCCTCAGCCGTTGTAATGGTAGCTTCCGGCAGGAAAAAGTCAGCTGCCAATTCATCTTGCGTTTGCTGGTCAACCATGATGTGCATGGTATCTTTATCCACTGTAGTATTCTGATCCGTGAAGAAAGTGGCAGCGGACACGCCATGCTGCAAGAAACCTGCAGACAGAAGAGCGAAAGTGGAAAGTGCGAGAATGGTGCGGTTCATTTTCATGGAAGAGACCACCTTTTCTTATGAGGAGTTGATTGGTTGGAACGATTGCAAGGGGAGCGTGAACTTGCATACACTTCAAACCTACTTACTTACTAAAGCCTATACTTTAACAAAACTTAACTTAGATGTGCTGCTCTAGCGACACGTCACGAAATTCTTGTATTTGTTGACCCGATTGAAGCCATTTTGAGTACTACCTCTACCAGCAATCGTCATGATGCTTGTTAGTCTGTCCGTTTCCCCACCTCAGCTTTCGTGTTGCTAGTTACTATTCTTTAGACGGTGGTAATTCGTAAGTGTTACATGGAATTTTGATTTATTTTTTATACAGCATTCGGAACACTCGTGAGCATTTTTCCAAGTTCTACTCTAGCTGCCTATTGGTAAATATTTGTTTTCCATCACCTCTGCTATGCCGATGAAGTTTGTTGCGTACATTCTGACGACAGTTATTTCATAAACGTTTCAAGAAAATATTCAAGGGATAGAAGCAAACTGTTTTTTCTAGGTTACTTTTTTTAAACCTTGTCTCTTCAAGGTGCCTACTTCTACAACAGTTTTGAAGGGGGTATGATCACAAGGAAAGAGAACAACAACGATGACGGGAGGTTCACGTATGAATGGTCCTACCATTCTGATTGCATCTGAAGATCAAAATGTTGTCCAATTGCTTACAGAAGCCCTCCTAAAAGAGGGGATTCAGGCCACTAACTTCAAATCCGAAGAGGAAATCGTAAAGAAAGTAATGGATCCAGGTATCTCACTTCTTTTACTCGATATGGTGATTCCAGATGGGAATGGGCTGGAAGTCTGCAAAAAAATCAGACCCAACGTCAGCATTCCTATTTTATTGTTGAGCGCGAGAAATCGAGAGCTCGATCGCATCATCGGCTTGGAAGTAGGAGCAGATGATTATATCCTAAAACCATTTAGTGTAAATGAATTAGTTGCTCGTATTAAAGCTCACCTGCGTCGAGAAAATCGGTATGTGTGCCTAAACAAGACCATACAAACGAGTGATCTTGTCATTAATAAAGATACCTATGAGGTCTATCATGAGAACCAAAAAATATCCCTCACGACGAAGGAATTTGAAATATTGTTTTATATGGTTCAAAATAAAAACCGTGTTTTAAGCCGTGAGCAGATTTATGACGCCATCTGGGGGCAGTTTGGATACGGAGATATAAATACGATAACCGTACACATAAAGAATTTGCGGTCAAAGTTGGCCCTAAAAAATCAAAGCATCAAGACGGTTTGGGGCGTAGGCTATAAGTTTGTCGGTTAGTCGAAAGGATCGATAGCACCGATAATGAGACTGCCAAGATACACCAGCAGATGAAAATAATAGATCAAGACGATCTGCCTCTCATCCAGAGGCTTTTTTTGCGTGAAGGAACGGTTGTTCCACTCATGGTTACATTCATGTGCCTTTGACACATAAATGTAACTACTTCTCAAACTTCCTTTTTGAAAACATAATGACAGTGCAGATAGAACACAGTTGATATCTAGCACTTATGTAACAGGGAGGAAATAGAAATATGACAACCGTGCTTTACATTACCGCTCATCCACTCGATACAGAGGCATCTTACAGCCTGTCTGTCGGTAAGGAGTTTGTAGAGGCTTATCGTGCTGAAAATCCAAATGATGAAGTGGTCCACCTTGATTTGTATAAAACAGACCTTCCACAAATTGACGCAGACGTATTAAACGGGTGGTACAAGCTAAGAACTGGTGCTGCTTTTGATGACCTAACCAGCGCTGAAAAAGCGAAAGTGAGCCGACTTGGTGAGCTTGTAGACCAATTCGTTGCAGCCGACAAATATGTGTTCGTGAATCCTGTTTGGAACTTCTCTTATCCTCCAGCGATGAAAGCATACATCGACGCGATTTGCGTTGCGGGGAAAACATTTAAATATGTGGCGGATCAAGGACCAGTTGGACTGCTTGCTGGCAAAAAAGCCATCCATATTCAAGCGAGCGGGAGCA
The DNA here is from genome assembly GCF_003710965.1 of Brevibacillus nitrificans. Lineage (NCBI taxonomy): Bacteria > Bacillati > Bacillota > Bacilli > Caryophanales > Paenibacillaceae > Brevibacillus > Brevibacillus nitrificans. The sequence continues at coordinate 748,505 of NZ_RHHU01000003.1, read as the reverse complement.
TTTTATCCGAAGGCCCACTTCAAGCTAGCTTTGAAATGAGTCACCGCCACTGGGAAGTGATTATGAAGTTTTTAGGAGTGTCTAGCACTGAAGCGATTTTCGTTGAAGGAATGGGCGCTACTCCTGATCTGGCACCAGCTATCAAAGACAAGGCCATTCATAAAGCAATGGAGCTTGCTCGACAATTTTAAGATAGTGTCCTAAATCACCGAGTAGGTTAGGAATTCATGGAAGGCGAATACCGGAAGTGAATTCCTTCGGTTCTCAAGAAATTAACTAATCCAAATTCCCGATCTCACAGATGATTACGTCTCAGCTTGATCCTCTCGATGATCTTATAGAAAATAAATAACAGGGGGATATAAACGTAAACAAAGTAAAGTCCGGTGACGGAAGAGAAATTGCCCAGAAAATCCACCTCTAATTGATCCTGAACCAAGATGGAGGCGACCATAAGACAGGTCATCAGTATTACAAGGGACCAACTTGGCTTGATTCTGCAAACTCGTTTGAGGATCCTTGTGCAGCACCATAAGGGGATGCAAACAGTCGGAATGATGATCATAAACCATGAGAAAATAAACAACAATTCAAATCGCTCAAGAAACTGGATTTCGATAATTTTAGCCATCTCCAAAGTCGGCCAAAGAGAGTGGATCAAGTGACCTTGACTGAAATAAAGAAGTGTAATAACCAGTAGAACCGCATATTTTAGAGTGCTAAAGAGCAAGCCCAAGTGCGCCCATTTCATGGATTCTTGAGGAGTTCTGAGAAAAGGGAAATACAGCAGCAAGGTTTCAAAGCCAAGAAAGATGATGCTCGATGACTGCGCGGATAAGAGTAAGTCAGATAAGGAATGATTGAATATCGGGAGTAGATGATGGAGCTGACCATATTCGAGCGGAAAGTAAAAGGCGGCCATAAGTAAAGTAGATAAGATGACACTAAAAAAGCAGAAGCCCGTCAGTGCCCGAAATCCTCCTGTGACTAAATAAGAGAGAATGCCAATAAAAATCAGGGACAACTCCCAGGTTTGCAGGGATGGGAATATCCAGACCTGCAGCACATGAATATAGACACGCAGGACGGTGAGAGCAGTCATAAAAAAATAGGCAATCAACAAAAGCGAAGCGGCATTTCCCATGTATTTTCCGAAGCAAAATCGATGAACCTCGATTACATCCTTCGAGGGATTCCGCAACATTTGATACATCATCCATAACACAAGATGAAGGCTGATGCCTGTAAATAGAACAGCAAGCCAAGAGTCTTGCTCAGCACCGTAAATCGCCATCCTTTGAAACTGAAGCATGCCGATCCCGGTTTGAGAGGCATGGATGAGAAAAAACACAAAAAATCCGGATATCAAGTAATTTTCCTTTACGATTGTTTGCACTAAGAACCCACCCCTGATTGAGACAAGATCACTTCTGGCTTCACAACAAAGTGAAGGTTAGGATAGGTATCCTTTTGGAAATGTTCCTCTGTCCATTCCCGCTGTTTTCCTCTGTACAACTCTCCGAATCCCACTGGATCAACACCATTCGTCTGGAATTTCGTCAAAAGCTCTTTTATCTTGCTTTGAAGCTCCTCCTCGATTTGTTTCTTGAAACGGTTCATCTCACTCGGACTTAGCGGACTGACGGAAGCTGGATATTCCTGAAGCTGGGTATGTAGTGTAAGGGATATAACCGTTTTATCTTCCAATAAAGAAATGGAACGTTTTCCATATAAAAAGGAAAGTAAGACACGTTCATTTTTTCCTGTTGTAAATTCGTATTTTCCGGTTAGATCTCGGTCTGTCAACAGCTTGAGAAGCAATGCCTCTTTACTGTGGATTTTTACATGTAATTTATCGCCCTTAAAGATCCCTGCTCCGTCCATGGTAATTAGACCCTTTTCAGCTATATTTAAAATGGGCAAGTATACATCCTGACCTTTGCCATAATACTGGTTGAGCAACAAGTGGAAATTGGTTATCGGGGTATTTCCTTCCGTCATATTTTGCTCAACTAGATTCGCTAGGTAGTATGGCGGCTGTTTCAAAGACTGAGTTAATACTTTGCTTGCCGTTTGATTCGTAAGGATTACTTTTGCGTTGCTGCCTAGGAGGGGATCTCGCACCAGTACGCTGACAAGCTCGGATATCCCATTTTTTGCGAAGGCGTCCCCTAAAACCACCGTTCGTGTTTGACCCAGCTCAATCGGGTGCTGTGACTGGGCTGTGAAGGACGTAACCGTTCCTTGTATCGTATCTGACTGGCCGTTTAACAGGATGAGCGGGTTGCCTCTATGCGTATTTTTGTACAACGGGTAAAGGGCGAAGCCACGAATGTTCTTTCCCTCGATGTCATATCCCAAGCCCTGGATGATTTTGATTTGATCAATCACTTTCAGTTTGGCACAGCCTGTCAGGACAAGAAAAAGGGATAAGGTTAGATAGGCGTATTTCATCTTCTTATCTCCTGTCCTTGAGATTTTTATTCGTTGTCGTAGCTGTTCGGATTGTCTTTTTGAGGATGGACCTTATACCTTTTCATCGAAACGGGCCGAAGAAATCCTGGGCGTAAATACGTATACTCTGTCGAAGCGCGAATGAAGCTGTCTCGAAAATCTTTATAGCGAAATGGATAGACGGGGGCAAGGTAAGGTGTGCCCAGCGACTGCAATCGGAGTAGATGCCCCAAAATGATGACAAGTCCCATTACGATGCCCAGTCCCCCCCATACGGCAGCCAGTCCGATCAAAGGGAAACGTAAAAATCGAATCGTGTTGGACATTTTATAAATCGGGGTAGTGAACGATGCGAGAGCCGACAATGAAACGAAAATGAGCAAGATGTTGCTTGTCAGAGCGGCAGCAACGGCAGCTTGTCCGATGACGATACCACCCACGATCCCCAAGGTTTGCCCTACTTTTGTCGGCAATCTGGCTCCTGCTTCTCGCAACAGCTCGATTGTAATTTCCAAGAACAATGCTTCTACGACCGGCAAAAACGGCACATCTACTCGTGATTCGATAATCGGCCCCAACAGATTTTTGGGAATGACCGAATAATGGAAGCTTAAAACGGCGACGTAAATCGGGGTTGCCATGACAGAAAAAATAACCCCAAGATAGCGAATCAGCCGAAAAAATGAGCCAAGGATCCACGGCAGGTAATAATCTTCTGGCGATATGAAAAAATCGAAGATAGTCGATGGACCAAACATCACATAGGGAGATCCGTTGCAAAAGATAGCTACTTGCCCGTTTATCAACCCGTATTTGATTCGGTCAGCGCGCTCGGACGTCATAAACTGCGGAAAAATGGAATTGGAGTTGTCTGCGATGATTTGATCGATCAGCGCACTATCAAAAATGACGTCAAAATCAAATTCGGAGAGTCGCTGACGCAAGGTATTGACATGCTCTGGATTGGCAATCCCTTCTATGTAGGCGATGGCGACCCTGGTTTTCGATAAAGAGCCCACGGTTAACTCTGCAAAAGTCAGCTTATCCGATATGATAATCCGGCGGATCAGCTTCAAATTGGTATCGATATCTTCTACAAATCCAACTTTCGGTCCGACAACGCTATATTCATTTTCAGTGTTGTTGTACTTTCTGGCGCCACTTTCCTGATCTTTTATGTTTACCAAAACACCTTCATCCAGGTAGCTGTCCAGCTGGATAAAGATATAGCCTTTCGTCAAATGTTGTGTGATTTCATCCAGGTCTGATGAGATGACTAAATCCTGGATGGGTATTAATGTGCGAAGCTCGTGGACAGTCTGTATGTTGTTTGTTGTATTTTGAAAGAAGGGGAGCAGATCGTGATGCAATTGTTCATTGCTGATCACGGATTGGTAATAGGTTAAATGGACTACATTGCACTTCGTTCGTACCTTTTTCTGAGTAAAATCATGGGACTTCGAAAGCTTTTGCAAAGAATTGAATAGCGTATCTTGCATAGGGAACCACCTGCCAGTATCTGTCTAATCATATGGTTATCCATCCAGTGCTTGGGTATTCAAGAAAAATGGCTCGATGGAGAGGACAGGTTCAAAACAAAAGCGATCACTCCCCAAACGGTAAAGGGAGTGATCGCTATGGATGGTTTACTCGTCAAAGCCTGTACTTACAGATACGTGCTTCCAAGCCTCCATATCTGCTTGGAGATGCTTGATTTTGGTGGCAACCATTTCAAGTGTATCTGCACCTAGCATGAGGCGTAGCGGTGGATTCTCTACAAAAGCAATATCAATCATGGCTTGAGCTGCCTTTTTAGGATCGCCCGGCTGCTGCTTGTTTGCTGCTGACATTTGGCTACGCATGCTGCCTACGGTCTCTTCATAATCAGCAATCACATTCTCTACGCGAGCAAGAGATTCTCCCGCAAGAAAATCCGTTCTGAAAAATCCTGGCTCTACAATCGTCACATGAATCCCCAAGGGTGCAACTTCTTGCGCGAGTGATTCTGAAAGACCTTCAACAGCAAACTTCGTTGAGCCGTAAACCCCCCAGCCGATAAAGCCAAATTGACCACCGATGGAGGAGAGGTTCAGGATGTGCCCGGAACGCTGCGCTCGCATGTAGGGAAGTACTGCACGAGTGACGTTAAGCAATCCGAACACATTGGTTGCAAAATTTTTCTCGACTTCAGCCGCACTCGTTTCTTCGACGCCGCCCAAAATGCCGTAGCCTGCATTATTTACCAGCACATCGATTTGCCCAAATTTCTCGATAGCTGCTTTTGCTGCAGCATGGGCTTGATTTTCATCTGTAACATCAAGTGGGAGCACTAGAAGCTGTTCAGAGCTATGCTGGAGTGAATCCGTGATGGCTTCTGGCTTACGTGCAGTCGCAACGACCTTTTGACCCTGACTAAGCAGTTTTTCTACCATGAGTCGTCCAAAACCTCGAGAGGCACCAGTGATAAACCAAACTTTTTGGGTAGATGACATTATTTATACACTCCTCATTCCTAGCGAATTTATGTTAGAAGGCTGCATAAGTAGGAAAGCATTTGCAGCGAGCTATGCCTCAGGCGATCGTGCCCTTATCTAGAATTTCTCTCGCGCCGAAGTTTTATAAAAGCTGGAGACGAAAAAGGAACTTCATGCGCTTCTTGTAACAATATAATTGCGTGCACATGCAATTTATTTCGTCTGAGATTATTATTTCAGCTCCCGACTTATTAAATGCAAGGCTACATCATGAGAAATGATCACTCCTTATTCAAGAGTTGAATTTTAGTTGCTTGCACATGCAACTGATGTTTATATTACGGACGATCTGTCTCCTTGTCAACTCTTTTTGAGCGTCATCTGTGGACCTCTCCGTTTGCATCTTAGAGAAAAGCATTTGAATCCAGCTAACTCAATTGATAAAATCGGGTTACCAAATAATTTGCTTGTGCACGCAATTTTAGCGAAGTAAGACTGAAAGAAGGTTTCATGATGCGAAGGGATCGAATCGAAGAGTTTTTGAAGGAATGTCTATTCTTTACAGTGAAAAAGCTGGACCGAATTCTTGATAAGCTGGCGGAGGAATCATTTCGGTCAACGGGGCTTTCCCCAACCTATGGTTTTATCATTTTGGCTGTCCATGAGAAACCGGGTATTTCTCAAAAAGAACTTGCCGAGCTCCTGCATACTGCTCCGTCTACCATTACTCGCTTTGTGGAGAAGCTGCAATTCAAAGGGCTTTTGTACAGTGAGCAGTCTGGAAAGCACTCCTTGCTATACGTAACAGAGGAGGGAGTAGCCATGCTTGTTAAGATCAACGAAGCGTGGGACGATCTCTACAGGAAGTATGCAGATATAGTAGGGGAAGACGAAGGAGACGGGCTGGCCAAGCAAATTGATGATATCGGAGATCAATTGTCAAAAATGAACAGAAATCGCTAATAACCATTCCCTCGCCAATACTTGGACACTTGGCGAGGGTTTTTATTCGGTGTAACGGAAGCCAGCTTTCAAGTGCCTTTCACGCTGCAATGAGCAGATCGTGAGGGCATTTTTTGTTTCAATAAGCTCCTGGCAATTTGCTTAGGTTACATAAATGTATCCTTGACACATAAATGTACCTACTTCTCAATTGATTGGTTTGAAAACATAATGACTATGCGGATATCGAATAACGATATTCAGTCCATATACAGAGGAGGGAGACGCAACCATGAACAACATAGTAAGACATGAAAAAAGCTGCCCCAATGCCAAAGGTATGGCTTTTGAGACAGCTGGAGGTTCACGACGTTTCTTACAGGCTTTGCCTAGTATCTTCAAGGATCAGGCTCGATCTTCGCACACGCATATGCTCTGCATGAGATCTTCCCCATTGATGTATCGAACTTAATACAGGCTCAAGCGTACGGCCGTATTCGGTGAGCGAATACTCAACTTTTGGAGGAACGACCGGGTAAACAACACGCTGGATGATATCGTGCTCCTCCAATTCACGCAATTGTGAAGTCAACATTTTCTTCGTAATGTCGGGAATCCCTTTTTGCAGTTCGCTAAACCGTTTCGTACCGTGAAACAGATGGAATAGAATGGAACACTTCCATTTCCCGACAATTACATCCAGCGCCGGATCTAGCGCACAAGCCTCCATTGTGTGCTCCATATATCGCACGCTCCTTGTTGGATTTCTAGGGGTGTTGATGACGTCAAAACTATTCACTGAAAAACCGGAAGAAACGCATCTATCTTATCATTCGAAGTCAATAAAAAATAGGGGTGTAAACAGAATGACGACACTTTCCATCATTATTCAAAGTCTGTTAATTCTCATCTTCCTTCTTGCAGGAGGCAGTAAGCTTGCGGGGGCAAAGGCTCAAGTAGAAGCTTTCAATCATCTGGGCCTGCCTCAATGGTTTCGGGTCATTACCGGTCTTGTCCAATATATCGGGGTAACCGGTCTCATTATCGGTTTTTGGCATCCATGGGTAACAGCTTGGGCAGGAGTTTGGCTCGCTATTACGATGCTCTTTGGCTGCATCGCTCATCTGAAAGTGAAAGACCCTGTTTCCAAAACAATGCCGGCCTTTGTACTCGGTGTGATCGCAATCATTTTGGTATTTATCAATATAGATGGTATCCGTTATCCGTTCTCCTAAGAAAACTTACTACCATCTGAAGTGTGAAAGAAGGGATCCTGATGAACATCGAGCCAAAACAGGCTGACGTTACCGCATCTCGCTTTGAAATAGGGCTGTACACGTTTGGCGATCTTGTTCCCAGTCAGGATGATGGAAGAAGGATCAGTGCAAGGCAGCGTTTACAGGAAATGGTAGACGCTGCTGTACTGGCCGATGAGTCCGGGCTTGATATTTTCGGAGTCGGGGAGCATCACAATCTTGATTTTGCAGTATCTTCCACGTCCGTTATTTTGGCAGCCATTGCTCAGGCAACCAAAAGAATCAAGCTGACCAGTGCGACGACCGTACTGAGCACGATAGATCCTGTCCGTCTGTTCGAGGATTTTTCTACGCTCGATTTAGTGTCGGGCGGGCGAGCAGAAATCATTGCCGGACGTGGAGCATTTGTCGACTCATTCCCTTTATTTGGATATCGCCTAGATGACTACCATCGTCTCTTCACCGAAAAATTGGATCTGCTCCTGAAACTGGGCAAGGAGGAACGGATTACATGGAGCGGTCAGTTCCGCAGTGCGCTCAATGATGCGGAAATCTCTCCACGACCTCTTCAGCCCGAGATCCCTGTATGGATCGGTGTCGGCGGAACACCCGAAAGTGCGGTGAATGCCGGAAAACTCGGTGTAGGCATGGCAATAGCCCTATTAGGTGGAGAACCAGAGAGGGCTAAGCCTCTAGTCGACCTGTATCGTCTCACCGGTCGAGATCATGGTCATGACTCGTCGAAGCTTCGTGTAGCTGTCTCGAGTCATGGTTACGTAGCGGAGACCTCGCAGCAAGCCAGGGATGAGTTTTATCCGTATTACAGCCAATACTTTTACCAATTTTCTGGAAAGAGGACAGGAAGAGGGAGAATACCTCGTTCCGATTTCGATTATTCCGCGAGGCAAGCTACAGTACTTGCCGTGGGAAGTCCGGAGCAGCTAATTGAAAAAATATTGCATCAACATAAGCTTTTTGGACATACCCGATTGATGCTCCAAATGGATATCGGGGGAATGCCCTATGAGAAGGTAGCAAAATCAATTGAATTGCTGGCAACCAAAGTCGCACCTGTTGTGCGCCGCGAGCTTGCAAAATAATGAATCTTGTCAAAGGAGCTAGCTTTCACCGTTATAAGCAGTCTATTCACTTGGGTATAAATGAGCATCATTGGATGGAGGGGAAAGCATGCAGCAGCCGCTAGAAACAAACTACACTGCACGAACAACTGCAGAAGAAGTGATCAAAAATAGTCGCTTGCACGGAAAGGTCGTCATTGTTACCGGTGGGTCGGCTGGACTAGGATTGGAAACGGCCAAGTCCTTGGCAAAAGGGGGGGCTACCGTTATCGTTCCGGCAAGAAACATCCGGAAGGCGAGAGAGGCATTATTTGAAGTAGAGAATGTGGTGTTATATCCGGCTGAATTCGATTTAAACAAAAGAGACACTGTCGAATTGTTTATCTCGTGGTTTCAGGAGCATTTTCACACATTGGACATTCTCATCAACTGCGCTGGAATTATGGCCATTCCCTACCAGACTGATTCTTTGGGGAATGAGCTGCAAATCTCCAGTAATTACCTAGGGCACTATTACTTAACAAAGGGGCTCTTGCCGTCATTAAAGAACACAAAGGGCGCTAGAGTGGTGAATCTTTCCTCTCGTGCTCACTGGTTTGGGCCCTTTAACTTCGATGACCCAAATTTTGCAGATACCCGCTACGATAAGTGGATCGCGTACGGGCACTCGAAAACGGCGATGTCTTTAATGACCGTAGCACTCGATATGCTTTATCAAGCGGACGGGATTCGTTCGTTTGCCGTGCATCCGGGAAGTATTGTTACCAATCTCTCTGATTCCTTAACGGACGAGGAAATGAGGGCTATCGGTGCGATTACAGCAAGTGGGGAACGAAGATTTACAAGCTACAACGACGAGAACAAAACGATTCCAGAAGGGGCGGCGACGATTGTTTGGTGCGCGGTAAGTTCAGATCTGGACGGATATGGTGGCGTTTACTGCGAAAATAGTGATATTGCAAAAGTTGCCCTCGATGAAAGCAATCGGGAAGGCGTGCGCCCGTGGGCAATTGATGAAAAGCTAGCGCTAAAATTATGGAGAGAAACACCGGTATTATTCCGTTGATCGCTTAGCCCATGACAATCGAGCCATCAGTCTTGGGAATGCAGGATACGAAATACAGTCAGCAGCTGAGATAATGGATGAGGCTATACTTCAAAAGGTGGAAAGCTGCGGGGCTAGGAGCTTGGCCTTTTGTGAGCGCACGAGAATTTGCGGAATATCTGCTTTCTGACCACATAGAGAGGTTTCCGAGCAGGTCATTTCACACGTAGGTTAAGACCGTAGAATAATAGGAAGAAATAGGCACCCCTGACAAACGGAGTGGATTCACCTGAATGGTGCGTCCAACGTCGATACCGAGGGGTGCCCTCTTATTTTTTGTTTCCTGTACACACAGCAGGGCTAGCAAGATAATAAGTAGATCTCTCTTTATGAGAATGCTCATACCTAGAACCTAATTCGTTCATCTGCTTCAAAGGTAGACTGTCGTCTCTCGCGTTAGCCGTTCTTCTATCTCTGTCTCCAACAGCTGATAGATCTCAATGGCGATACTGACATCGAGAAATTGCTTCTGGTTCGTCAGGGATATCCCTAAAATTTCTTCCATTCTCTTTACACGATAAATCAGCGTATTCAGATGGATATTGAGTGCACTTGCTGTTTCTTTCATCTTCAGGCTATGATCCAGAAAGGTGGTGAGCGTATGTAAAAACTCTCTTTTCCTTGATTTTTCGTAGCGCAGCAGTGGCCCTAAGATCTCTAAGACGTAGTCCAATAAATCTTCCGTATCATTTTGGAGCAGCAGCCGTTTGCTCCCCAGCTCCGGGTAACTCAAATAGGGTTGCTCCATTTTGTAATTCTTCAAAAAAGAGACGCATCGAATGGACTCCTCCGAAGATTTGTAGACATCTTTAAGCCCCTTTTTGATGCCTCCAATCCCGATCGATGCCTTCAGCCCCCAATTTTTTATGCAGATGGCTGTTGTGAATCTTTGGCATTGGTCTTCCATAGAGCTTCGTATGTCCTTCCAGGATTGATTACTCGCAAAAGAGAGCAAGACCACTAATTGCTCCTGCTTGGCTACGATCATTCCAAGAGGATGCGTCTGTAGAAAGGAGTCTGTAGCAATCTGAATGAGATTCCTCCGAGCGGCAAGCAAACGATCGTAAAAGTCAGTGGATTCACGTCGATCATTTTCAAAGTTGATCGTGAGCACTTGATAGGATCGGTGAGGGTCCATATGCAAATGCTTGGCTTGTTCGATTAAGCGGGAGCTGATATGGCCAGTAAAAAGCTGTTCAATAAATTGCCCCCTCAGATTTTGCTCCGTTTCAAAGACGGCTTGCTCCTTGACCAATTCAAAAGAGATGACCGTACATACGTGCTCGAGAGCGGCCATGTTCACTTCGTCCAATGGCTTTTCACTGAGAAGCGCGAGATAGCCTAAAAAATTCGGCTTGGCGCCTATCGGGAAAACCATGCAGCCATTGGGCATCTTTCGTGTGCCAAAAGGAGGATAGACCGCGCCATGTGTCAAGGAAGATGGAATCGAGTGCTGAATGGTTTCCAGCTTGTTTTTTACCTGGTATTCCAACTCCCTGAAGGCAGGGGCGGAAGACAGAATTTCCCCCATTTGATCGAGGAGAATGATCGGCTGCTCCATGAGACGGTGTACATGATCGAGGATGGCGCTCACGCCTTCTCCTTGCAAAACAAGGGCTGCCAAGCTTTGATGTATTTCCAAAGACCGATTTAGTAGATGATTTTGTTTCTTCATCTGGGTATTCAGCGTTTCCAGCAGCTCAACCGATTTTTCTTTGTCCCGGTATAAATTCGCTTTTTCCAAGGCGATCGCAGCTTGATGCGAGATGGCTTCCAACAGCTGCATATCCTCGGGTTTAAAAGAAGCATCTGGTCGAAAGCAGTCCAGAGTGATGACGCCGATGCACTCACCGTTGGACATGATCGGAGCGCTGGCTGCTGAGGAGGGAAAGATGGGGTCAGCCTCACGCAGTCTCTGCTGATTGGACGAAGACATGGTACTTGCCGCTCGCTGCACACTCTCGCGATCCGGAAAATGCGTGCACGTTTTTCGGAGAAAGGTAATGCCTGTCATCGATTCGCCAGGCTTGAGGCGAACGACAGAAAGCACGTCATTGTCTCGGAGAAATACGCTTTTTGCCACCAGGTAGTCATCTGTGGGGTCGTACAGAAATAGGAAACCTTCATCAGCCGCTTCAATAACAGCGAGCGTTTCTTTCATGATGGTATTGAAAACAACGTCCAGGTCGAGCGTGGAATTAATCGCGTTGGACACCTGGATCAACATCTGCAACTGTCCGTGACTCAGATCACTTTTCATGTGGCCACCTTTACTAGAGAGAGGATGGGAGAAGCGGGTTTACATGGCAGGGACACCCATCTCTATTATAAAAGAACTCGGATCATCCTCTCTTGATTTTCGTAGAAAACATGCAGAGAGAAAAATGAGCCCACACATGTTTTAGATATTTTTTTATATTCTTTAATTTCAGTATTTACTAAAAACTCTAAACGTATTAGTATTAATAACACAGAAAGAAAAAGCCTCTGCAAATCGAATGGCTATTGTTTTGGGGGGAGGGGGAGTTTGTCCTGGAGTTAGTCTTTGCTGGAATCACGTTGTTATTTGGTTAAAGGAATGACATTACATGATGAATGGGTTCGTGCTATTCGGAAGGAGCATTTATTTTGAGTAAAATTACCCCCGAAGTTCTCGCATTTATCGAAGAAATCGGTCTAGACTTTGAGCGCCAAAATCTGCCTAGAGTCGCGGGGCGCATTATGGGACTTCTCATGGTTTCAAGCAGTCCATTGTCTTCTCAACAAATCGCGTCGACCCTGCAAATTAGCCTGGGTGCTGTCTCTACGAATATAAACTTGATGCTTCGAGATGGGCTAGTTGATAAAAAGACGCTTATTGGGGATCGCATGAACTATTACGTCCTGCCATCGGATTACCTTGAACAAGAACTGATCTATATGATCACAGCCGCACTTACCAGACAAGCCATATTCAAAAAGCATCATGATGCCGTGAAAGAGGATGACGCGGTTGACCAACGATTTAAGGACTGGATTCAAGGAACCGATTATCTGATTGAGATGTATGAGCGATACTTAGCAGAGCTGCGTGCTAGTAAAAGTGAGAACAATTCCGTGAATAAGAATGCAAGACAATTAGATCGATTCAAATCATGAAGCAATCGATACTTTCTATCAGGATGGATGGGAGCAAACTATGATCACTTACTTACGCAAGCGAATCATTACTGCCATTCTCGTCATCATCGTATCGCTATCTATTAATTTTATGCTGGTTCACTTGGCACCTGGCAATCCGATCAGCCTGATCGCGGGCAAAGACAATCCTTCCCCGGAGATGGTCGCGGCATTGACGGAAAAGTACGGCTTGAACGATCCCATCTATATACAATTCTTCAAGTACATCGGGACGCTCTTGAAAGGAGATTTGGGCTATTCTCTGATCAACAACGAGCCGGTCATCAAGCTGATTGCCGAAAAAATGGGACCTACGCTGCTGCTTGCTCTGACCGGACTGATTCTGGCAGTCCTCATCGGAACCGCGCTCGGCATCTACGCGGCGCGGCACAAAGGTTCCCCTTTCGATGTAGTAATGAACGGCATTTCCTACCTCTTTGATTCCACACCAGGCTTCTGGTTAGGCCTCATGCTGATCCTCGTATTTGCTTCGCTATTAAAATGGCTGCCGACTGCCGGAATGGTAGATTTGCGAGCGAGTCATACCGGCTTTGCTTACGTGCTGGATGTCTTGCTCCACCTGATTCTGCCGCTCTTGACCGTCGTCTTGAGTCAGGTCCCTTATTTTTTCCGAATTGCGAGATCATCGGTGATTCAGGTCATGGCCGAGGATTTCATTACCACCTTGCGCGCCACTGGCATGAAAGAAGGCAGAATCTTCAGAAAGTACGTTTTTAAAAATGCGATTCTCCCCACTGTTACTGTCTTTGGACTCAGCCTGGCTTATGTGGTAGCGGGTGTAGCCATTATTGAAATTGTATTTTCCTGGCCTGGGACAGGCAAGCTGCTGATGGATGCCATCATGAAGCGAGATTATCCCTTGCTTATGGGAGTCTATCTGATTTTATCCGTGTCGATCGCGGTTTGTATGATTCTAGTGGACGTGATCTATTCGATGATTGACCCACGAATTAGACATAACGAAAAAGGATAGGGGATAAAGCGGTGAACATAAAACGAAATCGGATGAGAGTGAGAGTCACAAACACCCTTCAAGTGATCAACAGTATCACACAGTTGAAAATCGGGCTGTGCTTACTAGCTGTCATTATTCTACTGGCTTTATTCGCACCGTTTCTAGCCGCATACGATCCTTTTGCGCTCAACGATGATCTGCTCGCCCCGCCGGGTTCACAGTATTTATTGGGGACCGATGGGTTGGGCAGGGATGTATTCAGCGAGCTTCTGTATGGCGCGCGGACTTCCATTTTCATCGGTGTCGTGGCGGCAGCGATTTCAGGAATACTAGGTACGCTGATCGGAGGGCTCTCAGGCTTTTACAGAGGAAAGCTGGATAGCGTACTGTCCGAATTCGTCAACGTCTTTTTGATGCTGCCAACCTTTTTTCTCATTCTATTGATTGTGGCGCTCTTTGGATCGAGCATGCTCAACGTGATGCTGGTTATCGGGGTTACGACTTGGACGGGAAATGCGGTGTTGATGCGAGCGCAAGCCATGTCACTGCGGGAGCGTACCTACGTAAAATCTTTGCAGAGCATCGGTGTCAGTAAATTCAAAATTCTAACCAAGCACATTATTCCAAACGGGATCTTCCCGATCATTGCCAACACGACGATGAACATTTCTGGGGCCATATTGACGGAAGCTGGACTTAGCTTCTTGGGCTTGGGTGATCCCAATCTCGTCAGCTGGGGACAGATGGTCTTCCATGGTAAGTCCTATCTAGTAAACGGCTGGTGGATTTCTACCTTCTCGGGCTTTGCCATTGTCGTGACGGTTCTGGCATTTTACTTGATTGGGGACGGTCTCAACCATGTGCTGAGTCCAAAGCTGCGAGACATTAAATAGAAGCCTGGAAGAAGGTGAATGACATGCCCTTGCTATCTATTCAAAATCTGCAGGTGAAATATCGCGTCAAAAATAAAGAAATCCACGCTGTCCACAACGTTTCCTTTGACGTGGAGCAGCAGGATTCCGTGGGAATTGTAGGCGAATCCGGCTCTGGCAAATCTACCTTGGCGATGGCCTTGCTGAGGCTGCTTCCAGAACGGATTGCCGAGGTGAGTGGCGAGGTCCTTTTTGCGGGAGAAAATCTGTTGTCACTCGATGATGAGCGATTAAAAGCCCGGCGCTGGACAGAGATGGCCGTAGTCTTTCAAAAGTCGATGAATGCATTGAGTCCGGTTCACAAGATCGGATATCAGATGGCGGATATCTACAAGGTTCATGCGAAGACGGCGACAAAGGAGCAAGCCAAAGCCCGGATACTTGAGCTGCTGGAAATGGTGAACCTGCCTGCGCGCGTATATACGATGTATCCGCATGAGCTGTCAGGAGGGATGATGCAGCGGGTATCCATCGCGCTCAGCCTGATGCACAATCCCAAGCTGCTGATTTTGGATGAGGCGACTACCGCACTCGATGTCGTGACACAGGGTCAGATTTTGAAAGAAATCATGCAGCTCGAGGAGCGGCTGAACATCACGCGGATCATGATCACCCATGACATGTCCGTGGTTGCGACCACCTGTAAAAAAGTGGCGGTGATGTACGCTGGAAATCTGCTGGAGTTCGGGCTGGTCAAAGACATTATTGCGGCACCCGAGCATCCGTATACGAAGGGCTTGCTGCAGTCCATCCCAGCTTTAAAGGGGGAGCGTGGAGAATTGAAAGGCATTGCCGGTTCTCTCCCGGACCTTAGCAAGAGCCCGTCAGGCTGTATTTTTGCCGATCGATGCCCGTCAAGAAAGCCAACATGCGAAACGGAAACGCCGATTCGTCGCACATTGGCGGATGGACGCATGGTCGCATGCCACATAGCGGGGAGTTGAAGTGCATGAAGACACAGGAGTACGTCCTGTCAGCTACAGACGTAGTGAAGTGGTACAGCCAGCGAGTCAAGTCAGAAAGATTTCGGTTCCGTTCCGCAAGTAAGACTGTGAAAGCCGTAGATGGCGTAAGTCTGCAGCTAAAAGCGGGAGAGATCATGGGAATCATCGGGGAATCGGGCTGCGGCAAATCCACTTTGGGCAAAATGCTGGTGCGATTGGAGAACCCAACCTCCGGAGATATTTCTGTTCACGGAGTATCCTCTGACCAAATGCTGCAGGAAGATCAGCTACAATTCCGCAGGACGGTCCAGATCGTGTTTCAAAACCCTTTTGATACGTTTGATCCGCGTACAACCATCGAACGAATTTTAACGGATACGCTGAAGCTGCATAAAATCGGGGAGACTCACGAAGAACGATATGAGATCGCAGCCAAAGCTTTGGAAGATGTCGGATTGCAGCCAGCGGATGACTATTTGTATCGCTATCCTTTCGAACTGTCAGGCGGTCAGCTCCAGCGGATCTCGATTCTTCGGGCGATGCTTTTGAAGCCGAGCTTTCTCGTCGCGGATGAACCAGTTTCGATGCTCGACGTATCCGTGCGGGCAGAAATCATTAAAATGCTGAAAGACTTGGTGAAAAACCACAACACAGCACTGGTCTTTATCAGTCATGACATCAGTACGACTCGTTACATCTCCGACAACGTCTCCGTTATGTATCTTGGCAGAATTATCGAGTCGGGAGCAACAGACGATGTCCTGCATCATCCGCAGCATCCTTATACGAAGGTACTGCTCTCCAACACAGCGTCGATCGATCTGACGGAAAAAAGAGAGGTGATTACCATCGATGGCGAACCACCTACCCCCATTGATCATGGGCCAGGCTGCTACTTTGCACCGCGATGCTACATGGCGCAGGACATTTGCTTGAAAGAATACCCCAAGCGTGTAGAAGTCAAGGACAACCACTGGGCAGCGTGTCATTTTGCACAGTAGGCGCAGCTGAAAAATCCTTACCCAACTGGTTAGGTGGAAAGAAAGTGTTGGTACGCGTCTGGTCAAAAAGTAGTTGAGAATCTGATCTTGTCTATTGGGGGGAGAACGATGAAAAAATTGGCTTCCATGATGTGCGTACTGCTGTTGTCAGTAGGATTGCTTGCTGGATGTGGGGGGGCGCCAAATGACAGCTCTGCCGCACCTGCAGGCGGAACTGCAGAGACTGGCCCGAAAAAGGGCGGAACGATCATCGTAGGATTAAACGGCGATCCGACGACGTACAATCCGGATTTCAAGGGAGACGACAACGGCTTTGCCATTTATCAAAACATCTTTAACCGGTTGTACAAAATTAACAACAACCAAGAGATCGTGCCCGATCTGGCAGAGAGCTATGCGCTTTCTCCCGATGGAAAGGAACTGACCTTCCATTTGCATAAAAACGTGAAATGGCATGATGGAAAGCCGTTTTCGTCAGCGGATGTGAAGTTCACCTACGACACGATTATCAAGGAAAAGGGGCAAATTTCCGGCTCGTTGTCTTCGATTCAGGAAATTACCACACCGGACGACAATACAGTAGTCTTCAAGCTCAAGCAAAATGACTCTGCTCTTCTGGGATACTTGTCTTGGTATGGATGCTTTATCATGCCCAAGCATTTGTATGAAGGAACAGATTGGGGAACGAATCCTGCGAACCAAAAACCTGTTGGGACAGGGCCGTTCAAGTTTGTCGAGCATCAAAAAGGGGTCAGCATCACGTTGGAAAGAAATGACGAATATTGGGGCCATGTGCCGTACTTAGATCGGGTGGTCTTTTCGATCATGTCGGACTCCAATACAGCGACGCAGGCTTTGTACAACGGACAGCTGGACTTCCTGGGAATCGAGCCGCCGCTTGCCGAGGCAGAGCGATTTATGAGCAACCCGCAGCTGAAGGCAGGCAAGCAGAATTGGCCGTCGCGCTTCCATGTCGCTTTTAACGTCAGTGAAGGACCATTTGCCAATCTTAAGCTGAGAGAGGCTGTGGCTTATGGCATCAACAGGGATGAAGTCATCAAAAAGGCACTAAAAGGAGTAGGACTGAGTGCGAAGACGGCCATGACGCCTTTGTATCAATGGGCGTTAAATTCTACGGATGTCTATCCGGATCGCGATGTCGAAAAAGCCAAGAAACTGATGGAAGAAGCCGGCTACAAAGCGGACAGCAAAGGGATGTACCTGACTGCCACTCTCGATGTCTTTAATTCCGAGCCGTTCCCGGATATCGCGACGGTACTCAAGGATAACTTAAAAGACATCGGAATCGACGTGAAGATCAATGTCATGGAAGGCGCTGCTTGGGACGAAAAGGTATGGAATAACAAAAACTATGAATTTACGCTCCTCAGCGGCTACCAAGGGCCGGACCCAGGTGGCCTGTATGGTAGATTTGCATCTGAGGGCACGATGAACATCATGAAGTATTCCAATCCAAAGCTGGACGAAAATCTGAAGAAAGGTGCTGCTCTGGTAAAAGTAGAAGAACGGGCTCCTTTCTATAAAGAAGCGCAAAAGCTTCTCGTAGCGGATAAACCGATGGTGCCGATTGCGGAACAAATAGGGGTGGTGCCTTATCAAGCGTACATCATGGGTGCGCCCACTTCACCGGAAGCCATCCAGAAAACGGGCTTTACGGAGTTTACGTACGTTTGGATCAACAAATAACGGATAAACAGGAGGAGGATTGACAAATGAATGTTAGCAAGATTGTCGAGAATGTCCCCAACTACGAAGTCTTTCTGACGGTTGATGAACTCGATGCGAGTACGCGGCAGCTGGCGAGCGATTATCCAGATATTGTGACGCTATTTGAAGCGGGGAAATCGAGAGCTGGCCACCCGATCCTGGGATTGAAAATCGGAGAAGGGGAGAAAAACGCACTCTGCTTTGCTCTCCCTCATCCGAATGAGCCAATCGGGGCCATGACTTTGGAATATTTGTCGCGAGCTTTGGCAGAAGATGAAGACTTTCGCAAACAATCGGGCTATACCTGGTACATCATCAAGTGCGTCGATCCGGATGGTACGAAATTAAACGAAGGATGGTTTAAAGGTCCTTACAATATCTACAACTATATTAAAAATTTTTTCCGCCCAGGAAGTGTCCAGCAGGTAGAATGGACTTTCCCCATTACCTACAAAAACTTGCACTTTAACACTCCGATGCCGGAAACACAGGCCATCATGAAAGTCATCGATGAGACCAAGCCAGCGTTTCTCTATTCGCTGCACAACGCAGGCTTTGGCGGCGCTTATTGGTACATTACCCATGCGTACGAGGATATTTACGAGGATCTGCGTGCAAGTGCGGGTAAGCATGGAGTGGCTCTGCATTTAGGTGAGCCAGAATCTCCTTCTTGCACGAAATTTTCGGAAGCCATCTATAAAATGATGGGAATAACAGAAGAGTACGATTATCTGGAAAAGTATTCAGAGGTGGCACCGGAGTCGCTCATCACATGCGGGACTACCAGCGCGGATTATGCGCTAGAGAAAAATGACTGCGTGACTTTATTGACGGAGCTTCCGTATTTCTTTGATGCGCGGATCCAGGATATGAGCGACAGTACGATCACGAGGAGGGAAGCGATCGAGAAAAACATCGAGATGAACCAGAAGCATTGCAAGAAAATGGACGAATTCTTATCGGGTATTCGCAAGTATATCGTTCCAGAAAATCCGTTTGTGATTCTGGTGGAACAGATGATTACCTTTACCAAATCGGCAGAGGGGGCCAAACGAAAGTGGGCGGAGGCACCGGAATTCGAGCTCCCCGCGAAGGTTTCCGAGGTCTTGGATAACACTGTCATCGCACGGTTTTACAACAGCTTGTCGGCAGGACTGATCGCTCGCGGTGCAGAGTACGAGATGGAGAGGCTGAAAAAGGAAGGAAATGCTGATGAGCAAGCTTTGGCAGACCTGGAAGACGCGAGAAGCCGGGCCGCAGCCTATCTAGTGGAAAGCTGCGAGAAGCTCGAGCAAGACCTCGACTACACGGTCGTCCCGATTCAAAAGCTGGTGCAGATTCAGATCGAGAGTGGTTTGATCGTAGCCGCGCGCAGGCTGCGAGCATAAATAACCTTTTGTTGTACAAGCAAGATTTTAAGAACTCCAGCTATTTGGGGTTCTTTTTTATTCAGAAGGATACGGCCCTTCCTAGCTTTTCGTGTAAAACATACAAGTTTTGTAAGCGAAATTCATAGAAACATACGTAGAAAGAAAAGCCCTCTTTGATAAAATTTAATGTATTCAGAAAATTTAATTAGCAATTAAGAGGGGGATTGAAATGTTACGGAAGAACCAGACATGGCTGTACTTGTTTTTGTTCGTTGCTTTACTGCTTACAGCTTGCACACCTGAAACAGCGGGTACGACTCCCAGTAACCCACCGCCCACTCCCCAGCAAGCAGGCAGTAGCGAAGCCCCCTCAGCCCCGCCCAAGCAAGATTTGGTTATCGGCTTCGAAGCAGATGCCGCCACGATGCTGGCGAACACCGATGTGAACTACGTGACCGACATTCAGATCCGCAATATCTATGACCCACTCATTGATCGGGACAAAGATGGCGCGCTTATTCCGGTACTCGCTACGGAATGGAAGAATATCGATCCGCTCACCTGGGAGTTCAAGCTGCGAGAAGGAGTGAAATTTACCAATGGCGAGCCTTTCAATGCTGAGGCTGTCAAATTCAACATCGACTACATTTTGGATGAAAAGAACAACTCGTTCTATCGCTCGAGATGGAAGGATATCAAGGAAGTAAAGGTCATCGATGATCATACGGTGCAGATTATTACGGTTCAGCCATTCCCGACCCTGCTGCTCCGCATTGCTGATGATTTGCTGATCATGGCACCCAAGCATACCCAGGAAGTTGGTTTGGAAAAAGCAGCGACCGATCCGGTTGGGACTGGTGCCTACAAGTTTGAGAAGTGGACAAGGGACGAGTCTCTTCAATTGGTAGCCAATGAAGAATACTGGCAGGGCGCACCTTCGATTAAAAAGCTGACGTTTAAAATCATTCCTGAGTTCAGCGCACGTTTGTCTGCGTTCCTGAGTGGAGAAATTCATCTGTTTAAAAATGTTCCCGTAGACTCGGTAGACCGGGTGAAGAATAGCGAAAACGGCAAGATCGAAATGGTAGGTTCGTCAAGGATCAACTACGTTGCCCTAAATACGTTCTACGATGGTCCACTCAAAGACCAGCGGGTACGCCAAGCGATTAATTACGCCATTGATGTGGATGAGCTGTTGAAGTCGGTGCTGAACGGCTATGGAACGAAAATGACGGGTCCATTATCCAAGGTAAACGCCGACTACACGGAAACGAAAGATTATGGCTATGACCCGGACAAGGCGATTGCCCTGCTGAAGGAAGCCAATATCGACCCGAAAACCTTGAAGCTGCAGCTGGATACGCCTAATGGTCGTTACCCTATGGATACACATGTAGCCCAAGCGATTGCATCGCAGCTGCAAAAGATCGGGATCACGGTAAATGTTCAAGTCAATGAGTGGGGAAATCACCTCGCCAAAATCCGCCAGCACGAGATGAAAGACATGTTTATCCTCGGATGGGGTCCTGCTTTTGATGCCCAAGGTACGATAGAAAATCTGTTTACCGAAAAAGCGCCTTACAGCGGATTCTACGAGAAAGAAGTAGAGGGCATGATTCAAAAAGCGCTGCCTGTGTTTGATCCAGTAGAGCGTAAAAAAGGCTTTGACGAGCTGCAGCACAAGCTGGTAGAGGAAGCAGCATGGGTCCCGCTTTGGCAGCAAGGCGATTTGTATGCAGTAGACAAAAATCTGCAGTTTACTCCGCGTGCGGATGAAAAATTCGCCGTGTTCGAAATGAAATGGGCCAAGTAGGAAGCGACAGGACATAGGAGGACTCTATGCTAGACTATCTGATCAAACGGACGGTGCAAGTGCTAGTCGTTCTCTTCTTGGCTCTGACGACAGTCTTTTTCATTATCCGCCTATCGGGAGATCCAACCGCACTGTTTTTGCCACCGGATGCGCCACGGGAGCAGTTGGAGGAATTCCGCAAAGCACTCGGATTTGATCGCCCACTGTACGTCCAATACACGGAGTTTATGACCCATGCGGTGCAAGGAGATTTCGGAAACTCCTTGCGCACGAGAGAGGATGCTTTGCAGACGGTGCTCAACCGCATTCCTGCAACCTTTCAGCTGGCCTTTACAGCTCTGGGACTCTCCCTGTTGATTGCCATTCCGATCGGCATCAACTCGGCTTACAAGCGCAACACCCTCTTTGACCAGACAGGAGTGGCTTTTACGGTTTTAGGGCAGGCGCTTCCCAGCTTTTGGCTCGGGCTGATCCTCATCTACGTCTTTGCCGTTCAGTTCAAATGGCTGCCGACCGGTGGAGGAGGTTCGATGATTCATCTCATCTTGCCTGCCCTGACACTAGCGGCGTACAGTGTGGCACGATTTGCACGGTTTACCCGCTCGACCATGCTGGATGTTCTGAGAAAAGACTATATCCGGACGGCTAAGGCATCAGGCATTCCGATGTACAAAATCCTGTCTGTCTACGCCTTGAAGAATACGCTCATTCCGATCATTACCCTCGTCGCACTGGATTTGGGCGTGCTTCTCGGTGGTGCGGTTATTGTGGAGGTAGTCTTTGCTTGGCCAGGGCTCGGACGTCTACTCATGCAGTCCTTGCTCAATCGCGATTTTCCGGTGGTCATGGCTGGCGTGTTTTTGATTGCCTTCATCTACTCCGTGATTAACTTTGTGGTGGATGTGCTCTATGCCTACGTGAATCCACAAATTCGGTATAAGTAGGAGGGCCACCAGATGAACCAAACAACCGTAACGGAATCCAATGTCAAAGCGCAACTGCTGAAAAAGAGAAAGGCAGGCTCTGGAAAAGCGGGCTTCTACCTTCGACAGCTGAAAAAGAGTCCGTCAGGGATGGCAGGCTTTGTGATTATCTTGATCGTCCTGTTTCTGGGCATCTTTGGCTCTTGGGTCGCTCCTTATGATCCCAATCTGGCGGAGCTCAGTAAAAAGCTGCTTCCCCCGATGTCTGAGGGTCATTTGCTTGGAACGGATCAGCTAGGGCGCGACATCTTATCCAGATTGATACACGGAACAAGTGTGTCTCTCATCATCGGGAGCTGCGCGGTGGTGGTAGCGGGAGCTGTCGGGACGACCTTGGGCGTTATTGCCGGTTACTTTCGCGGGTGGGTTGATACCATCATCATGCGGCTGGTAGATGTCGTACTCAGCTTTCCGTTTATCTTGCTCGTTCTGGTCATCAACGCGGTGATCGGAACAGGGTTGAAAAACATCATTCTTTCCTTGGCAATCGCAGGCTGGGTCATTTATGCACGAGTGGTACGCAGTGAGGTACTGGCATTGCGGGAAAAGGAATTCATTGTCTCGTGTGTAGCTACAGGAGTACCACGCTGGGAAATCATCCTCAAGCACATCGTCCCGAATCTGTTTACGCCGATTATTGTGCTATCGTCTCTGCAAATTGCCACCTACATCATCGCGGAAGCATCGATCAGCTTTTTGGGATTCGGGGTTCAACCTCCACAGCCAGCATGGGGCAATATGCTGAGTGAAGGAAAGGACTACATTTTCAGCGCCTGGTGGCTGATCACGTTCCCGGGAATCGCGATTGTCGTCACGGCGCTTGGGGTCAATTTGTTTGGGGACTGGCTACGAGATGTACTCGATCCAGAGCTGAAGGGCAATTGAAAGAGGTGAAAAACATGCGAGAGCGTGCCCCCATTCTGGAAGTAAGGCAGCTAAAGACACATATCAAGACAGCAAACGGAATCGTGAAAGCGGTAGATGGAGTAGATTTCACCATTTATGAAGGGGAGACGGTGGGGATCGTCGGGGAATCAGGCTGCGGCAAGAGCATGACCTCTCTATCCGTAATGGGACTGCTTCCCAAACCGATGGCATACATCGAGTCGGGTCATATTCACTTTGCGGGCAGAGATCTTACGCAGTTGTCTGAAAAAGAAATGCGCAAGCTGCGCGGAAATGACATCTCCATGATCTTTCAAGAGCCGATGACGTCACTGAATCCCGTTTTTACCATTGGCCAACAGCTCAGCGAACCACTGAAGCAGCATACACGGCTGAACAAAAAAGAGATACGAAATGCCGTTATCTCGATGCTGCAGTCGGTCGGAATCCCAAGAGCCGAACAGATCATCGACGAATATCCGCACCAGCTTTCGGGAGGGATGCGGCAGCGGGTCATGATCTCGCTAGCCATGCTTTGCCAGCCAAAGCTGTTGATTGCCGATGAGCCGACTACGGCTTTGGATGTGACGATCCAGGCGCAAATCCTGGAGCTGATGAAAGCGATCAAAGCTAGTACAAATATGGCGATGATGCTAATCACACATGATCTGGGTGTCGTGGCAGAAATGTGCGATCGGGTCATGGTCATGTACGCGGGGCAGGTAGTGGAAAGCGCCGATGTTCGTACGATTTTCAACCGGCCGACGCATCCCTACACACAAGGACTGTTAGCTTCCATGCCTACCGCCAATGAGCGCAAAGGAGAGCTGTCGTCTATTCCGGGCAGTGTTCCGCGCCCAGATGAAATACCGCCTGGCTGTGCATTTGCGCCACGCTGTTCCATCGCTACCGACCGATGCAGGCAAGAGCGGCCTTTGCTGCATGCATACGAGAACCAATGGACCCGTTGCTGGCATCCCATCAGCAAGCCCTCGGAGGTGACACATGCTACCTGAGCCATTACTCGAGATCAAGCAGCTGAAAAAGTACTACGAGATCAAAAAGGGTTGGTTCCAGCCCGTACAGCAGGTACGTGCCGTCGACGATGTCACGTTCACCGTGTATAAAGGCGAGACGTTTGGGCTGGTCGGAGAGAGCGGGTGCGGAAAGTCGACTACAGGGCGGGCCATTCTCCGACTGCAGGAGCACACATCCGGTGAAATTCGCTTTGCGGGGAGAGACATTTCCGGGCTTCCTTATACAGAAATGAGGCAGTTGCGCCGAAAAATGCAAATGGTATTTCAGGACCCATACGCTTCCTTGAACCCGAAAAAGACGATCCTGCAAATTTTGACGGAGCCTTTACGCGTCCATGGGCTGTACACGCCGGAAGAACGCGTGCAAAAGGCCATTGAAATGCTTGAAATCGTGGGACTGTCTGAATATCATCTGCATTCCTATCCGCATGAATTTTCTGGTGGTCAGCGGCAGCGTATCGGCATTGCCCGCGCCGTCATCCTGCAGCCTGAGCTGATTATCGCCGACGAGCCTGTGTCTGCCCTGGATGTTTCCATACAGTCACAGGTGATAAATTTGCTTTTACAGCTGCAACGCGATTTTCATCTCACCTATATTTTTATCTCCCATGATTTAGGGGTAGTCCGGCATATGACTGACCGGGTGGGTGTGATGTACCTGGGAAAGCTGGTCGAGCAAGCCAAGACAGAGGAGCTCTTCCGAAGCCCCAAGCATCCTTACACAAGAGCCCTTCTATCTGCTGTACCGATTCGACATCCAGATGAGGAAAAAGAAAGAGTCGTTTTAAAGGGAGACGTTCCCAGTCCGCTTAACCCACCAGAGGGATGCCATTTCCATCCACGCTGCCCGGACTGCATGCAAATTTGCAAGACAGACAAGCCGCCAGTCGTGGAAGTGGGAGATCATGTCGTCGCTTGCCACTTATATGCAACTGAAAACAGATGAAAAGAGGAGATCAACATGTTACTCGCCATTTCTAAGGAAGAACTCATCGGCCGCCAGAAAAAGCTCATGGAGAAGCTATCTGCAAACGAGCTGGATTGTGCCATTCTCTTCAGTGTTGTCGATATTTTTTACCTGACTGGCTTTCATTTTCACCCAACTGAAAGACCGATCGGCTTTTTCATCGACCCGCAGCAGAAGACTCATCTGTTTGTTCCCGCTCTTGAGCATGAGCATGCAGAAGAATTCGCCAGCGTAGACCATGTTCACTCCTATCCGGAGTACCCCGGGCTTCGCCATCCGATGGAATACCTGAAGGATGCATTGGTTGAAGCCAATTTTTCCGGAAAGCGAGTCGGCTTTGATGCAGAAGGCTACGGCTCCTCGATGGGGTACCGTGGACAAAAGGTTCGTCAATTTTTAGAGGCAAAAGACTTCACCTCGATTTATGGCTGGGTCGAGGAAATGCGCGTCATCAAGTCGGCAGCTGAAATTGAGCTGATCAAAGAATCGTGCCGCTGGGGAAATCTCGCTCATCGCTTGCTGCAAAAGTATTCCAAACCAGGCTTGAGCGAAATTGAAATCACATCCAAGGCTTCTACCGAGGCGACCATGGCCATGATCGAAACCTTGGGGGCAGACTATAAGCCACACGGAAATACGGCCTATGCCATTTTCCGCGGTCAGGTCGGGCCAATGTCTGCTTTCCCGCATGCCGTTACCCAAAACCTCGTGCTGAAAAAAGGAGATACCCTGGTGACGGGAGCCGCTGCAGATGTCTGGGGATACCATAGTGAGCTGGAGCGGACGATGTTTGTCCAAGAGGCAAACGAAGAACAGGAGAAATACTTTTCCTACATGGTGCAGGCGCAAGATATCGCTTTTGCACACATCAAGCCCGGCAAGCCCATGTCCTATGTAGAAGAGGCAGTTCAAGCCTTCTTTAAAGAAAACGGAATTTCGCATCTGACCTCCCATCACACAGGGCATGCGATCGGTCTTCTGGGACACGAAGCGCCATTCTTCGACCTGGGAGATCACACCATCATGCAGCCCGGAATGGTCATGACGGTAGAGCCGGGGATTTACGTACGCGGACTGGGCGGATTCCGTCATTCGGATACGGTCCTCGTAACAGAAAATGGGATGGAAATGCTCACTTACTACCCAAGAGATTTGGGCTCGATGATCTGCGTATAAGCAGTAAAAGAAGGGCAGAAGAGGGTTGTCGCTTATGGTGACAGCTCTCTTTTTTTGCATGGCAGCTCTTCCTTTGCTCAAAAAGCACTCCATAATAGGGGAGTACGCGCGTTTAGGGAGTACCCGGGTATTCTTTGTTTCGTAGCGGAAGGCAGCGGATCAGGACCAGGGAGAAATCCCTTTATTGTAATGAACCGAGTCCAAAGAAAATAATGGATGAGACTGGCGATCAGGTTAAGCTACCGTGCAGATTAGATTCGCAATCTGTAAGAAACAATCTGAACTGCAATATCCTAAAATATAGTTTATGTAGACATCCTCCGTAAAGCCGAAAAGAATAAACGACAGACGCACACAAAGGAGTGTAGTCATGAAACTTCTGCTCACATCTGCAGGCATCAAAAACCAAAGCATACTCGACGCACTGGTTGACATGCTGGGCAAACCGATTGCCGAGTCTACCGCCCTCTGCATTACTACTGCGGTGTACGCCATACGGGGTGGTGCGGGCCATGCATGGCAGTTCTTTAGCGGGCAAGCCTCCACACCGATGTGTGAGTTAGGCTGGAAGTCCATGGGGGTTCTGGAGCTAACCGCGTTGCCTAGCATCGATGAAGAGCTTTGGGTACCTACGGTCAAGGAGACTGACGTTCTCCTCGTAAATGGCGGTGATCCCTTGTTTCTGTGTTACTGGATGCGGCAGTCCGGACTGGCAGAGCTCTTGCCGTCGCTGAACTTAGTCTATGTGGGACTGAGCGCCGGGAGCATGGTGATGGCGCCTAACATCGGTGATTTCTTCGTTGGATGGACTCCACCCAATGGTGGCGACGAAACGCTAGGACTGGTTGATTTTGCAATATTTCCGCATCTGGATCACGAGATGCTGCCGAGAAACACCATGGCTGATGCAGAGAGATGGGCCGCCGGGATGCAAGGGCCAGCGTATGCGATCGATGATCAG
This sequence comes from Brevibacillus nitrificans, assembly GCF_003710965.1. NCBI lineage: Bacteria > Bacillati > Bacillota > Bacilli > Caryophanales > Paenibacillaceae > Brevibacillus > Brevibacillus nitrificans. The sequence continues at coordinate 721,263 of NZ_RHHU01000003.1, read as the reverse complement.
ACCGCTATCAAAGTGATCGACGGAGCGGGTGAAGTTATCTCCGAAGGGCATTGGAAGCTGTTTTTGCCCTGATAATACTCCGTTTTTTACCGATAAATAGGTGAACCTTAGCAAGGACTCTAATTTAAGATTTCATTTCCATCGGACAAATAGAGCCTGCTAAAGAGCAAACAGAAAGTAGGGAGTATCATGAGGTTTCATTAAGCGAAGAGAAGCGGCAAACTTGTATGCGGTGATTACATTTACAAATTCATACAAAATCTGAAGTGAGCTAAAACTGTGCGTTGTGGGAGCGGTTAGCAGTGAAGGGTAGGGAATAAGCAGCGGAGAAGCGTGGGGGAATGAAGAGAGCAGAATAAAGAATATCGGGAGAACGGAGGACCCGTAACACGACGAAGCAGAGTGCCGCCCTTTGGCACTCCTTTCGTTTTATTTTTTCTTGTTTCTTTCGAGGTAGTGAGCCAGGTTGTTCAAGGTATCTTCGTAGGATCTTTTCTTTTGCGTAGTAGTTGTTGTATTTGGTTTCGCTTTTACTTTTGTCATGGTGGGCCTCCGGTCATTTTTAGTTATAGTTATCATAATTATAATATAAGTGAATTTACAAATAATGTAAATAGTAATTTTAAAATTATTTAAAAAAGTTTTTTTGTGGTTTAATGATAGCTTGGCAGTTACATGGTGAAACCTCATGAATCGGTCACCAAGGACAGCATTGATAAGCATGATAATGAACGTTTGATAGGCTCAATTTGAAACCTGCGAACGTAACAGCTGCTGATGCAGCGTATCATCGATAAATAACACGTGAACACATATCCAGGATTGCTGTGATCTATGAAGCTAGCATTTTTCTCCAAGCGGTGTCATTTGAGATATTTGTTTGAAACTAAGCTAGCGATACATAAACAACCAAGGTTCGATCAAGATTTTGGACGCTGCTAGATTTGTAACTGATTTGAAAGATGGCCAGCAACGATTATACTTGCTGATTTACGTTATTTAAGATCCGGATGTGCTGGTGAGCGAACCATGATGATTTGCAACCAAACAGCGTCATAGTTCATAAGAACAGAGTGTACTCCCTAGCCATAAAAGCTCAGTTTGTTTTGAGTCCGATAATATATATTATGTAAACTTATAAAAAGAGAAGAAGTTCTGGATGTGTGTAAGTACCAGGTATTTATGATAATGACTGTTTGGAATGGTTGGTTTGCACCAGAAGCATTATAAGATCTCTTATAATCCGGCTAAGTCCAGCTAAGTCCATGTCTGAATGATCGGATCACTGTGTACATGGTTTTAAGGATGCATCTATCGTAAATGGTTTTGGTTAATTCACAGGATTGTACAGTCTATATGACAAAGTTCAATTAAATTTAACGACGTGGTCGATATATGGCAATGTAAGATTATTTTATAGTGGATAGTAATGAAACCAAGGTAACCTCACAAGACAAAAAGGTACTCTTCTGCTTTTTTAGTAAAAATAAATTTCAGTTCATGAAATGGCGTTTTTATGTACTGAAATTTATTAATGAAAAACGAAAAAAATTGATTGTAACAATTTGTTATGCGGTGAGGAAATAATTCATTAACTTTCAAGCCTATTTCTCATAACGTCCTCTTGCATCGAACCTCTTCTCTATGCGTACACGATTAGAAACTTGATCTTGAGTTAAGCTCCTCCATCCTTATTTACCTTCCCTTCCTTGCTCCCATCTTGATTTGAATCCGTAACTTACCGGCGATAACCCTTCTCCCTACAATCATTCTTTTATGAACTTAACTATCTATGTACTACAAACGCTGCCATCTAAGTAGCGCTTCAGTCATTCATTTTTCCTAGCCGCCGGATCGTAAAGATATTTCCTATCGATCACGATAGATGCCCTTGTGAGTGCATCTCGGTATAAGAAACCCTTCTATCCATACTGAATTGTGATCCCAGTCTATGGATTTCCAATATGATTAGATATGATCGTATGGAATACTCGTATTTTAATAGATTAGTCTAGTCCACTGAGGGACTCCATCCACATGACCACAATTCTAGGAGACAATTCCTTTGCTACTCCCTGCACTTTTTTATTACGTCCTGCTGTTGTTTAAGAAATGGTTCTCTGCTTTCACTTTTTCAAGCTTGATTTCTTTCACTAGAACACCTGCCGATCGGATATCGATCATATGTGTGCCTATGAAGCAGATATCTTTTATAGCTACTATCGTACGCGGCAGATCCGGTTGATTTATATTATCGATCAACACAAAGATGCCTTGCTATAGTGGAGCGCACTGTAGCAAGGCAAAAAGTCGTTTTAAGCTGGTGCTGCGAGCCCATCCGTTAGTCTGACTCTAACGATCATGGTGCATCATAGATGGTCGCTCCCTTTTGGAAAGCACTCATAGCAGATTTGTCCCTTTATGATTGTTGCACTAGCCTTTTGCGTAATTTCATAGGCAAGCGATTGCCTGTTTGGCGGACTGACTAGGCGACTTAAATTTCTCTCGTGTACATGTTCTGATCGCGCAATCGAACCAGGACCTTGCCAAAACGTCCGCCATGCCGGACGACCACTTGGCCAGACGGATAGGTTTGCTCCAAATAGTCTGCTACTGTTTTTCGAGTCCGCTCATCTGCAGGCTGATCGTGACTATGCAGACGGTTCATCATTTCCTGCAACGCCATTTCTGTAGAGATTTCCTTCGTTGTCGTTTCCCTCGTCACAAGCGACTCATAGGAGTAGCCTTTGAGATACAGCAGATGAAGTAAATATCCGATTTCCTTGTGTTTCGTTGGGAATGGCTGACCGGTAATAAGCGGCCAGATTTCATTTGCCAGACTGTTCTCTGGGGAACTCGCGGGCATGCTGATATAACAAAACTGCCGCGCGCAATGAAGTAGCTTTTCCACGCTCTCCCAATTGAGAAAGACCGGGCACATTGAGGCGAAGACGAGATCGAAGGCATTGCTCCAACCTCTGGCTTGCACGTCAATATCTTCAAACGGTTCGGGTACAATCTTCACCGTATCTACGGGGAATTTTGAAACGTTTTCTTTCAGCAGTTCGACCAAAGGAAGAGAGGATTCTACGGCAGTTACGTGTGCCCCCCGCTCCGCAAAGGGCACCGAAAATACCCCTGATGCGGCGCCAATATCCAACACAGAGGCGTTTTCGAATTGAACCCCTTGTCCTTCAAGCCAGTTCATGATTCGCTTGACCCGTTTCCTTCCTTCTTCATTAAACGATTGTTCGTTGAAAGCTCCTGCCTTTTGATCAAAAGCTCGGGCCGGTACGATTCCAGCCTTCTTCCTATTATTCACGACGGTATCGCCATGATCTTTCCATGCTTTTTCCCAAATGGCTTCATTAAAAAAATCGCTCATAACCGTTCCTCTCGCTTTCTGCTATCGTTTATGGTCTATTAGACGAACGTCCATTATCTTTCAATGTCTCGCCTCCGGTCTCTACAGCCTTATCGCTACTTCTTGTTCTAAAACAGACAGATAAAACCATGTTGTTTTCCGTCACCCCAAGGTGGCCTCTGTGCTATCCTTTATACGTCCAGCATGATCATGAATATAGAGTACTCTTGCTTGAATGCTCATTAGTTCTAAATGGTTGTACAATGACTTATCTCCTCGCTCTCAGCGTAATCTGTTTTCAAGATATCATCTTTCCGAATCAGCTTGAACTATCTTCTTTACGTTTCAACAAATAACCATGCCGTCATTTGAGATACGGCTCACCGCAGTTGCCTTGGCTACTGCGTACGTGGAGACTTTCTAAGAGAGGAAGTCCATGTCGAGCCCTCATTGCGAAATCTGTTCATGACGATCGGATAATGTAGAAATAAAATTATCTCGACTATTTTACCAATTACACAACTTACCAGGGCACGAGAGATTTCATCCCCAATTCTAATTTATACCACAACCTTCTTTAAGCAGCCGTCTGCCCCAACCAATAGAAACAGCGGCAGCCAGTAGACAAGAAAATAATGTCCTAGGCTCCCGCTGTTTTCTTGAAGGCTTGAGAGTACACGGCGATTCCTCTGTGGATGATAGACCAACGTTTGCCAGTGTGCCCCGGTAGAATTCCGAAGCATACTGGCTGCTTTGTCTCATCGAGATCAGACTTTTGGAACAGGATCATGTAACGAAAATTTATCGACGACAGTCATTCCAGTTGTTGAAAAACTGCTCATTGCTTCACATCTTCAAAAGCACTAGATCATTCGGATTTTGGCAAGCAGCTAATCAAATCCAAAAGTATAACCCCCGTGATTTTTGTCACCTAGCAAGAAGAGTACCTTAAAAACACGAAATATTTTACACAAAATATGTTAAATGTACGTATTTTTCGGGTGTTTTCGACATTGTTCTGTCCTATCTCTTCTCCCTCACGTTAGCCCTTTTTTTAAGAGTATTTCCCCCGGCCACTTCCCCTTCGTGGCCTTCCGCCTAGCCATTGATGAACGCCAACAGATCAGAATTAAGGCGGTCCGCATGGGTGATGAATAAACCGTGTGCCGCGTTCTCGTACACGATGAACTGACTGTCTTGGACAAGCTGCTCGGATTTTCGCCCGCATAGGTGAATAGGTGCCGACTGATCCGAGTCACCGTGAATGATCAAAGTCGGTACGTGAATGTCCCTCATCTGTGCTCGCAGATCCGTTTGAAAAATAGCCTCGCCGCAATCGATCGTAGCTTTCGCTGAACACTGCATGCACATCTGCGTGCCCCATTGCATCCTCTCTGCTGATACCGAAATCCCCGGCAAACCTACGCCGAAAAAGGGCGGGGCGTTGTCCGCGAACCATTTCGGCCGATCTTGGGTACGCATCGCGACCATGGTATCAAACATTTTCTGGTCGATCCCGTCAGGGTTGTCATCAGTCTTTTGCAAAAACGGTGCGGTACCCGCCAGTATGGCGATCCGCGCAATACGCTCCGTGCCGTAACGGGACAAGTAGCGAACAACCTCGCCACTTCCCATGGAGTAGCCGACCAGCGTGATGTCTTGCAGATCGAGACAATCGATCAATGCGGCGAGGTCGCTGGCGAGCGTATCGTAGTCGTAGCCCTTTGCCGGCCAATCGGAACGACCGTGCCCACGCCGGTCGTAGGCTATACATCTGAGCCCGCTGGAGACGAGAAACGGCATTTGCAGCTCCCACATTTCGGAGTTCATAAAGGCAGCGGAAACTAGGAAAACCGGCTTACCCGCCCCCCAATCCTGGTAAAACAGGCGTGTACCGTCACGCGTTTCGAAGAGTGGCATGGGTGATCACTTCCCCTCTTCGCGCTCGTATTGCAGAACCTTCAACAGGCAGGCTATGGTCGAGAAGTGCATGGTTTCATGGATGAAGGCAAAATTGAATACTTCTCCAACGGTTTCAAAGCGCAGCGGCCCCATTTCGATAGGCGACTCCAGGTTCTTTTCGAGTAAGTCTGGAGAAAGTTCGGATAGGCTGGCCAGCTGAGTCGACAAGTATTTCACCAGTTCCTCTTTGCTTGGAGGTGCCGCAGTCCAATCGGCCGGCTTCGTCCCGGTATGGAAGAAGGAAGCGTAGCTATCCGGTACGCTAGATGGAAGCGGGAGCCCGAGTGAGAGAAAATAATCCAGACAAAAAGCGATGTGTCCGACATTCCATCTGATCGTATTGGCAAACTGTGGGGACTGCTTGTCAAACAAATCCTCGGGAATCGATTGGATTTGCTTCAGGACTAGCTGGCGAACAGAAATGGCTGTACGAATCATGCTTTGGGACATCAGGGATCTCCTCCGTTTTTTCCTCGATTGACTGCGCGCGCTTATCGTCAAACCAAGTGTATCCCTTACAAATACATCCAACAATCACGTAATTCCGATTATAATGATTAGTAGGAGTAATGATGTCTCACCGGGAGTGTGTTTCTATGGAGCTAAGACAGCTTGAATACTTTATGGCCGTTTGCGAAGAATTACACTTCTCCAGAGCCTCTGAAAAGCTATGTACCACGCAGTCCAACCTCAGCCAGCAAATCAAGCTCCTGGAGAAAGAACTGGGCGTTCCCCTGTTTGACCGAATGGGGAAACGGATTGCCCTGACAGATGCCGGAAAAGTCCTGCTCGATCAGAGCCGCCATGTTTTTTCCCATATTGCCTATGCACGCGATGCGATTGCTGAAATGAAAGACATGCAGGGCGGCTCCATGACGATCGGTGTCCTCCCAGGAGACGCGGATCTGCTGTTCAATGCGCTGCTCGTGCAATTTCACCAGACCTACCCCAAATTGTCGCTGTCTGTCATCGAAACGACGAAAATCATCGAGCAGGTCGCTGCCGGCTCCATTGACATCGGGGTCACGACTCCCCCTTCTCCAGATGAGCGCTTCACGGTTGTCCCGCTGTTTCACGAGGAATTCGCCTTGGCAGTTCGTTCGGATCATCCTCTCGCAGAAAAGGGGAAGATTGCTTTCGAGCAGCTTCGGGACTTGAAATTGGTGATGTTTCCACCTGATCATCAAGTCAGGCAGCTGATCGGCCATTATTGCTTGCAGGCAGGCTTTCGTTTGCAGCCCCATATCGAAACGACTACCTTGTCCTCTCTTCTCTCTCTCGTAGAGCAAGGGATTGGCGCATGCGTACTGCCCCGCTTGCTTTTGGAATCGCTGGGCAAAAAAGAGATTGCGGTCGTTTCACTGGTGAATCCCACTCCCAGCCAAGATATCTGTATCGTGTATCGCTCGGACAAATATTTAGGATTTGCGGCAAAGGCATTTATGGATACGCTGACCCGCTACATACAAGCCGCCAAAGAGCATACAGGAGTTTAACCTACGGTATGATCAGGGTGACCCAATTTGATTTCCTTGGGCAAATTTTCCGCCTTTGACCATTCTTTGAAGGTAAGGATATCAGGGACATACTCCTTTGTTAGACAAAGACCACTTAGCATCTTTCGAATCGTGTCTATTTCCATTTGATTACACTTCGATAAGCCAGTAGATGATAGTTCCATACACTTACCGAAATGCTTTGTTAACCCGTTCAATAGTAAGTTTTTCTCTTGCTGATGTAAGGTATTGAATTCGGATATGATTCTTTCAATGGATTCTTTCATAATCCCTCTCCTTTGAAAATCTCCTTCTCCATTAGGGGAATTGCTATGGTTGCATTTCCATCATACAATCATACATGAACCGAGGCTGCCGAGTTCTATCGGGCAGCCTCGGTTGTTTATGAGAAACAAAGCTTCGCTAACGGCTTACGCCTCTTCGAAAAGCCGCTCGCCCCGATACAACCGAGTGGCAATGCGGGCGATATGGGACTGTTCGCGCGGGGTTGGCGCATGGGCAGCCAGATAGCGGGTCGCTGCCAAAAGCATCGTCTCACCAGCGCGCGCAGCGAAGTCGTCTTGACGTGTTGCCCAACGCTCATATTCGGAGACCGCCGCTTCGTACATTTGAAAGGAATGGAATTCGGCATCTTCACGCAAAAGCGCATGTCCCAATGTATTCAGAATGACGTCAGGGTCGCCGCCGGCGTGCAGGTAACCAGCTGTCCAGCGGGCCGCTTCGTTTACCTGCTGGCGAAGATCCATCATTTGCAGCAGCCGCTCCGGTTTGGCAGTGTCAACGGCGGGGACGATCGAGCCATCTGGGCGTGGTGCCGCAGGGATATTCAAAAATCGATCTAAGTAAATCCGGATGACTCCATGATAGATCGCCCGTAGCAGCAGAGGATGGGTCGAACGGCGCAAACGCTTATGCACGGCATGGGAATAGGTAAAGGTATGCAATACGGAAATCCAATCACTAAAATCATTTTGAGTATGGAAGCGGACGATCCGCTCAGCTGCTGCCAGAGTTACCAGCTGCGCCAACTGAGAGGGATTTGCTCCCGCTTTCAAGACCTCTGTCACGAGATGCACCGTTTCAAGTGGTTCGTCGCTTAACAGTTGATCCACGATTTTCTTCTCGTCCGCTGCGGAAATATCGGTATAAGACTCTACCAGTGGTAAGCTCTCCAGCTGCGCGAAGGCTTCCTTTAGCGGAGCAACCAGATTCACAGGCGACTGCCACTGATGAAGTTCCTCGCTTCGGGTCGGATTGGCGAGGAGCGGAACCAGTGCGGTTAATGTCTGCTCGGCGTGCGCTTCTCCAATAAGGTCAATCGCTTCCAGGGCTTTATTGTGAAAATCAAACGTATGCCCGCCGTCCAAATAAAAGTGGTCAGTCGCCGCGATCAGCATCATCTCCGAAAGCTGTTCCAGGGAAGCGCCTTGGCGGATCGCCGTAAGCAAGACTCTTTCCGCGCCTTGTGTGTCGCGGACCTCGATACAGTTGCGGTACCATTCCGTCAGTCTCTCGAACGGCACGTCGTCTCCCGGCAGCGGCTTAAGCAGATGACGAGCCGGTGCACCAGAGCTGTTACGAGCTACGTGAAGCAGCCCTTGATAAAGCGCGAGGATCGTTCCTGCTTTATCTAGCTTTGGCAGCACGTTCGCCATGGCGGTAAGAATGGTGAGTCCAGAATTCCAGCCTCTCCCATAAACGGTACCGAACTCGATGCCGATCTGCGTGATGTCCGCTGCTGGAACCCCTGCCTCCACCAAGCCAACGACAGCTTTGGCAATGACAAGACCTAGATTTTGCTCCAGACCTTCCCGCAACCGAAGCTTGTATCTTTCAGCACTGCTCGTCTGTTTTGGCTGCGGATTCACCCAAACGATCCCATTTTCAATTTTCACTTCATAGGATGGAACATCGTCCGCCCAAGGGTCCAACGTTCCACCGCTGCAGACGTCAAAGCGCGCATGATGCCAATGGCAAGTAAGTATCCCTTCGCACAAGCTCCCCATATGCAAAGGAAACCCCAAGTGCGGACAGCGATTGTCTACCGCATAAACCTGCTCCTCATGATAGAACACTGCGATTCCGCCGTGGATTAACTTGTGGCCATTCTCTTGAATCGCCTCCAGCGTACCCGCTTGGATCCATGACGAGTTTGGAGTTTGCTGCATACTGATCCCTCCTGATAAGTATTCTGTATTTTCTAATAAAGGCTACCATCGTTCTTTTACTTTGTCAATATTTTAGTTTCTAATGTATATTAACGGAGTGCGCACTCTGCTTCCAATGGTCCGTGCCATGAACCATAAATGAACAGCTAAATCGTTTCGTACCACGCTAAAAAAGATGACAGCCGCGGCTGCCATCTTTTGGAGAACTTTCGCATGAGAATAATACTTCCGATAACTCAATACCTTGTTTAACCAATCCTCCGTGCCTTCCTTCGATTGCTCCATTCGTTGATGACCATGACGAGTAAGAGAACGACTCCCCACATAAAATCCTTGAAGAAATTCCCGACGTGCAAGGCGTTTAAGCCGCTCGACAAAAATTGGAGAGTCAAGACGGCCATCACGATCCCCGATATCTTGCCAAAACCACCTTTTGGATCAACACCGCCCATCACAGCTACCAATATCGCCTGCAAAATGTAGGACGTCCCATAGTCCGCCTTTGCCGAATTGGTCTGGGCGACAATGACCAGACCTGCTATGGCAGCCAACACACCACTGATCGCGTAGGTCGTAAGCAGTACACGCGTGTTGTTTACACCCGAAAAGACGGAGGCTGTTGGATTTGCCCCCAGCATTTGCAGCTTCATCCCGTACGTTTGCTTGTTCAACAGCACATACGTCCCCAAAATACACAGGCAAAACATAAGAAGCGGTACAGGTAAGATCCACAAGCTCCCGTTTCCGATCTTCGTATACAGCTCAGGCAGGCCCACTATAGCTTGCCCCTTCGTTACAATAATGGCAATCCCCATAAAGAGCTGCATCGTACCCAAGGTCACTAGAATGGGAGGAATGCCAATCTTTGTAATCGCAAAGCCGTTAAATAGACCGCATACGAGTCCGACCATGAGTGCAGCAGCCACGCCCAGCAGGATATACAAAAGGCTCTCGCTCGCGGATGCTTCCGCAGGCAGCATTCGCACCATAACCGAAGCCGCTATGATCGAGGTGAGATTGGCGATCCCTACAATGGATAGATCGATCCCTCCGGAAATCATCGAAAGCATCATAGCAAACGCGAAAATACCAAAAACGGGGAACTGAAACGACATTGACGTAAAGCTGTCCAACGACAAAAAAGTGTTGGGACTTAAACCTGCCATTATGACAAAGACGACGAGCATGATGATGAACAATCTAGTCGTGCTTGCATCTTGCGGCAAATAGCGCTTCAAAGAAAAAGACGACCTACTGATTGGCGTGATTGGCCCTGGACTATTCCCGTTTGGGTTTGTCATAGCTACCCTCCTTTCATCGTTAGGAAACGATCGATTTTCGCCTCATGATCGATCTCTTCACCTGATATGCCGCCACGCCCGTTCCGATCAGGATCAAGGCACCGATGACAAATCGCTGCCAATAGGAAGGAATACCCAACAGTATCAAGCTGTTCTGGATTGTGATAACGAGTAATAATCCCAGCAAGGAGCCCAGCACCGTTCCATGTCCGCCCGTAATGCGCGTCCCGCCGAGCACGACCGCTGCGATAATCAGCAATTCCGTTCCCAGCAAGTCAACCGGATTGGAATTTCGCATCATTGTCGTATGAATCATGCCTGCGACCCCGGCCATTAGACCGACAAAACCATAAATAAAAAACTGAATGCGAATGGGAGAAAAGCCGATCCTTTGCGCAGATACGGCATCACCGCCGAGCGCGTAGATGCCTCTGCCCATCATGGTATATCGCAGCAGCAATGCTACGAGTGCAATCACTCCCAACGAAACAAGGACGGCGACCGGTAGCCCTACCGTGATTCCGCTGTCATTCGTAAACTTGAAAATCTGCTCCTTGGAAAAGGTTAAGAGCGGCTTCGGCAAATCGCTGATCTGGCTACTGCCTACAAAGGTCAGGAGAAACCCGCTGAACATGGAAGAGGTACCCAGGGTGACGATCAGCGTGGGCAGGCGGAACAGAGAAATGAAGACAGCATTTATCAGCCCCAGGCACAGACCAATCAACCCGGACAAAAGAAAAGCTACGAGCACGGGGCCGTCAAAGTGCATGGAATGAAGAATTTTCGTGGAGCAAAACATGCTGAAGGTCGCAATGGCAGGAAAAGAAACATCAATCCCTCCCGAAATAATGACCAGCATGGCACACATCACAAAGATTCCGGGAACGATCCCGCTGCGGATTAGATCGAACAGATTGGTGATGGTAAAAAATGCACTGCTTTGGCTGCCGATCACGAGAAACAGCGTCAGGACGACGATGGCTACATAAAATTCACTGGTTTGCATGACCTTTTTCATTGGCTCTCCCCCTGCCGCCTCACTACGATGTGGTTTCTTGCAATCGCGTCCATTCTTCTTGGCTCCATTCCTTACCGGCCATTTGTCCCACCAGTCGACCATTTTTCATGACCAGTATCCGATTGCAGTTATGCTTGAGCTCAGGAAAATCATCGGAGATCATTAACACGCCCATGCCCTCCTGCGCCAATGCGCGTATGACTTGGTGGATGTCTTCCTTTGAGCCAATATCTACCCCGACGGTCGGCCCATTTAAGATGAGCAGCCGCGGATGGGTTGCTAGCCATTTTGCGAGAACGACACGCTGCTGATTGCCACCGGATAGTGTCTTGACCGGCAATGCAGGAGAATGTGCGACAATCCCCAACCTCTTGATCCAATCCTGAACCGTACTTTTCACTTTTGTTCGATTCACCATGCGCGAGCGGCTGGACAGCTGATCGACCACGCTGATCACCATATTCCGCTCGATAGATTGCTCCAAAAATAAGCCTTCGGTCAGACGATCCTCTGGCACGTACGCAATTCGCTGCGCGATCGCATCCTGTACAGAATGGATCTGCTGCTCCTTGCCCTCGATATAGATTTTGCCGCTCGTAGCGCTTCTCAAGCCAAAGAGCGATTCCGCCAGCTCCGTTCGGCCTGATCCGAGCAAGCCCGTCAAACCCACGATTTCCCCTGCTTTGACCTGCAGCGAAATATGTTCAAAGCACCCCTGCAATCCTAAATCTTCTGTTTGCAGGATAGGGATGCTGGCATCTTCTTTTATCTCGTAAAAACTTTCTTCAATTTTTCTTCCTGTCATGTAAAAGACGAGCTTGTCACGATCGAACTGTTGGACCCGTTCGGATACGACGTTCTTACCATTGCGCAATATAGTGATTCTCTCGGAAATCTCAAAGACTTCTTCCAGCTTGTGGCTGACGAATAGAATCGTCATTCCTTCTTTTTTCAGACCGTTAATGATGGAGAACAGGGACCTCACTTCTTTTTGCGTCAATGCTGTCGTCGGCTCATCCATGATAATCAGCTTGGCTTTGTGCATCAGCGCTCGTGAAATGGCAATCAGCTGCTTGTCGGCTACTGACAGCGTTTCGACCTTTGCATCGAGATCCAGCTGGATGTTGACTTTCTCCAGTGCCTGCTTGGCCATCTGCTTCATCCTGCGCCAATGAACCAGCTTTCTGTTTTGGGCCAGCTCAGTATTGAGAGCGATATTCTCTGCTACGGTCAGGTTCGGAAAGATGGAGAAGTCTTGATAAATAACCTGAATCCCTTCGTTAATCGCATCGATCGGAGTCAGCAGCTTGCGTTTCTGACCATGTATCCGCATTTCGCCATGATCCGGTGCGTGCACACCGGACATGACTTTGATCAGAGTGGATTTCCCGCAACCATTCTCTCCGGCTAAACAGTGGATTTCTCCATAATCCAATTCGATGCTGACATCCTTCAGCGCTTGGACCCCGGCAAATGATTTACTGATCCCTGACAATTGTATGAGTGACATGATTGCGGTTCCCCCTCTCTAAACTTGTGTGGGTTTAGAAGTTGTAATCATTCATGTTATCTTTGCCGACCCCGACCCAAGCGCTGCCGAACAAGTATTTGTCATTGACGACCTTGATGCTTTCGTAGCCCTTCACCCCGAGGTTTGCACCTTCCTTGATATCTGCTTTCTTACCATCCAGGACCATAACAGCCAGCTTGTTCATCACATATCCAGCGTCAGCGGGGTCCCAGAAGCCAATCATGCTCATCGCACCGCTATCCAGATATTGCTTGCTGACGGACGGTACGCTCGTGCCCACGACGCTCACTTTTCCTTGCAGCCCCATTTCTTCTACTGCCAGTGCCGCGCCAGCAGCATCGTTACCCGACGCGCCCTGGAAGCCTTTCAGATTCGGATAAGCCTTCAGTGTTTCGCGGAATTTCTCACTCGCTGTCTTCTGATCGTCATTCGTTTCCAGCTTGCGGGCGACTGCTTTCATGTTTGGGTATTTCTCCTGCTGACGCTTGTACGCGCCCTCTTCCCACTGCATGTGCGATTTCGTCGTTAAGCTGCCCACAGTCGTCATGTATTCGCCCTGCTCGCCCATCGATTTCGCCAGACTGTCCATCAAGAACGCGCCGTAGTCCAAGTTGTCGAACGCTTCGATATTAAAGTCCGTATTTTCAAAGCCGTCTGCCTCGTGTGTAATGACTACAATGCCTTTTTCACGTGCCTTTTTCAGCACGGGCTCCAACGCTTCGGCAGAGAACGGAACGACGGTAATCGCGTCTACCTTTTGCGCGATCAGGTCCTCGATAATTTGCACTTGCAGCGCCGCATCTGCTTTCTGCGGTCCTTGCATAAACGTTTCGTTGCCTGTTTCCTCACCGAACTTCTTGATTCCCTCGTTCATTCGATCAAACCATGCGACACCCGTCAATTTGACCACTGTTGCGATCTTGTACTTTTTCCCGCTGGCCTGTTGTCCTGTCTGGTCTTGTGGTTGTGTACTTCCGCCGCCACTGCATGCTGACAGTAAGAGCAGCAATACAGCCAGCATCAGGCTCACGAGCGTCAAGCTCCTTCTCTGTCTGTTCATCATCGTCGACCTCCCTTATCTTCTGTTTGTAATGAAAATGACATGGTCACATGTCATGCACTACCTCTGCCGAAACGCTTTTACCTTTTCCATGAACGCTTTTACTCGCTCTTGATCCACATGATTTTCGAATTTTCCGTCTAATTTAAACGTTGTTCCGACAACCGCACCGTCCGCAATGGAAAGCTGCTGCTCCAGATTTTGCATGCGGACTCCGGTGTTCGCCAGGACGACTGTTTCGGGAACAGCATCCTTTACCCGCTTCAACATTTGCGAATCGGTCGCTGTCCCTGCCGTCAATCCGGACACGCACAAGGCATCCGGCCGATTGTTGAACACGGTGGATTTCGCGACATTCTCAATATCCCGATCGGCCAAGTACTTCGCGGCTTCTGGAACGATATTGAAGAGCAGCTTTACCTTCTCTGCTCCGATCCGATACTGATGACGTACCGTCTCGCCTACATTGGTGTTCCATATCCCAAAGTCGCTCGCGTAAACGCCCGTAAAGATTTCACGGACAAATTGCGCCCCAGTTGCGGCAGCCAGATCCAATGATTTTTTTGCATCCCAGAGCACGTTGACTCCAAAAGGAATTTGAATATCGCTTTTGAGTTCGCCGATGATTCTCGCCATCGCTGCTACTGTCTCCGTTTTTACATCGGTCAAATACGGCAGGCTAAACTCGTTGGAAAACATCACGGCATCCACGCCACCGTCCTGGAGCGCTCGCAAATCCTTTCGCGCCATTTCCACGACGTATTCCATCCCTTTTTCTTTCTGAAAGGAAGGGTCTCCTGGCAAAGGAAGCAGGTGGCACATGGCAATGATTGCTTTTTCCGTTCCGATTATGTCTTTTAACCAAGTCATGATTTGACTCCACTCCTCTGGTAGATAATAGGTTATCCGCGGCTAAGATCCAAATTTTGGTCGAAAGTGAGCAAAAGCTTTTCCAGCAAGCAAATGAGTTGCTCCACATCCTGTAAATCCACTGCTTCTACTGGCGCATGTGTGTAGCGTGCTGGGTAGCCGAGATCGATCATTGGAATGCCGTCATTTTCCAATTGGCTAAAGGAAGCATCCGTCAGAATGCCCATAAAGACTGCTTGCTGCAGTGGAATTTCCTGTTCGCTTGCAATCTTTTGCACATGCTTCACCAGCTTGGGATTGGGGATGAGTCCACCTAAAGTGCCTCTTCCATGGAAGGTGTACATGCCAAGGCTCGGGCCGCCGCCGAGACGAATATCCGCGCTGCCTTTTAGATCAGGGGTATCTGTCGCGATCGTAATATCCAGCGTGATTGCCAAGTGCGGATTTATCTTTCGCACGGCTGGCAGCACCCCGCGCAGGTTAAACTCTTCCTGTACGGAAAAGACAATGTACAGCTCGCAGGGCAGCTCGGTATGCTGCAAACGGTCTGCCAGCTCCAGCAAGGTCAGGCAGCCCACGCGGTTATCGAGAGTATTGCCAAATACGATCGAGCCATTGTCAAAAAACTGTCGGGCGTAGCCTACCGGTGTACCTGGTGAAATTCCTGCATCCAGCGCCTCCTGCTTGCTCCGAAAGCCAAAGTCTGCATAGATCTCGTTTACCGGAAGCACTTTATACTTCTCGTCTTGCTTTGTGACATGGTGGGATTTCGTGCCGACAATCCCGTTCCACCGCTTTCCCTCCACTTCGATCAAAAGAGTGGTACCTGCCAAGCTCTTCTCCGGAATTCCTCCCAGCCGCTCCAAGCGCAAAAAGCCGCTTTCCTCGACTTTGGTGACTACCAATCCGAGTTCGTCCATATGAGCGAACACCATCACCCGAAACGGATTTTTTGTCTGGATCCGATTCATTCGCACAATGACATTCCCGAGCGGATCGACCTGAATATGCTCTGCCGCTCCTGCCAGCCTCTCCTTTACATAACGGATGACTGAATCCTCGTATCCGGACAGAGCCAGACAAGACGTCAAATCACGTAGAACCTCTTTCATTTTTTGATAGTCTGGAATCATGCTTTCGTTCCCCCGTTGTTTGGTTAAGTGAGCTCATCCATCAAATCTCGTGTTTGCCGATACAGCCTGTGATAGAGTTCGTAGTAGCGCTCATAGACAGGCAGATGCGTCTTCTGCGGTGCAACCTCTTCCTTGACTCTTACCCATTGAGCCATATCCGTAAGTTCTCGATACCAGCCGAGTCCGAGCGCACACAAAAAGGCGTTTCCGTAAGAAGCACCCAGTGTAATTTCCGGGATGACCTGAGTCAGTTGGCAAATGTCACTCACGCTTTGCAGCCAAAGGCGATTTTTGACACCACCTCCTACCGCAATGGCTCGATGGATCGGGACATCCAAGCTTCGGATTTCGTCCATATTGTGGCGAATGGAAAAGGAAATGCCCTCTAAAATCGAGCGGTACATGTCAGACTGCGTGTGATGGAGGGAGAGTCCAAAAAACACACCCTTTGCCGCAGCGTGATGAATAGGCGTCCGTTCTCCGCTAAAGTAGGGAAGGGTAAGCAGCCCATTTGCCCCAGGTGGACTCTGCTCCGCCAGCTTCATCGCATACGTGTAGGCTTCATCGACCGTCATGCCATCTCCCTTTTGTCCAGCTGTCGACAAGCATTGATCGATAAACCAGCGGGTGAGTGAGCCTGCTGTAGCCGTGCCACCCGTAATGGTGTGATAGCCAGGAACGGCGTGCAAATTGGCCCATAAGGTTTGTGTCCTTGGCAAATGGGGAGCAGCAAGAATGAAAAAGGTAGAGCTGCCGTACATCAGCATCAGATCGCCTTTGTTCACCGCTCCTACGCTGATCGCCTCGGAAAGCGCGTCGGCTGTACCAGCAATCACCTTCGTTCCGGGGGCAAGTCCAGTCTGTGCGGCTGCCCGCTTCGTTACTTCTCCAGCGATTTCGTGGCTCCAGGTGAGTCGGGGCAATTTGTCCAACTCACAGATTGCACCCGCCATTTCCTCGCTCCATTTCAACTGATGAATGTCCAAAAGCGGTGAGTAAGACGCAGCCGTATAACGATCGATGACCTGCTCATCCGTAAGCTTGTAGACGAGATACCCTGAACCACAGAGAAACTTGGCCGTTCGCTCGTACACATGCGGCTCCTCTTGGCGAATCCAGAGTATTTTCGGTCCTGCCGATTGAGCCGATAAAGATTGTGCCCCAACTTGGAAAATCCGCTCTACTCCTATTTTTTCGTTACATTCATGGACCTGCTTTTGCGATCGCGTATCGACTCCGTACAAGATTGCTTTGCGTAGGGGCTTTCCTTCGCTATCGACCGGGACGACGGCTGGGGCGATCGAGCTAACCCCCACTGCTTTGATCTCGTCCGGTCGGATCCCGTATTTGGCAGCGGCCTTTTGCGTGATGGCTTTGCTCAAATGCACAAAGTCGTGCCACCACGTATGCTCCGCATCGTGCTCGGCCCAACCGCGTTGCGGGATTTCCAGCAGATGGGCCACCGACTCGCTCAAAAGGAGCTTGCCGGTCTCGTTTACCAACGCTCCCTTTGATTCATAGGTCCCGATATCTATCCCCAGCACATAAGCCACATTTTTCACTCCCCTCGCAGCCCAGGTAGATCGCCTCTAGTGCGCTGGACATATGGCTAGACGTAAGTAATTTTTCCTTGGAAATGGTCTTCTGGAAGCTCCCCGCCAAAGTCGCCTTTGTTCGTGATCATTTCATCGATCTGCTCGGCTTCACATACCTGGATCAAGGAAGAATGTCCAAATTTCGTCCTGTCCACAAGGGCGATGACTCTTTTGGAGCGATCGATAAATGCTCGTTTCACTTCCGTCTCTTCGATGCTGTAATCCGTGAGACCCGTTTCCAGATTGATGCCTGCTACCCCGAGATAAAAGCGATCAAAAGTGAATTTCCTAATCGTCTCTTGGGCGATGCTGCCGACCATCGACAATTCCGTTTTACGAATCAGCCCACCGATCATATACACCTGGAGATTGCTCTTGGCGAGAATGGAAGCGACCTGGATGCAGGAGGTAAATACCGTGATCCCCGAGCGCTTGGTCAGCTCTCTCGCCAATTCAGCCGTCGTGGTACCGACATCCAGTGCAATGACCTCTCCCTCCTGAATCGTATTTGCTACGTACTTGGCTATCGATTGCTTGAGCTCGTTGTTTTTCTTTTGCCGTTGATTAAACATGGGCTCAAATCCTAGCTCGGGTAGAGAAGCTCCTCCTCTTTTGCGAACGATCATCCCTTTCTTCTCCATCGCTGCCAAGTCTCTGCGAACGGTAACCTCGGACACATACAGCGAAGCAGCCAGTTCTTCCACCGACAACGGGGATTTTTCGTTCAGAAAATTCAGAATATCTTTCTCGCGATCTGTCGCCATGCTTATCGATCTCCTCTTGACTGAAATGATACATGAATGATCATATTCGATCAATTAAAAATCACGAATAATCAGAAATTGATCATTTCAAAATAGTAATTCGATCATATGTGATCACGAAAGCGATTGCAATACTCGGCAGCAGAATAATGAAGAATCGAAAGTTCGTTTTATGCCCGTACCGAATGATTACAAGGAAAAAACGTCAGGATCCCTCTCGTGGACACTGACGTTTTTTCTGCTGGCTAGTTATTCATGTATGCTCTACTTACGAAAGCTGAGTTTCTGTTTGTCGGATAATTTCGGAGATACTTTTGCTGTAGTTACGATAACGCCTGCGATGATGAGGAATGACCCGATCAATTGCAAAGGACTCACAACATGACCAAGCAAGGCAAATCCGAGGATCATCGCCACGAATGGTTCAAGATTTAAGAACATTGCCGCTCTTGCAGCCCCTACCTTTTGCAACTGACTGTTCCATACGAGGGTAGACACTCCTTGAATGACAATTCCCGTTGCTATCAACAGGAACCATGCCCAGGCTTCTGTACTCATCTGGCCTACCGATTCAGTACCCAGGGCAATTGGAGACAAGCACATAAAGCCAATCAAATTCTGGTAAACAGTGACAGCTATAAAATCATAGGTTTGTACCAGCTTGCGGACACAGACAATGGAAAGGGAAAAAGTCAGCATGGTGATCAAAATATAATAAGCCCCTTCGGAAATTTCCAACTCGTTTCCGTTGGTGATGATAAGAAATACACCAGAGATGGCTATTACAGCTCCAATAACCAACCGCAAAGTCATTTTTTCTTTCAGGAACAATGCTGCTAAAAAGACGGTTGTAATGGGGGCAAGTGCCAAAATTAAGCTGGCAGTTGCTGGATCCGTTGTTTCCAGGCCTTTGTAAAACGACCATTGATTTAGTCCCATCCCAATCATGCCCAAAAAAAGAAAGAGAGTCAGATCACTTCTTGCAATATTGAACTTTTTCTTATGCCACAAAGCATATAGGACTAAAAATAGAACAATGAAGAGTAGACGGGTACCTGATAACAGTAGCGGTGGGAACTCACGAACTAAGATAGAACCAAATACAAAGTCACTCCCCCAAAAAATGACGCACATCAGTACAAGGAGATAGGAGCGAATCATGCAGCAGCATCCTCTTTTGATTTATTCTTCTACGGTTACCTTATTCAGTTGAAAGAACCCAATTGGATCCATGGAGAAGTCTTTGACCTTTTCGCTTACGATAGCCAGGTGATCGACGATTCGGATCGGAACGACCGGGGCATCTTTCCACTCTATTTCCTGCAGCTTTGCATAGATTTGGTCGCGTTTTACCGGATCACTTTCTCTGCGGCCTGCCTCGATTAGCATGTCCACTTCCGCGTTAGCGTAGAAAGCATGGTTACCAGGATCACCGA
Organism: Brevibacillus nitrificans; assembly: GCF_003710965.1. Taxonomy (NCBI): domain Bacteria; kingdom Bacillati; phylum Bacillota; class Bacilli; order Caryophanales; family Paenibacillaceae; genus Brevibacillus; species Brevibacillus nitrificans. The sequence goes on along the minus strand of NZ_RHHU01000003.1, from coordinate 701,544 downwards.
AGGAACTGCTGTGGAAAATATTCCACTGAACAGAATCACCGTCACCGGTCGCGTTTCCCCAGCTGCCGATAGTCATCTCATGCTCTCCTTTTCCTGCGGCAGCTAAATACGCGCCATACTCCATTGACTTCACTTCTACATCGATACCGATTTCCTTTAATTGAGCTTGAATGACTTCGGCCAGGTTCACACGCTCTTTTTGATCCCCCGTCATAATCGAGGTTGTAAATCCATTTGGATATCCTGCTTCGGCTAGCAGCGCTTTTGCTTGGTTCACATCATAGTCATAGTCCTTTAAAGTAGGATGATAGCCGACGACCTTGGGTGATAATGTGGAAACAGCCTTTCTGCCCACATCGTTGTACACGCCTTTGATAATCGCTTCTTTATCGATCGCATGCGCAATAGCTTGCCGGACGCGAACATCATCAAAAGGCTTTTTCTGCACGTTAAAATCGAGCCACTCGATGCCCAGCCCTTCTGTGCGCAGGAGTTTGATAGAAGGAGATGATTGCACGCGTGCAAGCTCCGAAACCGGGACTTGATCTGTTAAATGGGCTTCTCCTGTTTCTACCATAGCGGTCCGTGTGGTATCTTCAGGTACGATCTTATAGATCACTTTCGCTATCTTTGGTTTTTCGCCCCAGTAGTTTTCGTTTCTCACAAGTACCATTTCTTGTCCGGGTGTCCATGACTCAAAGGAAAAGGGACCGGTACCTACCGGATGCTTCGCTAGGTCCTTTCCATATTGCTCGATCGCTTTCGGGCTAATAATACTTCCATCATTAATAGCCAAGCTGGCAAGCAGCGGAGCATATGGATAATCCAAAACGAACTGAACCGTGTAGTCGTCGATTGCTTTAATCTCTTTCACCATAGCAAAGACGGCAATACGCGATGAACCAACGTTTTTATCCAATATCCTCGCAAATGTCTTTTGGACGGCTTGAGCATTGAATGGAGTTCCATCGTGGAAGGTTACCCCTTGACGGAGCTTAAATTCCCAGGTGACATCATTCAGCTGTTTCCACTCGGTAGCGAGTGCAGGTAAAAACTTCATGTTTTGATCGCGTTGCACAAGGCCTTCATAAACTTTGCCCATAGAGATATAATTCGAAGTGTTGTTGTTCGTAATGAAATGTGGATCTAAGGTTGTCGCATCCGCCTTTCTGGCAATAATCAATGTCCCCTGTGTGTTCAGCGTCTCTGCAGTTGTGCTGTTGTTGGAAGCATGCTGCTCTGAATTGGAGCTGCAGCCGATCAGAGCTAATGCAATTCCCACAACTACCGCAAGATAAGCAGCGAGAAAGCGTTTATTCACCATGATGAATTTCCCCCTTTACTCAAATGGAAATACACGGTACATTTAGATAATAGATAATTTTCAGTAATCTGTTTTTGGTGTTTTGTGCTTCCAGGAATAGAGAATCGTATAGCTCGATCTACACGATTCTCCTAGATATATCCTTTAGGTAGTGCCGCTTCGACTGAAGGTCATGTTACCCTTTTTGGCATTTTTCAATAACTCGAAATGATGGTTGAAATAGTTCTTCTTCCGGAAGTTGTTGGTAATCCCTTTCAAGATAACTGAGGCGCATTTTGTCAAAATAGGTTTGCCCTTTGATGCGCACTGCTTCAAGGTCAACTCCTGGAATCTGTCTATCTCTCATAACGGTTCGTCCGTTGATGATCGACATTTTTACATCTCTACCAGAACCGGACATAATCATCGTGCGGATCGGATCTTCTACTGGTCCTATGTGGAAACCCTCTAAATCGACTACGATGATATCCGCTTTTGCACCAGGCGCGAGACGGCCAAGATCTTCACGGCCGAAAAATTGAGCTCCTCCAAGAGTTGCTGCGCGAAATACGTCTGCATAAGTAGAATCCTGCACGCCTCCTTCCAAGATGCGTGATACCATGCTGGCGGTGCGAATATTTTGGAAGAAGTCCGGTGGAAACGTATCTGTGCCGATTGCCAAATTAATTCCCCTTCTCTTATACTTGGCAAAGGTCTCAAGTGCTGAACCGTGTCTGCCGATGACGAGAGGGCAGTGAATCACAGTGGTACCTGTTTCCGCCAGCAGTTGCAGGTCGTCACCTGTTCCCTCGTCAACTTTACTGTAACCGGTTACAAAGTGAGCGTGAGGGATGCCTGTCCGAGGCCCCAAAAAGCCCAAATCGTAGAGAAAGCGAATCGGCGTTTTGTTATGTCTGCGCTGGATTTCCCCAAACTCATACGCCCCTTGTGCCGCATGTAGTTTTATGGGAACACCCAATTCATCACTGTATCGTTTCGTGTTGATCAAGTTTTCGGGTGTTTGCATTTCGATCCGCTCAGGTGCGAGCATGCCGCGAATCAGCCCATCATAGGCACCGTCATAATTCTTGATGAAATTGACAGCTCGTTGAAGACCCAGCTCTCCTTCTTTTTCATCCCAATACACGACCATGTCACCATTCGGTTTGATCACGCGTGTCCCCGACTGAAAACTGGAACCCAAATACATGCGAAGACCCAGATTGCCTGCATGGTGTGCGGCCGCTTCTATTTCCTCATAGGTTTCCGTCCATTTTTTATAGAAGCTGCAGGTGATCGGCATTGCTGTTGTAACGCCATTCAAGATTAGTTGCGTATAGGCATACAAGGATTTGAACGCTTCTTCTTCCGCGGTCATCACTTCACGAGATTGATAAAAGTAATCAGTCGACCATAAAAGGTTCTTGGATCGCTTCGCATCTACTTCGAGGTGAATGAGATCGTGGTCGATATCCCCTAGCGCATTCAAGTCGATGAAGCCAGGGCTAACAACAGCGTTGCCTGCATGGATGACTTCATCCACTTCTCCATCATAATCGTGACCAACGAAAATAATCGAATCATTCTCATAAACCAACTCGCCGTCTTTGACAATTACGTGGTCATTCCCATCAAATCCAATGACAAACTTGCTTGTAATCTTTGTTTTCACCTCTACCATATCTCCTTTGCTTGGTCTAAAACTAGAAATCTATAAATCTATGAATCAGGATAGCTAATACCCTAAGCGGTACGGCATCGGAGGCTTGGCATCCTCTTCTAAGGTTTTGAGAGCATGAAAAGCCCAGTAGGGATCTCGCAGCATGCTTCTTCCTACAGCAATCAAATCTGCTTCCCCTTTGGCGATGGTCTCTTCCGCCAGCGCAGGATCATCCAGCATTCCTACGGCGATTACGGGTACATTCAGTGCTTCCTTGAACGCTTTGGCAAATGGTACCTGATAACCGGGATAGTTGCCCGGTTTTCGTTTTCCGAGAGGGGCTTCCCCACCGCTTGAAACATCGAACATATCCACCCCCGCTTCTTGATAACGGCGTGCGAGGTCGATGCTGTATTCCAGATCATACCCTCCCTCCATATACTCAATAGCGGAAATACGCATGATCAAAGGCATGTCTTCGGGCATTACGCTTCTGAAAGCTTCAATTACCTCTAGACCGAATCTAGCACGATCACGCCCATACTCATCATCTCGTTTGTTTATGGATGGAGAATGGAATTGATGGATGAGATAACCGTGCGCAGCGTGAATCTGAAGCGTATCCATGCCTGCCTCTACGGCTCTTCTGGCTGACTCTTTGAATTTCTTTACAAGATCCTTCACTTCTTCTGTGGTAAGCGCACGCGGTGTATCGTGCTCAGGACTCAAAGGAATGGCGGATGGAGCAACAGGTACTTCTGCTTTGCGACCGGAATGGGCAATTTGAACGCCAATTTTGGTCCCATATTTTTGTACCTCCGCGATTACCCGCGCAAAAGCAGGAATTTGCGCATCTGACCACAATCCAAGGTCATGATCACTGATCCCGCCGTACGGGTCTATGTCTGTCATTTCCATAATAATCAGTCCGGTACCACCAACCGCGCGGGAAACATAATGAACAAAGTGCCAATCATTTGGACTCCCAACCTTTGCTTCCGCGGAGTATTGGCACATCGGAGGCATCACAATTCTATTTTGTAAAGTTAAACCTTTAATCGTATAAGCACTGCCTAGATGGGACATAGCTGTTTTCCTCCTGAATGACCATTCTGCGATTTCAAACTTATCAAGAGAGATCGACATCGGCACATGAAAGTTTTCCAGAAACCAGTTTTCCTTTATTTAGCACGGCGTGTCGTCTCGCTTTTCTTGCCACAGCCTCTGCCGAACAGCTTGCCTCAACAAGCACTCCGCTGGCTTCGTCCCCTTGTTTCGGCCAAATACGATTTCCCTGTTTGTCTAGAACGGTCTTTCCGCCAGTAATGAAACCAAGCGTTTGGGATAAAGACAGCTCATTATTCCAGCGAAATCGCTCTGCCAGCCGACTCGCGCGATCCAACATATCTCCGTTGCCAAAGGGTTGCCAGGAATCAAAAATATTATCGCTGCCAACGGCAACCGCTACCCCTCTTTCGTGTAACAGAGGAACAGGTGGGATTGGTCTATTGATGGGAACGTGCGTGATGATGGTGATTCCAGCGTCTGCTAGAATATCCGCCATCTCCGTCGCTTCGCCCTCCGAGAGCTCCCCTAACCCAAACGCATGGCTAATCGATACTCTTCCTTGCCATCCCGCATCAACCGTAATCTCTGCCAACCGTTTCATCGTATATGTACCTAAATGGCTTGGATCATGTAAATGTAAGTCAACTCCTGTATTTGACTCTACAGCGAGTTCCATCATCATTTGCAAGGAGGCTTCGACATTACCGTCCACTGTAGCTGGATCCACACCTCCAACCAGATTTGCTCCAGAATGCAGTGCCTCTCTGACCAATTCTCGCAAGTTAGCACGTACCAAACCAAAATCAGGGAATGCAACAATCTCATAATTTAACTTGCCATCAAATGTGAGCAACGCCTTCTGGACAGCCTCCAGATTTTTTAATCCTAGCTCTGGGTGGATGTCTACATGAGTTCGCACATGAGTGGAGCCTGAACGCAGCAGAATGTCCAACAATTTTTCTGCTCTTTCCTTTGTGGTTGTCGATAGGCTATGTAGGATGCGTTTTTCCCTTTGGCTTCGCTCAATAATATTCGAAACCGGAAACGGCGCTCGCCATGCATCCCCAATTAAGGTTTTATCTAAGTGAACATGCATGTCTTTAAATGCGGGGAGTAATAAGTGTTTTTCTGCATCATGTGCAGGGAGCTCAGTCTGTAACGGCGTAGAAGCGGCAACAATTTCTCTAAATGTTCCATCTTCGACCAAGATATTGCAAATTTCTGTCTTGGTCGCTCTAACAAGGCCATCCTCAAATTCATAGCCACTCTCTAAACGGACATTTGTTAACCAAAACTTTGTACTCATCCACTTTCTCCCCTTCCTGGTGAGCTGTTGGTAAGGGGATAGCTAAAAGACTATCCCCGACTTAGCTTGCTGCGCCAAAAGGCTTGACACAGCCTAGCTTTCTTACTGATCTTATTGAATCGTTACTTCATTCAGCATCAAAAATCCAATTGGATCCACCCAGAATCCTTGTACCTCTTTCGTTGTTACAGCAACATAATCGATCGTTCGAATTGGAACCATAGGTGCATCGTTCAATTCGATTTCCTGGACTTTTGCATAGATTTCGTTACGTTTTGCCGGATCTTGTTCTTGACGGGCTGCCTCGATCAGCTTGTCCACTTCCGGATTGGAGTAGAATGTATGGTTACCTGCATCACCGAAGGATTTGCTATGGAACACGCTATACTGTACAGAGTCACCATCTCCGGTCGCGTTACCCCAGCCACCGATCTCCATCTCGTGTTCACCTTTCGCAGCAGCTTGAAGGTATGCGCCATACTCCATTACTTTTATTTCCAAATCAATGCCGATTCCCTTTAATTGAGATTGGATAACTTCAGCAAGATTGATGCGCTCTTTGCGGTCATCTGTAATGATGGAAGTCTTAAATCCGTTCGCGAAACCAGCTTCAGCAAGCAGTGCCTTCGCTTTACTCACATCATAATCATAATCTTTCAAATTCGGGTTATAGCCAATGACCTTCGGTGACAGTGCGGACACGGCGCTACTTCCGACACTATTGTATACACCTTGAATAATGGCGTCCTTTTCAATCGCATGTGCAATCGCCTGGCGAACGCGAACATCATCGAACGGTTTTTTCTTCGTATTGAATCCAATCCATTCTACTCCCAATCCATTTGCACGAACCAAGTTCATGGAAGAGGAAGATTGGACGCGATCCAGATCTGCAGATGGCAGGTTGTCCGCAATGTGAGCCTCTCCAGCTTCCACCATCGCAATTCGAGTGGTATCCTCAGGCACCACTTTGTAAACAATTTTATCTACTTTCGCCTTATTCCCCCAATAATTCCCATTTTTCACCAATGTCATTTCCTGCCCGGGTGTCCATGATTCAAAAGCAAACGGGCCGGTTCCTACAGGATGTTTTGACATTTCCTTTCCATATTGTTCAATCGCTTTTGGACTCATGATACTTCCATCATTCCCAACCAAGCTGGCAAGAAGCGGTGCATACGGATAGTCCAGGATGAATTGAACCGTAAATTCATCTGTGGCTTTGACCTCTTTTACCATGGCAAAGACGGCTGCTTTTGTAGAATTCAAATCTTTCTGGAAAATGCGATCGAATGTCTTTTTAACAGCTTCCGCGTTGAAAGGAGTGCCGTCATGGAACGTTACTCCTTGACGAAGTTTGAACTCCCACGTCTTATCGTCCAACTGTTTCCATTCAGTAGCAAGAGCAGGTTGATACTCCATGTTCTTGTCACGACTCACGAGGCCTTCGTAAACTTTTCCAAGGATATAGTTGGCTGAAGGATTATTTGTAATGAAATGAGGATCCAATGTCGTCGCGTCTGCCTTTCTGGCGACAATCAATGTTCCTCCTTCCTTAGGAGCCTTAGCATCCGTTCCGGTACTCGAAACTGCTTGTTCGGAACTAGAAGCGCAACCAGTTAAAACCGATGCAAATATGATAGACAACCCCAAAAATGTACCTAGAAGTTTGCTCTTTCTCATGAATAACTGTCCCCCTGTTATCTTCTCTCATCTACGTATGATCTTGCGTGTCCCCAAAAATACTTGGTAGGCTGCATGTATCTTTCAATACCAGCACGTTCGATAGTACGAAGAGATTCTTCATTGGCTTCCTTTAGGATCTCTTTTTCATCTACGTTTAGTACCTTCCGATCTTCCATGATGACTACTCCGTCAACAATGACGTTGTCGACATCACTTGCAACTGCTTGATAGACAAGACGGTGAACGTGCATGAACGCAGGGGTGAGATGCGGCTGCTGCATATTTACCGTGATAATGTCAGCCTTTTTCCCTGCTTCCAGCGAACCCAACTCGTCATCCCATCCCACACAACGAGCGGCATCAATCGTCACCATCTCCAGCAGCTTTCCAGGCGGCAAATAATAGTAATCCTTTAATGCTGCCTGATGGTACATCTGTGTTTTTCTCATCGCCTGAAATAAATCAAAGGTGGCTGCTGGAGCTGTACCATCTGTTGAGATGGCAACTGTCGCTCCCATTTCAATCAGTTCCGTGATCGGCGTACGTGCATTCACTTGTCCAAAACCGGGAGCTTGGCTCACGTTCGTACCTGTCTCGGCCAAAATACGAGCCTCGTCAAAGGAAATGCCCCGACAGTGCTGGAGATGGACATCTGGCCCCAATAACGCATTTTCCTTATCCTGAATCGCTAAGTGAATCATTCCGCCAAAAGCGTCCGAGTGTATACGTGTATTGTATTTTCTCGCAATTTGCCTGATCTTTTTTGCTTGATAGTGGTCAAATTCCGTCAGTCCGTACAATTGGTCTGCAGGTGTTGGTGCCGATGGATTAACAGACGGAACGATAACAAAGGGCGTAATAAAAGCTCGTACATGATCATCATGGGAATGATTCAAGGCTTCGATAACTGCTTCTGCGCCCTTTAGAACTTCATCATATGTAACCTCTTTGGTCATTTGCTTGCCATCTACCCAGCGGCTAAACGATTGGGGCCAAGGGGGATTGCAAGGTCCTGTGCATACGATTTCTCTTACGCCTACTTCCGAGTATGCCTTGGCATGATTCAAAGCGAATATCGGATCATCGGAGCGCGGTGATCCACCAATGATACTCGTGCCGGTAGTGATCCCTGCCTTTAGACGCTCTAATGCAGAAAGCTTCCCATCCATGTACCAAAAGTCATCTGTCGTGAAATGATTATAAGTTCGGGTGATCATGTCCAACCAGACACTCGGCGTATCCATCGCGAGTGTTTTCATCATGGAATGTCCGGCATGGCCGTGAACATCGATGAGGCCCGGTAATACGACATGATGATTGCAATCTTTTACTCTCTTGGCCTCGTATTTCTCCAGCAAGTACTCAGTTTTACCTACTTCCAATATCCTTCCTTTGTCGATGGCTACAGCGCCATCTTCGATAATACGTCGCTCTTTGTCCATCGTAATGACAACACCATGAACCAACAATAAATCGATCATTTTATTACCTCTTCCTTTCTTTAATCAGGGAATTTTCCGTCACTTTTCTCGATCACCCCCTTCAAGATCCACGTTAGCGTTCCGTTTACTTTCCTTTAAAAATCTCGGTTAAAGATAGCGGAGCTGCAAGAGTTTCATTAAAGTTCAGCAGAGATTCTATACGATTCAGATGCTCCAGCATCAGGCGCTCGGCAAGTGATTCATCTCTTTGCTTTAGAGCATGTAAGATTTCAGTATGCTCCTCAGAACCACAGAACAATCGTCCCGGGCCGTAGAAAGCATAAATAACATAAGATAAGGAAATTAATTCTTCGAGGTAGCGATAGTTATACGAATTGCCAGCAATCTCAGCTATTTTCAAATGAATATCGCAAGAAAGCCGGAGTGAGACAAACGAATCTTCATGAGAGTGCGCTTCATGTTCTTCCTCGATGATCGTTTTTAGCTGTAAAACATGCTCCTCAGTCAAACGTTTGCATGCTTGTCGGATGGTAACTGCCTCTAAGAATTTTCGTGCCTCATAGACTTCTTTTGCTTCCTGCACGGTAAGACAAGAAACGAACGTTCCTTTATAAGGAATAATCGTGACTAATTTTTCTTGAGCAAGCCGGCGCAATACATTGCGGACAGGAGTTCGACTAACTCCAAATGACTCTGCTAGTACCTCTTCAACCAGTTGCATATTTGGACGGAGCTGCTGTTGAATAATAGCTTGTTTAATTCCCTTGTAAATTTCTTCCTCATTCGTCGGGATCATTCTCTTTTGGGTCTCTCCGTGATCACGAACAGAATGATTTACAGGAAGCGATCCCACATTTAATTCGGGTCCTATGATTGCTTCTTGAGTGTCTTCTAGTAAGCTATTGATTTCATCCTTCTCTGAAGAAACAGGGAGTTTTCGACCGAAATACTTAATCTGTTTCTTACCATTGTCTAACTTCGTTCCGTAATAGTATGGGCCGTGACCATTTCCTTCTTCACAAGTTTTGCAGCTGACTTTACCGCATTTGCGAAACTGAGGCACAATACTCCATCCATCGATGAGGATCGCCACCAGGATCCCTCCCTCTGTTGTTCGTTTCTGTAAATCTAACGAATCATACATTGTATACAATGTAGTATATCGCGAAATCAGCCTAACTCTCCAGCTGATATTAACACCTATTACCATTACTTTCAATGTAGAAAATAGAAGAAAAATCAAGGGAATTTACATACAAGATACATACAAGTTATACAAAAATCGATAAGTTCTTGTATGCACCCGGAGGTCCACTTGTATTCATGATCCGCATGATGGATGTTCATTCACTGCCTTGAAGCTCTCACAGAAAAAACACCTCCAAGTTGTCTCCCTCTCTCCTACAGGGTCGAACTCTCCTGGAAGGTGTTTTGATCTCACAACATAGGGATTCTTTTCAAGACCAGCTGGTACTTTGGTAAGCACGCATAAGGCTCGCTGTCCAAGGCAGCCCTAATCGCCATCAGTGGCGAGATTCACTACTTCGCACAGATTCTCTCGCAGTGTCGTCTGTATAACTGTCGGTGGTAAGTGCTCCGATGCCCGAGCGTTTTCCCTGTCAATGAAAAAAAGAGACATCAGCGTGGACGTCTCCTACCTACTGGGAGTATCATCAATTACTCTTCCTGCAAGGCTTCGATAAAGTCCTTTAATACATGAACGGCGTGCACACAATCATTCAAGGAGGACCATTCTCTTGGATTGTGGCTGATTCCCTCCTGGCTTCTTACAAAAAGCATGGCCATTGGCAGATGGTGACTAAGTATCATGGCATCATGCCCAGCACCGCTCGGTAGCACCATCGGAGCGCTTCCATTTTTTTCGACGCTTTTTAGCAGTAAGTCCTGCAAACCTTGGTCGGTAAGAACGGCATTCCCTAACCGTTTTTTTTCTACCTGGATTTCAACTGCTTGTGTTTTTGCCGATTCACTCGCTTTTGCGATGACGAGATCTATGAGTTGTTGCAGTGATTCCTCATAAATATCACGAATATCGACATACAATTCGACCTCTTTTGGAATGACGTTGATGCCATTCGGAAAAACCTGCAGCTTACCAACCGTTGCCACTGCCGTGGAGCTGACCTTTTCGGGAAGTGATTTCAGTTCGTAGAGAAACTGACCAGCCGCTGTTAGCGGGTCAAATCGGTCGTTCATCGGTGTATTTCCTGCATGTCCCGCTGTCCCTGTAAAGGTGATTTTCAGCAAACCCAGTCCTGCAATCCCGCTAACCACGCCAACAGGGAGGTTCGCGTTCTCCAGCCGTTTTCCTTGTTCAATATGTACTTCCACGAAAGCCTTACTATCTTTAAAATCACGTTTCGCATTTGAAAAGCTTTTGGCGCATAGTCCGTAGTTGTTGATTACCTTTTCAAATGGAACGCCATGAACATCTTTTGCTTGCTGTTGTTGCTCCATGTCGAGTTCTCCAGCCATTGCCTTGCTACCCGTGAGTCCGGTGTTGAATCTTGCCCCTTCTTCATCAGAAAAGATGATAACTTCAAAAGGATGTTTCGGTTTGAAGTTCGTTTCCTTCCAAGCTTCGACCACCTCAAGAGCGACTAAAACTCCGAGGGCACCATCGAAATGCCCACCGTTTGGGACGGTATCCACATGTGAACCTGACAGAATAGCTGGCAAGTGATGATGGACACCGGGCAGGCGAGCAATGATGTTCCCGGCTTCATCTTCTCGTACAGCAAGCCCAGCTTCGACCATCCACCCTCTAACCAAGTCCTTTGCTGCACGCTCCTCATGGGAATAACCAATACGACAGGAACCACCGTCAGTTGTTCGCCCGATTTCAGATAGCAAGGACAGTCTTAAAGCTAACCTTTCTCCAGAAACGCCCGAATGATTCCCCGCCCGATCGTAAGCTTCAAGCAACTTTTCATTTATATCTATCACCGTTTGCTAAACCTCCCTTCTGCATTTACGTACAGAAACAAAACGAAGCTCATCTATAGAAAAATATAGATGAGAACGCCTTATTTTTATATATACAAAAGAGACAAATAGAGTAGTCTCTGTTTGTATATAGGAATGAGAGCAATTATGCTGATCAGTCTGGTGGTTAACAGGATGAAGCTTCTTATGCCAATCGGGGTATAATGGTGTGCAATCCTATGACTCCCCTGCTTTACGACATACTTAGTCTTTCAGTGACGCTATTCAAACCGGTATGTTTTTGGGCTCCCCATTCAACCGTATTTTCCTATTCTTACTCATCTGCTTGCTTACCCGCTAAGGGTGCAAAATGCTGCATGGCCAAAGCACCTGCCCCCATGACGATGGCATCTCCCCGCAGTTCGGACGGGATGACCTTGAAGGTGCCTCGAAATGGCTCCCAAATCACTTGCTCGCTATGTTCTTCCACCAAATCTACGATCTCTCTGTAATTCTCGATCAGATCCCCGCTCAGGATGACGGTATCTGGATTGTACATGCAAACGATGTTGTTAATGGTAATGCCAATGTACAATGCGGTACGCCAGACGATCTCCTTTGCCCAGCGCTCGTGGTTTCTCGCGGCTGCGTATACTTGGCGAACATCCGTAATATCACTGACACGCCGCGCTTCCATGATCAGTGAATTCTCGTCGACATAAGTTTGCAGGCAGCCGCGCTTTCCGCAATCACACAGATTTCCGTTTGGATCGAGCGTCGTATGTCCGAGCTCTCCGGCGCTATTGGAGCCACCCCGGAAAACCTCTCCATTGATGATGAGCGCAGAGCCAATGCCGGTACCGATCCCGATCAAGGCGGTTTTGTTTGAGCCTTTGGCAGAGCCGTACAGATACTCCGAGAGAATCTTTACTTTCAGATCGTTATCGATCACCGTTTTGATCTGCAGCTCTGCCTCGATCCTCTTGGCGAACGCTACGTTTTTCCACCCTAAGGTTGCGGAGAATTGAACAATGCCCTGCTCGTAATTGATGACGCCTGGGACGCCGATTCCGATCCCGATTACTTTTTCGTAGGGAAGGTTTTGCTCCTCCACCATCGCGCGTATCTCGCGGCAGATCAGCTCAGCCGTCTCCCCGGGCGTAGATTTTTGGGCCAGATAGTCTACCCGGCGATATACCGTCACAGTTTCACTAAAATCCATTAATCCAAAGCTGATCCGCTTCTTTTCAATGTCTACACCGATAGAGTAAATCGCGCCAGGCTCTATATCCAGCATGACGGCTTTTCTGCCCAGACCCGAAGACGTCAGATTCGTTTCGCGAATAAAGCCTTCCTCGCAAAGCTCACTGACAAACCTGCCGATCGACGTCGCACTCATTTTGGTGATTTTCGTTATTTCGGCCCGGGAAATAGGTCGCTGTTTTTTTATAATATCGAGTATCATTTGTTTGTTATGTTGTTTGGTTACGTCCTGGTCATGTTTCACGATTTTTTTCATAGCTACTACCCCCTCTTACCTTTGACATTCCCTTATACCTCTCTATGTAATCCTTACACTACCTGTCCGCCTAGCGTTCGTCAACGGCACAGCAAACAACCACTCGACTCTCCCGAATGGCTGCTATCTAGTAGATGGGTGAACGGCCGTCTCATCCAGTCCTTTATATTTGACATAGAGGGCCGTCAGCAGAAGCGCTGCCCCATTCATGATAAAAATGACCCAGATCGGCACGATTCCTCCGAGAAAACCGCCAAGGATTGGCCCAAGCATATTGGCAAATTGGATGGCAGACTGGTTCAACCCGAATGCTCTTCCACGAAAATCAGGCTCAATTACTTTGACAATCAAGGCGTTGATCGCCGGATAAACGGCAGCGAAAAACAAGCCGTACAAAAATCGCAGGATGCCAAACCCGTACAGATTGGTAAAAAAGTACTGCAGCACACTTCCGATTCCACCACCTACCAGCCCGAAAATCAAGACCTTGGTGTAGCCGATTTTACTTCCGATTTTCCCCCAATGCGGGGCTGCCAGCACTGTCGCTACGCCAATCGCAGAAAAAATGATGCCTGAGCTAAGCGAAGCATCCTGCTGTGCTGCTCCAAGCTGCAGCACGTACACGGTCAACAGCGGCTCCAAAAGCATGACGGAAACGGTCACCATCATGCTGATTCCCAGAACAATCATGAAACGCGGGTTTAGCATCGCCACACGCAAGTCGTCCCGGACTTTTGACCGCTGCTTCAAAGTGACGTGAACCTCACGGACAAAGAAGGTAGCAATCAGCGCTGCCACGAGTACGAGACCCGAGGAAAATAAAAAGGCTTCCCGATTGCCCCACAAATGACTGACAACGCCCCCAATCAAGGGTCCCACGATCCCTCCCGTCGCGCCACTCGTCGCCATGATTCCCAAAGCGTAGCCTGCGTGGGCTTCGGGAGTGTTGGTCGCGACCAGCGCAATCGCAGAAGGTACAAAGCCAGCCAAAAGACCTTCCAGCATACGGACGCCTAAAAACACGTAGGGGTCTGTCACCAGATAATACAGGAAGTAAATCAGTACAAGACAAAAGCCTGCCCGAATCATCATCATCTTGCGCCCGTACCGATCCGCGAGAGAACCCCAAAACGGAGCGATGAAGGCACCTGTTAAAAAGGTAATTCCAAAGGAGACTCCTGACCATGCCTCCAGATGCTCGCGAACCCCAAGCGTGTTGTACATAAAGAGCGGCAAAAACGGGATCGAAAGGGAGTAAGCAGTACTACAGAAAAATACCCCAATCCACAGAACCACGAGATTTCTTTTCCAGGAGAACGACATGGCCTTGTTAAACCTTCTTTCCTGCAAACAGCTGCATTTTTCTAACGGAAAACAGAAGGAAGCATCACGATACAGATCGCAATGCTTCTCCCCCTTTCCCTCCTACGCTTCTTCCCAGAAACGCCGTAAGTTGTCCATACCAATTTTTGAGCCTTCGCGGCAATCTTCCATTCCTTCGAACTCCACTGTAATATAGCCGTCGTAACCAGATTCCTTCACCAGCTTGACGACTTCGCGAATCGGGATATCGCCCTGACCGACAATGGCTCCGCGCAAGAAATTGCCATGCACCGTCTTGAACCACTTTCCGCCGCCTGGCTCTTGGTAATACGGACGGAAATAAAAGTCCTTGAAGTGAACAAGCGAGGCGTACGGCAAATTCTTTTTCACACCGACCAGAGAATGCTCATCCACGCACATAAAGTTGCCAATATCTAGTGTTGTTTTGAAATTCGGGCGATTGACCGTTTGCAACACTCGCTGGACGCGATCACTCGCTTGGACGAGCCAGCCGTGGTTTTCAATGGTCGTTGTAATGCCGAATTGGGCTGCGTAGTCGGCGATTTGCCGGCTGCCTTCCACCATGATTTCGAGGTTGTTCTCAAAGTACTTGATCGTCGTTTGCTCCACAGGAACCGTAAAAGCGGATACATCGTGACGCATATGCTTGATGCCCATCCGGTTTAGGAGATCCACATGCGTTTTTACTCGCGCGACCTCAGCCTCAAAGGCTTCTTCTGTTTCCTGAATGAAGTTGGTCGGCATCGAATAGTTGGACAGCTCAATCCCCACAGCCTTGGCTTTGTCCCGCACGGCGTCAGCCAGCTCATAGTTGTCTACCAAGGTGAAGCCGTAGGGCACGATTTCCATATGCTCGCCACCGTTTTCGGCAATCCATTGCACAACATCCAGGACATCCATTTCTCCCGCTCTGATGGCAGTCAGCAAACTATATGTGCTCAATCCAATTTTCATGAGATCCACCTCTTCTTTTTTATCATTGTCAATGGTTTACGTGTCATCCAGCCCGCTCTGTACCTCATTTTGGTTTTGGCTCCATCCCTCCTTTCCCATATACGAATCACTCGGGAAAAGTCACCTTGTCGATGATGACAGCTTGCTTGCAGCGGTTTGATTCATAAGCGGCTTTGACGATTTCCAGTGTGCGCAGTCCATCCTCTCCTGAAATCGATGGCGCTCTTCCTTCTTGGACGCATTGAATGAAATCCCCAATGAGCCCTTCGTCCATATCCTTTGCCCAAGGGAGATGCTGCACCCTGTTTGCCTGATCATTGTAGTAGAGCGCATGCTGCTTAAACACGTCGACCGACAGCGTGCCTTTGGACCCTACGATTTGCATGGTCACATCTCCCCACGTCGGAAATGTCTTTGGTCTGGACCAGCTCGGGTCGATGGTAACGATTACACCAGACTCCATCTCCAGCGAAACGATTCCGCAATCCTCCACATCGATGTCGTAAAAACGGGTATCCAGCTCGGCGTACACACTTTTCCCTTCATCCTTTAACAGCCAGCGAACGAGATCCATTACATGAACGATGTGGTCGGTAGCAGCTCCCCCGCCGGAAAGCTCTTCATCAATGAACCATCCGCCAGGCATTTGCCCGTGATTTGTCCCATCGATAGCCAAAACTTCTCCGATCGCCTTGGATTCGATCAGCTGCTTGACCTGCATCATGACAGGCGCAAAACGGACAGGATAGGCAATTTGCAAGATGACCCCTTCTTCTTTGCAAGCGTGGATCATCTCTTCGGCATCCTTCACTTCAGTCGCAATCGGCTTTTCACATAAAATCTGCTTTTTGGCTTTGGCAGCATCGATCACATGCTCTTTATGCCGGGCATTTTCCGAGCAGACAATAACCGCTTCCACATCCGTTTGCAAAAATTCTTGCAGATCGCGATAGTAATCGACCTGATAGGTTGCTGCTGCTGTTTTCCCCCGTTCCTCGTCGTGATCCCAGATAGCGGTGAATTGAGCATCAGGGTGCTTTTGCAAATAAGTAGCATAGCTGTGGGCATGCATATGTGCGAAACTGATGATCCCTACTTTCATGTGGCGCTACCCCCGTCCATGAGCTGAACCGGTTGCCCCGACTCAGCCGATTGTCGTGCAGCCTGGGCGATTTTTCGAGCCATCCTCACGTCTTCAGGAGTCATTTGGAGCGGTTCTTGGCCGGACACAGCCCGAATAAAATGCGCTCTGCGGCTGCTACGAAGATCGGCAGCAGACTCCGGTTGAACCAGCTTCCTGTTCGTTTCCCAAACAATCGGCTGACTGTCGTTACTATCGTATTGAAGCATGCCCGATGCACCTGTCAATTCAAAAGAAGACCGCTCGGCTTGCTCTGCCAAAGACAGCTCGATATGCGCGATCGTTCCATCAACATGCTTTACGATAACCAACGCATATTCCACTGCTTGCCCCGTTTCGTCCATGTGCTGGACCTTCCTGGCCATGACGCGCAAAACATCACCGAAAGTCCACCGCAGCCAATCGAATACCTCGGCGCCCAAGATGTCGAAAATGCATCCTTCCATCGTCGTCGGTGCGCTCCGCTGCATCCGGATCACACCTGGCTTGCCTATCGCTCCCTGCAAGACGTGCTCGCGAGCCTGTACATACTCGGGGGAAAAGCGCCATGCATTTGGCAGCAGCAGCATTATGCCTTGTTTCTCGCTGATTGCTTGAAGCTCGCTGATTGCTTCGATATCGATTTGCACATTGGCATCACAGATCACATGCTTTTTGGCTTCGACTGCCAGCTCGATCCATTTTTCAGGTGCCGTCACAGTCGGGGCGATGTCGACAGCATCGACCTCTTGTTCCTTTAACCATTCGCCAAAGACAGCTAGATTGTCTATCACACCTATAATTTCTATCTCGTTTACCCCGGACCAGGCACACTGCTGCTGCGTGCTCCCTGCTGCTGTATCCGCGATGACTACTTTCCACATGTGACATCCCACCTCCAAATCAATCAAGTTCTACAACGAAAATTGAAACGTATCCTGCAGCACGACTGCAGCTGCCCCTACGACTTCCACATCTTCTCCAAGGGAATTGAGACGGATCGCAAGTCCCTCGGTAAAAATGCCATGGGCATATTCATGGACATATTCCGTTACCTTGGAGACGAGCAGTTCATTTTCAAACGCAATTTCTCCGCCGAGAATAATGGCCTCCGGGTTAAAGAGATGGACGAGATTCACCAGACCTGACGCCAAAAACGAAGCTGTTTCTTCTAAGATGCTCTCAGCGAGCGGGTCGTTCTGCGATAGTGCCTGTCGAAAAACGGTTGCGGAAATGCGGTTGACGTCATGCCCAGCGAGCTCAAAAATACAGCTTTGCTTCCCTTTTGCAAGCGCAGACAATAGCTTGGCGTAAATCGCTGGCCAGCTTACATAATTTTCTAAACAGCCAATATTTCCGCAATCACAGCGAACGCCCGTGCGGTCAATCGTGGTATGCCCAAACTCCCCGGCTCCGCCAGCAAATCCGCGGTAAATGGAGCCGTTCACCAGAATACTGGAGCCCAAGCCATCCCCGATCGTCACGTAGATCATGTTTTGATAATGGCTGAAATCACCGATGCTCTTTTCGGCAAGCAAATAGGCATTGGTGTCATTGTCGAGCCAGGTTTTGCTGCGAAAGCGGCTTTCTACGATCTCTTTCACCGGGATGTCCTTTAATTTCAGCTTTGGATTATAGCGAATGATTCCATTGTCCGAATCCACGATTCCTTGCGTCACGATGGATATGCCAACACAGTTGTCCAAGCTTTCATAGGGCAAAACGAACTGCTCCATGATTTGCAGCAAGTACGCGATAACCTGGTCACCTTGATAGGGCTTGATGGTGTATACTTCTTTTTTGCGGACCTTTGCTTCCAGGTTCATTTCCGCAATCGTTATTTTAGACCCACTAATCGATATCCCGATTAAGAAATGGCTGTCGGGCGAGAACTGCAGCAAGATCGGCTTTCGTCCTCCATTTGAAGTTCCTGTTCCAACTTCACTGACGAGCGAATCACGAATCAGTTCACTGACTGCCGACGTAACGGTTGTAGGGCTCAGCTTGTGCCGTTTCGCTATTTCGCTTCGGGAGATGGGTCCATAATGACGGATCGTGTCGAGTACGATGGATCGATTCAACTCTTGGATTAGCTTTAAATCACCCGTCCTACGCATGGTACCCTTCCTTTTACTTCCTAGAATAACTGCTTATAAGTGGCAAGCTACAAAATGACCGCCCTCTGCTATTTCCCGCAAGCGAGGGACAGTGGATTTGCACATTTCCATGCTGTACGGACAGCGAGTATGAAAAAGACAACCGGATGGCGGGTTTACCGGGCTGGGCACATCCCCCTGCAAGATAATCCGCTCCCTTTTTGCTCGCGGGTCGGGAATCGGAACAGAGGAGAGCAGCGCCTTCGTATACGGATGCTGGGGATTTGCAAAAATGGATTCTTTCGGCCCCGATTCGACCAAGGACCCCAAATACATCACGCCGATTTTATCGCTGATATGCTCCACCACGCTCAAGTCATGGGAAATGAACAAGTACGTCAGGTGAAACTCTTCCTGCAAATCCTTCAGCAGATTTAAAATTTGAGATTGAATCGATACGTCCAGCGCAGAAACGGGCTCATCCGCCACAATTAATTTCGGCTTTAATATGAGTGCACGCGCAATGCCAATCCGCTGCCTTTGACCGCCGCTGAACTCGTGCGCGAATTTATCGGCGTGGTAGCTGTTCAGACCGACCACATCTAGCATTTCTTCTACGATCTTTTCTCTCTCTGCAGCAGATAGCTTGGTATGGATGACGAGAGGCTCCCCCACGACTTCGCGAATTTTCATTCTCGGATTGAGCGAAGCATACGGATCCTGAAAAACCATTTGCACTTGCTTTCGTACTTCCCGTAGCCGGTTTTCATTCATTTTTGAAATTTCTTCCTGATTGATCCAGATTTTCCCCTCATCAGGAGTCAGCAGTCTGGTCACCAGACGCCCCGTCGTGGACTTGCCGCAGCCACTCTCGCCTACTAAGCTGAAGGTCTCACCTTCCTTGATTTCAAAGGAGACATGATTGACGGCCTTCACGCTTTTTTTGCTGCCCAAAAATCCACTGTCTATGGGAAATGTCTTTTTGATCCCGTCTACTACCACCAGCGACTTAGACATGCGCATCCCTACTTTCTTCGCGATAGAGCCAGCAGCGGCAATAGCGTTCTGAACCCGTAGCTGTAATGGGCGGTTCTTCCTCCCAGCATACAGGCATGACTTCCTTGCACCGTGGAGCAAATTTGCATCCTTTTGGCATCTGGTTCGGATTGGGCACATTGCCTGGTACCGAATCGAGCCTGGAACGCTTTTGCCCCAGCTTTGGAACCGATCCGATCAAGCCTTTTGTATACGGATGTTTGGGGTCATCGAATAGTTCGTAGACAGATGCTTCTTCCACCACTCGTCCTGCGTACATGACGACCACGCGATTGCACATCTCCGCGACAACACCCAAGTCGTGTGTGATCAAAAGCATCGACATATGCTCTTCGGCTTGGAGCTGCTTCATCACATCGAGGATTTGCGCTTGGATCGTCACATCCAGCGCGGTAGTTGGCTCATCTGCTATCAACAAATTCGGTCGACATGACATGGCCATCGCGATCATAATGCGCTGTCTCATCCCGCCAGACAGCTGATGCGGATATTCGCTGATGATTTCTTGTGGTCTCGGAATCCCTACCTTGGTCAGCATGCTTATCGCGTGCTCTCTCGCCTGCTTGTCAGAATAGCCTAGATGCAGACGAATCGACTCCATGAGCTGCTCACCGATTTTCATCACGGGATTGAGGGAAGTCATCGGCTCCTGGAAAATCATGGCGATTTCTTTTCCGCGAATCCCGCGCATGCTACTCTCCGAAATGGACAATAGGTTCGTTCCGTTATACTTGATTTCTCCGTTCGTGATCTCCCCTGTCGTATCTTTAAACAGGCGCATGATCGAAAGGGAGGTCACGCTCTTTCCACAGCCTGATTCACCGACAAGGCCGAGCACTTCTCCTTTTTTTATGTGAAAGCTGACATTGTCCAGGACGACTGTCTTTTTGTTATCTCTCGTAAATTGCGTTTGCAGATGCTTTACTTCGATGATGTTTTCACTCATCTGCCCCAACTCCCTCGATTAATTCTTCGTTTTCGGGTCCATAATATCTCGCAAGCCATCGCCCACCAGATTGAACGCCAGCACGGACAGGAAGATGACCAAACCAGGGATCATCACGACGTGCGGTGCGGTGTCCAGATAATCGCGCCCCATGCTCAGCATCGCTCCCCAGTCAGGACTCTCAGGCTTTGCTCCCAATCCGAGGAAGCTAAGGCTCGACGCTGCCAAGATGGATGTTCCGATACGCAAGGAAAAGAAAACGATCATGCTCGAGACGGTCTCCGGAAAGATGTGGCGAAAAATAATCCGGCTGCTTCTGGCTCCCATGGATCTCGCCGCCTCTACAAAAACCGCTTCCTTCGCAGCAAGCGTGTTCCCGCGAATCAAACGAGCAAAGGAAGGGATACTGAATACGGCTACGGCAACCACCACGTTCGTTAAGCCAGGACCAAGAATCGCGACAATCGCAATCGCCAGGAGAAGATCAGGAAAGGCAAACATCACGTCGCTGGACCTCATGATGAGGCGATCCAGCCAGCCCCCGTAATAACCGCTGCACAATCCCAAAATCGTCCCGATCACCGCTCCCACCAAGACCGAGGTAAAGCTGACACTGAGTGATATGCCGGCACCTACGATGATCCGGCTCAAGATATCCCTGCCATATTCGTCCGTCCCTGCCCAGTGCGCTTGAGATGGTGTCTGCAGGATCGCATCATAATCGGGCTCATAAGGATCGTACGGCGCAAGAATGGGTCCAAATACGGCGACGAGGAGCAGGAAGATGATAAAAAAGCCAGCCCAAAATGCCGTTTTTTGTTTCTTCCACTTTGTCCAAAACTCACTCATCCTCGAGCGCTTCTTTTCCTCGGAAACCAAAGAGATTTGACTTACTTCTTTCACTGCTTCCATAAAACATCTCACCCCTTTTGGTTAGCTATCAAAGCGGATTTTCGGATTGAGCGCTTTGTATAAAATATCCACCAGGAGATTCACCAAAATGAATTCCAGCGAGAACAGCAGAATGACCGCTTGCACAACTGGGTAGTCGCGGAAGGCAATCGAGTCAATCAGAAGCCGCCCCATTCCCGGAATGCTGAAGACAGTTTCCACCACAACCGAGCCGCCCAGCAAAAATCCGAATTGCAAGCCCGCTATCGTGACGACAGGAATCATCGAGTTTTTCAGCGCATGCTTGCGTACGACTACCGATTCCTTTAAGCCTTTTGCCCGTCCCGTCCGAATAAAGTCTTCCTTTAAGGTTTCGAGCAGCGAGGACCTGGTGAAGCGGGCGAGCATCGACATGATTCCTGCACCCAGTGTAATGGAAGGAAGAACGTAGCTTTTCCAGCTGTCTGTCCCACCTGTCGGAAACCAACCGAGCTGAACAGAAAACACTTGTATGAGAATGAGTCCCAGCCAAAATCCGGGTAAGGAAATGCCTGAAATCGCCGTAAGCATCCCTAAAAAATCGGGCCATTTATTGCGAAATACTGCTGAGATCGTACCGATTAATAAACCCAGAACAAGCGCCCAGCCTAGACTCATAAATGTCAATTTCAACGATATCTCGTACCGATTTTCGAACATATCGCTTATCGGAAGACCTGTCTTTAACGAGTGACCCAAATTCCCTGTGAACAAGTTTTTCATATAGTTCAGGTATTGCACCGCCAACGGTTTATCCAATCCCAATTCCTGACGAACACGTGTGATTTCCTCCAGCGTTGCTTCTTTTCCCGCCGCTAGACGTACGGGATCACCTGGTACCAAGTGAATGAAGAAGAAGATGAGCAGCGACACGATGAAAATGATCGGAATGATCCCGATAAGCCTCTTCACGATATAACGGAACATATATCGGTTCCTCCTAAATAGGGAAAAGTAAAGCGGCGCTGGGCAACAGGCTCGTGACCCAACGCCACTTTTTCGATTTATTTGATTTCCGCTTCTCTGACGTAGATGCCGCCGCTTGGCGTGATGTAAACACCGTCTACATTACTGCGTTTTCCATACAAGATTTCATCGACAGCGAGGAAAATCCATGGCGCTTCCTTAAACACGTTTTCTTGTACAATTCCGTACAGTTCTTTTTGCTTCGCTTGGTCAGAGGATTGGGTAGCTTCCTTGATGCTCTTATCGACCAGATCATTTTTGTAGAAAGCTGTGTTGGCTCCAGCTGGCGGGAAGTTCTCGCTGCTGAACAGGGAGCGCATCGCGTTGTCAGGGTCTGCAGAAGACCAGCTTACATACCACATTTGCATTTTTGCTTCTTCTGGAGATTTGATGTTGTAGATTTCGTCAGACAGGGTGGCTTCTTCCATCGATTTCACTTCTACGGTGATGCCGACCTTTTGCAGCTGCTGCTGAATGAATTGCATGCCTTTCATCGTATCCGAGTTGGTATTGCCCCAGATTTCTGTCGAAAAGCCGTTTTCGTAGCCAGCTTCTTTGAGGAGCTGCTTCGCTTTTTCCACGTTGTACTCATACTCACCCTGTTTGGCGTAGTGAGCGATCGTAGGAGACATGAGGGATTCCAGCTTCGCACCATAACCCGCTTTGACTACTTTAATGAACGCATCCTTGTCTACTGCATAGTTGATGGCTTGTCTTACGCGCGGGTCGTCAAATGGCTTTTTCACCATGTTGATCGAAACATAACGGGTAATCGTTGATGGCGTGCGCTCTACCTTAACGCCTTCTGCTCCGCTCAAAGTCTCTACTTGTTGCTCTGGCAGCGGGTAAATGACGTCTGCTTCACCTGTTTTGAGCATCGCTACGCGCGAGCCATTTTCAGGAACGGGTTTGTAGGTAATTTTGGCAACCTTCGCTGCACCTTTGTTCCAGTGATCCGGATTCAGCTCGACCGTCAGATGGTCGCCCTGCACCCACTCTACAAATTTGTAAGGACCTGTTCCTACTGGATTCTTCGCAATGTCTTTTCCGTACTTCTCCAAAGCTTGCGGACTGATGATTCCCGTAGTAAATTTGTTGATCATCGCACTAAACGGCTGGTTCAGTGTCACTTTTACCGTGTATTCATCCACGACTTCGGTGCTCTTGATATACTTATAATTTCGATACGCACGCAGGTTGTTTTCCTGATTGCTCATGCGGTCAAAGTTGATTTTGACGGCTTCTGCGTTGAAGGGGGTACCATCATGGAACTTTACGTTTTGGCGCAGTTTAAACGTGTATTCCGTAGCCTCCGGATTTGCAGAATATTCAGTCGCAAGTCCAGGGATCAACTTAAGATCTTTGTCATAGATCATCAGTCCTTCGTACATCGAGGTCTGTACCCCTGATGACAAAGCGTCACCCGTATTTTGCGGGTCCATCGTGATGAAATTCTCGTTGACCGCCACCACTAGCTCCTCTTTCTTTGTCGATGGCGTCTCTTGTGCAGTGGAAGTGGTTGGAGCAGCACTGCCACCACTGCTGCTGCCTGAACTCGTAGGACTGTTACCGCTGGAACACCCAAATAGTAAAGCTACTGAAAAAAGGAAGACAGATGCTGCTCGAAAATAGGACACTTTTTTCATAACCTTTTCCCCCTTACAATTTTTATCTGATAGATGAAATCTGGATGTCCCAAGGTACACTGCCAAAAGCCTGACTCAATATTCGATTTCGCGTCCTTGCTGTGCCGATTCGTAGATTCCGCAGAGAATTTTCATCATCTCTACGCCATCTTGTACAGGGCTGAGAGTCTCTTTCTCGCCAAGAACGCTGGAGATAAAGTGATCAATTTCATTTTGAAAGCCTTGCTTAAAGTCAAACGATAATTTATCGATCTGCGGGCTGACGTTCAGGATCGTATCGTGTTTTTCCGTTACGATGGAAAGCTGTGGCTCTACCTCGGCACCGCCTTTGTCGCCATAAAGCTTGACGGACAGCTCTTCTTTTTTCGCATGGAGCGTGTAGCTTACATCCACCATGAGTGAGGCTCCATTCTCAAACCGAATGATCGCATTGGCCAAGTCCTCTACCGTGTTTTTTCCCGGGTCGTAATCGGCAGCTTTGTAAAAGGAAAGGTTCTTGACGTTAGCGCGATTGCCAAGCTTGTTGTATGTATTGCCGCTGACGGTCTTCACTTTTGGACACCCCATCAAGTACCAGCAAAGATCGATCACGTGCACGCCTAAGTCGATCAGCGGCCCTCCACCGGATCTCTCCTTGTCAGCAAACCATCCACCCGGATTTCCCAAACGGCGCAGGCAGGATGCTTTGGCGTAGTAGATATCCCCGAGGTCTCCCAGATCAATGAACTGCTTCAAAAGCTGAGCATTCGTATCGTATCTTCGGACAAACCCAACCTGCAGGACCTTTCCGCTGCGTTTTACTGCCTCCTCGATTTCAAGAGCGCTTTCAACCGATGTGGATAAAGGCTTTTCGAGCAGAACGTGTTTGCCTGCGTTCAGAGCGGCAATCGAAATCTCTGCATGCGTGTTGTTCCAGGTGCAAATGCTTACGGCATCGATTTCTTCATTTGCGAATACATCTTCCAATCGACAATAATAGGTTCTGGCGTTGAACTTTTCTGCCTTCTCCTTTGCTCGTTCCTCGTTGAAATCTACAACGGCATACAGCTCAGCTCTTTCATTGTTTTGGTACGATTGCATATGCATGTCTGAAATGGAACCTGCACCGATTACCGCGACCTTTACTTTTTTCACGATTTGCCTCCTAATGATCTGACTTCATCGCCAATTAATTTTTCCACTGGAGTTATTAAATAGATGATACAAAATTATCTTAATCTTTGCAATACATGTTCAATTATAAAAATGAAAATTTTCCTTCCCTCTCTTGCGTAGAAAATAGCAAGCCTGCCGCTCCCATGACGCCTGATTCTGTCCCTAATTGATTTAGCTCCACGCGAACTTGGTTCGCCAAACCGGGTATACAATGCGCTGTCACGCCTTTTTCAATCTCCTCCAAAATAACAGGAGCCGAGTTCATGACTCCACCACCGAACACGAGCAGTTCCGGATTGAATAAATGGATCAAATTCGTCGCTCCAACCCCAAGATAAAAACCCGCCTGCTTCAAAATGCCGATTGAAAACTGATCTCCCTGGAGAGCCGCTTCTCCTATTTGTTTTGCCGTTAGTTCTTCGTGTCCTTCCAATAAACTTCCGGAAAGCGACGAATCGCGGTTTGCTATTTTGGTTCGCGCCATCATTTCAATCGCAGTGCCTGACGCATAGTTCTCCAGACATCCCCTGTTTCCGCAGCGGCAGATCGGCCCCTTCCAATCGATCGATATGTGCCCGAATTCACCTGCGCTGCCATCATTTCCCGTGAGCAGGCGGCCGTTACAAATGATCCCTGCACCTACGCCTGTGCTTACTGTGACGTAAATCATATTTTGCGTTCCTTTGCCCGCTCCCCACATCCACTCGGCTACCGCCGATGCATTCGCATCATTCATCAAATACGCAGGTAGGTCGAATCTCTCCTGAATCAGCTGTCCGATCGGAACGTTGCGCCAACCGAGATTGCTCGCAAAAATCACCTCGTTCTTCGCGCTGTCGATGACTCCTGCCGAAGCGATTCCTACCCCTCGCACCTGATGGCCCTCCACGCTTGCATCTGCCATCACGGCTTCGATCGCGGCCATAACCCGATTGATTACCGCTTGTTCACCATCATCCGAAGAAGTCGGCAGCTGCTTTTGGCTTATGATCTGTCCCCTGCCGTCTATCAATCCAGCCAGAATCTTCGTTCCACCCAAATCCAGCCCGATCGCGTACTCGTTTCTATACACTGCTGCCCTCCTCCCTTCCCATCACAGATGTCAGTTACTTTCTCCACTGGTTTTATAAAGTAGCTTCTCTTTATTATTAACACATCGCCTGCTTTGCGTCCAGATTATTCTGAATATTATTTTATATCGGAAAGCGAAATCCAGCTGATCCTCGACGTCATGGGCTTGCCCACGGACAATCCCTTCCGTTTCCTGAAGAGTGGCTTTCTCTCCCCGCTTTGCAGCGAACGAAATTTAGTAAAATGCTTGCCGGAATAAAATGTGATATATTATTATATGACGATTCAAAATTTTTTTTGATCGGAGACGAAACAATGAAATTAAACAACTCCAGCCTCAAACCGCTTTATCTCCAGCTAAAAGAGGTCATCAAGGAAGATATCAATCGTGGCGTATACAAAGTCGGACAGCAGCTTCCTCCAGAGGGAGAGCTATGCGACATGTACGGTGTGAGCCGGATCACTACCCGCCGGGCGATTACAGAGCTGGTCGAAGCGGGGATCTTGCAGCGTCAGCAAGGCAAAGGCACCTTCGTCACGGCCAGCAAATTAAAACGCGAGCTGATTGCCGTAAACGGTTTTTCCGAATTTCTCACCCAGACCGGCAAGATGCCGCAGCCACGAATCGTTTCTACTACGATCCTAGAAGCAGATGAAGCCATTGCTGCCCCTCTGCAAATATCACCCAGAACATCCATACTGCAGTTGAAACGGCTGCATTATGTGAACGACGCCCCGCTTGTATGGGAAACCGTTTTTTATCCGTTGACCCGGTTTCCAAACCTAGAAAAACATATTGCCGAATCGATTTCTACCTACCAAGTGTTGAAAAAATACTATGATGTCCAGCCCGCTTCCAATCTGAAGACGCTAAATGTCATCATGGCCACACAGGAAGAAGCCGAATTGCTGCGCTGTCCCATAGGTACCCCTCTCTATCAAATCGACAAGGTCGCTTACGATGATCAAGAAAAACCCTTCCATTCCTCCTGTTCGCTCATCCCCACGGACCGCGTCACATTCACGATCAATACAGGACAGACTCGCAGTAACTGACACTGGACGATGAATCCAGTGTTTTTATGTTGCCGTGATTTTTATTATATTTTTCAGAAAAATCAGTTGAATACCTTTTGATAAGATGTTATATATTGTTATATAACCAATCCATCCATTTAAGGAGGTCATTTCATGCTACACCCACAAGTTCAACAGGCTTTAGATGCAATCAGCTCCCGCCCCATTGAAAATGTGTTTCTCGTCGCTTGCGGAGGCTCATCCGCATTGATGTACCCGAGCAAATATTTCCTGGATCGGGAAGCGAAGACCATCGCCGCTGACCTGTATAGCTCCAACGAGTTTATTCACCGCAACCCTGTACGACTGGGCTCCAAATCCCTCGTTATCCTTTGCTCTCATTCCGGCAATACCCCGGAGACAGCCGAGGCAGCAAAATTCGCTCGCAGCAAGGGGGCACTCACCGTTTCCTTAACGAACGAGCCTGCTTCTCCTTTGGCGGAAGCATCCGAACATGTCATCAAATACAGCTATGGACCAGATGCGCCGGCTTTCGAAACCAATTATTCGATCATGTACCAGCTGGTGTCGGGGCTGCTTTACGTAAAAGAAGAAAATGCGAAATTCCACCGCATGATTCATTCCTTGCAAGGCCTGCAGGCTGCCTATGATCGTGCGAAAATTCAGTTTGCTGACCAGGCGAAAGCATTTGCAGCCAGCAACAAGGACGAGAAAGTCATCTACACGATGGCGAGCGGAGCAAACTACGGGGTCGCCTACTCTTTTGCGATTTGCATCCTCATGGAAATGCAATGGATTCACTCTCACGCGATCCACGCCGGCGAATACTTCCATGGCCCCTTTGAAATTCTTGATAAAACCGTGCCGATCATCCAGCTTCTTGGACTTGATGAGACTCGTCCTCTGGAGGAGCGCGCCCTGCATTTCAGTAGACAATATGGTGAAAAGCTGATCGTGATCGACGCCAAAGAATTTGATTTGTCCGGCATCGATGAAGATCTCAAAGGCTACATCTCGCCACTCGTCCTGAATTTTGTACTGCGTCAGTTTGCAAATGAATTGGCGGATGCCCGTAATCATCCGCTCTCCACTCGGAGGTACATGTGGAAGGTCCCGTACTAAACCATGTAGGAAAATAGTTATTTGACAATTCTTAATTTTACATCGTAATATGATGTTATATTATGTTATAGTTTTTCTTGCAAGATAAAAGGGGGCAACGTCATGAAGAGAATGGTTAGATTCACGACTGGTCTATTGCTCGTTCTTTCTCTGGCAACAGGATGTTCCACGGCAGATTCGTCCAAGCCGCAAGCCTCTGCAAACCCCGGTGGCACTGCAGTCACTCCTGCTTCGGGCGAGCAGATTACCCTGCGTTTCTTCCATCGTTGGCCAAGAGACCCTGACAAAACCTATTTTGAACAGGTGGTTAAGGAATTTGAAAAGGAAAATCCAAACATCCACATCGAAACCGAGGCCGTGCTCAATGATGCCTACAAGGAAAAAATAAGCGTTCTGCTTGGCACGAATAATCCCCCTGACATCTACTTTTCCTGGAGCGGTGAGTATGCCTACAAGTTCGTACGTGGTGGAAAAGCCTTGGATTTGACGAACTATGCCGAGCAGGACAAAGCTTGGTCTGAACAACTGATGGAATCTCAGCTGGTACCGTTCCGTCTGGACAATAAACTGTATGGCGTTCCCCTTACGATCGACGGCAAGACGTTTTTCTACAACAAAGAGATTTTCTCCAAGCTGAACCTGCAAGTACCGAAGACCTGGTCGGAATTCATCTCCACCCTGCAAACGATTAAGGACAACGGCTACACCCCTATCACTTTCGGGAACAAAGCGCCTTGGGCCTCCTCCCACTATATTGGGACGCTCAATCAACGCATGGTGGAGGAAAGCGTCCGAGAGAAGGACTACAATCGGGCGTCCGGTACGTTTGAAGACCCTGGCTATGTGGAAGCACTGAGAAAATTGCAGGAGCTTGTCCCCTATTTCAACAAGGACGTGAACGGACTGGACCACGAATTCGCAAGACAGATGTTCGTCGACCAAAAGGCAGCAATCTTGTACGCGGAGACCGCAGAAGTCCGGCTTGTTGAACCGAAGACCAAATTCCAATGGGGATTTCTCGACTTTCCGGCGATCGAGGGCGGCAAAGGGAATCCGAACTATTTGACCGGTGCCCCGGAAGGCTTCATGATTTCCTCGACGACCAAGCACCCCGATGAAGCAGTGAAATTCCTCAAGTTTTTGACATCGAAGGCACAAGCCGAAAAGTTCGTTAAAGAGGTAGGCAAGTACAGTGCTGTCAAAGGTGCTGTGAATGAAAACACGGCCACCCCACTCGGAATTGAGGCAGTCGAGCGAGTGACCAGTGCAGAAGGATTGGCTCTTTGGCTGGATACGGACCTTGATATCAAGATCGTTGACGCTTACTTGGCAGGGACACAGCAGATGCTCAATGGGGAAAAGACGCCCGAAGATGTTCTGCAAGACGTTCGCAAGGCAGCGCAGCAAGTGCGGGAACAGGTCAAGTAGCCTAGGTGGCAGTGGAGTCCGAACGACTCCACTGTCTCTTCATACAGAAAGGGGGATGACTATATGCTTCAGCGGAAATTTACTGGATACTTGTATGTACTTCCTTGTTTCCTCATGATTCTCATCTTCATTTACTTCCCCATCGTTCAAAACATCGAGTTTAGTTTGTTTGAGTGGAGCGCCTTCTCCCCAGAGAGGACTTTCGTCGGACTTACCCAGTACGTTCAGCTGTTTCACGATCCAATTTTTTATAAGGCATTGACGAATAACATCTACTACGCGGTCATCTCCATGATCTTTCAGGTAGGCGGCGGACTGGTCCTGGCAGCTATTCTCGAGGATAAGGTTTTCCGAAGATTCTCCCCTTTATTTCGAACCGTTTTCTTTACACCTGTCATCATCTCGATCACAGTGATCGCCTTGTTGTTCGACTTCATCTATCATCCGCAAGTCGGTCTATTAAACGGATTTTTGTCTGCCATTGGCCTTGAGAGTTGGACAAGAGCTTGGGTAGGTGATTCCGCCACTGCCATTTTCGCAGCGATCGCGGTTTCCCAGTGGCAGAGTATCGGCTACATCATGATGCTGTTCATCGTAGCGATCCAGAAAATCCCCCAGGAACTGTACGAAGCTGCCGAAATGGATGGCGCGAGTAAAGTCCAAATGTTTTTCCATGTGACGATCCCACAGGTAAGGGAGATGACATTCGTTACTTCTACCATTACGTTAGCGGGCGCCTTTACCGTCTTCAACGAAGTGTACATTCTCACGGGTGGCGGTCCAGGTCATGCTTCAGAGGTACTGGGCACCTATCTCTACCAATCCGCATTCATCAATGACCAGATGGGGTATGCCTCTACCATTGCGAATGTCATTTTGGCGATTACCCTCGTTATATCGCTCGTTCAAATGAAACTATCCAAAACAGGAGAGGAGTAACTTACATGGAGAGAAATTTGGAAACGGTTTCAGAGCAAAGTACTGCTCACCTCCTCCCCCTCGCAAAGCGAAAGCGTTCGCCTAAGCTGGGTACATACACCCTTTTTCTCGTCCTCCTGCTGTACTTTGTCGCTATCGCTTATCCTCTATTTTGGATGGTGATGAACTCCCTCAAGGAATCCTCCGAAATCTTCAGCGATAGCTGGGCGCTGCCCACACAGTGGCTGTTTGAGAATTACGTAACGGCTTGGGAACAAGGGATCTCGGAATACTTCCTGAACAGTGTGATTGTAACCAGCTTGACCTGCTTTCTGACAGTCTTCTTGAGCGCTCTTGGGGCTTACGGGCTCACACGATTCCAATTTCGCGGCAAGAACCTTATCTTGATCTTGATTCTAGGTGGATTGATGCTTTCCCCGCAGGTAAGCTTGATTCCGCTCTACAAGCTGATCCAAAGCCTGGGTTTGTTCAATACGTATTGGGCGTTAATCATTCCTTATGTGGCGTATCGTCTCCCCTTTACGATCCTGCTGATCCGCGCGCATTTTTTAACCATCCCGAAAGAAATTGAGGAAGCGGCTTACCTCGACGGCTGCAGCAGCTTTGGCGTCTTCACACGAGTCTTTTTGCCGCTCAGCACACCGATCTTGCTCACCTCGACACTTCTCACCGCCTACTTTTCGTGGAATGAATTTCTGTTTTCCATCATCTTTATCGATGACAACAAGCTAAAGACGATCCCCTCTGGACTCATGGCCTTCCGGGATATGCTGCAAACGGATTGGGGAGTGCTACTCGCCGGACTGACCATCTCCGCTCTTCCTATCATTCTTCTCTTTCTGTTTATGCAAAAATACTTCGTCAGAGGTCTCATCAGCGGCGGCATAAAAGGATAAAAGAAGCTAGATTCTGCATCTAGCTTCTTTCTTTTGGCAAATCTCTTGATTACCCGACTTTAGGCACTCCATAACCGAAAGCACCGTAGTGACCACACGTCTTGGACGCCGCTAGGGAAGCTTGCTGGAGTGCATCTTCCATCTCCCCATTCTGATGGTATTTTATCAGAAACATCGCGATGAAAGAATCTCCTGCGCCAAGTGTGTCCACTACCTCGGTTTCTACGACTTGCTGCCGGTACAGCTTGCCTTCTTCTGAAAAGAGCGCTCCCAAAGCGCCGCGAGTGACGCCGACTACTTTTGTTCCCAGCTGATGCGCCTGCTGGATCAGCTGGAGGCACTCGTCTTCCGTCAGATCGCTTCCCGAGAAAAAGCCGTAATCGATGTAAGGGCAAACACGCTGCAAGTAAGAATCTGTCCAACGATTGGAAAAATCAAAGGAAATCGCTATCTTCTGGTGCAATTCGGGCAGCTCATGCTCGAGGTTGCTGTAAACACTGGTGTGCAATAGATCATGGGAAGCGATGTATTCTTTATCCTGCTGGTTCAGCCTAAGTCCCATGTATGCCTGTACGCCGCCTGCATTTGAGCCGACGAAGACCCGATCCCCGTCCGTATTGAGTGAGACGATGGCTTCTCCATTTGGGCCAAAGGCTTGCCTTAATCTTGAAATATCGATGTTTTCTAATAGCAGGGTTTGTTTGACATGCTCTGCAGCCTGATCATTGCCAATGATACCGATATACGAGGAAACCGCAGCTTGATAGCGCTTGCCCAGCACGGCAACATTCAACGCATTGCCCCCAGGAAATATCTCGCCGCGGTCTTTGTAATAATCCACAACATTATCGCCAATTGCAATCAGTCTCATCGCCATTCCCCCATCGATTTTCAATATTACATCTTATAACATTATATAATAAACTGATAACACGGTCTATTCTTATTATTTCATCATCTCGTTTAGTTCAACTTATAATAGCGTCCTATTACTGCCGCCATTCTCGGTTGGCTACTGGATCGAAACAGGCTTTACTTTGCTCCTCCACATCCATGGACGTACAGTAGGTCACATCGGTTATGGATACGGTAACCATGGATTTTACAGCTCTAGGGAACAAAAAAGAACACACCATTCATAAAAGATTGGTGTGCTTCTTATGTAAGTCGATA
Source organism: Brevibacillus nitrificans (assembly GCF_003710965.1). Lineage (NCBI taxonomy): Bacteria > Bacillati > Bacillota > Bacilli > Caryophanales > Paenibacillaceae > Brevibacillus > Brevibacillus nitrificans. The sequence continues at coordinate 668,734 of NZ_RHHU01000003.1, read as the reverse complement.
AGCTTAATCTATGAACCTCGCTGGAAACTAGCACATTTGCTATGCGTTCTCACTACTTCAGAGACGGAATCGACTGGTCGCGACGAATGAGCGCCTCTTGATCCAGCCAGCCTTGCACTTTTCGTGTTTGACTTGTTCTTTGTGCGACACCTATTTTTTCAACAAATCATAGAGCGTCAGCGCCACAATTTTCGCGGCCTTCACCAAATCATCTATGCAGACATGTTCATCAGCTCTGTGCCCGTTTGCTTCCAGTAAGGTTTTCGGTCCCGCTCCAAACATCACGACCGGTACCCCTGCTTCATAGAAATGCCTGGCATCAGCGTAGAGCGGCACCCCTTGGATTTCCAGAGGTCCTTCCATTACTTCTCTCCAATTTGATCCCAGTGTCTGAATCAACGGCTCATTCTCGTTCACCGGACCAAAGCTGTTTGCCAAAAGGATTCGCTCTACCTCCACTTCAATGCCCTCGAAATGGCGAATCGCTTGCTCCACTACCTGTTGGATTTCCTTTTCCGCCTGTTCTCCGCACTCTTCCGGGATCAGACGCCGATCCAGACGAATCGTACAACGGTCAGGCACCACATTTGTATTAATTCCGCCAGAGATTAACCCTACAACTAATGTAGGGGACTCAATCCCCTGGACGGCCGATTTGACTTTGCCAAGTGATTCGCGATAGTCATACAGGGAGTGGAGAATCGCGCTCATGGCGTGGATGGCGTCAAATCCTGTGTGAGGGGCTGCTGCATGAGCCGATTTGCCCTTCACCATGATTTCCAAATGCAGACATCCATTGTGGGCATTGACGATGGAATGCGTGAACCCAGCCGCGATCGCCATATCAGGGTGGATATACCCCCGATCCAATAACCACTTGGGACCGATTTCACCTCCTGTTTCTTCGTCAAACGTAAACGCCAATGATACCTTTCCGCTTAATTCCTCTGCCACGTGACGCAGTGCCATAAGGGCAAAGGTATAGGTCGCGATATCTGATTTGGAAACAGCTGCACCTCTACCATATAGTTTGCCATCCACGATCTCCCCTCCGTACGGGGGATAGGTCCATCCCATTCCAGGAGCAACGACATCGCCATGAGCATTCAAGGAAATCTCGGGACCTTCTCCCTCTCCGAAGACTGTCGTTGATAATACATTTGCGACCCGGATCATCCCGCTGGCCTTGACCTTCGCTTCATCTACGTCCAGCAACTGCACATTTTCGAATTGAAGATCTATCAATCTCTTATGAATATGCTCCGCGATCGCGTAACAATCTCCAGGCGGGTTATCGGACGGAATGGCCACAAGCTCTTGCAGGAATTGAATCATTTGCTCCTGATTGCTTTCTACCCATTGCAAAATATCTCTTTTGGCTTCGCTCATAATGGCTTCTCCTTTACACCGTAAATGGTATGAATTGTCCGATGGGTCGCCCTACAATCCCTTCATTTAGATCGAACACTGCCTGCCCTCTTACAAATGTTTTCGTGACACGGCAATGAATCGTTCTATGGATGTATGGACTATGCTTATGCCGGTAATATAAGTTGTCTGGTTTGACCACGTAGGATTGATTGGGGTCGAGCAGGATTATGTCGGCGTCTTTTGCGATCACGATTTCGCCTTTTGCCCGCAAGCGAAACCTTTCCGCAGGGGTGGTCGCTATCATCCGAACAAACTCGGTTATGGGTACGCTGCGCTTTTTTACTGCTTCATCAAACATTAAGTCCACATTATTCTGGCAGCCTGTAATCCCGCCCCATACTTCAAACATATCGTTCGTTTCACTATGCTTCATAGCTGGCGGACAAGGGGAATGATCCGAGGTCAGCATATCAATTTTGCCTTGCTTCAATGCTTCCCATAGCTTCTCCTGCTCCCACTCATCACGCAAAGGTGGCGAACATTTGGCGGCGGGGCCTATTTCTTCAAACTGGCGGGTCGTAATCGCAAAGTAGTGCGGGCATGACTCCAGGGTTACGTCTACGCCTTCCTTGCGCGCCTTTATAATCTCTTCTACCGAATCGGCGCTGCTAATATGAACAAAGTGCAGCTTGCAACCAGTCTGTTTTGCGAAAAATAGGGCTCGCTTCACGGCATCTACTTCTGTAAAAACGGGACGAGATGCCACATAATCGAAAGCCGTTACCTTACCCAGCTTTCTTTTTTCTTGCGCGAGATGGTCCGTGATCTCGGCATTTTCAGCATGAATCGCCAACATATGTCCCAGTTCGGCTATCTTTTTCATTCCGGTATAAAGGGTGTAGTCATCTACATTTTTAAAATCATCCGGCAAGTCCGTTCCGCAAGTAGCCATAAAACACTTGTAAGCGACAACGCCTGCGTCGGACAGCTCTTGTAAATTCTCCAGATTTCCCGGAACCAAACCGCCATAAAAAGCATAGTCTACGTAATTTTTCCCTTCGGCCGCTGCAAGCTTTAAAGCGAAGGCCTCTTTCGTCGTCGTGGCAGGCAATGCGTTCAACGGCATATCGATGTAGGTTGTGGTTCCACCCGCAGCGAGTGCTTTTGTCCCCGTTTCAAACCCTTCCCATTCCGTGCGCCCTGGCTCACAAATATGAACATGCGCGTCAATCATCCCTGGCATCACGAATTGACCTGCTGCATCAACTGCTTGATCAGCCGCTTCCTCTATCTTGTCAGCAATAGCGACTATTTTACCATTTTGAATGGCGATGTCCGCCCTTTTCACGTCGTCTCTGAAAACGACACTCCCGTCTTTTATAAGCAAGTCATACTTCATGGCGGTCCCCTCTCGATCATGAGTAGAACAAATATTCAGACTCAAACATCCCTGTCCATTTTGCGAAATTCCTGATGTCGAAAAGGAAGCGCTACACCGTTACATTCAGTAGCTCATCGGCTCGGCAGCATGCGCAGAAATGGCTGTTTCCAAAATTCTGGAGTGCTGGATCCTGCCCCACACATTTTGCCTGACTGTACAAACAACGCTTGGCAAACCGACAGCCCGGTTCGGGATCAATAGGACTGGTAAGTTCTCCAACCAGCTTTACGCGCTGCATTTTCTGACGGATGTTGGGGACTGGGATGGCAGAAAGCAATGCCTGTGAATAGGGATGGATCGTTTTTTTAAACAGCTCGTCAGATTCGGCTATTTCTACCAGCTGCCCCAGATACATGACCGCTATTTTATCGGAGAAGTACTTCACGACAGACAGATCATGGGTAATGAATAAATAGGTCAGACCGTATTCCGCCTGCAAATCCTTCAGCAAATTCAGAACCTGGGCTTGAATAGACACATCCAGCGATGATACGGGCTCGTCACAAACGATGAACTGTGGAGTCAAGGATAATGCCCTTGCTATCCCTACGCGCTGTCGCCGTCCCCCATCAAGCTCGTGCGGATAGGAATTTACTAGTCTTTCACTCAATCCAACCACATCCATCAAGCGTCTGACTTCTGCTTCGAGATCGGCTCGATGCTTTATCTTTTTATGGATATACAGCGGCTCTCCAATAATTTCACCGATGGACATTCTCGGATTCAGCGAGGAAAACGGGTCCTGGAAGATGATTTGAAGATCCTTGCGCAGATCATGAATTTGTGCCTTGTTCATTTTGCAAATGTCTTGCCCGTTGAAGAGGATTTCCCCGCTTGTCGCCTGATGCAGCCCGAGTATTAAACGGCCGATTGTTGACTTTCCACAGCCGGATTCCCCCACAAGTCCCAATGTTTCCCCACGCTTCACACTGAAAGAGACATCATCGACAGCATGCAGCGTTCCGTTTTTCGATTTAAAATGCTTTTTCAGGTTCCTGACCTCCAGAATGTTATCTGCCATGTTTGACCGCCTCCTCTAGAAACGCAGGTGACTCAAACTTTCCCTCGTGCATCAAGCATTTCACAAAGTGAGTCCCTGCCACGTTCGTCATCGCCGGTTGGGTACTCGAACAGAGTTCATTCCTATGCGGACAGCGGGGATGAAAGGAACAGCCAGACGGCAAATTCGTGGGGTCTGGCATCTGCCCTGCTATCGGCTTTAGCTTATCGACTTTCTCATCCAGAGTAGGAATGGATTTAAAAAGACCAATCGTGTACGGGTGATGCGGATGTTCAAAAATCTCCTCGATCGTGCCTGTTTCCACAATCTCCCCTGCATACATGATAGCGACTCTGTCACATACCTGTGCGACTACTCCAAGGTCATGCGTAATGAGCAGCAGTGAGGTATTGAACTTCACTTTCAAATCATTCATCAATTCCAGTACTTGAGCTTGGATCGTTACATCCAGCGCAGTCGTTGGCTCATCCGCCAAGATGAGGTTCGGCGAGCAGGCAATACTCATGGCGATGACCACGCGCTGCTTCATTCCGCCTGAAAATTGATGGGGATATTCATCGTACCGATCTTTTGGGATCCCGACCATTTCCAGCATTTCAGCCGCCTTTTGCTGTGCCTCAGCTTTACTGCATGATTCATGGAGATGAATCACTTCCGCTATTTGGTCACCCACGGAATAAACAGGATTGAGACTGGTCATCGGATCTTGAAAAATCATGGATATTTTATTTCCGCGAATATGACGCAGCCTATCCGTTTTGGCTTTTAGCAGATCTTCTCCCTCATAGTAAATCTCACCGCTCGTGATCTTGCCCGGGGGGTTGGCTACAAGCTGCAAAATGCTGAGTGCTGTTGTTGTTTTGCCGGCGCCTGTCTCTCCGACCAGACCTAGACTCTCCCCAGCAGCTAAGCTCAAATCCAGGGAGTTCACCGCATGAACGATTTCGTCCTCCGTCCGATACTCGACTGTGAGATTCTTAATTTCCAGTAGCTTTCTACCCGTCATCGCTGCCTCCTAATTCTTCAACTTAGGGTCTAATGCATCCCGCAAGCCATCCCCAAGGAGATTGAGAGAAAGAATGGTTAACATAATCGCTACACCGGGGAAAGCACAAACCCACCACGCATAACGGATATATTGCCGTCCGCCGCTGAGCATGGCGCCCCATTCAGGAGCAGGAGGCTGTATGCCAAGACCGATGAAGCTCAAGCTCGCGATAGATAAGATCGAGCCTGCGATACACAGCGTTGCCTGAACGATTACGGGCGCCATCGAATTGGGAATGATGTGCCGAAAAATAATGCGGAAATCACTAGCACCAATCGCCCTCGCCGCTTCCACAAACTCTTCATTGCGAATAGCCATGACAGACGCCCTGACGATTCTAGCAAATGGAGGGATATTCGAGATGCTAATGGCAATGAGCAAGTTGGTCATGCTGGGTCCAAGCGCAGATACGATCGCAATGGATAACAAAATGCTAGGAATGGCCAGAAAAATATCCATGATCCGCATGATCGTATTGTCGACTGCTTTACTTCCATAACCGGCTATTGCCCCCAGCACACCACCCGCCACTGCAGCAATAAGAATCGTCGCGAACGAGATAGGAAGAGAAACTCGCGCTCCATGAACAATTCTGGCAAGAATATCTCTGCCTAATTCATCGGTCCCAAGCCAATGGCTGAGTGATGGCGGTTTGAGGCGTAATGCGGCACTTTGCTGAATGGCGACTGCGTTGTAATCAAACAATACATTTGCGAAAATAGCCAAAAGACTGATAATCGCTAATATCACTAAGCCTGCGATGGCCATTTTATTCTTTTTTAAACGTTTCCAGATTGAAACCCACTGGGATTTCTTTTTCTTTCGCACGACGATTTCAGCTGATTCCTTTTCCCTCGGTATGGTGGTTGTATTCATCTCTACACCTTCTTCATCTTGTACTGAGCTCGGATACGTGGATCAAAATAGGCGTACAGGATATCGGTGACCAGATTGATAATGGTAAACATGGTGGCCATGACAAGCACAATGGCTAACACGACAGGCGTATCTTTTAATTTGATGGTTTCCACGAGCAGCCTGCCAATTCCCGGCCACGAAAATACGGTTTCTACCAGAACAGCGCCGCCGATAGCAAAACCAAACTGCAATCCTGATACCGTAATAATGGGGATCATCGCATTGCGCAGCGCATGCTTGATAATGACTGTAAACTCCTTGACTCCCTTTGCTCGCGCCGTTCGGATGTAGTCCTGCCTGATGGTCTCCAGCATGGAGGAGCGTGTCATTCGCGTAATGATAGCTAGCGAGCTGGCACTTAAGGTAATGGCAGGAAGGACTAACGACTTGAAGCCATCGAAGTTTGCCGATGGAAACCACCCTAGATTGGCAGCGAGTATGAGAATCAGCATGAGCCCTAACCAAAAGTTTGGCATGGAAACGCCTATTAAAGCGGCAAACATCGAGACGGAATCAATCGCGGAATACTGCTTGGCTGCGGAAATCGTCCCTAGCGGAATTCCTAAGGCAATGGCAAAAATGAGCGCCGAGCAGGCCAGGATGAGCGTGCTTGGAAACCTCGCTTCGATTTCAGCTGATACAGGCTGCTTGGTTGAGTACGAAATCCCAAAGTCTCCTTGAACGACATTTCCGATGTAGTGGATGTACCGAACAAAAAATGGCTGATCAAGACCAAGCTCCTGTGTCATGGCAGCATGCGCCTCAGCTGTGTAGTTATCACCGAGATACATTTCAACGGGATCACCAGGAGTAAGGTCCATGATGGTAAATACGATTAAGCTTACCCCCAATAAAACAGGCACCAGCATAACCAACCTGCGCAGAATAAATTTGTACATCTGACAACCTCCAAATTTCGAATGGATTCTCCTCAAAAAATCGGCTTTTGCCAGACAGTCAGTTTGTTCGTATCATGCCGACGAACATGATCGGCATGATACGAAGGTCAAACTCTAGTTTTCAAAATACGTGCCGTAGATGGAGTGCGTTTTTCCGGGGTAAAGCCCAAAGCCTTTCACATTTGACTGCATGCCGGCATTTAAATGCTCGATGCCAATGGGGATCAGCGGAAGTTGGTCAGCAACAATCTTTTGTACCTCGGCATAAAGCTGCTTCGCCTCGTTAGAATCTGTGGTGACACTCGCTCTGTCTAATTTTTCATCCACTTCTTTCGTTGCCCAGAAAGAGCGGTTGCCTGAGAGGCCAAAGGCTTGCGTGTGATAAACGGCTCTGAGCATGCTATCTGGATCAATCGATGTTTTCGACATGAAGAACAGATCGTGCTCCCCTTTTCCCGTAGCAGAATAGTATTTTCCTTGTTCCATGGTTTTCACTTCAACTTCAATGCCTATAGCACTAAGCTGCCCCTGAATCACTACTGCAGCATCTCTAGGGACCTGACTATCCGGAACCCAGAGCGTCGTCTTAAAGCCATTCGGGTGTCCAGCTTCGGCAAGCAGGCTTTTCGCCTTCTCTACATTGAAATCATACGTAATCGTGTCTGGCGCAAATCCAAATACGTCTGGCGGTATCATCGTATTGTGGGAAGGTGTCGCCACACCGTTGAAAACGATATCAATAATGTCCTTAGTGTTAAGGGCATACGCGATCGCTTGCCTTACACGCACATCGTCCAAGATCGGCTTTTTGGTATTGAATCCGAGATACCATTCTGTCGTGCTCGTTACCTCTTCCAATGCGAGGTTCTTGTTGCCCTTGACCTTATCCAAATCGGTGATAGCCAAATCATAGGCGAGGTCGATTTCTCCCGTTTCCAGACCAACCGATCTGTTCAGCGCTTCTGGAATCTGCCTGAATATCAGAGTCTTTACTTTCGGTTCTCCCCTGTAATAATCGGGGAACGCTTCCAGAACGACATCGCCGCCAAGCTCCCAGGAGACAAACTTGTATGGACCTGCGCCGACGGGATGCGCGTTGAAATCCTGACCGCTAGTCGCTGCCTTTTTGCTTAGGATGGCTGCAGCATCCAGCGTGAGCCTATACAAGAGGGCATTGAACGGTTTTGAAGTCACAATCTTCACGGTGTAATCATCCACAATGATGATGTCGCTGATAATGAGATAGTTGTAATTTACGCCAGCACTTGCAATGGTTCGTTCAAGGCTATACTTCACATCTTCCGCTTTCATTTCTTCCCCATTGTGAAACTTGACACCCTTGCGAAGGTGGAAAACGGTAGTCGTTTCATTTTCTACTTCCCATGATTCTGCTAGAGCAGGAACCAGTTTCATATTGCTGTCAAGCGCTACAAGCCTGTCAAAAATCTGTGTCGTCACACGATACGAAGCAACGGATGCCTGAATCTGTGGATCCATATAAACCGGTGCATCCGGCACCCCGACGATCAGGGTATCTTTTGGGGCACCAGACCCGCCATTTGCCGTTTCACTTGAGCAACCGGCAATCACGCTGCCTATCAGAAAGACGACGAGCAAGAAAGCGGAAATTTTCTTCACCATTCTCACACCTTTCTGCTTATGTTTTCAAAATATTCAGTATTTTATTGACCTTAAAATGTCTGAGCGGATCTATTGCCAACAAATATTATCCATAAATGAGCTCTCGCGTAAGAAACGAAGTGACCTTTTCGATTCGTTCCTCTATATTTCCCACCAGGGACATTGGCGGCTCGGACAGCGGCATTCCTTTCGAGAGCCACGTCGCCAACTCCGAAACCTCGATGTCGGGATGGCTATCAAACCACCCTTCATTTCGGAACGGTGTGTCCAGTTCAGCGCGGTGAATCTCCCCCCAATACCAGGCGTCTGGATCACTTGCATGAATTTTACTGATCAGACCCGACCAGTCGATACAACCCGTACCCACTGGGCAAAGCAGTCGCGCGAAGCCTCCACCGCTCCATAAGAGGCGTGCATCATCTACGTGGACTTGCCTGATGAAACCGGCGAGACGGTCCGCTGCTGCTATCGGATCCTCCATGCGCACAATCACGTTCACAGGATCGAATGCAGCGCCGAAAAGATCGGGATCCAAAACGTCAAGGAGTCGACGAACCTCCCAAGAGGTGATTTCCTCGTGCGTCTTGATCAGTATGCGTGCCCCTAGCGAACGCAAACCAGGTTCCAGCCGTTTCAGGAAAGAGGAGACCTCGGCCAACTGAGCGGGCCACGCCACGGATGGATCAAAGCGGTCTTCTTCTTTTCCGACAACCAGCATCACATTTTGTTGCCCTAGCCGAAGAGCTGCCTCTGTCAGCCTGAGCAAGCCTTTTGCCAGATCCCCATTCCCAACTTTGCATGCATCCGAGGAGCGTTCAGGCCGGTAGGGATTCAGCATTCCGATACTGAGCCCTAGCGTGATTCCTGATTCCTGTGCCATTTGCCGAATGTCTTCCAGCTCCCACTGATCCAAAGTCGGGCTGGCACTAAGAGCGGTTCCAATGAATGAGCCTTTCAGCCCGTGCTGGCGTGCCTTCTGAATCGAATCCCGTACATCAAAGGACGCACCACAGAGATCCTTCGCGAAAATTCCCACTCTCGTAGGCAACTTGTCAAGCATTGGCCTTTTCTCCCCTCGTAATCCCAAGCTCCTGGCAAATCTTTTCCAAGTGCTGTCTTGACGATTCGATACACTGGATGGCTTCGGGATACTCAAAGCTCTCTGCATGCAGCTGCTGCCAGGACTTGACCGTTCCTTTTCGGATGCGCTCTGTGAAATCGCGAGCCAGCTCAAAATACGCGGAGAATTCTTCTCGTGATAGGTCGGGATGTCCTGCGATCCATTCCGGGTTATACAGCTCTAGGAAATGTGGCTCCCCTTTCACCGCTCCCAAACGAGGAGTATCACATTCGATCGTGACGTTCAGGTCAGGGCGATATTTATTCAGTTCACGCAGCACCGTTGAAAAATCGACCAGCCCTGAACCGCAGCTGCGTGACTGGTAGTAGGCACCATCATCAATCAGTTCGACGTAAGCGTCCTTAAAATGGGTTTGACGCACGTACGGAGCGATACGTTTGGCCGCATAGACCGGATGCTCCCCGCGAATAAAGATGTTCCCGGTATCAAAGACGATCCCTACTACATCATCACCGACCGCCTCGATCAGACGAAGAATTTCAAACGTCGTAATCTCCTCGTGCGTTTCAAGATTGAGATGGATCCCGAGGTCTAAAGCAATGGGCCTTAGCTTCATCAAGAATCGGCGCGTGGCCTCCAGCTGATCTTCCCAGGAAACATCCGTTCGAAAGCGGTCGGTCGTGAATCTTCCTCTGTACTGCTGCTTTATGCCTGCCGTGGAAATCCACAGCTCCCGAATATCGAATTCTGCGCAGGCCTCCATCATTCTACGGAAACCGAGCAGCGTATCCCCATCGCCGATTTGTCTCACTTCTGGCGTTTCCGGAAGTGCATAAGGATTGACTTTGCTAAGGCCCGCTTCCAGATAAAGTCCGAGCTCGTCGGCGCGCTCGCGGACCTCGCGGATTACCGCTCTGTCAAGTGTCGGACTCACATCCAGAATGGTGCGAAAAAACACGCCTTCCATCCCTAGGCTTTTGGCATGATCGAGTGTGCCTACAGGACCTCGCAGCTTTGACTCCGGTATCTTTCTTCCGTCAATTCCAATGCGCATGGATGTTACTTCCTTTCCCTTTTGAAGTGAGAAGCAATCGGTAGTTGAAGTGGTTGTTATTTGATTATTCAGAAAAATAATAGCGAAGTGAAACCTATCTGGAATACGTGGTCAGGCGAAGCACGGCATTCATGAGGACGGTTGTGCCTTCCATGATGTCCTCGGGCGAAGCGTATTCATCCGGATGATGACTCACTCCTTCTCTGCACCTTACAAAAATCATCCCGATATCCGTAATCGCTGCTACCGCCATGGCGTCATGGCCCGCTCCGCTCACCAGTCGCAGCGGCTTCATTCCTCGCTCCTCCATAACCGTTTCGATGGCCAGAACGAATGGCTCTGAGCACGCTACTGCCGGAGAATCCATCACACGGCGGAAGTGACAAGCCAAACTGCGGCGCTGGGCGATTTGCCTAAATTCCTCGATTAATTCCAATAAAGTACTTTGCTTGACATCATCTTGGAGACTGCGAACATCCAGCGTCCCCTCGACCACACCCGGGATCACATTGCTTGCCCCCGGCAGGACTGCCAGCTTCCCTACAGTGGCCACTACGGATTCATTTTTCAGGGCAATCCTTTCGACAGCTTGAATCATTTCGGCCGCTCCAGCCAAAGCGTCTCTTCTGAACCTTACCGGAACGGTTCCGGCATGACCTGCTTGACCTTCTACCCTGAATTCATAACGGGACTGTCCAGCTATTCCCGCTACGACTCCGCACGATTGCCCCATTTCCTCGAGTACGGGTCCTTGTTCAATATGCAATTCCAAATAACCAAGGATCGTTTGCGGATCTCGAGCGGCCCGCCTGTACTGCTCGGGATCGCTTCCAACTGCCCGCATGGCTTGCGCAACCGTTATGCCCTCGTGATCCTGCGCCTCTAAATCTGGTTCCCTCAACGTACCTGCAATCGCCCTGCTTCCCAGGAACGTGGTATGAAAACGAGTTCCTTCCTCATCACAAAAAGCGATGACTTCAATCGGGTTTTTCGTGATGGTTCCGCTCTCTTTGATGGCATGCACTACCTCTATCCCAGCGATCACCCCAAGGATTCCATCATATTTTCCGGCTTCGGCAACAGAGTCCAGATGAGAACCAATCAAAAGGACTGGCGCATCCGGGTCCATCCCCTCATATCGTCCGATGAGGTTATTGACCGCATCCCGGCGAACCTTCATTCCCGCTTCCTCCATCCATCCGGCAACAAGCAGGATGGCCTGTTCGCTCTGTTCCGTAAAGGAAAGACGGGTCACCCCTCGTCCTGGCTGGCTGCATTGGGCCAATGCTTCTATTCGCCCAATCATCCTTTCTGCATGGATACACTTCTGCAAGGCTTCCAATCTTTCCTCACCTCGTGTGATCAGGATTGTTCTAGACAAAGCGATGCTGGCTGACTGGTTAGGAAAGGATTCTGTTGATCGTGAGAATATTGAAGTGAGAATCCCGCGCATGCTTGGTCACGATACTTTTGGCTAAGCTTTCATTCTTCTCTTCAATGGCTTTCACGATTTGCAAATGCTCCTCTACCATTGTTTTTAGGCTGGATTCCTTTAGGGCCTGGAATAGTCCACGCTGCAGCTTCTGGATCGTGCTTTCGAGCAAAGCTGCCAGCTGCTTATTTCCGCTGACCTCTCCCAGATACGAATGAAAACCGATGTTGACCTTCATAAATTCTTTCCTAGCCTCCACGGAATCCACATCGAATTCCCGAAGCGCCAGCTCCTTAAACCGTTCCAGCTGGCTTTTGGTGATGTTCTGAATCGCCAATTCCACGCATGCCTTCTCGAGAATGATCCTGAGTTCAAACAAATCCTTTAGCTCCTGAAACGAGAATTGCGATACCATGTACCCTTTATAAGGGATTACATCCACCAATCCTTCAAACTTCAACCCATTTAGCGCTTCTCTTACCGGTGTTTTACTGACCTCAAGCTCAGCTGCCAATTCTCCTTCCCGGAGGAACGTTCCTGGAGGAAGTTCATCATAGATGATTTTTTGTTTTAAATATTGATAGACGCTTTCGGCTCTTGATTTTTGCTTATCCTCCAAAATGGTAATCACCCCTAGGGTTGAACGATCATATCCCAAACATATGCCAGCGATATATCTTTCATGTATCGTTCTTTTTTGTTTTGTTACCGGATGCACACTCCGTTCTTCCTATTCTGCCGCCTGTACCGGATGCAGGATCATCTGCTGCGTCATTTCAATAAACTTGCGGACGCAATACGGCGCGTACTTTTCACTTTTCCAGATCAGCCCCAGCTCCAGACAAATATCCGCATCCTCCAACGGACGGGCTACCACTGCTGAATGACCCAGCTCACCGCAAATCTTGCTCGGAAGAAATGTAATCCCCAGCTTCGCCTCCACCAGCTCGACCAGAAAGTCCTTTTGGGAGCTCTCACAGACGATTTTTGGAGTGAAGCCTTGCCTGGCATACTCTTCTAATATCCGATCGTGCAGCGAAAAGTCTTTCCGATACAGGATCAGCGGTTCCCCTGCCGTTTCCGAAATCCGGATATTTGGCTGCGCAGCGAGTCTGTTCTCCTGGTGAACGACAAGCATCAGTGGATCCTTCAATAATTTCATGGCCTCAAATCCGTCGCTGTGCTTTGGATAACTGCAGACCAGTCCAACATCCAGCGAGCCTTCCTCGATTCCCTGTTTGATCATTTTTGTGCCCACTTCGGTCAGGCGAATATCAATCTCGGGATACATGGCTTTGAACTGAATGATGAGCTTGGAATAAAAGGCCGCTCCTACGATGGGAGGAATCCCGATCCGAATCTCGCCCTTTTTGATTTCCATAACGTCGTTTAGCTCCGACTTGAGGTTTTGAAACGATTCCAGGACGTTTTGGGCGTTTGTCAACACTGCTTTGCCCGCGTCCGTCAGCTCGAGCTGTTTCGTCGAACGATAAAACAGCGGGACGCCCAGATCCATTTCCAGATTCTTGATCGCTTTACTGATCGACGGCTGGGAAACATACAAGGCTGCTGCTGCTTTGGAAAAGCTCAAATGCTTGGCCACTTCAGAAAAATACGCCAGATGACGAATGTCCACAGGAAGTCCCCCCATCCTTTATAACGTAATTGCATAAAGAATTTTCTGAATATATATTTTTACTATAATGACCCTTATTGTACAATACATACAAGTCAGCTGCGTGGGTTTTGCGCGTGCTCAATTACAGTGATTTTACGTTTTCCGAAGAAAAAGGAGGAGAGATTACATGGAGCAATACGTTGAGATCGGAAGCCTGCGCGTTTCCCGCATTCTACATGCATTCATTGAAAACGAAGCACTCCCAGGAACCGGGGTATCCCGTGAGCAATTCTGGTCCGGATTTGACAAATTGATTCACGACTTGACTCCCCAAAACAAGGCGCTGCTTGCAAAGCGCGATCACCTGCAGCAGCAAATCGACAGCTGGCATAGGGAGCACAAAAGCTCGTTTTCATTCCCGGAGTATAAGGCGTTTTTAGAAAGGATTGGCTATTTGGAACCGGATGTAGCCGATTTCGAAATAGATACGGAAGGAATTGACGACACCATCACGCTTCAGGCAGGTCCGCAGCTCGTCGTTCCTGTAAACAACGCCCGCTATGCGATAAATGCCGCGAACGCACGGTGGGGAAGTCTCTACGACGCGCTGTACGGAACCGATGCAATCGAAGAAGATGGCGGTGCCGAACGCGGCAGCTCCTACAATCCGGTGCGCGGAGAGAGAGTCATCGCCTTTGCCAAGCAGTTCCTCGATCAGACCGCGCCTTTGCCATCCGCATCCCATACAGAAGCGATCCAGTATTCCATCTCCGCTGGGAGACTGATCGTCGAGCTTCGCAACGGGCAAACGACGACGCTGACCGATGCTTCTCAATTGGCAGGGTATACAGGAAATGCTGCGAACCCTTCCGCAATCCTGCTGAAGCATCACGGGCTACACTATGAAATCCAGATCGACCGCACCCATCCGATCGGAAAAACGGACGCCGCGGGAGTAAAAGACATCCTGATGGAATCTGCTCTGACCACGATCACAGACTGTGAGGACTCTGTAGCAGCTGTTGATGCAGAAGACAAAGTGCTGGTGTACCGCAACTGGCTGGGCCTGATGAAAGGTGATTTGTCGGCTGCTTTTCAAAAGGGCGAAAAGACGATAACCCGAACCTTGCAGCCCGACCGTTCGTACATTTCCTCTACGGGAGAAACGATTACCTTGCCAGGGCGCTCTCTTCTCCTCGTTCGAAACGTCGGTCACCTGATGACCAACGGAGCCATTCTGGATAAAGCAGGACAGGAAGTGCCGGAGGGAATCATGGATGCCGTCATAACCAGTCTGATTGCCAAGCACGACCTGCTGCGCAACAGTCGCTTCGTCAACTCCGCTAAAGGCTCTGTTTACATCGTCAAGCCGAAAATGCACGGTTCGGAAGAAGTAGCCTTTGCCAACGAACTGTTTAACCGGGTGGAAGACTTGCTGGGACTTACCCGCCACCAGCTGAAAATCGGGGTCATGGATGAGGAACGCCGCACTTCGCTCAACCTGAAAGCATGCCTTTATCAAGTGAGAAATCGGATCGTATTTATCAATACTGGCTTCCTAGATCGGACAGGTGACGAGATCCACACTTCCATGGAAGCTGGACCGATGATCCGCAAAAATGAAATGAAGTCCACACACTGGCTGCAAAGCTACGAGCAGTCCAATGTAAGCATCGGACTCGTTTGTGGGCTGCAGGGCCGCGCCCAAATCGGAAAAGGCATGTGGGCGATGCCTGATTTGATGAAGGAAATGCTGAAGCAAAAAAGCGGTCATCTCCTTGCGGGTGGAAATACCGCCTGGGTGCCTTCCCCTACAGCTGCCACTCTTCACGCCCTGCACTATCATCAAATCGATGTCAACGAGGTGCAAAATAAGCTGAAAGTATCCATTCGCGATTACCGAGATGACATCCTGCAAATACCGGTGGCCACCGCTCCACAATGGACGCAGGAGGAAATCCAGCAGGAATTGAACAACAACGTCCAGGGCATTCTCGGCTATGTCGTTCGCTGGGTAGAGCAAGGTATAGGCTGCTCGAAAGTACCGGACATCAACAACATCGGGCTGATGGAAGACCTTGCTACCCTGCGGATCTCCAGCCAACATATCGCTAACTGGCTGCGCCATGGCGTGGTCAGTGAACAGCAGGTTCTCACCACGATGAAAAATATGGCCAAAGTCGTAGATCAACAAAATGCGGGAGACCCTGCGTACAGACCGATGGCTGACGATTACGAGGACTCTGTCGCCTTTCAGGCAGCAGTAGAGCTCGTTGTCAAAGGATGCGAGCAGCCAAACGGATACACAGATCCCATCCTGCACCGCAAGCGCTTGGAGTTTAAGGCGAAGCTAGCAAGCAAGGTTTAGCCCTTTTTCCCTTTTTCACTAGGCAAATAAAAGCAGTGTGCTCGCAAGCGATCGCAAGCACACTGCTTTTTGCACTGCAGCTTTTGTGGTGCAGCTGGTTCATCGAAATGTGAGAGTGGTTGGAGCTTACACAGGAGCAGAGCTGCAATCCTTGCTTAGGACTCTCCTAAGGGTCATTTCTTTTTATTAGGGAATCAAATTGATAGGAGTGAGGTGTAGGACAACGCTTTTCGCTCATTTCTCACTTTCAATAATTGGGCAACGATACTGACGCTGATCTCTTCTGGACCCTCCGCTCCAATCTCCACCCCTACCGGAGAATAGACCCGATTTGGAAGTCTTGCGGGTGCAAGTAATCTCTCCGTTCTTCTTCTTGGCCCCAAAACCCCTAAATAAGTTACCTGCTGCTCGATGAGATGGTTTAAGATCGTGCGGTCTCGATCAAAATTGTGGGTCATAATCAACACATAGCTGTGATCGGCTATCTTGCCTTCCTTCAAAAATGTTTCCGGATGCTCCACGATCAGCTGATGGGCACTCGGGAAGTACTTGTCACAGCATCTGCTGCTTCGCGGATCGATCACCGTTGCCGCAAAATCCATCTTCTCTGCCAATTCTACCAGTGGCTCCGCGTCGGGCCCTGCACCAAATATATACAATCTATCTTTCGGTTCATAGATTTCCAGTAAAATCGTGTTCTTCCATTCTTCCTTCTCTATTAACGCGAAACTCTTGTTCGTTTGGATAAAATTTTTAATGATACCATGAAAATCCGGGTGACTCTGTTCGTTTCCGCTAGGAAGCCATCTTCCGTTCTGTGAGGGAAGGAAAAACGGGGTGATCGCCCTCTCCCCGATTCCCCTCGCGCATAGTATTTTTTCACCTGCGTCCAGTAAGGCCTCCAGCTGCTCCCATGTAGAATTCCAGGCTACCGGTTCCACATAAATGGTAATTTTGCCATTGCATCCCGCACTTTGGCCCCAAGAAAGTGCGTCGCCTGCTCGTAAATCATACGAGATGGTTTGCGGCACTTTGGATTCCATCACTTCCTGGGCACGATAGGCTAAATCATTTTCCAAGCACCCCGCACTAATCGTTCCGTATGGTTCCTCCGCTACGAACAACATTTTTGCCCCCGCATGCCGATAAGCAGAGCCTTCGACACGGATGACGGTTGCTATGGCCATAGGAGAATATGGATGCGCCTTCATTACCTTTAGCAGTCGATAAAATTCTTTCATTGACCCTTCCCCCACTTTCCCACAGGATGTCTAGATCGATCATGGAAGTGCTCGGTTGCCAAAAAGCGGCTTCCGTTTTTCTACAAAGGAGAGACAGCCTTCATGAAAATCAACAGGGTCTACATATTTCCACGGAGCATGGGTCTGCTGCTCGCATAAGTGGACTGCCTTCTTAACCGCTGCCAGGGAGGCCATGGACTGGTCTGCCATGATGCCAGCCGTTTTCAGGCAAGTATGCTCAAGCTCTTCACGATTTTCCACGAATACATTGACTAAACCTAGTTGTTTGGCTTCATGGTAATCATAGATTTTTCCTGTATACACCAACTCTTTCGTGCGACTCGGTCCGATCAGTCTGACGATACGCTGCACAAAGGATGGCCCCAATGTAATGCCAAGTCTCCCAACCGGTATTCCCATTTTGGTATTTCTGGTACCGATACGAATATCGCATGCGAGGGACAGGATAAAACCAGCACCCATGGCCGGCCCATCGATGACACCGATGACAGGCAAGGAGATATTTTCAATCGCTGCCATGGCCTCCTCCATTTTTTCAAAGGCAGCATTTGCTTCATCAGCGGTCATTTGGGTGAATTCTCTGATGTCTGAGCCGGCAGAAAATTGCCCACGTGCTCCCTTTACAATGACAACCTTGTTTTTGGGGTTGGACTCGACGCTCTTTACCAGTCGCGCTAATTCCAGCCACATGTCTGAAGTCAGTGCATTGCGTGAGGCAGGACGATTCATCGTAATAATCGCCATTTTCGATGTTTCCTGCAGGGTAATTTTTCCGTCTGTCACTCTTTTAATCATGACGCGCATAGGTATCCACCCTCTTACAAAGAAATAGAATCGAGAGGAGCATGTCTTGGATCATCATGCTCCTCGTCCTCTTTCGTTTCTCTATCTACTCAATCGCGTTGATTTCTCTACCTGTCCTATCAACAGCAAATAGGGCAAAGACGACAGCCGCGATCGCGCCAATAATCCCAAGTGCCAAGGCCATCGTAACAGAGCCGGCGATCTTGATAGCAATCAGCGGGAACAACCCAGCACCTAAGCCACGACCCACGTAGTAGCAAACGTTATTCCCCGTTGCGCGAAGTCTAGTGGGGAAGAATTCAGACATCCATACGCCCAGCACTGCGAATCCAGCGTAGCCTGCATTACAAATCATCAGGCTCCAGAACATAGGGGAAGACAAGAAGTTTTCTCCGATGGCTATGTTTCCCGTTAAAGCGAGGATCAGGAACGAACCGAAGCCAATCAGCCCCACAACGGCTCCCCAGAAAAACGCCCATTTCCGATTTAACTTATCCGAGATGTAGCCAACGATTACGTAAGCGATCCCTGTGATGAACAAAGCGATCAAAACAATTACGCTGGTGAGATTGAGTGGGACTCCTGCTTCTTTCAGCAAGAAGGTAGATTGATACGTAATGGTTTGATAGGAAATGATGAACACAGCCGTTGAAACGATCATGAACATGGTTGTGCCATAAGCCAGGCCGTTTTTGAAGATATCGACCAAAGGAACACCCGTGCGTTTTAATTCTACAGGCAGCGTTCCTGCGCGCAGCTTCTCCCGATACTCCAGCCACAGCTTGGATTCCGGCAGGTAGAAAATCGAAGCAACTCCGACAATGACGCTCAGTACACCCAGAATGAGAAAGGCATCGCGCCAGCCTTCATCAGCGCCAAATGCTTGAAGGCAAAAATAGGTGATGATAACGGTTACAATTTGGCCGACAACAAACATCGATTGGATGAGTCCGCCCATGGTCCCCCGTTTTTCAGTTTTCCAGCACTCGGTAAACATGGTGAAGACCAAACCAAATTGACCGCCAATGCCGATCCCAGCAAAAATTCGGGTGATCAGGAAAATGTCATAGCTATGGATGAAAGCTGCTAATATAGCACCTACCCCGTAAATGAGAACGCAGAGAGCATACGACCAGCGGCGACCGATGACATCACCGAGCCAGCCGAATAAGAATCCGCCTACCAAGGATGCCAAGCCTTGCCAAGTAAGCACAGTTACCATATCAGCAGTCGTGACTCCGAGTGATTTGGAGATGTAGACCATCGGGTATGAAATCAAATTAAGTTCAATACCATCAAATAGCGCACCCAAGAAAGCGAAGAATACCACTAAAAGCGTTTCATTCCGCGTGTAAACGGAAGTCGCGTTCAGTTTCAGACTTGTGTCAGCACCGAAACCCATTCTTATTCACCTCTTTTGGTTAATGGACGGATAAACGATTCACCATTCCCTGCCATCACAATCCGTTTACTATAAGCATGCTTAGTGGTAAGATTACAGGGAATATCTTGAAATGGGGTTTTCTCTGTTTCAGGATGATTCCTTTTTGTCCCCCGACTGAAAGCGATTTCAGAAACATTCGTAATCCTCGGGCAGAGTGAACGTGTTTCTGTATGCGCTCTCGTCGGGAGTTTTTTTATGCTTACCGTTTACTTCGATTCACGATGCAGTTCTTTCCATACATTTTCTGCCGATAATGGGAGCTGCCGAAACCGAATGCCGAGTATATCATTCACCGCAGCGGCTACAGCTGGAGCAATTGCAATGATTCCGCTCTCTCCAATCCCCTTCGCTCCAAACGGCCCTGCACCGTCGCGATTTTCAATGAACTTGCTAATGAATTCTGCTGGAATATCCATGATAGTCGGCACACGATAATCGAGGGCACCGCCATTTACTAATCGGCCTGAATCGTCATAAACCATCTGCTCCATGAACGTGTGGCCCATCCCCATGATGGCTGCGCCTTCTTCCTGCGCTTCCGCCTGCAACGGATTAATGATGCATCCCACATCACTTACGTTCACAAGCTTGTTTGTGTAGACTTTACCGCTTTCTGTGTCTACGCTCACCTCAGCGGCAGTGAATACAATTTCCCAGAAATCTGCCATCCCGCCTACTGGATGGCCTTCTATTTTACTTCCTTTGTAGGTCCCGTTTCCCACAACCTCACCCATATTTGGACCAAAGTATTCGGCGAGGATGTCTGCATAGGAAAGGGATTTTCCGTAAGCCTCTATTGTTCCCCTAGAAATCACCACCTCCTCTTGGGAACCGTCTGCAAAGAGCTCATGCGCCATCTCTGTCAGCTGTTCTTTTATGTCATGACAAGCAGAGACGACTGCATTTCCCATAGCCACGGTAGAACGACTGCCTGCCGTTGCCGTATCAAAAGGTACAGCACCAGTATCCGCCATAATGAGTGAGACTCGTTCCATCGGTACCCCTAGTGCTTCCGCCGCGATCTGCCCCATCGTGGTACGTGCTCCCTGCCCCATTTCAGAGGTACCCACTGAGACCGTAACACTTCCATCCGCGTGCAGCTTTACGATTGATTTGGATAGAGAAGCGGGAATCGGATTTTTAATTCCGATGGCGATCCCGCGGCCGATGCCATCTGGTTTCTCTGTACCCCACCCAATCGTCTCGGCTGCTTTACGCAGTCCTTGTTCCCAATCTCCATCAACTGGCCTGTCGCCGGGTACCAATATTTCCCCTTTTTTAGGCAGATTTCGCAACCGAATCTCGAGCGGGTCAATACCCAAAACCTTGCTTGCTTCGTTCATCTGGGATTCTACCGCCCAAACAATCTGCGGCATTCCAAACCCTCGAAAGGCTGTACTCGGCACAGTATGCGAGTAGACGGCACGACAATCGATACGAGCATTCGGCGTCACGTATGGCCCACATCCGAGATAGCTTGATTTGGAAGCAACCCGCGGCGCGGTATCCGCATATGCTCCGACCAGGAATTCAACCTTCACATCCTGAAATTGAATTTTGCCTTCGAGATCAAATCCCGTGTTCATCGTCACCCTGGAGGAAGAACGTCGTGCCGAGAAAAAACCTTCCTCTAAAGACAAGACGATTTTTACCGGCTTGCCAGTATGCAGAGCAAGATAGGCGGTAAGTGGCTCAATCTTCGGATAGCCTTTGCCCCCGAAGCCTCCTCCGATTGCGTTTCCGATCACCCGTACTTGGGAAAGCTCCATGTGTAAAGCCTTCGCTACAACACGACGCAAAATGAAAGGATGCTGGATCGGACTTCGAACCGCGACTCCACCATTCTCGGGATAACAAATGCAGGAGAAGGGTTCAATCGGAAAGTGGTGAATCATCGGGAACTCATACACATTTTTCAGCGTGAAGGAAGCCGGGCTATTTTTCGCTTCAACATCCCCCCACCCAAATCTCCAGTTTCCACAGATGTTAGAACCAAGCTCTTCATGCATACCGATACTATCTGGGTTTACGATCGGAGCATCTGCTCGCAAAGCATCATCTAATTTCGTGACAGAGGACAGCTTTTCGTACTCTACCTTGATTTTTTTGAGAGCTTTCTGTGCCGCCTCTTCACTGTCTGCCAGTACTACCGCCACCGGCTCCCCATGGTAGTTCACCACTCTATCCGCAAGCAGTGGCTGATCCTGTTTGATCGGTCCAAAGCGCGGAACAGGCTGCGGCATATCAGTCGAAGTGATGACGTCATACACGCCGGGGATCTTTTTCGCTGCTGAAGCGTCCACATTCACGATTTTGGCATGGGCATGTTCGGAGCGAAGCAATTTTCCGTACAGCATTCCCAGCATCTTCTGGTCAATCACATAATCCAAAGTGCCGGTTACCTTTTTTAATGCATCGGTGCGTTTTATGTCCTTTCCGACAACGTCAAACTCCATGATTTCACCCCGGTTCCTTTCTACATAGCCTTGAGAGCTACTCTTCATTTACGATTGCAACTGCCCTGCACCAAGCACCGGATGCATTCGCGATTTTTACAGGCAAGGCAGAGACCGTAAAGCCGTAGGGACGAGGGAGTTTATCCAAATTCGCCAGTTTTTCAATCTGAATGTACTCGCGTTTTCTGCCATACATATGCGCTGGCCAGAGCAGGCCTTTGTCTTTCCCCGCTTTTATGTCCTCTGCCATGTATTTCACAGATCGATCCAATCCCCAAGCATCAATGCCAATGCATTTGATTCCTTGCTGGACCAGCCAATCCGTCCCTTCTTCGCCGAGTCCTGGCTGACTATCGACGTAGCGTGATGTGCCCCAAAGCTTATCCGTACCCGTATGTAGGAGAACGATATCCCCTTTGCTCAGCGTGTAGGAGATTTTTTCGAGCGCTGTTTTAAGATCGAAGACGGTGATCTCTTCCCCTGCTTGTTTGTGTCTGACATCTATGACTACCCCCGGACCATAGCACCACGCAAGCGGAACCTGATCGATGGTTTTCGCAGGTTTTCCCTCCGTCGTAGGACCGAAATGCCAGGGAGCATCCACATGTGTACCGGAATGGGTGGTCGCTTCGACGATCTCATTTGCGAGCCCCATGGAATCCGGAAAATCTGTAGGATCTACTTTTGCAAGTGCGGAAAGACGTCTTGCACCAGCTGCATGATCAAAATGGATAATTTTCGGTGGATACGGCTCACTCGCGTAGTTTTCCAGCGGTAAGCTCAAGTCAATGATTTCAAAGGACATACCGACACCTTCCTCGTCTACGATTTAGCAGCGTTCGCTTCCCTGATCTGTTTACCTGCAGCTGTCACGGCATCCATAATCCGGTAGTATCCGGCGCAGCGGCACAGATTTCCCGCCAATGCTTCCCGGATGTCCGCTTCACACGGGTCATTATTTTCCTGGAGCAATGCTTTTGCCGACATGATCATTCCCGGGATACAATACCCGCACTGAACCGCTCCCTTTTCAATAAATGCCTCCTGCACGGGATCAAGCTCACCGTCCTGCACAAGCCCTTCGATGGTTTTCAGCTCGCAGCCATTGATCTCAGGCGCCAATACGATGCAGGAGGTTACTGCTTTTTCATTGAGAATAACCGTGCATGCCCCACACTCGCCTTCTTCGCAGCACAGTTTGGTGCCAGTTAAATCAAGCTGATCCCGCAGCACTTGTGCCAATGTATGATACGGCTTGACCTCGATCGTCTTTCTTTCCCCATTCAGTGTAAAATGAAGCTCTATGAGGTCCGTACTCATTGCATCACTTCCCAACGATTAGTGGAAATCTTGTTTTATTTCTGAATTCTTCCTCGGCAGATATGGATTGCCTTGCGTGTGAAAGTCTTTATCATGGCAAGGCGATATTCACGACTCGCACGCAAGTCAGAGATCGGATTCGCTTGTTTTACTGCTTCGTCCAGAGCAGCATCTAGGTTTACTTGCTCATCCCTGACCATTTTCTCAGCAGCATGCGCCCGAAATGGAACTGGTGCTACTGCCCCGAGTCCGATTCTCACCTCTCCAGACAGAGCGACTAATGCTGCCGCTCCCACGATGGTTAAGTCTGCGCCATCTCTGCGTGACGATTTCAAGTAGCAGGAACCAGAATTCGCAGGAGGATTAGGTACGAAAATGCTTTCTACTATCTCACCCTGCTGCAAATCCGTTTTTCCCGGCCCTTTCATGAATGCTTCTATAGGCACGGTTCTCCGCTCTTTCTTGCTGACAATATGGATCACGGCATTGTAAATCAGAAGAGCCGGAATCGCATCTGCTGCAGGAGAGGCGTTGCACAGATTACCAACCAGGGTCCCTTTGTTTCGGATCTGCGTGGACCCAATTTTGTTGACCGCCTCGGCAAGCGCAGGGAACCTCTCGCGCACTACGCTATGTTTCTCGATGGCAGAGAGGGTAGTGAGTGCTCCGATCATAATCCCATCCTGGCAAAAGGTGATCTCATGATTCAGCTCCCTAACGCTTTTGAGACTGATTACTTTGCTCGGAGTACGTTTTCCGATGCGTATATGATTCACCAGGTCTGTGCCGCCAGCCAAGAGTGCGGCCGTATTTCCGCCTTCCTCTAGCATTTCAAGAAGTTCTACCAAGCTATCGGGTTCGCTGTAAGAAAATTCAATCATCGACAATCCTCCCGTGACACTACCCAATACTCACTGCAACACCGGGTATTTTTTAACGAGCTGAACAAATTCCTCGTCTGTTAAAATTCTTTTCTTCTCGATTCCCATGTTTTTCACATCCGTGAGAAGCTGCTTCTTTGCTTCCTCGTCAAGTGTCACTTGCAGCTCTTGCAGGCGAACATTGATCGATGTCATTCCGCTCTTCTTGCCCAATACCAATTTTGCTTGACGTCCGAGATATCCGGGATTTAACGCAAACATGGCGAGTGGATGCTTGAGCAGGGTATCTGCCCCGATACCCGATTCCCGGGTGAAATTGGCAGTGCCTACAATGGGCTTGTTTACAGCGAGCGGGAAATTCGTATAGTGCTCAACCAACTCAGATAATCCCATTAATTTTGGAATATCTATCCCCATATCTTTGCCGTACAGCATTTGAATGCCAGCAGCCACTTCTTCCAAGGCGGCGTTTCCTGTGCGCTCGCCCATCCCATTCACACAACAATGGACAACCTCTGCACCTGCTGCTACCGCTCTGAGAGAGTTGGCAACGGCTAAGCCAAAGTCGTTGTGTGTATGGATCTCTACCGGAAGCCCACCCGTCTTCTCCTTCACGAATTTCACCATATATTCTGTTGCTTCTGGCAAAATGCAGCCCATCGTATCGACAATACCTACGGAGTCTGGCAACGTTTCGGCCGTAACTTCTGTTAACAATTTTTCGAAGTCTGCCTCGTCTGCCCTCGTCGTATCGTAAGGAAAAAAGACGGTATACAGCCCCAGCTCTTTTGCTTTTTTTATGGCGGTAATGCTAGATTCAATTACGCGGTCTACGGACCAGTTGAATTGCAAATCCAATTTGGGTTTGCCAATCGGCAATTCGATGATGACCCCATCGACCCCGCATTCCAAACACATGTGGATATCTTCTTCTTTTGCTCGGACAAAGCCGAAGATTTTCGAGTCCAAGCCAAGCTTTTTGATATCCACAATCGCTTTTCGATCTTGCTCCGAAACGGCAGGCATTCCCGCCTCGATCCGATGGACTCCCGCCTCTCCCAATCTCCGGGCAATTTCCACCTTCTCCTCTGGCTTTAGCACGACACCCGCTGTCTGTTCCCCATCTCGCAGGGTCGCGTCATGAAGCTCTACTTTGTGTGGGATATGAAACTGCTGCGTTACTTCTTCCTTAAAATTGAAATGACTGACCCACCAATTTTCGTTCTTCCAGCTGCTCGTCATGATCTTCTCCATCCCTTTCCTTTCTCATTTATGTGAAAATAGGACCCTCATCGAAAATGAGAAGCGCTATCCACTGGCGAATGTAACCGCTCACATGAAGGGGCGTTTTTACCCCTTCGTTTCCTTCGAGATCGTTTCGAACAACTTTGCTGTTTTCAATTTGTGCGCTCTCACCAATTGCTCTGTTTTCACTCCGTCTTTTGCTTCGATTGCTTGAATAATCGCATCATGCTCGGCTACAGCATCATGCATTCTCTCCGGATGAAAGGCAAAGATCGCCTTCGTCCAATGCCCCTCCCACAGATTGAAAATCATATCAAAGAGAGTCGGATATTGAGCATTTTGATACATGAATCGATGAAAATCTTTGTTTGCTTGACCAAAGCGTTCGTCATCCGCTTCGTTCGCATATTGTCTCATTTGTTCGTTCATGACCTTGAGCTGCTCTATTTTATCGGGATCAAGATGGGCGATCGCTTCTCTTGCCGCCAACCCCTCCAGTACAGCGCGAATATCGTAAATTTCCTTTATTTTTGTAGAACTGAACGTCTTTACTTGTGCCCCTTTATGTGGGAAAAACTCGACCAAGCCTTCCGTTTCCAATCGCTTGAGACCTTCACGCACAGGAATGATGGAGATGTTTAGCTCAGCTGCGATCTTCGTGATGTTGATGCTCTCCCCCATTGCCAGCTCGCCGTCTATAATTTTTTGTTTCAGTACCTTGTGGACGATATCTGATTTCGTTGTGTAAACGTTTGCTTCATTTTCTTGAACCAATGATTTCACCTCGATTTATCCGTTTCGTATACTATATATCATATATGATTTTTGGTCAATAAATTCTGAATATTTGTTTATCGTTTTTTTTCTTGCGATTTTCACGTTTCCATTCGTGCGATTTCCAGCGTCCAAACAGAAGAAAACCGCCCTTTTTATAGGACGGCTTTTGGATTTAACTTCCCATCTGCCCACAATCAGCCGTGATGATTTGACCCGTCATCGCTTCTTGCTCCAACAAGGCGCAAATCAGCTTGGCGATATCCTCCGGCGTTGCGATCCGTTGTAGCAACAAATGACCAGCCAGCTGCTTCATCCTCTCTTCCTTGCCTGCCCACCATCTCGTAGCCACCGCTCCTGGGGCAACGCTGCAAACTCTAATTTCCGGGGCAAGCGCATGAGCGAGCGATTTTGTCAGCCCATGCACCGCAGCCTTGGAAACAGCATACGGAAGCGATGATCCTGTTCCGGTCAGACCAGCGATGCTTCCCACATTCACGATAGCTCCGCGTTTCTTTTTCTTCATATAAGGTGCTACCGCTCTCGCACAAAAAAACATGCTTTTGACATTGACAGCGTAAAGCTCATCCCACACTTCGGACGTCTGTGCTTCCAGGTCATCCATTGGGATGTGGCGCGTGATACTTGCGTTGTTTACCAGCAAATCGACTGTCCCGAACTGCTCCACCATCGTATTTACCATTTGCCTTACTTCCCTGTCGTTGGATACGTCGGCTTTTATACAGATGGCATTCCCTCCCTCTTTTTTTATCAGCTGCACCGTCTCTTCCGCATCTGCCTCAGAACGGGAATAGTTCACGGCGACGAGCGCCCCCTGCTGTGCCAGCATCATGCTTGTTGCCCGACCAATTCCGGTACCACCGCCTGTAACGAGAGCTACTTGATTTTTCAAATTCATTTTCCATCACTCCAGGACCATTTTTTTATGAAGCTATTTTTTTCGTAGATGCCACGACAAGTCGGTTTCCCTCCCAATTGACCAAGAAAATACCGATGCCAATCAATAAACCACCCGCGCCGACGTACCATTCCACGCGCTCACCGAGCAAAAGCCAGCTGGTGAACACTCCGAAAAGCGGCACGAGAAAAAGAAAGGAGCTCGTTTTCCCAGGATCGCCGCGGTGAAGCAGATAAAACCAGAGTGTAAACTGGACAATCGAGCACATGACCGCGAGCCAGAGCACGACCGCAACGGATTTGACTGTCACCGTAAAAAAGGGGTGTTCAGTGACAAAGCTCATGAGGAGCAACGCGATTCCGCCAGTCAGCATCTGATACGCAGCCAGCACGTTTAAGTCAAAGTTCGGGGACCACCGTTTGATAAACAGAGTCGCCGAAGCAAAGCTGACTGCACCCGCGAGACTAATGAACGTGCCTGGCTGCATACCGAGATGAAAGCCCAGCGCAATCGCCACACCGACAAAACCGATTGCCACACCAAACCACTGGCGGACCCGGTAAACCGCTCCGGCGATGAGCGTTCCCATGATGATCACGAACAGCGGACTCGAGGTGGTAAGGATGGCCGACTCGCTTGCTGAAATCCAGCGCATGCTGAAAAATGCGCAGCCCATCACGCCAGCAGACTGAAACAGACCGATGATGGCTGCCTGAAGCCACTGCATCTTGCCCAAGGGTTGCTTTCTTTTGTAGCAGAAAAGGGCAAGCAATCCTCCAGCCAGTACAAAGCGCATGCCCATCAAAAGGAACGGTGGTGCATACGAAAGGCCGATCTTGCCAACAGGAAAGGCAATTCCCATCAAAAACGTTGTCACGATAATCAGACAGGCATACTTGAGCTTGTGCATGATGACATCCCCTTTGCGCGAAATACTCATATGGCATATTGTAAGGGAGTCTTGGTTTTTCGTATAATGATCATAACAGATACTAGTTATCATTCGTGGTGATACCTAAATGGGACGGAGGTAAAATGCGATGGAGAGCGGGGATCTCCGTATCTTTCAAATGGTAGCTCGAGAAGGCTCCATTACAAAAGCCGCTTCAAGGCTTGGCTATGTCCAATCGAATGTCACCGCGCGTATTCAGCAGCTGGAGTCGGAGCTTGGCACCGTACTGTTTTTTCGCCATAACCGCGGTATGACACTTTCCTCAAGCGGGATAACGCTGCTTGCTTACGCCGATAAAATTGTCGGTATGCTGGACGAGGCGACCAAAGCACTCACCTCCACCAGTGAACCTAGCGGACCCTTGATGATCGGCTCAACGCAGACTGCTGCCGCTGTGAGGCTACCCAAGCTGTTTGCTGCCTACTACGAGCAATACCCGAATGTATTGCTCTCGCTGACTACTGGTCACACGCAGTTTTTAATGGAAAAAGTGCTGCACTACGAGCTGGACGGAGCCTTTATCGGCTGTGAGTGCGAGCACCCGGAGCTACAGTCCATTCCCGCCTTTGATGAGGAGCTTGTCATCGCTTCCGCAACCGCCATTACCGACCTCGATGAAGCACTTGCCCGACCGAGCCTCGTCTATGGCCACGGTTGTACGTATCGGGCAGTCCTCGAGCGTTTTCTACATACGCGTGGCTTTATTTCTCCTGTCATCATGGAGTTCGGGACAATCGAGGCGATTATCGGCGGTGTCTCGGCTGGACTCGGTATTTCTCTGCTCCCACGGACCGTGACCTCTCGACCTGAGACGGAGGGGATCATCCGTACCCATGAGATTCCCGATTCCTTGCGCCATATGAAAACCGAGTTCATCATGCGTAAAGATTCTTTTATCAGCAATGCCCTGCGTGCATTCATCGAAATGCGTTTTGATAATACGGCTGCAGGTACGTAAACGATAAAAAGCTATTTCCCTGGGGAGATAGCTTTTATCGTAGAGTTAGTCGTCTATTTTATTTATCCCTTTGCCAGTAAGGACGCTGTCTTCGTGTTTAGCGAGCATCCTCACTTTCGGAGAACAAGCTACTACGGAATACTTCCTTCCCTTCGAATAAAGTCAACAAGACCTTCGTCTCATTGATTTCTGTTACTGGAATCTCCTCTAAATTTTTATCTAAAACGACCAGATCCGCTTTTTTGCCTACCTCGATAGAGCCCCGCTCATTCTCTGCGAAAATCAAATGCGCGCCATTGATGGTATAGCTGGCAATCATCTCATCGAGAGATGCTTTTTCGTTGGGCCATACTACTTGATTGAGATCGGCTTCCGTGGTTTTATCCCGATCCAGCCTCGTTACCCCTACCTCAAGACCTGTAAATGGCCGGAAATCACTAAGGAATTGAGCGGTGGAGGGAAAGTCACTTGATGAAGCAACAGGTATTCCTGCCTCAAAATAGCTATTCAACCGATTGAGGTTTTTCAGCTCTTCTCCCTTTACGCCTTCATACCAGTCATTTCCAAACCACGCAGGCTGAGGAACAGGGATTACGCCTAACTCCTTAAAGCGCGCGACATCTTCTTCCCGAACCCAATCGATATGAGTGATCGCATGCCGGGAATCTCTTTTTCCATTGACTTTAGCCGCATATTCAAACGCGTCTAACACGTTGGCACTCGGGTAAAATCCCTGGATGCCGATTGCATGGACATAAATACGGAAACCTTCTTTGTCCAAGGCAGCTACGGTCTCCTCTAGTACATCTTGATCCCAAACCAGCTCATTGTCGCCGACCCCGTCAGCAAATATTTTGATAGAGTCTACCTTAAATAAATTCCCTTGATACTTATCACGTAATTCCTTCAATCTCTCAATCTGCTTGGTTCCCTTCGTTTCATCTGCCCATAACCCGAGATCGTATCGTAAGGTCAATTTACTCTCCTTGTCCATCTCCTCAAAGGCTTTCAGCAGATTTTCTGTTGGATAATGAACGGGCACGAATACCGAGGTAACTCCATTTTCAGCAGCAAACGCCTGCCAGGCCAAAATCGTCTCTTTGTATTCCTGAACCGTAAAGTCTGGTTGAGGAAGTGCATTGATCACCAGATTATGAGCAGAAAATTCTTGCAAAATCCCTGTCGGATCTCCTGTTTTCGGATCGCGTTCAATAATACCGCCTTGTGGATCAGGTGTGAGTTTGTTGATCTTTGCATTCTCAAGAGCCTTGGAGTTGACCCATAAATCATGATGACTGCTCGAGATAAAGACAACAGGCATATCTGGAACAATTTGGTCAAGCCATTCTTTAGGACCTAGCCCGCTCGTTTCGATTAACTCCCGTTTCCAGCCCACGCCACGCAATTGCTTACTTTCAGGATGCTCCTTTACGTAATCCTTGATTGCCTGTGCATATTCTTCCAGGGTGGACAAATTCGTTACATCCAACCAAAACAGGCTTTCTGCCATCAGGTACGCATGGGCATGGCTATCGATAAAACCGGGCAGCACCATTTTTCCCTTTAGATCAATCACTTTCGTGTCGACCCCGTTGAAAGCTGCAGCTCCCGCGACACTCCCTACATAAAGAATCTTCCCATCTTTAACCGCGACCGCCTCTGCCTTGCTGTGCGCTTTATCCACGGTGTAAACGTTTCCATTTGTAAGAATCAGTTCAGCCGCATGATTCTCGTTACTCTTCGCCCATGCACTCCCCGTAAATACCGAGGCAAACAGCAAAACAACTAGGAAAACGAAAGAGTACTTTTTCATCGTCATCAAATCACCCTCCAGATCCTTTTTACATTTTCGTAGCTTCCTCATTCTGGTGACGCAAGCTCTGCTCGTTCGTATTGCGCAAGAGGGATACGGAGATGAAAGAGGCTACACTGAGCGCACACGTAAAGACAGCAAGAGGTACCCAGGAATTATGGTAAGCGCTAAGCAAAAAGGTGGCGACAATCGGTGCTGTTCCTCCAAACAAGGCTGAGCCTGTTTGATAGCCAAGGGTTATTCCTGTGTACCCAACATTTGTCTGGAACATTTCTGAGAACATCGTTCCGATAATGCTTGCGATCGAAGACCAAAATATTCCGAGGGCAATGATCGAAACGGCATATACCCAAAAAACGGATTGTAACGAGAGGAGGTAAAAATAAGGGAAAGAAAAGACAGCAAGAGCGAATGCCCCTAGTAAAAAAACGCGTTTGCGTCCAATTTTGTCTGATAGTATTCCCATTAGTGGAATACAGATCGTTGTCACGAGGGTCGCAATCGAAATGACATTGAGCGTTGTTGTTCTGGTAAAACCAATATTCGTCGCATAGCCAATAAAAAATGTTGTAAATAAATAGAATGGTCCAACCTCGACACATTTTGCCCCTAACGAAATGAGCACGGCTTTCCAGTGATGACGAAGCACCACAAAAAGCGGAACTTTCACGACATTCCCTTTCTCCTTTTCTTCATTGAATGCCTCGGTTTCCCCAAGCCCCATCCGGATCCATAGACCAACCCCTACTAGAAGGGCGCTGAGCAGAAAAGGAATTCGCCAGCCCCACGATAAAAACTGCTCTTCGGGAAGTAGACTCATTAAGGATATAGAGAATGTTCCAAGCAACATGCCAAGCGGGATCCCCATAGCCGGGAAGCTTCCAAAGAAGCCACGCTTTTCTTTGGGTGCACTTTCTACCGCTAGTAGAACGGCTCCTCCCCATTCCCCGCCAAGCGCCACCCCTTGGATGAGTCGCAGCGTCACAAGCAGGATCGGTGCCAAAACTCCGATGGTGCTATACGTCGGCAATAATCCAATGCAGACAGTAGAGATTCCCATTAAGACCAGCGAGATGACAAGCGTGTTTTTCCTGCCAAATTTATCGCCCGTATGGCTGAAAATAAGACCGCCTAGAGGCCGGACAAAAAAGGTCACCCCGAACGATGCATAGGCAAGCAGCAAACTGACGAATGGATTATCGCTCGGAAAAAACAACTTGTTAAACACAAGGGAAGCAACCGTCCCATAAAGAAAGAAATCATAGAATTCGATCGTGCTGCCAATTAGAGTCGCGAACAGCACTTTTTTGGATTTTACTACAGGTTGACCTTCCCTTTTCATAAAACGCCTCCTTGGGCCATACTATGATTTCGATAAAAATGAATAGCCTTTTTAATAGAAGCAACCCGTCCATTTGGAAAAAGGCAGCTTTCATAGCTTGTGTTTCCATCGGGCGGGTTGCTCTCTGTCACTTATACTTACTTGCTGTAATAACGCACTTCAAAAATTTTGCAGCCATTCGGAGACTTCCACGGCCCGTGCTTCATTCCCGGCGGGCGGCATGCCACCATCCCGTGCGTAAACTCTTCATTTAATTCCAGATCGATAATCGATCCTTCGATAATATAAAGCTCCTCCCAAAAATCATGAATTTGAATACCGTTCGGTGAGGTATCCGTACCTGGTTCGAATTGAAGGATCCGGGTAGCAACATTCTTTTCCGGGTCTTGGGCTATAATTCTTTCGGAAAGTCCTTTCACACTACTGAATGGTGTTGCTTCAAACTTGCGGTAATCGGTAAATTCCCATTCTGGTTTTGCCATGTCGTTATGCCTCCTCAGCGTCTTTTAATAGCTTCATATCGTATTTCAATTGAATCGTACTGCCTTTTTTCGGATCACGAAGCTCGGCAACAAAGGTTCCCCCATAGTGGAATGTTCCGGTATGCAATGGCAAGGTTCCACAAAACACTGCCATTCCCTTACTCTCATAATGGCGTTCTCGCAAAATATGGAGCAGCTCGTCCGGGTTGAGGAAGCTTCCTAATTTTCCCCTCTGATATTCGTGCCGAACTCCCTCTTTGATGATCCAGCTCTCCATCTCGATCTCATCCCAGTAGTCCCTCACCTGATCCAACGGCCATACTTGGGAAGAAACGGGTTTTAAGCACACCTGCTTCGACTTTTGAATCGAAGTCGCTTCCAGCACCCGATCCGTATGATCGCTGCCAAGCCCCAGATACCATACTCCATATACATCCAGTAAGACAGCCTCTGCTTCGCCACTACTATGATTGTGAACAACTGTAATTTCCTCGGTCACCTGCAGAAGCTCCGGGGAGAGGTCGTAAATCATCGGAACACGCGGAGGAGCCGGAATTCCGAGCTCTTTGAGTTCGTCAATATGCTGCTGAACAGCCTTTTGATCTTTTCCGGTATAGCCGGCAATAATTAATCTGCTCGGCTCCCATTGCAGCTGAATCCCATTGCTATACATTTGCATCGTAGATGTCGTCACTCCTTACTTTTTGCGAGATTTAGGTCAAGATCCGATGTTTCAACTGCGGGAAAGTCTCTCGGATATGTTGGA
This sequence comes from Brevibacillus nitrificans, assembly GCF_003710965.1. NCBI lineage: Bacteria > Bacillati > Bacillota > Bacilli > Caryophanales > Paenibacillaceae > Brevibacillus > Brevibacillus nitrificans. The sequence continues at coordinate 635,424 of NZ_RHHU01000003.1, read as the reverse complement.
TCTGCTTTAGGTCGATTTCCGTTTTCACGATCGTCTCCTGCTCTCCACCCGAGGCGAGAACCGTCCCCCACGGGTCCACTACCTGGCTGTGCCCGCCCAAGAATGTGCCTCTGGTCATGCCGGCGCAGTTACTTGAGATCAAACAACATTGATTTTCCAACGCCCTGACCTGATTAAACAGGTTCCAATGCATTAGACGTCGGTGTGGCCACGCAGATGTCACCAGGAGCAGCTCGGCACCCAGATCAACCTGCTTGCGGAAGAGTTCGGGAAAGCGCAAATCGTAGCAGGTCGCCAAACCTACCTTTCCGAGCTTTGTCTCTACCACCACAACTTCATCGCCGCGGGTTACAAGTTTTCCTTCATCCGAGCCGTATCGAAATAAATGAATTTTGCGATAGTTGGCGATCCTATGACCTTGTGGATCAAACAGAACGCTTGTGTTATACAGGTTTTCGCCATCCTTTTCGACGAAGCTTCCCGCAAATAGGTACGCACCCAGCGCCTTCGCTTTAGCGGAAAACGTCTCAGTAAAAGGTCCGTCTATCGGTTCTGATTCCTCCTCATACCGATCGAAAGAAAAATATCCAGTCGCCCAGATTTCCGGCAAAACGATCAGATCGTATCCCTCTAGCTCGTCAAGCATCGCTCCGACCCTGTGCATGCGCTGTGCTTTCGACTCATCGTCGCTGATTTCAACTTGAACAGACGCCACTTTCATATGGTTTCCCTCCTTTATCGATTGTCTATGGAACGCTGGCTGATAAAGCGACATGGGAAGCGTGATTAGGGCGTGTAAGTGGGCTGCGGCAGCTCGTACGAATGCAGGAAACGATCCACGAGACCAACGGCTTCTTGATAACCGTAGTTTCGATAGGCGTATCCTTTCACTACAAAAGGTGCGCCGTTGTAGAACATTTCGTACTGTTGATGGCGGCCACCGAATTCAGATCCGATAATATCCCAGGCCAATTTGAAAAGCTGAATCTTTTGCGTGGAATCAGCGTTCCCGCCACGAATGTATTTTTGGATATCAGCAGCCGTGTCAGGGTGGATGAGCTCTTTGTAACTGGATGGCCCCTGCAGCACCCCGCCCCCTGCCAATTCGCGCAAAACTTTGATCACACTCGAGTAGATCGTATCCTGCATCCCGACAATGCCGTACAGGTATCGAGGGTTAGGGCGAACAACCCCATTTTCGTCATGCAGACATTCGTATTCAGAAGCGAGCATCATCCCCTCCACGCAGGATGCAATGGATGCAAGCTCCCCCAACTTTTCCTGCACTTGCGGGAATTTATCTGTTCCGTTTATTTCCGCGATTTTCCGTGCAACACCAATCATAAATTTCAATTTTGTAGTGAAGCGGATTTGTGCCTGGTTATTCCCGAGCGCATGCGCTGGTGTCTCATGGAATTGCGCTCGAACGATATCGATATTTTTGTAGATAAAGACTTGCTCCCACGGAATAAACACATCGTCGAATACGACAAAAGAATCGCTTTCATCAAACTGCGTCGATAGTGGATAATCAAAGGTGCTCGGTTTGTTTTGCGCGTAGCTCGGGCGCGCATACAATTTCAGGCCAGGTGCGTCCATCGGAACGGCAAAAGAAATGGCGTAATCTTCGTCTCCCGGGCGCAGCGGAGAAATAACGCTGCAAAATAGATAATCGCTTACCGCAGAACCCGTTCCCAGCATTTGCGAACCACGAATGATAATGCCGTCTTCGCGTTCTTCATAAACAGCCATCGCCACGTATTTTTCATCCAATTCATGTGCGGCTTTGCTGCGATCGACCTGCGGCGGAATGATGACATAGGATACATAAAGGTCATTGTCTCTTACTTGCTTATAGAAATGGATGATATTGTCCTTGAAACGCTCTCCACCTCGTTCAAAAACGTGCGCTGCGCCAGCAAAACTCGCCAGAAAAGCCGCCACATGATCCGGGCTGCGTCCGACAAACCCGCAAGTAGCCTCCGACCATTTCCGAATAGCCTCTCTTCGTTCTTTCAGATCTTCACGGCTTCTCGGAATCATGTAAATTTTATTGGCGATTGTTCCATCTTCCGTTGTGTACGTCATCTTGTTTGTCTCATCTGCCGATATGTCGTACAGCTTCGCTACGGTCTGGATGATTCCGGTAAACGCGGGATGCTTCGTCACATCCTGTACACGTTCTCCATCGATGTAAATGCAACGGTTATCCTTTAGCGAATCCATATACTGTTGTCCAGTTCTCATGTCGCCGCCTTCTTTCAGGGTAATTAGTTTTGTACTTCGTGTTGTGTATTGTGTATACATAAATAGTGTTAAAAAAACGCTTTCTCAGGACTCGAATATCGGTCAACCGTAGATGATGTCCTTTACTTCTTGATCGAGCTTTTTTACAAGCTCAGCGTTATAGGTTTTCATAAAGGCCGGCTCCGTGACGATCTTTCCGCCATAAAAGATGATGTCCCGAACCTCTTGAACGTCTACCTCAAGAATAGCCAGTTTGAGTGTGGTCCCCTCTGTCTGCCTTGTTTTTATCGCCGCTTTTCCAATGATCGCGTAGACGCTTTCCAATCCGATAAAAGTAAGAACCAAGTCGGGATCGTTCTCCAGGATGCTTACAAATTCTGACTTGGCATCGATGGCAAAACGGATCTTCCTCTCATTTACGGCATACACCCACGATAAAGCCGTGGTATAGACCTTTTCGCTTTCCTTGTGTACGACGCTTAGCAGCATGATCGTACTTCCCTGAATCAGGGAAACCATATCCTGGCTTAGTTCTTCAACCGGTTTGCCCATGTATTCAATCCTCCACTCCACATTTGCTAGATTTTGATAGGGAAAGCGTTTCGGTAAGAGAGAGTCAATCTCTACCAACGTCGCTTTATGTATACACAATACATAATACCGCATTGTGTAGTCAATAGTTTTTTCAATATTCGAGATCTAGCCGCAGGATCCCGCAAACCGTTTACTCCGCTCCCTTTCATATACCATTTTCCCATCCATGACAGTCAAAACGGTTTTCGCATTCTTTATCTCGTCTGCCGGAATGCTGAACAAGTCACAATCCAGCACAGCAATATCGGCAAGCTTGCCCATTTCCAGCGTGCCCAGCTCATGCTCTCGGTGCACGCCAAATGCTCCACCCAGCGTGTACGAACGAATGGCATCCGCTAACGCAATCTTCTCTGCTTCATTCCAAGGCTCTGTACCCGTATAATCCATGCGCGTCAAGGCACGATGAAGCCCCAAAAGCGGATTGATCGGCGCAACCGGGAAATCGCTCCCAAAAGCAAGTCGTGCGCCTGCTTCCTGCAACGTTTTGATCGCATAGCAGTATCGGGATTGTTCCATGCCGAGCACATCTGTATAGCTCTCCTTTGGCATCAAGGCCAAGTGAATCGGCTGCATGGAGGCGATGGCACCCACCTCGGCAAATCGGGGAATATCTGCAGGATGAATCACCTCCACGTGTTCGATGGCATGACGGAGCCCACTTGTCTGATTCTCTTTTTTCGCTTCCATGAAAGAATCCAGCGCCAGACGGATGGCTCGATCACCGATGGCATGAAAACGGATTTTGAAGCCCTCTTTCTCCGCTTCCTTCACCCATTTTTTGATCTCTTCTTCTGGAAAGGCAGGTTCACCATGTGATCCCGGTTTATCCCGATATGGCTCCAGCATATAGGCGGTATGTCCTGTCACCACTCCGTCGATAAATTGCTTTAATCCGCTCATCTGCAGTTTTTCAGAACGAAATTCATCGCGAAGCGCTTTTGCCCGCTCGATATCTCCATTCATGGACGGATAAAAGTGGATCCGAGTCGTCAGCTTCCCTTGTTCATCAAAAGCTTTGAATAAGCCGAAATCCTCCAATGCCTCATTTGCTCGGCTGGCGTATAGATCGTCGACAGAGGTTATGCCGTGTTTGGCAGTATGGCTTAAAAAGGCTGTGAGCATGGCCTCCTGCTTTTCTCTGGAAAAGTGGTACGCCATCCTCGTGATGAGCACCATCGCCGTTTCATGCAAAATACCCGTCACCTCACCATTTTCATCCTTCTCGATGATCCCGAAGTCAGGAGCTGGCGTTGTATTGTCGATCTTGGCACGTTCCAATGCACAGCTGTTTGCCCAGCCGTAATGGGCTTCCACATTCATGAGAAAAACGGGACGGTCTGGCAGCAGCCGATCCAGCGAACTTTTGTGCGGGTCATTTTTGTTCACCCATGCATTTCGATCCCAACCAAATCCAATAATCCACTCTTCTTCTGGGTGACTATCGGCATACTTTTTGACAATCGCCGCCGCCTCTTCCTCCGATCGTGCTTCTCCGAGCGATACGCTGAAGTTCTCCACCAGACTGCCGAGGATCACATGCAAATGAGCATCGTGGAACCCGGGCAAAATCAGTTGATCATGGTATGTCAGCACCGTTGTTTCCTCGCCTGCATAGTCCTCGCTCTTTTCTATTGAACACACATCCACGATTTTGTTGCCCAAAATGACGACTGCTGCTTCCTCAGGCTGATCTGCCAAGCCAGTGAATATCTTGTTTCCTCTCAAAATCAGATCTGCTTTCATACATGTCCTTCTTTCGTTCAAGTGATTTCAGGCGGCATCCATTCCCATTTGCGGCGGCTGCTGTTTAAAGCCTTTTGTCAACACTAGCAAATAGACAAATCCAATGATCAACCAGGAGATTCCAAGAACAAGTGAATAGGAATCCAGATTTAGCAGGAGATATAGATCCATGGCTGTCCCGATAATCGGAAAGAGCAGATTCCGAAATGCGCCCACTCCTGAACGCTCCTTTCTACGGATGTAAAAATGCATAATAACAGAAATATTCACGCAACTAAACGCAAGAAAGGCCCCAAAATTAATCAGTGACGCTGCTGTCCCGAGCGACAGGAATAATGCTGACAGACTAATCAGACTGACGAACAATAGATTGCGTGCCGGCGTTTTGAAGGTGGGATGAATGTAACCAAACCATTTCTTGGGCAGCACGCCATCCCGCCCCATGGAATAAAGCAGCCGTCCCACGCTCGCATGCGAGACCATGGCAGAGCCAAATGTCCCCGTCGCGATCATGACGATAAAGAATGAAGCCAGAGCCTCTCCGCCTATATACTGGATAATCTCAAATGCTGCTGAATCTGGGTTTGCAAAAGATGCATAGTCCGGATACACCAGCTGGGCGAGGTAGGAAACCGCAATGAAGACGATTCCGCCAATGATCGTCACGAGCAGCACTGCCCGAGGAAGCGTTTTCTCCGGCTTCTTCACCTCTTCTGCAAACGTGGTGACCGAATCAAATCCCAGGAAGGAAAAACATAGGATGGAAGCCCCTGCGACAACAGTGGAAATATCGATTCCATGCTGGAAGAACGGCGAGATGGAAAACAATTCGAAGACACTCTGATTGGTAAGGATATGTCTGATCGACAGGAAAGAAAATACGACGATGAAAAGGATCGCACAAAGATTGACCACTAGGCTGACGTTGGCTGCAAGCTTGACTCCTCTCACATTCACAACCGTTACCAGCACGAGCATCAGTAAGATCCATACGTATACAGGTACGGAAGGAATGGCAGCGTGGATAAAGTTAGCAAAGACCAAATAATTGACCATGGGTAAAAACAAGTAGTCGACCAGAATGCTCCAGCCCACCATAAAACCAACCGATGGAGAGATCGCTTTTTGCGCGTACGTGTACGCCGAGCCAGAAATCGGATAAGCGGACGCCATCCTCCCGTAGCTAAGTGCTGTAAACAGCATCGCTATTAATGCTAGAATATAAGCGGAAGGCACCATCCCTTGCGTCATTTGTGCTACAATCCCATAGGTACTAAAGACAGTACCCAGTGCCATGAAAGATATGCCGAATAAGACAAGGTGTGCCAAGGTTAGCGTACGTTCCAGGCGAGTGTCTTCCAATAAGTATTCCTCCTTCTTTGTGGTTTTGAAGCTTTTTTGGCCGGTGTGGAGCGAACCTGTAACTGCTTTCCTCCGACTGTTAAAAAAGCTTAGCTCCATAGTAGTGGGTGGACTTATCTATAGGGCAACTGCCTATTTCGAGCCGTTTTCGACAAAAGTACGGAGTATACTCCAGGGAAGGACTACCCATATGAAAATCGGTTTGTTTGCAAAGAAATTTAATGTCTCCGTTGATACGGTCCGCTATTACACCAGCTTAGGCTTTTTAATTCCTATCAAAAAAGAATCCTACTATGAGTACGACCAGACTTGTGAAGACGATATGGCGTTCATAACCCAGCTAAAATCCCTTCACTTCACGTTAAATGAAATCGACAACATCCTGAAAGTAAAGCGCGTTACGTTATTGCGCGATCTTGATGACTGGGAAAGGTTCGTACAGCTATTGGCAGCCAAAAAGGATGAATTGGCAGCAGAGATAGCGAGACTGTATGAAGCAATGTCAAATATTGATACGATCATCGAATCCGTTCACCACAAAAAAGAAGAGAAGACAGTTACAGGCATTTCCCTTTCGCTGATCCCCTTGCTGCGTTGCCCAGTCTGCTTTGGCCCCTTCCAATTGCAAAATACACTCATTTTGCAAGAGTGGATCGTGGACGCTTCCGTTCATTGTGAATGCGGTTATGGGGCCCGGATTGAGGGCGGAATCTTGTATGCACCCAATCTGGATGATTCGATCGAGAACAGTGCCTACCTGTACGAGCCGAAAACCGTAGCCGAGGTCACAACTGAGCTGACCCGACTCATGGAGAAAAGCGGCCTGTTTATTTACCAGCTCCTGAAAAAAGCACCTTTGACCAACAAGGTTATTTTGGAGCCAAGCATTGATACGTTTGTGCTGCTGCCGAAATACTTGCATTTGCTTCCGGATGACGCCTTATATATTTTTTGCGGCAGTAATCAGGAAATGGTAGAAAAGCTGAAGGGAAAAATCACCTATATCAATCCCAAGCTAAAAGTGCTTTATATCGTCAACACATCCCTGCATCTACCGATCGCCAACAATAGCGTTGACTACATCATCGATAGCCTTTCCTTCAACGACTATGCGCTATTTAATCCCGTCTTTCCACTTACCAAGCTTAGCCGGCATTGCAAAGACGACACGTCCATTATCGGAATTTTTTCGCATTACAAAAAAGGTACAAAATCGATTCAAAAAATGTACGAGCTGTATCCGAATGCTTTACCGTTAAACTTTGAAAAAGGATTTATTCAAACCCATATGGAAATCTGCCATTTTGAACTGGTGGAAACGATTCCAATCGGTGAAACGAAGCAGCCGGGGATTTATATCGAGCATCATGTAGGAGAAGAAAGCTTTCACATGGAAGGGTATATGGCAAAAAAACGGTGTGATTCCTAAGAATCACGCCGTTTCTATAGAGTACAACTATGAAAATACATTGTGTGCATCAATGCAACGAATCCCTAGTCTTCGTCAGATGGTCAATAATGGCAGCAACCGCTTTGGTTGGATCTTTCTTTTGAAGGGCATCAATAATTTTTCGGTGCTCTGCCAGCACCTCAGTCATCCGATCCTTCTTTTTCACCGCTTGCAGCCCAATCAACGTGCATAGATTGTGTAAATTGAGTAAGATTTGTTCAATCAACTCATATTTAGCAAACCTGGTAAGCGATAGATGAAACTCTTGGTCAAACGTAATAAAAGAGACCTCATCGCTGTTTTTCATCGCTGCTTCCTGCTGGCTATAAATATGTTCTAATGCTAGGATTTGCTCGGTCGTGATTCGATCCATCAACTTATGAATGACTTCACTTTCAATAGATTTACGCAGCAAGAAAATCTGCTCAACCTCAATGGAAGTAACTTTGCGAACCGCCAAACCTTTGCGCGGGATGGAAATAACCAGCCCTTCTTTCAGCAGATCCTGCAGCGATTCCCGTACGGGCGTCCGCGAAGTGTTCAGTGTCTCTGCCATTTTGACTTCTGTGAAAATCTCATCCGGTGAGATGCGGCCGCTCAAAATGGCGGCTTTGACTTCCTTATAAACCCGTTCTTTTGTCGTTTCTTCTTTCATAATGGGACTCAGATTCAACTCATTCATTTGCATCACCCTACCACCATACCTGCATTTTTCTAGCCATTCTCATTTCAGTGTATACATAATACTTTATTCGGTATGCGGAGTCAATGCTTGGATTTGAGCTGCAAAAGCCTACGCTCTATTCATGAAGCTGTCATCGGACAAATTCAGATGAAACTGCCGCTAAGATAATAGAGAGGGAAATAAAAGAACCCATTTTTCGATGGGCTCTTTTATCGCCATACAAACTTTCTAGCGATTTTTTACCTTCACGGTGTACGTTGCACGGACTTCGTTATTCATCATTTTGATCGATACTATTGTACCGTCTGGGGCATCTTCATGGATTGCAAGCCATCCATCTGTGCTGATCGCAGCGAATTCATTCTCTTCTAGCGAATAGGTCGTTCCAGTGCTCCCCTTCGAGACATCTACTCTGCTGCGATCCGAGTAGACGGCAAATACTTTCAGTTGAAGCTTTTTGCCTGCAGGCACGCTAGTAATCGAGGGAGAGATCGCTAGGCTTTTCATCGTATACACGGTCACGGAGACCTTTGCGGTACTCTTGCCATTTTTCATTGTGATCGTTGCCTTGGTTCCGCTCTTCGCATCCGGAGACACGCTGATCAAACCATTTTCATCCACAGTGACGAGGTCAGGCTTGCTGGATGTATAGGTCGTGCCGTCTTCCTCCGAAGACAGGTCTACCTTTCTCCCACTAGACAGCGAGCCTGTCACTTTCAATTGCTGATTGGCACCCGGCTCCAGCTTGAGCGATTTTTTGTCTACAGTGATCGAACGAATTCCAACTTCTGCAAGCATGTAGGTTTGCAAGGAAGTGGTCGAAAACTGCATCACATCACCGACTTTTTCGATATCTAGAGGCTGGCTTTTGCTAGCCGTCACCTGCTTCCACGTTTTCCGTTTGGAGTCATACGCATACGGACTCAAGCTTTTCGATTTGAACTCGTACGGGATACTGATCAGAACCGTTCCTTTGCTCAGTGAGCGGATCTCTTTGTCCGCCGCCAGGATTTTAAACTGGTACGCTTCACTAGCTTTCACAAAGCTGCTTGGAACCTTTGCTTCTTTATTGGCTTCAACGATAAAGGCAAGGTCTTCGCGTTTGTGTTCGATAAAGAAGGAGGTAGGCAGCTTCATGCTTGCTCCGTCTTCATTTTTCACTGTAACAACAAAGCCTCTATCCCCCAGCGCCTTCACGGTTTCCTTTTTGAAGCTGACAGTAGGTTCAGTTGTGGTGTTAGCCTGTGTCGCACGCAAGGACTTTTCGCCTGTCTCATCGTCTACTTTGACAATCAGATGGCGCTCGAGGTCAAACATGTCTGCCTTGCTGCCTAGACCTTTGCTCCACGCTTTGATCATCGTATCGATCTGCTTCAGTTGATTGCTGATTCCGTCTACTTCTCCATGGTTCTGTACGTGAATGGCATTTTTCGACTCCAACAGGCGGTTCATGGCATTGCCCACTTGATCTGCTACGGAACCTTTTACTTGGTCGTCATCCAGCTTGGTGATGACTTTTTCAATCAACGCATTTACGGTTTCCGTGCCTTTCTTAAAGACCTCTTCGTCTTTTAGATCAACGTGATCCATTACTTTGTTTAACCCGTCTTCCAAAAAGGTGTCCAGCAGCTTGTTTAACTGGGACCGACTGATGACGCCTTGCTCCCACTTATCCATCAGCGGTTCAAAAACATCATTCACCGTGTTTGCGACCAGATCAAGCTTTGTTGAGTCGTTGACATCGCTTGGCTCTACCACGTCAGACAAATGCTCAAGCGCGCTCTCCACTTGCTTGTTGATCCATTCGCCATCTTTGGAATCTTTCATCGCTTCCTTGGCTTGGTCATTCAAATGATGCTGCTGCTCGGGAATGGTGGTGGAATGGCCTGGCGAAGGTGCCGGTACGGGCGCTGCCTGCCGCGTTACTTTGAGCGTATATGTATGGGTCGAGCCACCGTTTGCCGTTACCACGATCGTGTACTCGTTACGCCCATCTCTCACATTTAATGTACGTGATTCCCCGGTGTTTAACGGAGATCCATCCACCGTTACAGTTGCACTTGGATCAAGCGTTGTTGTAGCGACAGAAATACTGTTCTCACGGTTCGGTACATCCAGTGTGTAAGTGCTGGTTGCCCGGTCGTAAACAGGCGTGTAGGTGCCCGAATTTACAGTGAGGGAATCCAGATCAGTAGATACAACATGGACATTCCGGGTGACTTCTGTTGCCGCGTTTCCCGTACGGTCGCTCACGTTGTAGTGGAGTGTATACGTTCCCAGGCGAGAAGGATCTAACGTACCGCTGACGCTCACAGCACCTGACAGATTGTGTCCTTCATCATCGACTGCCGAAAATCCCGGATCAACATATGCCTGTCCGATCAACAAGTAAACGTCGGAGCCACTGAGTTGAATCACGGGTTTTTCCGTAGGTTGTACGTCAAACTTAGCCCGAGCTGTTGCTGTCAATGGATCTGCGGCCAAATTGGTCGTGCCGTTGTCTGTTACTGTGTAGGTAAAGGAAGCCTCTCCTTGGAAATTTGCATCTGGTAAGAACTCAATCTGCCCATTTTCTATACTGACCGTACCCCCATGCGGTTGACTTACGTCGACTACTGTCAAGGTTTGGTCGTCCTCATTGGGCCCCGCCTGATCATTGTCTGTCAAAGAATGAAAAGGAATCGTTACCTTGGCCGTTCCCATTTTGACTTGCGGCAGCTGATCCTCTACGGCTGTCGGAGCATCATTGACATCGCTGACAGTAATAGAGGCGTGAGTGGCTTCGCTTAGCAGCGTGCCTGTCGTTCCTGGAGCTGCCTGTACATCAAAGCCAAAGCCTGTTGTTCCGTACGCATTAGGTGACGGTGTAAACTTCAAGCCTGCTTGCCCATCCGCTACAGTGATGTAATCTCCGTTTTCAATTGGAATCACACCATTGTTTTGGTAGAGTCTTCCGCCCGTAATCCCACTGATTTTAAAGTGAGTTGTGCTTGCACCGCCTGCGATAGTCGGAGTGATCACAAGGTCATTCGAGCTTTGCTTGTCTTCCTCCGTCGTGGCATCTATCACAGTAGGCATGTCAGCTGGTGCCTGGATTGTGAAGGAGACGATCCCTGGAGTGGTACTATATAGAGGATCGGGGGCACCCTCAGTCGTGCCATTGTCCGCTATAGTGTACTCGAAGGAAGCGATTCCTCGATAGTTTTGATCTGGGGTGAAGACTACATTCTCTCCATTCATACGGACATTTCCGCCGCTTACCCGTGTGACCGAAGTAATCGTCAATATCTGGTTTCTTTCCTGGGCAGCTCCCTTGCTATCATTTGCCAGAAGTTCTCCAAATGAAATGATCCGTTCCCCGGAATTCTCCATTACAGTTGAAAGACCATCATCCTCTGGTTCAGGAGCATCGTTCACCTCGGATACAAGGATATCCACGGGTACTCCATCGCTTAAGCCTTTCCCTTGATCATCTTGGGCAGCTTTTGCAGTGAATCCGAAGATGTCTCCATCTGGTGTACTGGCATTTGTGTCAGGGGTGAATTTTAACCCAAGCTGACCATCCTCTTTGCTAATGTAAGCCCCCTCACTGATTGGCATTGTTCCATCGTTTTGATAGAGTGTTCCGCCGTGAATATTGCTAATTTGAAAGTGTGTGACTAAACTTTCGTCCTCTGCATCTGAATTAAGCACAAGCCCGCTTCCGCTTTGTTGATCTTCACTGGTGACCGTAGTTGTCACTTGTGGTGGCTTCGATTGATATTCGAACACTAGTTGGGGAAATCTTCCATCCGGGTCGTTATCTGAAGCGTAACTAAACAAAACATCTCCAATTTCATCACCAAGTAGGGCAAAGGTAATGTTGCTGTTTTGTACTCCCATCTGCTGTTTGAGATAGGAAGTGACATCAAATTCTTGCCAAGAATCAGCATTCTTGATTGTATCGTTCAAATAAGGAGCAATTGCCTCATCAGAGCTATTCATTGGAAAAGAGCCATCCCAATTTCCATAAGAGGAACCAATTAGAGAAACTTGTGGATTGACTCCAGCCGTATCGGAAAAGGCAGATGTAACGAATATGCGGAGTTTTGCTTTTAAGAAAGCTGGATTTACACTCGTTAAATCGAAATGTATGGCCGATCTTTGAACACCGAACACTGAATCGTGCCCAACAAAATTACTATCAGAAGTGGTCATTTCCCCGAGTTCATCCCAATACCCATCTTCAACAGGTGTCAATGGATTTGGAACAGTATTCGCTTTTGCAATATTTCCTACCATCACTTGTGAAGCCAATAGCACCAGCGCAGTAGCCATCGTAACCTTTTTATGATTGTTCTTCATGAAGTACGCCTTCCCATCATAACGATCCGTATTTTTTCTTCCGTTGACATGAGAGCGGGGCTTTTCCACCGGCATCCGGAAAAGTCCCCTCTTCAAGTCCAACATGCTGCTTAGCGTAGAAGGCCAATCTTATGGTTGATGATTCCCAAGAAATTGAAAGGAGTCAGTCGGATAGACATCCCATTCCCCTACCAGATTGAAGCTCTGAGAACCCGTGTAAATTCCTTGCTTCCGTACGATCGTCCCTGTCGCCAAAATAGGAGAGCGATTACTAGGGTCTGGATTACCAAGAACATCCACGACCTGACCATTCTTTTTCAAGACAAATGCTGTGACATAGCCATTGATGCTCATATCGATTTCATCGTTATAATACCAAGCATTCGCTACATCAAAGAAATCATAGAAGATGAAATCGATGTAAATGTATACCATATTGTGTTTGACCTGATTGATGGGCACTGTCCATACTTTCATCTGATTCGTATCTGTCATGTATTTATGAACTTCCAGCTCATAGCCGGTTACATACAGATTGGGATCAGTCCCTTTATAGTACAGCTGCAGGGCATTTCGAGCGTCTGTACCGTCAACATATTCCGAGAAGAACACTTCCGACGCACCTTGTCCCTCTATGTCCATCGATATATGCAACGCAGTGTAATCATTCGCAATAAGCCATACGCCATCTGCCGAAACACTGGATGGGGCCAAGGCAAGATAGCTGCCATTATGAGTTCCCCACGTACCATTGAGCAGCATTTTTTGGCTATTCCACTCACTTGCAGGGAAGTATTTGCTCAAATCCAGTTTTACCTGCTGAACTCCTGATTTCGTCTTGATCGCGACCTCCCCGTTCTGAACGAGCTGATAGCTTTTGACGACAAACGAGGTTGCCTTCTCTCCTCCTTTACCATCTCGTGCCGTTACGGTGAAGGTAACCTGTCCACCAGATGTTGGAGACATGCTTAGAACACTACCCATTAGGTCGCTTTGAACGATGCCATCCACATCTGCTGATACTTCGTAGGTCAGTGCGTCGCCATCTGGATCTTGGAAGATCGTAGACAGATCGATCTGGGGGTATGGCATACGTCCTGGCAGCACGATTTGATCCTCAATGCTCGTCAGTACGATCGGGGCACCGTTTGTTGGATTCGGAGGTATGCCTGCGGCCTTGCGAACCGTGACCGTAAATACTTTTGTAACGGTTTTCGTCCCCTTCGTAATCGTTGCTGTGAGGATCACATCGGTATCTGCATCAGTAGCTAATGGCCGGATAACGATACCATTGCCATCGATCAAGGCCGGATCATCGGAGCTCCATGATATTACAGAACCATGTGCTCCCGAGGTTGCCAATGTCAAATTGTTTGTCACATTGTCCTCATCATCTCCTGCTGCATACCCGATCTCCAGGGCATCCCGATCAAGGACAGCAGCGTCTTCATCAACGGTTACGGTAACGGTTGTAGTTGCTGTCCCGCCATTTCCGTCGTTCACTGCAATAGAAAAGCTATCCGTCCCAACATAATCTGGAGCTGGAGTATATGTCCACGTTCCATCCGGATTGACAATTACGCCCCCATGCGATGGGGAGGAATCCGTTAAGTAAGTAAGCGTATCTCCATCTGCGTCCGATCCACTGACTACATCGCTGACCGCGGTATTTTGCAGAGTTGATGCCGAATAGGCGACGGCAATTGTCGGCGCCTGATTTACCGTCGGTGTCTTCACCGTGCGAACAGAAGTGTAAGTAACAGGCGAGCCGTTCCTCGTTCCAGAGCTTGCAATGGGCATCACTTCAAAGGTGATGTACTTGCCCACATCGTCTTGCTGCAGCGTATAAGTCTTTTTCGTCGCTCCCGAGATGAGTGTTTTATCGGAACCGTCTGCCAAGTCTCCGCGATACCACTTAAACAAAGAAGTTCTCTCCGGATTATTTTCCGCATCCTGATAGGTATAGCTTCCAGTCAGTGTTTCGCCTAAAAGGATATTCCCACTTATTGTCACGTTTACAGCGGTTGGCGCTTGATTGACAGTTGGTGCAGGCGTAGGAGTTGGTGCAGGTGCTGGAGCCGGCGCTTCGTTATTCGAGTAAGATACGGATGGAATACTGACAGTACTTTGCACCGTTACGGATTGATTATCGATGATCAAGCTTTCTACTTTGCCCGCACCTTCAATTTGGAGATTGGCCTTGGTATTGATCGCATCGATCCGCGTATTGGCCGTGGTATCGATGATCGTCCCTCCTGCTTTCTCATCCACAACCACCTGGGATACAGCTGTATCTACCAGAAGAGCCGATGGAGAAGAAACATGAACCGTGCTGTCTCCAAAGGATCCTTCCAGTTTGATCGGTGCCTTTGCAGAGTCAGTCGATACGGTAATGACAGGAATTTGCGAGGTTTCATCTGCTACAATCCGGGCGCCGTCACGGTCTGTGATCACGAGCTCGTCTGTCTCTACCCCCTCCAGATGTAAGCTCTTGGAGGCGACGTTCTTCACGAGGATCTCTCCGGTAACCTCTACGTTTGAAAGCGTGACCGTTCCCCCGTTATTGATGATCAGATCCCCTTTGATTTTCGTGTTTTGCAAGGTAACTTTCGTCTTTTTTCCATTGATGGTGATCTTGCCTGATTTTTGATAGATTCCGCTCTCAGGACCATAGGTACCACTCTTCGTGATGACAGATGGAAGCTTTTGCTCCTCTACGACTTCAACCGGAAAGGTTGCCTTTTCACCTTCAATCGTAGCCGTTATCTCCGTAGAGCCTGCCTTTTTCGCATAAACACTTCCTGAGGAATAGACGTACGCCACCTTTTTGTTATCGCTGCTGAAGCTCACTTTGTGTCCAGTGACGATAGCTCCCGTACTGTCCTTCGCAATAGCCAGCAGTGATAATTGGCGGTCGTTTGCCACATTCAACTGAAGTTCGGAGTCACCGCGGGTATTGATCAGCTCAACCGTTTCCACTTCCGCATCTTTCTTAGCCAACGTAATCGATTGCTCGAATACCTCGGTCTTGTTGTACGTCCCACTAATAACGATCTCTTGCTGCTCGGAACCAGAGCTGAAAGGTTTAAAAGAAATAAGTGCAGTTCCGCTCGCTTCGTCCCACCTCGTTGCAGATGGGGTCAGCTTCTTTTTTTTGGCGTTCACAGTGTAGGAAAGGGAAAAATCAGAGCTTTTTGGAGCTGCTTTGGGAATAGAAGCGAAAGGTATCGTAAGAAGCCCGTTTGTCACGGATACAGAGGATAATTGCCTTACTTCCTTCTTGGATGTTTGCAGCGGTATGTCTTGCGCTAATGCGGGTATGACGGATGATAATACCAGCAGGCATGATAGCGTGGTTGGAACGGTCACCTTTGTAAGCTTCAAGTTGTTGATCCCCTTTTGGTTGCGTATGTAACTCATTAGAAGCCGAAGAGAAAGACGAGGAAAATAAGGGCGCAGAGGCTTTTCCTGTTGTTTTTTACTTTTGCACTAAACTCTTAGTTCCCAAGAAACGAAACTTTCAAACCAGCTTTCATATAGTAACACGTAATATTTTTATCCGTCATTTTATCAGGACTTTTTTATCGTGACAAAAGTACTAGTTTTCACATTTCTGCCAAAATTTCTTCCCTTACTTTTTCCATTTGACTGGAATACTTGCGCATACAAACAAAGAACAGTATTTTTTAACAAATACTGTTCTTTGTTCTCGCTATAGATTTCCCTATTTTCCTTTTATCGCTTCAAGTCGAAACGATCTGCATTCATCACCTTTACCCAAGCGGCGACAAAGTCACGCACAAACTTTTCTTTGTTATCGTCCTGCGCGTAAACTTCTGCAATGGCTCGCAGAACAGAGTTGGAACCGAACACGAGGTCGACAGCAGTCGCGGTACGCACGAGCTCACCGGTCTTGCGGTCACGCCCTTCAAATACACCCTCGTCTCCAGGCTTCCACTGTATCCCCATATCAAGCAGGTTCACAAAGAAATCGTTCGTGAGTGTACCTACTTGCTCCGTGAAAACGCCGTGCTTGGTGCCAGCGTGGTTGGCACCGAGAACGCGCATACCGCCTACAAGCACAGTCATTTCTGGTGCCGTAAGGTTTAGCAGCTGCGCCTTATCTACGAGGAGCTCTGCTGGACTCACACGATATTGCTTCTTCTGATAGTTCCGGAAACCATCCGCGACTGGCTCAAGTACGGAAAAGTTTTCCACATCGGTTTGTTCTTCGGTTGCATCGCCACGTCCTGGCACAAAAGGAACCTCTACATCGAAGCCTGCCTCTTGTGCAGCTTTTTCCACCGCAGCACTACCACCGAGTACAATCAGATCCGCTAGGCTTACTTTTTTGCCAAAGTCCTCCTGAATGACGCTGAGAATCGTCAGCACTTTTTCGAGTTGTTTGGGCTCATTCACGTCCCACTCCTTCTGTGGAGCAAGGCGGATGCGAGCACCATTGGCGCCGCCACGCATATCGGAGCCACGGAATGTGCTGGCAGAAGCCCAAGCGGTTTTTACCAGCTCGCTAATGGTAAGCCCTGAGTCCAGGATCCGTGTTTTCAGCTCTGCTACATCGGCATCCGTTAATTCATAATCAGCTGCGGGTACAGGATCTTGCCAAATAAATTCTTCTGCTGGCACCTCTGGGCCCAGATACCTTGCGCGAGGCCCCATGTCGCGGTGAGTAAGCTTGAACCATGCACGGGCAAAGACATCGGCAAATTCTTCTGGATTCTCATAGAAGCGTCGAGAAATCTTCTCATAATCCGGATCCACCCGCAATGCCATATCGGCAGTGGTCATCATCGTAGGAACTCGAACAGATGCATCCTCGGCATCTGGTGCGAGATGCTCCTCAGCAGGATTTACAGGAGCCCACTGATGTGCCCCGGCCGGACTCTTCGTAAGCTCCCATTCGTAGCCAAACAGCGTTTCAAAGAACCCATTGTCCCACTGAGTCGGATTCGCAGTCCATGCCCCTTCAATACCGCTGGTGATGGAGTCGCGGCCTTTTCCGGAACCATGTGCGCTCAGCCATCCTAAGCCCATTGCTTCCACAGGGGCTGCTTCCGGCTCTGGACCTACCAGTGCTGCATCGCCTGCCCCGTGTGCCTTGCCAAACGTATGGCCGCCTGCGACGAGGGCAACGGTTTCTTCATCGTTCATTCCCATGCGTTTGAAGGTTTCACGAATGTCGCGTGCACTGGCGAGCGGATCTGGATTGCCGTTTGGACCTTCCGGGTTCACATAGATGAGACCCATCTGCACAGCTGCAAGCGGATTCTCCAGGTCACGATCGCCGGTGTAGCGCTTATCATCGAGCCATACCTTTTCAGCACCCCAGTAAATATCTTCTTCTGGATGCCATACGTCTGCACGACCTCCACCGAAGCCAATCGTTTTCCCACCCATGGATTCAATAGCAGCATTCCCTGCTAGAATGAGCAAGTCTGCCCAAGAGATTTTGTTGCCGTACTTTTGTTTGATGGGCCAAAGCAGCCTGCGAGCTTTATCAAGGTTACCGTTATCTGGCCAGCTGTTCAGTGGAGCAAAACGCTGTGTGCCGGTTCCACCACCACCACGGCCGTCACCCGTACGATATGTACCAGCGGAGTGCCAGGCCATACGGATGAACAGTGGGCCGTAATGTCCGTAGTCGGCAGGCCACCAATCCTGGCTATTTGTCATGAGATCATACAAGTCTTGTTTGAGAGCCTGGTAGTCCAACTTTTTGAATTCTTCTGCATAATCGAAGTCTTCGCCCATCGGGTTCGATTTTCTGTCATGCTGATGCAGAATGTTCAAGTTCAACTGGTTGGGCCACCAGTGTTTATTCGATGTAGCACTCGGATGGTGACTCGTCGTGCTACCATGCGAAAACGGGCACTTTCCAGTGTTAGCTGTTGCCATAGAGTCCATTTTTTCCTCTCCCGTCATTTTAAATTAAGTATTAAATAATAATACTTCTAAATAAGTTATATAGCAATTTACATGAGAAATCAACATATATTTAGCTTGTTTCTATTTCTGATTACGTTTGTAACGAAATAGAGAAGCACTTTTCTTTTCAGAAGCTATGCTTATCCTAACGTATGCCTGGGCCAAGTGGATTATGATCTTGTCCCTCTATTGCCCGCACTTTCCTCGCAGTAAACAAATCTAGTACAGATGGGAAATGATCTTGGTTTCATTGGCCATAATACCTATGTTGAAAAAATGGTAAGGAGGACTACGATGCAGCAGGACCAACAAGCAAATCATAGCGTTGACTCTATTTTGGAACCAGATTTTGCAGGGACGGATGCACAAAAAGTAAAACAAGAGATTCAAAACGATCTGCAGGCAGGAATAGGCGCAATGACCTCTCGTGAAGCAGGAGCTATGCGCGATGAGGAGACGCCCAACACGATGGAGTGATCTGCGAGAGTATTGGCTCAAGAGACAATGAAAAAAGCAGCGGCGCCTTGGAGCTTGTTAGCCCCTCCTCGGCTGTCGCTGCTTTGCGTTCTTCTTTGCGCTATTCCTTAAACGCTCCCCATTCCTTTCTTCGCTCATCGAGGGAGAGGGCAATAAGTCGATCCAGCAGCTGGGTATAGGGTATCCCGGCGGCAGCTGCGCTTTTTGGCAATAGGCTGTTGGCGGTCATTCCTGGTAAGGTGTTCACTTCCAGTACAATCGGTTCGTCTTGACACAGAATGATATCGACTCTAGCGTAGACCTTGCAATGAAGCAGACGGTAGCTGGCAAGTGCCGCCTCACGTACCCGCTGTTCAATAGTCGATGGAAGCTGGATCACCTTTTCCTCGGCGCCGCCTGCTTCGTATTTCGCTTGGTAATCAAACCATTCCGAATGCATAGAGCGAATACCGATGATTGGCAATAATTCGCCGTCCAGAATCGGGCAAGTAATCTCTGCCCCTTTCATATACGGCTCGATCAGGATCGCCTCGCCCATGCTGCAAGCTTTCTGAACAGCAGGCAGCAGCTCTTTTTCCTCTTTCACAAGCTGGATGCCGATACTAGATCCCCCACTATTCGGTTTCACGATGACTGGGTAGCCAAGCTGCTCTACCGCCTGCGGATCGCAATCGTCGATGCCCTGCCAATAGAGGCCCGTTGGCGTTTGCACACCTGCTGTCTTCAGAAGCGTCTTGGTCAGGTGCTTATTCATGCACAAGCTGCTGGCGAGAACTCCACTTCCTGTATAAGGAATTCCCAGTGTCTCCAGGGCTCCCTGCACTGTACCGTCCTCACCAAACTGACCATGCAGCGCCAATAGTGCAAAATCGATCCCTGCTTGTTGAACCTGTGTAAGGAAATCCGTTCGTTTTTCAATCCGAATCGGAATCACTTCATATTGACTGCGATCCAACTGATTGATCATTTCTGTTCCTGTCTGTACAGACACCTCACGCTCAGTGGAAATACCGCCCATGATAACGCCAATTCTCATTTTGACACCTCATTATTCTTATCATGTATTCTTGCTGACTGAAAGCAAGTGGCTTGCTTGCCTGCCGATTATTTGAATACCCCGCTCGATGTTTTCATCTGTGACTCGAGAAAAACCTAGCCGCAATGTATTCGTTCCTTCTCCTTCTCGAATAAAAAATCGGTCTCCCGGCGTAAAAATAACGCCTTGCTTGGAACAACCTTCAAGAAGCTGACGTGTATCTATGCTTTTGGGAAAGGTGAGAAATACATGCAAGCCGCCATCGCCAGACAGCTGCGCCCAAGGAAGATGCTTATCACAGCATGCTTTTGTCAGCTCGTATTTGCGTTTATACTCCGCACGTACTTTTTTTACGTACTTATCGAATTTACCATTTAGCAAATATTGGTACAGAATTGATTGATCAACGGTCGACGTATGGATGTTGCGTGCCCGCTTTATGCTTTCCAGCGCATCAATCAGCGTTCGATCTCCCAGAACCCAGCCCACACGTAAGCCAGGGAACAGCACCTTGGAGAAGCTGCCAATATAGATAACCCCATTTCCGTGCCCAGCGGTCGCGATGAGTGGCGCAACATGGGCTCCTGAGTAGCGGAGTTCTTCATTGAATCCATCCTCAATCACAGGAATCTGATAGCGCATCATGAGTCTCATCACGGCGCTGCGCTTTGCAGGTGACATAACGATGCCTGTTGGATTGTGGTACGAAGGGGTTAAATAAGCTAAATCGAAGCCGTTCGTCTGCTTTTGCAACACCTTTTCCAGATGGTCGATACTGATCCCATCAGACTCCATTGGAATGCCGGTAATCTCAAACCCTTGCAGCTTCAAGTTGTTGATCGCAGTAGGATGGGTCGGATTTTCACAGATTGCGGTCCCACGTCGTGTAGAAGGGCGCAGGGCAGCCAGCACAATGTCGAAGCCTTCTGTAAATCCGCTCGTAACCAGCATATCCTTGCCGCTAAGATCGACTCCCTTGTTTTCCATGTAGTGCATCAAGTAATCCATCAGTGGCTTATAGCCCTTGGCATAGCCATAATTGAGCAGCACCTGTCCTTCGATTGCCATTCGATCTAAAAAAGCACGCTTTACGTCCCCGAGATCAAACAACTGTTCATCCGGAGCGATGCTGGTAAAGGAGATGGTTCCTTTTTTGGCGCGAATGCCTTTCTTCATCAAATCCAGCTCTTCCGCCAATAAAGCGTACTCGTTCATTCGTTCCTTCCAATCGATCTGCACGGTGTCGAGACTGTCGGCTCTTTCGTGCTCTTTCGTCATGGCTGCCACAAAACTGCCTTTGCCGGGTATCGCATACGTATAGCCGTCATCCTCAAGCCCTTCATAGGCTGTAATGACTGTATTGCGGCTTACCCTCAGCAGACTGCTCATTTCTCGTGTGGAGGGCAGCTTTTGCTCTGCCTGCAGCGCCCCTTTTATGATTAAACGTTTGACGTATTCTTTCACTTGTATCGCGACCGGCCGGTCATCGACGAGCTTGAAATCCTGGAACATCCTTCATCGCCCCCCTCCATAATGATGGCACGCGAGACCAAAGAAGAAAAGAACCACCGTCTTGGATTTTTCATCCTCAGGTGGCACCTTCGTATCCCTCTCCAAAAACAATGGGCCGCCCGTCATGGCAACCCAACAGTCTCGTCTATATCCTCTGTGTTACATGGCTTGAAACGGTTTTCGTGAACTTGATGTAGCTGCCGATTCTCCAGATGCCGACGTAAAGGGCCCCCATACACATCATGAGAACGGAAAATTCCACGACATCAATGGATTTGAAGTACTGCGTCAGCAAAAGGCGAATGGCCACAATCGCGATCAATATATATTTGAGATTCCGGTTGGGCTTCGGATAGATCAACCCATCTTCTCTTCTCTCGTACCCCGTCTGCGTCAGCATCACGACCCCGAAGATGACTCCAAGGAGAATGGCAATGAGCAGCTCCCACACTGCCGGCATGTGAAACGTTTTCCCTGGGATGTGCATAAGCTGGTACAACCCCCAAGGAACTCCAACAAGCATCACGGCAAGCGGGACTAAAATGCCGTAGCCTTTTCCCTTTATGGGTTTTTTCCCACGTCTGGTCTTTAGCCATATTCCCAAGCCTACTACCAATACAACAAAAACGATCGGAATCAAGGATTGCATGACATCTCTGTCCTTTCCTCATTAGTTTGTTGATTACGTTTTATTCTTTCGCTCTGCTCTTAGATGGACAGCTTTTTTTCGAGCAGATACGCTGCTACGCGGATGAAAAGATAAGCGACAATCCAACTGATCACCATGCCTATCAACACTGCCCCAAGGTGGGGAAGCAAAGGTCCTGGCTGAGCACTGAAAAAGCGCTGCGCCATATGATAGCTGGGCAAAAAGGTCTGGAACCCGTTGTAGAAAGTACTCAAGCCGCCGATAATGCCGATCCAGAGAATAGGACTGAAAACGCGCAAGGTCGTGTTATGAAAGGTGGCCAGCAAAAGACTTAGGGAAAGAATGATCGGACTGAAACCAATGACGATTCCCAGCAATGGCAGCCCTGTCAGCATGGTCACCCACACGTCCTCAGCCGAATATCCTCCCACCAGCAAAGCAAGGATTCCGGCAAACAGAGAGATCACCACATATACCGTGCAGGATACGGCAACTGTTCGCAGCCAGGCAGCGAAAAACTTGGCACCTATCAGGCTCAGCCGTGAGTAAGGCAAAGTCAGCCACCATCCAAATGTTCCATTCTCCCACTCTCTTCTCAGCATCAAAACGCCCATAACCACGAGCATATAAGGGAAGCCGATCGCAACACCCCACAGCTGATGCAGCTCGAGCTGGCCGTTGATCGCAAAATACGTGGCTACTCCGATGCCGGCGAGGGCAAGAAGGGCAAAGTACAGAAACCGTCCGTATCCAAGAGCATGCGAGCGGTCCAGCCGCCTTCTGCTTCCTTTCAGCTTCCACTCATGATGGACGAGCTCCCTAAACGTTCGCCAATTCATCGACTCCACTCCCTTTTGTAAAAAGTCCTGAATACGTCGTGGAGAGATCCGTATTGTCCCCGCAGCTCCTCCGATTCGCCTGACCAGATTGCTTTTCCTTGATCCATGAGAACGATATAATCGAACAGCCCTTCTACTTCCTGAATGTCGTGTGTGCTGATCAGGATCGACACCTCCCGATCCTCCAAATAATCAATCATTCCTGAAATAATCGCTTCTCTGGAGATGAAATCAATCCCGGCAAATGGTTCATCCAAAATGAGGAGCGGAACCTCGCGAGCCATACAGAGAATCAGCATCACCCGTGCCTCCTGCCCTTTGCTCATGCCGGCCAGGCTCATCTCCAAGTCGACATCCATGTATGCGGCGAACGTCTTGGCTGCTTCCAGATCAAAGCCCGGCAAGAAAGAGGCACCCCATTCGAACGCTTGCAAGGCCGTATGCCGCGGATACCAGCGTGCACGATCGGGCAAATAACCGATGTGCCGGTTCGTCTGCCAGCCCGGCGGCTGCCCAAGCACGCGAAGCTCTCCTTCATCGGGGGCAATCAAGCCCGTGATGGCCCGAAACAAAGTGGATTTACCACAACCATTTGGGCCAAGTACACCGACGATTTTTCCTGCGGGGATACTCAGATCAAGGTGGTTCAGCGCGTATTTTTTACCGTAGCGCTTCGTAAGCTGATCACATTGAACAATCGGCTGTATCACCATCATCTGGTTCCCCCCGTTTCGTTCGGATACTTCTTGCTCAAGTAGCCCTGAATTTCTGATAAAGATATGCCCAAACTCGCCATCTGCTCCATAAAAGAATCCATGTACTTCGATGCCAGCTCCGTGCGGAACAGCTGCACCCTCTCAGCTGACGAAGTAACGTACGTTCCTTGTCCTCTGCGTTTTTCCGTCAATCCGTCACGTTCCAGCTCCTGATAGGCCCTCATTACCGTATTTGGATTCACCCGAAGTTCCAGGGCAAGCTCGCGTACGGATGGCATTTTTGCTCCCAATTCGATTTCTCCTTTTGCAATGGCGCTGCGTACTTGATCCAGGATTTGCTCATACAACGGCTGGCTAAAATCAATCTTGAACCGCAATGAGCCAATCTTTTGTTCCTCCATGGGCTTTCCTCCTGCCCTTTCCTGCGTATGCAGTGTATTATATCACTTAATACACCTAACACAAGGGGTACTCCACATCATTTATTATTTACCAAAGTTTCTTGCCCTCATTTCTGCTAGGGGACCAAGCCGAACAAAAAGCTGCATGGAGCAGAGGCGGAAGCGTTTCGTCGAACGAAAGATGGCAAACAAAAAAAGAAACCGCTCTGTAGCGGCTTCTTTCTCTTCTGATGCAATTCTTACCGCAAGCGGTACTTGTCCAATTTGTATTTCAACAGCTGCTTGGAAATCCCGAGTCTCCTAGCTGTTTCCGCGATTTTCCCCGTGCTCGTCCGCCACTCTCTCTCGATCAGCGATTTCTCGTACTCATCCACCGCTTCCTTCAAGGAAAGCTCCGGGTTAGGCATTTCCTGTACGGGAACCAGCTTGTGGGACTCTGCCACTCTGCGGATACGCCTTGGAATGTCTTCGATAGTGATGCGATCTGTGACAGCCTGGTTGTAGGCCGTTTCCACCGCGTTTTTTAGCTCGCGAATGTTTCCGGGCCAGTCGTATCTCAGAAAGCACTCCCACGCATCCGGCTCGAAGCCTTCTATCGTCATGTTCATGTTGTTGTTGTAAAAACGGACATAGTGAGATAGCAGCAGAGCGATGTCTTCTTTTCTTTCTGCCAGCGTGGGCAAGTCGATCTGTACCACTCCCAGTCGGTAATACAAATCCTCTCTTAGTCGCTTATCGGCCAGCAAGCGCTCAGGATCTTCGTTGGTGGCGGAGATGACCCGGATGTCGAGATGGATGTTCTTCTTTCCCCCGACTCTCCTGACTGCCTTTTCTTCGATCGCCTTCAATAGTTTGACTTGCAGGTTAACGTCGAGTGAGTTGATCTCGTCGAGAAACAACGTGCCGCCATCCGCCAGCTCAAACAACCCTGGCATGTCTTGTGAATCGGTAAAGCTGCCTTTCGTCGTGCCAAACAGCGTACCCTCCAGCAAATTGGCAGGAATCGCCCCGCAATTTAGCGAGATGAACGGCTTGCCGTATCGGTTGCTCAAGTTATGGATCGATTGGGCGACCACTTCCTTGCCCGTACCTGTTTTGCCGTAAATCAGCACAGTCGAACCGGTTTTGGCGATTTTCTGGATCTTGACTTTGATTGCCTCCATCTGTGGGTTCACCGTAATGATGTCATCCATTGTGTAAATCGTGTTGTTTTTCCGATACAATTTATGACTTGCGTATTTGTCCAGCGAATGCATGCTATCCTTGCTGTAATAATGTTTGGAAAATTCGATGGCTCCGACGATTTTTCCATTTTCCATAATGGGATAGGAGGAATTGATGGACCAGACGGTGTTCCCTTTTTTGGATGCCAGCTCTTGTTTTACGTTACATAAGGATTCGCCTGTTTGGAGGACCTGCATGAGCGTGCTGTTTTGCTTGTTCAAGTTATTGTATAAGGTCGTGATGTTCTTCCCGAGGAATTCTTCCGGTCTGAACCCAAGCTCCTGGAGCGTCGATAAATCTGCCAAATCGTAAAAAATGATCGTTCCTTTTTCATCCACTACCAGCAAGTTGTCAAAGTCAACCAAATTTCGAAACTGCTTCCCATCGAAATGCAACCTGTCACCTTCTTACTCCAAATGAGGTCTGTCTACTCTTTGTTTACCTTACCACAGAACGAGGTGCCAGATTGCACAAGAACCGAATACCAATTCATTTACGCTAAAATTTTTGCGGCATTTATTCGAAATGGAAAAGAGACAGGCCCCCTGCTTGGCCTGCCTTCCTTATTTTGCATCGCGGTACCGATTTCCTACACCCTTCTCTTCATGAAGCCACTTCCAAATTCTCCTCCCCGATCTCAGGTGCCGTTTTGGTGACGACACTGACAACCAGCATGACGACCACATTGATCAGCAGAGCGACGAGACCAATGTTCAAGTCTTGTATGACTTGCGGCAATTGTGGGAACAGGCTGCCTATGGTTGCATTCGTCAAGGATGTGTAAGCGACGGTGGAAAGTCCTGCGAGAATACCGGCAATCGCTCCTTGCCTGGTCACGAAATTCCCTTTCCACAAGCTGATTATAAAAGAAGGAAAGAGCTGTGTGACAAAGCTGTACCCCATCAAGAGCAAGGCAACAATCGTATTTCCGCCTGTTAACGCGAAATAGACGGCTACAAGGGCAAGAACAGGTACCATGATTCTGGCGATCTTCATGACTTGGTGATCCGAGGCAGCTGGCGAGAAATGCCTGTACACATTTTTCGCCAGCAGTGTTGAAGCGCTCATCAAAATCATGGATCCAGGGACGAGAGCCGTGAGCAGTCCGGCAGCTCCGATGATCCCTACGAACCAAGGATCAAACGTTTGCATGGACAGCTTCAGTAAGGCAAGATCCATTTCCGATCCTTTCAACCCCGGTACTTGCACGATCGCCGTGTAACCCACAAACATCGCCCCGGTGGATAACGCTCCATACAAGGGAAGCATCCAGGCGTTCTTGCGGAAAACCTTTGCGCTCTTGGCGGTATATACCGAACCGAACGTTTGGGGCCACATATGAAATCCGAGCGCCGTCAAAAGTACGGTGGAAATAAACCAGGACACGCTCATCCCTTTGTCGGGCAGGGTTAGAAATCCAGGTTTCACAGCGTCTACTGCCTCAAACATCGGCTGGATTCCGCCAAAGTAATGGAGGGGCATATAAATACCTAAGAACAACGCGACAAGAGCAATCATGATGTCCTTTAGAACTGCCGTCCATACCGAGCCGTGAATGCCGGAAATCATGACGTAAACTGTTACGGCCGCAGCCCCGATCCAAATGGCCATACTCGGTGAAATGGAACCGTAGGAAGTCGTGGAAACGATAATCCCCAAGCCTTTCAATTGCAGGACCAAAAATGGAACGAGCGCCAAAACGCCTACAATGGATACGAGCACTCCCAAAACGGGACTTTTATATTTACTCACAAAATAGTCAGCCTGAGATACCAGCTTGTGTTTGTTTCCGTATTTCCACAAAGCGGGGTAAATCCAGTAAGACGACATGTAGCCCAGAGCGGCAAAAGCGATCCCGTACAAGGCCGGACCACCGATCCCATATGCCCATCCACTGGTCCCCAGGAAGGTTGAGGTTGAATAGATTTCACCCGCTAGCAGCACCAGCATGACGATCGGCCCAAACCCACGCCCTCCCACGGTCCACTCCTCCAGGCTCATATCCTTTCCTTGTCTCGCGCGAATTCCCAGGTAGAGGGACAAAACCAGAAAGCAAAAAATAATAATCGTCGTTACGTTCATCAATCTTCACTCCCTCGATTCACAGGGTCAAATCGGTAAATGATGTACACCACAAAAGATGTCAGTAGAAACCAAGCAAAGTTCCAAAAGAAGAAAAAAGGCATGCCCAATACATAGGGGGTCACGGTATTCGCCCAGAAAACGCCGCCAAAAATCGCGATGACCGGTATGATTGCCAGCAAATAAAGCGGTTTCATAAAGATGGTTCCCTCCCTGATTTGCAAATCCTGGCGAATTAGTCCGCCAAGATTTGCTCCTCTTCCTGTAGATAATGGTAGACGAGACTCAAAAGCGTTTTTCCGGCGATCAGCATCGCACGCTCATCAAAATCAAAGCGAGGGTGATGATGCGGGAAATTGGCCAGTGGATCGGACATGGCTGCTCCCGTAAAGAAGAACATTCCTGGAACGTGCTGAAGATAATAGGAAAAATCCTCCGATCCCGTGAGAAGTGGTGCTTCTATGACCTGATCATGCCCTAGCACCTTTCCCGCCACTTGTCTAAAAAGCTCGGTCTCCTGCCCGTGATTGATGATCGAGGGATAGCTGTGGATATACTGGATATCTGCGGTAGCATGAAGCACTGCGCAGCCTCCTTCGACGATGAATCTGATTTCTCTTTCCATCTGCTCCCTTACTTCTGGCGAAAACGTTCTCACCGTACCCTTGAAAACTGCTTTGTCTGCAATAACATTCGACGCTTCCCCAGCATGGAAGGCGCCAATCGTCAAGACTGCCGGCTGAAGCGGATCGACCCTGCGACTGACGACCAGCTGCAGCTGGTTAATGATTTGTGTCGCCACGATAAGCGCGTCTACCGTATCATGGGGAGCCGAACCATGGCCTCCCTTTCCTTGGATCGTCACTTCAAATCCATCGACGGATGCCGATAAAGCACCTGTTCTCGATCCGACCACTCCGAGCGGCAAGGTAGTCATCAAATGGGTCCCGAATATCGCATCCACCCCTTCCAGACAGCCATCCTCAATCATCTGAATGGCACCACCCGGATAATACTCTTCCGCATGCTGGTGAATGAGAACGATGTTTCCGCAGATCTCCGCTCGCATCTCGCTGAGCACCTTGGCTACCGCCAGCAGCGTGGCTGTGTGCCCATCATGTCCGCAGGCGTGCATGACTCCCGGCACCTTGGATTTATAAGGAACCTCTTTTTCATCCTCAAGCGGAAGCGCATCAAAATCGGCTCGCAGCGCTACCGTCTTACCAGGTTTCCCGCCACGGATCGTCCCCACGACACCCCTTCCGCCGACACCTGTTTGCACCTCGATTCCGAAGCTCGTTAAAATCTCACTGATTTTATGTGGCGTTTCCACTTCCTGAAAGGAAAGCTCCGGGAACTGGTGAAAGTGCCGTCTCCACTCCACCATTTGTTCATAGCTATCCTCCAATTTCTGATGCAGGTTTGCTATCAATTGAAATGTCTCCTCTCCAGTCTGTTTGCCTCTTTAGTGGCGATCGCAGCTGCTCGTATTTCCTTCCTAGCAAGCATCCCCCTTAAAAAGCGCATTGTGTGAATCATCAAGCTTTTCAAAAGCAATTCTCGTGCCATCGTTAAAATAGCCAGCCAGTCTTTATCCATCCGTGCCGATCAACCGACTTCACTAGCCAGAGGGGGAAATTTTTATCCCCATTTCGTAAAATTTTTTTTACTTCTTACTCTGCTTTTCGCATCCCGAATGCAGGTGGATTTTCTACAGACCATCCTCGATAAACGAAAAAGGAGCTGCCCAAAGGCAACTCCTTACAAATTCGCCAGCATGATCTCTTAGAAATGAGGACGTGACATATCTACCACCATTGATTCGCCTGCCAGCTCCCTACCAAGCTCTAATTAAACCAGCAGCGGCGTCAATCCAAACGCAAAGATCATTACGGTCACAATACGCATCCCCATCCCTACCAAAGCAGCAGACAAAGCCTCACGGGGTGATAGATCAGAGTTGGCAGACCAAATCGCAGGGATCTGCCCGAACACGTCGGAGAGGGGAAGACCAGAGGCCGCCAGCACGAAGGCTCCTACCACCAATCTTGGGTCCATTGTTGCAGCAACTTCCTTTAGCTGAGCCATGGCGAGTGTCGGAGAAGCCAAGATTGCCGTAATCCCCGTCTTCGGATCTACCCCGATCAAGCTGAGCCCTGATGAAAGCGCACCTTCAATCCATTTCCACGCCCCTGCATAATCTAGCAGACCGATGATCCCAAAGATTACGGCAGCTGCAGGAATGACCAGAAGAAACAGCAGCTCTGCCCCCTCCTTTGCCCCATTGAAAAGAGTGGTGAAAAAGGGGGTACTTGGAGTGAACGAGGGAAGATCACGCAGCGGCACTGACTTCGTATCCCGGTAGATCGTCTTGCTAAGCACAAAAGGTACGACAACAAGCGGGGCGAAAATGGCAAGAAACACGACGGGAAATGCCTCGATCCCAGCTATGGACAAACAGATGAGACCGAGCATAAAACAGGAAAACGACTGCTGAGACTGCACCATAGTGGCGATGGCGATCTTTTGTTCATCTTTGGTTGCGCCTGCTCGCTTCAAGATGGGACCGCCTATCCGACCAGCCGCGTTGATATCCCCGAGAATATTATAGATACCCGGAATCACGACGGACGGGTTTACGCGGATCCGCTCCGTTATAGGCACAAAAATTCGCATCAAGGCATCGGTAAAGCCTAAGCGCTCTAGCATTCGCCCCGTCATTACACTGAGGATGATCGCCACCCCAACCGTCCCCATCAAAAACACGTCGACTACGATCGGCTTCACTTTGTTTAACATCGCGGTAAACGCATCACCAAGTATACTCGGTTGAAAGATTAAGAGCACCGTGACGGCTACTACCAATCCCAGTCCTACCCATTCGATCGGGCTCCATGCTCTTTTCTGTGCTGCCTGCTGCAGTGTATAAACACTATCCAGCTGCTCCTGTGGTTTTGCCATATTCCTCTTCCCCCTTTTTCTGCTCGCTCGATTCCTACACGTTCACTTTTTTGACCAGATAGTTGTCGGCCATCCGCTCTGCATATTCCCGGATTCGCTTGCTTCCCATTTCTCTTAGCGGAATGGATGTCACCCGCTCTCGGAACACCACCACCTCCACGTCGGGAAGGAGCTTCTCGAGCGCATACGCAAGAGGAAGACCGTTTTCCAAAATTTCCAGTACATGGCAGTTTCCGATGACAAACTGAAGTCCTAAACGCTTCGCCTCTTGAACCAGTTCACTGTCGCTCCTTACTCGGCTAATGGAAGCAAGCACGGTGTCAATCTCAGGGAACTGCTCTTTTGCCTGACGCAAATGAGCTGGCGAAAACCCTGTGTGTGGGAAGATGTGCAGCACGTGTTTGACAGGACTCTCTCGGCTGCCCAGAACGATGCGCCCTTGCGTGACAAGTGTGGCCTCCATCGCCGACGAGCTCCCCCGAATCTCGCGCTCCATTTTCAGCAGCTCTCCTTCCTCCTCCAAGCCCATAAACGAGTGAAGGCGATCAAGGATATGGCCCATCTCTTTAATCTCAGGCAATACCGTACCAACAAACAAAACATTTCCTTCTACACCGCCGTAATGAATGTCGGCATACCTCACCTGATGGCCGTGCAAAAAGGCTATGCCCGGGTGAAGTCCGTGAAAAGCTTCATGCAGCTCCAGCACCGCAAGCCCAGAGAGACCCAGGTAGTTTTTTAGCGTCACTCCGCCCGAACTGGCTGCATCTGCGATCGGGTGGTGTGCCACAATGGCATCTACACCGGTGGCAGCCGCAAGCTCAATGTCGTGCTCAGAAAGCGTCATCGCAACAGCCAGTTTCTTCACTTGGCGCTTTGAGTCGCCCCAAACGAGGCCAGGCTTCTCTAGCACCTTTTTCCCCCGAATCCCGGAATCCTTCCAAATAGAAAAGGAATGCATCGGATTGGAGTCGTTTACCCTCCCCCCTGAAAGTTTGTCTAGTGCGAGAACTACATCCGAAATGGTTGTCATTTTGGTATCCTCCCTCTATGAAATAAAAATAGCCGCCAGTACCAAACAAACAGGATAGGGAATAACCCCGAAACCCCTGTTCATTTGCGTACTGACGGCCGTCCTGCACTCATTCCTGAGATCATTCTACCAGTCAGCTTTGCTTTTGGAGGTACATCTCCACATTCTGCTCGAGCACGACTACGGTTGCCGAGAGCTCGGTTTCCGGGTCGTAATCCTTGAGAATGGAGACCACCTTGATTTCGTATTTTGTTTCTAGGCGTCCTTTCAGCAGCGCTTTGAATTCGTCGATCAGGAGAATATCCATCATTCGTGTGAGTTCCCGATTTTTCTCATCGACCGAGCGAATAGCTGGGACTCGTCGATGGTACGTCATGAATAAGATCCGATCCCCGACAAAATCGACGCGAAGCCGTTTGACCCCGATTTGAAACAGCTGCAAATTCACTTCGTTGTAGACCTTGGTCAATTCTTGCTTTAACTGTCCTGCACTGAGTACAAGCGGATTCATTTGACCGCACCCCGTATGCTGCTAGTTTCAAAAAGTTATTCATAACTATAATGGACAGCCGGAAACTTGTCAATATTATGACAAGAAATAATATTCTGAATTAACGGGTGGATGACAAAGGAAACCCACCTGGCTGCAAGGTGCCGGGTGGGTGTAAGGATCACACAGAATCACTTGTTTTTGAGCTGTCGATGCATGATCAATTTTGTTGTTTCCTTTCGGGCAGCGCTGGCTCGGAGTTTGCTTTGTTCCGTTCCTTTTATGTAGGCGATGTAGTAAAGGAAGGCTACAAATATCCCCCCACCGACAGCATTTCCTAAGAAAACGGGGACAAAATTGCTGAACCAGTCTCCCCACGTGGCATGTCCTGCGAAGATGGCTGCTGGGATGATGAACATGTTGGCGACTACGTGCTGAAACCCAATGGCCACAAAAGCCATGATCGGAAACCAGATACCAAGGATTTTCCCGCCGACATCCTCTGCTGCATAGGACAGCCAAACACCTAATGCAACCAGCCAGTTGCAGCCAATCCCCGACCAAAACGCTTGTACAAAGCTCTCGTGCAGCTTGCCATCAGCCAGTGCCAACGTCTTGGTCAAGAATGGTTCTTTCGTGATTAACCCCGCGACATGACCGAAAAAATAGGCAACGAATACGGCTCCAGCTAAATTACTGACCGTGACCCAAAACCAATTTTTCAGCAGAAGCCCAAATGAAACTCTCCCCGCAAACATCGCCAGGGTTACTGACATCATGTTACCGGTAAGTAGTTCTCCGCCCGCAATCACAACCAGCATCAATCCAATCGGAAATACGGCTGCTCCTAAAAAACTAGAGAAGCTCCCCCACTCTTTGGGTAAATTGCCGGTGACGCGTATGTCCAGCAAGTAGCCAAATGAAATAAAAGCTCCCGCTACAAATCCAAGAATCAATATCGTTAGAAGTGGAAGGTTTGCCTTGCGTGTACCTGTCTCCATTGTGATTTCTGCGATTCTCTGTGGTGAATGATAGGACATGGTGTTCCCCCTGTGCCATTAATAGTTTCGTTTTCCCTGTCAAAAGGGAAATCATCAGAAAAACCGTCAAGGCTCACCCAGACGGTCCTCTTTCATGGATATCCTATAAACGCGGATGTAGTAGGCATTTCCCTTAGAAGAGGTAATCAAAAGCTTTAGCTGGTAGGAAAGAAGATGCTATTATCCATACCCTCTTTCCTTATTTGACTGGATATAGTATCCAAAAACAGATCGACAACAAGCGGGTCAAATTGCGTTCCTTTTCCCTGTACTAACTGATCCACGGCGTTCTCATAATCTAACGCAGGTCGATAAGGTCTGACCGATGTCATCGCATCGAAAGC
This sequence comes from Brevibacillus nitrificans, assembly GCF_003710965.1. Lineage (NCBI taxonomy): Bacteria > Bacillati > Bacillota > Bacilli > Caryophanales > Paenibacillaceae > Brevibacillus > Brevibacillus nitrificans. The sequence continues at coordinate 602,252 of NZ_RHHU01000003.1, read as the reverse complement.
ATCCGCTACGGAAACGATTTTCGCCCCCAAAGGAATCTCAGATGAAGAGAGTCCTTCGGGATAACCCTTCCCATCTATACGTTCGTGATGATACAGAACTGTTTTATCAATTCCTCGTTCTTGAAAGGGAGTAATCCCATGAATGATTGCATGGCCCATCTCAGGGTGTTTCTTCATGATGTCGAATTCTTCTGTTGTGAGTTTCCCGGCTTTCATTAAGATGGAATCAGGTATGCCAATCTTTCCAATATCATGAAGGAGGCCACCGATAAACATATGGGCACATTCTTCCGCGTCCAACTGGATATGGCTGGCGATTTTCCAAGCATAAAAGCCCACGTTGATCGAATGCTGAAACGTATAGGAATCACGAGCTTTCACACAAATCACGAGCGAGTGGATCGTTTCCACCAAGAGATTCGTAGGAATACTGCTACGATGGAGCATCGTCGTTAACAGTCTTTGCAATGGTGCCTCCCTGGCCATGTCATTTTGCCTTTGCGGTGTTTGATAAAAGGGGGAAAAGAAATTTCGTTATCCTTTGAGCATGAGAACGGAAACAAGCTCCCCTTGCTGCATACCCTTACTTCCAGGTGGTATCTGGATCAGGCAATCGGAATCTTTAATGGATACAGTCACACTTGACTGATCCATCCCGGCAGGCTCAACGAATAGCTTGCCTTCGCGAATATACGATTTTCCGCGAACATATCGGGGAAACGCATTTACCTTTTTAAAATCTTCTCCTAGAAAGGCAGTATAGCTCTGCAAGTATCTATTTGGCATACCCTGCATGCCTAGAATAACCGGACGGATAAAGAGCTGATAACCGACAAAGCATGCTCCCGGATTGCCTGACAATGCAAATAAAAATTGATCATTCCAAACCCCTGCAGTGGTAGGACTTCCAGGTCGCATCGCTACTTTGTTGAACAGCATCTTCCCTTCCCAGTTTTGAAAAATATCGACGAGAATGTCGTAGTCGCCTACCGATACTCCACCTGATGTAATTACAAAATCGGCACGAGAAAATGCTTCCAGAATAAGCGCTTGCGCTTTGTCCGCTTCGTCAGGGATGGATCCCATCAGCAAAGGAATTCCTCCCGCTTCGCGAATAAGCGCCGCCAGCATGTAAGAGTTGCTATTTCGAATTTTCCCTGGGCAAAGTGGAGCTTCCACAGGTAACAGCTCTGATCCGGTAGCAAAAATCGCGATAGTTGGCCGCTTGTATACTTTGACGATGGAAAAACCGAATGTAGCCAACAGGGCGGTCTCACCCGCTCGGATTACGGTCCCTTTTTGCAGGACGCATTCGCCTTTTTTCATTTCATGGCCGATCGAAGTCAGATTCTTACCGGGTTGAATCTCCTTTTTGATCGTAACGTATGTTTTACCCTGCTCTTCAAAGTCCTCTGTCATTTCCAGCATGATTACAGCGTCCGCATGATCTGGAACCATCGCTCCTGTCATGATTCGAGAAGCCGTTTTGGGAGATATTTCGGATTTAGGTACATCTCCGCACGGTATATTGTCGATCACCTCCAAGAGGACCGGGGATTCAGGGGATGCCCCGCGAGTAGAGCTGGACATGATGGCAAACCCATCCATCCCGGAACGGCGAAAATGAGGCATGTGCTCTGGCGCTATCATATCCTCTGCCAATGTACGGCCAAAGGCATTCTCCAATGAGACTTCTTCCACACCCAATACGTGGAGATGTTCTTCCATTCTCCGCTGCGCTTCAGCTACTTGAACCGTATGGCGGCGAAATCGATGTACGTTTTCCACTCTGTCCATGTCGGCAACACTACCCTCCAATTTGAGACATGCGCCTAACTGTCGGTATATGCGACTGACTCTCGTCGACTAAAGCCTTGGCCATTTCGTGGTTCCTTGGTTTGATTCGTAACGCTTTGAAAAAAAGCTCGCGTACCGCTTCATCGTCGCCAATGCATTTTCGAACGTTAAACTCATCCGACCAATATAGGCAGGGCTTAATATTTCCATCTGCTGTCAAGCGCAGTCGGTTACAAGTTTCACAGAAATGATCGCTCACTGGATGAATCAGCCCAAAGCTCCCCTTGCTCCCTTTAATCCGGAAAGTCTGTGCAGGCCCATTTCCACGCTCAGCATGACTCTCCTCCACTTTCCAGCCCATTTGCTGACAGCGTTCCAATACGGTAGACAATGACAGATAGGATTGTTTCCATCTCATATCGTTGTGGCCGATCGGCATGTACTCGATAAATCGCACCTGCAACTGGCTGTCTATCGTAAGCCGTAGAAAATCCTCAATCTCATCATCATTGATTCCCTTCATCAGAACGACATTCAGCTTGATCGGATCAATGCCTTCCTGTTGACATGCAGCGATGCTATCCAGCACTCGCTCGACATGCCCACCTCTGGTAATAAACGAAAAACGATCCGCTTTCAAAGTATCCAGACTGATATTCACGCGGTTCAATCCAGCAGCTTTTAATTTTGCTGCCTTTCTCGCCAAGAAAATCCCATTGGTAGTCAAAGCAATATCCTCGATTCCCGGTATAGCCGATATGCCAGAAATCAGATCTTCCATTCCTTTGCGGACCAATGGTTCTCCACCTGTCAGCCGAACTTTTTTGACGCCCATTTCGGCCAGAACCCTTACAACCTCCGTAATTTCTTGAAAGGACAGGATTTTTTCATCAGGCTCAAACTCCATCCCATCTTCCGGCATGCAGTACACACACCGCAAGTTGCATCGATCCGTTACGGAAATGCGCAGATAGTCATGGATGCGACCAAACGAGTCCACCAATTCACTCGGAATCACTGGACCTCCCCCCTCTTTTCCACGTTTATTCGTTGTGGCCATGTGTATATGTTAAAGGACTGATTGCGTATAAAGCCTACAGTAGTAATGCCCAGTTCATGCGCGAGACGAAGAGCCAGTTCCGTTGGAGCTGATTTTGACAAGACGATACTGCAGCCAATTTTGGCTACCTTCAACAATACTTCGGAAGAGATCCGGCCACTAAAGACCATGATTTTATCTTCAACGGCCACCGCGTGCTTCAAGCAATATCCGTATAGTTTATCGAGAGCATTATGGCGGCCAATATCCATTCGGGAGAGGACGATTCCGTTTTTATCACACAAGGCAGCATTATGCACGCCACCAGTATTCTGAAAAAGCTGGGCAGATTGCTGCATCTCTTTCATAAATCGAAAACAGTCCGCGCTCGAGATCGAAAGGTTGTTGTCTTCTACCTGTTTCACCGTTCGCGCATCGTTGTAAAAGTAAAAACTTTGTCGACTTTTTCCACAGCAAGAGGTGACGTATCGCTTGGAGTGGAACTTCTGGTTGTATTTGTTCACTTTATTGGCCCGGACGTGAGCATGGCCGGTTGTCTCGTCAATAAACAGATCAGATAAATCAGTATATGATTGAATGACCCCTTCAGAAGCCAAAAACCCAATGACGAGTTCTTCGATGTTTTCCGGGCTACAGACCATCGTCGCGAACTCTTCCTCGTTCAACATGATCGTAATCGGTGCTTCTGTAACAATAGAATCTTCTACATCCTGCAAAGTGCCATCTTCAAAATGCAGGACATGTGACATCACTTTCACGGGTTGAATCACGGGTGTTCCCACCTTCCCACACGCCGATCAAGAAATCGGTCTGTCTAACACATACACGGTCATGGCAATATCTTCTTCCAGGCTGATATCGGAAAAGATCCTCAAGATCTTTGCGTTGATGATTTCCTCTAGTTTTGCGACGACCATCGGATCGTTGTAGATGTTCTTCACTAGCTTCGTACGCGCATCGTGAACCATTCGTCTCCCATCCTCAGACGAAATCATAAACTTTTCTACATTTGTCAGATTCCCTTTCATTTCACAGATCACCCACGGGCCGCAAAAACGCGTGAGGATTTCTCGCGGCCCATTTCCTACGTTTTCTTTTCGGATCTCACGCACAAGCATACTGAATTGATGTTCAAGACTTTTCGTCATTCGATTTTCTCCTTTAGTTCCCCCACTTTATACTTCCGAGGAGCTAACATAATGTAACTAATGACCAGAATAAGAATCACAATCGATAGAATCAAATTATTCATGGCATTGTCACGATTGACGATGATAAACCGCAGGGTACCGGTAATGCCGATATAGATCAAGTAGCGTAGGGGAAAATGATATTCTTCGTTAAAATATTTGACAATCATGGAAACGAAAACAAAATATAGAAAAAAGGCTAAGACTTCCTCTAAAATATCATGAACGTTAGTATTTCCAAAGAGTGCAGCGGTTACGATGAAATACAGTTCTCGGACCAGGAAAAAGCTCAAGACTAGCCCTAGAATGATGAGCGATATGTTTAGCATCAGTTGATAGAAGTGTACGATCGACGCTTCGTTTTTCCATTTCCCCATCTAAACTCCTGGCCTCCTTCTTATCATGATGGCTCCCTCTATCTTCAATCCTTTAAGCCTTCCCCTATTCCTTTCAGCAGGTTTATGCCAAAAGCCATCGCCCGATTGATATCAGGATCGCTTAAGACTTTCATCAAATCAAAAATGCCAATCTTCGCTCCCGATTGAAGTGCCTCATCCGCTTTTTTCAGACCTGCTGTAAGACCACCCATCAGCTTTTTGGTCATCGCAGGATCGAGCTCAGTTAGGCCCCCAGCTGCAGCCATTGCATTGTTGATGATATTGGTGACAGGAGGGCGTACCATTTGTCCCACTAAAATTTTTGCGATATCTTCCTTTGCTTCGATAGCGGCATTCACTGCCCCAAGAATTCCACTTTCGTGGAGTTCTTGGAGCAATTTGATCGTTGCCTGGATACCTTCTGGATTATTTGCCAGTGATTGCAAGACGCTATCTACCGTTTGATCTTGTCTGTCTTTTTCAGTCACAACGGGTTCAGCCACTTTCGTGATCGGTCTAGCCATTACTTTTTACCTCCTACAACGTTAACTTCCGCAATGGGTTCATAATCCTCTCTCGCCCATTTGCGCTCTACTTGGACACCCATCTGCGGGTTTCGCTTCGCATAACGAGGATTGTACATTGGCAGCGGCGTCATTCCTTTTTCCTCCAGGAACTCCATGCGCACCTTCGTTTGTTTGTAGGCAGGCGTTTGGGTGCGAACATCTCCAACGCTACCCGTCAAAAGGTTGATGGCATTTTCATGGCTAACCGAGTGCATAGGTACATACAATTCATTGCCGCTTACCCGATCGGTCACGACGACACGCAGCTTGATCGCTCCGTATGGAGACACGAGACGAACTAATGAACCGTCTTTCACGCCGCGTTCTTTCGCTAGCGCAGGAGGAACCTCCACAAATACTTCCGGCAATTTATACTGGATACCCTTGGATTTGTTCGTCATGTTTCCTTCATGGAAGTGTTCCAGCAATCGTCCGTTGTTCAAGATCAGATCAAATTCAGATGGGAAATCAATCGGTGGAACATATTCAACGAGCGAAAGTCTTGCTTTTCCGTCTGGGAAGTTGAATCGCTCTTTATAGAGAAGCGGCTCGTCAGTTCCGTCCTTCTGTACCGGCCAGAGCAAGCTGTTCCAGCCCTCTAATCGATCGTACGAAACTCCTCCATAAAGCGGTGCCAAGCTGGCAATTTCGTCCATGATCTCACTCGGGTGTTGATAATTCCAGTTTGCCCCCATTCGTTGGGCGATCATCTGGATGATGGACCAGTCAGGTCTTGAATCACCCAATGGCTCCATGACTTGATACAAACGCTGGACACGTCTCTCTGTGTTCGCAAAGGTACCGTCTTTTTCCAAAGAGGGAGAAGCAGGCAAGACCACATCAGCAAATTGAGCTGTTTTCGTCAGGAATACATCCTGTACGACAAAGAAGTCGAGCTTGCTCAGCGTTTCATGCACGTGGTTCGCATTGGAATCTACCCAAGCCATGTCTTCCCCCATCAGGTACATGGATTTCAGCTCGCCTTTCTCCACGGCTTGCAGCATTTCAATGTTGGTCAATCCTGGTTGATTGGAGATTTTTACGCCATATGCCTTTTCAAACTTGGCTCTCGCTACATCATCTGTAATAGGCTGATACCCTGGCAGCCAGGTAGGGAGTGTCCCCATGTCGCAAGCCCCTTGCACGTTATTGTGTCCGCGCAATGGATAAGCCCCTGCTCCGTTGCGGCCGTAGTTACCTGTCACCAGCAATAGGTTGGAAATAGCCGCAGACGTATGAGAACCCGCGATATTCTGGGTAACACCCATTCCCCACAGGATGCAAGTTCCATCTGCCTCGTGAATCATTTTGGCTGTCTCGATCAATTGATCTTTTGTCAGCCCGGTAACTTCCGCCGCATATTCGAGCGTGTATTTTTCCAGCATTTTGCGATATTCGTCAAAATGGTTCACCCGATTTTGAATAAAGGCCGCATCATGCCACCCTTGATCGATCATGTACTTCGCAACTGCCGTCAGCCATACGAAGTCTGTCCCTTGTTTTGGATGTAGGAACAGATCGGAACGTTCCGCCATTTCGTGCTTGCGCAGATCGGAAACAATCAGCTTTTGACCATGCAATTTTTTCGCCCGTTTGACGCGGGTCGCTAAAACAGGATGACCTTCTGTCGGATTCGCCCCGACGATGATGACGAGACCCGCACTTGCGATATCTTTGATCGTACCGGAGTCACCACCATGCCCTACAGTTGCGAGTAATCCGTCCGTTGCAGGAGATTGGCAATAGCGCGAGCAGTTATCAATATTGTTTGATTCAAATACCTGACGTGCCAGCTTTTGCATGAGATAAGCATCTTCATTTGTTGTTTTGGATGAGCTTACAAAGCCAAGAGCACTCCCTCCGTATTTTTCCTTGATCGAGCCCATCCGATCGGCAATCAGGGTCAGCGCTTCATCCCACGTAGATGGAACAAATTCATCTCCCTTGCGAATCAATGGTGTGGTCAAGCGTTGTTCGCTGTTGACAAAATCCCAGCCAAATTTCCCTTTCACACATGTCGAGACACTGTTCACGGGGGAGTTTTCCGTTGGTTCCACTTTCAGAATCTGACGGCCTTTGGTCCATACTTCAAACGAGCAGCCTACCCCGCAGAACGTACAAACGGTCTTCGTTTTCTTGGTTCGTGTTTCCCGCATGGCTGCTTCCACTTCAGAAATCGCAAAAATACCGCTATAACCGGGTTCGACTTCTTTAATCAGATCGATCATCGGGTTAAGCAGATCTTTTTTAATGCCGGACATAAATCCAGCTTCGCCCAGCATGGTTTTCTCCATCAGTGCATTACATGGGCAAACAGTTACACATTGACCACATGATACACAAGACGATTCGTTAATCGATTTATTGTCATCCCAGATTACTCGCGGAATATCGCGTTCCCAGTCGATGGTGAGCGTTTCATTTACCTGTAGGTCCTGACAGACTTCTGTGCAGCGTCCGCAGAGAATGCATTGGTCTGGATCATAGCGATAAAAGGGATGCGACATATCTACTTCGTAATTTTTTCCTCGGAACGGACGTTCCTGGTGTTCGATTTCGAGCAGCTCAGCGGTATTGTGGACTCGGCAATTTCCGTTGTTGTTGTCGCAGACGGTGCAATACAGCATATGGTTTTCTAGGATGCGGTCCATGGCTTCCATCTGTGCACCTTTTGCCAGTTCGGAGGCTGTAAGGATGTTCATGCCTTCTTCAATGGTCGTCGAGCATGCGCGCATGATTTTCCCGTCAATTTCACACATGCAAGTATCACATGTTTGAATCGGCCCTAGAACTTCTGAATAACAGATATGTGGATGTTCGATATCACGTTGCAGAAGATAGTCGAGAATTCGGGTACCTTCTTCGGCTTCATGATTCTCTCCGTTTAATGCAAAACTGACTTTTTTCATCTTCCCTAAGACCTCCAAGAAAATAATAAAAGCCCATCATAAAACAACCTGGGCATAACATGCACAAATTGTTTTATGATGGGCTAATTCCTAAGCATCCTAATGATACTCGTTATCCGTCCCAACTTCTTTTTGAGCGGGATCAGGATGATTGAGCAATTCACCATTACTAATCATCGATGATCATTGATTAACTATGGCTATATTATAGCTCCAATCGATATTGAAATCCAACTTTATTATTGAAAGAAGTGTGAAAATCCAGCTTAGCTCAGCTTTCCTTTCACATACTTCGCATTAAAAATGAACAATCGCATCAGGAGGAACAGCGATGGAACGAGCAGTACCATCCCGCCTATAAAGGCCACGACCAAAAATTTAGCCATGGTCGGATTCGTCACACTGGAATGGAAAGAGACGTACGGGTAAAGTAAGTACGGCAAATGAGACTTTCCATATCCCCAGAAGGCAGTGAAAAACTGCAGCATCACAGAAATAAACATCCATCCATGCGATCTTTTCAAGATGAGCAGCCGTAAAGCATTTAAAAAGAAAGCAAACGAGAGAATGAACCAAATGCTATTTCCCATGATGGAAGTGAAATGCTCCGGATTGTGCTTCCAAAGTGCCATGAATACGAGGATGGACGCAAAAATAGTTGGCAGGCTGTACAGAAGGGCCCATTGCCGCAAAACACTTTCTGCTTGAGGGTCCTCCGCCCGGTGTGCGTAGTAAGTGAGGAAGCTTGCACTGATAAAGAGCACACTTACTAATGCGAGGAAGACGACTGCCCATGAATACGGACTGTAGAATAGTTTGCTTGCCATAAAAATAGGTGTGCCATTTTCAACTACGATAAATCCACCTTCCGAAATGGTTAAGACGGTGGAAAAAGAAGCCGGGATCAAAATGCCTGTTGCCGCGTAGAGAAAATGGAACACATAGCTATTCGGATGACCGTATTTGCTAAAGGCGTAAAACGAGCCGCGAATGGATAATAAAACAAGCGCGATGCTTGCCGGAACGAGCAGAGCTGTACCGTAAAAATAGCCCGTCTCCGGAAAGAAGCCTACCATGCCAACGAAAAAGAAAACCAAAAATACATTGGTAACTTCCCATACAGGTGATAGATAGCGGGAAATTACCTTATTGATAATTTCCCCCTTCCCCGTAATCCTTCCGTAGTAGGAGAAAAAGCCTGCTCCGAAATCAATGGAAGCAACGATGATATAGCCGTATAAAAACAACCAAAGAATCGATATCCCAAGCACTTCCGTCGTCAAGTTTGCTCACTCCTCGCGTCCAGTAAGGGCTCTACCGGGTTTCTGCGTGCCATACGAATCAGCACATAGACAGTCAAAATACCTAACAGGGCGTAAACCACACTAAACAAAAGCAGCATGGAGCCGACGTTTGGCGAAGTGGTAGCTGCCTCTCCCACCCTCATGTATCCGCGTAATATCCATGGCTGTCGACCCAGTTCCGCAAAGATCCAACCAAACTCAATGGCTAGCATGGACAGAGGTCCTCCGATCACGATCAATCGAAGCAGCCACGAATTCCATTCAAACTTTTGCTTCCAAATACGAATGGCGACAAATGCACCGGATAGTACAATCATGAAGGAGCCAATCCCTACCATCATGTCAAACCAGTAATGAATGATTAAGGGTGGCCAATTCTCCTTGGGAATATCGTTGAGCCCGATTACTTTTCCGCTGAAGCTGTCGGTAGCTAAAAAAGACAGCATGTTCGGCAATTTGATTGCATAGTTTACTTCGTTTGTATTCCTGTCCAGAGCCCCCCCTACGAGAAGGTCAGCGTGGGTTTTCGTCTCGAAGTGCCACTCAGCAGCTGCCAATTTTTCAGGCTGGTAGGCAGCTAGAAATTTCCCTGAAAGGTCTCCAACCACTGCCGTTGCCAGTGCAAAAATAAGGCCTATCGTCATCGTCATTCGCAATGCCTTTTTGTAATACTCATTTCGATGGCCACGGAGGATAAACCAGGCGGTAATGGCCGCGATCACGAAGGCGGTTGTCATATAGGCAGAAGTGAGAACATGAGCCACTTTGGAGGGTGTCGCTGGGTTAAACATGGCTTTCAAAGGTTCAATGTTTGTAATCGCGCCGTCCGTGATCGTAAAGCCCTGCGGCGTATTCATGAACGCATTTACGGTTGTAATAAAGAATGCAGATAGACCGGAGCCTATAGCAACAGGGATCAATACAAGTATATGAAAGAGCGGATTGCGAAATCGGCTCCAGGTATACAGATAGATCCCCAAGAAAATCGCTTCGAAGAAAAAGGCAAATGTTTCCATGAATAACGGAAGTGAAATCACTTGTCCCGCAATTTTCATGAACCCTGGGAAAAGAAGGGACAATTGAAGTCCGATGATGGTTCCCGTCACGACTCCCACAGCGACGGTTATCGAATACCCCTTTGCCAATCTTTTTGCCAGAAGCCTGTAATGAGGATCTTTTTTCCATATCCCCATTACCTCAGCAATCAAGAGCAGTAAAGGCATTCCTACTCCAATTGTGGCATAGATGATGTGAAATCCTAATGTAACCCCGAACAGAGTTCTGCTTTGCAACGCGAGATCCATCCGTTTTCCTCCTTGGAAGCATAAGTCTTGCGCCGAACGGTATTGTCTGCCTGGTTGCTTTCTCAGCACCACCTCATTTAAGAGAGGTGGTGCTGCCGATCTTTAATGCATTCTTCACATACATGAAGGATACTCATGCTCATCTCCGAGGTGGATGCTTCCTCCTGATTTGCCTGAGAAGCATCTTCGTCCAACCGACCACATATTTCACATACTCTGGACATTCTTATTAACCTCCTGATCTCTTACTTATTGTTTGTCTCCGTGAAAGGGGCCGTCATAATTCGCCACGTCGTACCCCGACTCGCGGATGGCCTGTTGAAAATCAACCAGCTGCGCAGCATTCTCGTCATAGGAGATGAGCGCCTCTCCTTTCGAGAGGCTCACCTCCGCTTTCAAGATGCCCCAAACATCGTGTAAGGCTTTGTTCACTTTCTCCGCATCCTGCTCATCATTCATCCCCTGCACGGGGATTCTGTCTGTATGCATGTCGTACCGTCTCCTTGTTGTCAGGGTTAATGAACCGGCTTGTCCGCGTTCTTCATTCCCTCGCCCATTCCACGCAGGAAATTGATCATGGAACCGAGTGCGAGAGTGACGTCTGGCTCCATCATGGCTTTCCCCATCCCGAACAAGCCTATCGGTTTATTGTTTTGGGTATCTGTTAGCCTCTCTAACCCATGATCAACGGCATCCAAGAGACCTGCGATTTTTTCAGGCTGCAGCTTAGCCAAGAACTGCATCGCGGTCATCCCGTTTTTCATAATGTGATGCATCCCCGGCTTGTTCAATTGCGTCACAGCGATCACGCCAATATCTCGCCGGTTTTTTAATGCCCCTTGAACAATATCCAGTACCCCAATCTCCTGCAATTCTTTTACAATGTCGAGAAGGGTAAGCAAGGCTTGGTGGTTTTCACTGACCGCATCAAGGACCTGCGAAATGGCCTGATCCCTGACTTCCTCGGGACTTGGAATATGACGTTCAATGTTTGAAATCGCTTTGGCCATCGGCTTGTCCTCCTCCTGTTTCAAATAAATCCGGGATGGAAATCCAGTCGTCTCGGTTCCACTTGTCTTCTACTCGTACACCCAATTGCGGTTGCTTATTTCCGAAACGGTAATTCACGCGGGGAAGTGGCGGCTCTCCTTCTCGTTCCAGAATCTCCATGCTCACTCCCATTTCCTTGTAGTTTGGCGTATGGGTCAATCTGTCGTGGTAGCTGCTGGTCAAACGGTTCACTGACTGGTTATCTTTGGATGTATTCATCGGCAGATACAGCTCGTTTCCTTTCACCCGATCGGTGACTAAGACACGTACCTCCACTTGCCCATAAGGAGAAGTAAGACGAACCAGAGCCCCATCCTTGATTCCTCTCTCTTCCGCCAGTGTTGGAGAAACTTCGAGCCACGGATTCGGAACCTTGTGTGTGATCCCCTTCGACTTATAAGTCATATTGCCTTCATGGAAATGCTCCAGCAAACGACCGTTGTTCAGATGCAGATCAAACTCCTTGGTCAGCTGGAACATCGGTGGTGTCCAGTCGACTACAATCAATCTTGCTTTTCCATCCGGGAAGGAGAATCGTTCCGTATCCAGTAATGGCGTATCTTCTCCGTTAGGCTTCACTGGCCAAATGAGACTGTTCCAGCCTTCGAGCCGCTCATAGCTGACACCAGCAAACAACGGAGACAGACTCGCTGCTTCTGCCATGATTTCGCTTGGATGCGTATAGTTCCAATTCGCTCCCATCTTGTTGGCGAGGTCTTGGAAGATTTGCCAGTCCGGCTTGGATTCGCCAAGCGGCTCAAACACTTGATACAACCGTTGGATCCTTCTTTCCGTGTTGACAAAGGTTCCGTCTTTCTCGAGGCTAGGAGACGCTGGCAATACTACATCGGCAAAGTGAGCGGTTTTGGAGAAAAAGATATCCTGGACTACGAATAGCTCCAGTTTTTCAAAAGCAGAATCTACGTGGTTGATATTGGAGTCAATGACCGCCATATCCTCTCCAAACAGATACAGTGCTTTCAGATTCCCCTTAAACACACCCTCGATCATCTGATGGTTGTTGTACCCCGGATCTTTAGGCAAGGTCACACCCCACGCCTCCTCAAAACGAGCTCGTACACTCTCGTCCTGAATAGGCTGATAACCAGGGAGCCATGCGGGCATCGTACCGAAGTCGCACGCTCCTTGAACGTTGTTATGTCCGCGTAGTGGATATGCACCTGCATTCGGACGTCCGAAGTTTCCTGTAACCAACAGCAAATTGCAGATGGCGATACTTGTATCCGTCCCGGCGACATGCTGGGTGACTCCCATTGCCCACAGAATGCAAGTTCCGTCGGCTTCATGAATCATGGTGGCCAGATTTATCATTTCTTCCTTGGTTAAGCCGGTGACTTCTTCCGCATATTCCAAGGTGAACTTCTGCAACGATTTGACGTACTCGTCATACCCATTCACTCTGGCTTGAATAAACTCATCTGCTGCCCAGCCTTGATCGATGATGTACTTCGTAATGGCGGAGAGCCAGACCAAGTCAGAGCCTGGTTTTGGGTGAAGATGGATATCCGCTCGCTGGGCCAATTCGTTTTTCCGTAAATCGACGACTGCCAGCTTTTGGCCGAAAAGCTTATTCGCTCTTTTGATTCGGGTAGTCAGCACGGGGTGAGATTCGGCCGGATTCGCCCCGACCACCAGTACCAATCCAGCATTCGCGATATCCTGAATGGTTCCTGAGTCTCCGGAATATCCTACCGTCCGCATCAAGGCCATGGAGGCAGGGGACTGACAATACCTCGAGCAGTTGTCTACGTTGTTTGTCCCGATAACGGAGCGAACGAATTTCTGGTAGAGGTAATTTTCCTCGTTGGTGCATTTGGAGGAAGCGATGAAACCGATCGAATCCGGCCCGTATTCTCCCTTTATCTCTGAAAGTCGATTGCTGATAAAGGTGAGCGCTTCATCCCATGTTGCTTCAACGAACTTATGACCTTGACGAATGAGTGGCTTGGTCAAGCGCTCTTCACTGTTGACGAAATCCCACCCAAATTTCCCTTTTACACAAGTAGAGATGCCATTTACCGGAGCTTCTGCCTGTGGCTCGATTTTCAAGATTTTGCGCCCTTTGGTCCACACCTCAAAGCTGCATCCTACGCCGCAAAAGGTACATACGGTTTTGGTTTTCTTAATCCGGGTTTTTCGCATGCTTGCCTCTACTTCCGATACGGCAAAAATCTCCTGGTAGCCAGGCTCCACAACTTTGGTAATATTGATCATCGGCTCCAGCACATCTGCCGGAATCCCTGTCATATATCCCGCTTCGCCAAGCATCGATTTTTCCATCAACGCATTGCATGGACATACCGTGACGCAGTGACCGCAGGATACGCAGGAGGATTGATCGATAGGCACATCGTCGTCCCAGACCACTCGCGGAATTTCGCGGCTCCAGTCAATATGTATCACTTCGCTGACCTGAAGATCCTGGCAGGACTCCACGCATCTACCACACAGAATGCATTGATCTGGCTCATAACGGTAGAACGGATGGGAAAAATCGGCAGGATAAGGCTTCGGGCGAAAATCGTATTTCTGATGCTCAATTTGCAAGTGCTCCGCTGTGTTATGGACCACGCAGTTTCCATTGTTATTGTCACAAACCGTGCAATACAGTTCATGGTTTACCAAAATGCGTGACATTGCCTCCAGCTGCGCCTCTTTCACGATGTCAGAGTTTGTCGTCACTTTCATCCCCGGTTCACACGGAGTTACGCAGGAACGAACTAACTGACCGTTCACTTCCACCATACAGGTATCGCATGTCTGGATCGGTTGCAGATTGGGGTGTTTACAAATGTGCGCAATAAAATAATCGTTGGACTCTGCAGCATCCAAAATGCTTTGTCCTGGTAGAGCAGTGAACGTTTGGTCGTCGATTTGAATCGAGTAGGTTCGCTCGTCCATGTTATTTCCCTCCATAGAAGTAAGAGCAAGATGGTATGTATCGAGATGGCTTGCAAAAAATGTATATCTTTACTAATCAAGGCTAACATTCCCCAAACTAAAATAAGCCATTCGTGGAGTTTTCATCATGCGGTTGATGATCGGACAGTGTCCAAAATAGGCTTCTCTGCTATTCTTTGGACACGAAAAAACCAAGGCATCTGCCTTGGTCATCCTTGCGTCTTCTATTTGGTTTTGGCTATTTCCTTTGTTCGTTAGCTCCGTTCGAAGGTAAGCATGAGATAGCTAATCATAAGGACAAGAATCACAAGAGAAAATACAAAATTCGCGATTGGATTTTCGTGGGACACGATAATAAACCGAAGTGTCCCTGTGATCCCCAGGTAAATAAAATATCGTAGCGGGAAATGGTAATTCTCTTTAAAATATTTTACGATCAAGGAAACAAAAACAAAGTATAGAAAAAAATCTAAGACCTTCTGTAGGACTTCGTGTACATTGTCGTCCCCTCCAATGAATACTTCTACGGAAATGATATACAGCTCTCGTAAAAGCAGAAAGGAGAGGATCAGACTTAGAAGAATCAGGGACGTGTTCAGCACCAATTGAAATAGATAAATGATCCATGACTCTTTTTTCTGATTAAAGAGCAAAGATATGACCTCCTTCACCACTCACTTCCAACCTCTCTTCGCTCTCTGAGGCTCCATCGCCTATCTGCCTGCGATGATTACACTTTCACATAGTATCCTTGCTCAGTGCTTTACTTGAAAAAAAGTGCTTTCGATTTCATCGGAACGAAAGTGAAGTACGGCTGCCAATCCCAGAAATAGACCGAACAAATCCAAAAACCAGTTTGAATTGCGGCTTCGTAAAGCAAGACATTTGAACATTTCTTGCAGCTGCATCGTTTCATCAGAAGCGACAACAGGTGCAGCGCCGAAATGCTTTAAAATGAGATCCTGCTTTAGGTTGATTGCCAGCTGCAGCATGTCATTCAATACGGCGACGTACTGGGTAACGTCCTTTCTGTTGTATAGCTCCACGAATTGATTACGCAGGTTGGCAATCATCATTTCCGTATCCAATTCTTTCGGCTCGATTTCACTTATCATTTTTTTGATATTCATGGGTAGGCTACCTTTCTGATGATCCCATTAGTCGATAATCGATCTCTTCGGCCAAACTCGAATAGATTTCGCCTAAGATTGAGTCTTCGTCATAAACCGATGTTTGCATGTTCTCTTCAGGCTGAGCGAAAGGAATTCTCGCGATCACTTGCGTTTGCAAGGTATCCGCCAATCGATCTCCTCCCCCTTTTCCCAGCAAATATTTCTTTGTTCCATCTGGATCTTCATAATAGGCCATGTTTTCCACAACACCTAAAATTTCATGTTTTGTATGAAGCGCCATAGAACCAGCGCGTGTAGCGACAAAAGAAGCCGTCGCTTGAGGCGTGGTCACAATAATTTCCTTTGCTTGCGGGATCATGGCTGCGACATCAATCGCTACATCTCCTGTACCTGGGGGCAAATCCAACAGGACGTAGTCGAGCTCCCCCCAATGTGTTTGAGCCAGGAAGTTGCGAATCCATTTGTTCAGCATGGGGCCACGCCACATGACAGGTGCATTGTTGCCCGCGAAGAAACCCATCGAGATCACTTTGACGCCATGGCTCTCTACGGGTATGGCCATTTTATCGATCATCGTTGGACTTTCCGTAATGCCCATCATGGCAGGCACACTAAATCCGTAAATATCCGCATCAATTAGCCCCACACGTTTTCCTAATCCAGCCAGAGCAATGGCCAGGTTAACGGAAACCGTGGATTTGCCGACTCCGCCTTTTCCACTCGTGATCGTGATAAAGGTGACGCCGGAGTCTTCCTGTAACATCGCTGGCATTCCGTTGGTTGTTGTTGAATCCTTGCGAAGAGCAGCGGTTAAAGCAGCTCTTTCTTCATCCGTCATGGAGCCGAACGAGATATGAACTTCGCTCGCTCCCAAGCCTTGGATGGCTTCTTCTACATCTTGCTGGATCTTTGCTTTCAAGGGACATCCTTGGATGGTTAAAATGATCTCTAAGCTTACAGACCACCCCTGGACTAGAATGTTTCGTACCATGTTTAATTCAACAATACTCTTATGCAATTCTGGGTCTTGAACCTTTCTAAGTGCATCTAACACTTGCTCGGTCGTAATCATAGTCCCACTCCATCTGTATATTTTTATCCATAATTGCCCATTCCCCAAATCTTATACCCTTTCACTCCCCCTTTCGATTCCTTCTAAAAACATAAAAAAACCTCCATAAAACCTGATTGTACGTAAATGTACGAAAAGGTTTTATGGAGGGGTAACAACAAGGCATGTATGCATACCTGCAATCTGTCCCGCCATGCATGGATAAGAGACCGGGATCGGGGAGCACTCTTCAAATTACTCCTTGGTCAATGGCCTTCCAACAATGATTATAGTCATTCGAATGGAAAAAGCAAGTTGATAGAATCGGATACCTTTATTCATTTCTCTTGCTTTGCCATTGTATGAATATTTTTCTAGTATGAGCGGAAACCTAGATCCAGACGCAGTGGATAAAGGAGCGAATCTCATGCAAGAATTCAACCTGGAGAGCTATATCCAGGGCCTGGCTTATTCCGAAGATCTTGTAACCAGAAAGCTCGACTTCCATGATGAAACCGCTTATTTGGTTTACATATCCACGATGTGCGATAACAAATTTATCCACACAGCCATTGTAGATTCGTATTTGGAAAGCACGCAAAGATCGGAATTGCAAACCGTTCTAGAAGCAATGCCCGGCTATGAGCTAGTTCAGAATCAGACTCAATTGACAAACAAGCTTATTCAAGGATATGCACTGCTGTTTTTCGCGAATGAGACCTGTGCCATCGATGTCAGAAAGCCCCCGTCTTATCAACCTCAAAAAGCGACAATCGAATACGTCCTGCAAGGACCTCAATTTGCCTTCTCCGAAGAAATTGAAACGAACATTCATGTTCTTCGTACCCGATACCCCATGAAGGAATTACATGTGGAGTATATGAAGATTGGTTCCGTGAGCCAAACTCAGTTGGCGATGGTCTATGATACATCCAAGGTCGATGACGACGTCCTTTTGTGTCTGAAGAACAAATTGATGCAGATTGAAGCGGAAGTAGTGCAGGCTACCAATCAAGTTCAGATGCTAATCACCAAAAGATTTAATCTCCTGCCGACTGCCATGGTCTCGGAAAGACCCGACCGAGCCGTGTTAAATCTAAGCAAAGGAAAAGTAATACTGGTTTTGAACGGAACTCCGTTTGTTTTAATCGCGCCTGCCGTTTTTTTCGATTTCTTGGCATCGATGGACGACATCTATGACGTCCCGTGGTTCACGAGACCCTTGATGGCATTGCGCTACATTGGAGCGTTCATCACCACCTCTCTTCCAGCCCTGTACGTAGCAACCGTGTCGTATAACCCCGAAGTATTTCGCGCCCAATTAGCAATCGAGATCGCTGGGAGTCGTGCGGCGGTTCCTTATCCTTCTTTTTATGAGGTATTTTTCATGCTTTTTCTGATCGAGGCCCTAACCGAAGCAAGCATTCGGCTGCCGAAATACATCGGCTCAATGGCGACTACCGTCGGCGGGCTAATATTGGGACAAGCTGCCCAGATGGCCGGATTGGTTAGCAGTATCATGATCATCGTTGCCTCGATGGTGGCAATTTCCAACTTTGTTATTCCGATTAACACCATGAATTTAGCGTTACGGGTAATCAAATTCCCACTGGTCTTATTAGCTATTTTTTTTGGATTGACAGGGGTATTGACAGGTTTGTTTTGTTTCCTGATCTACACGGCTAGTTTGCGAAGCTTCGGTCGACCTTATTTGAGCCTTTTCATAGGGGAAGCCAAAAAGAGCAGGTGAATGGGTTGGCTCGTTATTTTTACTATTTCGTGACACTGTCTATGCTGATCAATGCTATCCTTTTTGTTCCGCGTATACTGATGGATGACCGCTATGATGGCGCGATTTTATCGATGGTGCTTGGTCCTCTCATTGGTGGTGTGTTTATGTATCTATTTACAGGCTCTATGCTAAAGTTTCGGGGGCAAGGATTGCCGGAAATCATGAAGCAATCCTTGCCCAAGGCTATTTCTGTTCCGCTGCTGCTCGTCATGGGAAGCGCGTCGTTTATCTCAGGAGCACTCGTATTGATTAATTATGCTTTTATCGTATCTAGATATCTGAACACGGAAACCCCGATGTATGTGCTGCTGATTCTTTTTGTGATCGTAGTGAGCTTTGGCGCTATGCAATCATCCAAAACCGTCCTGTACATCACAGAGCTGACGATGATCCTGAGCTTACCTCTCCTCTTGTTTTCCATCTTCAAAGCGTACACAAACCAAAATATGAACTACGATCAAGTAAGAGCCATGATCGATTATGCGTGGATTCTTCCCAGCTGGAAGAGCTTATCCGTATCGACTTATGCCGTTACCGGATATATCAGCTTGTCTATATTAAACCGCGTGTTTACTGGCAGCCAATCGTTTAAGCATCGCTGGGCAATCCCCTTTCTAGGCTTAAGCATCCTGTTCACCGCCTTCTTTGTACCGATCGGCATTTTAGGTACGGATGGTGTGAACGACTACATATTCACATGGGTGTCTACCGCAGACGGAGTTCGGATGAAGTATGCCTTTATCGAGCGTGTCGTCTATCTCTTTCTACTCATTTATTTAGGGATTTCCTATCTATTTGCCTTGATCACCTGGCATGTCGGATCCGAGATGCTGAGCGGCTGTCTTTCCAAGAATCAGCCCAATACGTCGGAGGTCAACTCCGTGCTGCCGCATGTGATAAGCTGTACAGTTTTTGCAATCGGAACCGTTATCGTTGGAAATAGGCTCGGGGAAGACGATCTTTTTTCGGTATCCACGAATTGGATGATGATTCGTTCCCCTCTTGATATTTTCGTTGTCCTTACGGTGTATTTATTGAGCAACAGGAGGAAGGCTCTGTGAAACACGTCTTGATCTGGCTAGCAATCTTGTATTTGCTAACGGGCTGCGGCTTCAAAGACATCGATAAGCGCTATTTAGTTATGGCGGTTGGCGTCGATAAATCCGACATCAAAGACAAGCCTTATCGTGTCTCCCTAAAGCTCGCGATTCCTACCTCGCAAATCCGTCCAGGCCAATCAAACACGTTTCATCTTATCAGTGACGATGCACCCACCATAACAGAAGCGGTACGACATTTAAAATCAAAAGTAGATAAGGAACTAGATTTTTCCCAGAACAAAATGATCGTCTTTGGAACAAAGATCGGAGAGGAACGACTGAATAAGGAAACCATTGATTGGTTTTTGCGGAGATCAGAGATCCAGGGAATTGCGTTCATGGCGATCGGTGACCCTACTGCGGAGCAAGTATTGAATGTGCGTCCCAAATCCGAACGGCTCCCTGCTGACAGCATGCTCATGAGCTTCGATCAGGAGGGAACGGAATCTTCTTTTATCGTTACTGAATTTTTGTTTGATTACCATCGACGCTTGAGCGAAAAAGGATTGGATCCGTATTTACCCGTCATCCGTCCATTGAAGGAAACCTATTTGATTGATCGAGTGGCTGTCTTTGACAAGGAGAAAATCAAAGCGGTCTTAAATCCAGAGGAAACCCGGATCTTTAATGAATTATCCAAGAAAATTCGAAACTTCGATATCGAAACCAAGAAAGAAAATGTTCAATTCGCCTTGAATGTGACCTCTTTTGGTTATTCCTATCGGTTTGATGAACGAAACCCCTCTTCTCCCAAGCTTATGATGGATGTGCGAATTAAAGGGATCACCGAGGAATCCAAACAGACTTTTTACAATTCGCAATGGGGCCGGTATAAAGAAGTAGCGGAAACAGAAGCGGCCAAGCGCTATCGTCATGTTCTGGAAAAACTCCAGTCGCTCGGAGTTGATCCGATTGGTTTCGGTTTACGTTATCGGGCCACTCATTATCATGGGGATGAAGACTGGGAAAAATGGAAAGCCATTTATCCACGACTCGAATGGAATATCAAGGTGAATATCGATCTTATCGGATCAGGTGGGATAAAATGAGGAAAGCATGATACCCCCATGTGCACCTGCGCAGCATGGGGGTCTAGCTCAATATCTTTCGTAAGCTCATACACCAGAGATCATATGGGGAGGCGAAAGATGATCTGTGATATCATTACGAACCGGAAATGGCCGTCTCCTCCGCAGAAACAGGAGTCGATTTTGTGCGTCGTATTGCTTTTTTGACGAAACGGTACTGAAACATTCCCCCGATCAAGAGCAATACGCTGAGCGTGGAAAACCAGTAAGCGCCTCCAAAATTGCGAAATGCCAGGGCACCTACGGACGGTCCGATGGTTCCCGTGATTCCCCAGTTTGCACCAAACACGGCGAAGTAACGTCCACGGAATTCATCGGGAGCCATGACAGAGATCGCTTTTTGGATTTGTGGTCCGTACAGCATCTCGCCAATGGTAAACATCGTCTCTGCCAGAATGAGCACGATCATGCCTGGCGCCCACCCATAACCGAAGCCGACACAGGCGAGGAACAGGTATGCTGTTAAAATGACGCGGTGGGCTGGAAATCGTTCTGCGAATTTGGCGATCGCGATTTGACAGCAGACAACCAGGATTCCATTGATCGTCAGAAGCGTCGCGAAAATCGTGAGGAAATCGTCGTATTTCGTACGCAGATGCTGTGGGAGAATGATTTCGACCTGTGAATACAGGAGCGATACAGGTACAGCAGCGAGTGCCATCCAAAACAGCGTTTTGTGCTCAGACCATACAAAACGAGGGCTGGTACTGCTTTCTTCTTTGCTGGATTTTGCCCGAGCGCGTGCTTCCTTCGGCAATGTTTCCGGCACTTGCCAGGCGATGAGCAGACAGTAGATGAACAAAGCGAGTGAGCAAATGCCAAAAGCGATACCCGGATTGATCTTGTACAGTGCCACACCAATCAGTGGTCCTGCAGCAGCTCCCAAATTCAAGGCCGTATGCAGCAGCGCGAAGACCTCACTTCGCTTCTCCTCTGGGACGATATCCGTCACCTGAGCGCTAGCAGCAGGCCAAAACAGGGAGGCCCCGACTCCGTTCAGAATCGTGAGTGCGGCAAAGGCGAAAAGGGACTCTGCCCACACATAGCCTGCCATGGAAACGGACTCGATCAGGAGTGCAGCTATCATCAACGGCTTTCGTCCGTACTTGTCTGAGAGACTGCCGGCAAAATAGCCAGAAATGATGCTCGTTAAGGGCTGCAGGCTCGTGACCATGGCTGCTAACAGAAGATTGCCGTCCATTCTGTCATACAGGTAAAAAGCCAGGAAAGGTCTGAGCATAAAGCCGGCAAACGTCGTCAAAATCGTTCCGATGACCCGAATCCAGATTGCTCTGTCATAACGGGCTATCAGATTGTGGAGCCAAACCATTCGAATAATTCCTCCTTGCCGACAAAGGATATTTTTGTAAGTATATCGGAGAGTCATAAGAAAAGATAGAGGTTTAGGATAAATGGGAATTATTAGACTTTTTAGAAGAGATGGAATTTCCCCGTTGCCTTTTTTGGGCCGTACTCCTTACACTTCCAGCCGGTTACAAGGAGAAGAAAGCCTTGATTTTTACATGGGTGGAACTTAATAATAGGGAACAGGCATTCTTGTCCGGCGCACATGAAAGGTACTGCCATTCAAACCGGATGTAAAACAGCAGAAAGGTTGTATTTACTTCATGGAAATATCACAGCTTTCGATCAAAGAACAAGCAAACAAAAAATCGTTTTCGATCTCTTTGCTTTCGCTTACGCTCGGTTCCTTTGCAATTGGAATGACTGAATTTGTCATCATGGGTCTCCTCCCTAATGTGGCCGATGACTTAGGGGTCAGCATCTCGTCTGCGGGGCAGCTCATTACCATGTACGCTCTTGGGGTCGCTGTCGGGGCGCCGATCATGACCATCCTCACTCACCGCATTCCACAAAAGAAGCTGCTTCTCTTCCTGATGCTTCTTTTTATTTTCGGAAATGGAATTTCAGTCATCGCTCCGAATTACGCTGTTTTGATGGCAGCTCGCATGTTGACGGCGTTGACTCATGGGACATTTTTTGGAGTGGGAGCCGTGGTTGCCTCCAGCCTAGTTCCACCGGACAAACGTGCCAGTGCCGTCTCTATCATGATGGCAGGCTTGACGATTGCCAATATCATTGGAGTCCCTTTGGGAACCTTTATTGGTCAGCATATGGGCTGGCGCTCTTCTTTTGGTACGATTGCCATTATGGGAATCATTGCATGGGTCGGAATCATGGTTTTCGTTCCAAAAATGCGGCAGCAAAATACGGAGAGCATTACCGGACAAATCAAAGCGCTTGTCCATCCGAAGCTGCTCCTGTACCTCCTGATTGGCGCTCTGGGCAATGCCGCACTCTTCACGGTCTTCACTTATATTACGCCGCTGCTAACGCAAGTCACCGGCTTTGCCGAGCATTCCGTCACTTGGATCCTCGTACTGTTTGGCTGTGGAGTGACTATCGGCAATATCGTAGGCGGTAAGCTTGCCGACTGGAAGCTGATGCCTTCCGTCCTGGGGCTTTACTTTTCGATCTGTATCATTCTGACTCTGTTTACGTTTACGATGTATAATCAGATCGCTGCGGTGATTACGATCTTTCTGTGGGGAGCTGCTTCCTTTGCTGTCTTTCCAGGACTGCAAGTGCGTGTGATGAACCTCGCACAGTCGGCACCAGCGCTCGCCTCTACCTCCAGCCATTCGGCCGGTAATCTAGGAAATGCAGCTGGAGCTTTCATCGGCGGATGGGTGATTACGCATCTGGCTATCACATCACTTCCGTGGGTTGGCGCCATACTGGTAGGACTGGCTCTACTTTTGGGCCTGGCTTCCTATATCGCTGAACGTAAGGCAACTGCGAATAACGCCTTCCTTGCAGAAGAGAACTGATTTTACGAGCTTTGCTTTCATCCGATTAGGGGGTCAACCGTTTATGGTTGACCTCTTTTTTATCTCCATTTCTCTACCTTTATTTACCAGTTCATGAAATTCTTTTCCTGTTCATCCTATAAGATGGACGAAGCCAAACTGGTCATGCCATGAGAAAGGTGGCAATCTCCTATACCGAAGAGAGACTGTGCATTGGGTATTCTCCTTAATCGGGAAAAAGGAGCAGAAGCCAAGGGATCGTACTCGCCCGAAGCTGATGGCCGAATGATGTTTCGTTTACAAAGGATTCCTGTTCGCGGGGGGATTTCTGACATCACTTATTTACTGGAGAACCCTGAAAAAGTACGTGGCCTACTGGTTACGCACGGCCATGAAGATCACATTGGCGGTATCCCCTATTTGCTGAGACAGTTCAACATGCCGATCTACGGAACCAGATTAACGCTAGGCTTAATCGAAGAAAAGCTGAAGGAACACGGCTTACTGCAAGCGACCACGCGCACGATGATCGATTCCAAATCCGTCATAGAGCTGGGTGCGTTCACCATCCGCTTCTTTCAGACCAACCACAGCATTCCCGATTGTCTAGGTATTGTTTTTGAAACGCCAAAAGGAACCGTCGTGCAGACCGGAGATTTCAAATTTGATTTGACCCCCGTCAATAATCAAACACCCGACATTCATCGAATGGCTGAAATCGGGAGTAAAGGCGTTCTTGTATTGTTGTCCGAGAGTACGAACGCTGAGCGCCCTGGCTTTACTCCATCGGAAAAGCATGTGGGCGATCATTTGCGTGAAGCTTAATGGAATCGTCTCAAGCAAGGCCTAAAAGAATCCATCGGTCAATACTTATACTCCAAAACGAAGCGTCGGCCCATGATCCTGCCGATCATCATGGATGTGTAGGGCATGCTCTTTCGACAACCGTAACTGATTTGAAAAACCGTCCTGCGCGGCGGTTTTTTGCGTTTTGCTGAACGTAGTGTATTCAGCAAGCAAAAAGCCTGCCCGTCCCCTTTTCGTCCGTTCGAATGAATATGAATCCTTTTCTTCATACTAATCCTGAATGCTACTATGAAAGGAGAAGCTGCCTTGATCCGTTTTCTGGTGAAAGTCGTCATGAATGGCATTATTCTCGTCCCTCTACTTTTGTGGTACACAGAAGCAACCGTTTTTTCAGCAATTGTCGCGACCCTGTTATTTTCCGTCATTGCTTATCTCGTTGGAGACAGACTCATCCTGCGTACATCCAATAATCTCGTTGCGACCGTCTCCGATGCTATTCTGGCAGTCGTTTACCTTTGGGCAGTCTCTGCCGTTATGCACTGGTCTCTAAACTGGGGTGAGCTCTTGTTTACAGCGGTGCTCCTCGGCGTAGTAGAGCTGCTTTATCACTTTTTCTTGAAACGCTTTGATACAGAGGACGAACGCGAAAGAGCTTAGCCCTTGGTCGTAGCCCACCTAACTTGCATACAAAGAGCCAACCATTTTCGGTTGGCTTTTCCTCTTCCTATTGATTGAACGTTTAGAACAGCAGTGGCTTGCTCCTTCCTAAATGCCAGATACCCCGCACCAGCAGCGTGCTTTCCATCCTACTCCCTGCTAGGTTTCTGCCACCCTGCTAATAAAACGTCTTCACCTGCTGATACTCCATTTCAAACAGCTTCACTTCCCTCTCTTTCTCCCGAGCAGTCCAGTTGAATCTCCGCGCCATGCTGTCTGCCAGCTTTCCATATACATGCTGAATCGCTTCACGTTCAAAGAACAGCTTCCCCGTGCGTCGGATGAGAAAATCCCGCAAGGTTACGACCATTTCCTCTTGGATACCGTATTGCAGCTCGGCAAGGTACATGGCTTCCTCCAGCTGGCGCCCTTGGTTCCGCAGGTCGATCATGGCCGTGATGATTTTCTCCGTATTGCTCCCGTATTTCCCCGCTAGCTCGGTTACGACTGTTTCGTCAAAGCTTTGCTCACCGGCAGCGTGCAGACGTTGGACTTGCTCTCGGATATAAGCAGGAATGGCGGCAGCCGAAGAAAATGCACCACCAGCCAAAACAATCTCATGCGTGCTGCAAGGTTTGAAAACGCGCCCCTCTTCTTTCGCCAATTGACCGGCAACGATGTCCACGACCCGCTCTGCCATTTTACGAAAGCCGGTTAGTTTCCCGCCAGCGATGGTGATCAAGCCGCTATGGGAAAAGAAGACCTCATCTTTCCGAGAAAGTTCAGAGGGGGATTTGCCATCTTCATGAATCAGGGGCCGAAGTCCTGCCCAGCTGGATGTGATGTCCTTTACAGTTAGCTGTACGTTTGGGAACATGTCATTGACTGCTTGCAATAAATAGTCGACGTCCTGTCGAGTTACACTCGGCCGCTCCAGCTCCCCTTGATAGTCCGTATCGGTTGTACCGATATACGTGGATCGATTTCGAGGAATGGCAAATATCATGCGCTTGTCTGCTACGTCGAAGTACACGGCTTGTCGCAGAGGCAAACGATCGTAAGGAACGACAAGATGAACACCTTTGGTAAGATGCAGACGCTTTCCGGACAGCGACTGATCTTTCTCTCGAAGGCGGTCAACCCATGGCCCCGCTGCATTGACGATTTTTTTAGCCGTGAGCGTATAAGACTTGCCCTTCACTTGATCCTTCGCAATAATTCCCGTAACCCTTCCATTCGTGTAAATAAAATCAGTGGCTTCGGTATAGTTCAAGCAAATTGCACCATATGCGCTAGCGGTTTTTACTACCTCGATCGTCAGGCGCGCATCGTCCGTCCGGTATTCGTAGTACAACCCGCTTCCTTTGAGCATATCATGACGCAATAATGGTTCTGCCAAAAGGGTTTCCTGTTTGGAGAGCATTTTGCGCCGCTCATTCCGTTTCACTCCTGCCAAAAGATCATACACATACAGGCCGACGGATGTGGCCAGCTTTCCGTACGTACCTTTTTCTACGATCGGCAGGATCATCTTTTCCGGTATCACGATATGCGGGGCATTCCGATGCAGGATCATGCGCTCTCTGCCTACTTCCCTGACCAGCTGGACATCCCCTTGCTTCAAATAGCGCACCCCCCCATGCACCAGCTTGGTCGAGCGGCTGCTGGTGCCGGAAGCGAAGTCCTGTTTTTCCACAAGTCCAACTGTTAGACCACGTGCTGCTGCGTCCAGGGCGATCCCTGCGCCCGTTACCCCGCCACCGATCACGAGCAGATCGACGGTGCTTTTCGCCAGCTGCTCCAGATACGAGGCGCGCTGAAAGGCTGACATCGCCGGTTCGTTACGCATATCCCTTCCCATCCTTTCTTCCAAAAACAAAAACAGCCGATATCCAAAAGTAGCAACGCCTCTGCCTTTGCCCTTTCGATACCGGCTGTCTCCTATATCTCCACCGTATCATTCACTTACTTTTACTCTATTCCGAACATCGGTAAAAATCAACTGCGAATCTTGTAGCCCATGGTAGCAGATACCGCTTGCTTCCATCCTGCGTAAAGGCTTTGCCGCTTATCCTCCGCCATCTGAGGCTCAAATGACCGCTCGATGACCTTGTTCGAGATAATATCCTCTTTGCTGCTCCAGTAGTGAACCGCGAGCCCCGCCAGATAAGCAGCACCTAAAGCCGTCGTTTCGTTCACACGGGGACGCTCTACCACCGCTCCCAGCAGATCCGATTGAAATTGCATGAGAAAATGATTCGCTACGGCTCCCCCGTCAACAGCAAGCTTCTGCAGCTTCATCCCTGCATCTGCCTCCATCGCCTCCAGAACATCTCGCGTCTGATATGCAAGCGACTCTAAGGCCGCGCGTATCAAATGCTTGTCTGTCGTGCCTCGAGTGAGACCAAAAATAGCTCCTCTTGCCTCCATGTCCCAATAAGGTGCTCCTAGCCCAACAAACGCCGGCACCATATACACTCCATCTGTACTGTCCATTTCCATGGCAAGCTTTTCCGAATCTGCGGCCTTTTCAATCAGCTTGAGTCCATCCCTGAGCCATTGAATCGCCGCGCCAGCTACGAAGATGCTTCCTTCCAGTGCATATTCAACCTTCCCGTCTACTCCCCAGGCGATCGTCGTCAAAAGACCATTTTGAGAGGCAACTGCTTTTTCGCCGGTGTTCATCAACATAAAGCAGCCGGTACCGTACGTATTTTTTGCGGAGCCTTCCGAGAAGCAAGCCTGACCGAATAGAGCAGCCTGCTGATCCCCCGCGATCCCCGCGATCGGTATCGGATATTGAAAAATTTTTTCGTCTGTGTAGCCGTAAAGCTCACTGGACGGACGAACGTCCGGCAGCATCTGGGCAGGCACCTGCAGCATCTCCAACAGCTCGTCATCCCACTGGAGAGTGTGGATGTTAAACAGTAGGGTCCGCGAGGCATTGGAATAGTCTGTTACATGCACCTTCCCACTGGTCAGCTTCCATATAAGCCATGAATCTACGGTTCCAAACAGCAGCTCCCCTCTTTCGGCACGCTCGCGAACACCTGGCACTTGGTCCAGGATCCACGCGACCTTGGTACCGGAGAAGTAGGCATCGATCAAGAGACCCGTCTTCTCTCGCACCATTTGATCAAAGCCTTTTTCCTTCAGCTGCGTGCAGATGTCGATCGTCTGCCGGCTCTGCCAAACAATGGCGTTGTACACAGGTTTTCCTGTCTCTTTGTCCCAGACGATCGTCGTTTCACGTTGATTCGTAATGCCGATCCCGGCGATTTGCTCCGGCTTGACATGATTTTCAAGTAAGACAGCCTTCAGTACCTCCAGCTGCGATTCCCAAATTTCTTCGGCGCGATGCTCGACCCAGCCCGGCTTTGGATAAAGCTGCGAGAATTCCTTTTGCGTGACCCCGATCATCGCACCCGATTTATCGAACAAGATCGCACGAGAGCTGGTCGTACCTTGGTCCAAAGAGAGCATGTATTTCGGCTCCATGTGTACCTCTCCCCCCAGTTCTTCGATAGTGGTCTCTTTTACTTATGCTTTCACAGGTGAATTCCCTGCTCGTCTACTCTTCTTTTTCTATGGCCTCACTTCAGAAGCAATCCCCTGGCAAAGACGCTTCAAAGGCAAAGCAGCCGTATTTTGCGAAAGCTTATTGTTGCCCTATCAAGTAGATGGCCCAGGCTGTTTATCCTAGCTGATTCCGTAAGAAAACCTCTACCGAGGCTTATTCAAGGAGGAGCGACCGCGTTTTAGCGGAAAGTTTTACCGAAGGAATGCCAGAAGCGGACGCTGAGGCACTTCGTCATGCGTTCCAGAATTCATAAGCATTACGCTTATAAATTCTAATACGTTAAAAAAAGCTAATACCCGCAAATACAAAAGCCACTGCTTCGTGTTTGCAAATATTAGCTGGTCCTTACGCTTCTACTTCAATAGAACTGAATCCAATGCTACTTCAATCATCTCATTGAACGTGGTTTGGCGCTCTTCGGAGGAGGTTTCTTCCCCTGTAAGGATATGATCGCTCACGGTCAAGATGGACAGGGCATTTCGCTTATACTTCGCAGCCAGCGTGTAGAGAGCCGAGGACTCCATCTCAACCGCCAGAACTTGATAGGAAGCCAGCTTCTTGTACAAGTCCATGCTCTCCCGATAAAAGCTGTCGCTCGTAAAGATATTCCCCACCTTCACCGACAAATTCCGTTCCGTTGCCGCTTGATAGGCTTTGTGCAGCAATTCAAAGCTAGCCGTTGGAGCGAAATCAATCTGGTTAAACAACAGGCGGTTGGTCTGTGAGTCAGAGGATGCGCTCATCGCGATGATCACGTCACGCACTTTGATATCCTCCTGAATCGCTCCGCAAGTTCCTACCCGAATCAGATTTTGCACATCGTAGGATTGCATCAGCTCGTTGACGTAAATGGAAATGGAAGGAACACCCATCCCCGTACCTTGAACGGATACACGCTTGCCTTTATACGTTCCTGTAAAGCCTAGCATGCCGCGAACATTGTTGTAGCACTCTGCTCCTTCCAAAAAAGTCTCTGCTATATATTTCGCCCGCAGCGGATCTCCTGGCAGTAAAATGGTTTCGGCAATCGCACCTGGTTTTGCTTCAATATGTACACTCATCGCATTTTGCTCCTTTACCTTCAAAAATTTCCTACCATGATATGGTACTATAAAACACGAACATTGCAAAACGAAACTTATCCCGCATGAAAATAAGCCGAGCTACCAGACAGCAAACACAGCAAAGCAGCTGCGTGAAATGACTCTCTTTTTGAGTCTGTGACTGCAGCTGCTTTTGATTGATCGCACCAAGCATCCAAGAATTGTTCGTCTAGATGACCTTTCCATGGTCGCTTCGAATCTGTTCACTCCAATAAAGTACCGCCTCCAGATGATCCCCTAAAGAGGTCATCTCCTTCTGCCTGCTCCTGCTCGGAGTGACAGTTTGGCTGCCATCGCCGAAATACCATTTCATAGGAACCGTTTCGACGCGCAACCCGTTTCGTATCGCAATCGCTTGAGCCAGAGGTGGAACAACGAGCTGGTCGATCCCAACCAGCGATGCCGCTTTCTTCTTTATGGCAAAAGGAAGCGTCGTCATGGAAGACATCCCGAGTTGTTGCTGCTCCAGCAAATGATTGAAAAACGCGCACGCCAAGCTGACTGTACCCGTTACCGAACCCGCAGTCGATTTGCGCAAGGCGATGTCCGCTCCCCCATAACAGGCAAGCACAAAGGGGGATAACTCTTCTGCGAGGATCATCTCACTTCCGTCCAGGAAGAGCCACACATCGCCAGTCGCTTCTTTTGCACCGATCGAGCGCCACAGCTCATCCCCGAGCGGGAACGGATAAATGATCGTCGTGTGTGAGGGAAACTGGGAATTCAATAAAATTTCGATGGACTCTTCGTTGCTCCCCTGGAGGATCATGATAATTTCCTTTGGATGTAGTTTTTCGACTTGCTGCAGCAGCGTTTTGATCGTGATTTCATCCTGCTCAACAGAGATGATGACGCTCAAATGCTTCCGGTTCTTATCTTTTTTTATGGCTGCCCGTTTGTTTCTTTTTTCGTTTCCCACCCCACACTCCCCCCTTATCCTCTCGTGGCTGCGGGTAAAAGACTGACCGCAAGTGAAGCTCCCCCGGGATGTGCAACAGGTCCCGGTACCGATCGCCATCCGGCATGCCGCCGCGTGGTCCGATCAGGTTTACCAAAAGCTGAATCGCGTGTGCATGCTCCCGCAAGAGCTGACGGGTACTTTTGACCATGGAGATTCGTGTATCATCCGTCCACTTGATGGCTGAATTCGGATGAACTCCTACGACAACAAGCTTTTGCCATGCCGCTTTTACATAAGCAATAGGAGGTGTACGCAAGCATTCATGCCCTAGTGCTTTCAGTGCTTTCCGACTACAGGCAAACGGAATTCTGGACAGCGTCCCGGTACCGAGCTCTGTATGTCCAAGCAAATGATTGAGCAATCGATAGGCATAGCGTGTTGGCAGCGGCTTTTTCTTTTTGGCAGAGAGCGACGTTTGGGTACGCACCGTAACTGCGACATCTGCACCATTCTTTACGGTATCCACATACTGTTGCCAAAGCGGAAGGGAGAAATTGACCCTTTCATCCAAAAAGAGAATCGTTTCACCTCGAGCATGGCGAGCACCCAATGCCCTGCCTTCGTCATAGGTATAGATGGATGGAGAAACGACTTTGTAAATCCAGGAGGACTCGTCTCCCAGATAGGATGTATCCACGCACTTAGGGCTAACCACGATGACTTCTAGTGAAGTGGCTAGCTCTTTCACATTCGTGAGCATTCGCCGAAGCGTTCTGGTATCGTCGCTTGCTACGAAAACGACAGATACCTCGGGGCGATCGACTACTGCTTTGTCCATCTTCATTCCCCCTCATCGGAAAATGCCTTCTTCTCCTAGATTACGCAAATGATTGTGAAGTGGACACGGCTCTTCAAGGTACAAAAAAACACAGGACATGAGAAGTCTCTGTCCTGTGCTTCGTTTAATAGGCACGTCGCTGCCAATCCCGGTTTCTCACACGGCGCATTCTACGAGTGCGACGAACTGTGTAGCTGATCATAAAGAGATTCATGGCCAGCCAAACGAACAGCAATCCATAAAGCACTCCTGAATGATCCTCAAGCGATTTGGCAAACTGTGCACGTTTCGGCTCAGAAGCAACCGGAGGCGGATCCTGTCTTAACAACGGGTAAGTGATGTGCAAGTCTCCCCCTTGGACTAGAAGATGTCCGTCCTCTGTCAGTTCTACGAGCGGCTCTGTTCCCTTAGGTACCGTCGCATATAAATCATCCAAAGTTGTATAGGTAATCACCGCATCGTTTCCAGGAGCAGCCGCATGGGTATAAGCTTTTCCTTTCGCTGCGATCGGCTTGGTTTCAAAGTTGGCGAATCCATAGTCAAGCATGCTGGTGACATCTTTGTAGGCACTTGCACTTGTTGACGCCTTCATGGTAACTGCGATGAATTCCGTGTTTCCTCGTTTGGCCGAACCAACGAGCGTTTGCATGGCCTGGTCGGTAAAGCCGTTTTTAATCCCTGTAGCACCTTCGTAGTTACGCAAAAGCTTATTGTGATTCACGAGCTCGGACTTCCATTCTTTTCCGTCCCACGGCAAACGAACGGTTCCTACAATTTCCCGAAAGGTAGGGTTTTGCATGGCGTATTTCGCGATCTTTGCCATGTCGGATGCAGTCGTGTAGTGATTCGGATCGTGCAAACCGTGTGCATTCGCGAAATGCGTTTCCGTGACCCCTACTTTTTCGGACAGATAGGCGTTCAGCTCTTCGGCAAAACGCTCGGTAGTCTGGTGCATATGCTCGGCAATCGCTGTAGCGGCATCATTTCCTGAGTGCATCAGGAGACCGTATTCCAGTTTGCGCAACGGAACCTGCTCGCCTTCACCCAAATAGACACGTGTGCCCTCTTCATATCTCGCTTTTTTGGAAACCGTGACAATATCATCAGGATTCCCTTTTTCAATCGCGTAAATCCCAGTCGCAATCTTCGTGATGCTAGCTGGATACAGCTTTTCGTGTGGATTTTTTTCGAACAGGACTTGTCCTGTCGTCGCGTCAATCAAAATGGCTGACTCCCCGCTCAGTGCATCGGCTGAAAGCTTGGATGTGTCTTCAGCAAAAGCCAAAGGTGTGACCGGACCCAATAGTGCCGTGACCACAACGAGAAGGTACGTAAGAAGAAAACGCATGGTAGTCGGTGTCCTTTCCATACTTTGTCGTTCGTTTGACGGATGGCTTCTGCTCTTATCTTATCCTTAACCCAGTCGTTTCCCTAACAAGTCGTAAATCATTTTAAACTTGGGATTGTCGGCAAACGCTTCTTCAAAACCGCTAACGTGCTCCCGATACAGGGCCGAGGCTGCATCGAGATCCTGCTTCACATAGAGTGAGAAAATCTCCTCCAGCTTGTCCTCCAGCGTTTGATCCACCTCGGCAGGGGTCAATATTTCCTGGCGCAGATTGTTCATCAAAATGTCTAGCTGATGGGTAATCACAGAAGCTTCCTGAAGCTTGCCGAGCACATCTGCCGGGATGTTGCCAGCGTACTTGTATCGCAGCTCATGCTCATTGGTCGCCCAAAAATTCATCCCCAGCGTGCGAATCTGGATTTCACAATACAGGGTGATCTTTTCACTGCCATGATATACCGTGTAGGATACAATCATATGGATACTGCGGTATCCGGAGTCTTTTGGGGAGGCGATATAGTCTTTGATATCATGGATGACGATATCTTCCCTCTCCTGAAGAAGCTGTTGCACTTCCCGCACATCGTCTACATAACGGCAGACAACTCGCAGCCCTGCAATATCGGATACTTCTCTAGCAACATCCTCCTGCCAATTTTCCCCTTGAAAATCAATGCCTTTTTCCTTCGCTTTTTTAATGAGGCTGTCGACTTTTTTGACCCGCCCCACTACAAATTCAATCGGTGAGTATCGTCCACTTTTTTGAAATCCGTATTTGATCCCTTTGAGCTTCAGCTTCAATTCATCTACAGCTTGCTCATAAGGTGCCAAAAAATGAACCATGTTGTTTAATACTTTGCTGGGTACATGTGAAATCCTCACGTTTCACACCTCTCTTTACTTCCATTGGAACGGTGACGCCTCAAAGAATGGCTGCGGGTTGACGTAGGTGTTCCCGATCAACATTCCGTAATGCAGATGGGGACCCGTCGAAAAACCTGTCGTTCCCATAAGACCGATCACTTGGCCTTGCTTCACTTCCTGGCCGACTTTGACTTCCAGCTTTGACATATGGGCATAGATCGAGAACACGTTTAGTCCGTGGTCGATAATGATGGTATTACCAGTTAAGTATAAAGAGTCAGCCAAAACAACCTTGCCGTGGTTGCTAGCCCATATCGGGGTGCCTGGTTTGTTGGCAATATCAATCGCAGAATGCCTGTTTGCAGGAACTCCGTTTACCACCCGCTGATAGCCGAACGGGGTCGTCAAGGTGCCCACAGCTGGCTGCGTAAATGCCCCTGTAAAATAAGGGACTTTCGCAGAGCTTGAGCGAGCGGCATTGATCTTCTTTTGGTCCGCATTGATTCGATTCGTATCTTGGCGCATATCGTTCAATTGATTGCTTACTGTCAGAACGTCTACTGCAAATTTTTTAGGTGAAATCGTCAGAGGGACACTCCGCTGCTTGTCCGTTGTCGTCACTTGGTATGTTCCTGGTTTGGCATTGAAGGGAATGGGAATAAAACGGCTGTACTCTCCCTGGGAAGGCTGGAGTCGATAGGTTTGGGAAAAAAGTGTGACCGCCTGCGCCCGATTACTGCGCACAAAAATAACGTCGCCTGGATTCGTGGTGCTGGGCATCACAGATAAAGGCAACTGCTGTTTTTGAATTTGAAACTGTTCATGTACATCCTCGATGATTTCTTTGCCGTAGGTGCTTGTCCCAGACACGAGTGTCAGCGCAGCAAACAGCATGAAACCGACCATTGATTGCAACATAGCCGTTCCCTCCCAATTTCCAGTATAACAAAAGAGTAAGCGAAAGGAAAAAGAAAAAGAAGGCTAGAAAGCAAGCCTTCTCCAATGGATTACATTTTTTTTGTATAGTCCGCCATCATATCCATGATGTTTTGCACGCCGTTCAGCATTTCACTGGCTCTTTTGGTCTTTTGGGAAATAGTATCAAAATCGAGTCTGCCCTTCTTCCGATCATTCCAGCGCTTGAACAATTCTTCTGCGGTGCCAGGATTGCTGCGAACCGACTGGACACGCGTTTCATCCTCCATCAGCCACGACTCAAACTCGGGATGCTCCTTTAAGAGTCGTTTCACTTCTTTGCGTTTCATCCGCGAAAGTCCTCCCCTCGAGTGTACAAACGAAATAGTTATCTGTTCCTTACACCATATGACTAGTCCGCGAATGTGCTTGTGTGTTTGCACTAGATCGTTAAGAAAGGGCTTATTAACGAGCCTTTCTCGCTATGTAGCTTATAAAATCCACTTCCGTGCCAAAAATAGAGAAAGGCCCCATTGAAGGGACCTTTCTGCATCCAGCTATTTACTTGTGTTGAAGCACGTGGCTTAGCGGCCTGCCATTTGCGATTCTGCGAAGCTTACCAGACGTTTGGTGATTTCCCCACCAACAGAACCGTTTTGACGAGAAGTGGTGTCTGGTCCGAGATTTACACCAAATTCAGATGCAATCTCATACTTCAGTTGATCCAGAGCTTGGTTCGCTTGAGGAACTACCAGGTTGTTGCTGCTACCGTTGTTGTTAGCCATGATTGATTCCTCCCAACGCGTTTTTGTCTTCCGGGACGGGGTTGAACCGTCAGCTTTTGCTTCTCGCCGGTCGAGACCGGAAGATGTTATTTGGTGCGAGAGGCGTTTGGTTAACCTCTCGTGATACTATCATCCCACCGATGCACACAAGCATACGTTGTTTTTGAATTGTAAAATCTGTCAAAGATGCTGATCCCCCATGTGCTATAATGTTGCGTATAGTTGGTTAGGAGAGGAGTTACAAGAGTGAGTGATTCAGGAAAGGTACTGCTCATCGATGGCATGAGCTTTTTATTTCGGGCGTTTTACGCTTCTTCGTGGGCAGGAGGCTACCGCCAAACTTCAACAGGTGTCTACACCAATGCTGTCCATGGATTTACCAAGATGATGCTCGACTATGCTGACTTGGTCAAGCCTACTCATCTGATCGTTGGTTGGGACGTCGCTTCCCGCGAATCCCTCGTGCGCAGTCAGTGGTATGATGGCTACAAATCCAACCGGCAAGCCCCTCCCGATGAGCTGATTCCCCAATTTGATTTGGTCAAGGAAGTGACGGAAGCATTTTCCGTACCGAATCTTGGCTGTCCAGGCTTTGAAGGCGACGATGTCTTGGGTACACTAAGCACAAGCCTCTCTGCCGATGGTCATCAGGTGGTCATTGCTACCGGCGACTACGACAGCCTCCAGCTCGTATCGGACCTCGTCAGTGTGAAGATCTTGAAAAATGGCGGCAAGCACGAACACTATAACCCAGCCAGCTTGCTCACCGTGCGCGGGATTTCCCCTGAGCAGGTCGTCGATGTAAAAGCCTTGATGGGCGACGCTTCCGACTGTATCCCAGGCTGCCCGGGAATCGGAGAAAAAACAGCGACGAAGCTGATTACGGAGCATGGCGATCTGGACCGACTCTACGGCAATTTGGAGAGCTGCACCGCTAAAATGCGCAGTAAGCTGGAAGATCACCGTGATCAAGTTTATCTCAGTCAAAAGCTGGCAACGATTATTCGCGACGTGCCTCTGGAATTCTCCCTAGAAGCAGCTGCTTGGGAATTCGACCGTGACATGGTTCGCAGCAAGTTTGAAGAACTGGAATTTGGCCGCAGCCTCGCTACTCGCGTCGGTTAAGCCAAGGAAAGATCGTACTAGATGATCTGCAGGTTGAAGGGGACAAGCATCCTCACCTGAAGTGAATGGAAAAGCGGCATTCCGAAACCGGTTCTCGGTCGGGAATGCCGCTTTATTCAATTCTGCCTATTTCCTTTGTTCACTGCGTGCTCTTGCGCTTGATGGAATGTTTGGATATCGCCTCTATGATACAATCCCAATCTTCTTGGTGAAGCTCATGACCTGTTCCTTCCAAAGTAAGCAATTCATTGATTCTCTTCTCCTCAAACGGATGCTTCGACCCAGCGAGTACTTTCCATTTTGCCACTGTAAAAGCTATGACCGCCTCTTCCTTCGTCCAATCGATCTCAGCAGCTTGTGTAAAATATTGGATTACCTTCTCTTCCATCGGTGGGAGGTCGGGAGCAAAATTTGAGGTAGCTAACAACGTAATCGTCAAAACTCTTTCCGGATGCCGCAATGCCAGGATCTGCGTCAGCAAGCCGCCCATAGAAATGCCTACAACATGGGCCTTGGCAATTCCAAATTGATCGAGGACGCGGATCGCATCATCAGCCATATCTTCAAATGTATACGCGGGATGGCCTGGCTCGTAATGGGTAGATCGGCCAACATCGCGATTGTCATAGCGAATGACAACGTATCCTTTGGCAGCCAAACGCTGGCAGAAGTCTACATCCCACCAGACCATAGATGCCTGCGCACCCATGATTAATAAGAGAGCCGGGTGTTCCGGGTCGCCAAAGCTCTCAGCGGCATATTCGATTCCATCTACACAAAACAATTGTTCGTTCATTATAAAATCTCCCCTTCAAGAAAAAATAAAAAAACACAGGCTAGCTGCCTGTGTCCACGTAAACCGAGAAAAAGAAGGAAAGGATCGTGTAGAAATTCCCCAAACGCGAAGCCAAATACATGTCTCAACTCCAAAACATGTACCGAAATTGGCGGCTGGCGGAAACACAAATAGAAAACGATCCCTTTC
This sequence comes from Brevibacillus nitrificans, assembly GCF_003710965.1. Taxonomy (NCBI): domain Bacteria; kingdom Bacillati; phylum Bacillota; class Bacilli; order Caryophanales; family Paenibacillaceae; genus Brevibacillus; species Brevibacillus nitrificans. The sequence goes on along the minus strand of NZ_RHHU01000003.1, from coordinate 564,870 downwards.
ATTAGGTGCCGTCGAGGCAAACCATTCTTCGATTCCTATGCACACAAAACAGCTGAAAGAAATTACTCATCTTACTGTGCAAAGGTAAATCGAATCATTAGTTTGCCACACGCAACCCTCCGTCCACATTAAGTCGTTTGATCGTAGCACATGATCTTTCCGTCTGTAAAATGTTGGAAATTCCGTGGCAGATGACGTTGTCTCAAGCAGGACCCATTCGAGTGCCGATTTGAGCTCATGCCTGAAACACATCCAGCAGCAAGCCTGAAGTCTCTTGGTCCTTTGTCTCCCAGGAAGTCGCAAAACGAACCTGGTGGGAAACGCCCAGTATGTCATACTTTTGGACCAAATGCTGGCGAGCAGAACCGATGATCAAGCTATGCAGCCGGACTTGCTTTTGTTTGCCCAGATCAGCAAGCTGTTCCTGGACGTAGGGTGAGATCCCTCCAACCCCATCCGTTACCATGACAAAATCGGCACCGCGTAGAGCTTTGTCCTCATTTACCAGCTCTATCGCTCGTTTCATCGGGGAATCAAAATGAGTCCCTCCCCCAAACGCCATTTGCGCCAGATTGTAAAAAGCAGTCCAGTCTGGTTTTTTATGAGAGAGGAACTGCTCCCTTACCTCGCCCTTTGCGCCAAAAAGAAGCAGCACAAAATTACGTCTTTCCAGCATGGCGAGGGCTGCAAAGGTCATGACAAACAGCTGTGCCAGCCTCAGCTTGGAGCCTCTCATCGAATGAGACGTATCCAGCATGCAGATCACTGGGCCCTTTGGCGGTTCCTCCACCCACCCAGACGTATCATAGGTCATCAGCTTTTGCTCGACCCATTTCAGCATAAAATAGGTCTCATAATCAGGATCCGCCAGTAATACTGCCTCGCCGGGCAGCATGTGTGCGATATCTCCCGACTGCCGCAGATCGTAATACTCCTCTGGTAGCTGCCTGGAACGAACTTCCTTGCGTCTGACGCGGAAATGATGGACGTTTCGTCCGACTTCCTCTAGGAAAGCGATCAAATCCGGATGGCGCTTCAGCTTCTCCAGCCATTTGAGATACTGCTCAAAGCTCTGGCGCCGCAGCTGGCCGAGATCATGGCCCCAGCTGCGATTGGCAAACCGCTGACTCGCCGCAAACAATTCCTCGACGAACAACGTATCCAGCTCTTCCCTGGACAGAGACTGCTTCAGCGATTTTTCCAACCACTGCCCCAGCTCGTTTTCAAAAGCCGCAATCGCTTCTTTTTCCTGGCGATTGAGTCTCTCTAACTGTTTTTCTCTTTGGGAAAGCTCTTCCTCCAGCTTTTTTACCTTTTGCAGCAGCTTGGTTCGCTTGGTAAACTGGACGGCCATTTCCTCCCGCATTTGGCTAATTCGCTCCTGCAGAGAATCAATCTCCGCACGCACAAGCGGCTTGGAATCCATCGCCTCCTGCTTGTCCTCCACCATGCGCTTGCCTTGCTGCAGGGTATAACCGACGAGCTGAAGCTTCGCCACTTGCTTTTCCGTCAGCAGCTCGGACAGCCGCGCCTCCTGATGCCCTTCCTGTCCCTGCTGTTCCTTCAAGCCGGCAACCAGCGGCGATAGCTTCTGATCTTTTTCCCTCTGCTGTACTTCTTCCGCGTAGGTCTCTGTCAGCCAGAGCAACGCTTTAATCGCGGTTTTAAATGCTGCACTTTCTTGTCCGACCGTTCTGGGGTGGATCATCTTGGTGAAATACTGCTTCATGAGCGTTCCAATCATCCAATGATGAAAGGGTGTTGCTTCCTGTGTAAGATCAATCTCCGGTTTGTCCAGATAAAAGACAAAGAAAAAATCGGCGAACAGCTCCAGCTCAAACCAAGGGGCTCGCGCTTTTGCCTCCCCCACCCATTCCTGGGCCGTACGTGAGGAGGCGAGGTAGGTATCAAACATATACCGGTCCACTCGACTGGCACGTATGATCATCGACACCACCTCCTAGAGCGTATAATCGTACGCAGTGCCAGCAATCTCCTGGTCAAATACGGTTCGGTACGTCTTTTGGAGCTGCTGCAAAATCCGCTCACCTTCTATGCGCAGGTAGGCGTATTTCACGGTGTACTTTTCTGGGTTATGTATCAATCTGTTCTTTTCAAACACAAACGCTGTCAAATCCTGCTCCCGCTTTTGCCATTGAAGCAACCGATTCCGAAGATCTCTGGCAGTCTCTTCCAGCTCGGTTCGGCTCTCCTCCAGCAGCTGGCGGTTACGCTCCAATGCGTCCTTTCCCATTTTGGCGCCGACTTCTTTTTTGAATTGAAAAGCGTGGAGCTCGGATTCCTTTGCTTTCCATTTTTCAGCCGTCTGTTGAAACCTGCGCAGAGGGAGGTCGTTTTCCAGCTCCAGCTTGAGCATTTCCGTAAACTGAGTTTCAAAAATCTCCCGCATCACCGTCAAATCCTCAGGCACATCCCACATCATATGGGGCGTAAATACCGTATCCCAGATCGTGACCTCCTCTCGTCCGTGCAAGGCAGCAGAGGTTTTCCAGACATGGGCGATCTTGCTCCAGCGGCGGTCGGACAAACGGTATTCTTTTGCCTCCATATCCTGCTTGACGCGGTACAGGAAGTAGATGAGTGCCTCCGGAATGGTCACATTCGCAGCCTGTGTCTGGACATCGGTCACATCGTACAGGGAAAAGACGACGGGCAGCGGCGACTTCGGCAGGGAGAACATCTTTTCGTAGCTGGAAGCGTTTTGCAAATAACCAACTTCATAGCGGAACAAGAAACGATCGTACAAAGCGGTCAGCTGCTCATCATCTTCGGGAAGCTCATTGGAAGCTGCTATCAAAAACTGCAGCGGTACCGCTTCCTTTTCACGTCCGTTAAAGTAAATGCGCTCGTTTAAGATGGAGAGCAAGGCATTTAGAATCGCGCTGTTGGCTTTGAAAATTTCATCCAAAAAGGCAAATTGAGCCGCAGGTAGATATCCCTCTGTTTTGCGCACGTATTGATCCATTTTGAGCTGCTGCAAAGAAACGGGACCAAAAATTTCATCTGGGGTCGTAAAGCGTGTCAGCAGGTACTCAAACCAATGCTCAGACCCAAACAAATGGGAAACTGCGCGGGCAAGCTGTGACTTGGCGGTACCCGGAGGACCGATCAAGAGTGCATTTTCCCCACTAATCATCCCTAGCAGCAACAGACGAATCAGTTCGCTTCGCTCTAAAAACCGACGCTCTAACAGCTCGATGGCCTGGTCCATTTTTCGTTGAATGGGTGTGGTTGCGTTCATCGTTATTCGTGCCCGCCTCCGTGTTGCGAGGGGAGGCAGCACCTGTCCCTCCTCGTGCTAGGATCCCAAGTATGGATAAAATGGAGCTTGTCTTCAATTATAGTCTCATACCATGGTCAAAAATGCCAGTTTTCCAAGGAACCCTCCCCTATCTCCGCTCTCACCCATATTCAGTCACCCGCATATTCTTACTTCAAAGGGATTTTCAAACGGAGAAAGGATAAAGGAGGGTTCGCCATGGGTATTGAGCTTGTGTGGCTGCATGGGGTCTACGTGTTGTTTGTATTGGGTATTATTCTTCTCATGGTTTTGCGCCGCGACACCAGTCTGATCAGTATTCTCGGAATTGCTCTGCTCGGTCTGGTCGCCACCGGTTCCGTAACGTCCGCTGTCGGCGGCATTTTTGGAAGCTTTATCTACGCGATTACCGAGCTTTTGCCGACGATTCTGGTCATATGTATTATCGTCGCCATGAGCCACGTGCTGACGGATACGGGCGTCAATGAAACGATGATTCGGCCAATGACACACTTGATTCGCAATCCGACGCTGGCTTATTGGGTCATCGGGATCGTCATGATGGTCATCTCGTGGTTTTTCTGGCCGTCCCCTGGGGTAGCCCTGATCGGTGCCGTCATGCTTCCCGTTGCGCTGCGTGCAGGATTGCCAGCAATCGGTGTTGCTATCGCAATGAACTTGTTCGGACACGGAATTGCCTTGTCAGGCGACTTCGTCATTCAGGGTGCTCCCACTTTGACGGCAAAGGCTGCCGGCATTCCAGTCGGCGACGTGATCGCAGCCAGTGTGCCTCTCGTGATCGTCATGGGGGTTGTCACTACCGTCGTTGCTTTCTGGTATTTACGCAAGGACATGAAGATCGGAAACGTCCCTGCCCCTACAGAAACAGCCATTCCTGATTCGGTCTTTGCCTCCGTCCGCGTCCCCTTGACTCCGGGTGTGCGCAGAGCATTGGCAGCTGCCGTTCCCATCCTCTTTTTGCTGGATGTCCTCGCGATGTTTGCTTTTGACCTGCGGGGTGGAGATGCGACTGCGCTGGTCGGTGGAACGGCTCTCCTGATTTTAATCGTTGCCACCATGCTGGCCCATAAGCAGAAGGGACTGGAAGAGGTCACGAACCATCTGATCCAAGGCTTTCAATTTGGATTTAAAGTGTTCGGTCCCGTCATACCGATTGCCGCTTTCTTCTATATGGGAGACAGCGGGTTCATCAAAGTATTTGGCGAGGTGCTTCCCGCCAGCTCTCACGGAATCGTGAACGACTTAGGGGTGGCTCTCGCTCAAACCATCCCGATCAGTAAAGAGATCGCCGCACTTACCTTGACGGCTGTCGGTGTCATTACCGGGTTGGATGGCTCCGGCTTCTCCGGCATTACGCTCGCCGGGTCACTTGCACAGCTGTTTGCAACCGCACTGGGATCTGGTATCGCTACATTGACCGCCCTGGGTCAAATCGCGGCGATCTGGGTAGGCGGTGGAACGATCGTTCCTTGGGCGTTGATCCCCGCAGCAGCCATATGCGGTGTCGATCCGTTCGAGCTCGCCCGTCGAAACTTGTATCCGGTTGCGATCGGTTTGCTGGTGACCACCATCGTTGCGATGTTTTTGTTATAAATGCAGTAGAGGCGTTAAAAAGGAAAGGCGGTTGGCCAAAAGCCAGTCGCTTTTTTTCTTCTGTTTTCGCCAATAGCTCATACACTTGTACTAGCATCCCATTTGGAAAGGAACAGACCGGTATGAAGCTGTGGGGAAAAAGTATCCAGGTCGCTGCCACCTACATCGGAACTGTAGTGGGAGCCGGCTTTGCCAGTGGACAGGAAATTCTCGCTTTTTTTACCTCATACGGGCATGCAGGCACGATCGGCATCCTAGCCGCTACCGCCTTGTTTGTGTGGCTGGGCTACAAAATGATGCTGCTCGCTCATCAGCTGCGGACACCCTCCTATGAGTCGTTCAATCTACAGCTGTTTGGTCCCTATATCGGGAGAACGATGAACGTACTGGTATTTCTTACGCTGTTTGGTGTTACGACTGTGATGCTGGCAGGTGCAGGTTCAGTGCTGGAGGAGCAGTTTCATATCCCGTATCTCCTAGGAACGATTGCCACACTCGTTCTCGCTCTTTTAATCCTGCGGCAAGGGCTCGAACAGCTACTCGTCGTCAATGCCATCGTGGTGCCTTCCATGCTTATTTTTGCCATTCTCATTCTTCTGGAGGGCCACGTAAACTCCCCGCTCCCGCTTTCTGCACCGAATAGCTATGAATTTTTATGGAAGACGGTTTTGTACGTTTCCTTTAACCTCGCTATGGCCCAATCCGTTCTCATCCCCATCGGCTATGCCATCCGGGAACCCGTGGTCCTGCTGCGCGCAGCCGTCATCGGCGGAGTTGTCCTCGGTTTCATGCTTCTTGTCGTCCATACAGCGATGCTGGCGAACTGGGACGACGTTCGTTTCATGGACATCCCCATTCTCTATGTGACGGATCAATGGAATGAGTGGCTGCAATGGTTCTTCGTTTTTGTCCTCTACTCCGAAATTTTCACGACCCTGATCTCAAACGTATTTGGTATCGGCCAGCAGCTCCGCGAAATATTCAACGTACCTGAAACGCGACTGTATCTCTTTTTGTTCCTCGCCGCGTTCTCTCTCTGTTTAATCGGGTATTCACAGCTTTTGATGTTCCTGTATCCCTTGTTCGGATATTTGGGCTTGACGACTCTTTGCAGGGTTGCCCTCCCTACCTTAAGTAAATAAAAGAAATGACCGTGAAGTTGCTCAGGCTCGATCGTTTACATCCAGCATTCCTGGACGAAAATAGAAAGGGTCAATCGTCAGACGAGAAAGGAACGAAGCAAATGCCAGTCAATCCTTATCTTACGTTTCAAGGAAACTGTCGGGAAGCGGTCATGTATTATGCAAAAGTATTTGAAACAAGTCCGCCGCAGATTATGACTTTTGGCGATACGCCGCCGCATCCGGATTTTACGCTTCCAGAAGAAGCTAGGCCCCTCGTCATGCACACCAACATACAGGTTTGCGGCACCATGCTGATGTTTTCAGATGCGTTTCCAGGCACTCCTTTCGTGGCCGGCAACAACGTAAGCTTAGCGCTCGTCCATACCAACATGGATGAGATCAAAACCTACTTCGAAAGGCTGAAAGAAGAAGGAACGGTGCGTATGGAGCTGCAGGAAACCTTCTGGAGCAAATGCTACGGCAGTGTTGTCGACAAGTTTGGCATGGAGTGGCAATTTAACTATCAAAGCGATGAGTGTGAGGTCTAATTTCGCTTCCGCCATCGCCCCATGCAAAAAGGCACCATCATGGAGACGGTGCCTTTTTGCTTGTCTGTCAGAGGCCTTCCTTCGTTGATGGAAACCCTCCTCTATAGGCGAATCTTACCTCACCAATCTGGACTGACTGTCTGCCAGCCGGACTCTCCAAGACGATCGACTCGTGGGGGGCCGACAACAACAATCGCCTGCCGATTGGAGATAAGAATGATATTCGATTTTGGTCTGGATCAATATCTGTGGGAAAAACCACAGTGAATAACTCCTCGTAGCCATCCTCTTCAAAACGCACGTGAACACTGCTTCCGAGCAAGGCCACGCTCTGCAGGCTTTCGGACAATGCGCCATCGTCTTTAGCCAGGATATCCTCTAACGTATCCCTGTATCGCTTGATCAGGGTATCAACGGTCTGTTTTTCTTTTCCGTAATCACGCACATAATGATCAAAAAAGAGGGAATATTGTTCGTCAAAAAACAGTAACTGCTTGATCAGCTGTTCACGGGTAGCATCCATCGTTCTATGGTTCATAATAGATGTCACCTCCGATATGATTTTCTGTCTTGCGTTTGACCCACTTGATGTCTCCCATTGCGATTCCTCCTTATACAAATAGCCCCAGCAGGGGGGCTTCCTCTCATTCTAACAGGATTTACCTATGGTTTCCATTGTTCTGGAGCACTTGGCGCCAATTAGGAAACTTGGCTCCGTTAAGCCCTAGCCTTCGCTTATACCCATTCTTCCTGTACAAAAAAAGAACCTCATTTACTTGCCCTGAGGTTCTTCTTTGCGTGTTTATTGAATATACGTTGTGATCTCGCTTACTTCTTTGCGAGGGAGCTTTTTCGGCACATCTTTCGGATAGCCGAGTGCGATGACCATGTTCATTTGCTTTTCTTCCGAGATGTTCAGGAGTTTGCGGATTTTTTCAGAAGCCAGCAGAACGGGTCCTGTCATCGGGCAAGTCCCCAATCCTTTTGCATAGGCGGCCAGCATCAGGTTTTGGGAAGCCAAGCAGCTGCTCTTGATTCCTTCCTCTTCCCAAACATTATCGTTCACCAGCTGGATCGGCTCGAAAATTTTCTCGCGGAATTTCGATTGATAAGGAGTGGCGAGGCAAATGATGAGTGCAGGTGCATCGGAGAATGCCGTTGCGTATGGTCCAAACGAACGGGTCAAGAGCTTGCCTTCCTTCTCGAATCCTTTTTCTGCTGCTTCTGCTGCTTTTTCATGAAGAGCATCCCAAGTGAGCTGCTCGATTTCTTTGATTTTCTCTTTGTTTGTAATCACGATGAATTCCCATGTTTGCGAATTCGTATCGCTTGGGGCATAACGGGCGCAGTCGAGAATGTCGTTAATATCTTCGATGGAAACGTCCTGCTCCGTAAATTTTCGTACACTGCGTCTTCCGTGAATAATATCTTTTAGTGCGTAAAAATCCATGTAGAGTGCTCCTTTTGTTTATTTACACGAATACCATTATAGCGTAAATCGCTTGAATGTCGAATCTTCCCTTTTCTAAACTTCTCGAAATGTTGTCCATGTATGGTCCAGGCGGTAAGGTGTGAAGAAAGCTGCTTCCACTTCCTGTGCCGGCAGTGGACGGCTAAAATAATAGCCCTGGATTTCCTGGCAGGAGTTTTCCGTGAGAAAATCAAGCTGTCCTTTTGTTTCAATCCCTTCTGCGATCACTTCCATATTCAAATGCTTGGCCATGGAAATAATCGTCGCGACAATCGCCTGATCACTGGCATTTCTCGTAATATCCGAAATAAACGAACGGTCGATTTTGAGCTTGTGGATCGGGAATTGCTTCAGATAGCTAAGGGAGCTGTATCCCGTTCCAAAATCGTCCAGGCTGATTTTTACCCCAAACTCATCCAGCTCTCTGAGAATCTCCGCAGATACCGCTGCGTCCATCATCATGCTCTCCGTTATTTCGAGCTCCAGATACTGCGGCTCCAGACCGGTCTCCTGCAAAATCTCACGGATGTACGCCACTAGATTGGACTGGTGGAATTGGCGGGAAGACAGATTGACCGAAACCGGGATCAAAGGCCCTCCTGCCAAATGCCATTCCTTCATCTGGCGGCATGCCTCGTGCAAAGTCCAGGTCCCGATCTCGTAAATAAGGCCAGTCTCTTCCGCAATGGGAATGAAGACACCCGGGGAAAGCAACCCTTTCGTGGGATGGCGCCAACGGACCAGCGCTTCAATGCCAATCATGCTGTAGCTGCCCGTCTGAAACTGCGGCTGGTAATACAGCTCCAGCTCTTGACGCTGCACGGCTTTACGCAAATCACTCTCCAGTTCGATTTTCAGGAGCAGCTGCTCATCTAGAACCGGTGAGAAAAACTGATGCCCGTTCTTTCCGTTCTTTTTGACTTCGTACATAGCCGTATCCGCATTTTTGAGCAGCTCTTCCTCGCTTGCACAATGCGTCGGGTAAATGGCGATACCAATACTTGCCGAAACGTAGTAATCGTTATTTTGCAACCGATACGGCACTTCAATTGCCTTCACGAGCTTTTCAGCAAGCTCTGCCGCCAGAGAAGGATCGTTGCAGTTTTCCAGGATGAGTGTGAATTCATCTCCGCCCAAACGAGCGATCGTCACAGGATACCCCTCTGCGCACTCACGGATTCGATTGCTCACTTCCTGCAGGAAACGATCACCGTACGTATGGCCTAATGAGTCGTTAATCAATTTAAACCGATCGATGTCCATCACAAACACAGCAAAGGGCGTAGGCTCTTCACGGTAGCGCTCAATCGCTTGCGATAGCGCCTGATGAAACATTCGTCGATTCGGCAATCCCGTCAGCTCGTCATGAAGGGCCTGGTACTCGATGATCGCTTTGGCTTGCTGTTCTTCCAAGCGGTTTTGGTTTTCGTAGGCTTCCAGTACGATTTGCTGTTCGAAGCTGAGCAGCTTGGTAACGGCTTCACGAAGTCCTTCCGTTTCCAAAAGTATGCCTGACTGCTCATGAATGATCTGGAGCAGCGTATTTAATAAATTTTGGAACGAACCCATGTACCACTTTGGCGGAAGCCCAATCTTTTGGTGAACCATCGCAATTTTAAGACGTTTCTCGATAAAGGCTGAATCAATTTTGCCCGCAAACATCTCAATCAAGTGATTGGATAAAGTTTGACGCAGCCTCTCTACCGTCGTGAATTTCGTTACCGTTTGCTTTAGAGAATCGACATCGAGGATCGCTTCATAAAAAGAAGACGTGATTCGATCAATTTGGGAGACTACCACGGGACGTAATTTCGCGATCAATTCCAAATCCTTGGAAGTCATATTAATCATTTGTATTTGAGAGAGCACTTCAGGATGATCGTCCAGCAGGATTTGACCTATCGCACTGGCTTGCTGTGGTGCTCGATCGTTGCGATCAGAATGAATCATGTGACCGTACTCCTTTTCAGGATCTATTTTCTATTGAGGCGCCTGACCAAGGAGGTTCGTTCCAACTAGACAGACTTATTTGTAATGGTTTCGACAACATTCAACATTTACCTGCATTATCCAACCGATCGTGTTACAAACCTGTTACATATCTTCATTTGAACATAAGCTTTTGGGAATTTCTGCAAAAAGAAAAAGCATCAATGCCACTGCTGGCTAATTGATGCCTCCTTTTTCCTTAACGAAAAATGGTCCATATGCCGGGAATCTCTTGCCCTACATACCAGACAGCGGAGCCTCGGAGGTTGTACTTCTTCACCAAATCCAAACGATTCTTCAGCGAGGTTTCATCCTCCACCCAGATCTGGTGCTTCTCCCCGTTTTCAACAAATTCCACATAGTTTTGCTGCGTTTTCGGATCGTATTTTTTATCCAGCTTCTTGTCCATCAAAATCTGCTCGGTTTCAATCATATTGCGGTCAAAGCGAATAGATTGGTTGGTTTGGAGATTCGTCACCCATTCTCTCGTGTAAAAGGGAATCGCGAGAATGATTTTTTCAGAAGGAACATCCTTCATGAGAAGCTGTATCCCTTCCTCTACCCAACTGAGCGAAGCCACCGAGCCTACTTTTTCTCCCCCGCCCAAATCCTCGTCGTAGCCCATCATGACGATATAATCCGCTATTTCCCCCAAAGCTTTCCGATCGTAGCTTCCCGACCAGAACGGATCTGGGTTTTCCCGAGTAACATCTACCGAAATCACAATTCCGTGTGGGCCTAGCGTTGATTTGAGTTCCTTGACGAAATGAACGAAGTCGTCCTTGTTTTTCGGATTAATATTTTCAAAGTCTACATTGACTCCATCTATTTTCGCGGGGACGAGCTTTTCCTTCAGCATCTCGGCAATCTTTTTGTGGTTGTCCCGCTTCCCAATCATCTTGTCGGTCAGCTCCGCATTGAACTGATTGCCGAAAAAGGCCCACACCTTTCTACCTGCACCATGTGCCCATTCGAGGTAGCGCTGATCCGCCTCACCAGAAACCATCCGTTCATCATCCAGACTAAACCATCGTGGAGAGACTACATTCATCTCGGGAGAAGCGTTGTTCTGTTCAATGTAAATGTCAGTGGTTCCAAAAGCATTCCATCCAAGTAAAATACTGCTCTTGTTTGAAATATTGTTCACTTTTGCCTTGGGTGCCTCACTCTGGGGAAGTGCTTGTTGACGAGACTGTCCGGACGGGCTACAGCCGAAGACTCCAAGCATGAGGACGATGAATAAACAAATCCCCCTGATTCGCATGTTCACTTTCCTTTCGCACCTGAATTTGCTTCGGTTAGTTTGTCCAAATGAATACAGCATTCTTCCTTTGTGAGTGGTTTCCTGATTATCCCTGCCCTTGCCAGAAAAGACGCAAAAAGCAGGCAAGAATGATATCCTGCCCGCTTTGACTCATGCTTTGCTATGATGACAAATTCGTTACCCTTGCGTATTCACCAATATTTTCGCCTGGCTCTTATCCTTGATCAACAGCTCCAGCCCCCCATCGACGATTTGGCTCAGCTCGATCTTTTTAGTGATGACGTTCTTGACGTCCAGTCTTCCGGATGCCATGAGATTGATGACCTCTGGGAAAACGTGACGATAGGCCAATGTCGATGTTACATTCAATTCCTTGATCATGACGAGGCTCATGTTCAGCTCCACCGGTTTCGTGAAAGCTGCAATGACCATGAGCTCTCCGCCTTTTTTCAAAACGGAAATCGCGCTGGAGAATGTCGGCTGCGCCCCCGCTGCTTCATAAGCAATCTCTACTCCGCCTGTCAGGGACATGATTGCTGGAACGGTATCCTCCGTAGCTGCATTCACGATGTAGGCAGCTCCCAATTCTCTCGCCTTAGCCAAACGTTCCTCGGACACGTCCACCATGACAATTTCAGAAGCACCCGCTGCCTTTGCTGCGAGCAAGGTCAGTAAACCGATGGGGCCAGCGCCAAAGATGGCAACTTTATCTCCCACCTTCAGCCTGCTTTGACGTACGGCTTGCATAGCTACTGCCGTCGGTTCTACCAGTGCCCCTTCTTCCAAGGATACCGCGTCGGGAAGCTTATGCACCATATAAGGGTCGACTACCACGTATTCGGCAAATCCACCGTTTGCATTCAAGCCTACAAATCCAAACGATTCACACTGATTGTAACGTCCTTTTTTGCAATAGTCGCAATGTCCGCAATAGATGAGGGGTTCAACCGCTACCCGGTCACCCGCTTGAATGCCTGCAACCCCTGCACCCACCTCGACAACTGTCCCCGCAAACTCATGACCGAGTGTCAAGGGTGCCTCTTCTTTGGAAAGGGGATGCGGACCATTTACTTGGACCCCAACACCGTGATGATAAGCGTGAAGGTCACTCCCGCAAATTCCCGCCTATGCGGTTTTGATCTTCACTTTTCCTGCCGTAGCTTTTGGTTCGACTACTTCTTGGACACGGACGTCTTTTGCCCCATACCAGACTGCTGCTTTCATCTATCATTCAGCTCCTTTACCTTTTTAATGAAGAAAACGGTTACAGGAATAGTTTACTATGGCTTATTTTTAAAATAAAATTAATTATCACACATGTATCTTAAGAAAAAGTAATAGAAAAGGAAGAGCTCGATGAATATCGATCAATTGCAATACGTGGTAGAAGTGGCGAGAACCAAGTCGATCTCCCTTGCATCCGAAAACCTCCTCGTTACGCAGTCTGCGATCAGCCAGTCCATCAGCCGGCTGGAGGAGGAGCTGGAAATCAAGCTGTTCACTCGATCTCGCATGGGCGCGTTCCCTACCCAAGAAGCAGCGCCTATCATCGAAAAGTGCTGGTACATTCTCGATACCGTCCAAGCCATCAAGGAAGAAGCCAAATACCAGAGCGAGGTCTTGCGAGGAAATTTGCGCCTGTCTGCTATACCGGGCGCCATGCCCATGCTGGTGAATGCTGTTTCGAGCATGAAGAACAGCTACCCCGAAGTCACATTCGAGCTGTCTGAAAAGGCATCTGGAGAAATCATCAAAGACATACGCAACCACCAGACGGACCTCGGACTCATCGCTATGTACGAAGGTGATCTGCGCGGGAGAAGTCCAGAGGTCACGTTTCAAATGATCACGGAAGGAAAGCTGGTACTCGCGGTAAACCCAGAAAGCCCCTTGGCAAGCAAGAAGTCGGTAACGCCGCAGGAGCTTGCGGGTCAGCATTTTGCCCTGTATCACGACGAATTTGTCGATTCCTTTATGGATCAGCTCGCCACGCTCTGCGGACCGATCTCGATCTTGTTTCGAACAAACAACACCAATGCGCTCAGTGCAGCGCTCAAGCAGCAAATGGCAATTACAGTCGGCCATGACTACTCCTTTTTCTTCGACCTTTTCTCGCAGAATAGCGGTGTCTCCATTCTTGAAGTGGAAATGCCTCAACGGCCGATCCAGTTCGGATGGATGTCCGCAGAGAAGAGCCAGGTCAGCCGTATCGCCGAAAGGTTTCTCGACCGTTTTCAATACGAGTTCAGCAAGCTGCCGCCGGTGATACATCGCTAATCGAGATGGCCACCCATGAAAAAGGCGAGCTTTCCCTGTCTACAACCCGGGGAAGCTCGCTTTTTCATGGATTCTTACTGGTTTTGCTCCTCTTCCGTCGAGACCGATTTCCCCTGCCCGTACAATTGCTCATGCAGCTCTTCGATTTCTTCTCCAGTCAGATCGCCGCGCTTCAGCAGTTCCTCTGCGATCGCATGGACGAAGTCGGAATAATCCCGCGCCAGTTTTTTCACTTGGAGCATTTGGTCCTGCAAAAGCTCGTTAATTTTCGGACGCAGTGATTTCAGACCGTCTACACGTGAACCGGTAGCCAACCAGCTGAACAACTCATCCCCCATCCCCACGATCCCGAGATAGGCGCCTGCCAGCTCTGTCGCCCGATGCAGATCGGAGGTAACCCCGTTCAGCTTTTTCTGCAAAAATTCCTCTTCGACGGCTCTTGCCGCGAGACAAACCTGGATTTCCGCCAGGATTTCGCTGTCACTGCGGTTATATCGTTCATGCGTCGGCTTGGTAGCAGCCAAACCGAGTGCCCCGCCACGTCGAATGATCGTTACCTTCCAGACGCGTTCATGAGGCTTCAATAAAAATTGAGCGACCGCATGACCCGCTTCGTGGTACGCGACGTTGCGTTTTTCGTCCTCACTCATGGAACGCAGAGGCTGGGCGATTCCCCATTCGTACGTCTCCATGGCTGCCCGAAAGTCCTCGTAGTTGGCGACCTGCGCTCCCCGCTGATGGGCGATGACAACGGACTCATTCACGATATGCTTGATCTGCGCCGGGCTGTACCCGATCGTATCCAATGCAGCTTTTTCAGGTGTTAACGTCTCATCGTGCTTGACTTTTTTGAGATAGTATTGAAAAACATCGATCCGTCCGTCATAGTCAGGGGAATCCACCCAGAGCTGTCGGTCAAAACGTCCTGGTCGCAGCAAAGCGGAATCCAGCACATCCGGGAGGTTCGTCGCTGCAATGGTCATGACAGGCGGCCGTTCCGCTTTTTTCCGGCGAAGACCCAGCGACCGCAGCAGCTTCGCGATTTTGGTGCTATCGATGTTTGGAGGGTCCATCTGCAGCAGCAGTTCATTTAAGAGCCCTGCTCCTCCCATCCCGAGCATCCCACCTGCGCCCATCCCGCCTCCTTGCCGTTTCATCCCGATGGCATCGATTTCGTCAATGAAAATAATGCATGCCCCGTATTCGGTGGCCCGCTTTCTCGCCTTTCTGTACAGCCCCATCACTTTTAGATTCCCGACGCCAAAGAACATGTTTTGAAAGCTGGGAGCCGAAGCATACGCAAAAGGAACTTGTGCCTCGTTGGCGATAACTTGCGCCAAATACGATTTCCCTGTACCTGGCGGCCCGCAAAGGAGCAGCCCGCGGATAGCCTCCCCGCCCATTTCTTTAAATTCTTTGACACCCTTGAGCAAGGTCACGATCCGTTTCGCATTTTCCACAATCTCGGGATTCCCCCGGTAATCATCCCAGGTCGAGCCTGTTTCCCCCGGTAGAATCCAGTACGTACGGCCACGTGCCAGGAACCAAAAAAGCGCGACAAACTGAATGATGATAAAGACAATCGCAAAAAGCAGCTGAAAGAGAAGAGATACAATCCCCCAGGCGACCGCCCAGTAAGTCGGTCCACCCACTGTCAAAATAATCAAGACTGCGGCAATGATTCCGAGCCAGAGGAGGATTTTTCGCCACCGAATCCACTGATATCTCCTCATGGCACCAACTCCTTTTGCGAAATATTTGGATTATTGTATGAGGAGACAAGCCTCGTGGTGCCACGTCCACCCATCGGTGCACGTTCCCCGAGGAGTGATTCTTTACCACTATATTCGGATTTCCATCCAAATCATGTCTCGGAACGAAAAAAAGAAACGGATTCGGCATTGTCAAAAAAACAGCCTTCCCCAAAGGAAGACTGCTCCCAGCTTCATTCAAAGCGCTTTTTAATGTCGAGAATGTACTTGATCATTACCGCAAGTCCTCCGATGAAGTAGAAGACCAATAACGTATAACCGGTGGGATCAATTGAGGTCATGGACACTAGGACGTTTAATGGCAAAATGTAGTACAAAATATCCTTCAGGTAACCCAATACAAAGCCTGGGTCAAATGAGCCTTGCCAAAAGGAACGGAACAACACGATCAGAAAATCGATGATCATAAGTCCAAAAATCGCCCAGATCGTATAGATCATCCAGTCAGCCAACGAGTAACCCATAGTGTATCACCACCTTATCCTCCATCGTATGCGCTCGGAAAAACGCAGGTGAGGATAGGCAGGGCGGATTTTTCCCTATTTCGTGACGCTCACGATATCTTTTACCCGAATCCAGCGTGAGTCATCCTGATTCACAAGTTTGACCGAATAATGCTCTACATCAATTTCCCGGACAAGCCCCCATGCACCGTTTACAGTTCCATAGACACCTGCCGCTTTTTCGAACCATTTGATATGGATCGGATAGCTGTATTGCGTACTGTCATAGATACGAAAGCACATTTCTCCAAAATCGTCTTCCGCGACAACCGGTCGCTCCACAAATGCCGCCATCGATCCGGCAGCAGGATACTCTGCTTCTTGTGAAGATTCTCTAGCCATTCCAAACCCTCCACACAACACGAACTTATGTTCTTATTATGCAAGATTCGTGACGAAATGGCAAGAGTCTTTCCACAAGACATTCACCATGAAATAAGCACGCTTAAGGGGCGCTTTACGTCAGGGTGCCAATGCTCGGCTCTTGCTCGAAGACCCATGACTCTCAGGAAAGGGAGCGATCAAAAAGAGAATGGAAAATTTTCGCGTATACATTTCCATTTCTGGGAAGCATACAGAAGAGAAATCGAAGAATGACATGTTAAAAAGGAAGGCAGGAAGGACAATGGATACGAACAATCACTCTCAAACGGACCATGCTGACGATGACACCTTAACCAATAGACAGGGGCATCCGATCACAAACAATCAAAACATTCGAACAGTAGGAAATCGCGGTCCGGCTACCTTGGAAAACTATGATTTTATCGAGAAAATCAGTCACTTTGACAGAGAAAAGGTGCCAGAGCGTATTGTTCATGCACGCGGAGCCGGCGCCCACGGTTTCTTTGAAGCGTATGGAACGGTCGGCGATGAGCCTGTTTCCAAATACACACGGGCAAAGCTCTTTCAGGAAAAAGGCAAGCAAACTCCTGTTTTTGTACGTTTTTCAACGGTTGTCCACGGGCTTCACTCTCCTGAAACGCTGCGGGATCCCCGCGGATTTGCTGTGAAATTCTACACGGAGGATGGCAACTGGGATTTGGTGGGCAACAACCTGAAAATCTTCTTTATCCGGGACGCCATGAAATTTCCGGACATGATCCATGCTTTCCGTCCTGATCCCGTGACAAATATACAGGATCCACGCCGTTTCTTCGATTTCTGTGCAAATTCTCCCGAGTCTTTTCATATGGTGACATTTGTGTATTCGCCCTGGGGCATTCCCGCTAACTACCGCATGATGCAAGGCTCGGGCGTCAACACCTACAAATGGGTGAACAACGAAGGAAAGGGTGTCCTCGTCAAATATCACTGGGAGCCAAAACAAGGCATCAAAAATTTGACGATGAAAGAAGCGTCAGAAATTCAGGGCAAAAATTTCAACCATGCAACCCAGGATTTATATGAGGCGATTGAGCGCAAAGACTACCCCGAGTGGGAGCTGCTCGTACAGATCATGGAGGACGGCCCTCACCCTGAGCTTGATTTCGATCCGCTCGATGATACAAAGCTATGGCCGGAAGATCTGTTCCCTTGGCGTCCAGTCGGCAGAATGGTCCTGAACAAAAACCCGGAGAACTTCTTTAATGAAGTAGAACAAGCTGCCTTCGGAACGGGCGTCCTGGTCGACGGACTGGATTTCTCTGATGATAAAATGCTGCAAGGAAGAACCTTCTCCTATTCGGATACCCAGCGTTATCGTGTGGGCGCGAACTATTTGCAGCTGCCGATCAACGCAGCCAAAAAACGCGTCGCAACGAATCAAGAAGGCGGACAATTACGTTTTTACAATGACAAAGCTCCTGGACAAAACCTGCATGTGAACTACGAGCCGTCCAGCATGGGCGGATTGAAAGAAGCGGAACAGGTGGGCACCGAGTACACTCCACATGTGGAAGGAAACCTGGTTCGAGAGTCTATCGATCGCCAAAGCAATACCAAACAAGCAGGCGATACTTACCGCCATTTTGAACAATGGGAAAAAGATGAGTTAATCAACAACCTCGTGAATGATCTCGCCATCTGTCCGCAGGTGATTCAGGATAAGATGATGGCACTCGCGGAAGAAGCAGATGAAGACTATGGCCGTCGTTTACGGGCAGGCTTAATGGAGAAAAGCAAAATGAAGGATGGCTACAAGCTGGAAATAGGGGAAGAAATGCACCCGCTCGGGGCAAAAGATGCTCATCAGGCGGTAAAAGATGCCATCGAAAAAGGACACGACCAAGATCCGTATTAAACGATCGTCATTTGAAAGCTCAAAACCCTGATTTTTCTTCGTGCTGGAGAAAAATCAGGGTTTTTTCCTGTGCAAAGGATAACAGCGTTCAAGTTAAAGCCGCTTGATAGGCGTCCTCGTGATTTAGGATTGGAACTGCATCGCTGCTATTGTACATAGACGCGATCGCAACATCTTCCGGGTATCCTCTTTGAATCAGCTCCTGCCCTGATCCACACTTTTGCAATAGTTCAACCAGTTGCCCTCTGGCCATCTGGAAGGCACCGACTGCCATTTGCGCCTCAGGGGAGAGCGTATGCTCCGTCAGCTCGTCTAAAATGGCTCCAGCTGCAATCATATCCTCGATCGCCGGTCTCATTGTGCCATTCGGCCATCTCTCTCCACTCGCAATAACCGTAACGGTGCCTCCTTGGTCGCGAATAAATCTGGCAACCGCCGATGCATTGCGCAAGCTGGCAGCAATCACGATCGCTCCGCACCGTTTTGCAAGAACCGTGCAGGTCGAACCATTGGGAGAAGGAAGAACGATACGGGTTTTTTCCGGAACGTTGGCAAGAGATGCCGGAGAAAGTGAGATCTCCTCCCCACGCTTGCCCGCCAATATTGCCTGGTTTTCTCGTGCAAAGGAACGTGCTGTCTCGTCTTTCATCCGGTAGGGAAATACCACTCCTCCTTTTCCGATCACGACATCTACACATGTCGTAAAGGACAGAACATCGACAATTACCACCATATCGGAGGCTGCACCCACGTGCTCCACCCCTTCATATCCCCATTCAAAGCGGGCGCTGTAGTCCATTTGTCTAAACAAGTCCGCTACTCTCACGGTTCTCCCCCGCCTTCTAATAGAAATGGTTCCTTGTCCCATTACGTTCGCCGTTACAAATGAAGACAAGGTGAAATAAAGTATATTGTCCCACGAATCAATAAACGAAGAATGGAGTGACATGAATGTCTGATCGTAAGCACAGGACACAAATCGTTCGTACAACTGGTATCCTTCAAAACAACCTCGGCGTCGCCCTCACTGCTCACTTGGACCTGGTCAATCTCAACAATGATCCAGTAGAGGTGCGTGTGCAAGTCCTGAACTGGGGTGATGCGGTAACGCAAACAAACCCTGTCAGCACTTTGCTCGATATCACGCAAACGCTCGCAGGAAACACTCGCATGGCTTTCAATGCGACAGTACCTGCTTCCTTCCACTATGAAGTGCGTCTGTCTGTCGGCTGCAACAACGATGGCGAAGGAGACAATGTTCTTCTCACCACCTATGGACGTACTGCAGTTGGCGGCGGTCAAGTGGTTGGTCTCTCCGTACTGGATAGCCAATTCCAGACGGTTACAGTCGAATCTTGTTTCTAAGAAACGGCAAATGAAAAGGAATTATGGTCCGTCCATAATTCCTTTTTTCCTTTACATACGTTTGTACCAGTCAGGAACCAGCTGCTCAAAGAAGTCATGCTGAAGCGAGATGCGCTCGATTCTCTCCTGCATCTCCCGGGTTTGCTGAGGAATGACCCGAATCGTCCAGACGAAAGAAGAGAACATCGCCATCGCTGTGTAGAGACAGTAGCGCTTCCAAAATATTTCCGAAATGCTCCCTTTTCGCTCATGATATCCATCGATTTGGCCGATACTAAAGGGAGTGCTGATTTCCTGCGAAAAAAACGCAAGCTTGGTGAAGTCGTGAACGGGATCGCCCCAGTCGAAGCGATTGAAATCAATGGCTCCTGCGTAATGTCTACCCGCCACAATCAGATTTCCCACATGAAAGTCATCATGCAGAAAAACACTTGGTGTACCCCTAAGCGCTGCAGCATGTGTATCAATAAAACCCAGGATGCGATCTGCATTCGCGATGGAATGACCACACGCAAGATACGCCTCCACATAACGAGAGTGCTTTTGTTCGTAGCAGCGCTGGTACCAGTCTGTGATCTCGGATGGAGCAGCTATCGTATGCATGAGAGCCAGCTGCCTGCCTGCTTCTTTCCCGATCAGATACTGCTCCTCTGCGGTCAAATTTCCAAGAGCATCTTTTGCATCCTCACCTGCCACATAAGACAACACCATAAAACAGATAGCGAACTCCTCTACGAAACCAAGTTCAATTGGTCGTGAGGCTTTGACACCTTTTCTCGCTTGCAGAGTTTGCAATACTTGAAACTCGGCTTTCTTTTGCTCCCATTGCTCACGATCCGCCACTCGCAGCACTCGCTGTTCGCCGTCAGACAAAATCACATGGAATTTTCGATCTGTAGAAAAGCCTTTGAGGATCGGCTCGATATGAATGGTATTTTGAAGCGAAGAAGCGGTACGAATCAAGTGATCCAGCCATAACTCCACGTGCCTTCCCCCCTTTTCTTCATAGGGTTCGATTATACGCGGAATTAGAAAGAAATGGTAGTGGGGGAAAAAGAAAAAACTGCCCGCGAACGGACAGTTTTTTTAGAAGGAGACTTACAGTTTAACTACGTTCTCAGCTTGTGGACCACGGTTGCCTTGAACGATGTTGAATTGAACGCGTTGACCTTCATCCAAAGTTTTGAAACCTTCGCCTTGGATCGCGCTGAAGTGAACGAATACATCGTCTCCGCCTTCTACTTGAATGAATCCGAAACCTTTTTCTGCATTAAACCATTTTACTGTTCCGTTCGTTTGCATTTAAAAAAACCTCCAAAAAAGTCAATTTTGAATATGCTAGTCATATTTACCGAAGCAAATAAAGCTCACATATCATGAAGAAATATCAATAGTCTTTCTATTGAATGGATATGCCTTCATGATATGTGAATTCCTACTTACTTCTTGCATAATATGCTTGTATTTGTAGTACGGAACTCAAAATCTAGTAAGGTACATCTTTTGAAAACCTAAAACAACGAAAGCCCTTCCTCTCTTTCATCCTTGCGGCTCCGATGACCGCGCCAGTGTGAATCGGGCATTCAAAAAAACGTAAGGGATCCTCTATCTGCGCACGTGGATATTACGATCGGATTTTCAAGTAGCAAACTTATTCTACCATGCCTGTCCAGTAAAAGCAACAGCTCACTGTGCCATGCCATATTCTTATGTATCTGATACAATTGGTGTAAGGAGTGATACGATTGAATAAACCTACCATAAACAAACGTGAATTCGAACAGCTGCAGCATGAAAACGCGAAGCTAATTATTCTGGATGTTCGAGATGTCGAAAAGTATCAATCAGGCAGCCTCCACGTGCCGGGGATCGCTACCAAGAACGTGCCTTACATACATATGAAGGAACAGGATCAAGCTTTGCCTGAAGAAACAGCGCAAGCCTGCGCAGACGCTACGATCATCACCTTATGTACATCAGGAAACAAAGCACAAAAAGCGGCTGCTCTTTTAAGGGAGAAAGGATATCGTGCATCGGCTCTGGAAGGCGGCTTAACGGCTTGGCATGCAGATGGAATGCAATCAGAATAAACAAGTGGAGACACCCTCTTTTTCGCTGAGAGGGTGTTTTTCTTTCATCGCCTCTTCCTATAGCTATCACGGGTGTTTATAGCCATTTCCAATAGACACTACCAAATATTACTCCTATCTTTCTCTCGCAAAGGTCTGTTATTCTGGGTCATGCCAAATCAAACAGCCGAAACTTCCTCTCGAATGGAAGTGCGGGGGATCTTTTTTTGCAGATGAGAGATCTGCATGGGGTGAATCGCCAAAGTGCGTAGGGTTGTTTCCTCAACCCGAATCCGTCAACTAACCTCGTAGGCCAAAAAAAGGAGACGATGTGAATATGAAACGCCTCGGAACTATTGCAATCGCAACTTTGGGATTGGGATTTGCCCTCTCCGGCTTTTCTAACACAGCTTCTGCCGCTGAAGCAACGAATTGCCCACTGAAAACGGCAGCCCCTATTCAAATGCCACAACAGGCTCAGTGGTTTTCATATATGCCGCAAATGAAGTTCGCGCCGCAGTTTGGTTATCAACAGCCTGTACAAACACAACAACCTGTACAAGCACCTGCGAAGCAGCCCGTTCCACAACAACCTGTTCAGCAAGCACCGGTGCAACAGACTCCTGTAGCAGCGGAGCAGCCAGCAAAAAAAGCGGAGCAGCAAGTACAAGCTTCTGAAGTGGTGAAGCAGGTCGCGGATCTGGTTAACCAGGAGCGCGCAAAAGCGGGTCTGAAGCCTGTAGAAATGGATGCTTCCCTGAACAACGTCGCACAGGCAAAAGCGGCTGATATGTCCAACAACAACTATTTCGACCATACGAGCCCAACGTACGGTTCTCCATTTGACATGATGAAGCAGTTTGGTGTTTCTTTTATGACTGCTGGTGAGAATATCGCTATGGGTCAACGCACAGCTGAAGAAGTCATGAACCAATGGATGAACAGTGAAGGCCACCGTCAAAACATCATGAACCCATCGTTCACGAAAATCGGCGTTGGCTACATCAACGGTTACTGGGTACAAGAATTTATCGGATAATGAAAAAAGCGAAAGCCGAGTCACTCTTCACAGGGTGCTCGGCTTTCTTTCGTTATGTTTGTTGTTGGTCTTCTGTGCTTTGCGTCTGTTTCGGCATATAGCTGGAGTCTTGCCCTTCCAGCAGCGCTACGTCTTTTTGGTGCATTTTTTGCTTGGTCGGATAGGCAGATACTTGTTGCATTTCAGCGCTCACATCGTTTTGTTGAGTCAAGCTGCTATCCCCTTCCTCATCAGACCGTTGTAGTGGAATACCCGCTTAGTATGCGCGCTGGCCCCTTATGATATGCTCCAGATCCTTTAAAGCGGCGGCAGCGGCGGCAACCGGATCGGACTTACCTCCGATAACGAGAAGCTCCCCCATCACATCCGTCTCCACGCGAACCGCTTTCGTGGTACCTTTAACCGTTGCAAATGGATGTGCAGCGTCCACTGCCTGAAGTTCTACCGCAGCCTTTATGCCTTGCGGTGTTTTCTGAATGGAACCGATCAATTTCGGCGTCAAGCCCGCTGCTTTCCATGCGGCAATCTGCTCGTCCGTTACCTCACGAACACTTGCCCGCGAAACGTCACTCAGCTTTACCTGCGCATCAAATGCAGCGTTGGCAAGAATCGTTACCTTGCAAGCTGTATCCCAGCCATCGATATCAAAGGATGGGTCCGGCTCGGCAATTCCCATCTGCTGTGCGCGTAAAATGGCTTCTTCGCTCGTAATGCCTTCTTCCATCATTTTCGTCAGAACAAAATTGGTTGTGCCTGTGAAGACGCCTTCGATCCCAAGTATTTGGCAGCCAGCGAAATTGTACTGCAGCAAATCGATTGTCGGAAGTGCCGCTGCTGTAGCGCCACTGATCTTGAGGTGGACGCCTTTTTGTTTCGCTAATGCCGACAAACCCGCAAAGTCTACAACCAACGCCCCTTTGGATACGGCGATCGCATGCATCCCTTGCTCGAGCGCCTGCTTTATGTAGATGAGCCCGGGTCCGCCTGTTTTTAGATCGGACGGGCCGGTTTCGATGAGGATATCCGCGTGACTAGACGCGAGGAATTCATATCCTGAGAAGGTGGTGTCCACTCTTTTCCCAGAAGCTCCCCACTCGAGCAACGCTTCCTCTCCCAAACCATTCGCATCATAAAGAGCGCTGGTTGAGCGGGCGGCACCAACCAAACGCACATCGGCATCGTACTTCTCCCGATAATACCCTTGCCTTTGTGCAAGCAGCCTTGCCGCCTGTTTGCCCACAGTACCAAAGCCTGTAATCACTACATTCCACTGTTTCATGCGTTCCCCATCCTGCCTGCAATTCGCTTATCGAACCACACGTCTTTGCTGCATGAGAATCGGATTGGCGTCTTGCGGTTTTAATTTTTTCCCCGTTTTTGCAGAGTACAGCTCATTTACATAATCAATGAACAAAATGCCTTCCAGGTGATCCATCTCATGCTGAAAGCAGCGTGCCGTAAATCCTTCTGCCTCGAGCGTAACGGTTTCGCCTTTGCGGTTCAGGGTCTGGACTTTGACGTATGTGGCCCGCTTGACGATGCCAACGACTCCTGGAATCGACAGACAAGCTTCCGGCCCCTCTTCCTCCCCGTCCATTTCAAGCATGACCGGATTGATCAGTTCGATCAGTCCGTCGCCGCAGTCCATCACAATCAGTTTCTTGGCGATCCCGATTTGGATGGCAGACAGACCTGCCCTTCCTTTGTCAGCATATATGGTTTGCGCCATGTCATTCAGTATCTTTTCCGTATTTGCATTGACGGACGAAACTGCTTTCGACCGTTCCCGCAAAATGGGGTCACCCAAGCGAACAATGAGCCGCTCAGCCATATAAAATCCCTCCCGTGCCATTCTGTTACGATTTCAACGTAGCAAAGCCTTTTTCATCTGTCAAAGGAAATCCGTACAAATATCAGAAAAATCGTCCCCCTTCTAGATGACAAATGGATGCATATGCGCTATCTTTATTGGTAAACGATACAGATGTTTTACTTGAAGAGGGAGGCTACCATGCACGCATTAGCAGCACAGCTGAATGCAACCATTCAGCGTGATAATCCACATGTTTACGAAATGTTGTCCCATTTAGCCAAGCTGATCTATTTCCCAAAAGAGGGAATCCTCAGCCAATCTGCCGAGGCAAAAGCGAAAGCGAAGAAATACAATGCAACCATCGGGATCGCATTGGAGAACGGACAACCCATGCATTTGAAAGTGATCCAAGATACACTGTCCGCTTACCAGCCGAAAGACATTTACGAATACGCCCCACCAGCTGGGAAGCCTGAGCTGCGTGCCGCCTGGCGCAAAAAAATGATCGAGGAACAGCCTTCTCTGGCGAACCAATCCTTCAGCAACCCTATCGTAACCAACGCTCTGACTCATGGACTTAGCATCGTTGCTGACTTGTTTGCAGATGTAGGCGACAGCGTGATCATTCCAGATAAAAACTGGGAAAATTACGAGCTGACCTTCTCCATCCGCCGTGGTGCCGAGATCGTCCATTATCCACTATACAACGACAACATGAAATTCAACGCTGCTGGGCTTCGCGATGCGATCCTTGCACAAAAAGAAAAAGGGAAAGCCATCGTCGTCCTGAATTTCCCCAACAACCCAACCGGATATACACCTGGCGCTGAAGAGGGCAAGGAAATCCTCGCAGCACTAAAAGAAGGTGCAGAAGCTGGCATCAACATCGTAGCGGTAACAGACGATGCCTACTTTGGTCTGTTCTTCGAAGATTCCATGCAAGAATCCTTGTTCGCGAACCTGTGCGGCTTGCACCCTCGTGTGCTTCCAGTGAAAGTGGATGGCGCTACCAAGGAAGAATACGTTTGGGGCTTCCGCGTAGGCTTCATTACGTTTGCAGATCCTTCCAGCGACCTGCTCAGCGCTTTGGAGCAAAAAACCATGGGGGTTATCCGCGCTACTATTTCCAGCGGACCGCATCCTTCCCAGACTTTTGTTTTGCATGCGCTCAATTCGCCCGAGTTCCAAGCGCAGAAACAAGAGAAGTTCGATATCATGAAAGGCCGCGCGAACCGCGTCAAGCTGATCCTGGACAGCGGCAAGTTCGATGATGCATGGGGCTACTACCCATTCAACTCTGGCTACTTTATGTGCTTGAAGCTCAAAACGGTGGATGCCGAGACGCTCCGCCAGCATCTGCTGGATCAATACGGCGTAGGTACGATCGCACTCGGTGAAACGGATCTGCGTGTCGCCTTCTCTTGCATCGAAGAAAACGGCATCGATGAATTGTTCGATATGATTTACAGCGGTGTCAAAGACCTCGAAAAAGCAGCCATCAAATAAGGCAGAAAGCAACGCTCTTCGGCCCTGAACAAAAGCCAGTCATTCCTGATTCATCAGGAGCGACTGGCTTTTACCGTTTCAGAGAACCAACGCTGATGATTCTAACTTCCGGGTTGATCGTGATCTTCGCCTTGGCAGAGGAGCCAAAACGCTTGTCTTAGGAACACTGCGTACCATCTAATCTTTTGCGATTACCGCAGCTGGTCTATCTTTGGTATTCGTGCCGATATAAATTGACCCGAGAACGCATAGCATCCCTATCGCGTGAAACCACGTGAAGCCTTCTCCCAGGAACAAAACCGCTACGAGAGCGGCACTGATCGGCATCATCCCTGTAAACAGACCAGCCTTCGAGGCATCGACCTTCGCCACTCCTTTGTACCAAAGAAAGAAGGACAACACACTCGCCGTCACCGCATAGTACACAACGAGCAGCCAAGTCGCAGCCGGGACACTCCCCCATGAGAAGCTCATTCCTTCTGCGATCGCAAAGGGAAGAAACAAAACGAAGCTGATCCCATTTATCGCTGCCGTCATCTGAAACGGCGTAATTTTTCCCGATAGTCGCTTCGCAAAAATGGTGAACAACGCTTCACTGATCACAGCTAGAAACACAAGCAGATTCCCTAGCATGCTGATCCTGGACAGCTCCTGACTTTCGCCCGAAAAGGTGATCAAGCCGATCCCGCATACCGATAGCAAGATCGCCCACAAACTGTTTCGCAGCAGCTTTTCTTTGAGAATCCAAAAAGACAAAAGAGCGATGCAAGCCGGTACCGTGCTGGTAATAATACCGGCAGAAGTCGCCGTCGTCCATTTGACACCGTACAGCATGCAAATACTGAACAGAAAGACCCCAAAAAACGATTGCCAGAACAAAACAACTCCCTCTTCTTTGCTCCAGGATGACTTCCATTCTCCCCGCATGGAGAGCAGCGGGAGCAGAATCAGCAGAGCAATCAGGAACCTCAGCTCCGAGAAAAGGAATACAGGGATGTGTGAGACGATCTCCTTTCCGATCGAAATATTGATGCCTACCAATGCCATGGATAAGGCTAACTGGAAATAGGCGAGCAGCATAGTGGATTCTCTCCTCCTTCACTATCTGCTATTATTTTCCATCAACTAGAAAAACCCTTTTTCCTCAGCCTGCATACGGCAAATCTTTTGGTTGTGCGGACGAGGTCTTTCGTTTTTTCTCTGCTGCTCCCACCAGCCAAGCGCCAAATGGCAATCTTCCCAGTCCATAGGAGATGGCAAAGGACAAGACCGAGCATAGGAGAAACGCAACGAAGCTTCCCAACAAGCTATTATGAAAGAGCTGGAGCGCCGTGAGTCCTTTCATCAAATAGGTCAGCACCAAAGCATGAATCAAATAGGCCCCGTAGGAGTATTTGCCGAGCATCGCAAACCATTTGCTCCCCTTCCACCCACCGATCCACAAAGCGATCCTGTATACAAGCAAAAGCTGTGCAACGGTATAAAGAAACATGGATGGCTTTAAAGATGTCGCCACGTTTAAATTGATAGGCCCAGTGCCAGAATCGCGAAATAGCTCATAGCCGATGTAGGCAAATAAAAGGAGAAAGCAGCCGCTGATCCAGACCCAATATCGTGTGATGGCATGTCGAAACATACCCAGTGTGACGGCAGCCATCCCTCCCATGAGGAAATAAAAGAAGTAGTAGAAGGCATTGCGATCGCGATACTTGATCCAGTACGTGTCCAGCCATGCGAGATGAAAGCGAAAACCATGCGCAGGAATGTACCGAGCCGAAAACCAAACGATGAAGCTGTATACAAGTCCGACCAAAACAGTGATGGCAATCCCTTTTCCTCTCGTGCTCGCCCATTTGCGCAGGGTGCGAAAGAGAGACTGCCAAAACGGATACAGGAGATAAAACTGAAAAATCATCACGACAAACCAAAGGTGATACGAAGCACTTCCCGTCAGAATACTTTTCAAAATATGCCACGCCTGTTCAGAGCCACTCTGGGGAGGTCTTGTTTGCAATGCCAGGTAGATGGCCGACCAAATCCCGTATGGAACCAGGATCTCTGTGACTCTTTTTCGAATGAAGGACAAATAGGAAATCCGCTCATAATAGTTATAAAACAGTACCAAGCCAGTCATGAAAATAAAAGCGGGTACGGCAAATTTCAACAGATGGAAAAGCATCCCGTAAATGATCGCAGTTTGTTCATCTACTCCCGGTCGCCTTATGTACACGCCGATGACGTGCTGATAAACCACAGCAAGAAAAGCGAAGGAGCGAATCAGATCTAGTTCTGCGATTCTTTCTTTTCTGGTCATTCCCAATCCCCTAAACCTTTCCAATTTTAATCGCTTTTTGGTTTTCTCTTTATCTTACCTTCCTCATAACTCCTCGACAAGTCTACCACAAAACAAATACCGATGCCCGGATTGGCATCGGCGACTCTTTCCTGATCTCTATTCATTTGCATGGGGAGGTGTCATCGTATTGGGAGGATCTATCCGTTTCTTTTTCCTCAGATGTGCGATGATCCATAAGACGAGCGGGATTAGTGTAAAGTAACCTGTCGTTTGAATGCCGATGATCGTCTGGATATTTGCAGCGAGCTGGGATAAATTAGGGGCTACCCAAAAACTGAACACAACCAGCAAGAGGCCAAGCGGGAGTACGATTGGTCGATAATCTTCTAGCCGAAGCCATTGAGCCGTTCCAAGGGCCAAGGCGAAGTAGAAAATGGAGATTTTGATAAATGCACCCGTAACCCAGGTAGCAACCACGATGGAATCGATATTTTCAAAGAAATCCGCATAGCTGATCATTTGGATGGCGCTGTAAAACGGATATGTCATGTACGGCACTTCATCTCCTAAAACAAGCTGCGTTGACAGATTGATGCTGGTTAAGGCCAGCATTCCCGTCAATACCGTTACCATACCGGTGCGCATCCCTTTTTCTTCATGGGCGCGAAAAGGCAGCACAAACGAAAAGAGGATCACCTCGCTAAACCAGCCTTGGGGAGTGTACGCACCGCGAAGAACCGGGATCACTCCATGCTCCAGCGTAGGAAACAGATTATCGATTTTCATAAAAGGAATCATGAGAAGAAGCAAAGCTGCGTAGGAAACCACCACGATCGGAACGAACACCTGTGCAGTTCGAGCCAAGACCTCTACCCCAGCTCTCACTGTAATCGCACATAGGAAGACGATACTGCTGACCACAACTAGTATGGGCGTTTCTAAAAGGAAGGAACCGACGATAAATTCCCCATACTGTCTGATGATACTCCCGTTGCAGTACAGGAAATCAAACAGTATTAACAAACCGCAAAGCTTCCCCAGGAAAGTGCCTACAATTTTGCCGCTGAATTGAATAATGCTCTCATCCGGAAAGAGCTTGTGCAGCTGAAAAACGAGATAGACCGTAAGAAACCCGACGAGCGAAGCAATCACTGGTGACATCCACATATCCTGTTGGGCTTGTCGGGCAGTCGTAGCGGGAACAAGCAAATCTGCGGTGGCTACCATTACCGGAAAAATCATCATTCCCATTTGGGCTGCCGTTATGTATTGCTTTTCCTGCATGCTCGCTCACCCTGCTGTCAGTTGATTTTTAAAAAAGTAGTGATTGGCTTGTAGATGACTTCGAGCACTTGTGTCATCCCCGGTAAATCAGGATTGTGCACCAGAAGGATCGCGATGAACCAACCCGCAAGCACGAGAACGGCATAAGCTCCCCTTGTTTTCCAGGAGCTTCTGCATAGGGTATTCCACTCCATTGCGATCATCAGCCCCACGATCAACGTTAGACCTAGAATAGTTCCCCACTTCACTTCTGTTTCACCTCGGATTCTGGTATGCCTGCTGGTATGGTGATGAGGCCAGGTCTTCTGATGTAGGAAGAAATCTTCAAGTCGATCTCTATGGTCGGAAACTTTTCCTCCCACCTGTCTTTGACCGCGGCGAATTCTTTCGGGTACTTTCGATGAAATTGCGTAGCGAAGCCGAAGACGTCGGCTTTCATGCCATGCTGGACATGCTGGAGTGTTCTGTTGATTCTCGTTTCGATGTCCTTGCGTAAAGCGACCTGCATGAGGTGCAGCAGCTCGGGACTGACCAGATTGAGATTGGTACCGTTTTGAATTAAGTCTCCTTCGGTTTCGACCGCGACTATCATTTTCCATTTCCCATTCTGTATGACGGGGGTGAGCTTGGTTGTCTCTCGAATCGGGTTCAACGAGACAAATCCCTTCACGTTTTTCGCTTTTACCGTAACGGTTGTAGCCGCTATTTCATTACGGACCCACATGACTCCCCTCGTCATACGCTCCGTAAGCTGACCGATCATCTTGCCTTCTTTAAAAACGGCGCTCCCCATCAAGTAAGGGTTCAGCTTCGTTTCGGATCCCTTGGTAGTATACAGGGAAATGATGGGAAGAATGGCTGCCTTGGAAGGGCCTTTCAGCATTTTCAGCAAATCGATCAATGTGACTTCCATTCCGACATGTAAACCTGACAGCTCTCGTACCGTTTCTGCCGAGTAGCGCTCGATTTCCGGTGTGACTGTTAGCACATCTGCTGCCTTCCCTTTGCTGACGTACATGTATGCCCGATTTCTCGGTTCAGGATGTCTTGCCAAATAATCAACCAGCTCGGTGATTCCGCTTTTCGCAATCGCTTCGCCATACAGGTATACCTTGCAATGCCCCCAGAAGATCATTCGTGGTATCTTCATCTGGATTTTTGACATGGCGTCAGCGATATTGACACCCTTTGCGGTACGAACCAGTGTCATATTTTGCAATCCCCCTCCTTGCATCGCACCACCACCACTCAGCGTACGGGGTATGAAAACCTGGATGGTCAGTTCAATCTCGTTGTGTTCTCCGCGATCAATTCCTGCAGCGGTTACGATCGCCACGTCGTTAAGCTCAATGCGGTCCCAGCAGCCCGTGAGCAGCAAAAGGCTGCAAATGAGCAACAAATATTGCCAGCGTTTTACCAAGAGGGCTTCCCCTCCGATTTGACCGGTTTGATCGGCCACACGAGGCTTTGTACTCCTCTCGCATACAAGGCTAGCTGTGGCGTTCCCTCCAAGGAAAAGGCAGCCTGCGTCATCGTGTTCTCTCGAAGCTCTAGAGAAGCTTTTTGCAGCCGCCACGGCTCATGATACACATCCGCATGGAAAATCTTTTTCGAACGACTGCATTCACAAAATAACGTGTAGCGCTCTGTCAGCCAATATTCCAAGGTTCCGCTCTCGGCAAAGAAGCAATCCGACACAGGCCGGTAGCTTGCATGAAAAGCCTCCGCCCCATCTGTTTTCCCCCATCTTTTGGACTGAAAATGCAGCCCTTCACTTTCCTGCACAACTTGCATCGCAGCGCGAGCATAAGGCAAGCGGTACCATTGTTTTGCAATGGCTGTGATCATCGGGTTGGAGGCATCCAAGGAGAGAAAGTAGATTCCAGACTTTTGTCCCGCCTTCACATAGGTTCGCACATTGATTTCTGGAAAGGTCGTCGTAAATGGAATAGGAGGTAAGCCACGCATGCGTACACCTGTCATCATAAAAGGGATGATGCTCACCCATGCCTGTCCCTCAAAGGTATCGATCTGCAGCGAATCGGGAACCAGCTTTCGCAAAACATCAAAGGGAACTACCCAATGAGCAAACAACAAATGCTCCCACGTCTGCCTCATAATCCAGCCCTTCTGATCAGAAGGCCTTTTGATCGGATGAATAGTCGATTGGATGGGAAGCCCTCCTTCCATGTCACGCCTCTTCCCCTGTGCGCTTCGTTTCAGATTTCGCTTTCGGCTCATAGGCGAGGGGAATCTGAGTTACTTTGCTGGTCCATTCATCGAGTGCTACTAAATCGGCTGCCGTCACATCCTTTATCGACGTTTTGCCTAAAGCGAGGATCGCAATCTCCATCTCTTCTGCAAACGAGGCAAAGAAGTTTTCTAGATACCCGGCAGCCTCCTCTGTATCAAACTTGTCTTTCAGCTTCCCAGGATACCAGGTCAGCTCCGTAGGCGGCTCCCAGGGAATCGCTTTGATCACTTGATCGTGGGTCAACGCCCATACGACCGCGGTCCCCATGTAAATGCCATCCGCCCCAAGCGCTAAAGCCTTCAAGCAATCACCGGGTGTTGCGTACCCACCCCCCGACAGCAAGGTGATGCGATCCTTGACTCCTCGTTCTTTCAAATAACGCACCGCCCTCGATAATGCGTAAATCGTGGGCAACCCAAAGTCGTCCTCCAGGATAGGCGGACTCCCTTTCGTACCTGCCTGTCCTCCGTCAATGCTGATAAAATCGACACCTGCCTGGATGGCGATTTCCATGTCTTCTTCAAGCACTGCACTTGCGCATATCTTCACCCCTATGGGTACGCCACCCGTTAAATTACGCAGTTTTTCAACCAATACCGGCAAGTCCGCTGCACGCTGCACATCCGGATGAATCGAAGGGATGACGACTACCTCCTCGCCTTCTACCCCCATAATCTGACTCGCTCTTCCTTGAATGTACTCTGCCGGGATAAAGCTAGCCGAGCCAGCAGAAGCTCCTTGGCCAAAATGAATCTCAATGGCATCTGCTTTTCGCAACGTTTCCGGCTCTTTTGCCCACTTTCCCGAGCTGTATTGGATAATCAAATGCTTGGCGAACTGTCTTTCTTCAGGCAAAAGCGGACCTTCTCCCGTATTGGTCAGCGTTCCAGCCGCTGCTGTTCCTTTCGCGATGGCAATCTTTACTTTCTCACTGATACCAATCCCGTATCCCATCGCACCAGACATGATGGGCAAATCAAGCGTCAGTGGCTTTTTGGCCTTAGGACCGATCGTGATACGCAGATCGACATCTGCATCTTCGGGTGCTGGAAAGATGGCAAGCTGAGCGGGTGAAAACACAAGCCCGTCAAAGTTCAGAAATTTTCTAGGGCTGCCAAACGGTCGTTCAATGACTTGTCCCGACCCGGCCCGCAAGCTGTTCTCCAAAACGATTTGGGGGTTGATCTTTCTCATCGCAGAAATCATCTCGAACACATTTTCCGGATATCTATCCGCCATGAGCCGTTTCATGAATTTGCCGAGCAGCCACTGGACAGCAGGGCGAAAGAAGAGGAATATCATGACACCGATCAACAGGCTCGCCAGCATGGTTCCGACAAAAGAACCGATCAGGAAGGGAAGCCAATTTCCATCCATGTTTACTCCCCCTTTGAAAGCGTTCTACTCCATCCCTACCTTTAGATTGCCCCAAATTGGAAAAATGACCCACAATGACTTTATTCATCGTTTTTTATCTCCTCCTGAGGCACTCCTGCGGGTGCAGATATCAGGCCAGGGCGACGTATTTTTACGTTAATTTGCGTATGGACCTCGATTTGAGGGAAAATCTTCTCCCATTGGCCCTTGGCCTTCTCCCACTCTTTCGGATACTCCCGATGAAAGGCAGCTGCAAAATTCACCACATCTGTCTGCAGCTCTTGCTGGAGTACCTTTAGCGCCATCCTCATTCGAGCTTCAATATCTGCACGTACAGCATTCTGCACCAATGCCAAGAGCTCCGGCTTCATCAGATTCAAGCGAGTCCCGTTTTCCACCACATCGCCTTCGGTATCCACGTGCACCAGCATGGACCATTTCCCGTTTTCCAGATGGGGAATAAGCTTTGTTTTCGTTCGAATCGGATTGACAGATACGATTCCTTCTACGCCGTTCAATTGCACGGAGATGGCGGCTTTATTTATTTCATTTCGCAGCCATAGCAGTCCACGCGTTTCTTGCAAAGTCAAGGAGCCGATCATTTTATCCCTTTTGAGAATGGCCGTTCCTACCATCACGGCTTTGACTTGAATATCTTCCGGCTTCTGCAGCTTCTTCCCATTCTCGATGATCGGAATGGCCGCAGCCTCCGATTCCCCACGCAGCATATTACGAAAATCCACCAGGGTCACAGCCATACCAATATGCAGGTCTGCGTATTCGCGCAGGGATTCAGCCGTGGAGCGCTCCAAGGAAGGGGTAATATCCAGCGTATCCAGCCCTTCTCCTTTGGAAATGTACAAATACGCGCGATTTCTCGGCTCTGGATGGCGGACAAGAAAATCGATGTGGTCGGCGAGGCCTTGTTTGGCTATTTCTTCGCCAAAAATGTAGACTTTGCAGTGCCCCCAAAATATTTGCCGCGGAATTTTTGCCTGCAGCTTGGAAATTGCATCAGCAATATTCGGTCCATTGCTGTTTCGCATCGTCGTCAGCTTTCCCTGTCCTCCACCTGTCCCCCCTGCTCCACCTGCACCGCCACCCAATGCTCGCGGGAGAAATATTTGTACGCTGAGCGTAATTTCCTCATTCTTCGCCTTGTCTACGGATGCTGCGGTAATAATCGCGAGGTCGTTTACTTCCGTTCGATCCCAACAGCCCGCTACGAGAAGGCTGCAGATGCTGATCCAAAGCCATTTGACTTTCACCCCGAGTCCACTCCTTTTGCGCGATTCCGCTTTTGAGTCAGCGCGGACAGAAGCAGCAGACTACCTGGTATGAACACGAAAAATATCGTTAAGAGGAGCGGGATCGCAAAGGAATTGATTTCCCCTACAGTAGAAAAGTCGGGGATTCCCCAAAAGCAAAAGAGTATCGTCAGCCATCCGACAGGCAATACAACCGGGCGAAAGTTTGACAGATTGAGCCACTGCGCCGTGCCCAATACCGTCACATAATAGAAGAGCGTAACTTTGACGAATACCCCGACCACCCATATCGCCATGACGCCTGACTCCAGGTTTTCAAAGAAGTCAGCGACGCTAATATACCTCGCCATATCCATAATGGGAAAAAGCAATGTCATCGTCACATCTCCGAATACGAAAAGGGTGATTAGATTGGAAACGATCATCGTGAACAGACAGGCGACGATGGTCACTACCCCGGCTTTCTTTGCATTGGTCCGATCGCTGATATAGGGCAGCAAAAACGAGAGGAGAAACACTTCGCTAAACCAGCCTTGAGGAATTACCGCTGCGCGGATCGTAGGCAATAGACCATTGTCCAGAATCGGCAATATATTTTGCGGCTCCAAGTCTTTCAAAATGAACAAAATCATGATCAGAAAAGGAACGACAAAAAACGGAAAGAAAATCTGAGCTGATCTCGCAATCACTTCTACTCCCCCTCGCACAGCAAAAGCACTTACAAGAACCAAAGCCGACGAAACGATACTCAAGGGAGTACCGTTTAAAAAAAGAGCGATGAATTCGGCGTATTCACGTACGATAAAACCATTGATTTGCAAGAACAGGAGAACGTAGAAAAAACCGATCCCCTTCCCCCAAAAGGTTCCCGCGATCTGCTGACTTTGTTCAATGATTGTCATATTGGCATAGCGTTGATTCAACTGGTTGGCAATAAAGAGCGCCAAAAAGCCGCTGCACGATGCCCAGATCGGGGTAATCCACATATCTTGCATCGCATGCTTCATCATCAAGTTCGGGCCAGTAATCATGGCCGTCGACATGATAATCGGATACAGGATCATTCCGGATTGCGTAGCAGTAATTTTCCCCTTTTCCAGCATCGCTCCCCCTCCTCTCGTCGTCCGTTCCTATTTGTGCTTTGCAGCCGTGAGATTTTGATTTTGACTTTGCCCTTTTTTCCGCAAAGCGGCGATGATCAATAGAAACAGCGGCAGGACAGTCTGGATTAACGGACCGTAAAACGGAAAAGCATAGATGTCAAAATAAAGCCCCGTATTGAAATTGGGAAAAGACCAGAAGCTGAACAGGCCGATCAAAAATCCGATGGGAAGGACGAGGGATCGATAGTCGCTCATCCGAAACCACTGGCTCGCCCCCAGTACCGTCACATAGTAGAAAATAGAAATTTTCACGAACATCCCCAAAATCCAAATCGCCATGACGAGAGACTCCATGTTCTCAAAGAATTCCGCCACACTTATGTAACGAAAGGCAACCATGACGGGAAAAAGGAAATCGCCTATCTGTTTGCCGAGCACAAATAGAATGAAAAAGTTGATCATCGTAAGCAGCAGCATCACACCGATTACCGCATACAACGCGCTCGATTTGCCTTTCTCCTGATTGCGCACATAGGGCAGCAAAAACGAGAGGAGAAACATCTCGCTAAACCACCCCCCGGGTACCAGCGCCCCTTTAAGCGTGGGAACCAGGCCGTGCTCGAGTATGGGGAACAGATAATCCAGCTTCATGTTTTTGATGAGAAGCGGAACAAATAAGACCGGAATCATGAAAACTGGAAAAAACAGCTGAGCCGTTCGCCCAATGACTTCGATGCCAGCTCTGACGGCCCATATACACACAAAAATCATTGTAATAATCACGACACTGATGGGAGTCTTGTGAAGAAAGTTTTGGACGATAAACTCTGCATAGCTGCGGACGACAAAACCGGACAAATGCAGGTAAAAAAAGACGAACAGAAAACCGATCGCTTTTCCTGCTACCTTCCCCACGATCTCCTCACTGTACTGAACTGACGTTTTTTCCGGATACATACGATGCAGTCGATGGGCAATCCAGACTGTTGCGGCTCCTATTAGGGCTGCCCAGATCGGGGAGAGCCAAAGGTCATTTTGTGCATACTTCCCTGTGATCCCCGGAATCCACATCACCCCTGATGCAACGACTGCCAGAAACAGCATCATTCCCATCTGAGACGCTGAGATTTTACCCTTCTCCAGCATGTGCCCACCTCCCCTCCATCCCATCACTCTAATAAAATCGCAAACGGCCTAAAGAGAGTCTGTACCATCGTTGTCGGGCCAGGTATATTAGGCAAATCAAAAAGCGATAGTGTCCACGCGATCAGAATCAGGCTGAGAAAGACCAGCTTGTCCTTTCGCGGCTGCTTTTTCAGCCGTGGCCACTCGTATCCGATCAATACGACTGCCAATACGGTCATACTGAGGACGACTCCCCATCTCATGTGGCATCGCCGCCATTCGATGGACCTGGTTTCATACCAGGTGCCTGCCTCTGGGGATTAACCTCTCCCAATACCTTCGGGCGCGTATCCATCATCCACCAGGGGGCTCTAACCAGCGTATCCTTCAGCTCCTGCACTCGCAGGGGGCCAACAGGACTCAGATAGGGAACGCCTAGGGAACGCAAGGAACATAAATGAACCACCGCCATAATCACTCCTAACATAATACCTAGCAATCCCAGCGTCCCTGCCAGAAGCATCATGGGAAAACGCAGTAAACGAATCGAGATACCTGCGACGTAGTGCGGGATCATAAAAGAGGCAATCCCCGTAATGGCCACGACAATGACCATCGGTGCCGAAACGAGTCCCGCTTGCACGGCAGCCTGTCCAATTACCAGTGCCCCGACAATGCTGACAGCTGCACCCACTTGTTTCGGGAGTCGAACACCCGCCTCGCGAAGTGCCTCAAATGTAACCTCCATGATCATCGCCTCGACAAGAGCGGGGAAAGGAACGGCTTCG
Organism: Brevibacillus nitrificans; assembly: GCF_003710965.1. NCBI lineage: Bacteria > Bacillati > Bacillota > Bacilli > Caryophanales > Paenibacillaceae > Brevibacillus > Brevibacillus nitrificans. The sequence continues at coordinate 527,499 of NZ_RHHU01000003.1, read as the reverse complement.
CGTGAAGAGGCCATACTGATTAACAGCGAAGTCGGTACCATTTCGTGATGATACGTAATCAGTGCGACATAAAGGGAAGGAAGAACAAAGGACATGGCTGTAAAGAAATAGCGCAGCCACCGGATCGCCGTGCTGGCAAGAGATCGCTGGTAGTAATCCTCACTGGATTGTAGCAAGGAAAAAAGAGTAGTCGGTGCAATTAACACGAAAGGAGTACCATCCACGAGAATGGCGATGCGCCCTTCCAGCAGGTTTCCGCATACGACATCTGGCCGCTCTGTACTCAGTATTTGTGGAAAAGGGGAAGATGGTTGATCCTCTATCAGCTCTTCGATATAGCCGCTTTCCAAAATGCCATCAATTTCAATGCGGCCCAATCTAGAATTGACCTCCGTTACCAAAGACGGTTCGACTAATCCTTCGATATAGGCAACGATGATACAGGTCTTGGTATACCCCCCAATTTCTCTCCGCTCCATCTTCAGTGCCGGTGTCTTTATTAATCGTCGCAGCAGAGAGGTATTGACCGTGATGGACTCTGTGAAGCCCTCCCTCGGTCCACGTACGACGCCTTCTGCTACCGGTTCTTCGACGTTTCGTTTCTCCCATTTGGCTAACCCAATCGAAATCGCCTTCTCCTGCTGATCGATGAGCAGAACAGGATATCCGCATGCTATTGATTCCACACACTCTTCCAGAGAACGAATCTCTTGCCACTTGGAGATCGGGATGACTTTTTGCAAGAAGTCTTCCGTGCGCCATTCATTATTGCCTCGACCCTGCATCAGGGGCGCCAATACACGCGCATCCATTTCCTCAATGTTCGCCAAGCCATCGATATAAATGAGCAATGCTGGCGTTGTACCGAATATCAAAAAGGAACGGAAGACGACATCAGAACAGTTCGTATAAAGAGTTCGCAGGATCTCTTCATTCTGCGATATGTTTTTTTCCAGAGGGGTGTGCGAAGGCACATGCTTCTGCTGCATCCTGCCTTTGTTTGCTTTCCACCATTTACGCGGATTCCCATTCACCGGGCCCCCCTCCCTTCCCTGTCCAAGATAAGGAAATTTTGCCCTGACTCTCCCACTTTTATCCACTTTCTCTGTTTAGAAGCAAAACAAAAACGCCCCTAAACAAGCAGGCGTTCGCTCTCAATTACTTAGCTGTTCTTTATTGGAAGCTCTCTTTTTTTCCTGATGGGCATGAGAGAGGCGTAAGTAAAGCAGCGCCACAACCATTCTGCCGGCCCATATCGAAACCTGTTTAGCCACCATTTGCTGGCCGCCACTTGCAAAGGAAACACGATCAGACACAGCAACAGACCCAATGCCATACTCGCTTCTCCGTATAGTTGAAGCCATCTCGCCGCCCCTACAGATACGATTGTTTGCAGCAAGTAATTCGTAAGTGCCATCCTGCCCACTGGCGCGAGCGGCAGCAGCAGCTTCCGTGCCCTTTCGTTTTCATAGAGCAGCAACAAGGAACAGATATAAAACGCGCACAAGCTAAGCCCACTCCACCCCACAAATACCTGTACGGATACAAAGGCTGATGCTGGAGGGCGGACAACTTCAAATTGTAGCAACGGAATCATGACGACCAGAATGCAGCTGATCATCAGCAGGAGCCACCACAACCGTTTGATGGCAGGAAGAAACTGCCGCGTTTGCTGAAACAGTCCAAGTCTGGCAAAAGAGAATCCGAACAAAAAGAGCGGCAGAACCGACCAAATCGCAAACCATTCGTTGGCGAACACAAGAGGAAACTCATTCAAGAGCCGAAATTGCATCCACTCTCCCCAGTTCCCGCTCGTATATACGTGAATCGCTTCCTTGGCCAGCCGCTGATCCGCTATCGCTCTGTGCACGTCTGGCTCACTGGGAAGCAGGAGTGTCATCGCATAGAGCAATTGCAAGCTAATCAGCCAGAACCATGCCCACCCTTGCACCTGCTTGTCCCGTTTTCGATAGTAGAGCAGTAAAAACAATCCTGCCAGAGCGTATGTATGCAAAATATCGCCGTACCACAAAAACAAAAAATGAACCACCCCAAGGAGAAACAATCCACTTAGCCTTCGCATGTACAGCACACTCACCCTGTGACCCTTTGCCTCTGCTCGACTCATAAACAAATAAAAGCCTGCTCCGAAAAGAAAGGAAAAAATCGTGTAAAACTTCGTCTGGACAAACATATTGAAAAAAAGGCGTATCCATACATCCAGCATGGAATGATCAGCAGGCAACCCGTCCTCCGGGAGAAATAAAGCTGGCTGCAAAAACGTCGGCATATTTACGAAAAAGATCCCGAACAAGGCAAAACCTCGAATCACATCCAGCTGATGGATTCTTTCTGCCTCGGAAACAGGTATAGCCTTCATCGACATCGTCCCTTTCCCACTCGCTCTCCTTATTATGGCGAAATGCCGCACTACCTGGCAACGTCGAGGTGCATGCACAAAAAAACAGCCCTCCATCCGTGAAAGGCTGTCCATGATCACTCCTTCAGATTGGACTTTAGGATACAGGTCCACGCTTGTAGACAGAGGCTGCTTTTTTCCCAAAATCCAAAAGCATCCCCACACATGCTGCCAACAAAGCAGGCATGATCCATCCTGCACCCTCTTTGTACAGCGGCAGGAATGTCAACCAGAAATCCCATTGATGATTCAGGAATGTTCCATTTACCATATCTACGATCCCAAAGCATGCAACCAAACCGACTGTCGTCGGATAAACTTTTGACGAAGCGGGTATCCATCTCCCGAACAAAGCCAGGACGATGAGCACGATCGCAACTGGATAAATCGCTCCCAAGATCGGAACAGAAACGCTCAAGATTTGCGTCAGGCCCAGGTTGGCAATCGCCATGCTCAACAGGCACAGAATCGTTACCCAGACGCGGTAGGAGAGTCCGCTAAAAAGACCTTGAAAGTATTGACTGCAAGAGGTAACAAGTCCGATCGACACACATAAGCAGGCGATCGTGAATACGATCCCCAAAATCACCGTTCCACTTTCCCCGAACAGATGATTCATCAGGCTTGTCAAGATTTGCGCCCCATTTTCAGCACGACCTAGGAACGCACTCTGGGAACCGAGAATCCCCAGCATGACATAGATGACCGTCAGCAACAATCCCGCGCCAAGACCTGCCTTGATCATATTCGCTGATATCGCGCGCGAATCGTTTACCCCTTTGCTGCGAAGCGTGTTGGCAATCACAATGCCAAACACGAGGGCAGCCAAGGCGTCCATCGTCAAATACCCGTCCAGGAAGCCTTGGATGACGGGGTGAGCTGCATACTTCTCCACAGGAGCTGTAGGTGCTCCCATCGGCGTTACCAAGCTCATCAGAAAAATCAAGACGATCAAGGTAAGCAATGCAGGAGTCAACAGCTTCCCAAAGCGATCAACAAGCTTGGAGGGAGACAGGCTCAACCAAAAGACGACACCGAAAAATACAACGGTGTAGACCAGCAGGCTATACGGTGAGATGGCCATCTCCTGCGGCAAAAATGGTGCCATTCCCATTTCAAATGCCAAGCTACCCGCACGCGGGATCGCAAGCCCCGGCCCGATCGAAACGTAAATCAGGAAGGGAAACACCAAAGCGAACAATGGGTGCACCCTACTCGCCAAATCGTAAAATGTTCCTGCTTTTGCGATGGCGACTACACCTAATATGGGAAGACCAACCGCCGATAAAATGAAACCAATGAGTGACACCCACACGCTCTCTCCAGCAGACTGACCGAGAAATGGCGGAAAAATAAGATTACCTGCACCAAAAAACATGGAAAATAGCATAAAACTAATCCAAATCACTTCTCGTCTCGATAGTGTTATCATCGATGATCATACATCCTCCCATCATAATGAGAGGCATTCTATCAATTTTCTACACGAGATTCCAGTCATTCGGGCATATTCGCAATTGCAAAATCATTGCAAGTTTTCACTTTCGGCAACACGATGCAACCATTCTTTCACCAGGGCCGTAAACAAACCGCTCTGTTCGATTTGCAGATTATGTCCCGCCCGATCGAGCACGGCAAAGCTGGCACGTGGATACTGCTCCAGTATGGACCATACATTTTGGTAGCCCGTTACATGATCCTGCCTGCCCGTCAAGAACAAAACTGGCTTGTCAAAGGGCTGCGCTTCTTTTTCATGCGGCTCGGAAAACGCATAGCGTTCCCGTATCTTTTGCAGAAACACCGGATCGGCAGCATGTAACCCGGGCAAAATCTCTTTTTCAAACCGCTCAAAGTTGTATCGATCCTGTACGACAGCCAGCGGTGCAAAGCGACTCATTTGATCAGCAGTCAATGTAGACAAAAATTCTTGATCCTCTGCGATTACTCGTCGTTCAGGCAGGATGCGCAGGTCTGGATTTGCTTCGATGAGCGGACAGATGAACAGCATGCCTGCCACTCGTTCTGGTTGTTTTGCCGCTAACGCCCTGATCAAATACCCCCCGTAGGATTCACCTGCCAGTACGTATTTCCCCTCTGGGAGCACGTTGTCAATAAAACGCTCCACCACCTCCAGCATCTGATCAGAGCCTTGGATCCAATCCTCGCCCTTGGTTTGTCCCATCCCCGGCAAATCCAAGTAAATGCGGAGCCAACCCGGCTGATTTTCGAAAACAGGCTCCAGACAGCCGGTCATCAAGCGATGATCAGGCGTAAACCCGTGAATCATCACGATTGGGAAGCCTTCTCCATACGTTTCATAGGACACGGAGACATTTCCTAAATTGCAGTACATGCAAGCACCTCCAAAAACAAGAACAAACGTTCTCTTTTGTCTATCATAACAGGAAATACAGAAAAAGGAAAGACGTAAAATAAAAACCACCTGTTTCCGTACGAAACTGTACGACAAGTGGTTGAGTCACTCTCCTATTTTTGCATGGCAATAATTCGGCGGTAAAACGTCTGGTCCTTCAGCTTGCGAAACAAGGAAAGCGACGGACGAAAATTGGCCTCGATAATCCAAGGCTTCCCCTCAATATCGACGCCCAGATCCAACCCGATTCCGCGCAGCGTCGGGTATGCCTTTCCCAGTGCGTCTGCCGCTGCCAATGCTACTTTCTTGATTTCTGCCAGCAAATCATCAGGTGCGTCCACATTGGATAAACGAATGGCCGTTTGAAGCGGCAAAACCTTCCCCCTGCTCCTTGCCACGTTTGTGACGACGAAGCCCGGTCCTGCCAGCTTTGCTACCCATCCCGTAACCAGCCACGTCGATTTGCTGCTTCTGCGCTGCACCATGACACGAACATCAAACGGCCTGCCATTGATCCTCCCCAGCGGGATCAACGGCTGGAGCAAATACGGCTTTGGCCGAAACAGCGATTTTACATAGGAGACGGTTTTGTCACGGCCCTCTACAATCCGTTTGGCATTCCCCGCATGTACCAGATAACGCTGGTTTCCTTTGTCTGTCAGCTGGATGATCCCCGCACCGCCACCGCCACCGGATGGCTTGAGCATGATTTTTTCGTAGTCTTCTACGTACTCCCACAACGTTTCTGGGGTGAACAAACGTGTGGCTGGCAAGTAATCACGCAAAAACGCATGCGCTACCATGTGCTGATGCTTGCTCCACTTTCCTACGTTTGGCGCTTTTATGTCGTTGTCTCCCCATTCGTTATGAGATGATGCTCCTCTATTTTGGTGATACGGTTCTTCTCATCGACAAATACAACACGTGGCACCAGCTGATCCACTTCGTCCTCCTCGTACATGCCCATACTGAGGATGATCACGATATCCCCTGGTTGAAACAAATGAGCAGGCGGACCATTCAAACAGATCTTGCCCGTCCCTTCTGGCGCAGGGAGGGCATAGGTTTTCCAGCGAGTTGCATTTCGCAGGCTTGTCACCTGGACGATTTCATACGGCTTGATGTCTGCTGCCTTTAATAGAAGGGCATCGATCGTGATACTGCCCACATAATCGAGCTCTGCCTGTGTCACCGTAGCGCGATGGATTTTTCCTTTGCACATGTGTCGTTGCATCCACAATCCTTCCTTTCCAAACCGATGACACCAGTCTATGTAGAAACGGCTGTCCGCGAAACCCGAAGCCGCTCCAATCTGATTAGCTGCAGATTTTTGCCTTGTTCCAATCTACTCCGTACTTTATGCATATTTGCTCCAGCTCCTCGGCAATGGCGAGGGATAGCCTGACTCCTTTTTCGCGTTGTTCGTTCATTTTCCGTCTCTCGATCTCACCAGGAATCATGATTTCTTCTATTCCTGCCCGTTTGGGAACGGCTTTGATTTCCCGAATGTACTCGTCCATCCTGCTCTGAAATACGGGCAACGGCCAAAAGCGCTGGATATCGATGGTGAGAAACACGTGACCGATATTTTGCGGATGTGTCCAATTGTCATACAAGCTTTGTACAGCGGGTCCGCTCGCGGCTCCCGTCAACAGCCCGCACAAGATGTCAATAAACATCGCCAGTCCATATCCTTTTGCTCCGCCAATCGGCATCAGGGAGCCTAGCAAAGCTCGCTGCGGGTCCGTGGTCGGGTTGCCATCTGGATCGATCGCCCAATCCTCTGGGATCTGCTCCCCCTTTTTCGCTGCCAAAGCGATTTTCCCGCGTGCTACCACGCTGGTCGCCATATCGAGTAAAAACGGAGCTTCCTGGCCCGCAGGAATGCCGATAGCGATCGGGTTGGTCCCGAAGAAGGGGCGAATGCCACCTGTGGGTGCCATCGATTCTGGGGCGTTTGAAAGCACAAGCAAAATCATCCCTTTTTCCATCGCTTTCTCCGCGTAAAACGAGCAGGAGCCAAAGTGATTGGAATGGCGGACTCCGACGAAGCCGATTCCTGTTTGCCTTGCGAGGGACATCGCCAGCTCCAGGGCCGTCTGACCGATCACTGCCCCCAGCTGGTTCTTGCCGTCTACCAATGCCGCAGCTCCGTCTTGCATCACAATCTCCGGAGCTTCTCTCAGCGAAAGGACGCCAGCTTCGATACGCGAAAGGTAGATAGGCAACCGGGAAAGTCCGTGCGACTCAATTCCCCTCAGGTCTGCATGAACCAGTGATTGAGCTACCGTCTGTGCATGCTGATCCGATACCCCGACCTTCTCAAACAGTTCAGCGGCCACTTCCTCCAAACGTCTCCAATCGTACCGTATAGAATCCAAGGTTTGACTGCCCTCCTTTTCATCGTTTAAACGCTCAAGCCTGAAACCATCTGGATATAGATATGATGACCGACTATGCACCGACACGGCGTTGGCCCAACGACGAGCAGTCGAATACGCGGGGAAAAGAAAAAGCTGGACTTTCGCTTTTACTGAAAGTCCAGCTTATCCCTCCCTCGCGTTTTATTCCAAGGAAGCGAGTATCGTCACAATTTGATCCTGCAGCTCGGTCATGACTTTACTGCTCTCTGCATAGCCATTCACGAGGATGGAGAAGACGAGCTTTTTGCCCCCCTTCGTTGTGACATAGCCTGACAAGCTGTTTACGCCTGTCATCGAGCCAGTCTTCCCATGCAGGTTGTTTTCCGCGGGCGTTCCCTTTAAACGGTTTTTCAGCGTTCCATCCACACCCGCAATCGGCAGAGACGAATCGTAGGCAGAAAATGCAGGAGAGTGGGTCATCCCTTCCAATTCCGCTACGATGTGACGGGCGGAGACCAGACTGTATCTGGACAATCCCGAGCCATCAAACATGTCGAAATAGATGCTTCCACCTTTGGCTGCCAAGTCCTCATGAACGACCTGGGCGCCCTTCTCTGCGCTGCCTTCGCCTTTTTTCACCGCCCCTAGAGTCTTCAGGAGCATTTCGGCATAGAAATTATCACTTTGCTTGTTCAAATACCGAACGATTTCCTGTAACGGCTTTGAAGCGAATGCATTCCATTTGACTGCCGTTGCCGGTACTTTTCCGATTGTTACGCTGCTGTTCGGAGCGAAGCTGACACCTTCATTCAGGAGGGCTTCCTTTAGCACGGTTCCCACGTATTTTGCCGGATCTTCTACTGGGACCCGCTCATAATCGCCTGGGTGATCGGCTGGCAGATTCCCCGTCAGACGAATGGTATTGGTCCCACGATCCCGCGTAATGGCAAACGTATTTTCCTCCCCGGCCGGGACGGTATGCGATTCATTAATCACCTGTACATAGGAGGTTTTCGGCAGCAAATTCATGCTGACAAGCTCCCCTGGCTGTCCAGCCGGCTTGTATTCGATCATGACCGTACCGCGGTTCAAGGCAAGAGCGCCGAGAGTCGGATTGTAGGAATAGCTTTCGTCATCCCATGCCCAGCCTAGACCGAGACGCTGCTCATCAAAATAGCTCTCGTCCATCACCAGATTTCCGTTCACTCGCTTGAGTCCTTTATCTTTTAGCCATTTGGCGATTTGTTCGATCGATACGCCATCCTGTACCTTCAGCGCGTTTTCAGTGTGCAGGGATGGATCGCCATAGCCTTTCAGATACAAATTGCCGTTTTGAACGCCGCTTTTTTGTATCGCCGAATCGCCATAAAGCTCCGTTTGAAAGGTGTAATCCACTCCCAGCTGATTCAAAGCCGTTCCTGTCGTCAGCAGCTTCAGGTTGGAAGCCGGTGTCACCAAGGAATCTGCGTCACGCTCATACAAGACCTCACCGTCCAGGGATTGAATAAGCACGCTCGTAGTCAATCCCGCTGTCGCTGGCTGATTCAGGATCGGATCGATCTTGGCCGACAGCTTATACGTCTTGGCAGGCTTTGGTGTAAAGCCAGCCGGATTCACATTTTCCGGATACATGGCCAGCTGTACCGCTACAGCATCCTGCATTTTTTGGGCGTACTCGTACTTGTACAGCCCGTTGAAAATCATGGAAAATGCCAGCTTGTGACCATTTCGGGCGGTTACATAGCCCGACAAGCTGTACACACCTCCCATCGAACCTGTTTTGGCAAGCACCTTGCTCTGAGCAGGCGTATCCTTCATGCGATTACGGAGCGTTCCATCCACGCCAGCAATGGGCAGTGAAGCCTCCAGAGCTTCTCGATAATCCTGATCTTGAACGAAAGCGAGAAGCTTGACCATTTGCTCTGCTGTAATGAGATTGAAACGCGAGAGGCCAGATCCATCTGCTATCTTGAATCCTGACTCAATCCCTGCTCTTTTCAAAACATCCGCAACAACCTCTGCCCCTGCTTCCGAAGTCCCTTTGCCATTTTGCGTGGCCCCCAAAGTCTTGAGCACCATTTCCGCGTAAAAGTTGTCACTTTCCTTGTTCAGCTCCACGAGGATATCGCGAAAAGGTTTGGAAAGATGCGTATGAAGGGGCACTCCCCCTTGGACTACTGTCTTTTTTATGGCTGCTTGCGGCTGAAGCTGAATTCCGGCTTCGGCCAGCTCCTGTTTCCAGATGTCCCCGACATACAAAGCTGGGTCCTCCATCGTGACATCTTCTTGATACGGTTCTGCGGCTGTTCCGATCGTACCCGTAACGATCACTTCGTTTTTTCCGCGCGGGCGCTCGACTGCGATATCCGCTGCCGCACCCTCCACCGTTTTTGTCTTGTTGGTCACGGTAAGATAAGAGGTCTTCGGCTCAATGGACAGGGTGGCCGCATCTCCAGGCTTTGCACCTGCCTTTGCAGTTACGGTGACGAAGTTTTTATGAACGGCAAGAGCGCTGATCTGCGCGCTGTAACCGTAAGGCTCGTCGTCCCACATCCATCCGATTCCCAGACGGGTTTCATCAAAGTAGCTATCATCCAGGAGCAGGTTCCCATGTACTTGCTTGATTCCGATTGCTTTTACCGCATCGGCGAGCGAGCGCAAATCTTGTGGCGCAAGGCTCGGATCCCCGTAGCCCTTCAAGATCAGATTTCCTTGCAGAATCCCCCCAGGCGTGACATTCCCGTCTATGTAGAGCTCCGTTTTCCACTGATACGAGGGCCCCAACCGATCCAAAGCAGAAATGGTCGTGAGCAGCTTCATGTTGGATGCGGGTGTATAGTTTTTCTTTTCGTTATGTGTGTAAAGGTACGCTTTCTCTGTCAAGTCATAGACTGCAATCCCTGCTGAAGCGCCCAGGCTCTCCCCGTTCCCGCTCAAATCTGCGAGGGATTTTTCCACCTGAGCTGCCAGAGGACCGCTTACTGCTACCGCCTCTTGCGCAAAGACAGGAACCGCTGTCACCTGCCAAACTAGCATGATGAAAAGTAACCACGTACAAGTGCGTCTGCCCAACCGTGCGTTCATAGAATCCTCCTCGTGTTAGTCTCTCTCTGATCGAGTCTCTCAAGCGGGTTGACCCAATGATAGCATGCATTTTTTCTTTTCGAAATATTACCATAATACTAAAAGTTAAAATCTGGATACCTCCCCTTCCTCTGATCATACTAAACAACATGACTGTCTATCGGAGGTATCTACCTTGTTCAATCGCATTTTACTCGTACTCCTCCTTCTCGGAACGATGGCAGCTCCTGCTATGGCGGCAACCGATATTGGGAGTCTCCGTATCAATCCAGCTACCTCAAGAACGTGGCAGGAGCTCGTCAACCACAGTGAGCTAATCGTCGTCGCCTGGGCAGACACCTCCAATCTGTCTGCATCGACAGGCCGTTCCCTGCGTGAAGGAAAACTCGTAAACTACGCGCAGACCCTTCATATCAAACAAATTTTGAAAGGCTCGTCTGCGCGGATGCTAAAGCTGGTGAGTACAGGCGTAGAGCCTTTGCCTGATGCCAGCAGTCCCTTAAATCGCACCTATCCCGGTCCGCTTGCGGAAGGAAACTACGTCCTGTTTTTACACCGAGTTTCTGCACCTGATTTATACAGTGCGTCGGGACTGTGGCAGGGCGTTTATCCCCTCTTTCAGGGAAAGAGCATTGCGCTGGAAGGTGCTGGCTTTTCAGAGCTGAACCAGCTGACAATCGAAGAATTCGCGAAAAAAGTGAAGAGCGTCTCTCCCTAAGCGATACAGGCCAAAGAGGCATACAAAAAAGAAACCGCATCGGCTCAGCGGTTTCTTTTTTCTACAACTATGTCGACTTTGGCTAACTTCTCATGACATAAATGAACACAAACATAGACAGCGCGCATACCAAGATCGTACCGATGAAGCCCCACATGACAAGCTTGTTGTTGCTTCCCTGGTTATCACTCATGCAAACGACTCCTTACCCCTATCATTCAGTTCTTTCATTATAAAATAAAAACGCTCTCATCGAAAGGGCAGCGCTGAGATGCTCGTTGCCATTTTCGTATATTTTCTAGCAACCAGCGAAATCTTAGCTTGTATGTGATCTTTTCATGAAGGGGGAATTCTACGTTGAATACGGAGACACAAGGTAAGCGCTATGGCAATATCATTTTCATGAAAGAGCTTGCAAGTGATGCCGCTCAATTGCTTCCGTTTCCCATCTATCGAGAGCTGCGGGAAAAAACGCCTGTCCGTTATGACGAAGACAGACAATCCTGGGATGTTTTTCGGTATGAGGACGTCCATCGCATTTTAAAGGATCCGGCAACCTTTTCATCGCGGCGTGGATTGGAAGTGAGAGGCGAAACGCTGCTCACGATGGATCAGCCCAAGCATACTCACATGCGCAATCTGGTAAACAAGGCATTTACTCCAAAAGCGATCAACGACCTCGCCCCCCGCATTACTTCCATTACAAACGAACTGCTCGATCAAGTCACTTCCCGTGGAAAAATGGATATCGTCTACGACTTGGCCACTCCTTTGCCTGTGATCGTCATCGCCGAGCTGTTGGGAGTTCCTGCAAAGGATCGCATGCTGTTCAAGGAATGGTCGGATACGATGGTCAAAGGGGTCGAGAACAACACCGACGCGGCTTTTGCACACATGATGGCAGAACGGGACAAAGCAGAAGCGGAACTCGTCCAATACTTCCTCAAGATTCTCGAGGAACGGCGCAAAAAGCCTGAGGACGACCTCGTTTCCGCTCTGTTGGAGGCTGAAATTGACGGAGAAAAGCTGCAGGAGCAGGATATTTTGCGGTTCTGTATTCTGCTGCTCGTCGCTGGAAACGAGACCACAACCAATCTGATTACGAATGCGACCCGTCTCATGACCGAGCAGCCCGCCATTCAAGACCAGGTACGACAGCAGCCTGAACTGGTCAAAAGCATGGTGGAAGAAACGCTTCGCTACTATCCTCCGATCGTTGCGATTGGCCGAGTCGCTACTCAGGATGTAGAAATTGGCGGCCAGCTCATCCGGGAAGGGCAGCAAGTAGTATCGTGGGTTGGGGCAGCCAATCGCGACCCGGATAAGTTCGACGATCCCGATACGTTTCACCCGGATCGAAAACCGAATGCGCATATGGGCTTCGGATTTGGCATCCATTTCTGCCTCGGAGCACCTCTCGCAAGACTGGAAGCACAGATTGCCCTTGAGATCCTGCTAACGCGCTTCACGGATATCGAGTTCGAGAAAACGTCGCTGACCCCTATTCCCAGCCCTTTCGTTTTCGGTGTAAAAAGCTATCCAGTCACCTTCCGTGAACGTAAGTGACCCCCTTTTCCCTGCCCGGCTCCTATTGTGAGCTGGGTTTTTATTGTTCTTTTGTAACCTTCCTCTGATAATCTGGAGGCATCTCGCTTCTTCATATTCGAGTAAAAGCATCGGCAGACTCAGAATTTTTTCCTTTTCATCTTACCGAAAGAGTGGTAAAGTCAATATTTGTTTAAAACGATTGAAATGCAACATAGTTAGGAGACTTACGTAAATGGACAGCTTTAACAGTCAATTTTTGTCATCCGTTCTCATTATCGCTCTCGGCTATTTTCTCAAACGGTGCAGCATCATCAAAGAAAAAGATGGGGAGGGTCTGGCGCGCATTATTTTTAATATCACGCTTCCTTCACTGATCGTTTCTACTTTTCATAACGTCACACTTGATGGGTCCCTCATGCTCTTGGTAGTCATCGGCTTTTTATACGGAGTCATGGCCGCATTCCTGGCTTATTTCGCTTTCCGTAAAGAAAACCGGCATACGAAAGGGATGCTCGGAATGATGGTTCCGGGCTTCAATGTAGGGCTGTTCGCCTATCCGCTCGTTCAAGGCATCTGGGGGCAGGAGGGACTTGCCTACTTCGGGATGTTCGATGTCGGAAACGCCATGATCGTCTTCGGAGTCAGCTATTTGATCGGCAGCTACTATTCCGGGGAAAAGGTCAAGCTGAATTTCAAGCAAGTGCTGAGCAAAGTATCCAAATCCATTCCTTTGCTTACCTATCTCATTATTTTCGGATTGAATCTGGCTCATATTCCGCTTCCGGATCTGTTCCTCGGCATTACCGGGACGATTTCCAAAGCGAATATACCCCTGTCTTTGCTGTTGCTCGGCATTTATTTGAATTTCTCTTTTGACAAGCGCTACCTGCATCACTTCTGGAAGGTTCTGGGTCTGCGCTACATCGTAGGTCTGGCCGTCGGCATCACCTGCTTCATGCTGCTGCCGTTTGAAGATATGTTCAAGTACACCTTGCTCGTTGGCTTCGTTCTACCGATGGGTGTCTCTGTCCTCGCCTATTCCGTCGAGTTCAAATACGACTACAAATTTGTCGGGATGGTCTCGAACATGACGATTTTAATCAGTTTCGTACTCTTGTGGGGAATATCCAATATGGTAATGTAAAAAAACGGCAGTTCGGGAATCGCGTTCGCTCCCAAACTGCCGTTTTTTATGATGCTCCACGAGCTGAGCCTTACTTCACCACTTCACGCATGATCTCTTCCGCCTTCACGTCTTGCGTGATCAGGTTTTCTTTTTTCATCCAATCGATCAGCGTCTGCCAGGATTCTGCGGTCTGGCTGCCAAACGTTTTGTCTCCTGCGTCCATCAATGGAATTAAAATCTCCAAGCTTTTTGTCTCGATGTCTTTTTCCAGTGGGAACTCGTTCGCTTGCTTGCTCAAGAGCAGATCCAGCGCTTTTTCTTTGTTGTCCTTGACGTATTGCTGACCTTTCGCGGCAGCACGCATGAAAGCTTCTATGGCCTGCTGTTTTTTCCCGAAGGTATCGTCACTGGTCGTCATCACCAGCTCGTAGTAATCGGGTACGCCAAAATCAGTAGGGGCAAAAGCATGGACCGGAATGCCATTCTTCTCGAGGATCAGCTGTTCATGGTTTTTGTAGCCGCCGACGACTGCATCGACCTTTTTCCCTGTCAAGGCAGGAACGATGTCAAAGCCAATATCGGTAAAGGAAATACCGCTGTCATCTCCGCCCGCTTGCTTCACTACATTACGTACCACGGATTCATCCAACGGAACGGATGGATAGCCCACGTTTTTTCCAGCGAGCTTTTGCGGCGTATCGATCCCACTATCCTGTCTTGTCATGATGACGTTGAGCGGATGGCGAACCAGCGCTCCTACGGACACGACGGGAATTCCCTCGGAGCGGGCTTGTACAACCTGCGTTTGGTAGCTGATCGCCAGGTCTACTTTTCCGGCAGCTGCCATTTTCAGCGGGTCGTTGCTGTCTGAAGGCATCTGCAGGTTCACTTTCAGATTTTCCTCTTTGAAATAGCCTTGTTCCTCTGCGGCATACAAGAAGGAATGGACGGCATTCGGATACCAGTCCAAAGCCACAGTCAATTCCGTTGGTGCATTTCCTTCGCTTCCACCAGGTGCCGGAGTAGGTTGTGCTCCCGATTGATTTCCGCAAGCTGCCAGACCTGCCGACAGCAGCAAGGCTGCAACCGTTTTGCTCCATTTTTGAATCGGTTTCATGGGTAAAATCCCCCTATTTTTCTTTCGATGTTTTTCTACTTGTTCTTTGATGCGGGGTAAAATACTTCTCCAGACGTCCCACCAGCCAAAACAGCAGCATGCCCAAAATGGACAGCAGCAGGACGGAGGCAAACAGCGCCGGCGCCTGAAAGTTTCCTGAGGCGCGGCGACCAAAATAGCCGAGCCCTTCACTGGATCCCAGCCACTCCCCGATAGTCGCCCCTGCGACACTGTAGGTAGCCGCCACCTTCAATCCACTGAAAAAGTGCGGCAAGCTTGACGGAAGCTGCAGCTTGGTAAAAGTCTGCCAGCGATTGGCTCCCATGGTTTTGAGCAGCTGCAGCATCTCTTTGTCTGTCGAACGCAGGCCGTCATACGTATTGACCACGATCGGGAAGAACGTAAACAAAATCGTGATCGCGATCTTTCCCGATAAATCGTAGCCGAACCAAAGGATAAAGACTGGTGATAAGGCGATGATCGGAATGGTCTGGGAAATAACAATATACGGATAGACCAATCGCTCAATGACACGATTCATATTCATCGCAAAGGCTAGCAGAATCCCAAACAAGATGGAAGCGCTAAGCCCGAGGATAACTTCCTTCAAAGTCACCCATAGATGCAACCCCAGCAGGGTCTTGCGCAAGTCCCACAACGACAAGACGACGGTACTTGGCGGCGGAAGAATAAAGGGAGGCACATGCAGCAAGCGGCAAACGGCTTCCCAGACGATTACGAAAAGCGCAATCGAGATCCCGAACCACACACCCCGATTCCACCCGGCCATCACGCTTCCCTCCCATCTGGGGATTTGCCGGCATTTTGGCGCAGCAGCTCCCAAATTTGTTCACGTAACGCCAGGAATTCCGCACGATTTCGGTGGGCAGTCGTTCGTGGGCGCTCTACATTTACCACGAGCTCCACAGGCTTTTCAATCGGCTTGCCATTCAACACAATGACGCGATCCGCGAGCAAGATGGCTTCATCGATGTCATGGGTGATCATCAGCATCGTACTGCCGGTCTCCTGCCACATTTCCATCAGCCACTCTTGCATCTCCATTCTTGTGATTCCGTCGAGAGAGCTGAACGGCTCGTCTAGCAGCATGATGTCGGTGTCAGACAACAACGCACGTAAAAACGAAACGCGCTGGCGCATTCCCCCCGAAAGCTCTGTCGGGTACGCATCTGCCCATTCGTGCAGCCCATACCGGGGAAGCTCCGACCGAACCCTGTCCTGTGCTTCTTTTTTGGCAACTCCTTTGATTTCCAAAGGAAGCGCCGCATTTTCCACGACTGTACGCCATGGGAGCAGAGCGTCACGCTGAGGCATGTATCCGACCATTCCAAGCCGATTTTCTGTCCGAGCACCATTTAGCGTGATTGCGCCTTGTTCAGGCTGCAAAAGCCCTGCAATCAGTTGAAACAACGTACTTTTCCCAATCCCGCTTGGGCCGATCAGGCTGATAAACTCGCCTTTTGCCACGCGCAGGTCAAAATTTTGAAGAATAGGCTGGTCTCCGTACGCAAAACGGACACCGGAGAAGGCCACTTTGTCTAGCACGGCCAAAATTCCTTTCTGTACGCCATATCCCAGAACAAATATTCCATCTTGGACGTGGTCAGGAAATGCTCTTCCAAACGGGCGAGCTCTTTCTCATTTTTCCCCTCTGCCAGCTCGTTCATCACGCCAATCAGCCAGGTTGCCAGCTCCCCAAACTCTTCAGAGCTGTAAGTGCGCACCCACTCTCCGTACAGTTCGTGATCGAGCGCCCCCTCTATCTTTGCCAGCTTCTTGCCGATCTCCCAGTAGCCCCACATGCACGGAAGAAGAGAGCTGACCAATTCAGCCAGAGAGCCTTGGTGGGCGACTCTCAGCATGTAGCTGGTGTACGCGAGCATAACAAAAGATGGCTCTGTCGCTTCGAGCTCTGCGCGAGAGATCCCAAAACGCTCGGCGTACTGTCTGTGCAAATTCATCTCGCCGTTCAAGGTCGCTTCCTGCAAACCAGCAAACTTCGCACTGGTTTCCAGATCGTATGCTTTTGTGCTTGCAATCGCAAACATCTTGGCATAATCGATCAAATAGACATAGTCCTGCTTCATGTAATATTTAAATGATTCGACTGGCAGCATGCCGTCTCCCATTCCGGTGACGAAGGGGTGCTGATGAGTCTTCTCCCAGATCGGGGCTACGCTTTTCCAAAGACGATCCGTAAAAGTTGTCATGTGAGATTCACGCCTTTCCTTCCTTATCCGTATTGCACCAATCTGCGATAAACTGCGCCATGATTTGCGCAAACAAAACAAGCTGCTCGGGATCGATCGATTCATCCACCGCATGGGCATGGGAAAGCTCTCCCGGTCCGAACAGGACAGCTGGAATACCCGCGTGAGCAAACCAGCCCGCATCTGTCACGGTGACTGACATATCGACGGTCGGTGCCTGCTTGACCTGCTGTTCATAAGCAGATTGCAAGGCAGCCAATCCAGGATGATCATGATCCAGCTCGAGCGACGGGAAAATCTCACCGCGCTCCTCGATCATCGAACGCCCACCCCAGCGAAAAGTCGGCGGGTTGTCGCGAAGCCATACATCTGCTGCCGCTGCTCGCAGGACGTGATCCTCCACTTCCCGAATGATCTCCTCGTACGATTCATTGGGATAAAAATGAACCGTAATCCAAAGGGCGCATTGATCCGCGATAAAAGCCGCATGGCGACCGCCTTCGATGACAGCGGGATTAATCGTGTTGCTGCCAGCTGGAAAGCCCGGATACGCTTTCATGACTGCCCAGTGGCGCTCCAGATCCTGAAGCGATGCAATGACCTTCATCATCTTTTCGATTGCAGAGGCACCTTTCACTCTCCCGCCAGCATGGATCGTTTTTGCCCGCATCCCGTCGTGCAAGGTCGTCGGGCTTTCGATCGTAATCCAGCCCGTGATGACACCGCCCTGCCCTTGCATATGCAGGTCGCTTGTATCCACGACCACCGCGTAGTCAGCCTGATAGCCTCTCTCGATGGCAGCCAGCGTGCCCGCTTCACCGGCTTCTTCCCCGATGACCGACTGGAACAGCAGATCGCCCCTCAGCTCTACGCCGTGTTCGCGAAGCATTTTGATCGCAAATAGGCTGGCGGCTATACCACCTTTCATATCAGCTACTCCGCGTCCATACCAACGGCCGTCCTTTCCTTTCGTCAAAGCAAACGGCGGATACGTCCAGCCCGCATCATCTCCGACCTCTGCTACGTCGATATGCCCGTTTATGATCAAGCTGTTCGCAGTCGCGGACGCAGAACCTTTGAGCGTGCCCACCACATTGTCATCGCCAGGAAACACTGGCCAGCGATCGATTGCAAAGCCCAGCCCCTGCAATTCTTTCACAATCAAGCTCTGCGCCTGCTCACTATTTCGTGCAGGCGGGCTGACTGTCGGGTACGAAACCAGGTGGCCCAGCAGGTCAAACAACTCCTCTTGTCGACTGGCGATTGCCTCGACTGCTGCACGTACCCCGCTCACGCTACTCAATCATCCCTTCTGTTGGGCTGCTTGCCGAAGCGTAGCGTTTTTTCGCGATGCGTCCTGCCAAAAAGCCTTTTCGACCCGCTTCCACGCCCAGCTTCATCGCTTCTGCCATCAGCACCGGATTGTCTGCCAGCGCTACTGCGGTATTTAAAAGCACGCCATCCGCGCCAAGCTCCATGGCTTTTGCGCAATCCGCTGGCGCACCGATGCCCGCGTCGACGATGATTGGTACTTTTGCATCCTCGATAATGAAGCGCAGGTTGTTTTCATGCACGATCCCTTGACCGGAACCGATCGGAGAAGCTCCCGGCATCACTGCGTGAACGCCTGCTTCCTGCAAACGGCGCGCAAGAATCGGGTCATCGTTGGTGTAAGTCAAGACGATGAAGCCTTCCTCCACCAAAATTTTGGATGCCTCCAGTGTGCCGATTGGATCTGGCAGCAATGTTTTGGGATCGCCGATAACTTCGACCTTGATCATGTCGCACAAGCCAGATGCTTTCGCCAGGCGAGCGATACGCACAGCCTCTTCCGCCGTGTATGCCCCTGCTGTATTCGGCAGCAGCGTGAATTTTTTCAGGTCGAGCTGTTCCAAAAAGTTAGGCTCGTGTGGATTTTCCAAATTCAGTCGACGAATGGCAAAAGTGAGAATCTCTGCCTCTGATACCTCGACTGCCTTGCCTTGTGTTTCCAAATCAGCAAACTTACCCGTTCCCAAGAGCAAGCGGGAGCGAAACTCGTACGGTCCAATTTTCCATGTATCCATCAGGATCATCCTCCTCCAACAAAGTGAACGATTTCAATACGATCTCCATCCATAATCGGTGCTTCCTCATAGCGGGAGCGGTCGATGATTTCCCCGTTTTGCTCCACGACTACGATCTTCTCCTGCAGCTGATAGGACGCGAGCAGTGCGCGTACATTCTGGACATCATCAGCCAGCTCCACCTTTTTCCCATTCAGAACTACGACCATCGTATTCCTCCTATCCGTAAGAAATCCTCAATCGAGGCGTGTTCAAGGAGGAGCGACCGCGTTTTAGCGGAAAGTTTTCATGCGCTCCGGAATTCATAAACGGAAACGCTTATAAATTCCTTTACGTTAAAAAACGGCTCCTCCCGTCGCTGGAAATCATCCAGTCAAAACAGAAGAAGCCGTTTCCCTAATCATCACGCAGATAGTTTACAAAAAAAACCATCCGCCGTGGATGGTTTTGGTTCATAACGATTCGTTATACCTCTTCCTCCGCTGGCATGACCCAGTTCAGGTTCAACGGTCAGTAACACGTTCGTTACAATCTCAGCCAACTATGCTCGGCCCCCGCTTGGTAGTGTTCTTATTCATTTGTCGTGCTTTCGATTCTTACAGTATCACTCTATTTCTATTTTGTAAAGGTTTCCTTGTGCATCGCTTCCAGCTCCACCAGACAGCGCTGCGCCCACAGGGACATTTTCTTCAATTTCTCCATCTCTCGTTCCATCGCAATCCGCACCGATTCCTTGTAGTCAGGAATCGCTCCGTTATACCGCATCACGGCATTGCTTGGGCACATGAACTTTTCCTGGTACGACAGCGCTGGGCGTTGATGAAACAAAGGTACGTCGACCTCAAACGATGTATGCAAGTCACCCTGGGTCGGGAACTTGGTGACAGCCAGTACCTTTACGAGCAGCTTGGAATCATGGTTCTCGAGAACTTCCGTAATGTATTCCCCAGTCTTTTGCGTGACGCGTACGATATCACCCGGATTCCACATCATGGCGCGATCATCCTCCTCTGTTATTTCTTTCGTGATCTTTTAGGACAAAGCTGCCTTCAACAGCTGCTTTGCATGGTCAAGGACTTCGTGCACCGGTCGGTTTGGCTGACCGCCGCCTTGTGCCATAGCCGCATTCCCTCCGCCTTTTCCGTCGATCAAAGGCAGGGTATCCTTGATCAGCTGATTGACTGCCACGTCAACCTCTGCGCCACGGGCAAAGACAAGCTGCAGCTTTTCACCTGTCGCTGCCAGCAGGCACACAACGTCCGGAGCTTGTGCTACAGCTTGATGAGCAAATTGCTGCAGCTGCTGGATCGAGCGGTCGCTAAAGGCTATCTCCAAAAGCCGTACGCCTCCCAGCTGATCCGCTTGAGCGAGATACTGACGCACCTCCACTTCAAGCAGTTGACGCTCTTTTTCCAGCAAGCTTTGCTTCATTGTGTCACGCTCGGCGACCAGTCTTTCTGCTTGCGCTATAAGCTCAGCATCACTGGTCATGAGCAGCTTCGAGACCTCCCGCACCATGGCCTGTTTTCTCGTATAATCTCGCAAGGCTCGCCAGCCGCAAATAAATTCCAGCCGAATATTGCCCCGATGACGCTCCCATCCCAAAATTTTGATCATGCCCACTTCACCGGTATGTGCAGGGTGTGTCCCCCCACATGGATTGTAATCAAAATCGGGAATGATCACGACACGGATGTTTTCAGTAACGGTCGGCTGCTTTTTCAGCGGCAATGTCGCCAGCTCTTCGTCGTCTACAAAACGGGCGGAAATCGGCCGATTTTCCAGAACAATCTGGTTGGCACGCTGCTCGACTGCTTCCCATACCTCTGGGGTCAGCTCATCGAGTCTTACATCGATCGTGACTCGTTCTTTTCCCAAATGAAAAGCAACGGTCTCCGCTCCCACTACCTCCAGGAAAGATGCCGACAAAATGTGCTGACCGGCATGCTGCTGCATATGGTCAAATCGACGTTCCCAGTCGATGCTGCCTTCGAGCTGCACCATTTCTTCCGGGATGGGGGATGCTAAGCGATGACGGACTTCTCCGTCTACTTCCTCTACATCGATGACACGCGTTTCACCAAGATGACCATGATCGGATGGCTGTCCACCACCAGTCGGATAAAAAGCAGTCTGACTCAATACCACATAGGGCGTGCCGTTTTCTTCCACGCCTCGCTTCGTTACTTCAGCCGTAAATGTTTTCACATAGGCATCCTGGTAATACAGTCTGTCCTTCATTTTCCCTGACTCCTTACCGCAAGAAGCAAAAACACATTTGCGCTGCTTCCGCCATTTTCTCCCGTACGGGGTTGCTAGTATAATAGATAAGTAGGAGGTGTTTCTTTTGTCCAAAAAGTATTTTACTCCCGAGGAAGCCAATGAACTGCTGCCCTATGTACGCGCAGAGCTTTCCTTTATGCAGGAAGCCAAACGCACTTTCTATAAGCTCTATCAACAGCGCGAAGAAGTGAAAAAGCTTTTGCCCGTGGATGAGAGCGAGCTCTTTGCCGTTGAATGCCGCCTGGAATTTATGGAAATGGAAGCCAAGATGCGTATCACACGTCTTCTAGAAAAAGGCGTTCAAGTGAAAGATGTCGATATCGGCTTGTTTGATTTCCCGGCGATGATCAATGGCGAAGAAGTCCTCCTGTGCTGGCGCGAGGGAGAAAGTGAGATCACTCACTACCACGGATTGCATGAAGGCTTTCAGGGTCGCAAGAAGCTTGAGTAAATCAGCTTCTTGCGCCACCTTCTAGCCCAGCAGCAGCTCCATTTGTTCTTCACGTCTAGCCCGCTCTTCCGGTGTCGCCAAATCATACTTTTTCAGCAGGTGGAACAGCTCGTTCAGTCTTTCTTGCGACAGCTCGGTTGCAAGCAACGTCTGCAGCTGTTGGGCTCGTTTCTCTGGCAAAAAAGGAGCTTGCTCTCCCAGCTTTTTTTGTACATCCTCCACACTGTGGTCCAGCTTGCATTCTCCCATTTTTCTCCCCCTCCTTCTACTCGAAGCATGACGCTTCATCCTTACTTTTTGCCATCATACCATGATTCTAGCAGATAGGAAAACGTATACAGCAGTTGAGGTGAGCTGTCCACAAAAAAACAGGCGCACAGCCTAAAAGGACTGCACGCCCGTTCCTCATGCCCGTTTTCGTACTCGGAAGTTCCCTTCGATCAAAAGCCAGTTTTGCGGAAACGGCAGCCCAAGCTTCCAGTAGCTCACACCGCGCAATCCAAGCTGCTTGACGAGATCGAATTTGGCTTGAATCGACCTTGCATCTTCAAACCAGACCTGATGACGTTTCCCATCAGCGGCTGTGTATTCGAAAAAGGGTGCCTGTGCCCGATAGTCGTACTGGATGTTGACATTGTGCTCGGCTGCTAAAGCGATGGCGGCCTGTGGACTGAGTGCTCTTGCAGTGGTCCCTTGCTCGAATGGCAGGGTCCAGTCATACCCGTACAGGTTTTGACCCATCAAGATTTTCTCTGCGGGCATTTCCGTCAAGGCGTACTGCAGCACCCTGCGCACTGGTCCGATCGGGGAGACCGCCATGGGTGGACCTCCGCTGTATCCCCACTCGTACGTCATGATTACGACAAAATCGGCAATAGCGCCGATCGCCCCGTAATCGTGAGCGGTGTACCATCTTCCTTGCTGCTCTGCACTCGTTTTTGGTGCTACCGCTACCGACATCATCATCCCTGCAGCCTGTGCTCGCTGCTTGGCCCGACGCAAAAAGCGGATGTAGGCTTCTCGGTCCGTTGGCGGCAGAGCCTCCATATCAAAGTGGATGTCCCCCATGCCCAGCTCCTGTGCAGTGGAAATGATCGAGTCGAGCAATTTGTTCTGCAGCTCCATATCGTTCAAGACCAGTCCGCCCAGCTCTGTGCTGAATTGACTCCCCTCGAGGTTCGTCACGACCAGCATCATGACCACCTGGTTTTCGCGTGCAATCGCCGGAAAATTGTTCAGGGCAGGACGTGCCAGCGTGCCATCGCGCTTGATCCGGAAGCTAAACGGCGCTAAATAGGTCAGATGAGGAGCAGCTGTGCGGACATCGTTTTCCAACGCCTCGGAAACGGTCCTTCGCGGTTCGGCATAAGCATTAAAGTCTGCTGCCCTCCTGGGGCGGGGCGGAATATACAGCTTTTGACCAATCTGCAACGGACGATACTGGGATATTCCGTTTACCCGCGCCAATTCTGCCGCACTGATCTGGAAGCGTTGACCGATCGTGTACAGAGTATCCCCTTGCCTCACCCAGTAAAAGCTTCCTTCGATGGGAATCACCATCGCCTGTCCGATGACAAGATTCGCTGGATCGGGAAGCTCGTTAGCTCTCGCTATTTCAGACGCGGTCGTCCCATATGTTTCGGCGATGCCAGACAGCGTTTGTCCTTGTTCCACCACATGAATCTGCATACGCCTCCTCCTTCGCAATCAGTCTCTCTTTCTTTTTATTCCGCGCGAAGGAATTAGGTGTATGTCTAGTTCAAAACCTTTAGACGCTCAAAGAGAAACCCCGCAGATTGCATGGCAAAATGACGCTCCACAAGTACACCCTCTCGGAACAAAAGCAGGGCAGGAACACTGCTGATCTCCCACTGAGAAGCCATGCTCGGCGCCGTATTGATATTCATCTGGTATACATTTGCCTGGGGTAATGCTTCGCACACAACATGTAGCATTCGTTCTGCTACCTTGCAGGTTCCGCACATCGGCGTATAGACGAAAAGGGCGAATGACTGCTTTTGCTCCACCAGCTGCTGGAACTGTTCGACCTTTATTTCTTGCACGGCATTTCCCCCCCTTGACTTCGAGTTTACTCTAACACTTACCATATACCCAACTTTGAAAATAGAAAAGGGGATTGTGAGATGAGAAGTGCCCGTGCAATTGTAACTGAATATGGAGGAACAGATGTCCTCAAGCTCGTTTTGGAGCCGCTGCGAAAGCCTCACCGAGGTGAATTGCTGATTCAAGTGGAGTACTCTGGTGTCGCACTTGCCGATCTCATGCGCAGGAAAGGTCTGTACCCGTCTAGCCCACAGCCTCCCTTTACACCCGGTTATGACGCGATTGGCATCGTCATAGATAAAGGAGAAGGCGTCACGCCATTTGCTATTGGAGATCGTGTCGCGGTCTTTATGGATGGAGTCGGCGGTTATGCATCCTATCTCTACGCACCGGTCGGCGAAGTCATCCCGGTGCCTGCCTCGTTAGATCCAGCGAGTGCATTGTCGATCCTATTGAATTATGTGACTGCCTATCAAATGCTTCATCGTTTCGCCTGCGTGTCGGAAGGAAACCGCGTGCTGATTCATGGAGCCAGCGGCGGGGTAGGAACGGCCCTCCTGGAGCTGGGAAAGCTGGCTAATCTGAAGATGTTTGGAACCGCCTCCGCCCACAAGCATCCTGTCGTGACGAGCTATGGTGCCTATGCGATCGATTATCGCCAGGAGGATTTTGTAGAAGTCCTATCACAGCAAGCACCTGAAGGCATGGATGCTGTATTTGATCCGATCGGAGGCAGGAACTGGGATCGTTCGATGCGAACCTTACATAGACGTGGCATCTTTATCGGATATGGGTATACCTCGGTCATTTCACAAGGAGAAGAAAATGATTGGGCGGCTCGCTGGCAGGCGTTGACCGAAGATGGGACAACGGCAAATGGGAACCCCGTCCACCTATACAGTATTACGACGCTGAAGAAAGAGCGGCCGGAGTGGTTTTTCGAGGATGTGCAGCATTTGTTTTCCTTGTTGCTTCAGGGGATGATTCAGCCTCTGATTTCCCATCGTATTCCTTTTCATGAAGTGGCACGGGCTCATGAACTATTGGAGACATCCAAGGCGACAGGGAAGATCGTCCTCGTCCATTCCTGACTGCGTAAGGGAGAGATTCCATCCTATGTACACCATCAGTGATATCGCCCGACTTACAGGGATTTCCGCTTACACCCTGCGATACTATGAAAAAATCGGCGTTTTGCCTGAACCCACGCGTCAAGAAGGCAGGAAAAACGGCATCCGCCGATACAGCGAACAGGACTTGCGATTCATCCGCTTTATCCACGGCTTGAAGCAGACCGGCATGAAGCTGGAGGAAATTGCTGCATTTGTGCAGGAAGGCTGCCTGTTAGCCGACGATTATCCCGTCATGCATGTCGACGAGACACTGAAAAAACGAATGGAAATCCTGGATGATCATCTCGAGCATTTGGAGAAACAGATGCAGCAGCTCGAGGCTGTCAGAAATTTTACTCTCGAAAAACGTGCCTTCTACGTAAACCTGCAGGCTCAGCGTGGCCCGATCAAATAGGAACAGACAACAACAAAACCAGCCCAAACGTTTGTTTGCAGCTGGTTTTTTATTTGCGAGGCTCTGTATTCGTTTGTTTGGTTGTTTAGCTTCGCAAGGAACGACGCAGGATTTTGCCCGTACTGTTTTTCGGAAGCTCCGCTACGAATTCAACCTGACGTGGAATCTTGTACTTTGCCAGCTTATCGTGGCAGAACGACAAGATATCCTCCTGAGATACCGCGATCTCTTTCAAGGCGACAAAGGCTTTGACCGCTTCTCCATGTACCTCATCAGGAACACCGATGACGGCCGCTTCGATGATCGCCGGATGCTGATAGAGCACTTCTTCCACCTCGCGCGGGTAAACGTTGTACCCATCTACGAGGATCATATCCTTTTTCCTGTCGACGATGTAGACGTAGCCTTCCTCGTCCATGCGCGCCAGGTCTCCTGTGTACAACCAGCCATCCTTGAGAGCTGCCTTCGTTTCTTCCGGGAGTCCGAGATACCCGAGCATGACGTTCGGACCATGGACGATCAACTCTCCTACTTCCCCACGCGGAACTTCATTTCCTTCTGGGTCCACCACCTTGTTGGTTACACCTGGAAGATCAATGCCGACAGATCCCGGCTTGCGTGTGCCGCGAATCGGATTGAATACAGTCGCAGGAGCCGCCTCAGACAGTCCGTAGCCTTCCATGATTTTTACGCCGAATTTTTCCTCGAACTTGTGCAGCAGCTCGACTGGCATCGAAGCCCCACCGGAGCAGCATACGCGGATGGTAGAAAAGTCCGCCCGCGTAGCGGAAGGAAGCTGCAGCATGTAATTGTACATGGTAGGAACTCCGGCAAAGCAAGACGCTTTTTGATCGCGAATGACATTGACCACCTCTACTGGATGGAAGCGCTGGACGATCAAAATGGTAGAACCGGAGCGAATCGGGCCGTTCAGACATACCGTCATGCAGAAGACGTGGAACATCGGTAAAACGGCTACAACGCGATCATCCGGCTCAAGCTCAAACAAGATGCCCATCGCTTCTGCATTCGAATCCATATTGCGATGGGAGAGCATGGCCCCTTTGGGTTGCCCGGTTGTTCCCGATGTATATAAGATAACAGCCAGACTATCCTCGTGTCGTTCTGGCTCTTCGTATTCGGTCGCTTTCTCACTGATCAGCTGCCCGATCGTAAGTTCTTCCCCCACTGGCTCTGTATAGATGACCAGCTGCAGCTCAGGAAGCTCTTCTTTTAACGAATTTATGGTCGGGGCCAGCGCCGGCAGAGCCACCACTGCTTTGGTATGACTATTGGACAAAATATAACTGATCTCTCTAGGAGTATAGATAGGATTCATGGGGACGACAGCTGCCCCGACTCGGAGAATGGCATAGTAAGCGCTCACAAATTCGGGGCGGTTATCTAACAGGAGAGCCACTGCATCCCCACTGCCGATCCCTCTTTTCGCCAGGGCCGCTGCCAAAAACTCTAC
Organism: Brevibacillus nitrificans; assembly: GCF_003710965.1. Taxonomy (NCBI): domain Bacteria; kingdom Bacillati; phylum Bacillota; class Bacilli; order Caryophanales; family Paenibacillaceae; genus Brevibacillus; species Brevibacillus nitrificans. The sequence continues at coordinate 500,654 of NZ_RHHU01000003.1, read as the reverse complement.
CTGCTGGTCCAGCTCCGCATATGTAGTGCTCTCTCCTTGATAAACATACACGGGACGATCTGGAAAGTTGTGGGCACTGCGCTTCAAATTCTCGTTCAAATCATACATCTCATATCTACCTCCTTTTAAAAATTTTAACATTCCGAATAATCGGGCGAAAGTATTAGTTTTCGATTCTGTTCGAGATGGGAGAGGTTATTTCTATTTTCCCTTCATTCCGTTTGGCAAATAGCAGAAAAAGGACTCCGAAAACTACAAAGATCAAGGCATTCAGGCTCATCGCATGACCAAAACCGATAGCTACATCCCCCGCTGCCTGCACGATGGATCCCGTGACGAGCGGAGAAATGATCCCTGCTAACGTAACCAGGCTGGACATCACCCCGACAAGCAGACCTGTTCTAGCGGGCATCAGGCTGCTGACGATGACGGATGAAGCCGTTCCTACGGAAAAAGCAAAACCTTTTCCTAAGCAAAGTGCGATCAGGACAAGTGCAGTCGATTGTACCCAAGTGACCGAGTAAAAGAACAGTCCACCGAGAATGATGGATACGCCGCCTACCCATACGTAGGATTTGCGATAAGAGCGATGCTTTTTGTACAACCGGTCCCCAATCGAAGAAATGAGAATGGTCATGAGTCCCGCTACCAGCCCTGTCCCTGCAATCGAGTAGGCCATTTGCTGGTTCGTGAGATGGATGGCTTTCACCAGATAGACAGGCTCCCATACGGCTGCAAAGGTGGTGCCCCAGATTTGTCCGAAGTAAATCAAAAAGCAAAAAATGTAGGTGGAGGAGAGCATGACCTTGGATATTTCCGACCACTTCGCTTTTGGTGCTTCTACGCTGGCTGGCTGAGAGGCGGCCACCGCAATCGCTGGCTTTTCTTTCCCCACCCAGATCCAGACCAGAAACCAGATGAGGCTGAGCGCCCCCATGAATGCCCAGGCAAAGCGCCAACCGTTCTGATCGATCATGGCAACCAGTAATGGCGCGGACGCAACCGCCCCCACAAAAGCGCCAAAATTGACAGTGGAATAAACGAGGCCGCGTTTTTCTTCAGGAAACCATTTGTTTAGATGACTGACAACTGTTGCCCAAAACGGACCTTCCCCTATGCCGAGCAGGACACGCGCCAGGACGAGCATCGGCAAGCTGGCGATCGCATAAGCGCCAAACTGTACCACCGTCCAGGAAATCGCCATGATCGCCAGCATCTTTTTCGTTCCGATCCGATCCGAGAGAGCCGCACCCAGGATCCCTGCGATAGAAAAAAACCAGAAAAAGCTGCTTCCTACCAGCCCCCACTCCTTCTGTGAAAGTCCAAATTCATCCATGATCGGTACCGCTGAATACCCTGCAATCGTCTTGTCTGCGTAGTTGATCATGTACAAAACAAACAGCAATACCATTGTCAACCTAGCCATTTTGCCCATCACTCCATTTCGCACTGCCCGATTCTTTTTTGATTCGTATTCTTCCCATGCTTCCTTCCACGTCGATTTTTGTTCCGTACGGCTCACTCAAAGCCTGCAGACGCTCAACAATGGCAGAAGATGTACTTTGCCTCGGCCACCCCATGCGATGAATCGGCAAATCATAGCCCAATTCGATCGGGTGCAGCTCGATTTCCAGCAGCTCACCATCCTGCATTTTCCAGATCGGGACGACAGCTTCCCACACTTCCCGATGAACGCACAGCCCCCTTGTGTAGTTCGCACTCATCGCCTCTAAGGCATCCGCTACGTTGTGGTCGTGAGTAAGTCCGTACTGTTCATAGAAATCCGCGGGCTGACTGGTAACCACCTCCGTCTGGAAAATAAAATCGCCCAGGCTGTAGAAAATGGGGCGGTTTTTGTAAATTTCGATCCCTCTTAGCAGATGCGGGCCATGGCCAACAACAGCGTGTGCCCCTGCATCGATGCAGGCACGGGCAAAAGTCTCCAAAAACTCTGCCGGTGCTTCCTTCTGTTCCCCTTTCATTTCGTGGGCATGGATGCTGATCAGGACGTAATCCGCCCTGCGCTTCGCCTCCTCAATCGTTTTGATGATTCTCTGCATATCGCGTGGGTGCGGCTCTGTTTTGGTTCCTTCCTGCTCGCCCATCTTGAAAAGCGAGTTCCCAAACAGAAAAACATCCTGTCCCGGTGAATTCATGAAGCCTTCCTCGATCAATACTTTGCTGAAGGCATTTATGTCCACAGAATCCGCGATTGCCTTTAATTGCTCCAGCTTTTCTTTTGAGAGATAGTGCGTCATGATGTAGCGCATCGGATTGATTCCCGGTCTGCCGATACTGTCTCTTCGCTGTTCACCTGCCGCCCACCAAGGATGGAAGGTGGAGGTAGCTGCAATCAATGCGACGCGGGCAGAATCGCATTCCAAATACCTTGGTGCACCCGCTTCTGCCAAATTCTTACCTGCGCCCGCATGAACGAAACCGTATTCATTTAGATGCTGTTCGGTCGCCTCCAGTCCCCCGTACAAATAATCGAGAGTATGGTTGTTCGCCCAGCCGATCATGTTGAAGCCATACTCTTTCATGGCTTGCAGGACAGCCGGAGGAGACATTGCCCACGTTCCCCCGCTCTGCGCGCTCGGGTATCCTTTGCTGTCATGTACCGTCGTTTCTAGGTTGGCTAGACGAACATCTGCCCGGTGAAGCAAAGCAGCTACCTCTTCGAAAGCCTCGTCCTTATGAAGTAGGCGTGTAATAAAGCTGTCGCCTGTTGCTGCAAACGTGACTGGTTTGGTCATCGTTCTCATCCCTTCCTCTCAAATCGTAAATTCATCCTCATCGCCAATGAACGAGTAAAGCTGTGAGCTGATTTCGTCATAGTGCTGCAGCCGTTTCTGGACATTCTTTGCGTCGTAGACCATCACTCCTTTGATCAACACGTTTAACAAGGAAAACAAAACAGGCATGCCACTGGTTGCTGCTGGCTTGGGAGTCGTAACCTTCAAAAGCAGATCCGCCATCTGGCTTATCGGTGACAGCTCCCCTTCCGTGATCGCGAGTACCTTGGCTCCCAATGCTTTGGCAGATTGGACGAGCGCCACCGTTTCAGCGGGGTGCCTGGGAAAGGAAAGCGCAATCACGAGCCATTCCTGGTCTCGTTCTGTGAGAAAGTAGTCCGCGTTATCCACCGCGCCCGTATACAAATGGGTGTTTCCCTTGATGGCATTGAGGGTCGAGAAGAGCCATTTGGCAGGAATATGGCACCAGCGAAAGCCTACAACGACAATTCGATTTGCCGAGATAATCTGACGTGCGGCTTGGTCAAGCAGGTCGTAATCTAGCTGCTGCAGACCTTGCTGCAAATAAGCGATGTCCGTTTCCATGACCTGCTGGGCATAATTGTCCTTCGTCCGTATTTCTTCTGAGTCGCGGTACTTTTGAATAGGACCTTTGCGCGGATCCGCAATCAGCAGCGCCTTTTTAATCTCATCCTGCAATTGGGTATAGCCTGTGTAGCCCAAGGCGTAGCAAAAGCGAATGACCGTCGCTTCGCTCATGTTTGTCAGATCGGCAATTTTTTTGGCGGTATGGATTGCGATCAGGTTGGGCTTTTCGATGACGAATTTGGAAATGATTTTTTGACTGGCTGTGAGATTTCCATACTGCTTTCGAATCCGTTCTTTTACATGCTCATCCATCTGCGGCACTCCTTTTGAAGACTGATCGGAAGTTAATTTTGTGAATATTATATCTTCTGCAAGAATTCACTACAATACTTCCGCAAAAATGTAGTTTACACTTCATTTTGAGGCAAATATACCGCTGTACCGTTGTCGCCGCGCATTTCACGATGGAACAAAAAAACGCCTCCCCACATGGACAGATGCCGTTGGGAAAGCGATATTCATTCGAAAGATAGGGAGCCAGGCTGCGCTGATTTTTATGGAATCCTCATAGACTGGCACTGTTTCATAAGCGAAGGCAACAGATAGATTCTCTGACAGACTTCATGAGAAAAAAGGCTTAGTTGCTGCCGTCTCTTTCTACCTTCCTCACGCCTAATAATGCTCCAGATCAGCTGACAATACATACCCGTCAATCGGAGAAATGTAATACGTTTCGCCATCGCAATCGAACTGATAAAAAACTGCAAACTCCCCATGCGCGTCTTCCAATGTCTGATTGCCTGCGAACTTGACTGATTGGATCGGCTTTTCCGCATACGGGTAGTTTTTCAGGTAGGTTTCTGCTTCCTGGATCGTCAACTGAAATCCCCCCTTTGGCGTCTCCTCCCTCCGCTTTTCATCCAACAGCCAGGCCCCTCCGCTTTTTAGCAGCGTGCTGATCTCATAGTACCCGCTGTTTAATTCATTGGCGAACCACATCGTCTTCACCACGATGCGATCCTCCGTTTGGTCGAGGATGGTTGTGCGCGCTCTTAGCGTCCCGGGTTCGTAGTGAAAGAGAAACAATCGCGTCATGCCAATCCCGCCATCGTAGTATTGCTCCAGTTCTTCCTGGTCGATAAAGCGGTCTGTCATGTAGCGTTGTAGATCATCCCGGAACTCCTCGAAGGGCAAATTCTGATTCAACGCCTCTTCTTGCTCGCGAAAATAGTAGCGAGAAATATCAACTAGGCGGTTCACGATCCACTCTTTGCTCATTTCTTCCCCTGCAAATCCTGACTGCATTCCAGCTGCAGGCTTTGGATCTTTTTGCGTCGCATCTCTATCGATTGGCAATTTCATCCCTTTCGTAGGAGCAGGTGCCTCTTCTGAGCAGCCTGCACTTACGAGAGCAAAGAGAAGAATGAAATAGGCAGCAGCATGTCTCATAATTCCTCCAACAATTCCCTGGTTTCTGTAAATTTCACATCGTTTGAATGAAACAACTCTTGCAATGATTTACGTAATCCTGTTATAAGTGGTATGTAAAACGACTCCCGAAAAGAGAGGAATTCGCATGAAAACGAGACTATGGAAGCTGCTTCTTTCCCTGTCCATTTGTACGAGTGGTATGGTCGGTCTATCTGCTGAGGCATCGGCCTCGACAGCTCCCCCTGCCACTACGATTCTATTAGATGGTTATCCACTCGCTTTTCCGACACCGCCTGTCATCGAAAAAGGGACGACAATGGTACCCTTTCGAGCCATCTCAGAAGCGATGGGCATCGATGTGCAATGGGACGCAGCGACGCAATCCATTACGGCGGTCCAAACAAGCGGGCAGGAGCAGAAAACGGTCAAAATGACTTTGAATAACCCGCAGATCTCGGTCAATGACCAGTCATTTACTCTCGCAGTAGCTCCTTATCAAACAAAAGGCAGTACCCTCATCCCGCTGCGGTTTTTCAGTGAGCAGTTCGGAGCACAAGTGAGCTGGAATGATTCGACGAAGACAGTGTCCATTACTTCACCAGCACGCGACCTCTACAGTCTGGCATTTTATGCGATTTCTTCCTTTGCGCAAAAGGACTTGATTTCCCATTTTGACTCGGTTGCATTTGGGTGGAGCCGGATAGACAAAGACGGCAGCCTGACTCTTGTAGGCAACGATTTTTACTGGCCAAAGGCAGCAGGCACAACCACGCCGGAAATGATTATCGATGAAGCGAAATCTGGCGGAACCACACCCTATCTCATGGTCTTTGCAGGGGATGCCAACAACGAATTGACTACCTTGCTCTCGGACAGCAGCTTGCGGGATCAGGCCATCGCCAACATCCTCACTATTGTACAGGAAAAAGGACTCGAAGGGATTGTCCTTGATTTTGAAGGTCTGGGAATGAATGGACAGGGAGCAGAAATCAAGCAGGACTACAACGAGTTCGTCCAGCTCCTTTCTGCACAAACGAAAAATCTTGGAGTCAAACTGACACTGGTGCTCCATCCGCTCAACGGAGCTTATCAGGGCTATGACTATGCCACCCTCGGCAGTCTGGCTGATGATCTCGTCATCATGGCTTACGCGTATGAAAACGAAAAAGGTCCCGAGCCGATGAACCGGGTCGATCAAGCCATTAAGCTGGCTCTCGCCCAAGTACCGAAGGAAAAGCTGATCCTGGGCATCTCTATGGGCAGCGAAAACGAGCAGTCTGTCAATCAAAAGATCGGCCTTGCCAAGCGCTACAGCCTGAAGGGCTTTGCCTTGTGGAGGCTAGGCTTGATCAGTCAGCCTGCGATGGCGAATATGCAGGAAGCTGTTCATCTTCAGTAATGCACGTGTAAAAGAAAAGCCGATTCCCCTGACACCAATAGGGGTATCGGCTTTCGTTTTTTAAAAATAGTTCATACTCATTGCCTCACGAATCTCTTGCATGGTCTCTTTGGCTACCTGCCGGGCTTTTGCCGTACCAGACATCAGCATTTCATCGACCTTTTTCGGATCGTTTTTGTACAAGCTTCTGCGTTCTCTCATGGGTTCGAGTAAATCATTGATGCTTTGCGAAATGCTTCGTTTGCATTCCACACATCCGATTTGACCCTTCTTACAGCTTTCATAAATCTCATCGGAGCCCTCTTTACGAAATACTTGATGATAAGCGTAGACGGGACAAATTTCTGGATGACCGATATCCGTTTTATGAATGCGTGCAGGATCCGTCGTCGCTTTTTTGATCTTCTCACGCACCTCTTCCGGAGTGGAATCCAAATAGATGGCATTTCCAAGGCTTTTGCTCATTTTGTGATTGCCATCCAATCCGACAAGTCGTGGAACATCCCCTACAAGCGGTTTGGGCTCCACTAACACAGGCTTATACAATTGGTTAAATCGCCGAACAATTTTCCGTGTTTGTTCGATATGAGGCACCTGATCTTCTCCTACGGGAACTAACGTCGCCTTGCAGAAGGTGATATCTGCCGCCTGGCTGACGGGGTATCCGAGGAAACCGTAATACATCTCTTGATAGCCGCGCTCCGTGGCTTCCGCTTTGATGGTAGGATTATGACGCAAGGAATTAACGGTCACAAACATGGAAAAGTAAATGGTTAACTCCGCAATCTCCGGGATCAAGGACTGAATAAAAATCGTGGCTTGATCAGGGTCGATGCCTGCTGACAAATAGTCCAAGGCCACCTGCCGCAAGTTTTCTTGAATCAAGTCTGGTTGTTCAAAATGAGTCGTTAGGGCCTGGACGTCCGCAAGCAGCAAGTACGTTTCGTATTGGGTTTGCAGCTCGACTCGGTTCTTCAAGCTGCCAACGTAATGCCCAAAGTTAAGCTTTCCCGTAATCCGATCCCCTGTTAAAATCCGCTCTTTCATATCTGATCCTCCTCAGCATTTTGCTTGTGTCATGTAAACAAGAGATCCACCAGCCATCATCCATGGACATCACCCCTTTCACGGAAAATAAAAAACCTCGCCCAGTAAAGGACGAGGTTATCGTGGTACCACCTTTTTAATCGCCAAAAGCGATTCACTCGAAAGTACGGTAAGATGTCAGAAGTCAACCTTACGATACTCCTCTCTTGATAACGGGGAGAGAATCCCGGCAACGCCTACTTAAATTTCAGCGGAGCGATTCAGAAGCCCATTCGGTATCAGGTGAGGATCGGTTCGCAGCAACCACCGACTCTCTGTGCCTCATTCTCTGATACGTACTTGCTCTTCCTCAACATCGTTTATCCGTTCCTATATGGTTGTGTAGACATAATAAACGAAAATCTTCCGTATATCAAATGGATTTTAAAAATCAAACCGAAAATCGTCATCTGTCAATGGCTCAACGTGGAGACTGCGAACGTAGCCATTCCCCTTCTTGGAAAAGAAATCATGCTGCTTGGTATGGGTGCTGATCCCGTTTAACACGATTGGATTGACATCCTCTTCCGGGAAGAACGGATCGAGTCCGAGGTTCATCAACGCTTTATTGGCGTTGTATCGTACGTAGGCATGGACATCCTGTGCCAGACCGATTGATGAATACAGCTGCGTCGTATAGGCCTCTTCATTTTGATGCAGCTCAGCCAGCAGCTGATACAGCTCTTCTTTGCATGCCTTCTGCTCGTTGACAGTCAAACGCTGGTAAACCTCCTGCGCCAGTACACCCACGTACAATCCGTGAATGCTCTCATCCCGCACGATCAGGTCGATGATTTCTCCGCTGCTCGTCATCTTGCCTTGCCCTGCGAGGTAGAGGGGATAAAAGAAGCCGCTGTAGAACAGGTAGCTTTCCAAAAAGACGGAAGCAACCATAGCCATGTACAAATCCTTTTGCGTATGGATTTCCTGATAGCGGCTGGAGATCATTTCGGCCTTTTTTTGCAGATATGGGTTTTGCTCGACCCAGCTGAAAATCTCGTCGATCTCCTCGGTCGCGGCCAGTGTCGTAAAGATGCTGCTGTACGACTTGGCATGGATTTGCTCCATCATTCCCATGAAGGCGAGCACGGCTTTGCGCTGCAGTCCGTCCACATGCTCCATGATTTTCGGCATCCCGACTCCTCCCTGGACGGTATCCAGCAGAGTCAATCCTCCGAGTACTTTTTTATAGGTGTCACGCTCCGTATCCGATAGCTCCATCCAAGCCATTTTATCGTCGGATAGCGGAATCTCATCATCGGTCCAGAACTGCATGATGTTTTGGTTCCAAAACGTCATGGTGAAATCATCGTCGGGCCTGTTCCAATTGACAGCTTTCATGTAGGCTTTCCTCTTCTCTATTTCGTTCTTCCTAGCTCTCTAGCAGACACCGCATGGCGCAATCCCCGAACCCTCTGACATCCCCCAAATAGTCGTAGCCAGGAGGGGATCCGAAGCTGTTAAACATCCGCACAGCTACGAATTCGTGCTCAGGAATGACCAGCAGCGTAACGCCTGTATAGCCTAGTATTTGATAAGACCCCCTCGGTACTCGCTCCCCGATCTCGGTCTTATCCGCAGGCAGGTCCTTCACAAACCATAAAAAGCCGTTCTGTGGCAAGTCCTTGTCCTGCAGCGGAGGGCTTTGCACCGTTGTCGCCAGATCGATTACTTCCCGGGGGACGAGCTGTTTGCCGTCCACAAAGCCTTTTTTCAGGTGAAAATAGCCCCAGTATGCCAGCTCACGTGCGGATACGTAGAGATTCATCTTGTCACCCTCGGTGCTTGTGCTCGTGTACCAGCTGGTGTCATCTGGCTTGCGGATGACCTCAACCATTTTCGGGTCCATCTGGGCGCGCCAGCCTGTCTCCATAAATCCGAGCGGCTGGAAGACTTGCTCCTGAACGATTTGGGCGATCGTTTTGCCTGTCGTTCTTTTAACGATCTGCGCCAGCATATCAATGCCGACTCCTCGATACGCCCAACTGCTTCCAGCAGGAAATTCTCGTACGATCTCCCCCGTATAGGTTCCGTGCAAGCCGTGTGTATGCGTCAGCAGATGGCGAATGGTGGTCCCTGTCATCCGCTCCTCGTCCAAATGCGGCAAGTATTTCATCACCTGATCGTCGATGGAAGCGATGGCTCCACAGGTCACAGCATAAGCAGCTGCATAGCCAATATAGCTCTTCCTCACAGAAGCTGCGTGGAACTGGGTATCTGCTTGAACCGTTCGTGCTGACTGCTCCAGGGACTGCTTGCCCCAGTATGTTTCCATCACGATCTCATCACGGTGAATAACCATCAGAGCCGCACCTGAGCCTATTACATGCTCAAATGTACGCTCCACATGCGATACAAGCGGATTGAACTGCTTCGTCAGCGTTTGCCTCAGATCCACGGTCTCGGCCTCCTAGTTTACACTGCGCAGCTAATGCACTCTTCCACTGTCAAATGCTTGGTCCGTGTATAGTAGAGCGACTTCAGACCTTTCTTCGCAGCGTAAATGTAGTAGCGTGCCAGCTCTCGCGTAGATACATTGCTGTTGACGTGCAAAACAGTGGAAATCCCTTGGTCTACATGCTCTTGGATCTCCGCGATCAGGTCAATTACCTTGAATTGATCGATGACATACGCTGATTTATAGAAAAAGTAATTCTCCTGTGACAGGTACGGCATCGGATAGTATGTAGTCGAGTTTGCGTATGTTCTCGTTTCGATGTGCTCCACGATCGGCATGACACTCGATGTCGCATTCTGAATGTACGAGATGCTTTGAGTAGGTGCAATCGCCAGTCGGTAAGCGTGATACAAGCCATAGGTCTGGACCTTTTCTTTCAGCTGTGCCCAATCCTCAGTTGTCGGGATGTACATGTCAGCGAACAGCTGCTTGACCTTTTCCGTCCGAGGGCGATAATCCGTCTCTTCATATTTCGAGAAGTACGTCCCTTTGGCATATTCAGACTGCTCAAAACCGAGGAAGGTCGTTTTTCGCTCTTTAGCAATCTCCATGCTCATTTCAAGGGAGTAAAAGTTCATCATCATGAAAAACGTGCGGGCAAAATCTTTCGCTTCCTCGCTCTCGTACGCGATCTTGTTTTTTGCCAGATACCCGTGCAAATTCATGGCACCCAAACCGACAGAGTGCAGCTCCCGATTTGCTTTTTGGACACCTGGTGCGTTCTCGACAGCAGTCATGTCACTTACTGATGTGATGGCTTCAATGCCCTCATGGACCGACTCGCGAATCTTCTTTTGCTCCATTACATTCACGATGTTCAGGGATGCCAGATTGCAGCTGATGTCCCGACGGATGATGTCCATTTCACCGTAGTTGTTGATGGTCGAGGTATCCTGGAGCTGGAAGATTTCCGTGCACAGGTTGGACATTTTGACCGAGCCTATGTCTTTCAGCGCGTGATTTTTGTTGGCGTTGGTCTTGTTCATGATGTACGGATAGCCGGACTCCAGCTGAATCATAGCGATCTTGGTAAGCATGTCCCGTGCACTCATGATCGTCTTTTTCTTGATGTTGTCATTTGCGAGCAGCTCTTCGTACATTTCGTCCATGTTCATGTCGTCCAGATGCTGGCCGTATTCTTTATACACCGAGTACGGGGCGAAAATGGTCAACGGCTTGTTCTCTTCTGCCAGCTTGTAGAACATGTTTGGAACAATCAGCCCGATCGAGAGCGTTTTGATCCGTGATTTTTCATCCGCATTGATCTTTTTGCAATCGAGAAACTCGTTGATATCCCAGCCGAAGATGTTGTAATAAGCAGCTCCTGAGCCTTTGCGCTGACCCATCTGGTCCGCGTAGGAGAAGGCGTCCTCCAAAAGCTTCAGTACCGGCATAATTCCTTTGGCAGCACCTTCTACTCCTTTAATCGGTTCGCCGCGGCCGCGCAGCTTGGACAGGTTGACGGCCACTCCACCGCCGATTTTGGACAGCTGCATACATGTGCCCAATATGTAGTTGATCGAATTGAGGGAATCGTCCATTTCGAGCAAAAAGCAAGATACCATTTCGCCACGACGACTTTTTCCTGCATTCAGAAACGTTGGCGTCGCAGGCTGCAAGCGTTGGTCCATCATCGAGACCGTCAGACGCTTGGCACGATCAAAGTCTCCTTGCGCCAGCGAGAGTGCGACAATCGCTACGCGGTCCGGATACTGTTCCAAATACATCGATTTATCGTCTGTTTTCAGGGCATAGTCTTTGTAAAACTTCGAGACAGCCATGTAAGAGGCGAATTGAAAAGACGCGTCCTTTGCCAAACGGAATACTTCTTCGACCTGCTCTTCCGTGTAACGTTCATAGACGTTTTCGTAGTAATCGTTTTGGATCAGATAATCCATCCGTTCCCCTACACTGTTAAAGGTCAATGTTTTGGCTTGTACTTCCTCAAGAAAGACTTCGACGGCTTCCCGATCTTTTTCCAGCTGATAAAAGCCATCCTCGCCCCGTTGCATCAGTTCGTTGTTCAGTTCAATATGCCGCAATGCTGGCCACCCCGTTCGTAAAATGTTCGACATCCCTGCCGGTACCGGATAATTCAAATTTGGAAATCACAGGAACACCGTATTGATGGGAAATGGTATCGGCGCTCTTCGCAAAGCTCGCGCCCCAATTGCGATTGCCGCTCGCCGATACGCCTTTCATGTAACGATGGTTCCTGCTGAGGAACGATGCCACCTTTTCAGGGACTTGTCCGAAGCCAGTCGTATACGTGACTAGAACAAACGGTTCCTCGATCACCATCTCAGAGTCAATCTCTATACTTGGCAAAGCCAGCTTTCCTACAAATCTACGAACGTTTCCCGTTTTGGAATCGTACGCGATGAGCATACGCCCTCATCCTTTCCTCTATGTAGCGCGATCCTATCTACCTGTCAGGAAAATAAAAACGCATTCGACGGGTAGAGATAGTCGAATGCGCAATCATCCACTGATAATCGACTCGTCAAAACGAATCGAGCGCTCGAACACTTCCCCTATCTCCCGTAGGTTTACACGTGTTTAACGGGTAGGCAGGTCTCCTGGCTATAGGATCATCGCTTCATTTCGCCTTCCCAATCACGTCGACCAGTGGCGTAGCCTATACAAATGAGCTCTCCTCTTACAGTGGCGGGACCGCGTCGGATTCTCACCGACTTCCCTATTAAGTCTGCCGATATTTCGTAGCAAGACACCTATCCGCATCAATATGTAGTTGGTAAAACTTACTTTACATCAATATATCGTGTCAGTCAAGAGAGAGGAGCGAGTTTTCCCCCTGCGAGAAGCAAAAGGTTCACAAAAGCTTGATAGATCTACTATTTGTCAGATCTTGTAGAATCAGGAAAAAAGAGAACCGCCCGCAAGCATGCGGACGGTACGCATTTCTATCATCATTTCTGCCTCGCTTGGAAAGAAACGGAACACCGCGAGCCTATTGCAAAGAGACCACCTTTGTAATTTGCGGCAGCTCCTCGATCGCGCGAACGACCGCTGGTGTGATTTCTTCATCTGTCACGGATACGAGCAACGCATTTTTTCCTTTTTGCTCCCGTGAGACGTTCAGCTTGGAAATATTGATTTCGTGTTCGGCTAATTTCCGAGAGACATCGTAAATAACTCCCGGGTAATCAACGTGGTGGACCAGCAAGCCATGGGAACCTGCCGGGATACGGCATGCACAGTAGTTAATCTCACTGATGTACACTTCTCGCCAATCTTGGGCGAACGTGTACTTGTTCCCGCCGGCACGCAGAATCGCCAAATGGTTGGCATATTCACCAGAGCTGTGCTGGACAGGCAAGGAAACGCCAAAACCATCCAGCAGCTGCTTTGCGATTTCGTCTTTGTTTTCATGCGCTAAAATGCTCAAAGAGCCTCCTGCCAGATTTGGTTCAATCCGCTGCAGAAGTCGAGCGAGCTCACGAAGCCCAGCAAATTCGGTCATGATCAACCCTACTCTCCCAAAAATGGTTCACGCGCTCAAGGAAGAATCCATTCTTCCGGTTCTTTCAAAATGGAGGAATGATTTTCAGAACGGTACCAGGCCGTGTACGGCTTCCCATCTTTCGTATAATCAATCTTGTAGATGGTATTCCCTTTTCCGCCTCGTTCAAAAGGGCTCTCATCAGCAGGAACAGCGGTCACACCATGCGCTACAACGACCCCGCCTTTTTCAGCAATGACCTTCTTGATGGTCGCCATATGCTCGTTTCCTGTTGATGCCATGCCCCAATATGCCAGGAATCCTAGCAGAAGTGCTCCTGCTACAAAGGATACAATAATGACTTTCGACTTTTTCGTTGGATCCACCGCGTTACCCCCGTCTGTCTCGGTTCTTCTATTTATCCATCAAGGTGACTTTATCAATCGTACCGCCACCCAAGCAGTATTCTCCGTCGTAAAAGACGACAGCCTGTCCTGGAGTGACTGCCTTTTGCGGTTTGTCAAATACGACCTCCACTGTGCTGCCTTCCCGAATATGAACGGTGACCCCTTGATCAGGCTGGCGGTAGCGGAATTTTGCCGTACATGTAAATGTCGAAGCAGGCTTCTTGTCACTGACCCAGCTTACGTCTGTCGCGATCAGGCTGGTCGAGTACAAGCGCGGATGATCAGAGCCTTCTCCTACGATCAACGCATTTCGTGCCAGATCTTTATCTACCACGAACCATGGTTGACCGCTCGTTCCATGACCACCGCCGATGCCTAGTCCCTGACGCTGGCCGAGTGTGTAATACATCAATCCGTCGTGATGACCAATTACAGTCCCATCCACCGTCTCGATGTTACCTGGCTTGGCTGGCAGATAGTTCTGCAAAAACTCGCGGAAATTCCGTTCTCCGATAAAGCAGATTCCCGTGCTGTCCTTTTTCTTGGCCGTCGCAAGTCCCGCTTGCTCCGCGATTTCACGGACCTGCGCTTTCGGCAGATGCCCGATCGGGAACATCGTTTTGGACAATTGCTCTTGGCCGAGCACGTTCAGGAAATAGGTCTGATCCTTGTTGGAATCAACACCGCGGATGAGCTTGAATTCCCCATCTACTTCCTTTACTTGCGCATAGTGACCCGTCGCGATGTAATCCGCCCCCAGATCCATGACTTTGGCTAAAAGCTCGCCAAACTTGATTTCCCGGTTGCACATGACATCCGGGTTTGGTGTGCGCCCACGTTTATATTCATCCAAAAAATACTGGAATACTTTATCCATGTATTCTTTTTCAAAATTGACAGTGTAGTATGGAATACCGATTTGTTCACAGACGCGACGAACGTCCTGGAAGTCGTCTTCCGCCGTGCAATGGCCGAATTCATCGGTATCATCCCAGTTTTTCATGAAGATGCCGATGACGTCATATCCCTGTTGTTTGAGCAGGTGAGCCGTCACGGAGGAGTCGACCCCGCCGGACATGCCGACAACGACGCGTGTGTCTTCTGGTCGTTTCATAGTCTTTCTCCTCTATTCTCAATTTGTTCCTCTAACAGATTACCACGTTTCGCAAAACAAATCATGTATTGTTACACTTCGTAGAAAAAACGCCTGTCGCACGGGAGGCAACAGGCGCATTTACATCTTTAGCTTTGGGATATCTCGTCTTTGATCTCAGCACGATAACCTTCGATACTTTCTGCCCGACGCTCGTTTTTCGCTTCAATGTTTGCTTTTTCCTCTGCCGAGATTTCCCCTGCATTCTCAGCTACATAGTCTTGTGACTCACGAATACGTTCCTCCGTGTTTTGCAGCATCTCCTGCAGCTTTTCTGCGTTGTCTGAACGATCATCTGGTTTTGCCATGAATAAGCTCTCCTTTGCAGCGTGGTATCTTGGTGATTGCACCTATCCCATTGTGCGCCATTTCTGGAGTAATTATGCTTCTATGCCTGTGTGGCAATCGCACCTCTGTCTCTCGTTTTTCCTACCTTGCGAAGAAGTCCGTGCTATAATGCGAGTAACAGATTACATGGCAAAGAGGTTTTTACATATGGCATCACTGGATCTGCTTGAACGCATGCTGCTCAAAATCATCTCGGAGACTGAAACCGTCAGGCTAAAGCGCCAGCGGATTCATGCCCACAAGCAAACCGATACAGAAGAGGAGCAGCGGCTGCGAATCGGACTGCTCCTGCGCAGGCTAGACAAGCTCCCCGAGGAAAAACGCCGGGAGGTACTTGACCTGTTACAATGGTTTAACTGGTAGGGCAGCGAATCAACGGACGCTTGCACCAAGCGCCCAGTGACCGTTCGTCCGCACCATGCTTTTCACGTCTACGATCGCGTCTTGGTTTAACGGTCCGTAAATATGGGGGTACAATAGACCATCCTTAGCCTGCTCATATTTTACTGGCGAGGAGGACTTGGCTTCATCGACGACGAGCACCAGCAGCTCTCCTTCATAGGTCGCATAGACGCGGTCAGCTACCTTTGCGAGCAGATCGTCCCCTTTTGTAGCATGGATAAAGCCTTCCTGTTCATAGTCGCGCGGAAGGTAATGATCCCGTCCCTCCCACTGTTCCCAATAGCTTTTCGGTACCAGGCAATAAATCATCGTCATGTCTGTATCTTCTCCGTTTCCTTTTTGTCTCTATTAGCGGCGCAGATGCTTGTCAATATGACGAATCGCCTTGTCGTAAAACATGGTATCGATTCGCCCCTGATCCCGCCTCCATTGGATGAAGTTTCTCAAGGAATGCAAATCCACCCAGGCGTCCTTTGACTGTGGATTGTTTTCCGGGACATCTCCGGTGATTTCCCCATCATGAACCAGCTTGGCCATCTCATTTGGATGGTATCCGATTTGATATGCTATATGATGCAATGCGATTTTCATGGAACCTCCTGACTGCTAGCATGGTTTCTCTTATTGTGCCAGTCTTTTTTCCTTATGCCAAGACTTCCTCATGGAAATCTGCAAGTTTACCAGACCATGGTCATTTTTCATGCACCGCCTGATTTGCTACAATGGGTGAACCTTATCCAACATTCGGGAGGTTTCCAACAAATGAGCAAAAGACATGACAAACGCCAGCCCCGAAAGCCCTTCTGGAAGCGTCCTGCTCTCTGGATCCTCTTGATCCTGATCGCTTTCGTTTATGTGAACAATAGCTCGCTTTTTGCAAAGCCATCTGCACGCGAGCCTTTTCTTCTCGCCCACCGCGGCATGGCGCAGACCTTCCACATGGAGGGCATCACGAACGATACCTGTACCGCTGAAAGGATCTATCCTCCTGAGCATCCTTATCTGGAGAATACCATCGCCTCCATGCAAGCCGCCTTTGATCATGGGGCAGATGTAGTAGAATTGGACGTACAGCCGACCAAGGATGGGCAATTTGCCGTCTTTCACGACTGGACGCTGGGTTGCCGTACAAATGGCGAAGGAGTTACCCGCGACTTCTCGCTGGCCGACCTGCAAAAGCTGGATATCGGGTACAACTATACGGCGGATAATGGAGCTAGCTTTCCTTTTCGCGGCAAGGGAATCGGCTTGATGCCATCACTCGATGATGTCTTTGCCAATTTTCCCACACAATATCTGTTGATTCACGTCAAAAGTAACGATCCGGATGAAGGTGTCATGCTGGCAACGTATCTCTCTCAGCTACCTGAGGAACGCAGGGAAAAACTCACCGTCTACGGAGGTGACGAGCCAATCGCCACGATGCACCAGCAGCTCCCAGACATGCGCGTCATGTCGATGGCGACTTTAAAAAGCTGCCTGCTCCCTTATATTGCCGTAGGCTGGTCGGGATATGTACCTGCTGCCTGCGGTCAGACGCAGCTGCACATTCCAGACAAAATTGCCCCTTGGCTCTGGGGGTGGCCAACCCGTTTTATGGAAAGAATGGACAAGCAAGATACGCGAGTCATTCTCGTAGCGGGTAGCGGCGATGCATCCAGCGGCTTTGATACGCTTGATGACCTCGAGCGGATTCCAGAAGGTTTCTCTGGGGGGATCTGGACAAATCGCATCGATCGGATTTTTGCCGCCTATACAAAAAAATGAAGCATCGCGTCGCAAAAAAATGAAACGATTGCCTAAGATATTCGTATATCCTAATATCGACACCACAAGGAGTGATGGGAAATGCTGAAAAAACTGTTGAAAAGCTTGATGGGGAATCACTCATCCTCTCACAGTTATCGCAAATATAGCAGCAGTGACCACAAGTATCGCAAAGGATACGGCCATCCCCCTGGACACGGCTCCGGACACGGGCATTCGTATTACGGAAGCTCTCATTACAAAAGAAAGCATTCCAGCCGCAGTTTTTTCAGCAGCTAAAACGGATGCGCCCCCTCCCCCTCTTGGCTGGCAGGAAGACTGTTCATTTCGAACAAACCTTCTGCTTGCGGCAGAGGGGTTTTTCGTCGTTTACACACAAAAAAAGCGACGCCCTCTCCCCTACTTAGACTGCGAGGGAAGCGAGCGCCGCTGATTGGATTAATACATTTGTTGAACTTTTTTGACGATCGGTTGTACAAAACGGATGACAGTCAGGGAAGCTACAACGGCTAATCCGCCCGCCAGCAAGAACGCGGAGGTAAAGGAGCCAGATGTATCTACCAAATAGCCGGTCAGAGTCGGACCGATAATCCCTGCGGTGTTCGCCAGGAAGTGCATGAATCCACCAACAGATCCCACGTTGTTTTGATCGACAACGTCCTGAACAATCGCCCAGTAGATCGCACCTGTCAGGTACAGGAAGAAAACGGACAGTGCTACCAGCGTAACCGCGCCTGCAGTCGTTGTTACGAGTCCCGCAAAGCCAATGCAAACCGCGGAGATAAACAGGCATGTTACCAGAACCACTTTTCTCGAGAAGAGCATGCCTTTGTTAACAAATTTTTTGCGAACGTAATCGGAGACAAAGCCGCCTGCTGCAAGGCCAATAAATCCTAATACCCACGGAATAACCGTAATGATACTCATATCTTTTACACTGACACCGTGCGCTTTAACCAGATAGCTAGGGAACCAGGTCAGGAAGAAGAACAAGATGTAGTTGTAAGCAAAGAACGCAAATGCTGTGAACAAGACTGTTTTTTGTTTCAGATAGAAAGTAAGCGGAATTTTTTCGGTTGTTTCTGGCTTTGTTTGTGCCTTCGTGCTTTCCTTCTGGCTATTTGCTGGTCTTTCCTTAACAGATTTCCACCAAAACGCAGCCCATACCAAGCCGATGACCATAATGAGAAGAAACGAAACTTTCCAACTGTAAGCGATTGCGATAAAACCTACGATTGGACCGGAAATCGCACCACCCAAAGGAGTACCGCTGTTTGTCAGACCGATGACAGATGCGCGTTGATCAGCCGGGAACCAGTTGTTGACCATCTTGTTGATCGTAGCAGAGAGAGGTCCTTCCCCCATCCCGAACAAAATGCGGATGACGATCAAGCTCACGAAACCGACTGCCAATGCGACGGCACCACTGAAAAGGGACCAGACGATCATCGCGACGAACAGCGTTAGCTTGGCTCCGTACTTATCGGAAGCGACACCACCCAGGAAGTTGAACACAGCGTAACCGACCGAGAAGCTGGAAAAGATGATGCCCATTTGTGTGGCCGTGAGCGTCAGATCATCTTGAATAAAAGGAGCGGCAATCGATAAAGCGGAACGGTCGAGATAGTTGATTACGCCTGCCAAAAATAACATGATAATGACGGGAAGCTTGTCCTTTGAAAACACAGAATCTCCTCCTTTTTTTCTTACCGTGATGGAATAAAACCAATAGAACGCTCCATGATGCTTCTCTGTGATCGCCTTCTGCAAACGGAGAAGGAAAACGCATACATTTTGTTTTTCAGAGAGTAAATCGGTTTAGTTTTGGAGTGAGAAAGCCCGGCTTCACCGTGAAAAATGGTGGAGCCTTCGCTTCCCCTCTCTACTGCAGAACTTTGAACCGCTTGCTTATTTCACCGCACAGGAATCTCTCAAAATGATCGCTGGCGCAAATCGCTGGATAATCGGCAGTTCCTCTGGTCTTTCTTCTTTTCGAATTTGTTGCAGCAGCCGCTCCGCTGCACTCTTCGCCATTTCCTTCGTCGGCTGTGCGATCGTGGTGATGGATGGCGTATAGAAGCTCGCGAAGGATACTTCGTCGATTCCGATGACGGCAACGTCCTTCGGGATGTGCTTGTTGTTTTCTTTCATGAATTTCAAGACCTCGACGAGCACGATGTCATTTCCCGCCAGAATGGCTTGTGGGGGTACGGTCTGCTGAAACAGGTCCGCTAACGCAAGGGAAATTTGGCCGACATCCATCGTTTTGATGTAGGCTTCGTTCACCTCCATGCCGTGTGACCGAAGTGCGTCTCGATACCCTTGAATCCGCTCGATACGCGGAGAGATGTTGCGAATAATCGATGTCGTCACGATCGCGATTCGGCTATAGCCGTTTCTCACAAACTCGTCGACAGCCAGCCGGGCAGCCAGGTGGTTATCCAGCATGACGGTATCGATGCCCAGATGCTCTATTGTCCGGTCCATGAAAACGATCGGAAACTCGTCGTCTTTCATCTGCTCATACAAGTCGAGGTTGCCGCCGGTCGGGAAAATGAGAATGCCATCCACTTGCTTGGCCCGGAGCATTTCGATGTATTTTCTTTCCTTCTCGGGCTCATCATCTGCATTACAAACGATGATCTGAAAATCGTGCTCGTGAAAGAAATCTTCAATCGCGCGGATGATGTAGGTTGAAAATGTATGCAAGATGTTCGCGACCACAACGCCGACGGTAAAGGTCGATTTCTGCTTCAAACTTCGGGCGACGCTGTTGGGCTGATAATTCAGCTCTTTGATCGTCTCCTCGATTTTTTTTCGCGTTTTTTCGCTCATGTAGTCGTATCGCTTGTTGAGATACTGCGACACCGTGCTTTTCGACACATTCGCGTGTTTGGCTACATCTGCTATTGTGATATTTTTCATATTTCCATCCCATCTTTTGCTACTTACGCAATAGCTTCATTTTACTAAAACCAGCATAGCCTGGTTATGATCAAAATAAAACGTTTTAGTAAAACGATTTATTTCCTGTGTAGCAAAATTATAGCGTGGATGAAAACGCTTTACAATATTTATTGAATATTTGATCCTGAAAGGGTGCTATCCACTTTCGTTCAGCGATTGGCACTTGCTTCTGATCTGCTCCGCCGCATGTCTGGACTGCTTGCTCCCCGTAATGGCTGAACCGACGATGACGGTGTGAACCGGCTGCAGAAGGAACCGATCTATCGTCTGCTCGTTGATCCCGCCCGCCACGCTGATCTTCACATGGGCGAGAGGCTGTACAAGCTCAAACAATCGTTGATCAGCCTGATGACCAGCGGACTGGTCGTCCAATCCGACATGCAGACAAAAATGGGAGCAGCCCGCTTCCGCCAGCTGGTTTACCCTGCTCCGATCCGTTATGCCCAACAGATCTACGATCGCTTGCTTTCCCAGCCTACCTGCCACCGCATGCACGTCACGTATCGTCGAGAGCGGCGCAAAGCCCATTACGGTTACCGCATCGGCACCAGCAAGCAATGCCTGCTCCGCTTCGTACCTGCCAGCGTCGCATATTTTCATGTCTGCGACGAGGGGCAGAACCGGGAAAGCTTCTCGCACTTCTCGCACGATGGCCATCCCGTATTCTTTTATGACGCCCGTACCGATCTCGACAAGGTCAACGGCATCCTGCAGCTGTTCAATCAGGCGAAAGCATTCCGACCATTCCAGTCGATCCAATGCTACTTGCAGCTTCATATCCATCCCCCCGTCAATCCGAGAGTGAAACTATACTCCAGAGTAGGCCATAAATCCGCCGTCGACCGGAACCGTAACACCCGTCACAAAACCTGAGTAGGTGTCATCCACCAGCCAGAGCAAAGTCCCCAGCAAATCTTCCGGTTGACCAAAGCGCTTCATCGGCGTTCCCGTCAATATTTTTTGTGATCGGGCGGTATAGTTCCCCTCTTGATCCAGCAGCAAACTGCGGTTTTGCGCTGTCAGGAAAAAGCCGGGTGCGATGGCATTGACACGCAGGCCCGTTTCGGCAAAGTGTACGGCCATCCACATGGTGAAGTTGTTGATCGCCGCCTTGGCTGCACTGTAGGCAGGAACCTTTGTCATCGGTGCATAGGCACTCATCGACGAAATGTTCACAACCGTCGGTGCATCCGTCTGCAGCATCGCTGGTACGAAAACCTGACTAGCCAGGAAGGACCCCGTGAAATTGCTGTTAAACACTTGGGCAAATCCTTGTTCCTCCAAGTCAAAAAACGATTTTCCCGGGTTGTCCTCGCTGTGTACTTCTGAGTCCGTGATCGCAGAAGGATGATTGCCTCCCGCTCCGTTGATCAAAATGTTGATTTGACCAAACGCTGCGATGATTTCTTCTTTCGCCGTCTCCAATGACTCACGGCTCAGTACGTCTGTTGCAATCGAGAGAGCTTTCCCGCCGTTTTCACGAATTTCATCTGCAATTTGCTGCCCTTTTTCCGCTGTGCGATTCAAGATGGCTACCTTTACCCCATGCCTAGCCAGTTCTTTGGCCATGCGAGAGCACAAGACACCGCTGCCTCCCGTGATGACTGCTACTCGGTCTTTCAGGTTCTCATGGATCGGGATCATCTGGATTGCCCTGCCTTTGCGTTTTCGTAAGCATCCCACAGACCAAGCAGGTACATGATTCCCAAAGCACGGTCATACAGTCCGTAACCTGGTCGGCACACCTCGCCCCAAATATGGCGTCCATGATCCGGACGAACATATCCGGTGTAATTTTGCTTGCTCAGGGCTTCCACGACACCTTTGACGTTAATAGAACCGTCCTGCGTGTAATGGGATGTCTCGACGAAATCACCATTCTCGTAAATTTTCACATTTCGAATATGGGAGAATGGTGCGCGAGAAGCGTATTTTTCTGCGATTTCCACCATGTCATTCTCCGGGTTTGCCCCCATCGAGCCAGTGCACATGGTAATGCAGTTCGATGGAGAGTCGGAAATCGCGAACAATCGCTCATAGCTTGCCGCTCCCGTAATGATCCGAGGCAATCCGAAAATCGACCATGGCGGATCATCCGGATGAATCGCCATTTTCACGCCGCATTCTTCGGCAACCGGCAAAATCTCTTTCAGGAAGATACCGAGGTTTTCCCAAAGCTTTTCTTCATCTACCTCTTTATAGGCTTCAAACAACTCTGAGATACGCGCCATCTTTTCGGGCTCCCAGCCGGGAAGAGTCAAATCGGATGCTTCCGATACGGTACGGATAAGCTCTTGCGGATCCAGATGCTCGACTTTCGCCTTTTCATAAAACAGCGCAGTCGACCCGTCCTCGAGCGGATGGAACATTTCGGTCCGAGTCCAGTCGAAAATCGGCATGAAGTTGTAGCAGATGACTTTTACGCCTGCTTCTGCCAGATTGCGGATGGTTTGCTTGTAGTTTTCGATGTACGGGGTCCGCTCTTCGTTCCCCAGCTTGATCGCTTCATGGACGTTTACACTTTCCACTACTTCGGCATGGAATCCGAAAGACTGGATGTAGCTCACTTCTTCTTGGATCTCCGCTTTTTCCCACACTTCTCCCACTGGCTTTTGGTGCAGAGCCCAGACGATGCCCTTCGTTCCGGGAATTTGCCTCACCTGGTCCAACGAAACCGTGTCATTGCCTCGTCCGTACCAACGAAACGTCATTTGCATGCGATTCCCTCCTTATTCCGCGCTTTTGCGCATATAGCTTTGACTCAAGGAAACAACTGCCTCGAAGCCGCCCGTTCGATAGGCTTTGTTCAAATCGCTGCCAATCCCGACCGCGACTGCCCCTGCCTCGAGCCACTCCTTCATATTCTCCAAATGGATGCCGCCTGTTGGCATGATGCGAACGTGAGGAAGCGGACCGTTGACAGAGCGGATAAAGGAAGCGTCGAAATGGTTTGCCGGAAACAGCTTGAGTACGTCGCAGCCAGCTTCAAGTGCTTGTACCATCTCTTTGATGGTCATGCATCCTGGCAAGTACGGGACCCCGTACCGATTGCACACCGTCGCGATCTCTCTCTCAAAATGAGGACTGACAATGAATTTGGCTCCCGACAGCATCGCATGTCTCGCCGTTTCTGCATCCAAAACCGTCCCGGCCCCCAAAAGGGCGTTCGACTGCTCCAGTGCCTGAAACACAGCTGCTACGTTCGGGGTCGTATAGGTGACTTCAATTGCCTGAATCCCGCCTTCAATCGCACCTTTTGACAGCTGGATCGCTTCTTCAGCGCTCGCGCCGCGGATGACTGCTACGACTTTGGCGGATTCCAGCTTCTGCAGGACATCGTATTTCTTGTTCACAGTTCCACCTCCTTACTCAAAAACGATCAAAGCTTTGCGGACCTGATCCGGATGCTTTTCCACAAAATCAAAGGCTTCTTGCACCTTTTCCAGTGGAAATGTGTGAGTGACGAGTCCGTTGTGCTTTAGTTTTCCTTCATTTAAATAGCGAACGACTTTCGGGAACTGATTCGTCTGCAGACGAGAGCCTACGATCGTTACTTCTTTTTTGGTAATCGGCAACTGAGGAATGGCAGCAGGCCGCTCATCAAAACCTAGGACGACCACTGTTCCAGCAGGAGAAACGACGTCTACCGACAGCTCAAACGTCATGGGCAGACAGACCGCATCGATCACGACATTGACGCCTTCCCCTTGCGTCCATTCCGCCACGGCTTCACGGACATTTTCTTTTCCGGCATGGATGGTGACATCTGCGCCGTTTTCCTTTGCAAAGGCGAGCCGCTCTTCATTCAGATCGGTTATCATGACAGTGGCACCCTGCAGCTTGGCCATTTTCAGAATGCAAATGCCAATCGGGCCAGCACCTTGGATCAATACCGTGTCGCCTTGCTCCACTTGACCTCTCCATACAGCCTGAGCGCCGATCGTGTACGGCTCGGCCAGCACGACTTCTTCCCAAGGCAGGCTGGCGTCTACGACGTGCACCTGTTTCTCTGGCAGCACGAACCACTCGCGCATCCCCCCGTCCTCATGCACCCCGAATACGGACAAGGAAGCGCATACATTCGGACGGCCCTTTCTGCACGCGTAGCAAGTGCCGCAGTAGCGAATAGGCTCCACTACCACATGGTCACCTACTTTGACACTCGTCACTGCTGATCCAATCTCCACCACTTCGCCCGCCACTTCATGCCCAACGACTCTCGGCAAGGTCGCTAACGGATTGGTTCCGTGATAAATATGGACGTCAGAGCCGCAGATGCCGACTCGCTTCACTTTTACCAGCACATCTGTTGGCTGTGCGATCACAGGTTTATCTACCTCATGCAGATGAAGGTCATACGCTTTTCGAACTTGGACTGTTTTCATGCTCGCTCACCTACTTCGTCAAAAATTCGTAGACACTTTGTGCGATGGAAACGCCGTGGGCGCGATTTCTTTCTTCATGCAGCTGCTCGATCTCACCTGGTATGTAAACGCGGTCAAAACCAGGCGCAGGCTCTACAAGCGAAAGCTCTTCCATCATCCGATCCATCTGCTCCAGAAATACATCAGCGTCCGTAAAGAAGGCAGGATTGATCACACAAAAGTAATGGCCCAGCTTTCTTTTTTGATCCAGATCTCCATACATCTTGCTAATGTGCGGGCCAAAGGCGGCTCTAGCCAGCAAGCCGGAAAAAATATCCACGATGACGGACAATCCGTACCCTTTGGGACCGCCAAAAGGCAGCAGGGAGACGACATCGTGTGGGTTCGTTACGGACGAACCCTGCTCGTCTACACCCCAGCCATGCGGAATTTCTTTGCCTTCTTCACGCGCTTGCAAGATTTTGCCCAAAGCCACATTGGAGGTAGCCATATCTAGAATGAAAGGCTTTTTTGTTTTTGCAGGAACGCCGTAAGCAATCGGATTAGTCCCCAGAAACTGTGTCTTCCCGCCAAAAGGGACGACGATTTTGTCCGTATGGGACATCGCGATGCCGATCAGCTTCGCATCCGCCGCTTTTTGTACGAAGTAGCTGAGCGCCCCGCAATGGCTGCTGTTGATGGCCGTGACCATCCCGACTCCGTTTTTCTTCGCCATGTCGATCGCATGCTCCATCGCCAGATCAGCGATGACATGTCCGAAGCCGTCATCTCCATCGACTACACCTGTTACCGGCCCCGATGGCGAAAAGGTCGGTCGGGCATGGGGATTGATCCCACCTGCCTGCAGGCGATTCACATAATGCTCCGTCCGCAGCACTCCGTGGGAATTTACATTGCGCAAATCCGCGTGCACGAGGACATCTGCCACTTTGCTTGCGTCGTCGCTATGTAGTCCTGCTTCTGTCAACTTCTTTACCACAAGCTCTCTAGCTTCCTCTGCTTGAATCACAATGCTGGCCATTGGATTCCCTCCTACTCCAGATTGGCATGCCTTGCCCTGAAAGATTCATTCGATTGTGTTTCTGTTAAACTATCGATGATCGCGGCATCCAGAAGCAAATGGGCGGCCTGATCAAACTGGTTCCCTAGCGGCTGTATCGTTGTCGGCTCGTCAGCTAGACGGTATTTTGTCGCAGCAGGAATGCGCAGAACTGCTGAACACCATGCAAGCTGTCGAACGGCTTCACTCGTGGTCACCACACAGACGAATGCTCCGGCAGCTGCGGCAAACTGAGCAATCTGGCTTGTCAGTGGTGTCTGTCCAGAGCCAGAGACGGCGATCAGTACATCATCGGCACCGATCGCAGGCGTCGTTGTTTCCCCGATGACAAACACGGACTTCCCGCTATGCATGAGGCGCATCGCAGCCATTTTCGCGACCAGACCGGAACGCCCTTCCCCTGTGAAGAAAAACCGCGACTCCCGCTTCAGGAGTGAAACAAATGCCTGGTACTCTACTTGGCAACAGCCATTGAGCGCAGCTCCCACTTCTTTCAAGATCAACGGAATGGTCGTCACACTCTCTCCCACCTTATCTTTCAATCACGGCTTCCTGACGGATAAAAGGAAAGACTTCTTCCAAATAAGGCAGCCCCTCATTGTCGCCAGACACTGTCGTAGCCAGCGCTCCGACACCATTGGCGAAGACCAGCCGCTCCTCGCAGGGATAGTCGTTTAGAAAAGCGTAGATGTAACCGGCATCAAAGCCATCTCCTGCCCCGACCGTGTCAACGGCCTCCACGGAAAACGCTTCTTTTTCATGCCAGGTTCCTTTCGTGTACAGCTTGGACCCGTTCGCGCCATCTTTGACGACGAGCTGATCGATCGCATATTTTTCTGCCAGAGAAACCAGTGCTTCGTCACTGTCCTCTCCCAGTATCAGATGAATCTCATCTCTGCCCGTCAGCAAAATATCGACGTACGGGAAGAGTTCAAAGTAGGCTTTTCGCGCCTCTTCAATCGTCCACAGCTTGAGACGGATGTTGGGATCGAATGAAATGGCAAGTCCCTTTTCCTTTGCAATCTGTACCACTCGCTTGACGATTTGCATATTTTGCGGGTCGATTGCCAGATAGACACCCGTAATGTGAACGAGATTGATTCCTTCGAACATGGAAGCCGTAATGTCTTCCGGTTTCATGGTCAAAATAGGGGATTGGTACCGGTAGTAGAACGTTTTTCCCGATCCGTCTTCACGAATTTCTTTAAAGTTCAGGGAAGTGGGATACCCTTCCACGAAATGAACGTCACTCATGTCGATCCCTTCGCCACGCGCGAAGTGATCAATGACTCGTCCAAACTCATCTTTCCCCAGTCGGCTTACCCATTTCGAACGCAAACCCAGCCTCGCACAGCCAATCGCAAAATTCAGCTCCGCGCCGCCTACCTTTCGCTCGAACTGCGACACAAATCGCAGCGGGCCCTTCACGGCCGGGTTCATCGTGATCATTGCGTCTCCCAGCGTGAACACACCAAAATTCGATGTCATTTTCTTTCCTCCTAACACCCTCTACCACGATGCAAAAACGATTTATCCTGTCATAATCGATACATTTCGAAGTGTACTAAATCGGTTTAGCGAACCGGTTTAGTGAAAGTATAATTGAAACCCTTTTCATTCGTCAACAAAAATTCGCAATATTATTTTAGTGTCTGACAAATTTCTGCTGAGCATTGGCTGCAATAAGAAAACCCCAGACGAGTATCAAGTCCTCGTTTGGGGCAGCTCTGTGCGATTCGCGTTCGATAGTGTTCTCGAGTCTGTTGGCGTCTTTTGATGAACTTCTATTTCGCTGCTTTTGTACCCAGCAGCCTCTCTGTTGCATCCTCCAAAATCAAGCGATTCGCAATTGGGCCGAAGCCTTGGAACCACAAGTCGTAGTCCACTTCAAATACGCGGTTGTTTTTCACAGCGGCAAGACCTTTCCAGATAGCGGTTTCCCGCAAGGAAGACACACGTTCTCCTCCCTCGTGCAGCAGGAAGATGTAGTCTGGGTTTACTTCTGGAAGCTTTTCGATCGAGAGCGGTTGAAAGCTTTTGGCAGCGTCTGGAATGTTCGCAGGTTTAGCTATTGCGAGATCATCGTACAAAACCTCAAACAGCTTCGGACTGTAGTAGCGAAGCTCTTTGTCCGTAACGCGCAGGAACATGACGGTTTGATCGCCAATCGCTGCTTTCACTTGCGTACGGTACTTTTCCACTTCTGCATTGTATTCCGCGATCCTTTTCTGGGCGATCTCTTCTTTGTTCAGCATTTTGGAGAGACGCAGGAAGGTATCACGCATTTTGCGCACGCCCTTCTCATCCTCTACAGGCTCAATGAAAATCGTAGGCGCGATTTTGGACAGCTGATCGTTCAATTCGCCAAAGTTTTGATTGCCGATGATTAAATCTGGGCTACTCTGCACGATTAACTCCAGATTCGGCTTTGGAATTTGCCAGCCTAAGTTTACCGAATCTTTCAGACCGTCTTTCAAATACCAGGTGAACTCCGTGGAGTCGGGACCTGCGCTTGGAGAAGCAGATGGGGTTGTATCCATGGAGATCAAGAAATCGCTGATCCAAGGATGAAGAGACAAGATCTTCTTCGGTTCTCCTGATACGACCGTTTTTCCCAAATCGTGCTCGATTGTCTGCTCCTGTGCTGCCGCCGGTGCTGGCGCGGCTCCCGTACCTGACTGTCCTGCCTGCTGGGCCGGGCTTGTCCCGCAGCCTGCTGTGGTCAACGCGAACAGGCAGATCGCTCCTGAAAGCAGTTTTTTATACCTTTGAAAAGATATCATGAGTGAACCTCCCTGTCATTAGTGATAATCATTTTCACTGTAAGTGATTATAGAGTAACCCATACCCTTCCCACAATTCACGAATTCTTGTTCCTTTCAGGACAAAATCTTGTGACGCTCCACGTAAAAAGCCACTTCCTCTGAAGTGGCTTACATCCCTATTGCTTCCCATGGCTTCTGTCTATTCGCGGCCAGATGGTCGATAGCGACATCGATGGACAGACTGTGCTTGATCGGAGCATGCCCGTTCAGCCAGCTCTCCACCTCATACACTTGGTTTTTTTGAACGGCTCGCAGGCTGGACCACGCTTTGGTCTCCTTGAGGTTTTTGATCTGCTCTTTGCTCGGATTGGAATTGTTCGTCGTTAGGAAAATATGATCAGGATTCATCGCCTGGATTTGTTCGAGGTTCACGCAAACGTAGTGTGCTTTTGTCGTGATGCCCGCAGGAGGTGTCAGCTGCAAGTCTTCATATAGTACTTTACCAAGCTGCCTTCTCCCTCCGTACACCCGGTATTCGCTGCACGTCACCGTAAGAATCATAACCGACTCGCGAGAAGAATGGGATAAGGATAACAGCGACTTTGCCTGCATTACTTTTTGCTCGTATCGCCTCATCCAAAGCTTCCATTCGTCGCCCTTGCCAAAAAAACGGGCAAAATCCAGCAAGAGACTCTGCCAATCATCCCGCAAAATGATCGGGATGGTCGGCGCAATTTTCTTGACTGTTTCCAAATTGATAGGGAACCAGTTCGAGCCGAGAATTAAACCAGGCTGGGCTTCGACAAGCTCGTCCATGTCGGGTTTGTTCCAACTGCCCGTGAGCTTTGTCTCCTGTAATTCACGGGCCAGATAAGGGAGATAACCATTTATGTGGTCGTTCCCGCCATAGGGCAGCGTCGCAAACGGTTTGACTTCCAGTGCAAGCAAGTAATCGTTCAGATGTGGCAGCAGCGTAATGATCTTATCGGTATGACGATGTTTACGATAGATGGACGGCGTGACACCCACGGTACGTTTAAAGATCCGGCTGAAATACAGCGGGTCTTTGAAGCCGACCTCCCGAGCGACAAGCTCAATCGGCTGGCTCGCCTTCAGCTTTCGCTGGGCTTGCGCTATGCGTAGCTGCGTAACATAGTCAAGCGGATTTAGTCCCACATGCTTTTTAAACACACCTGAAAAATTCGAGGCGCTGATACCATGCATGTGTGCAACTTCTTTTAAGGAAATGTCCCCCCGATAGTGCTCCTGCAAATAGAGCAGCACTTTTTCGATAGCTTCCCGCGTCCCCCCTGTTTCTTCACTCGAAACCGGATCGGATAGAACCAGATGCATGCACTCCTGAAATAAAATCGACTGCTTCCATTGTGCCAGCGGCTCCTCTATTCCCTGCCGCTGCTCTAGCTGTTCGAGCAGCAACGACAGTTGAACGGCTGCTTTAGCAGAAAGCATATGATGACCAGTAGAGAGTGCAACCTTTTCTGCCTGCCTGGGCTTGTCACTTATCATCGTATAGGTAAACGAGAAATCGTAAAGAAACAGCGGTTTACCGGATCGAACCTCCATTTCTATGCAGCAATCTGGTTTGAGCAGCACTACTTTCCCAGACTTCAACAGGAGTGGATCGCCGTCGACACGCATGATCCCCTCCCCTTCCTGGATATAGACCAGGTGATATCCGGAAATCCATGCTGGCGGGTGCTCCTGATGTGAGTCAAATCGCTGCCGTTCCATTCCTCGCAAAACAAAAAAGGTATCTTTTGCACATTCTATCGGATGTAAAAACACTCGGATGATTCTCCCTTTTTATAACGAATGAATTTGATAATCATTATCATTATAAGGCATGAGTGCGCCTTGTGTAAAAGAGTATAGCTGTACTATTGCATGAATTTGTATCCAGCTTTACTGGACTACGGGGTATGGAGTATAAAATTGCATCGAGTCGTAGTTCAAATTCCATAATTTTACTTCTTATTTGAAATGATGGTATTATTTCTCTATGCGCTTTTCAGAGGCCTACCCCTAACCGAATTCCATAGCCTGTGCAATAGCGAAAATCGCTTTGATCTCACTTCATGGAGGTATGGATATGCTTCTCGCTACAAAGCTTCTCGTAGCCTTTCTCTGTTTTTTCCTGCTCTACCGCCTATTGAGCCTCTTCAGAAGCAGGAAGAACACTTCTACAAATACAAGTTGGCAGCAAGACATCGCTACGGCTCTGTTACAAACGGTAGTCTTCATTATTGTGAGTCATTTCTTTACATAATAATTATTATGTTTACTGTAAAACACGAGGTGATCAGATGACGATGAGCAAAAAAGGTACAAGAAGAATCGTCGTCGGGCAGGAAAGCTACAGATGGGCAGTCTCCCCTGCTTCGAATTCGAAAGGTCTTCTTGTACTCACTGTAGAACACACAGACTACCAAGGACAACTTATCCGGGTCTATATTGAATCAGATAGGAATGAGTATTGGCTCGAGTTTCCAAAGGTAGAAAAGCTAACTGCAAGGGCTATTAAGCCAGCCGACGTCTCGGAAATTATTTCACAAGCTGTTTCTTTCGGGTGGGACCCAAAAAGAAAAGGTCCGCCATTATCTTTTCTCTTAGTTGGGACTCAGCTAAAATTAAAAAATACATAACGCAATAACCGTTTAGAAATTTTGCAAGAAGATTCCATTGCTGAACGAATGATTCGAGATGAATGAATCATCTACTTTTAGGGAGGTGTTTTCTTTTGTCTACCGTTGGAATACCTGGAATCATGCTTATTGCCAATCTCATTTTGATTGCAGCGGTCATCTCGATCATAGTGAAAGTATTGTCAAGGAAACGCTAACCTATTGCCGTCTGCGGTTTTCTTGTTCGGCTCCTCATCGAGCTCCCCCGGCTTGGAGCACTTTCTCTCCGATCTTGTATGCATCCAGTATCGAGGAAAGAAAGTACTATGAAACAAACAAAAAACTAGGGGCGACGACAAAGCGTGTTGATAAATTCGACACTCCTTATCCGCTGCCCCTGCAAACCCCTTTTATCGAAAATGACGAGAGACGGAACCACAGTAGCCGCTACTCTTTTTTCCCGATCAACCCTTCTACTTCTTCGATTTCCCTCGGGATCTGCGATGAAAGCACCTCGCAGCCGTCTGCTGTTACCAGCACATCATCTTCAATCCGAATCCCGATCGCTTCTTCCTCTATGTACAAACCAGGTTCAATCGTGATCACCATACCAGGCTGCAAGACAGCACTGTGGTCCGAGATATCGTGCGTATCCAGTCCAAGGTGATGCGACACGCCGTGATAGTAGTATTTCGTCAGCTCCGAGCTCTCCTGGATGAGCCCAAGACGCAGCAGGCCATCTGTTAAAACCTGCTTCGTGACTTCGTTTAATTGCTGGAGGGTGACACCCGGCTTCACGGCTTCGATGGTCTTGCTTTCTGCTTCGAGCACGAGTTGATAGATTTCCTTCTGGCGTTCTGTAAAGCGACCATTTACGGGAAACGTTCGCGAAATATCAGCCGCATAGTAGTTGGACGCTGCCCCGAGGTCGAGAAGGACCAAGTCACCCTCTTCCGCTCGCTGGTCATTGTCTTCATAATGCAGAACAGTGGCATTGATTCCGCTCGCAATAATCGGCAAATAGGGAAGCTCGCGAACACCATGTGACTTCAACGTGAAATCGTAGTGCGCTTCTAGCTCATATTCCATCATTCCAGGACGTGCATGGGACCACATGCGTCGGATGGCTTCATCTGTGATCGCGATCGCACGCTTGATTTCTACGATCTCTGCCGGACTTTTCACCATACGCAGTTCTTTCAGCCATGGGCCAGCATCTTGAATCTGCAGAGTCCGGTACTTCTTCTGCGCCTCTTCGGCAAAGCTTTCTGCCGGGGTCGGCTCATCGCTCCACTGATCGCGGTACAGATCAAGATAGAGTGAACATTTGCCTTCACAGCGTCTTACAAAGGTTCCAAATGACGGTAGCCACTCATCCAGATAGTCAAAATGTTCGATACCAGACTGCTTCCTCGCTTCCTGATCCGAAAGAACGGCTCCTGTCCATTTCGCTTCCAGTTCATTGGAACGCTGCAGAAATAACGTCTCGGTCACGATGCCACCGCGTTTTGTGATCATCAGAACGAGCTTGCTGCGCGCAATGCCGGTCAGATAATAGAAGCTGCGGTTGGGTGAAAACGGATATTTATCGTCACCGCTTCGTGTCTTGAGAACTCCTGAAAATAGGACAAGTGCACTGTGATCAGGCATTTTTTCTGCGAGTCGTTGACGGCGATTGACAAACTCTTTTGAATCCATGATTAGCGTCATCTGTTTTCTACTCCTTCGTTTGTGAGTCTTACATGGCCTGATCCGGCGAAGCGCAAAACCTCCATATCCATAAACCGGAAAACGAAACAGACCTGCCACATCCATCTATACTCTTTGGGTAGCCCCTATTGTCTCCTCCTATATTCTGTATTTTAGGATGATTTCACCATTTTGAAAACGACTTTCGCGAGATACTTTTGCTGATTCGCTCTTCCAAAGAGTGCCCCATTTGTGCCCTCGCCAATTCCATTATGGTTAGCCAACAGCCACACGTTAAACGATCGTTTAAATTCACACGAAAGAGCGTCAGCGCAGAACCGTAACGATGGTCCGAACTGACGCTTTATGACAAAATCTCGGGATGCTGTGTGAGTACCCAGTGAAGGAGTCGGAGATGCGGGAAAGGCTGCAGTCTGCCGTTTAATGGAAGATCTGCTCGCAGAAGCGCTTTGCCTCCTGCCTCCAGATACTGTCCCAGCGTGATTTCCTTTGAGAGGATGGTGGAAATCTCCTCTGGACTCAAAAGGAGCAACCCCTTTGTCTCATGAGCGGGGACGGGTTTGTCTTGCGAAACTGCCAAGTAGATCGGTGTCATGTTGTGTCTGTTCAGATGTCTGCCGATCAAGATCGGGGCAACCCCCTCTTCTAGCCACGCGCCTTCAAATAAAGCTGGCGTGTCAGCCGCTGCAGTCTCATACCAGTAGGTTCTCGGCGGAGGAACCGGACTGACCTGCAAACTCGCTTCCTCATGAGCTTCACGCGCAGCGCATTGCCAACCTGTTTCCCTGCCTTCCCGATGGCCCCCCAGCCGGACGATGCCTAGTGCAGTTCCAGCTCGGTTCGGTCCGATTTGAAAAGGGAAGCGCCCTTGTACCCTGACATAAACACCAGCCGTCACGATGATTTCATTCGTTATTTTGAAATCACTCTCCCCCTTTCTTCCATCAAGACCTCGTCCAT
Source organism: Brevibacillus nitrificans (assembly GCF_003710965.1). Classification (NCBI taxonomy): domain Bacteria; kingdom Bacillati; phylum Bacillota; class Bacilli; order Caryophanales; family Paenibacillaceae; genus Brevibacillus; species Brevibacillus nitrificans. The sequence goes on along the minus strand of NZ_RHHU01000003.1, from coordinate 466,907 downwards.
CGTTACGCCCATGCCGACCTATTTGCTGCCGAATATTGTTTACATATTCGTTGCCGCTTTTTTGTATGACTGAAAAATCCGCTTTCCTGAAAATCAGGAGTTGACGCCCAGGTTCCCCTGGGAAATGCCACTGAATTTTCACAGATGAACGCCCCAGTAAATGGTAGTATTTGATGAAAGAGTATCACTTCTTCAGACGGAAGGGTGGTTTCGATGGCACAAGAAGGGTTTATTCCCTGTCGCGGCGCTAAAATCTTTTACGAAATGGCGGGATCTGGCGAAACGATCGTCTTTGTACACGGTTTTCCTTTGGATAGCCGGATGTGGGAGCCGCAGATGGCTGTTCTCTCGAGCCAATACAGGGTTCTTCGTTTTGACATGAGAGGAATGGGGCAGTCTGCCAACCCAGGCGGTTCCTATACGCTTTACGAAGACCTGCACGATTTGCTGAAGCAATTGAACATCCCGCGCGCTTCACTTGTTGGCGCTTCATTTGGCAGCTATGCCAGCATTGAATTTGCATTAGCCTATCCGGAATTGGTCGATCGACTCATCCTATTGTGTCCAGGGGGCTTTGTTCCCCCTTCTGATGAATGGCAACAAAAGCTTCAGAACATGCGAGAGCAGCTCCAGAAGGGAAATCTGGAGGAGGCGCTGGACATCACATTACATATCACGCTGGATGGTTTCCATCAGCAAAGCCGGCGCGTCCAAAGCAGGCGCCAGTGGCTATCAGACATTTATCGAGATATTTACACCCGGCCAACCGTCACAGGAATGCCGACCTGGCTGGAGCTTGATCCGAGAAGTCGTTTGTCGGAAATATCCGCCCCGACGCTTATCGTGTCAGGTGAACTTGATCACGCAGACTTCCTCTTGACGGCAGAGAGCTTGGTCAATCAAATCTCTGATGTCCAGCAGATCTTTCTCAAAAACTCCGCCCACTTCCCGAATATCGACAGTCCACAAGAAGTCAACGCGTTGATCCACAGCTTTTTAAGCGGGTCGTTAGGGGCCCCAAAAAAATAGTCATTTTCGAAGGAAAGGGGCGACTCGCTGGTCGCCCCCTGCTTAGCTTTGGCGGGATTGCCATCTCTCCACGCTCCCATATATCGGAAAATCACTATCATCAGCCTATCATACACGCCCTATAGTGCGAACCATGAAAACTCGATAAACAAAACAAAAAAACAGGAACGCCCCAAGCGCGCACCTGTTCTCTCCTCCACCTCTTATTACTGCTTGTCCGCTTCTTGAACCACAGGAAACCAGCCCGGAGAATGAACAATCATTTTCCACAACGGATCTGGAATCACGAGGCGCTCCTGATCGTCCTTGGTTATAGCCGTGGCGATCTCCTCTTCTTTTCCCGCCTGGATCTTCTCGACCCAATCCGGCTCCACGATGAACGCTCTTCCAATGGCAATCAGCGGGACATTCGCCGTCAATGCTTTCGCTGCGTCCTCTGCCGTTTTGATGCCACCAACACCAATGACAGCTACCTTGTCACCAACACGCTCTTGGAGAATTTCGATCCGAGAGCGTGAATCATCCGTACCACGGCGGGATACGCTCCAAAATTCATTTACAGACAGATGCAAATAATCAAGCCCTTTGTCTGCCAAAGCATCTACCAAAACAAATGTCTCCGCCATGGTAATCCCAGGTGTCTCTGGTTCTTCTGGCGAGAAGCGATAGCCTACCACAAACGGCTCCTTTGCATGCTCGGCGACCACTTTGTTGATTTCATCCACCACAGCAAGAGGGAAAGTGAGGCGTTTCTCTACACCTCCGCCCCAACGGTCTTCGCGTTGATTGGAGTGAGGAGAGAAGAATTGCTGAACCAAATACCCGTTTGCACCGTGAATTTCCACACCGTCGAAGCCTGCCTCGATCGCTCTGCGTGTGGCTTCGCCAAACCCTTTGATAATGTCGATAATCTCTTCTTCCTCTAGCGCACGAGGGACGACAGCCCCTTTCCGTTCGCTTGCTATTGCGCTCGCACTGACTGGTTCTCCATTTGGCACCTCAGACGCAGGGCTTAAACGACCCCCATGAAAAATTTGCAGAATCGCTTTTGCACCTTTTTCCTGAATCCTGGCTGCCAATCGTTTTAATCCAGGAAGGAAGGAGTCATCATCTACAGAAAACTGTCTTGCGTATCCTTTTCCATTTGGTGTCACATATGCGCACGCCGTAATCACCATCCCGGCGCCACCAGATCTTCTCGCGTAATACTCGAGCTCTTCATCCGAGACTGTTCCATCTTCATTTGAAGAAATATGCGTCATTGGAGCGAGGACAATTCGATTTTTCAGCGTAACTCCGCTATTTAATGTGACATTTTCAAATAGTGGGGCAAATTGGGCTTTCACGCGATTACCTCCTGTTGACTAGATAAGAAACAATTATATTGATTATAGTTACTTTCCTTTTTTCGGTCAACATTCGTAGCATGAAAATTCATACATATACAAGAAGACCCTCTTCCCACATCGGAAAAGTACAGGCTTTATCATTAGTTAACGTAACCTTTATTATGTCTCGTTCCTTCTCGATGTCGGCTATGCTACAATATGTAGAAAGGAGTGTGCGCCCATGAAATCTTCCAAATCATTTTATTATACGGTCGACCAGTCGATGGTGGATGAATACAAAAAAATGCTCGATCTCATGAAAATACCGTACGTGATCGAAACTCCTGTCGCCCTGTTGGCAAATGGAGCGAATCAGTATTCGTTCGTCTTCCCAAACATGCCTGGAAAGCTGTATGCCATGGTCAGTAAACTATTCCAAGGAGATGCCCAGCCTTACCCCCAATAAGGGCATTTCCCCGTTCGCTATTCTTCCTCATGTAGACTTACTTCCCGAATGCAGTCTAAATGATCATTCTTCACATTTCCAACCGCTTTGCTTACAGGGTAGGCCTGCATCCACTCTGCCTTGTAGGGTACGAGCATGGATTGTAGTTGCTGGTGGTCTTGATATTCGCGATCCAGCCAGATCGATTCGTCTTCCTCACGCAGGATGACAGGCATGCGCGGATGAATCGGCGCAACAACATCGTTTGGGGTTGTTGTAATGATCGTACAGGTATGTACTTTTTGTCCGTCCGGTTGCACCCACGTATCAAACAACCCTGCAAATGCAAACGGCTGTTCATCTTTCCGCATGATCCGCATGGGCTGCTTTCCTTGCTTCGTGTCCTTCCACTCATAAAAACTGTCGGCAGGAATGATGCATCGTTTTCTGCTCAGCAGCTTTTGAAAGGACGGCTTCTCCTGCAGGCTCTCCGCTCTAGCATTGATCCATTGAAACCCCTTTTTGTCATCCTTCGCCCAAGAAGGGATCAATCCCCAGCGCAGCTCCCCCATCCGCCTCTTTCCTTTCTCTGCGATGATAGCCAGAACCTGCTGTCCCGGTGCGATATTGTAGCGCATGCGATACTCCAGGTTTTGCATTTCTACCTGAAAACGTCTGGCCATATTCTCAGGCGCAATTACCAAGGTAAAGCGTCCACACATCATATTCCCCCCTTGCCACCTCTTCCGTTCGGTTCAAAGAAAATAGAGTTGGAGACGGAGCGTTGTTCATTATTATCATGCCCGGTTTGATTAGGTATTCTTGCCGTTCCCATTCTCGGGACCACACAAACAATTGCGTGTTACGGTGATTCACCACTTCTTTACTCACTGTTCCACACCAGTATTCACCAAATGATTCGCATGTCCTGCCTTCCGTCTCACTAGTGACAGCGTTTCTCTTCAACATGCATGATTTCAGGCAAAAAAAAGGACCCAGAACTATTCTGGGTCAAAGATAGGAAGTGGAGAGAATGCATGCTATGTAATATATACTAACATAATAGCGGCAGGTGTCAATGAGTTTTTTGATTTTCATGTTAGTTTCTCTGACATTACATAGCTTTTTGATTTGTCGCTTCCACACGTTTCTCCGTATGCTCCTTTTCAACCAGAGAGAGGAATTTCCCAAAGGTCGAAGCCAACGTCTGTTGAAACAGCATTCCCAGTACAACAGGCAATGCTACCGGGGCAGGAAAATAAGCAATAGCCATTACGGCACCCGCACTGATATTTCGCATCCCGGTATTGAAGGTCAATGTTACAATGATGTCACGTTTCCAGCCAAAAGCTCGCGAAACCCACCACCCCATCAAGTAACCCAAGATGGCTAACAACAGAACGAGAGCAGCCAAGCCGATTAATTTTGCATCGACCTGCACCAAATAAGGGGAAACGACAGACGCATTAATCGCAACGACAACACCCATTCCCAGCTTCGAAAACGGAGCGAGCTTCGGAGCCAATGTCTTTTTGATTTCACCACGCGTCAGCTGGTTCAGGAGCATTCCCAATAACGACGGGAGCACAATCATCAAGAAAAGCCCTTGCATCATCGCACCTGCATCCATATCGACCTTGGCTCCGACCAACAAAGCCATGCCTAACGGAACAATCAATGGAGCCAGCATCGTATCCACCAAGATAATGGACAAGGTCAAAGCGATATTCCCCATGTAAATCGAAGTCCATAAAAAGCTGGAGATCCCGGTAGGAATCACAGCTGCCAATAGGAGCCCCGTCAAGACGTGCACATCATCGGGATAAAACAAGAGCGCAGCGCCCCAAGCCACAAAAGGCATGATCGCATGCAAAAGGAGCAAATTAACAACAAGCGGAAGTGGTCGCGCAAGTACTCGAGCGAATTCTCCAAAACCCGATCCCAGACTCCCCGAAAAAGTCATGAACGCAAACACCCAGGGAGACAGGAAAGAGAAAGGCTGCAAATGACTTCCTGACAGCACGCCAATCACTACGCTGCAGGGAGTAAGCGCAGGCATGATTTTTTCCAGCAGTTTGTTTAGCTTGGCTAAATAGTCCATATTCGTTTCACTCCCAGTACATCCTCGTTACCTAGCAAACAAAGTTTTTCTGATGTGAGGTATGTTATCATGAACTTTCATTTTCAACAAGACTAAATGTCTTATGGATCTGTCGATACCTCTTGCATCCTTGCATACATTCTCCAGCAGATGTATAAACTACGATGGGAAAGGAGGAGTTTGATGAACGGGATGGATTGGGTAGAATTTATCCGAAAAACCGAAGATAAGATGTTTCATCTCCACCGAGCCATTGACGGGATCTGTAATGAATCAGAATACAAAGAGTCCGTTGCCGCTTTGACCGAGGTAGTCAGAGACTATCAGGTCCTGGTGGAAAAAGCGAAGGATGAATTGCGATCCGTGGATTTACGACGTCACGAGCATGAGCATTGATCATTACCAACACACATACGGACAAGCCCACCAGATAGGGAGACTTCCAGCATCGGAGGTCTCCTCTTGTTACGATAGAAAACCTCATCCTCTTATGACGTCCACTCGCAGCGCACATAAAAAACCCGAGCTGTGAGAGCCTCGGGTTTTGGTCCAGATTACTCGCCTAAATCTACGTTGTGATACACTTGCTGCACGTCGTCCAAATCTTCCAACGCGTCGATCAGTTTTTCGAATTGTGCGATGGCATCCTCTGGCAGCGTAATCTCATTTTGCGCCAGCATGGACAGCTCTGCTACTGTAAATTCCGATACACCTGCTGCTTTCAAAGCTTCTTGTACGGCATGGAACTGATCCGGCTCGGCATAGACGATCACAGCGTTGTCTTCTTCGATAATGTCGCGAACATCTACATCCGCTTCCATCAAAATTTCCAAGACTTCTTCCGCTGTTTTTCCTTCCAAACCAATAACGGCAGTAGCATCGAACATATAGGCAACAGAACCTGTTACACCCATATTTCCACCGTTTTTGTTGAATGCAGCCCGTACTTCGGGAGCTGTACGGTTCACGTTGTTGGTGAGGGCGTCCACGATAATCATGGAGCCATTCGGTCCGAAGCCTTCATAACGCAGTTCGTCGTAGACCTCATCCGATCCACCTTTTGCTTTCTCAATCGCCCGGTCAATAATAGCTTTCGGTACGCTATATGTTTTGGCACGCTCAAGTACGACTTTTAACGCACGGTTCGATTCAGGATCAGGCTCGCCTTGCTTTGCAGCCACGTAGATCTCTTTTCCGAACTTTGCGTATACACGGCTGGTGCTAGCGTCTTTGGACGCCTTTTTTTCTTTAATATTGTTCCACTTACGACCCATTTTTCCCACTCTCTTTCGATAGCAAAGGATTTCTTTCCGTTCTACGTTCATCGACAAAAAGTGCGAATGATTTCTCGCACTCTTTCACAAGTCTATATTATACCTTATTTCTCTCTTTTTTATAAGGGTGATTCTCAAAAAAGAACAGTTGGGTTTGCTGCTTTCTTCCTTCCTTGACTTGAAAAGAGAACCGCCATGAAGGCTGCTCCATGGCGGTCCGTTTTTTATTTGGCTAACTGACTTTCGCTTCTGACGCTATTCAGCTTTGCCATCACGCGTTCCCACATGGGGATAAAGCGTTTAATCAAAGGGCCAATCGATAGCGCTGTTACCAAAGTACCGATAGAAACAGGACCTCCCAGCAAAAAACCTAGCAATGTCACGGTGCATTCAATCCCGATCCTGATCCGGCCGACATCCCAGCCGGTTCGGTCATGCAGCGCTAGCATAAAGCTGTCCCGCGGTCCTGCCCCCAGATGCGGAGAGATATACATGCCAGTCCCGAACGTGTAGATCAACAAGCCAGCTGCAAATAGAAAAATACGTTCACTGAGCGTTCCGCCGATCGGTATCCATTTCAGCCACATAAAAAGATCAATGAACAGCCCAAAGAAAAACATATTCAAAAACATTCCTACGCTAGGCTTTATTTTCCCGATCACATAAGAGGAAACGATGATCAACAAACCCACGATTTGCGACCACATCCCAATCGTTAAGCCAAACGTTTTTTGCAATCCAATATGCAGCGTATCCCATGGCGCTACTCCTAGATTAGCCTGGATCATCATCCCGATCCCAAACCCCATGATGGCCAATCCTAGCATAAATACCCCGTAGCGAATAATCAACGGATGAAACACGGTCTTCCTACTCACTTACAGCCCTCCCCAGAATCGTTATTCGCCTTGGATTCGAGCAGTAGAGGGAGGGGCCAGCATCCAGCCACGCAAATATTCCAGCATCATCGCAACTTCCTTTCCACCTTACCGGTATCCTTCTTATCTCGTTTGCAGCCAGCTCTATGATCCGCAAATCACCTGGCGTTTCCTGTATAGATGGCCCCAGGCATCGGGATATCTTTCAAACTTAAAATAATTATTGACAAAATCCTTGTTTTGTGGTATGATTGAATATTTTTTATTTACAAACACCCCTTCAACTTCCATAATGTTCATTGAGAAAACCTTATGAATCATGGAAGGGGCTCGACAATCATGGAGACACTACCTTGCCAGGGCTGCAAAGGACTTTGCTGTGGTCCTGTTCCCATAACCGAATATGAGCTAAAAAAGATACAGAAGATGCTCAAAAGCATGCCGCGAAAAATCCGCGAGAGCTTGGAAAAGCAGCAACGCTTATTGGGAACCTGTATTTTTTACGACCTCGATAAAGACCAGTGCGGAATACACGCAGCACGCCCAGAAATCTGTCGAGATTTTGGGTATTACACAGACCTCGTTTGTTTTCGAAAACCAGAATTGGCCACGAAATCGCGTACTTTGCGAAAAGAAAAGCCCATCGGACACTTGAGCATCGATTTTACCTGGAAGGACTTTTGACTGCCCCTGCTTCCTTCTCCATCCTACCATGTTCAACTGTATTATACCTACATAAATTTATGTAATGTTGGAATGTTTGCGAATCATCGGAATCTGCAAGGAAAGGCTGCCGAAACGTAATCGACAGCCTTCCCTTGCATCACTCTGTTATTTTATAACGGTAGGCAGTCGATGCGGTTCCGCCTTTTTGATCACTTGCGGTCACGATGATCGTCACTTCCCCAGGCTTTTGAGCCATGACTTTCACCAGGCTCCCTTCCACTTCCACTTTTGCGACGGCCTCACTCTGAGATAAGGCCGAATAAATGAGTTCATCTCCATCCGCGTCCGAAAAAACCTCGCTGACATCGATTTTATACTCAACCCAAGGAGAGATCGTCTCTACATCCGGCATTTTTTCCGTGAGAGCCGGGGCATGGTTGACAGCTTCTGATCCTCCGCTTGATTCCGTTTCCGTCACATCCCCAAACATGAAAAAGCCAGACACGGCTGCCACCATCACTTTTGAAAGCATCCACATATTCACGCGAGAATCACTCCTATTCGGACAGTTCATTCTTTGTTTCCTAAGGATACCATACTTCGAGGCGACTCCACATGGTGCAGATGATTTTCCTGATATTTACACTGGCTTGCCCTATGTGTACCCTAAAAATGGGCACATTCCGAATCGAGTGAGTGAGCCCTTGTAAAAAACTACAGGATCATGTAATCCACTAGACTTCTTTGATTGAACGTTATATAATATTGTTAAAATAAAAGCAACAAAAAACGTTTGCGGGTGTAGTTCAATGGTAGAACTCTAGCTTCCCAAGCTAGTAGCGTGGGTTCGATTCCCATCACCCGCTCCATCTGAAAAGTCTTGCGCAGCAAGGCTTTTTTCATTTTCTGCTAAAATGGAGCTGCTCCGTCACGATATCCAGCTCGCTCTCTAATTCTCATGAAGGAAAACGCTTACAAAGCTTGTTCTAATCTCATCACTCCTACATAGAAATGAAGTATCAGCCCTGTTGAAAGGAGTGAAATCATGACCCAACTCAACTCAGAATATCTCATGGAGCTGTACAAAAAGATTACGGAGATTCATGCCGCCTCGTTACAACTGGGTGCACAACAACCGCAAACGGAATTGATAACTGTCATTGATCATTTGTCGAGAGTAGCTGGGTTCCTCGTTGATCTGAGACTGCAGGAGCTAGAGAGTGGATCGATCGCCTCTGTCAATCCGACTGGCTATCTGGACAGCAAGATTGGCATTGCGAATACGGTGATGAAAAGGTATCAAGAAAATGTTCTGAGCTACTAATCCCTCTTCGGGGGGATTTTTGTTTGCGCGAATTTCGGCTACGGAAAAAGACAAATCAAAAAACACACCTCCCAAGCGCTGTAAACACTTCGAGTGTGTGCTATATCGTTACCGTTATGGAAATAGTGGTGCCGGTGAAGGGACTTGAACCCCCACGGTTTCCCTCACGATTTTGAGTCGCGCGCGTCTGCCATTCCGCCACACCGGCATATCAATCTGTGACTTCATACTAGCACAATTTTGATAGAAAATCAACGTTTGATTTTTCTCACCACTTACAGCTTCGCCAAAATTTCCTCAGCCCACTGATGAAAAACAGCCAATGCTTCTTCCACGGTTGGAAAAGAACGCTCTTCTTCACAAATAAATTCCGGAAAATCTGCTATGCGATTTTTCCGTATACGTACCCCTTCTGCCATGCACTGGATATCCAGAAAGTACGGTACAGACTCGTCAATGCCATAGCTGTTTTCCAAAAACTCATAAGTCCGTACCCATTCCAGAATACGTACTTCCGATGGCTTTAATCGCAGGACTTGCTCCAAGGACATGATCGTTTCATTACCGTAGTAGTGCATTTCATTCAACCTTTCTACATCTGATTCTGCGTCGAACCACGAAATCGTGCAAACAGGCGGAGAGGATCTCCGCCCGCCACGAAATCAATCGTTAAATGGAAGAAAGAAGTTCTCGAAGCTCTTTCACGATGACAGCTTGGTATCCAGTACCTTCCCCGTATTGCTTGAGCATTTCCGCGCGTGCAGCCTTGAGATTCTCCTCATACGCAGGTGCATTGCGATCTGGGTTCTGCTCCTTAAACGCGATCATCACGTCTTGGACATGCTTTGGACGCGGTCCCCATTTCGCCAGCACATGTCCACCCGTATCTGCGAAAAGAACTACCGGGATGGAGCGGCCACCCATAGTCAAGAATTCATCCATGAGATCCAGATGCTCTTCCATAATAAAAATCTCCGTTGGTATTTCCGTTTCTTTCAAGGCTTCCAGCACCACCGGTATATTGCGGACAACGTCACCGCACCAGTCCGCCGCGATGATCAGGCAACGAAGATCATCCCGATTGGCGAGCGAAGCAAAAAAAGCACGGTCTTCCTCACTCGGCCACGAAAACTCTGCCTTCCTGCTGAGAAAAGTATCCTGATTCTTGGTCATCCCATCGATAAATGCTTGAGGTTTTATCCCGTTACGGAGCTTGTGAGACACGTTTGCTGCCATATGTATTCCTCCTCCTCCATGCTTTGTTTCGTGTTTACGATTCTACAGCCGCATCGAAAACTCCTGTCTTTCAAACAGTCGGTACGGCTTACTCTTGGTTCTTCTCTTCCTCTTCTTGTTTGGCCAGCTCCAGCATTTTCTGCATCAAAATATGCTGGGGCATATGCATCAGCTGCTCCAGCGGAACATTCAGTTTCTCAGCCAATTTCACGGCTGTTTCGGGCGATATTTGCAAGGGACGCACAAAATCACCCTCCTTTCATCTGCAAAATAGAAGTCTCTTCAGTATAGTACATGCCAGACGATCTTGCCATAGAACGCAGGCATTCGTGGGGGGAAACAGTTCGTTCTGCATGCGAAAAAACCCCTCGTCTCCGCTGGATGAAGGGTTCTCTCTATACAACCGCCTATGTCTGCCGTTTCGTCAGGATGCACGGCACCCCGTATCCGATCTCGCCGGGCTGGGACATTTTCTCGAGATATGCTAACCCACGCGCACATTGTTGTTTGCACACCTGACAAGTAGAAGAAGTCACAATTTTCAAGTTCAATTGATTTGGATGCTGCCTAGAGTTTTTCTTCTTGATTTTCTTTGCCTTAGCCATCTTCTCCCCTCCCTTAGCCCTAGATCACTCCAGTCTATGAAGGAGAACAACCCCATTCTTTAGGCAAAGACACAAAACGGGGCTCTTTACACGAAAATAGGCAGAACGGTTGCATGCAGCCCTATTTGAATGGTTTTCCTAACAATAAACGCCCTAGCCTCTTTAGGATCCACCACGGACCAACTAGGAGATAAACAGGATTCTTGAAAAAGGACGGAGGATTTCCTTCGAAGAAATGACCAACAAATTGAAATATCCAGTCAAGAATAAATAGCGCTGCGGCCCGCTTCCCATTCCAGAAAAGCAGCGGCAAGGAAATGACAATCATCTGTGATGGCCATCGTGGCAAAAGCAAAAAACGCTGCGCGGACACACAGCGTTTTGGGAGGTTCTCTCTATCGTTTACGGTTTTTCCTGGAGCAGCTTGCGCATTTCCAGCTCTAGCGTCGGTGCATCTATCATCCCGATAATCTTCTTTCGGACGACGCCATTCATATCGATCACGTACGTAGTTGGAAACGCTTGAATCAGATATCGGTTGGAGACCGTTCCGGCCACATCCATAGGAATCGGAAACGTGAGCTTGTAGCTCTGTACAAACGCGGCTGCAGCCTCTGGACTGTCGTTGTTGGTTACATTGATGCCGTACAAATCGATCTGGTTTTTGTATTTCTCGTAGAGCTTCTGCAAATCCGGCGCCTCCATACGGCAAGGACCGCACCAGGATGCCCAGAAATTGAGAATGACGGGCCTGTCCCTTTTTCCTTCAACTTTGTACACTTGATTATCCAGCCCAGTCAAAGAGAAATGAGGCGCTGCAAACCCTACTTCCGGCTTTTGCACCTCAGACACAACCGCGACGGACTCCTGAGGCTGCTGCCAGACCGCATAGCCGACGCCTACTGTAACCAGCATCGCCAACGCTATTTTGTTCATTACGTCACCTCTGCTTCATTCGATCAGAATCCTGTAAATCCACCGTACAGTTGAATGAGCACACGTGTAATATCCGTCATTTTATCGGTGTACAGCAGCACGCCAAACACAATCATGATAGCGCCGCCCACCTTCATAAACTGATCGGAGTATTTGACGATCGCGCTTACTTTGCTGATAAAGAAAGTCATTACAAAAAACGGAATAGCAAAACCCAATGTATAAGCGAGTGTATACGACAAGGCACGAGAAGGATCCGTCACGCCCATGACAATAATCCCGGAAAGAATCGGTCCCACGCATGGCGTCCAACCAGCCGCGTAAGTCATTCCTACCAGTATGGACCCAGTATACCCCAATGGGCGCGATTTTAAATCAACCTTAAATGAGCGCATCATCCAATCCATTTTAAACACCTGAAGCATAATCAGTCCGATGACGACAAGCAAAATGCCGCCTAGCTGACGGATCAAGTCCTTTTGATTGACAAACAAACTGCCGATCCAGGAGGTCGATAACCCGAGCGCGATAAAAATAATGGAAAAGCCGATGATGAAAAACAGCGTATGCAAGAGCGCCTGTTTTTGAAAAACAGTTCTCCCCTTCTTCACTTCATCGACGGTAATCCCCGTTATGTATGATAAAAAGGAAGGATAAAGCGGCAGACAGCAAGGCGAGATAAAAGAAAGAAAGCCCGCGCCAAAGGCTAACAAAATGGAAAGATTTCCAGTCATACATACCTCCAAATTTGATTCATCCACTATCTACCTTATTGTAGCGAAACTTTCTTCATGTCAAAAGTGGGACCGACACTTTGTCTTAAATCCGTGACATTTGTGTTTACGTAATAATTATTATGTTTACTTGTTTCCCTCACTTCTACCACTCCGTACTGTAGTTGACTTTACCTGTACTTGTATTTACACTGAAATCACCGAAATGAGCGAATGTTGTTCGCGAAACCGATCGTTACGCTCGTTTCAATGGACGCAAAGAATAGGAGAAAATAAATGGATATCTTGATCAGACAAGAGCTCCCCGAAGATTATAACCAGACAGAAGAAGTAGTCGAGCGTGCTTTTCTGAACGAAGAATTCAGCGACAAAACAGAACATTTGCTGGTTAGCCGCATTCGAAAATCAGATGCATTCGTTCCAGAGCTTTCTTTAGTCGCTGTAACACAAGATAACGAGATTGTCGGACATATCCTTTTGTCCAAAATTCACATCACCGAGGGTAACACCGTTATCGCAAACTCATTGGCGCTTGCTCCCGTTTCCGTTGCTCCTAAGCTTCAGAATAAAGGGATTGGCAGCCAATTAATACGCGAAGCCCTGATCAAGGCTAAAGAAGTAGGCTACCAGTCAGTCATTGTTTTAGGACATAAAGATTACTACCCGAGGTTTGGCTTTAAACCAGCTAGCCTGTGGAAAATAAAAGCTCCCTTTGATGTTCCTCCAGAATTCTTTATGGCCATGGAATTAACGGAGAATGCTCTTGCGAAAGTGCAAGGTGTCGTCCACTATTCAAAAGCTTTCACAGAATAACGAAGTGGAAGAAAAAAGGCTGTCCCCAAATAAAAAGGACTGCCTTTTTTCGTTTCACCTTCCCCCACTGGACTGGAGCTACTTGATTGCTGTGCATACAAAAAAGAGACGAGCCTCGCCCGTCTCTTTCCTCGTTGCTTTACTTCTGAATGCTTACTTTGCTGCCGTCTGTCAAAAGTGTTTGACCTTTGACCACGACCTGATCCCCTGCTGATACTCCGGACACGATCTCGATCGTATCGCTGGTAGAAGCACCGGTTGTTACCTCCACTTGTTTCGCTACATCGCCTTCCAGCTTGAATACGTACTGCTTGCCTTCACGCTCGAACACGGCTTTGCGAGAAACAACGAGGCTGGATTTTTGTTCACCCGAAGCATTCGGGAACGAAATATTGACTACCATATCGGATTTCAGAGAATTATCCGCATTGGGAATGGTCACTTCAATCGGATAGGCTTTCAACGCTGAATCCATCACCGGGCTGACCGCCGAAACCTTCGCATCGATGGTTTTTCCGGTGGATTGCACATTCACTTTTACAGCCGTGCCGACTTTTACTTTCGTGATGTCAGCCTCGGACAGATTGGCTTTCACCAGCAGCGGATTCGTGTTGACGATCACCACAACGGGCTGTTGACCCGCCATCTGTCCAACCGCTCCGTTCACACTGGAGATAAAGCCATTGATTGGAGCTACTACCGTTGCATTCGCCAGCTGGTTACGTGCGTTTTGCAGACTGACAGACGATTGGTTCACCGAAGCCTCGGATACTTGTGCGCCCGTTTTCTGCTGCGCTGCCTGCAGGCTTTGCTGCGCGTTCGCATAGGATGTCTGTGCATTTGTCAGCTGGGTGTTTGCTTGCTCCAGCTGCTGCGAAGAAATCGCGCCCTGTGTAAACAGCTCCTGCATACGTTGCTGGTTCAGCTTGGCATCCGCCAAGGCTTGCTCCGCTTGCTTCAGTCCGTTTTTCGCTTGGACCAGTCCTTGGTCAGAGCTGCTGTTGGTCTGTCTCAGGTTAGCCTGCGCCACACGATAGGCAGCTTCCGCCTGCTGAACGGCATTACTCAAGTCCTGCTCGTCAATTTTGAAGAGGACCTGACCTTTTGTCACGTATTGCCCCAGCTTTACCGGAAGCGACGAAATTTTACCGCTTACTTTTGGTGTTACCTGCACTTCTTCACTTGGTGCCAGCTTGGCAGTCAGCCCAGCCTCCGAGCTCACTGTACCGGTAGTGACTTGCTCCACTTGCACCGGTGTTACGGACTCCGTCTTTTCTGTAGGTGTCTCTGCCGCTTGCGGGCTGGAACAACCTGCCACCAGACTGATGGCGAGCAAAGCTAGAATGACGGGTTTGTTGATTTTAATCATATATGTCCCTCCTTATCCCACAAACGTCTACACTTCCAGAGCGGGAGCGTTTTTGGCATTTTTCTTGGCTTCTTTTTTCGCTTTTTTCAGTGCGCGTTTTTCACGGCGCTTTTTCCCTCTATCATCGAACCACGAGGTAACGACTGGCACCAGTACAAGCGTAATCAGAGTCGAGAAGCTCAAACCGAAGATAACGGTAATCGCCATCGGTGCTTGCGTCTCTGTACCGGATCCGCCTGCGAATGCCAATGGACCAATTGCCAGAATCGTAGTCAATGTCGTCATCAAGATCGGACGCAGACGAATCGGACCTGCATGCAGGATTGCATCGCGAAGTTCCCAGCCTTGCGCACGCAATTGGTTGATGTAGTCGATCAATACAATCGCGTTGTTCACGACCAGACCAATCAGCAGGATGTAACCGATCAAAACGGAAACGCTGATCGACGTGCCTGTAACCAGCAGTCCAAGCAATACCCCTGTGACTGTAGGTGGCACAGAGAACATGATGATGAACGGGCTGTAAAGTGATTCAAACTGCGCTGCCATTACCATGTACAGCAATACTACGGACAAGACAATCGCTAGTGCCAAGCTGCCGAACGATTCCGCCATGTCTTGGCTTTGACCACCAAACTCCAGCTTGTAGCCGTCAGGGAGGTTCAGCTTATCCACTTTGGCTTGAATATCTTTGGAAACCGCGTTCAGGTCACGACCTGCCAAATCAGCGGTCACTTTCACTTCACGCGTCATGTTGGAACGATTAATCGTCAATGGTACATCGACTTTGCTGATCGTCGCCACAGAAGAGAGCGCGACTTGTGCTCCGCCTGGTGCCGAGATACGCAAGTTGTTCAAGTAGTTGATATCTTCCTGATAATTTTCAGGCAACTGCAGCTTCACATCGATCTCGTCGTCACCTGTACGATATTTCGTAACTGTCTGTCCTTGGAAAGAAGTACGAACTGTGGAAAGAATTTGGCCGGTTGTCAAACCATACAGGCTCGCTTTTTCGGCGTCTACCTTCACTTCAAACTCTTGACGGGATTCTTCCAAGCTCGTCGTTACGTTATTCGTACCTTGTACACTTTCAACTTCGCCTTTCACAATGCCACTAATGTCTTTCAAAACTTCCAGATCATCCCCGCGAACCGTCAATTCGATTGGCGATCCAGTAGACATTCCTTCTGCAGCACTTACCGTAATTTCCGGACCTGCAATCGACTTGAGCTTCTTCGTCAAATCAATCACAATATCATCCGACGAACGCTGACGCTTTGTTACATCCACCAGCTTCAAGCTGATAGTCGCCTGGTTAGAGGATAAGGTACTTGCGAGCGGTGAGCCGTTGCTTCCGATCGATACCCCCACGATGTCTTTTTCAGGCACCTGGTTCACGATTTCTTCCACTTGTTTCGTGACTTTTTCTGTCTCAGCCAGCACCGTACCGCTCGGCATCTTGATGGAGACAGATACTTGCCCCTGGTCCATGCTCGGAATAAATTCAGCACCGATCATAGGTGTCAAAGCCAGAGAGCCCACCATCATGATGATTGCTGCGGCGATAACCGTTTTACGGCGGCCCAAAGCCCAACCGAGCAATTTGGCATAAGCTTTCTCTACTTTATGGAACCCGATATTAAACCAGATAACCGGGTTGATCCCTTTGTAATTTTTGCGTTCAGTATGCTCAGGCACCTTTTTCAAAATGCGGGAGCTCAGCATTGGTACGAGCAGAATCGAGAACACGAGTGCTGCGATGTGAGAGAATACCACCGTCAGAGCAAGTGGTCCAAACAATTCTGCTGCGATCCCTTCCGTCAAAGCAATCGGCAAGAATACGCAAATCTGTGCCAAGGCAGAAGCCATAACCGCGGTTCCCACTTCTTTGGAACCGACCAGTGCCGCTTCCATCATGCCTTTCCCTTTTTCACGTTGTCGGAAAATATTTTCCAACATAACGACCGCGAAGTCAATCAAGGACCCGAGACCCAGTGTCAAACCGGAAAGGGAAATCAAGTTGATTGTCTGCCCCGTCATGTACATGAGCAGGAAGGTCGCTACGATCGAAACGGGCAGTACGATGATCGCGATGATCATAGACTGGAAGCTTCCCAAGAAGAAGAACAGCAAGATAATCCCGACAAGTCCACCCAGCAGGGCGTGCTCAGCGGTTGTGTAAATAGAGTCTTTGATGTAAGTAGATGTATCCATCGTAGTTGTTACTTGTATGTTTTCAGGCAAATCCTTTTTGATTTGCTCCATCTCTTTGATTACGGCATCGGCTACTTCAATCGTGTTACCACCGGATGCTTTCGTAATCGAGATGCCCAAGCTTGGTTTTCCATTTACATAGCTCAGCTGCGTGACGTCTTCGGTCGTATCGTTCACCTGTGCGATATCACTTAAGCGAATTGAACCGCCACTTCCTACGGATATCGGCGTCAGAGCGATCTGCTCGACATTGGCAAACTCACCTTGTACCCGAATGTTAAGTTTTCCATCCCCTTCGCGAACAGCCCCTGCCGAACCGGACAAGTTGCTGCTGCCGAGGGATTGCTGAATCTGATCAAGCGTCAAGCCATAGGCAGAAAGCTTGGCTGGATCTACGATAACGTCAATGACACGGTCTTGACCACCGTTGATTGCTGCAGAGGCTACACCGTCAATCCGTTCCAAACGGGACTGGATCAAATCCTCTGCCATGTCCTTCAGTTTGTTTACATCCGCATCACCCGTTACCGCAAATTGAATAATCGGCTGAGAGTTCGGATCAATCCGAAGTACACGTGGTGCATGTGCGGAATCAGGCAAGGCTCCTCGAACCTGATCCACCTTTTCCCTCATATCCAGGGTCGCTTGGTCCAAGTCCGTACCCCAGTTGAACATCAAAATAACCTGCGATGCACCCTCAATCGAAACGGAGGAAATACTATCCAGGTCAGAAACCGTTCCGAGGGCATTCTCAATCGGCTTCGTTACGAGCTTCTCTACCTCGCTCGGCGAACCACCGTCTACGGACGTTACGACGACCGCTACCGGAAAGTTCAGCTCAGGCATCAAATCAATTGCCAGGCGGGGTAAGGACACGAAGCCAAAAATAAGCATGGCCACCGTCAACATGATCATCGTAACGGGGCGTTTAATCGATAGCTCTGACAGATTCAATTTTACTCACCTCTTTTAATTCAGCTAGTCAGTTTCTTTTTTGGTGAAAATAAATCTTGCAATGCATGAAGAGATGAGATTGTCTGAGGATCTTCCATCTCGACCCGCTCCTGCTCGGTTACCCGCTCAGTCAAGGCGACCCACACGATTCTCCGATCATTCTTATCTCGATACCTCCTCACCAGCTCTTCCTGCTCGAGCCTGTTTATCAGTCCGGAAGTTGTACTGTATGAAAGATCGACAGCCTTGCTAATGTCTCCCATCGTCCTCGGACCCTTTTCAATCTGCTCCAGGATGAGCACCTGTTGCCATGTCACATCGCCGGTATCCAGTTCCTTCTTCGAAATCGATGAAAACAAGGCACTCGCTTCCCGCAGAAGCTTTGCCAGCTGAATCAACTCTTTCATGAAAGCCTCCCCTTGCGTTGACTGCATCACTTTAGACTCTACACTACCCTGTGAGTGTATTTACCCATTTCATTCTACCTGCAGACCCAGGGAGTGAAGTCTACCAGTTGGATGATTTCCAGGTGTACAGTGTCTATCTAGAGATAGATGACAGCCCATGCTAGAATGAAACTAAGCGAAAAACCCGACAGAGAAAGAAGGACGTCTCTTTGTTGCGAATGAGTCTAAAAGCGATTCAAAAGCGTTTGTTGATCATCTGGTTTTCAGTTCTCATCATTTTGTCTTTACTTCCGAATTCATTCATGCGGGAAACACCCATTCAATTTTACACTACTATGGTACTATTCTTTTTCTATATCGTCTTGTTTTGGGTGTCTAAAAAGAATTGGAAGCCATACCAAATTGAGCTAGTTACCATCCTTCTCGGGTCCATGTCACTGATCAAGAGTGTTTTTATCGGTGGAGAAGGCTTTGGCATGATGCTGCCACTTGCTGTGTTTATCGGTTTTCATATTGAAGGAAAACGCTCACTGGCCTATGCCACTTTTTTCGGCGTCTGCACGACCCTGTCTTTGTATTTTGAAGACATCTTGGAGCTTGCGCATATCGTACCGTTCATTTTGACCTACATCGGCTGCTATATCGGTGCACGGGGCTACCGCATCCAGGATACCGCCTATAAAACCAATCAGCTGCATTTGGAAGAATTGCAGCAGGCACACGCGGAGCTGCAGGAAGCACATGAACAGCTGCAAGAAGCTGCCCTCCATACCATGCAAGTCGCCGTACTGGAGGAGAGGACCCGAATCGCACGGGACATCCACGATGCCCTCGGGCACAGTCTGACGTCCCTCATCGTGCAGCTTCATGCGGTCAAGTACATGCTGCAGGACGGACCTCCCCAGGCTCAGGAAGCCATACGGAATATGCTTGGTGTCGCCAAGCAAAGTCTGGAGGAAATCCGCTCCTCTGTGCACACACTTGCAGTGGATAAAACCTCGCTGGGTCTGACCCCGCTTCGTGCCATGCTCTCACAAGCAGAAAAGCATACCGGCGTAAAAATGGAACTGGTAACGGACAAACTGGACATCACCTTGTCTCAGGAGATCACGATCACGATTTACCGCATCTTGCAAGAAGCGGTGACAAATACTTTGCGCCATTCCGACGCCCAGCATATCGAGGTAGTGGTTGAGAATCGCGGTCAGCATCTTTGGTTCAGCATCCGCGATGACGGCAGCATCACACCGAATAAAGCCGTAAAACCAGGCTTCGGACTGCACGGGATACAGGAACGGTTGACAAAGCTCAATGGACGATTCCGCTATTTTGTCCGGACTCCACACGGATTTCAAATTGATGTAGAAATACCGCTGAATACACCCCCACAAGAAGGGAGCATACGCAGATGACAGATATACATCACCAAGAGAAAATTCGCGTCGTTCTGGTAGATGACCAAACGATGATTCGCCAGGGACTCGGCTACGTCATCCAGATGCAACCGGATATGGAAGTAATCGGAGAAGCTTCTGATGGCGACGAAGCGGTCGCGCTGGTGGGTGAGCTGAATCCCGATGTCGTTTTGATGGATGTGCAGATGCCCAACAAGTCCGGGATTGACGCTACTAGAGAAATCATGCTCCTCCGCCCCGCGTTAAAGGTGCTGATTTTGACGACCTTTGACAATCATAACTACGTCGTGGACGGCATCCGCGCTGGTGCTGTCGGCTATATGCTAAAAGACGCGGATTCTCAAGAAATGCTGGATCTGATCAGGCGCGCCCATCAGGGAGAGGCCCTGTTTCACACCGTAACGGCTGCCAAGGCACTGGCGGAGGTCCTGCAATCACAGCAGACAGCACCTGATCATACCCCGCAAGCCTCTTACCTGTTGGATGAGCTGACGGATCGGGAGCTAGACGTCCTGCAGCAGATCGCATACGGTTATCGAAACGACCAAATTGCACAGAATCTGTTCATTTCAGAAGGAACCGTGAAGACCCATGTCCATCGCATTTTGCAGAAAATGGGCGTAGAAGACCGCACGCAAGCGGTTGCCATGGCACTTCGCCAGCAACTGGTCAAATAAAAAGCGAATTTCTTTTCATCGATTCACAGAAAAAAAGACGGAGGAATCATCCGTCTTTTTTTGCGTGTCTTACAGCTCTTCCTTGGAGCGTAAAGGCAGACGAATTTCAAAACGAGCACCTTTCAAATCGGACGAGTTGCCCGCGAAGATTTCTCCCCCATGATCCGTGATAATACGTTGTGTCGTAGACAGCCCGAGGCCGGTTCCCTCCTGCTTCGTCGTAAAAAACGGAATGAACAGGTTTTGCAAAGTCTCATCAGACATTCCCGGGCCATCGTCCTCGACGGTAATCACGATCCGATGAATGGATGCAATCACTGTGATCCTCACCAGTGAACCGCCGTTCGTGAGTGCTTCAAAAGCATTCTTTAAAATATTGAGAAAGGCTTGTTTGATTCTCGAGCGATAACCGTATATGTACCAAGCTCCATGGGCAATTTGCAGCTCCAGCTTGATTCCTCGGCGGTTTGCTTCGGGCTCCAGTAAACGGATGACACCTGAAAGCTCCTCCATCACTGGAAAGCACTCCGAAACGATCTTGTCATCCCTGTACCGCGCTAGAACTAGAACGTCATTCAAGAGCCCGTCAATTCTCTCTATTTCCGTCAAGATCACAGAGAAATAGGTCTCTCTGCGATTCGTTTCTTCCTGTTCCCTCAGCAGCTGGATAAAGCCTTTGATCGACGTCAGCGGATTTCTGATTTCATGTGCCATTCCTGCTGCCAATTGGCCGACTGCCGCCAGCGCTTCCCTTTTCGTCAGTTCCTCCTCGTACCGATTGCTGTCGGTTAAATTTCGCAAGACGGCAATCGCTCCCCACAGCTCCCCATCATGATAGATCGGACTTGTACTTACCGTCGTCCATTGTCCCCAATACTCCGCGACATAGTGACCAGTCTGCCCCCGTTCGAGGACCCACTGCACAAAGCGCTCCCCTTCATGCGGGCGAAAGATCTCATCGATGTTTTGACCCAGGATCTTTTCGCGATCTACCTGAAACAGTTTTGCCAAGGCTTGGTTAGCTTCCACAATGTTCATTTGACGGTCAATCATCAGCACGGCAATATCGAGTGATTGCAAAACAATTTGCACCAATTCTTGCTCTGCTACTTCCGCGAATGGGGCACCGTTCTTGTTTTTCACGCGGGTGGGTACCTGCGTTCCCATCCCTATGTCGGAATGGACTTGGCCCAATTCCAGCAGTTTGGACACTTGATTGTCCACCGCTTGGTACAGCTGCAGCTGAACTTGATAAAAGGACAGCTGGTCCTCCGTTGTGATGAGCAGACAGCTCGCATGCTCCAGCAAATGCTCGAGGATTTTGTCCCGTGCGTTCCGAAGCTGCTCGGCTACATGCCTGCTGGATAAGCCCAGCTCTTCAAAAAAATTCGAGAATACGCCTATCTGCTGCCTGACCTCCAGGGGATCAGAGGCAGCAAGAGCATCCCCTAATCGCAAAAATGTTTCAACCAAACACTCTTCCCGATATATTCCGCGCTCCCACACAAGTGCTTGCTGTTCGTCCGAAAGAAATGAGAGCATTTCGGCCGCCATCACAGGGGCCAGATCTGCAAAATACGTACGTATTCGATTTTTCAAAACGCTCTGGCTCCTTTGCTTCCAACTGTACCGTGGTGATTTCTTCCATTTTCCGAATGCTTCTATTATGGCTGGAAATAGGTTGATATGTAAAGCATAGTCACTAGCGAAATAGGACAAAACCAGGACGTTTCCTACAAAAAAGGCATTTGCCCTTGTGATCAGACAAATGCCTTTGCTTATTAGGAATGGGATTTTACTGCGTAGTTGCGCAGCTCGGATTTTACCGGGCTGTTCGGGTTGCCGCCTGCATGCGCACGCTGGAACGCTTCACTCTGCGTCCAGTTTTGGAAATCCGCTTCCGACTCCCATTTCGTAAAGACGATGTACTCATCCCCTTCAGACGGAGCCAGGAAAAGGAATTCAAGGAACCCGGGAACCCCCTTCATCCGCTCTCCACCACTGCCAAATGCTCTTTCCAAATGTGATGCGTAGTCTGCTGGCACCCGAAGTCGGTTCATCGATACGTACATAATATTTGCCACGTCCTTTCCCACATTGGTTTTCCCTTTCATTATACATGGGACTCTAGCAAAACAAAAATAACCGCTGACGCATCTATTCGCGCCTGCGGTTCATTTGTTGTTCCAGCATAATATCCATCAGCAAGGTGTCTTGCAGCGGTTCTTTCGGATCCGTAGTCAACAAGGCAGCGACTGCCGCCATCGCGCAACGAACGGACTGATAGGAGTAAAATGCATCCCGCTCTGATTCACTAAAGAGGGACAGGTCCGAACGTTCCTGCACTGGATACGGAAAATCGGTCTCTACTCCAGCGCGGTCCAAAACGATCAAAGCCTGTTTAATCGCCAAGAGCGCAGCGCTGACACTGATCCCGTATTCCTTTCGCAAATCATCCCATACTTGAAACGCTGATTTTTCGACTCTCTCTTGATTCGGTCGCGTGATGATTCCTGATTTACGACCTTCTTTCAGCAGCCAGTCTACAAAAATATCTGGGCGTGGCGGAAACGCGTATACCTGCAGCTTCATTTCCAGCTCTGTAGGAAAGTCCTTTGCAAAGCGTGCATGAGAAAGCGACATTTCATAGCGCCTCGAGGGATGGCCAGGAACCGTAACAAAGACAGTATCTTGACGGACAGCGGCCACCTGCAGCTTCGTTCGAGCGGGTATTCGGCCCTGAGGTGCCTTCTCCCTGCGAATATTCCCAGGTATCAGCTCTGTACCAAACTGGTGATATTCGAGGGGAGAATCAATCCATGGGATCGGCTCCCGCTCCAAAATCTCATAAAGACCATTAAACGTAACCCATTCCCCGGGACGTCTCTGACTGCGAATAAGGACAGTATGGCGCTCATCCTCTGGCGGAACTTCGGTATCCTGATCATCAGGAGCAGGATTCAGACGCTTGTGTTCCACTAGCGCACTTTCATTCATGGACAGACGCTCCAGCAGCTCCCGTTTGCTGACCCACTCATATCCGATTCGGTATATCCGGTTTTTCATCGGCTCCACCTCCTTTTGGTCGCCATTTGGCGTTTTTGATTTAGCCGGTTTTTCGGTTAACGTACCATATGTATTTCGAGACCTGTCCGTGCTAGACAGATCGTACAATTCCCTGCAGAGCACGTGCCGCATCGCTCGGTGAATCCGCTCGCGTAATGGCGCTGATCACAGCCACTCCATCCGCACCGGCGCGAATAACTTCCACGGCATTTTGCAGCGTAATCCCGCCGATCCCCACAATAGGAAGTTCACTTCCAACCGCTTCTCGAATGACGCGCAAGCCTTCGGGTCCGATCGGCTCTCCCGCATCTGCTTTGGATGAAGTGGCGTACATCGCTCCTACTCCGATGCAGTCGACCCCGCCCGCTTGAGCGGCCAATGCCTCTTCTACGGTAGCAGCAGAAACCCCAATGTACATGTTTGGCCCTACCGCCTCTCTGACCTCAGCGAGCTGCATATCGTCCTGGCCCACGTGTACGCCATCTGCCTGCAGCCGGATCGCCAAGTCCACATCGTCGTTGACAAAAAAGAGGGCCCCGCTCTCACGGCAAAGAAGCTGCAGCTGACGCCCCAGCTCAACGCGCTCATCCGCCGTGAGCTTGCTTCCCTTGTCCCTCAGCTGAAGCGTGCCTACCCCGCCTTGCAGAGCATCAGCTACAATGGCTACTGTCCGCTCGATAGAGTAATCACAGTCCTGAGTACCGACTACAAGATAGACCCCCATTTTTTCGCGAAGTACGTTTCTATCCTTCATTTCGATCTGCCCTCCCAAGTGTCCAATACATTTCGATATGCTGCTGTTGCTTCCTTGACGTCGTGTGCGTCGGTAATGCCCGATAAAACAGCGATACCTCGGCAGCCCGCCGCTAAAACGTTCGTCGTATTCGCCGGGGTAATCCCCCCAATTCCAAACACAGGAATAGACAGCGCCGCCGTGATGCTCGTAAGCTCTTCTGTTCCTCTCGGAGGGACACCCGGCTTGGAGCCACTAGGAAACAGATGGCCGTACAACGCATAGGTTGCCCCGTCAGCAGCAGCTGCTTCTGCTTCCTTGACCGAATGCACAGATCTGCCTATCCATTGCTCCTTCGCTAAGAGAAGCCGCGCTTCTGATGGCGTCAAGCTGTGATAGGCCAAATGGGCGCCCCGGCAACCGCTTGCTGCTGCAACATCTACTCGGTCGTTGACAATCAGACAGGAGATTGGCATGACCGTGGACAAAGCTTTTACCCAGTCCATGCACTCTCTTGCTGTACGCTGCTTTTCCCGTATATGTAAATAATCCATTCCACCCGCATAAGCCGCTTCTGCCATCGAAAGCACTTCCTCCAAGCTTTGACGGCCGTTCGTGATGACGTGCAGCTCAGGCCTGCCCGACATTGCTCTGCCCTCCGCCTCCAGATAAGGCTGCCAAGCACTCCTGCAGCCACTGCTTGGTCTTGTCATCCCCTTCGCTAGGTGCATGAGCCAATAAGTCGATTACTAATCTTCTGAGGAAAAACGTCTGTTGAATTGTCATGGGAAACGTAATTTTTTTCGGTTTTTCTTCTTGCTTCTCCAGCGTTTCCACGCCCGTGAGCAGCATATTAGCGATGGATTCGACCAGCTCGACGATTTGCTCGTTTTGCTTTAATTCATCGTAAACGCCGTCAAAGAGACGACACAATATCAAAAATGCCTGTGACGACAAGGTCACCGGCTGTACTTCCTGCATCGGTTCCGTCATGCTCTTCCCCCCACTTGCTTTCCTGATCCTGGCTAGAAAAAACAAAACCTATTATAGCACAATGCAAGGGAGCATCCATGGAGAATTAGAAAAACCGCTGAAATCAGCGGCTTTCACTTGTTCCTTCATTTCGGTCATTGTGATTGGACTGGCGCAGGTTTGTATTCTTGTCTTTCTCATCAAGCGTCTTCCCGCGGTTTTTACCCAAGTCCTTGCTGTTGTTGTTCTTACCCATGATTCCACCTCCCCTGACAATGATGTCAAAGGATAGCGTAACCAATCTGGGGCTCTTTACTCCCCAATCTTAATCAGCTTTTCACAAGTTTGTGCTGTTTGGTTTTGCTAAGCGAGAAACCGATCGCAAAAAGCACGCGCCAGCCTAAGAGAAAGGCGAAGGTAATCACATACGCAACCCATGTGAATACCCAGGTCATCGGAACGCCTGTCCAGCACGCTCGCAGAACTAAACCAATCGGTGCAGCAAGCGTCCAGGTGAGAAAGGTGGAAAGCATCAGCCATCCAAAGGATCGATAGGATTTTGGCCCATAGCTGCGAAAGACGAAGATCGCCACTAGCCAACCTACCAAAAAGGGTGCAAGGGTATCGAGCAAGCCCAGAAAAGACACGGGCAAATGATGAGCCAATTTTCCATAGTAGGCGAAAAGCAGGAAAGCTAACAGATCACCTGCAAACAAGACATAGCCAGCCGGCAGTATACGAAGTTTCATGAATATCCTCTTCTCTCATGAAGCGAAGTGTACAGCAAGTATGCTTCCCCTGTATTGTACACATCCTGCCTGCTGACTCACAATCGTTCCACCCGTTTATTCACGAAACAGCAACAAATGCAGCTTTTCCTGGACGTTTTTCCATTCCGTATGGGTGATGCTGAAATAGACGGAATCGCGGACGTATCCATCCGGTAATATCATGTGATTGCGCAGGACACCTTCGCGGACACCACCGATTCGGGCAATGGCCCGTTGGGAATTCAGGTTGCGCGAATCGGTCTTGAGCTGCACACGAATGCATCCCAATTGCTCGAAGCAGTGGCGCATCAGCAAATACTTGCACTCTGTATTTATCGCACTCTTCCAAACGGAGGGAGTGAGCCATGTAAATCCAATCTCGAGGCCGCGATCCTTCCTCGCGATATTTAAGAAGCGCGTACTGCCGATGACTTTACCCTCTTCTCGGCTTATGATGGCGAAAGGAAGCTCAATCCCTTCCTCTTCATTCCTCATCGCCGTTTCCACAAAGCTGACCGCATCCTCCAGCTGGTCGATCTTTACGCTCATATAGGGCCAGATATTCTCGTATCGACCTGCCTCCCAGATTCCCTCGATATGCGCATGGCGCAAAGGCTCCAAGCGGACGTATTTTCCTTCTAGCGTGACGGGTGCAATGTTTAGCATGATTGTGTCTCCTCCGACTGTTCTGTTAAAGCTGAAAAGCAGAACAGCTCTCATAAATTTTTCCTATGATAAGGGGGGATTTCCAATCTGTCAAACATTCTTTTTATTGAACATGCCCTCTCGCGTCAACTTTCCAAGTATCGATGACTTGCCCGTCACGGACGACATAAACCTGATCAAACAAATTCATCACGGCGCAGGCATGATTGGGAATGATCTGGACACGATCGAGCAGACGCAGACTCGTCTCGCCTTCGATACTCGCAACCCCATGTTCTTCAGACAAGCGCTGGATAACGATCTCGGGATGACCGACCACATGGCCGAAGCCTTTGACGGTTGCATTCCCGTGCGCCCCTTGGTCTAAAGCCAGTGATTTGCTCCCTGTATCCAAAACGAGCCGCTCGCCTGGACGGTGGCTTACAACCGTGGCCATCACCCGCAAGGCACATTGTGAATATGTAGCGGCTCCTAAGCCGACTTGAATCGCATCGTAAAACACGGCGTTTCCCGGTCGTATCTCCGTGATGCCAGGGACTTTGCCGGAAATCCGAAATGTCGGGGTCGAGCCGACGCTCCTCACCTCGATAGGAATCCCGTGTTCCTCGCAGAGCTGCGCGCTCGCCACGATACACTCTCCTTCGTAGCGGCCGATGCGCTCAATCTGCTCGTATTCTGTGGCAGCGTAAGAATGTCCAGCATGGGTATAAAGCCCTTTCAATTTCAGGTTGGGGCACCGTTCACTGACATACTGTGCCAGCCTCAGGGTAGGCTCTCCTGGATCGACACCGCATCGCTTCAGGCCGGAATCGATTTTCAGCCAGACTTCCACCTCTTGATGAATAGGCTGAAAGAATTGTTGGACGTGGGCTGCTTGCTCTTCCGAATCCAAGGTTAAAATGA
Source organism: Brevibacillus nitrificans (assembly GCF_003710965.1). NCBI lineage: Bacteria > Bacillati > Bacillota > Bacilli > Caryophanales > Paenibacillaceae > Brevibacillus > Brevibacillus nitrificans. Next base: position 439,392 of record NZ_RHHU01000003.1, on the reverse strand, counting down.
TCGTTGCACGAGGAAGCAGCGCTGCTACACGCTCCAGCTTTGTACGCGACGCGAGCGGGTAGGCGATCAGGATGTTGTCGATTCCCCCTTTCACCATCACCTCTGCCTCCGATACTTTTGCTACAGTGATCCCGCACGCTCCGTTTGCCATCTGTCGCTTTGCGATTTCAATCGATTTGTGCGTTTTGATATGGGGACGCCACGCGATGCCTTGTTCTTTCGCAAAATCGTCTACCAGCCTCATATTCGCTTCCATGCTGTCAAGGTCTACTAGCAATGAAGGTGTGTCCAATTGTGTCATGTCCACTTTTCCATGCCCTCCAGATCCATTTCATAATATAGGAAAAAGCATTGCGTTTGTTTCATCATACACGGGGATTCGATGGTTGAAAAGGAAACAGAAAAAGTCCCCTTTGCAGCTTTTTTCTACAAAGGGGACTCCTTCCTCTTACGCTTCCTCGGAAATGACAACTTCTTTGCCACGCATCTTCAATAACAAGGGAATCACCAGCCATAGAAGCGCACAGAGAAGAAAGACAGCCGATATCGGCTTGGAGAGAAAGATGGTAAAATCGCCGTTTGAGGTAGTCAGCGCACGTCGCATGTTATTTTCGATCATAGGCCCAAGAACGAGCCCCAAAACCAAAGGTGCCAGCGGGAAATCATTTTTCGCAAAGAAGTAACCCGCCAGTCCGCAAATCACCAGCAGCACGAGATCGAAAGTGCTAATCTGGACTGCGTACACACCGAACACAGATATGGCGATGATCATCGGAAGCAAATATTGCGATGGTGTCTCGATGATCTTGGCAAACACCTTGACGAGCGGCATGTTCAAAATCAACAGCATCACGTTCCCGATGAACATGCTCGCGATCAACCCCCAGGCGATTTGCGGATGGTCCGTGAACAAGAGTGGACCAGGCTGAACATTGTACATGAGAAGAGCTCCCATCAGGATCGCCGTAGTACCTGAGCCTGGAATACCCATCGTTAAGAGCGGAACCATCGCTCCGCCAGATGCTCCATTGTTTGCTGATTCCGGGGACGCTACCCCCTCGATCGCCCCTTTTCCAAACCGGGACGGATCTTTGCTGAGCTTCTTTTCTACGATATAGGCAAAAAAGGATGCCAATGTAGCTCCTGCACCAGGGAGGACGCCGATAAAAAATCCAAGAATGGAGCCCCGTGCAATCGGAGCGGCACTTTGCTTCAAATCCAGGAGAGACGGGCGAATTCGACCTACCTTTATGATTTCCTTGTTCTCCTGGTCTTGTTCGAGAATGGTTTTAAAGACCTCTCCTAAGGCAAACAGCCCCACTGCAATCGTTAAGAACTCCAAGCCCTGATACAGATCAGGAACATCATAGGTGAACCGCGCCACACCAGACACGCTGTCAATGCCAATCGTAGCCAGCAACAAACCGAAGACTGTCATCATCAGCGCCTTGGTCATTGACTTTCCACCCAAGCCGCTTACCGCACAAAGACCGAGAATCATGAGAGAAAAGTACTCTGCTGGTCCAAATTTCAGGGCGAGGTCCGACAAAGGCTCCGCCAGAAAAACCAGGGCAATCAGCGCCACGATGCCTGCAACGAAGGACCCGATCGCTGAAATCGAAAGTGCCGTACCTGCTCTGCCCTGTCGCGCCATCTGGTAGCCGTCCAGCGTAGTCACTACCGAAGAAGATTCGCCCGGGGTATTTAACAGGATCGATGTCGTCGATCCCCCGTACATCGCGCCGTAGTAGACACCTGCCAGCAGAATGATTGCACTCGCCGCAGCTGATTCCGGGGGGAGACCCGAAGTAAGTGATGCCGTCACAGGCATGAGAAGTGCCACACCGCTCATCGGACCGATTCCGGGAAGCACCCCTACTGCCGTTCCGATCAATACGCCTACAAACGCATAGAGCAGGTTATGCCATTGCAAGGCGAGGAGAAAGCCGTCACCCAAATATTGCAGGGCATTCATGATCCATCCCTCCTTACAAGCCTAGCCAGGCAGGAAATCCGGGCAGCGTTCCCTGCAGTAAATAGACGTACAAATAGTAGACGCCCGCAGAAAAGAGCAGCGATATGGCGGAAGCCTTTATCCAGCTGCTGCTGCCCATCACCCGAAAAGCAACAGCCAGAAATAAAAAGGTAGCGATCAAGTAGCCGAGTGTCTCAAATAGAAAAACATAGAGAAAGGTCGCAGCGAGAATCAGCAAAAATCGCCCGTAGTTTCGTTTCTCGGAGGGTGCTGGCGCAGGCCCCGTCTTTTTCTGTTTACTCGTCTCCCAGAACAGTCGCAGGCTCAGCAGGATTAAGAGAATGCCAAGTCCAAGCGGAAACATGTTAGGTCCTACTTCACTTCCATAAGCGCTGGTAGCAATCGAACGGCTCTCTACAATAAACGCTGCACCTATGATGGCAAAAAAGATACTTCCCAAACGATCGAATGTGAGATTCATGTTCTTCCTCCTGTACGATGTCATTAGCAGTCGCGGGCCGCAAAGGCTTCATCTATGAAAAAAGGAGAGGATGACCCTCTCCTTTTTTGTTTATTTTGCCATGCCTAGAGAGGTCAGCAGCTCTTTAACCAGCTTGTCTTGTTCGTCGAGGAAAGAAGTGAAGCTCGCCGCATCCTTGTATTCCGCTTCCCATCCGTTCGCCGTCAGTTCTTTTTTCCATCCCTCATTGTCGTTCAGCTCTTTGAGTTTTGCATCCCAGTAGGCTTTGGCATCCGCCGGCATCTCTGCAGGACCAAAGACGCCGCGCCAGATCGTGAAGGTCGCATCGATTCCCTGCTCTTTCAGGGTAGGCACATCGCTCAGCACGCCAGTCAGCCTTTGATCGGATGTCACGCCCAGCACACGAATTTTTCCCGCTTTCAAATATTCCCCTACCCCGGACGCATCCGTCGCAATCATATCTGCATTTCCACCCAACAATGCTGCGATCGCCTCGCCACCGCCATCGTAGGAAACGTATTTGACGCTCTTTGGATCAATCCCATACTTGGCAGCAGGAAGGACACTCACCAAATGGTCCATCGAGCCAGGAGCGGAGCCACCTGCCACCGTAAGCTTGGTCGGATCCGCTTTGATCGCATCCAGCAAGCTCTTGATGTCCTTATAAGGGGAGTCCGCCTTTACGACCAGCGCCCCAAAATCCTTCGTCATTTGCGCAAGCGGAGTCACTTCCCGGTATCCGTAAGGCGTATTTCCTTCCTTTTTATTGTTGTTAATCAGGATTGGTGGGGAACTGACAAACAATCTGTATGGATTCCCTTTATCCTTGTTCACATACTCTGCCATGAAAACAGTGCCACCGCCGCCAGGCTTATTTTCAATGGTAATGGTCTGGCCTACGAGCTTGCTTTCATTCAAGACCTTCCCCAGCGACCGAGCCGTTTTGTCCCAGCCACCGCCAGCCCCTGATGGCGCTACAATGACAAGTGGCTTTTCCGGATAGCTCGATGTGGCCGGTGCCGGTTGTGCTCCAGTCCCTCCAGAGCTGCCATTGCCACCTGCGCTTCCCGTACTTCCCGTCCCAGCATTCCCCCCGCTACAAGCTGCCAGTGTGAGTGTAAAGAAAACAGACAGCGCGATCCATACCTTTTTCTTTTGCATCCCGCATCCCCCTTGACCCTACGTTATTGTAAGCGCATACAACACTTACCCCTACCGTAACATGGGGATTTGGAAGTGAATAGTTTTCGTGCATAAGGTATATTCTGAATTTTGTGCACTTTTCGTTCATATTGTTCACGGGTCTCTAGGACAAGTACCGATACTTTCTTTCTGGTCTCCCCACTGTCCCGTAGAGCAGGTCGGCGCGGGCTTTTTTCTCCAGAACGAGGTATTCCAAATAGCGCCTTGCTGTGGTTCTGCTGGTTCCGATCACCTTGCCGATCTCTTCTGCCGAGACGCCCTTCTCTCCCGTTCGCCGGATCGCCTGGATCACTTTTTCCAGCGTCAGCAGATCGATTCCTTTTGGCATAGCACTCTCCCGTGTCTTTCCTGCCTGAAGATTTCGGGTCAGAATCCGATCGATTACTTCTTGATCGACTTCTCCAACCTCCTTTGTCCGCCATAAATGCTGGCGATAGCTCTCCAGGCGTTCACGAAACCGTTCAAAAACGAGCGGTTTGACGATGTAATCATACACGCCTCCCCGCAGCGCCTCCTGTACCATATCGATCTCTTTTGCAGCCGTGATCATCATGATATCGACGCTGCGATGATGCTGGCGGACGTGCCAAACCAGTTCAGTGCCGAGCATATCAGGCAAATAAACGTCGAGCAGAACCAGATGCGGCTGCATAAAAGAGAGCAGCTCTTTTGCTTCCGCTCCGTTCGTTGCTGTTGCAATGACGTCGAACCCCTCTATTTTACTGACAAAACGTCTGTTGATATCGATGATCCTCAAGTCATCTTCCACGATCAGCACTTCCACCTTCTGCACCCAGATCCCTCCGTTCCTTGGGGAGTGACACCGTGAATAACGCGCCGCCCCATTCACTTTCTCCTACCAGAATATATCCTTTCATTTCTTGGATAATCCCCTGCAGCTTTGCCAGTCCCAGCCCTCTATGCTCGCCTGGCTTTGTGCTAAACCCATCCTGAAAGATCACTTCTCGCAAATTTTCAGGTACACCCTGCCCGGAATCCTCTACTTCAAACAGGATTTCCGCCTCCGTATCCGACAGATAGCATTCCACCACTTTTCGCTCGACACAAGCTTCATTGACTGCCTCCAAGGCGTTCTGGATCAACGTGCCAAGCAGCACAATGACTTGCTGGCGGTTGATCGTTGGCGGAAGAGACTTCAAGCTGCTGTCTTGATTGATTTGAAACTGAATTTTCAGTTCCTTTGCGCGATTGTGCATCCCTACCAGCAAAGCGCCGATCAAAGGATCAGGTATTTTCTTGGCCAAAAAGAGCATCATTTCCTGCTGCGCCGATGTCTCACTGGTAATCAGTTCGACTGCTTCCTGAATCGAACCTAGCTGCAAAAGACCGGAAATCGTATACAGCAGATTGTGAAACTCATGGGTCTGTGCGCGCAGCACCTCCGCATAGCGGCGCGTTTGCGATAACTCGGACACGAGCTTGTCGATCTCAGATTTGGGGCGGAAGCTGCTGACGACACCGACGATCTTGTCTCCCAGCCTCATCGGAATACGGTTCACGATGATTTCTTTCCCTACGAGTATCGTCTCTCTATCCAATTGATGCTCGCCTGTTTCAAGCACGTCCGGCATACGGCTGTCCGGCAAAACCTCCGTGATTTCTTTGCGGTGAAAATCTTCATTTGGAAGCTCCAAAATGCGTATGGCTGCCTTGTTCATCATGGTCACCTTGTTGTTTCGGTCGATGGCCACGATCCCTTCCCGCACAGATTCCAGCACCGCATTGCGTTGAATATACAAAGCGGCGATCTCTTCCGGCTCCAGCCCCAGTATGACTCGCTTTAAATAACGGCTAACACCAATCGCACCCACAACGCCGAAGACCAGCGCCAGAATAATGATCAGAACGACCTTCTCCTGATAAGCCCCGATCGCACTCTCAATATCCTCGAGCAAAAATCCAACAGAAACAATGCCGATGACATCCCCGTTGTCATTTTTGATCGGGACCTTCCCGCGCAGCGATGGCCCAAGACTCCCCACCGCCTTTGAAATATAGGACTGCCCGTACAGGAGTCCCTGCTCATTGTCACCGCCGACCATTTCCTTCCCGATTCGATCCGGCAGCGGATGGGCGTACCGAATTCCCTCCCGATTGCCCACAACGACAAATTCCGCCTCTGTCTGCCTGCGTATATTTTCCGCGATCGGCTGAATCAGAGCGGACGGATCCTTTGTCGCAATAGCATTGCGCAGCTCGGGGTCATTCGCCACGATTTTAGCTACGCTCAGTGCCTTTTTTCCCAGCTGTTCCTCAATCGATGATCCAATAATTGAAGCAAAGACCGCTCCCATTGACCCAATAATCAGAATAATGACGAAAGTAAATAGCACAATCATTCTGGTTTGCAAGGACAATCGCAATTTGGTTGTTGTCACAAAATTCACCTCTTGGAACATAGTACCATCTTCTCCTCGCTTTCCGATAGCTTGCTCTATGCGCTCCGCTCCAGCGCGAGGATTCGTGAAATTTGTGGAATTTGGTCTTCTCGTCCCCAATATAATGTTACAACTTGTATTCGAGACAAACTGGGGCTTTTGTCCGAGTACCAGAATCACTACTGGAAAAGGAGGGATTTGCTGTGAAAACCCAAGCGGAATCGAATGGCATCGTTACGCTGACAGGCGAAGGTGAGAAGCTGGTCAAGGATAGCCCACTCTATAACGAAGGGCTGCGGCCAACTACCCGTGCCGAACACTCGTGGACAGCGTATAACTTTGCCAGCCTGTGGATCGGGATGTCGATCTGTTTGCCCACTTATGCCATGGCTGCGGGCTTAATCTCCCTCGGCATGAACTGGTGGCAGGCGATCATCACGATCATCCTGGGGAATGTTATTGTCCTTATTCCGATTCTCCTCAACTCCCACGCAGGCACAAAATTCGGAATCCCGTACCCTGTTTTTGCCCGTCTCTGGTTTGGGTCAAAAGGAGCACATATCCCAGCGGTTGCCCGTGGCTTGATCGGGGCGGGATGGTTCGGGATCAACTGTTGGTTCGGCGGAGCGGCAATCGATACGCTGCTGATGTCCATGACAGGCTGGGAGCATGTCCCCGGGCATTTGTGGATTGCCTTCTTTGCCTTCTGGCTGCTGAACGCATGGATCGCCTATCGGGGACCTGAAACCATCAAGAAAATGGAGGCCTGGGCAGCTCCAATCCTTATCATCATGAGCCTGGCTTTGCTGGTATGGGCATTGACAAAAGCAGGTGGCTGGGGACCAATGCTGTCCGCGCCATCCAAATTCACTTCCTCTGGGGAGTTCCTGAAAGTCTTCTTCCCTGCCTTGACTGGTGCCATCGCATTCTGGGCGACAATGGCACTGAACATTCCCGACTTTTGCCGGTACGCGAAGAGCCAAAAAGCCCAAATCATCGGGCAATCCTCTTCCTTGCCAACCACGATGGGAGGCTTCTCCTTCATCGGGGTAGCCGTAGCGTCTGCTACTGTCGTCATTTACGGAGAAGCGATCTGGGATCCAGCAGCGGTCCTAGCCAAATTCTCTCCGTTTGCCATTTTCCTGGGAACGATCGGGATCATCCTCGCCACTCTCACTACCAACGTCGCGGCGAATATTGTTGCCCCTGCCCGTGCCGTAGAAAACCTCGCTCCGCGCAAGCTCACGTACGAGCATGGCGCTATCATCGCCAGCGTAGTTTCCTTGTTGATGCAGCCCTGGTACATCCTCGAAAATTTCGGTAACTACATTTTCTTGTGGCTCGGCACGTACGGCGCGCTGCTAGGTCCGATTGACGGGATTGCCATCGCTGACTACTGGCTGGTCCGCAAGAGAAGAATTCACCTCACCGAGCTTTATAAGACCAATGGGATCTACTCCTACAAGACCGGCTATAACACCCGTGCTCTTTGGGCCATGGCAATCGGGATCGTCATTCCCTTCGTCTGCAAGTACGTCCCTGCTCTCTCGATTATCTGGGACAATGCTTGGACAGTCGGCCTGCTCATCTCCCTGGCCATCTACACCTGGATGATGCGAAATGATTCTACGATCATGAGCGTGAAGGACTACGAGAAGGTCACAGCACGTACAGGAGAATCGAAAGCCTCTTAAATCCGCTATCAAAGCAAAAGACTGGCAAATCCTCTGAGGGATGCCAGTCTTTTGCTTTTCGAGTCTTTCTACCATTTGAACTGACTGATGGATTCTTGCAGCTCGTGGGAGAGTTTGTTCAGATTGTTGCTGGAACGTGCAATTTCCTGCATGGAAGCTACCTGCTCTTCTGCTCCGGCAGAAACGCCTTGCGTATGCAGGGCAGCTTCTTCGGCCAGTCGATTCATTTCGTCCATAGCGGATGCCACTTGTTGAACGCTGGCAGACATTTGCTCCGTTGCTGCCGATACGTCCTGGATTTGATCCGCGACTTCTTGGGAAGAAGCAACGATTCGTTGGAAGGTCACTCCTGCTTCCTGTACAACGATCGCTCCTCTTTCGGCTTCCTTCGTTCCATCCTTCATCACGTGCACAACCTGCGTCGTCTCTTGCTGAATTTCTCCAATCAAGCGAGCAATTTCCAAGGCTGATTGTTCTGACTGCTCAGCCAATTTCCGTACCTCATCGGCAACTACGGCAAACCCTCTGCCATGTTCACCTGCACGTGCCGCTTCGATCGCTGCGTTCAAAGCCAGCAGATTCGTTTGGGAAGCGATGCCGGTGATCACATCGACGATTTGCCCGATTGCTTCCGAGCGCACCCCGAGCAGTTGAACGAGTTCTGCTGCACGATTGACGGATTGCGAGATGGAATCCATCTGGGATACGGCTTTTTGAATGTGCGCATTTCCTTGTTCTGCTTCTACTGCGGCCTGCGCGGATGTTTCAGAAACAGAGCTGGAGGTGTCGGCAATTCGCTGGATCGCGATCGACATCTCTTCCATGACACGTACACTTTCTTGCGTCCGTTGCGTCTGTACCTCCGATGCGCTTGCGATTTGCTGAACACTTTCAATCGCTTGCTCAGAAGCATGTGCGGATTGCTCTGCACTGGCCGAAAGCTCCTCAGAGGAAGCGGCTACTTGCTCCCCTGCTACTTTTACTTGTTCAATCAAGGAACGGAAATTATGGACGAGATCGTTAAAAGCCACTCCCAGCTTCCCAACTTCGTCGCGAGTCACATAACGGACAGGCTCTACTGCCAGGTTACCTTGGGCGAGCTCTTCCATTCGTTTGGCCACGACACGCAAAGGCTCGGAAATCATGCGAGAAATCAAGTATCCAAGGGCCATTGCGATCACGAGGCTAAGAACACCGACTCCAGCCAGCAGCAGCTCTGCGTTTTTGGAATCTGCTTCATTTGCCTGACGAATTTGTTCGGCTTGCTGCGACTTGTAATTCGCCCAAGTCAACTGCTCCTGATTGATCCAATTCAGAGTCTTGTCGGTAGCGCGATAAAAGGAATAGGCCTGGTCCGTTTGCTGTGCACTGATCATCTTGATCACTTCGCCCTGATCTCCTCGATACTGGTTGAGGAGTTCATTGAGCATGTTGGCGCTCTCCTGCTCCGTTTTATCGAGTTCGGCCGACTTCAAGTTTTCAAAGATTAGGTTTGCGGCATCCATCCGTTGGTCCAGCTCTGCTTTGTACGCTGCATAAACAGCTGGCGAGGGATCGAGAATCATTTTGTACACTAAGCCGTCAATCGCTCTCATCTCTTGACGCCAATCATTAATCCATTTGACAGGCAGCAGCTGATCCTTGTACATCGACTGAATACGGTCACTCGCAACTTGCAAGTGGTAATAGCCAGTGAAGCCTACCCCTACCAAGAATACAGCCATCAAAATGATTAGGCTAAACAGTTTTGCTCTCGTGCTTACATTCCGAAAGAGACTCATCGTTGTTTGGCGATCCTCCTGTTCATGGTGCAATAAAAGTAGAAAAAGCTCGAATATTGTCTAATCTTACCAAATTAAGACAGACAAGTCGATAGTCTTAGGTTATTTCACTCAGATCCACAACCGACAAAATGGAAATTTCGTGAATTTGCTTATCAGGTTGATAGCAAACATAGTAAGTTAGTTCTGGACTGATCCTGTACTGTAGTCCTGCATACCCTTCTGCTAGCAAATAGGAACGTACCTCGTCTCCTGTCCACTCCAGCCATTCCCGATACCCCATAGAATCGGATCGATGCACCAATGTCTCCATGGAATACCTCGCGCGCAGTACATCGGTACGCAGCTCATTTTCGCCATAACGCTCGTCCAAGCGCAGCAGTCCGGTCACATCTACTTCCTGGCGCAAGATGGCTGCTTTGTCCCATACCGTTTCGGCATGACAAATGGCATACTGTGCCGCGACCTCCGGATTGCTAACCAAGTATACGCCTGAACCAAAAACTGCCTTCGCGCTTGCCCCATTGACAAAATGCCTGCGCTCCTCGCGCTCATACCGCCCCGAGCGAACGACTCGCAACGCCTCTTTATATTCCACACCCCGATACACGATTTGCCTCATCCCGGTATTCTCCTCACGTTCCAGTGATAGGAGCTACTCTTTCATGCGAAAAGGAGGAAGACGCTAGGTAGGCGTCTCCCTCTCCTCATCAAGGCAGAAGTTTAACCATGTCATCATACGTCTCTGGACGGCGGTCTCTGTAGAACTGCCAGGTATCGCGGACTTCGTGAATCTTGTTCTTATCCATTTCCGCGAGAATGATCTCATCCTGATCACGGCTTCCGACAGCGACAAATTGTCCCCGCGGGTCCACCAGATAGGACTGCCCATAAAATTCGCCCATGTTCCATGGCGCTTCCATTCCGACCCGATTGATGGCGGCGACGTAATATCCATTGGCTACGGCATGTGCAGGCTGTTCCAACTTCCACAAATATTCGGAAAGTCCCGCCACTGTTGCAGAAGGGTTGAAGACAATTTCAGCTCCGTTCAACCCCAAGAGACGTGCACCTTCTGGAAAATGGCGATCGTAGCAGATGTAGACACCCACCTTGGCAAAAGCCGTATCAAACACCGGGTAGCCTAGATTGCCCGGCTTGAAATAGTACTTTTCCCAGAAGCCCCATCCGTTGTTCCCCACACCTACATGGGGAATATGCTGTTTTCGGTATTTGCCCAAGTACGTTCCATCAGCGTCAATGACGGCAGCCGTGTTGTAGTAGGTCCCGATTCCTACCCGCTCGTATACAGGCAGGATCATGACTGTCCCCAGCTCCCGTGCCAATGAGCTGAACAGCTGGACAGTCGGCCCATTTGGCACTTCCTCGGCTGCCTCATACCATTTCGCGTTTTGCTCGGAGCAGAAGTAAGGACCGTAAAAAATTTCTTGAAGGCAGATGATCTGCGCCCCTTTACTAGCAGCATCTCGCACCATTTTGATGTGCTTTTCGATTGCCTTCTCTTTATGGAGGTGAACGGGTTCGTCCCCATTCACATCGTTTTTTGCCTGGATCAGTCCGATGCTTACTTTATTTACCATCCCATCCCTTCTCCTCTCTATTCCCTCTCTTACGGACGTGTAAACCTCGAACGTTTCAAATAGCGTCCTGCACCCGCTTGACCGACAAACTGTTTATCACGAACGACGAAGGAGCCTCGCGACAAGACGCTTACCACTTCCCCTTGGACTTCCATTCCCTCAAACGGGTTGTAGTCTACATTCATGTGATGGGTGCTTGCGGAAATCGTTCTTTTCACGTTGGGATGAAAGAGGACGAGGTCAGCGTCCGATCCAACCGCTACCGTCCCTTTTTGCGGGAACATCCCGAACAGTTTCGCCGCTTTTGTCGAGGTGAGATCCACCAGCTGGTTCAAGCTGATCTTTCCTTTCTGCACCCCTTCGGAAAACAGCAGGGTTAGGCGATCTTCAATGATCGGGCCGCCGTTTGGAATTTTCGTAAAATCATCGCGTCCCAGTTCTTTTTGCCCCACGAAGTTGAACGGACAATGGTCAGAGCCCACCGTTTGCAGGATGCCGTTCTTCAAGGCGCTCCAGAGGACTTCCTGATTCCATTTTTCACGAAGCGGAGGGGACCAGACGTACTTGGCACCCTCAAAATCCGGGCGATCCAGGTCTTCGATATCGAGCACGAGGTATTGCGGACACGTCTCCCCGTAAATGTTCCAGCCTTTCTCACGCGCTTCTGCGATCCGACGTACGGCGTCCGCGCAAGAGACGTGCACGACGTACAGCTGCGCGGACGCGAGAGCCGTCAGGGCGATCGCTCGTCCCGTTGCTTCTCCTTCTGCCTCGGGAGGTCTTGTGTAGGCATGGTAGATCGGGTCCGTATTCCCTTCCGCCAATGCCTTCTTGGTCAAATAGTCAATGACATCTCCATTTTCCGCATGGACTTGAACCAGCGCTCCGATTTCCTTTGCACGTATCAGCGTTTTGAACAAGGTCTCATCGTCAGCCATCAGAACGTTTTTGTAGGCCATGAACACTTTGAGCGAAGTAATCCCTTCATTGGCCACAACGGACGCAAGTTCATCCAGCACCTGATCGTTAGCATCGGAAACCATCAAGTGAAAGCCATAGTCGATGACCGCTTTTCCACGCGCTTTTTCGTGCCAGGTAGCAATCGCGGATTGAAGTGACTCTCCTTTATTTGTCAGGCAGAAGTCGACGATGCTCGTCGTTCCGCCAAATGCTGCAGCCTTGGTCCCTGTAAAGAAGTTGTCGGAGGTCACCGTTCCGCCAAAAGGCATGTCGAGATGCGTATGGGGGTCAATCCCACCCGGCAGTATGTAGCAGCCGGTGGCATCGATCTCCTCTGCGCCAGCGGTATCGAGGTTGTACCCGATCGCGACGACCCTCTCCCCCTCGATCAGCACGTCTGCCTGGTACGTATCCGCTGCCGTTACAACCGTCCCGCCACGAATCCACTTTTTCATCCTTGCCCCTCCCCTGTTCTTTTTCTGCAGCCAGATTGAGACACAGCTTTTCCGTACAGGCTATGCGCCTATTTGGGAAAAGATTACGAACATCTGGTACTTATGTCTCAGCCGTCCCTTTTGCAGCCAGTGCAGCCTGCCGTTGATTCCAGCTGAGTGGCGGCAAGTCGCTCGGAATTTCGACCATTTCGATCGTTCCCTCCACTGGACATACGATGGAACAAAGGTTGCAGCCCACACAATCCTCTTCGCGTACGACGAGCCGCTCCGCCCCCGTTGCCTCGTCCTTCAGGATGTCGATACATTGATGGGAAGTATCTTCACAGGCGATATGGCACTTGTTGCAGTTGATACAGGTCTCTTCGTGAATCCGGGCAACTACTTTGTAGTTCAGATTGAGATGGCCCCAATCCGAGTAGGTGGGTACAGCCTTGCCGACGATGTCCATAACGGAGGAAATCCCTCGTTGATCGAGGTAGTTGTTCAGCCCGTCGATCATGTCCTCCACGATTCTAAAGCCGTGATGCATGGCAGCCGTACACACCTGGACGCCAGTCGCACCCATCAGCAAAAATTCCACGGCATCCCGCCAATTGGAAATGCCCCCAATGCCGGAGATCGGCACGCCAACCTGAGCGTCGCGAGCGCATTCCGCCACCATGTTCAGAGCGATAGGTTTTACTGCTGGGCCGCAATAGCCGCCATGTGCGCCTTTTCCATCTACATGAGGAATGGGCAGCCAGCGATCCAGGTCGACTCCCATCAAGCTGTTGATCGTGTTGATCATACTGATCGCATCCGCGCCGCCTAAAGAAGCAGCCCTGGCCGTGAAACGAATGTCCGTGATATTCGGCGTCAGCTTGACGATAACGGGCGTCTGCGCTACTTCCTTTACCCATTCCACCTGCTGCCGGATCAGATCGGGATGCTGACCGACTGCCGAGCCCATCCCCCGCTCCGCCATCCCGTGTGGACAGCCGAAGTTCAGCTCCAAACCATCGACGCCGATAGCCTCTACCTTTTTCACAATTTCATGCCAAGCCTCTTGCTTGTGCTCCACCATCAACGAAGCGATGAGTGTATGCTTCGGAAAACGCTTTTTGGTCTCATCCATTTCCTTTAGATTCACTTCCAGCGGTTTGTCGGTAATGAGCTCGATGTTGTTAAAGCCGAAAACGCGCTGTCCCCCAAAGTTCAGCCCTGCAAACCGCGAAGTCACGTTGATGATAGGCTCCCCCAAGGTCTTCCAGACAGCTCCGCCCCAGCCTGCTTCAAATGCCCGTTGCACTTGGTAGCCGGAGTTTGTCGGCGGTGCCGATGCTAGCCAAAAAGGATTGGGCGATTGTATGCCAGCCAGATTGATAGATAGATCTGCCATTTCCTCTCTCCTCCTTACGCGTGAAATTTCTGCAACGCTTACACAGGCTGCTTTTGGTCTGTCAGCGTTTTGTGAATGGCATGCGCCGCTCGTCTGCCATGGTTGGCTGCATCGACTACCATCGCATCGGTCTTTCCGCCGCCGAAAATAATGTCGCCCGCTGCGAACACTTTCGGGTTACTCGTCCGATAGGTGCCGTCCTCTACTTCGACGATGCCTTTGTTGTGCTCCAATTGAAACGCATCGATCAGGGGTACTAGCCTTCTCTGCCCGATTGCTTTGACCACGAAATCGGCTTCGATCACATACTCACTGCCGGGAACAGGCACGGGGCGCTTTCTTCCTTTCGCATCCGGCTCGCCCAGCTCCATCCGGATCAGCTCCAGCCCTTTCACCGTGCCGCCTTCCCCGATCACGCGAGACGGGGCCACCAGCCAACGGAATTCCACCCCATCCTGTTTGGCAAACTCATATTCGAACTGATAACAGGACATTTCATTCACGGTACGTCGGTAAAGGATCTGGACATTGTCGGCTCCCAGCCTCTTGGAACAGGTAGCCGCGTCGATCGCCGTATTGCCCGCGCCAATGACGACTACTTTCTTCCCGACCATTTTGTCCGTCAAGGCTTGGGTCTTCGTCTCTTCCACCAGCGTAATTGCGTCCAGCACGCCTTCCAGATTTTCGCCCTCAATCTGCAGGTCAGGTACAATCCCCATCCCTGCGGCAAGCAAAACGGAATCGTAGTTCGCAAGCAAGTCCTCGGCACTCACATCTACGCCAATTTGGGTATTTGTCTTGATTTCCACTCCAAGGTCTTCAATCTGCTCGACTTCCCACAAAGAAATTTCCTGGGGCAAACGGAAGGAGACGATCCCGTACGTATTCAGCCCGCCTGCCTTTTCCTTCGCTTCGTACACCGTGACCTGATACCCCAGCCGCGCAAGCTCCCGTGCCGCTGATAAGCCAGCCGGTCCCGCTCCGATGATAGCGACACTCTTTCCATTCGCTTCGCCTTTTTGGAACAGCTTCGCCTTGTTTTGGATGGCCCAGTCCGTTGCATGTCGCTGCAGCAGGCCAATCATGATCGGCTTGGATGCATGGTTCAGTACACAGGCGCCTTCGCAAAGCTCCTCCGTGGGACAGACGCGGGCGCAGCTTGCCCCTACAGGATTGGAATCCATAATCGTCCGAGCCGAGCCAAACAAATTTCCTGTCGAGATCTTCTTAATAAACGACGGAATATCGATGGAGGTGGGACAGGCCTTGATACAGGGGGCGTCATAACAATACAGGCACCGATTGGCTTCATCGATGGCTTCCTTCGGTTTTAAAGCAGGGACCACTTCTTTAAAGTTGCTCTGCAGATCATGCGGAACGCCCATTTTTCACAACCTCCTTGCCCATTCTTTTAAAAATAATGTGCTTGCTATTAATCAATGTGAGAATGAATGATTTTATGATTGTTACATTTCCTCTCGAAATACAAACGGGACGCAATCATTCATGGACGCGTGGAATGATTGATTTCATTCACGAATAGGGATAAACAAACGAGATGGTTATGACAGTGAGGCGATCTACCCATGAAAGACTACGAGCAGCAAATCGCTCGCATACGAAATCAACTGGCTCAGCTGAGCGAACAGCTGGTCCAGCTCGAAGCCGAGCACCTTGCCTTTTGCGAACAGCAGGAGCGTCGCTTGTCGTATCTCTCCTCAAGAGAGATTCTGGACATACTGGAAGCTCGTCAAGGGAGACATGGCAGCATGGCTACCATCAAGCGCTGGGCGGATAGCGGTTATCTAGGAGAGGTCATTGACGAACGCGAGGCTTTTCCTTTGCTGGCCAGCAAACAGGGAAACAAGCGATTCTTGTACCCGCGCGAAGCGGTTTTTCGATTTCTGCACGAGAAAGGGTTGTTTGAGCCTGCTTTCGATATACTGGATCGGGTCCGTCTCCGCTCTCCCTCTGGGCAAGTTGGAGCTTTGGTTACCTCTATCGAGAGAGACGGTGATCGCTTTACCTATCAAGTCCAACTAGAAGAAACGGGAGCTGTCCTGACAGCCATTGACGAGAACGACTTGCTACTCCCGTAAGGAGGCCTTATGGAACTGGCAGCGATTACTCTGGAAAACACGGTTCCTAATCAGGAATTATCGCGACGGATACGAGATTTCCATAAAAAAAAGGGGCAGCCCCTCGCCATTCGGTTTAGCGAGGAACTGACCCATATCATTTTGGAAGCACCCTGCCTCTACGTTCCTGCTCCACAGCAGCTAGATGACAAAGCCATCGTGGACGGACAAGTACGAAAAAGTGCTGAGTACTTTGAAATTCATCCGAAAAGCAAGGGCAAAACGATCAACCTGCATCTGGACTCCGAGCTGGTGGCAGAATTGGAAATGATCCGATCGCGCGTAAGCAGCAAAACCCAGTCAGAGGTCATTCGGGAGCTGTTTATCCGCGGAATGCGCTCCTATCTGAGAGAGGAAGAAGAAACATAGTCTGTCAGGAAGGCTGTCCGGCGCTCACGCCATTTGTGTTGTCGTCAGCTCGTATTCGTAGCTGCGCCGATACAACTGTACAATCTCTTCGTGCGTGGGCACGAGCGGATTGTTTGCAGGACTTCCGCTTGCGAGCGCATCCGCTGCCATTTTGGGCAATGCTGCTTCCAATGCTTCTTTATCGATTCCCCACTTCTTCAAGTTGGGGATGTGCAGTCGTTTGCACAGCTGTTTCATCTCTACGATGGTATTCTCAGCCGCTTCTGAGACAGATTGGCTTTTCCACTCGGGATGCAGCATATGTCCGATGCTTGCTAGTCTTTCGACGGCACTCTCTTTTGTATAATCCAGCACGACGGGCAGCAGCATTGCATTAGAGATGCCATGCGGTACGTGAAAGAGCGCACCAATGGGTCGGGACATTCCGTGAACCAACGTAACAGAAGCATTGGAAAAGGCTGCGCCAGCCAGCATGGAACCCAGCGCGACCTTTTCTCTGGCCTCCATGTCCTGCCCATCCTGATAGCTGCGCTGCAAATGGCGGAGGATCAGCTCCATAGCCTTGAGCGCGAGCATATCAGTCACGGGCTGAGACTTGCGGGAAAGATAAGCCTCAACCGCGTGGCACAGGGCATCAATCCCCGTAGCGGCTGTCACAGCTGGTGGGCACGATAAGGTCAAAACAGGATCGACGATGGCGACCACAGGTAAAAGCTCTGGCTGGGAAATCATCATCTTTACTTGCGTCTTTGTATTGATGATCACTGTAACTTTGGTCACTTCCGAACCTGTTCCTGCTGTTGTCGGGCATGCGATCAGCGGGAGAGGCTTTGCGGAAAATGGTTTCTGCCCTCCCATATAATCTCCGATGTACCCTTCGTTCGTCGCCATGCATGCAACTGCTTTTGCCGTGTCGATGCAGCTCCCTCCCCCGACAGCCACAATCACGTCACAGCCTTCCTGCTGGCAGACCGCGAGTGCTTCCTCCACATGGATGTCGGTCGGCTCTGTTTCAATTCCCGTATAGGTGGCGTAGGCCAAACCCTGTTCCGCTACATACGTCTCGCAAAGGGCCACATTTCCCACTTTCACCATGATCGGATCACTGATGATCAATACCTTTGCTCCCAGCTGTGCTGCCTGTTTGCCGACCTGTGAAAACGAGTCTCGACCGTACAAGATTTTTCCTGGCATTTGCAGCTGATAATATCCCTCGAACAAAGAGCCCCACCTCACTCCTGGCATGATTATTTTCCTTTCCATTCCTTTTCTCGCGCGATCTCCGAAATGCCTTCTTTATTTATAAAATATTCAGAATTTCGTTTCTATTCCGCCAGTCCATCCTTAGAGAGTACACTTTCTGGAAAAAAACCGACTAAAAAAACGGGAGCTTCGGTCATACTAACACTACTTATTGCCGCATCTCACCAGGAGGTAGACAGAATGACTCTCACTGAAGAACAAAAACAGTCCAGGCGCATCACCGCCAACATTTTCAAGGGCTCACTGGGTAACCTGATCGAGTGGTATGACTGGTATGTCTATTCTGCCTTCGCCGTCTACTTCTCGGAGGAGTTTTTCCCAAAAGGAGATCCGACCAGCCAGCTGCTCAATACAGCAGCTATTTTTGCGGTAGGCTTCCTTATGCGTCCGATCGGCAGCCTTCTCATGGGGCAATACGCGGACAGGCGAGGTAGAAGGGCAGCCTTGACACTTTCCATCACGGTAATGGCCGGCGGCTCGCTCATCATCGCCGTGACGCCGAGCTATGCGACCATCGGCGTACTCTCTCCGCTCATCCTCGTCGTCGCCCGCTTGCTGCAGGGGCTTTCTTTGGGTGGCGAATACGGCACATCTGCTACTTATTTGTCGGAAATGGCTAGCAGCGGGCGCCGCGGCTTTTACTCCAGCTTCCAATACGTCACATTGGTAGCTGGTCAAATGGTCGCACTTGGCGTGCAAATCATTCTCCAGCTCATGCTAAGTGAAGAGGCGATGATTTCTTGGGGATGGCGAATTCCTTTTGTGATTGGTGCCATGGGAGCTTTGGTTGTGCTATGGCTGCGCCGTTCCATGGACGAATCCGAGCAATTTACCAAAATGGGGTCCGAAAGCAAGAAAAAAGCGGGTACGCTGCAAGCGCTCATGCAATATCCCAAAGCTGTGTTTACCGTCGTCGGGCTGACGCTTGGCGGGACCGTTGCTTTCTACACGTACACGACTTACCTGCAGAAATTCATGGTCAATACGGTCGGACTCGACAAAAAAGCCGTGAGTTGGATCAACTTTATCGCTCTGCTCATTTTTGCCCTGATTCAGCCGCTCGCAGGCTCGCTCTCCGACCGGATCGGACGACGCCCCTTGCTGCTTAGCTTTGGTATTTTCGGAACCTTGCTCACGGTTCCCCTGTTTCTCCTGATGGAAGGAGCGCACAATTCCATCGTTGCCTTCCTGCTCATGCTAGTGGGTCTGATCATCATTACCGGCTATACCTCGATCAACGCCGTCGTAAAGGCAGAGCTCTTTCCTACTGAAATTCGTGCGCTGGGTGTGGGCTTCCCCTATTCGCTCACTGTCGCCATCTTTGGTGGGACAGCCGAGTTTGTTGCGCTGTGGCTGAAAAGCATCGGGATCGAGTCACTCTTTTACTATTACGTGTCCCTCTGTATTTTCATTAGTCTCATTGCGTACTGGCGCATGGGAGAGTCTTCGAAAACCTCCAAAATCGAAGCAGAGCTGAAACACGGCAAATCTTGAGCGCTGGCCGCACTCAGACGTACAAAAAAGCCAATCCGTTCACACAACAACTGTGGATCGGATTGGCTTTTTGGCTGCGTAGACCTACACCTGAAAAATCTGACGGATTCGTTCAATTTCTTCCGCGGTTAACTGAACATCCAGTGTCTTCAACGTATCGCTGACTTGCTCCGGCTTTTTCGCCCCTGGAATCAAGGCATCGATCCCATCGACAGTCAAATACCAAGCGAGAACGACATGTGCGACTTCCGCGCCTTTGGCATTCGCAATTTCCCTGACTTGCTCAACCTTTTCCAGGTTCCGGGCAAATTGCTCCCCTTGGAACATCGAATTGCGGCTTCTGCCATCGACGAAGGTGGTCTCCTTCGTATATTTTCCTCCCAGCAAGCCCGCAGCGAGAGGGAAATAAGGGACAAAGGAGATTCCTCTATCGATGCAATACGGCAAGATTTCTTTTTCGACCTCGCGCTTGAACAGATTGTACTCAGATTGAAGAACGTCCACATAGCCATCTGCATTTGCTTGCCGCAGCTGGTCGATCGAAAAGTTGGAAACGCCGATTGCACGGATTTTCCCCGCTTCTTTCAGCTTCGCCAAAGCGCCAACCGCTTCGTCTTTTGGCGTGCTTTCATCTGGAAAATGTATGTAGTACAGATCGATGTAGTCCGTCTGCAGACGACGCAGACTGTTTTCCACACTCTCCTGCAGGAACGCTGGCGAATTGTCTACGACAACTTTGCCGTCTACGAATTTATGCGCACCCTTCGTCGCGATGACGACGTCTTGACGGTTGCCTTTTTCTTTGATGACCTCGCCAATCAATTCCTCCGAGCGACCTGGCCCGTAAATAAACGCCGTATCGAGAAATTGAATCCCGTTTTCAAAAGCTGCACGAACGACCTCTCTGCCTGTCTCATCACTGAGGTTTGGATAAATATTGTGGCCACCTACCGCATTCGTTCCCAGTCCAATTGGGTTGACGTACAAATCCGTTTTCCCGATTCGTGATTTTTGGGTCATGATAACGATCCGCTCCTTTGGCTTTTCCGATTTGTTCGTCCTTATTCTGATTGTACAGATGGGAGAAGCGAGGAATTTATCAAGAAAATTATACCAGTTTCAGAATAGGGTGTCTAATTCTGGGGTGCATGCTCACATTAGAAAATCCGTTGCCAGGTCTGCGCAACGGATCTTTTGTCCTCTTAGGACCCTGGGTACAGAAACCGCAGGGCGTTGGGAAAATAGCGATTAAAGTAGCTATGATCATGAACGCCATCCGGGTCTGTCTCAAAGCGGATGTTCTCGATGCCGCCAGGAACCTTGTCTTTTAACAGCTCGTATGTCTTTTTCGTGTTTGGTACCATAAACCGCTGCAGCGTTTCCCGCCCTACTCCCTCCTGCTCTCCTACGTACATATAAAGTCGCAGGCTGGATTGGGCAAATGAATGGTCCTGTATAAAATCCAAAAACTTTTCATACCACAGCGACGCTGACATCAAGGCAAACCGTCCAAAATCATTTGGCTTTTGGAAGGCTGCGTACAAGGAAATCAAGGCACCCAAAGAACCTCCTGTAATTCCCGTTTGCTCCGAGTCATCCACCACCCTGTACTGTTCCTTCACGAAAGGAAGGACGGTTTCTGTAACGAGCTGCAAATACTGATCGCCTTGTCCGCCAAAGCTTTCCCCTGCACGCAAGGGTGGCGCTGGCCAAGGGGTATATTCTTGATCTCGGCCATTGGGCTCGATTCCTACAAAAATAATCTCCTGCGTCACGCCACTGACAAAATCAGCTTCCAGCTCAACCATGGAATCCATGAACAAATATTGTCCATCCTGCACGATCATCAGCGGATAGGTCGCTTCTGGACTTTTTTCATAAGAAGGGGGGGTATAGACGTAGAGTACTCTTTCTTCCAAACGATGCGTATCCAATTTTCCGAGCATTTGCTCTTCTCCTCTCACACTTTGCCTCGCACCAATAAAAACAAGAAGTACGGGATGCCAATAATGGCCGCGACGATTCCTACCGGCACTTCGGTAGGCGTAATGGTGCGCGCCAGGAAATCCGCGATCAGGACGAGCAGCATCCCGATCAGACCACTTACAGGGAAGATGTAGCGATGGTGAAAGCCAACCAATTGTCTGGTAATATGGGGGGCGATCAAGCCAATGAACGTAATGTTGCCGGCAATGGATACGCAGGCACTGACTACACCGATGCTGCACAGGATCAGGGCGCCCCTCTCCCAGTTGACCTTCACCCCAAGACTGCTCGCAGTCGTATCCCCTAGCTGAAACAGATCCAAAACCCGATGCTTGAACAGGATGATAGGTGTAAGCAAAATCATCCAGGGCAAGATCGAGGCTATGTACATCCAATTCGCATGGTAGATGCTTCCGCTTACCCAAATGGCGGCCTTTTGAAAATCCTCCGGCTCCATCTTTAAGGAAAGGTATAAGGAAACAGCTCCAAACATCGCAGAGATCGCGATCCCGATGAGGATAAAACGCTGTACGTCAAGCACGCCTCTTCGCCAGGACAGGACGAAAATGATGAGAGCAGCCGTCATTCCACCGACCCAGCCGAACAACGGGCGAATGAACACACTGAACCATTCTTCCGAGATGATGGAATCCTGGAAAAAAAAGATGCAGACCATGATGCCAGCTCCTGCTCCTGCACTGATTCCCAGGATGCCTGGATCTGCCAAGCCGTTTTTCGTCACGCCTTGAACGACGGCTCCAGCAAGCCCCAATCCGAAGCCGACAATGGCGGCAACTACCACTCGCGGCATTCGATAATCAAAAATAACCTTGGTCGAGTCTGGATCTGCCTGGAAGCCAAGCAGTGTCCTCACAATCTCCCCGACACTCAAATCAAAGCTGCCATTCGTCATGCTGATGTAAATGGTCATCACAAGCAGCACGAGGACGGACAGGTAAACCACAGGGATTCGTCCGAGTGCTCGTCTAAACACCTTGCGAGCCCCCTTTCTTGTACACGAGGTAAATAAAGAAAGGAATGCACACAAAAGAAATAACGATCGTAATCGGTGTTTCGTACGGAGCATTCACAAAGCGGCTCAGGACATCTGCAAAGCATAAAAAGATGGCTCCCAAGCACCCCGAGCACGGCACGATCCAACGATAATCTGTCCCCACTAAAAAACGGGTAATATGGGGAATGACCAGCCCGATAAACGCAATGCTCCCCGCTACCGCTACTGCTGCTCCTGTCATGAGTGCCACCGCAATCATGGACAGCCCTTTGACCACTGGCGTCTTCATCCCCAAATTTGTCGCTGTGTCATCTCCTAACGACAAAATGGTAATCGAGCGGGAAAGGAGGATGGCGAGAATCAATCCAGCCAATCCAAACGGGAGAGCCAGCTTCAACAAGGAAATATCCATTTTGTCCAGCCGGGTGTTGTACCAGAAGCTCACACTTTGCGCCATCTTGAAGTAGATGGAAATCCCCGTAGCGACACTGCTGAAAAGCGTTCCCGTGACGACACCGATGATCGCCAGTCTGACCGGCTGAAACCCATTCGGGATGATACGGGAAATGCCAAAAACAAACAGGGTAGCAACCAGGGAGCCTAGGAAGGAGAAAATCATAAGCTCCATGGAGCTATTGGAGAAAAACACCAATGCAATCGTCACAAATAAAACGGAGCCATCCGAGACGCCCAGAATGGACGGTGATGCAAGGTAGTTTCGCGTCACGCCTTGCATCATCGCCCCGGATACGGCCAAGAGGCAGCCGATCAACAGGGATCCGAGTGCTCTGGGCAATCTGGAAGTCATGATGATATTGTCAGATACATTTTCAGGGTCGTACGAGAAAACAGCATGCCATACTTGCTGAAACGTAATATCCGCAGCTCCATAGCTGATGGACAAGAAGATGCCGAAGATCAGCAGGATCGGACTGCAAAGTAACAAGATAAGCGGGCTATTCCGAACCATACCCTCTGCCTCTTTTCTTTCCGTGTAGCCTTCCGATCGTTACTTGGCGCTCGTGATAGAAGACGTCACTTGCTCGACGAACCGTTTTTTACTCAAAAGCGGAGCACCGAATAAATCAGGATGTACCGGGTTGACGAATACATGTCCATCCTTCACCGCATTGATTTGATTCCACAGCGGTTTCTTCTTTAATTCGTCCATCGCTTTCATATCGTTGATCGGTACCAGGGCAAAGATATAATCCGGATTGGCTTGTGCCAGCTTCTCCAGCGGGATCTCTTCCCGGCGCTTAATCGGTTCTATCAGTGCAGGGACTTCAAGCCCCAATCCGCCGTACAAAACCTGATTGTAGGTCGTGTCCTTGGAGTACGCTCCCAGACCGTATTGCGTGCTGATTCGCAGGTACATCACATTTTTGCCTTGCAGCGCCGCTCCAATCTTTTCTTTAGACGCCTGCAGCTGCTGCTTGTAATCTTCAATCGCTTTCTTGGCTTCCTCTACCTTTCCTGTTACCTCGCCTACGACCATGATATTTGCTTCCGAATCGTTCCCACTAAACGAGAGCGGTATCGTCGGCGCGATTTCCTGAATCGGTTTTAGCGCTTCCGCATCCATCCGGGCTGAACCGAGGATCAGATCTGGCTTGAGCTTTAACAGCTGCTCTTTGTCTGGTTGGAATCCGGACTCGATCCATTGCACATCATTGAGGGTGTCCCCGATCTCCTCGGGAATTCCATTCACGTACATGTCCTTGGCTGCCGCGTATGGTTTCACGCCGAGAATATGCATTTCTTCCAATCCTTCGACGGACAGGACTGCGATCTTTTGTGGCTTCTCAGGTACCTGATACTCCTTGCCCAAGTACGTAATCGTTTTGCTGGCAGGCGCACTCGATGAAGGCGCTGCTGTTTCGCTCTTTCCGTTTGTTTGATTCTGTCCATTGCTCTCCGCCTGGCTGCCGCAGCCCGTTGCCATGAGAGAGAACAACAATAGGAGTGTGGCGATTCCACCTGCTGTCTTCTTCACTGTAATCTTCCTCTCGCTCTAAGGTTTCTCTACCGTAAATGATAATCATTATCGATCAAAATGATAGCATACGCCTCGAATACCCGTCCATGATAAAAAGTGACCTTCGATTTATGAAAATATGATGCCTCCGAAAATTTCCTCATCCAATGCAAAAAAGCCTGGCTAATGCCAAGCTTCCTCTTGATTCCATGCCTTTATCCTGTGAGCTGCTCCATCACTTTTACCAGCTGATACTCCGTCGATACCGGATCCCAGTTGTAAAAAGTGTCATGATCGTTGATGTAGATCCGCTTGTTGCGATAAGCCGGCAAGCTCTTCCATACATCGCTCGCCATGACTTTAGCTGCGTACTCGTCTCCCCCTTTTCCCTGAAAGATCGTGACAAACATCCGATCCGTCGCGTACAAAGGGAGTTCTTCAAGCGGGATGATTTTGTACCGTTGCCCCGTGAAGACCTCGTCTCTGATCCTTTGGGAAGGCGGCAGGCGCAGCGCTTGATACAGAACCTGCCCTGCCCTACCGAAGGAATCATCGAACACCATGATCTTATCTTTCCAGATTTCAAAGATACCCACTGTTTCAGTCGTGTCGATCGTTTGTTCCAGCAGCCGTTTTGCCTGTGCGATCTTTTCGTCAAAGCGCCCCAGCCAGTCATTCGCTTTCCCAACGGCATTGACAAGCTCGGCGATCAGCATAAATTGATCCCGCCAGCTTAGCGATGACAGGGAGATCGCGACGGTCGGGGCAATCCTTCTCAGCTCGCTTAGATCCTCATAGGAGTCGTAGCACAGGACCAAATCAGGCGATGCCTTCGCGATCAGCTTGTTGTAATGAAAAGTGAGGAGATCCACGGTCTGGACGTCTGCTCCCTCTAGCTGGCTGCGAAAATGCCGCTGGATAAACGGATTGATCTTTGCAATGATCGGAGTCACACCCAAAGCGAGCAAGCAGCCTGTGTAATTGGCAGATACCGAAGCAATCCGTTTTGGCCGTTTCATGTAAAGCGAAGGGGAATCCCCTGTCACTTGCTTGAATTTATGGCTTAAGTAAAACTCATCACGGTAGCCAACACTTTGGGCGATCTCCCGCAGGCTGGATTTGGAGGTCAATAGATATTCCTGTGCCTTCTTGATTCGCAGCTCGCTCAAGTACTTACTGAAATTGGTCCCCGTTTTCGTCTTGAACAAGCGGGAAAAATACTCCTGACTGATTCCCGCCATGTTTGCAAGCTGATCCCGATTCAGGTCTTCATCGTAATGCTCTTCGATATAGGCCGTGATCTTTTCGATCATGCTCTCCGATCTATCCAGCTTCGCTTCCTCCTGCCCTTTCCAGAGCAAGTGAAGCATTTCCTGAAAAAGCATCTGAATTCGAAAAGCATCTGCTGGCGTGCTTTCTTGTTTTCCTAGGTGCAAGCTGTCCGCCAGTTCTCTGATTCGGTGATAGGGAGCACTGCCGATCTCACCTGCTGGTAAAAGCTCTCCGTGTTTCTGTACGAAGACCCATTCACCCTCTCGCCCAGTCTTTTCATACGCACGGAAGGAAAGCTGGTAAAAGCTGCACCCTTGCTGAGTATCACTGCTCGTATAGAGGAGTTCCGTGCCTGGATTGCAAAAGAATACCTTTCCGCTTTGATCCAGCGCATAGCGCTTTTCCCCGATACGCCATTCTCCCTTTCCACCGATCGTGACCAGGATGGCATGGCAATCGAACGTCCTCTTTTCCGATAGATCAGATGGCCGGAATTTCACGATATCGATTTGCTCCAAGGGAAACATCTGTTGGTCGAGCATAGCAGTAACCCTCTTTCACTTGCATTGGCAGTCTCTCGTTATCGCCCTAACTTTCTCTAAAGGACGCCCTCCAG
This sequence comes from Brevibacillus nitrificans, assembly GCF_003710965.1. Lineage (NCBI taxonomy): Bacteria > Bacillati > Bacillota > Bacilli > Caryophanales > Paenibacillaceae > Brevibacillus > Brevibacillus nitrificans. The sequence goes on along the minus strand of NZ_RHHU01000003.1, from coordinate 413,334 downwards.
ACTCGCTCCTTTGGCAAATAGACGCTCGATATTTTTTTCGACTGTCGGATCGGGAATCAGCGGCGGCGCATGGTGCGGCTTCATCCGCGCATCGATGATCATGTTGTCGCACGCCCAATGCTTGTTCGCATAGTAGCTGTTTACCCCGTGAATATCGTGGGAAGGGTTGCTGCGCGTAAATGTCGCCCACAAAAAATTGCTCAGATTCGCGGAGAGAAACGCACTATCATCGCAGAGGACGATCATCGGGCAAGTGGGCAGTCCGCCGCGCTCCCTGATCGCATCGCTCAGCTCGTTCATTTCCCGTGCTACCTGCTCGTTGCTGGTAAAGCTTGGACCCTGGATGGCGACGATCCCCGGCATCACGAGGCGAGGAGCGGTATACGAACGCAAATCCTTCAGGGCTTCTGGTACTTCCGTGCACAACTCTCTGCATTTATCCCCATAAGCGGCGATGACCACCTTGGAACCGCTGTTCAGGCCAGTTCCCGAATAATCGAGCGTATCGATCGTTGTATTCGTTTGGAAGTGAATATCCCGGTGCAGATCCAAGCGTTCCAGGATGTACGCCAGGAACTCCTCTTCGCGATGGGTATCCAAAGGCTGCTTGTCTTCTGCGGTAATGAACAAATACTTGGCCAGGCTCAGCTGACCCGTCCCCAAAATTCGGTTGGCAATCGTCAGCAGCTCCGTTGGCTGTTTGACCTGCTGGTAAGGCGTGTAGCGTTCGCTGCCAATGGCAAAAAGCAGCGGATGTACGCCGGCCGCATCCACAGCATGGACCTCTTTGACTCCTGGAATCTCTTTCACGATGGCATCCCCAGTCAGTTCGTGAATGAGCGCGCCAAACGACGTATCTTCCTGTGGAGGACGCCCTACCACGGTAAATGGGAAAATGGCGTTCGGCTTGGCATACACTTTTTTCACTTTCATGACCGGAAACGGATGCGTCAGACTGTAGTACCCCAAGTGATCGCCAAATGGCCCCTCAGGCTTCGTATCTCCAGCGTGAATCTCCCCGGTAATGACGAAGTCCGCATCGTTGCTGATGCAGTAGCCGTCGATGTAGCTGTACTGAAAACGGCGTCCTGCCAGCATACCCGCAAACGTCAGCTCACTCATGCCTTCAGGCAGCGGCATGACAGCGGACAGCGTGTGCGCAGGAGGCCCCCCGATAAAGCAGCTGACTTTCAGAGGCTCTCCCCGCTTGTTGGCTTTGTCCTGATGGATGCCAATCCCGCGGTGAATCTGGTAGTGCAGCCCGATTTCCTTGTTCAGCTCATAGTCATTACCGCTCAGCTGTACGCGATACATCCCGAGATTGGAATTCATGATACCCGGCTTGTCCGGATCTTCCGAGTAGACTTGCGGCAACGTCACGAACGCTCCCCCGTCCATCGGCCAGCTTTGGATAAACGGGAGGTCAGAAATTTGGATCTCATGGGTGGATACGGGTTGGCTGTTCGATTGCTTTGCCGGGAGCGCTTTCCACGCCGCCAGTCCGTTTCCGATATGTTTAAAAGGATTCTTTAGGGCTTTCATCGGGTCGTTGCGCAGAGCGATGACGTTTTCCACCGCCCTCCACGTATCCCGGAAAATGAACTTGCTGCGCTCAATGGTTCCAAACAGGTTGGACACCGCTCGAAACTTCGATCCTTTTACGTTTTCAAACAGCAGGGCCGGACCATTTGCTTCATATGCTTTCAAGTGAATCGCAGCCATCTCCAGATAAGGATCCACTTCTTCTCGAATGCGTACCAAGTGTCCATTCCTTTCCAAATCAACTAGGCAATCTTCTAAATTCCGATACATCAACAATATTCTCCATTCGCTAGAAGGTTGGTTGATAACAGCGTTTTCCCCTATCTATCATACATCATGAGACAGGTGTATCGCCTGCTGTTTTTGCTTTTTTCCAATCTGAGAAGGGAATGGAATATTTACAAGAGAAGAAACATGGATAAAAGGATAGCTGATAGAAGGAGTTGTGCTTTTGACTATGAACCATTCACAAGCACCGCAGATCGACGAAGCTCTCGTAAAGCGTTTGATCGCAGGACAATTCCCCCAGTGGGCGGATCTTCCACTCGTTGCCGTACAATCAGGAGGAACCGACAATGTCATCTTCCGGCTCGGAGAACACATGTCCGTCCGAATTCCTCGCGTAGACTGGGCCATCGGACAGGTCGAAAAAGAACACAAATGGCTGCCTTCCATGGCCCCCGTGCTCCCGCTCCCCATACCGACACCAATAGCGATGGGAATGCCAGCCCTGGGCTATCCGTGGAGATGGTCTGTATATCGTTGGCTCGAAGGGGATAACGCCGTGAACGAACCCATCGGGGATCTTCCACACGCTGCACATTCCATGGCCTCCTTTCTCAGAGCGCTCCAGCAATTCCCTTCCACAGAAGGACCGGCACCTGGCCCTCACAATTCAGGTCGTGGGGAGCCGCTTATCCTTCGCGATGCAGCCGTACGAAAAGCAATCGAAGCTCTGCACGATGTATTTGATAGAACAGAAGCAGCCGAAGCGTGGGAAGCCTCCCTTCATGCTCCGAAATGGGAGGGAGAGCCTGTCTGGCTGCACGGCGATCTCCATCCGGGAAATCTGTTGGTACAAAATAGCCGTCTGAGCGCTGTCATTGACTTTGGTCTCTTGGGAGTAGGCGATCCTGCATGTGACTGTATGTGCGCTTGGACCGTCTTAAACGCGCAATCCCGACCGGCTTTTCGCGAGGGTTTAGCCGTTGACGATGCGACCTGGCTACGCGGGAGGGGTTGGGCCCTATCGTTTGGACTCACGGCGCTCGCTTACTATCGCCATACGAATCCCGTTCTTTCGGCCATTTCCAGACGAACGATCGAGGAAGTACTCAGTGATCACCGAGAGAATCACATCTGAAGGGAGAACCGGGCGGTCCAACAGGCAAAAAAAGCATCTTCTGGGGAATCATTGGGCCGAATGGCGCCTTTGATCCGCAAAAGATGCTTTTTGCTTATTCTTATTTATACTCACCCAGCAAATAGTTGTAGAACGGCTGGTCTACCCAGAACTGATAGGTCTCCACCGTAAGCTTGCTGTCCAGCTTCTTAAAGCCTTCCACTACTTTCGCCGATTGGTCATTCAGCGAGAACGACTGCACGATATAGCGGCCCTCTTTCAAAAGGTTATTGGTGATGACAGGGTAGTCTGCCAGCTCTGTACGAGAGTGGTAGAGTGGCTGCCACCAGGAGCCTTTGATCAGCCCTGTTTGATCCTCTGCATCTTTCTTCGCATATTGCAAAATTAGCGGCTGGAAGCGTTTTTTGTCTTCGACGCTCGCAAATTCGAAGCTAAGGTCGTATTCTTTCGCGTAGGCGATGTAGTTGCCATTTTCAATTTGGACCACTTGGTAATCATCTGTTTGAACAGGCTCTCCCCACTCTTTCAGATAGATGAATGCCGAAGTCTTTGGCTCGAACTGGACTTTTGCATCGATGCCTTCGCTTTTCAAAAGGCCGATCAATTGAATGGCATGGCTAAGATCGCTGTGACCATAGGTAATGGTCCGCGCTGGATCAAAGTGCGGGTCAAATGCTGCATCCTTCAAATTGTAGCCCGTTACGAGGTTTTGTTTGAGAGCCGTATCCACGACTTCCTGCAGCTCTCCTGCCTTCAGGATTTGAGATTCGTGCCACGCTTGAGCCAATTTACCGTATATCCCGCCCTCGCTGATCGTACCGAGGTAGTTTTTATAATGACCGCCGAGCTCCGATACCTTTCCAAGCAATTGATAGGCAAGATCCGCTGAAACGGCACCGGTCACTTTACTGGCGCTCAGCTGACTCGCTGAAACGATGCCTGTATCCAATGCTACAGCAATACCCTGAGCAGTCTTTTGCGAGAGGGAGCCTCCCTTTGCATAGGAAATGCCTGCTTTTTTCAAGGCTGCCGCTACCTTCTGTTCGCTGTATGTAAGAGCCAGCTCTTTCAAATCAGCTGCTTGGACTGTCGCACTGATCGCTTCACCCAAAAGCAGCGGCGTCGATCCTGCGGACAAGAAACCTTTGGCAGCTGCCTCTTTTTCCGTTATACTGGTAACGCTTGCCACTACTTTGGCCAATGCGGTTCCGTACTGGTCACGCGACACATTTCCTGTAAGCTGGATTCCGTATTGCTGCTTTACATAGCTGCTAAACTCCACATTCTCGCTAGACGCTTGCTGTACAGAAAGCGTTACAGGTGCAGCAGCAGCGGTTGGCTGTTCGGCAGCACTTGCAAATTGCGGCAAAACCAAAGTCGCCAGCAGTGCAGCAGATGCGGAAAGCTGCAGCATTTTCTTCGATTGAATCATGGTAGTTCCTCCTCTTGCTCTCTCTGTAAGATGCAAAAAAACCAATTAATCCGATATTGATACTCGGTTATTTCATATTGTTTAAAAATACCATCTTTCGACTAGCATTGTCAAGGTATAAAAAAAGCAGCCCGCTGAGCGATCAGTCCGAGCTGCTTTGTTTTTTCAAACGCCAATCGTCTCTTTCCTTCGCTAATATGTATTCCTCCTGGATGGTCAACGATTAAGCTGGCCACTCTCTTTTTTGTTACTTCCTCCCCTTTTGTTCCTCATTTTTTCTGATGGGGTCACAATCACGAGGGATACAGCTCAGAACCCACTAAATCGCAGTAGGCATAGGCTAGTCCTCTATGTCAAATCAGCTCGGCTCCGCCAATTTCTCCAAATGGTGGTCGGGGACACTTCCGGACACTTGTACAAGGCAGGACATGGTTGCACATGAGAATTATGAGGAGGGAAGGGACTCACAGATTTTGAACAGTCACATGCCGATACGTTCTGCTGGAAAAATTCCTAACACGCTGTCATGCATTTTTAACTAATAATTGGAAAAATATGATAAAATTTATTTACAAAGATCCCGATCACGAAACGAATAACAAAACGATTCGAGTAACTGTGGAGAACCCGATTAGGCATTAGGCTGCTCAGACAAGCTAATGAAAATTTGGGAACGATCTTGCTACGGGGGTATGAGTCAGTGGAAAAAAAGAGCTATGATCGCGTGACATTGAAGTCTCTTAAAATTTCTTCCTACATCAAGCTATGCGTGGTGGCGGGCTTGGCGATCGGCTTATTGGTGGCCATTTTTCAGTTTGTGATTGCTCTTTTAAATGTAACAGCAACCGCGAACATCGGAAGTATTGTCCTCACAGGTTTACCCGCCGCTCTGATGATCCTCATCATCACCCCTTTCCTTACTAGTTTTTATGCTTTATTCTTCAGTCTGATCTCCTACCCTCCTCTATTATTTCTCCTCAGAAAAATGAATGGAATTGTGTTGGAAGGAGTCTTCGAGGGAGCCGAAGGGAATGAGAACGAGGGGAACCCTTGAAAATTAGAAAACTTGGCTCCGCCAAGCTTTTGGCGGAGCCTTAGTTGCACTTTTACTGGCTAAGAACCTTTTAAATTCTTACTGTATAAATAAGACCGGATCTCTCCAGACGAGCCCCGGTCCTTCCCCTAAGTATTCTCTTCTACTCTATTCCTTCTCGGTCAATTCCGACCATTTGTTCGTTTTCACCGGAGGCGTGTAATCCCGCATTTTATCCAACAAAACAGCAGGATCGCTCTCGCACAAGATCAGCTCACCTTGCATCACAGGGATGAATCCCGCTGCCGTCGCATGGTTCACCATTTCCATCAAGGGGGTGTAATAGCCGTCTACGTTCAGCAGCCCAATCGGTTTTGTATGGATGCCGATTTGACCCCAGCTCACCACTTCAAAAATTTCCTCGAATGTCCCGTAACCGCCTGGCAATGCAATAAAGCCGTCAGATAGATCATTCATCATGGCTTTTCTCTCGTGCATCGTATTTACTTCGTGCAGCTCCGTTAAGCCAGTATGCACGATTTCACCACGGAAAAGTCCCGTCGGCATGATCCCGATCGCTTTTCCTCCACCCGCCAGTACGGAGTTGGCTACTCTCCCCATCAGTCCCATATTGGACCCGCCATACACCAAGTCAAGCTCGCGTGCGACCAGCTCTCTGCCCAGCTCTTGTGCAATTTGTTCGAAAGCAGGATTGACTCCAGGATTGGAGCCTGCGAATACACAAATACGTTTCATGATATCCTCCCGAGACTTGGTTGATGTGAATGTTATTTGCCACAATAGTTAGTGTATCGCATCATTTTTTACCACGCCATAAAAAAGAATGACAGAAACAGACAGAAAAAAGCAGGTAGATGATCAACATGGCTGAAATCGCCTGTCGATCTTACCTGCTTTTCGAAACGGGTGCTACTCGTTTACTCTAGTGTATCAAACGCCGCTTTCATTACCTGAGCGATAAAGTCAATATCATCACTGGTCGTGCTAAAAGGAGGCGAAAGAGTCAGCACATTATTGAAGCCAGGGATGGTATCTCCATTTCGTCCGATAATCAGCCCGCGTTTTTTGCATTCGGCAATGACCTGTGTCAGCTTGGCCGGTGCGGCAGGCTCCTTCGTTTTACGGTCCTCCACCATCTCGATCCCCATCAGGAACCCAAAGCTGCGAATATCCCCTACATAAGGATGATCGGCCAGGAAGGCTAGCTTGGTGCGCAGCTCTTCTCCCAGCTCCTTGGAGCGCTCAACCAGCTGTTCTTCCTCCATCAGCTCGAGGTTTTTCAGGGCCAGCGCACAAGCTGCAGGGTTGCCGCCAAACGTATTCACGTGACGGAAGTGCAGGTTGGTTCCTTGCTCGTTGAATTTATCTGCGATGGAGGCGCGTACCGCAGTCGCTGACAACGGCAGATAGGCGCTGGTGATCCCTTTCGCCATCGTCACGATGTCCGGCTTGACGCCGAAGTTTTGGTGACCAAATCGCTCACCGGATCGACCGAAGCCGCAAATGACTTCATCCACAATCATCAGTACCCCGTACTTGTCGCAAATCTCGCGAACCTTTGGCATGTACTCAGGAGCAGGTACGATGACTCCGCCTCCGGTAATGGTCGGCTCCATAATTACCGCCGCTACCGACTTTTCCCCTTCCCAGTTGATGAACTGATCGAAAAACTGGGCGCATTCCATATTGCACTTGCCGTACGACTTGCCTGCCGGACAGCGGTAGCAATACGGCGGTGGGACATGCAGGAAGCCTGGAGCCAACGGTTCGTACTTCTCTTTGCGGATGGATTGGCCTGTTGCTGCCAGCGCCCCCATCGTGTTTCCGTGATACGCACGGTGGCGGGAAATGAATTTGTATCGGCCCGGCTCCCCGTTTTGATGATGGAATTGGCGCGCGATTTTAAAGGCGACTTCGTTGGCTTCCGAGCCACTGTTGGAGAAAAAGACGCGGTACTCTTCCCCCAGCCATTCACTGACTTTTTCCGCCAGACGAATCGCCGGCACATGGCTTTGCGTCAACGGAAAATACGCCAGCTGCTTCAGCTGTTCATACGCCGCATCGGCGAGCTCCTGGCGGCCATACCCGATGTTTACGCACCACAGACCGGACATCCCGTCCAGATAGCGGTTCCCGTCAATGTCCGTGATCCACGAGCCGCTCGCTTCGGTCACGATCATCGGATTGGGGTTGTACGGAGACATATGATGCCACATATGAGAACGGTCTGCATCCAGCAGGCTTTCTTTGTCAAAGGATTGCGTCAGCTGATCTTCCATCCCAGATTCCTCCTTATTTCACGAACACTTTTTGCGATCCGATGCTGGTATCTCCATCCTCAAACCAACGCGATGTCACTGTCTTTTTCTTTGTATAGAACAACACGCCGTCTTTCCCGTTTGCATGCAAATCTCCGTAGAACGACTGCTTCCAGCCAGAGAAAGCAAAGAAGCCCATTGGTGCCGGCACTCCTACGTTCACACCGACCATACCCGCTTCCACTCGCTGTACGAACTCCCGACCCCATTTCCCGTTGTTCGTATAAATGGTTGCCCCATTGCCAAAGCGGGAGCGGCTAATCGTCTCCAAGCCATCCTCGAAATCCTTCACGCGCATGACGCTCAGAACTGGCGCGAAGATTTCGTCCCGTACGATGACCATTTCCGCATTTGCCTTGTCAAAAATCGTTGGGCCGAGGAAGTAGCCGTCTGAATGTGCTTTTGCATCCTCGCGTCCGTCCCGAACCAGGTCTGCACCAGCAGCTACGCCTTTTTCGATGTAATCATGGACTTTGGACAAATGGGAGTCGCGGATGACAGGACCCAGGTCAACTCCTTCTTCCAGACCGTTCCCCATACTCAGTGAATTGGATTCTTCGATCAAGTGGGAGATGAGCTGATCCGCGACCTCTTCCACAACAACTACGGCACTCGCTGCCATGCAACGCTCTCCTGCACATCCAAACGCAGAGCTGGCAATCGTTTTCGCAGCACGGCGCAGATCCGTATCTGGCATGACCAGGTGGTGATTTTTCGCCCCTGCCAAAGCCTGTACGCGCTTGCCATTGGCAGCGGCCGTCTTGTACACGTATTCTGCTACCGGCTGGGAGCCTACGAATGAAATTGCCTTTACATCTGGATGGTCCAGCAACCCGTTCACGACATCATGAGCTCCGTTGACAACGTTGAACACTCCGTCTGGCAATCCTGCTTCCTTTAACAGCTCGGCGATGCGGACGCTGGAGATCGGGGTACGCTCTGAAGGCTTCAGGACAAACGTATTACCCGCAGCAATCGCGATCGGGAACATCCACATGGGAACCATCATCGGGAAATTGAACGGGGTGATCCCTGCGACGACGCCCAAAGGAAAGCGAAGGACCTGCCCATCGATTTGGTTTGCGATGTTCGGCAGCGTCTCGCCCATCAAGAGCGTCGGCATTCCACATGCGAACTCTACCATTTCGATGCCGCGCAAAACTTCCGCTTGTGCTTCCGGAAAATTCTTTCCGTTTTCTTTTGTAATCATTTCGGCAAGCTCATCCTGGTGCTGAAACAAGAGATTTTGAAAACGGAACATCACCCGCGCCCGATCTACAACAGGAGTCGCGCTCCACCCGACAAAAGCTGCTTTCGCTGCTTGAACGGCCAGATCTACGTCTTCCCTGGTAGAAAGCGGAACGCGCGATAACAGTTCCCCCGTTGCTGGGTTCGGAATATCTTCATAGCGACTCGTCTGGGATTCGACCCATTCTCCTCCGATGTAGTTTTTTAATGGATTGCCGACAGTTGTTGTGCTCATCCGCTCAACTCCTCCACGTTCGTTCATTGTTTGACAATTCCATTTTATCCAAAAACAATACCTGTCATCACTAGACAAAACGACAATCATTGATTAGTCTGAATCATACAGAATGTCAAATTCAAGAAAAGAGAGCCACCTATTTTCATGCAGACACGTGAGGAGGGATTTTATGAGCAATGACTGGCGCTTAACTGTTGCGGAATCGATCAGACGTCCCTTGTTCAAACACGCGGAGGTAGTGGCTGGCAGTCGAGGTCTCGCACGCCCGATACGCTGGGTCCACGTCATCGAGTCTGCTGATTCCTGCCAATATTTAAACGGAGGAGAACTGATCCTCTCGACTGGCCTTGGCTTTGGCGGAGAACGGGAAAAGCGACTGTCTTACTTGTCCGAGCTGATTCGCAGAAAAGCAGTCGGGTTGTGCATGGAGCTCGGCGATTACATCCCGCAGATTCCCCAAGACATGCTGGAACTGGCTAATCACCACGAGTTTCCGCTCATCGTCTTTCATCAGCCGGTCCGTTTTGTCGATATTACCCAGGACCTGCACGAGCATTTGGTCAACCGCCAAATGCAGGCACTGCGCGATCTAGAAGCGTACTCCCGCAGCCTTCAACAGATCAGCCTGCAAACACAGGGAATCCCTAGAGTCTTGCAGCATTTTCAGACGGCCGTCCAAACACAGGTGTTTTTCTATACGCCAGAGAGCACTCCCCTCTATGTTCCTCCCCTCCCTCAAAGCGTCCAATCCGAGCTCACTGAGCTGCTGCGTACACACTTTGGACAAAGAGAGGAACCGATCACGACAGCAGGCTCCTTTGCCCTGACCGACACGAAGCAGATAATCTATCACCCTGTAATGGCGATGGGGCACTTGCTAGCCTATGTCGGACTTGTTCTCTTTGAACGTCAAACCGATGAGTATCTGCTCCTGACCTTGGACAGTACGGTCAGCACACTCGCTCAAATCATGATGCGCAAAATGTTTGTCGAGGAACAAGCTTTGGCCACTGAAAATCGCCTGTTCGATGATTTGATTGCCAACCGGCCCGTCCCGGAAGAATGGATGCGATCCGTGATGGGTCTTCCCATGACAGGCAAGCCCCCTTCCTATCACACCCTGCTGCTCTCTTTCCAGAGAAGTACAGGAGATCATCCCGATGCGCAGCCACCCCACGATTTGACAGCCGTATTTCGCTCTGCCTTGACCCGCTTAGGCATCCGCCCTTTTGTTCGCTGTACGGGGCAACGGTTTACCTTTCTTCTCGTCGAAAAACAGGCAGTGGCAGATTCACGACGTTTACTGGAAAAGGTAATGAAAGAGCTGACACGCATCACGAAGCAAATGCTCGGAGCAGATACCCATATCTGGTTTGGCATAGGACGGACTGGAAAAAAACTGGCGGATGCAGGCAAGCATCTGGCAGAGGCAGAACAAGCACTCGCTTTCCAAAATGAAGCGCAAAGCCCGTTTTTTGCAGACCTTGGCCTATTTCGCCTACTTTTCCACATCCCGCACGAGCCCGTGCTGAAAAGCTTCATTCATGATTACCTCGAGCCGCTCCTCCTTTATGATCGGGAGCATGGATCACAGCTGGTACACACCCTGCGCGTCTATCTGGACACCAATCTGTCCAAACAAGAGGCTGCGGAAAAGCTCTACATCCACAGACAAACGCTGTACCATCGACTCGACAAAATCGCAGAATGCCTCGGGGAAGATTACATGCTCCCCCACCGGCGATTGTGTTTGGAAATTGCCTTGCGGGCGCTTGAATGGCTGAAAAGCACGGAACAGGTTACAGCGCCGTCTCACCAATAAGGAACACGTGCGAATCCAAGAAAAAAAGGACCGGCCCGAAGCATTCTGAAGGACCGATCCTTTTTTCTGTGCGTAATCTACCACCTGCCTGGATAAAGAAGCGATAACAAAAACCTTGCTTTCTCTCCTTTTTTGAGCTCAACTCTGATTTTGTACAGACCGGATTTCAGGTTTTCTACCTCTAGCTTTTCCGGGTTGGCTTTGCTTGTACTTGCAGCAATCAGCTCTTTTTTCCGATTGTACAGAAACAGATTCACATCCGCTTTTTCCGCCCATTCGGCTGTCAGCTTGACGTCACCATCGCGCATGAGCCGGATGGTATACTCCCGGTAATTCTTCTCGGTATCGACAGTTCCTCTGTACGTAACTTCCTTCGGTGTCTTTGCAGGAGGCTGCTCTGGTTTTTCTGCCCATTTGCCCGTCGTCGCAATCGCAAATGGCTGTGGACCCTTCGGTATGTTGTAGCCTTGCACAACCACCTTGTATTCTCCTTTTTCCGGCTCCTCGATCCATATCTGTTCGACGTTGTTCAGATTATCTACCTCGTCATCGAAAGGAGCCTGGAAAAAATCGTTCCCATTCAGCTTCTTGCCTTTTGGAGTCGTCACCGTCAGATTCAAGTCATTAACCAATGCGCGTTTGGCTGCCAGAGAGGCAGGATAGTCCGTCCAAGCGAGTGTAATCGCCAACGGTTTTGAATCATCCGACACTTCGATGGCGAATGATGCCTTTTCCTTTGTCCGCAAGCCCTTCTTTTCATCTAGGTAGTTTGTTTGAATGGCGCTTTTCAGGTTGGCTCGACCATACCCTTGCAAGCGCATATCCTCGTTCAGCTCATCCGCACTGCTAAGCAGGATGGCTTTGATCAGCGCTGCACTGGGTGCTTTCTCGCCCTGCTCGTTCAAAAATTCGCGTACCTGCGCGACGCCGCCGGCCAGGATCGCAGTCGACATACTCGTGCCCGTCATATACGCGTACTGTTCATCGTACATTTGATCGAAGTTTTTCCCTGGAGCGAGTGAAGATCGAACGGAGAGAATCGAGGTACCTGGTGCAACAAGATCGGGCTTGATCCTGCCATCCTCCGTCAATCCCCGGCTGCTGAACCGCCAGACATCATCTGCGTCATCAGACTGTGATCCGAAGCGTGGCCTCTCGTTTTCCGTCGCTCCAACAGCGATGACGTTTTTGGCTGTTGCCGGACTGCCGATGGTCTGGTAGCCGTTATCGCCGACATTGCCTGCGGCCACGAGGGCAGTCATGTCCGGATGCTCCCATAAAAATTTGTCAAAGAGGTACGAGGTATAGCTGTACTCCCCTTCATCGTCATCTCCCCAGGAATCGGAGTGGATCCGTGCCCCGTCCTCGTATGCCTCGCTCAAAATTCTCTCTACGTCTGTCTCCAGACCTTCCTCTTCATTTTCGATGGCATGAAAGACGAGTTTGGCCTCTGGCGCCATCCCTTTCCTTTTTCCTTCCGAAGCAGCACCGGTTCCGAGAATGGAGCCCGTGATGTGCGTACCATGTCCGTTCAAATCGCTTGCATCCCCTGGTCTGCCCAGCGTATGCAAACGCTCGACCTGCCCTTGCAAATCCGGGTGCAGCGAAGCCTCGTCCCCGGTATCCAGCCCTGTATCGGCTACACCGATGATCTGCCCTCTCCCGCGATAGCCCGAGGAGGAGAGCTCGTCCACATGCAGAATAGTGGAAGCCACATCGTTTCGCAGCGTATTTTGAGGAATGGGCACGAGCGCAACGATATCCTCGGACAAAACGAACTCCTCCAAGGCTTGTCCACTCTTCTTTTCTCGCGTCATCCTTGCCATTTCATGGCTGCTATCTTCTTCTCGTTGATCCGCCTTGCCATTCATTCGGCTCTTGCTGCTGTCGTCGTCAAAGCGAATCATCGCCACTTCTGCAGCCTCTTCTTTGCCGAGTGCAGATCGAAGTGCAGGAGAGATTTTCGAAACTGGGGAGAATGGCTTGACACTCTTCACAAAGGACAGCTTTTCCAGCTTCTTTTGATCCGAAGAGCGTGCGAGCTTTGCCACGAAAGCAAAATCCGGCAAATAGTCACCCAGCCTGACATCGAGGTCTTCGATTTCTTCCTTCCACTCTTCTTGTACCGGTCCGCTTAACTGAATGATGACGAGCGCAGACGATCCTGCCGTCTGTTGCCGCATCGTTTGTTTTTTCGCTTCGATCTCAATATGGCCCCGTCGTCCTTCCCGCTCTTTTGCATCTATCGGGAGCGTCATCGCCAAAAGAGTAAGGGCAACGACGGTCGAAAGCCCTGTCTGCCAATATCTGCGCAATACAAAAACACCCTTCCCAGAAATTACGTAATGTTTCCATTATACGGGAAAGAGTGTCTATGAAAAAAGCGTAGAAAGAACCGGTGAAGGGACAAAAAGCTAGACTTCTGTCCCTTTTTCCTCCCCGATCCATTCGAGCAGCGGTGCAAAATCTGCCCATTCCAGCGTGGTCAGCAGCGCCTGATCCCACTCCTGCTTTGGTACTTCCATCAAGCGCAGCGCCTGGTTCTGCATGGCTTCCTGCAGCAGATTGCGGCTAAATCTGGCATTCCCGTCCAAGTGGCGTGTTTTTTTCGCTTCGTTTAAGCTGTCTTTGATTTTCACGATGACACTCGCCTCGATTTGGTAGCCAGCTTGCATGGCTGCCTGCTCTAGAATGAGGACTAATTCGTCTACCGAGTAATCAGCGAAGTGGACGTATTTTTTGAAGCGCGAAAGCAGGCCCGGGTTGCTCGCAAGCAGCTGATTCATTTCCAGCGGGTATCCTGCGAGGACGACAACCAGATTTTCCTCATGTCTGGTCATTTCCTCCACCAGCGTATGGATGGCTTCGTGACCAAAGTCATTTTCGCCATGTCCCAGCAAGGAATAAGCTTCGTCGATAAACAAAACACCGCCGAGCGCTTCTCTCACTTTTCTGCGGGTCAAAGCAGCTGTCTGTCCGACGTAGCCTGCCACCAGATCTGCGCGGCTCGCCTGCACCAGATGTCCTCTTTTCAAATAGCCAATCTCTTGCAGGATCTGGGCGTACAACGAGGCGACGGTGGTCTTGCCTGTCCCAGGGTTCCCTGCAAAAACGGCATGCAGCTCGACAGGGCTCATCGGCATTCCCAGAGTGCCACGCTCTTTTTGTACGGCTACGAATGCAGCGATTTTCTTCAATTCAGCCTTCACCTGCTCAAGGCCGATCAAGCCCTCCAGCTGTGCTGTCGCCGAATCCTCTGTCGAAGCTTTCTCTTCCTCCGCCACATCCTCAGGAAGCAGGATGGTATAATCCTCCCAGCCCAGCTTTCTTCCAGCGGTTGCACGTCCTTTTGCAAAAATCGCGTCCAGGACGATGTTGGTAACCGTTCTCGCATTCCCGAAGGTATCGTCCACTTGGGCTTTTTCGATGCGAGCAAGAAGCGCTCGCTTCGCCTGCTCCGTCAAGAAAAAGTCGTTGCGCAAGGCTACATGATCGGCGATTTGCATCAATTCCTGAGCGGAGTAGTTCGGCAAAAGGAAGTGTCCTGTCTGTGGAAACCGGCTGTAGAGCCCCGGATTGGCTTGCAGAAAATGACGCATTTCTTCGGGGTATCCTGCCAAAATGACTACAAACCGACCCGCGTACTCCCCGCTGGTCATCGCTGAAACCAGTGTATCGATCGCGACCTGTCCATAGTCACTCCCCGAGCTGTCTGGTCGTTTCAGACTATAGGCTTCATCAATGAACAAAACCCCGCCATTTGCCTGCTTTACAAGCTCCATGACACGCTGCTCGGTCTGCCCCACATAAGCGCCGACCAGATGGGAGCGATCCACCTCAATCATCTGCCCTTTTTCCAATAAACCCAGTTCATGATACAGACGGGCAATCAACCTCGCTAGCGTCGTTTTTCCCGTACCTGGATTCCCCATCAAAACGAGGTGCAAGGGCAACTCATCCTGCATATGCCAGCCTTTTTCCTCACGAAGCTGGCGGTACTGCAAAAACTGGGCAAGCTGGCGAACCCGCTGCTTGATTTCTTCCAGTCCAATCAGGTCTTCCAGCTGCTCCAGAGCGGCCTTCTCCCCTTTTTTCTCCTGCATACTGTCTACAGGCTCTTCCTTTGACAAAAGACGCGTTTTTAACTCGTGCTGTTCAGCCAGTTTTCGGATTGTCTCCTGCAGCTGGGAGAGCAGCTCAGTGGAAAAGAACACGCCAGACAGAGAATTTCCATACGCTTGGACTCTTTCGGTCAGCTCCAGAAGCAACCGCCCTCGCTCTGCATACAGCTGCTCGACCCCTTGTGCAGTCGCCTCCTTTTCGGCATCCTGCAGCTTTCGAGCTGCCGATGTCGCTTTTGCAGCTAACGAACGCCACTTTCCTATTTCGGCGATTTCTGTGGAAGCTAGTGCACTCAGTACCTCTACTGTTCGCCTCCGCGTCACCACGTTGTCTGTTTCTCGGATCACGGGGAAGGCATTGGCAAACACATGCTCACGTAAAAACGAATAATAGAGCTGCAGCTGCGTTTCCCAGGCAGGCTGATAGGATGGATCTACCGCTGCAGCACGTTCCAGCCATTCCTCAGCCAGGGTTGCCCCGCCTTTTTTGTTCATGCGCAGGGCTGCCAGCTTTGTCAGCACGACAGCCTCTGCATGGTCAAGCTCTTCGTCCCTGAGCTCCGCATTCCTCTGCTGCTCGATTTCCCGCAATAAGCCAAGCCATTCGCCTTCTGTGACGTTTTGTATCGTAGATGGGTTCTTCGTCCATCTCTCAAGTATTTGCAGTGGACTTTGTTCATGCTGCTGATGCATACCTGTCTTTGCTCCTCCCGAACCTGACTATCCTTCTTGTTGTAGCACATTTAAAGGAGCATGAAAAGATTTGTGTGCCACTTTAGGCAGTAGGTGCGATGCTTCGCTGCTGCTGTTTGCGGATTTGTACGCGTGCAAACAGTACCGCAGCTGCAATCACAACGGCAGCCAATCCGAATTCCAGCCAATTTCCTCCTAAACCGTACAGAGCAGCTCCTACAACTGGACCAGCCGCCATCCCGATGTAGCGAATGAAGTTGTATACCCCAATCGCGGTCGCACGCTCTTTTTCAAAGACTTCCGAGAGAAGTGTCGTATGCGTAGGCATACCGATTCCCAGTGTAAACCCGAATAGGGCGCTTGCAGCCAGCATTACAGGCAGGGAGATATTTGTTGCGAGCATGAACAAGACAGTTGCGACAGCATGAGAAGCGGAGGTCAACACCAGTGCCTTGCGCGTCCCCCATTTCTTTTGTACACGACCTGAAGTCTTGCTGCTCAGCACAAACACAGCGGAGATCAACATGTAAACAAGACCGATCTGACCCGCAGACAAATGATAGGTTTCATTCAGATACACGGGCAAGAAAAGGAGAAAAGCATGATACGCGAACATCTGCGTAAATCCAATCAAGATGACAGAGGCTCCGACGGGCTGAAGAAGAATATCCCGGAAGGAGCCTAAGCCAAACCTTTTGGCGCCAGGCTGCTCGCTTTTCGTTTCCGGGAGCCAGGTCGCATTCATGGCCAAAAGGCAAATAGCCGTGATGGTCAGAAACAAGAAGACCGCGCTATGTCCGCCAAAGCCTCCAATCCAACCACCTAGCAGCGGGCCAATAGCGGGCCCAATCCCCAGCATCATCTGATACGTCCCCATCGCCTCCGCGCGTTTCGCCCCCGTAAAAACATCGCCAATGACGGTAGCCGCCACGATGGGAATCGCTGCAAAGCCGATTCCTTGAAAAACCCGGAAAAAGAGTAGTCCTTGGATCGTGTCGACCATATAGCAGCCAAGGGAGCCCAATACGTATAATCCTAAGGCAGGTAAGAGAATCTTCCGGCGTCCGTACTGATCTACCAATGGACCGTAGACCACCTGCATGATCGCGAGTGCCATCGTAAACAAGGACACGGTCCAGTTGATAATGGTTGAAGTCGTATGGAACTCTTGCTGCATCGCAGGCATGATAGGCATGAACAAGTTTTGGGCGAACGTTCCGACTAAAATGGAAGACCCAAGTAAGAATAGAATTCTGTTTGCATTCACGAGAAGGATCACCCCAAACTGCATTTTTGTGTCCAAGGAAACAATAGATGTATAAAAAAGGTAAGAGCAACTAGAAAAATTACTGATTCTTCCAACTTTTCTCCATTTCTACTGTCGCATCTCGCATGACTCTCTGTAAAAACTCCAGCTCCGAATCACTGTACTGCGACAGAAAGGAAAGCATTTGACGCTCCAAACGTCTATGAAAGATTTCATGAAACGAGAAAACGGATTCCCCACCGCTGGTCAGTCGAAAGAACACCTCTTTTTGGTTGTCCTCCAATTGATAGCGATCAATCAATCCCTTTTTCAGGAGCTTGCTTGTTATTTTGGAAATAGCACTTTTTGTTACCCCGATACGTTGAGCCAGAGACGTCACATTTACATTCCCTTTCTCCCCAATCGACTGAATGACGTGCAGCTCCGTGATAGAAAGATCGGCAACCTCGTCATAGTCAGGCATGCTCTTCCGGATTTGTTCCAGTAAAAGAGCTTCACGACGCTTGGCACGATCTTCCTGCTTGTGCAGCATTAAAACCCATTGATCCCAAATTTTTTGCTTCAGATCCACTTACCAGTACAGCCCCTTTTTGTGTCCTTGGAAACATTTCATACTTTATCACGAAAAACACGCATTTGCAATGTCCATTTTTCTCGCCTGTGAAAAGAAATCGCAGCCCCTGCTGAGGCTGCGCCTTCTGATCTTCCTTACACGTTGATGTTCCCCATTTCTACATCCGCAGAGAAATGGGCAAGCGCAGCATCAAATACATCGCTCTCCGAATCTGCTGCGATCTTGAACATCGTAACCACCTTGTTTCCGCTGCGTACCTGCACATTGTACTGAGAATCTCCGTCATACGTGGTGGCAAAATTGTATTCCCTACCGTTTACATTCATGTTTCGTTCCACAGTGGTCACCTCCTGCCATAGTGTGACCGATCTGTCCGTTCATTATCCATGATTAGGCAATATCGCTACCGATTTCCCCGTTTTTGCTGACTCGACTGCCGCTTGAATAATCATCAAAGCCCGCACTCCATCTTCTCCTGTCACGACGGGTGCCCTCTGCCCCTGGACAGCTTCCAGGAACGCATCGATCACCCCGCTGCTCGTCTGGTTGTCATTTGTCTGAATCGCACCTACCTTGTACACCATGCGCTCTCCCGTTGCTTTCACGAGCTCGATATCGGCATCCGGATTTGCAAATACTTTCATAATCCCTTTTTCTCCGTACAAAATCGTGCTATTGTCTTCGTCTCCGTAATAGCTCCAGCTAAAAGCGGCCGTCCCGATTGCTCCCGAGACCAGCTTCAGGAGGCACACCATATTGTCGTGCACCTGGATCGGCTCCCCTTGCTCGTCCTTTTTGTCGAGAACTCCTGCAAACGCGCTCACTTCCGCTACCTCATCATCCAGCAGGAACCGCAGCAGATCCACTTTATGAATACCTAGATCACCGGCGACGCCGAGAGCCGAACGATCTTTTTTGAAAAACCAGGTCGATTTCGACGCATTGACACTCCAATACTCCGGTCCTTTGTGGCCAAAGCTTGTTTGAAAGGAAAGCACCTTGCCAAGCTCTCCCGACTGAAGAAGCTGGCGAGCCATCTGGTGGGCTGCAACCAGACGTTGATTGTGATCGATCATGAGCACCTTGCCTGATTGTTCGGCCGCCTCAACGATCTGTCTAGCTCCTTCCAGCGTTGTGGCAATCGGCTTTTCGCAGAGGACGTGCTTCCCTCTTTGCAGTGCACGGGTCGTAATCAGATGATGCATCTCATTCGTCGAGCAATCACTGATGGCATCAATCTCCGGGTGATCCACGATCTCTTCCCAGCTTGCAGCTACCTGTCCGCCGTAACGCTCTGCCAGCTTTTTGGCGCGATCTGGGTTGGGATCGTATACGTAGTAGATTTCTGCTTGCGGATGATCCGCGTACTCCGGTGCATGTCGATGAGTGGCGATTGAACCGCACCCGATAATACCTACTTTGATCGTCATCGTATCTACCTCCTCGACCTTTTGCTATTGCTGTTCTTTTTTCTGCAGAAGGACGGCTGCGATAATGATCAGTCCTTTGACCAATCCTTGCAAATAGGGCGATATATTCATCAAGTTCAGCATATTATTCAAAACTCCAAGGATCAACACGCCAAAGAAGGTGCCGATCACTTTCCCGCGTCCCCCTGACATTCTCGTCCCGCCGATAATCACGGCTGCAATCGCATCCAGCTCGTAGGAGAGACCCGAGCTTGCTGACGAAATCGAGTTAAGACGGGACGACTCCACCACAGCTGCTGCCGCAACGAATATGCTGCACAGCATGTAGACGCCCATTTTTACCCGATTGACGCGAATGGTAGATAGAAGGGCTGCCTTTTCATTGCTCCCGATCGCATAGACGTAACGTCCAAAACGCGTTTTGTGCATCAAGACGTACACCAGCAGCGTCATGAACAGAAAAATGTAAACGGGCAGAGCCAGGCCAAGCCACTCTGTGTTGGCAATGACCGTGTACCCCTCCGCTTTCCCTGAAAGGCTCCCCCCTTCTGCAAAGTAAAGTACGATGGAACGGGCAGACGCCATCATGCCGAGTGTTGCGATAAAGGAAGGAATTCTGCCTTTGGTCACCATCAAGCCATTGAGACTTCCCACGATCGCACCCGCTGCCAGAGCGGCTAATAGAGCGAGGAACACGCTTTGCGTTGCATTCAGGACACTGACGGATAACGTTCCCAAGAGAGCAAGTACGGCACCAACCGAAAGATCGATTCCTCCGGATAGCATCACGACGGTCATGCCCAACGAAATGATGCCGATGATGGAAACCTGACGCAAAATGTTCGTGAGATTGTCTATACTGGCAAAATGGCTATCGATCATGGAGGCAATCAGAACAATGACGACAAAAGCTACAATGACGCTATACTCCGACCAGATCCACTGTCCTCGCGCCTTCCAGGAGGATGTTTTTGTGTTTTGTGCGGTTGGTGGCAGATTCATCATCCGGCTTGTTTCCCCCTCTTCACGCCTGTCGCATAGAGCATGATTGTCTCTTCGTTTACCTCCTGACGTGTCAGCTCACCCGTAATCTCTCCCTGATACATGACCATGACGCGGTCACACAGTCTCATGATCTCCGGCAGCTCGGAGGAAAGGATGATAATCGCCTTGCCTTGTCTCGCCAGCTCCGTAATAATTTGATAGATTTCCGCCTTTGCCCCGACGTCGATTCCCTGCGTCGGATTATCGAAAATGAGAAGCTCCGGATCGGCTTCCAGCCATTTAGCCAGGACGACCTTTTGCTGATTTCCCCCACTGAGACTGACGATGGGCAGATTGGGATCAGCTACCTTGATGGACAACAGCTCGCGGTATCGCTCAAAAGCAGACTTCTCCTTTTTCCCGTCCAGCAGAAGCTTGCTCTGAAAGTTCTTCAGTGCGGTAAGACTCAGATTTTCCATAATGCTCATGTCTTTAATGATGGCATTTTCCTTGCGATTTTTCGGAACGAGCCCAATGCCAGCCGCTAGAGCCTGTCGCGGATGGCGGAGCCTGTGCTGCTGTCCTTTCACACGAATCTCTCCTGTGTACGGGCGACAACCAAAAATGGCTTCGAACAATTCCGTCCTTCCATCTCCGGCAAGACCGGTAAAACCGAGAATCTCTCCTTTGGCCAAAGCGAATTGAATGCCTTGAAACCATTTTCCGCTGCTCAAATTGGAAACCTCCAGAAACGTCTCCTCCGCACGCACCGTTTCCTTGCGCGGTTCGTTCCCGACTGATTTTCCGACCATCAGTCTCGTCAGCTCTTCCTCATCTGTATCTCGGATCAACCCGCTTCCCGCTAGCTGTCCGTCTCGCAAAACCGTGTAGCGATCACAGATTTGCAGCACTTCTTTTAATTTGTGCGAAATGTAGATGATGCCCACTCCGCCATCCCGTAGCGTGCGCATCGTCTCCATCAGCTTTTCGACCTCGTAGTTGGTAAGGGAAGTCGTAGGTTCATCCATAATGATCAGCTTGGCATCGGTTAAAAGTGCCTTCGCAATCTCCACCATCTGCTTATACGAGGGCTCCAGATCTCGAACCAGCCTTTTTGGATGAATCGTTGCCCCCATTTTTCCCAACAGCTCCACCGTACGCCGGCACATATCCTCTACGCGCAAGAATCCAAACCGATCCGTCCACTCCGCTCCCAGAAAAATATTTTCATAGACCATAAGATCACCGACGACATTCAGCTCTTGATGGATAAAGCGGACTCCTGCCTGTTGGGAAACCCGGGGATCGGTCATCTGAATCCGTTTCCCATCGATAGAGATCTCTCCCGCATCTGCTTGCAGAATGCCACCCAGAATGTTCATCAAGGTAGATTTCCCGGCACCATTTTCTCCGAGCAGGGCGTGAATCTCTCCCGGACGTAAGGTCAGGTCTACGCCCTTTAATACGGGAACCCCACCAAAAGCTTTGTGTATTCCCTGCATGTGAAGGCCATTGTCAGACACAAGCGCACCTCCTGCCAGCAAACTCACTACCAGTTAGAAAGGACGGCAACAGTCAGACATCTCCTCTGCGTGGCCGTCCTCTCCTGTGTGTATCAGGCAAATTTAATAATTTGCATTCGGGTCGTAGAACTTGTCGATGTTGTCTTTCGTAATGGGTGTGGCCTCCAGCATGGTCACCTTCTCAGCCGGGGTCTTGCCATTCACGATATCTGCGGCAAGCTTGACAGCGTCTTTCACCATCAGGGGCGAATACGTAAATGTGGCTTGCATCAATGGGTCGCCGTCTTTGATCAGCTTATACACATCCTTATGACCGCCCGCACCTGTTACGACTTTGATGTCGGTGCGTTTTGCTTCTTTAATCGCCTGCAGCACACCGAGGGCCATTTCGTCGTCATGCGTGTATACAGCATCGATCTGAGACTCTGATTGCAGAATATTCTGCATAACATTTAAAGACTTTTCCTTCTGGAAGTCACCCGATTGGCTAGCGATGACTTGCATGTCAGGATGGTCTTTGATCGCTTCCCGGAAGCCATCGCTGCGCATCGTCGTAACGGAGCTTGGTACCCCGATGATTTCGACGATCTTGCCTTTGCCCCCAAGCTTGTCGACCAAATAAGCTCCCGCATGTGACCCAATGCCTTTGTTGTCGCCCTTCACCAGCGCAGTGAAATCGTCACTCTCCAGCTCCCGGTCCACTACGATCAACGGAATGCCCGCATCCTTTACTTTTTTCGCGACCGGGGTCATGGCAGCAGATTCGATCGGCAGCATAACGATCGCTGACACTTTCTTCGAGATCAGGTCTTCGATGTCATTCGTCTGCTTGTTGGGATCAGCCGCAGTGGTAATTACATACTTGAGACCTTCTGCTTTTGCTTCGTCCTCCGCATTCTTGATGACTGCCCCCAGCCAACCGTGGTCAGCAGCGGGAAACGACATCCCAATGACTTTCTCCGCTGCTGCCGGTGCTGGAGTGCTTCCACTTGCTTGACCGCTAGAAGTGTTTCCCCCGCCTGCAGAGCCACCTCCTCCGCAGCCTGCCAGCATCAGCATACCCGCGAGTGCCACAGTTGCCCATTTGCCTACATGAAAGCGCTTCATGCATTCTCCCCCTTTGTTTATAAAAGATAACCCGGGTCAAACCTGCTGCAAGCGTTTACAAGAAACCCGGGATAAAGCCCTTCTCTTGCGAAGCCAGCTCTCACCCCATCGTGGATTCCCGGATGATCAGCTCGTAGTCCATGACGATGCTATCCACACGCTCTTGTGGTGAAGCGATCCGCTTGATCAGCATGCGTGCTGCCTCACACCCCATCTCGTACATCGGCTGCGATACCGTCGTCAGGCTGGGATTCATCATGCTCGCAAATGGGATATTGTCAAAGCCTACAACAGCTATGTCATGAGGTGCTTTCAGCTCCGCTTCCTTGATGCTGCGCAGGGCTCCGATCGCTAACGTATCGGAAACAGCAAAAACGGCAGTGGGGCGTTCCTCCAAGGAGAGCAAGGATTTCATCGCTCGATGGCCACTTTCAAAATGCAAATCGGTATGAACGATATAACGGCTTTCCACAGGGATGTCAAACTCCCGCAATGCCCGCAGATAGCCTTCCTGACGCAGTCTGGCATACAAAAAACGTTCATCTGAATTGATGATCGCCACTCGTTTGTGTCCCATCGTCAGCAAGTGCTTCACGGCTTTATACGCTGCTGTCTGGTTGTCGATCGAGACGTATGGGGTCTGCCCTGTCTCGCTGTATTCACAGCATTGAATCACGGGATACTCATCCCCCAGCTGTCTGATACTCGCCAGATCAACCGCAGGATCCATCGAAATGACGCCGTCCGCCATACGATTTCGCACAAGATCCAGATAGACGTTTTCACGATCCGGATCCGAATCTGTGGTGCATAACAGGGTGTTGTAATGGTTGCGTCGTGCGATGTCTTCGATTCCCTGCACGATTTTGGAGTAAAACGGATTGGAGATGCTTGGTACGAGGACGAGAAGCATTCGGCTTTCCGCACAGCGGAGATTTCTCCCGAGCATGTTCGGGTTGTATTGAAGGCGCTCGATGACATCCTCGACCTTGGCTCTCGTTTTCGCCGAAACAGAGGCGTGATGATTCAAGACACGAGATACGGTCGCAACGGAAACGCCCGCTTCCCTTGCTACTTCCTGAATAGTTACCATATGTCTGGGGTATCCCTTCAAAATTGTAATCGATTACAAGGATAATGTAGCGGACGCAGAGCCTAGGTGTCAATAAGTTTTTTGAATATTTTTATATTATTGACGATTCGGATTCTCTTGATCTAGTATGATTCATGTAATCGATTTCATTTTGATTCGAATGCGGAGGTGATTTGCATGCATCTAGGTGTCTTCACCGTTCTCTTTTCCCAAAAATCATGGGAGGATATGCTCGATCTCGTCGCAAACCATGGCCTGAAAGCAGTTGAGCTCGGAACCGGCGGCTATCCGGGAAACTCTCACTGCCCTCTCGACGAATTGCTAGACAGTCGGACAAAGCAGCAGCAATTTCTTGCCGCCATTCACTCGAGGGGGCTTCGTATTAGTGCTCTTTCCTGCCATGGCAATCCACTTCATCCCCAAAAGGCAATCGCGCAGGAAGCAGATCAGCTCTTGCATAAAACGCTGCAGCTAGCGGAGCAGCTGGAAGTGCCCGTCGTCAATACGTTCTCGGGATGCCCTGGGGATTCCGACCACGCCTTGTATCCAAATTGGCCCGTGACTCCCTGGCCCCACGACTTTCAGGAGCTGCTCGACTGGCAATGGAAGGAAAAAGTCTACCCGTACTGGACCCAGATTGGTCAGGTCGCACAGTCCCGGCATATCAAAATCGGTCTGGAGCTCCACGGCGGCTTTTCTGTCCACACGCCAGGCACTCTCCTGAAGCTGCGAGAGCGTGCAGGTGAAGCCATCGGAGCCAATCTCGATCCCAGCCATTTATGGTGGCAGGGCATTGATCCTGTACAGGCGATCCGCATACTCGGGCGCGCCGACGCGATTCACCATTTTCACGCCAAGGATACGGCGATCGATCCGCTCAATTTGCCTATGCATGGGATCACCGATATGCAGCCTTATACGAAAATGCTGGATAGAGCCTGGCAGTTCCGCACAATCGGTTATGGTCACGATCTGAAAACGTGGGCAGACATCATGAGCGCTTTGCGCCTCGTCGGTTATGATGATGTCGTGAGTATCGAGCACGAGGACGGCTTGATGTCCATCGAGGAAGGCTTTCGCCGGGCAGTCCATAACCTGCAGCAAGTCTTGATCAGCGAGCCTCTGCACGAAATGTGGTGGGCATGACCATTTTTGCCTCCATTCTGGGTCTGATACTGCTTTTGGGATTTGCAGAGATCATCGAGTGCGTCTATCGGATGTATCAAAGTGCGGAAACCCGCATCTTGAAAGACAAACGGCTTTCCGCTAAGCCTGAAGTGGAAGCGGAAATTTCATAAATCCCTCGCAAAACCAAAATGCCCGCTCATTCCTGCTCGTCCGAAACGAGACAAAGAATGGCGGGCACATCTGCTGCTACACGATCGTTATTTCACCGAATATACCTTTTTGCTCGGCAATTCCAGGCAGTTCAGCTGGCCGCCAAAAACAGCGCCACCATCGATGCCAATTATGTTGTTTTCCCCGAAGTAAACGTCATTTTTCCCGTGCAGACCTTCCGTCGGGGTATGACCGAAAACAACTGTCTTTTCGCCTTTGTAGCCTTTATGAAACTCCTCGCGAATCCACATCAGTGTGTACGGATCTGTTTCATGGATCGGGGTCGTCGGATGCACGCCACCGTGAACAAAAATATACTCTTCTGTCTCGTGGTAGCATTGCAAACCTTTCAAAAAGGAGAGATGCTGCTTTAGCTCCGCTGTCAGTTCCAATGTCTGCGGTGCGCCGTTTTCTTGCTCCGCTGCAGGATGCCCGTAGCTTTCCATCGTTTTATAGGCTCCATTGCGAAACCAACGCTCGATGAACACTTGGTCCTGTTCGAACGACTTGATCATCATATGATCGTGATTTCCCATCAGGACGATGGCTCCTTTGGCGTGCAGCTCCATGACCTTGTCCAGAACTCCTTTGGAAGCTGGCCCACGATCTACATAATCTCCGAGGAGAATCAGTTGATCCACTGACGGATCGTAGTTTACTAGTTCCAAGAGCGATTCCCACTTCTCCAATTCCCCGTGGATATCACTGATTACCAACATGCGTTCCATACTCTGCTACCTTCTTTCTCTTGCTTGCTCTCCCCATTTTACGCCCACCCCTCGCCTATGACCAGTCCAAAACGTCAGGAAGAAAAACAGCCCTGGCTCGGATGCTCCGATACCAAGGCTGTGTCGATGTAATTAGACAGGAGAAAACTCGGATAGCACCGTCTCCTGACGAATGGATTCCCCGGTAGGCAAGACTACGAGCAGCACACCCTTGCCTTCCTCTTCTTCCTTTTCCTCCCAGTCGATCGAAAACGGTACACGTGTGAAGGCATCGTCCTCATTCGTGCATGTCAGCATGGCACGCAGCGTCTCGGACGTCATAGGCACTGGCACACTGGCTCCCGCTTCACTCGGAATCGAGAGCCATTTCGGCGCGTCTTCGAAATATTGAACCGTATCCAGGAGCAAGGACAGCTGCTGCCAGTTTAGTGGGGATACAAACGCTTCAAACGGACGAGACATGCTGCTATCACTCCTTCTCCTCGGCAGATCGCTGATCAAACAAGCTGAATGGACCATCTGCCGTTTTCTGTCCGGATCCTTGGGGGGGAGCTCCTTCGCCTGAGTTTTTCGGCGATGCTTCCTCTTTCCCTTCTTCCGTTGGCAAAACCGTTTCAAATGCAACTGCTTTGGCTCCGCCCTCGACGATCGCGCGGCCGATTCCACCCTGTTCGTTTACGATCACTTGATCGGTATCCACCAGGGACCATTCGTTTTGCGCCGTCCAGGCATACATCGTTTCCTCGATGCTGCATGCAATCAGTTGATGTGGGTTGTTCTTCCGTTTGCGAATCAGTGTGACACCTTTACCCGCACGGCCTTGAAGCGGGATGTCGGAAATCGCCGTCCGCTTTACCACACCTTCAGTCGTCAGCAGGCTAAAGGCACGCGTGTCATCAGCCTCAACTGGCATCATCTTGATCACATCGTCACCTGTGGCAAGCGCAATGGCTTTTACCCCGCTGGAAGCTCGTCCTGTTGGACTTACCTCTGTTCGCAGGAAGCGGATTCCCATGCCGTCTCGTGTCGCACCCAGAATACCACCCTCATCATTTACTACAAAGGCAGCGATGAATTCGTCATCCTCGGATTTGAGCTTCGCGGCCACAAGCGCTCCGGAACGATTGGTCTCATACTCGGACAAGGCTGTTTTCTTGATCAGGCCCAGTCTGCTCACGTGGTACACGTACAGAGGCTGCTTGAAGTTCTCGACAATGGTAAAGCCTACGATCTTCTGCTGCTTTTCAAGCGGAATCACGTTGACGATCGCCGAACCGATATCCTTCCACTTGTCGTCCGGGAAGGAATTGACCAAGGTCGCAAAGTATTTGCCGTCCTGGGTGAAGAACAGCGCGGTGTGGGACGTATTGGTCTCCACGAAATATCTCACCCTGTCGCCTTCTTTGACCCCACAGGTCTCGAGCGTTCCCCCCACCGACTTAAAGGAACGAGGGCTGGTACGCTTGATGTAGCCTTCATTGGTGAGCGTCACAATGCAATCCTCCGCATTGATCTGCATGGCGATGTCGATTTTGATCTCCTCGATCTCGCCCTGAATTTCGGTCAAGCGTGGTTCTGCATACTTTTTCTTGATCTCGTTCAGCTCGCCCGTAATCACCTGGATGAGTTTCTTTTCGCTGCCGAGAATGGATTTGAGCTCCTCGATTTCTTTCGCCAAGGTCGCCAGCTCCTTCTCCAGCTTCACGATGTCCAGTCGGGTCAAAGACGCGAGCTGAATCGCCAGGATCGCATCTGCCTGCAGATCGGTAAATCCGTACTTCTCCATGATGTTGCGCTTGGCATCAGCACGATCCTCGGAATCCATGATCGTATCGACGATTTGGCGCAAAATGGATTTGGCACGAATCAGACCTTCGACGATATGCTCCCGATGCTGTTTTTTATCGAGATCGAACTGGGAGCGTCTCGTGACGACCTCTTTTTGGTGATCGATGTACGCACCCAGCAGCGCTTTGAGGCCCATCTGCTTGATCGTACCCTCGTGGATCACGTTCATGTTGTAGTTGTAATAGATCTGCAGATCGGTATTTTTGTACAAGTAGTTGAGAATCGCACGTTCATCGGCTTCTTTGCGAATATCGACGACGATGCGGACCTTTTTCTGTTCCGCCTCTTTACGGCCCGTTTCGTCGCGAACCGCGATCGCACCCTCGATTTTTCGTTCCATCACGAGCTCATCAATCTGCGCGACGAGCTTGGACTTCACGACCTCGTAGGGGAGCTCGGAAACGACGATCTTTTTCACCTTGCCGCCTTTTGGCTCTTCCACATGCGTCTTCGCACGGATGATAAACTGCCCGCGTCCGGTTTCAAAAGCTTTTTTAATGCCGGATACACCTTGAACAATGGCACCCGTCGGAAAATCCGGGCCTTTTACATGCTCCATCAGCTCATCCAGCGTGATGGTTGGCTTTTTCATCTGCGCGACAGCCGCATCGATGATTTCCCCCAGGTTGTGCGTCGGAATGTCCGTTGCAAACCCTACCGCGATTCCTGAGGCTCCGTTGACGAGCAGGTTGGGAAAGCGCGATGGCAAAACGGCTGGCTGCTGTGCCGAGTTGTCATAGTTCGGGATAAAGGTCACGGTATCTTTTTCGATATCGCGCGTCATCTCGTTTGCCAAAGCCGACAAGCGGGACTCGGTATAACGCATCGCCGCTGGCGGGTCTGCGTCCAGACTACCGAAGTTTCCATGTCCCTGAATCAGCACGTGGCGCATTTTCCACCACTGAGCCATCCGCACCATCGTCTCATAAATGGCGGAGTCGCCGTGCGGGTGATAGGTACCCATTACGAAACCGACTGTTTTGGCCGATTTGCGGTACGGTTTGTCGTTTGTATTGCCTTCCTCGTACATCGCGTAAAGAATCCGTCGTTGTACCGGCTTGAGACCATCCCTGGCATCCGGGATCGCACGGGACAGGATGACCAGGTTGGCATAATCTCCAAAGCGCTTGCCCATGATTTCGGCAAAGCTTTGCTCAATAATCTGATTGGACAGCATGCTTATTCATCCTCCCCCATCTCAAAAGTGACATGACTCTCAATCCACTCACGTCGTGGGGGAACTTTGTCACCCATCAGCACGGTGACCAGTTTTTCCGAATGAGCGAGGTCTTCCAATTGCACTTTAATCAATTTGCGTGTCTCCGGGTTCATCGTGGTCTCCCACAGCTGATCCGGATTCATTTCACCGAGACCTTTGTAGCGCTGTACCTCTGCCCCACGGCCCGCTTGCTTTAACGCCTGCTCTAGGTCGTAATCGCTCCAGCAGTAAACCCCTTCTGCTTGCTTGCCGCCTCGGCCCTGCTTTTTCACCTGATAAAGCGGTGGTTGAGCGATATACAGATGCCCAGCTGCAATCATCGGACGCATGTAGCGGAAGAAGAACGTCAGCAGTAAAGTCTGAATGTGAGAACCATCGACGTCCGCGTCAGACATGATGATGACTTTATCAAATGCACAATTCTCGATGTCAAACTCTTCTCCGATATCCGTTTCGAGCACTTCCAGAATGGTGCGGAACTCTTCGTTGGCCAAGACCTCGGAGAGCTTTGCCTTTTCCGTATTCAACGGCTTTCCTCTCAGGCTAAATAGCGCCTGAAACTCGGAGTTGCGCGCCTGCTTGGCAGAACCACCCGCAGAATCCCCCTCCACGAGGAAAAGCTCGTTTCGCTTGGAATCCTTGTACTGAGGCGGTGTGAATTTCTCCGAGATCGATTTGCGCTTTTTGGAGGTCTTGCCTTTTTTGTCTCCACGCAAAGCTTCCCGCTGCTTTCTCAGCTCTTCGCGAATCTCTGCCGAGCGCAAAGCCTTGTCGATCAGCAGCTTTCCGATCTCCGGATTTTCCTCCAGGAAGAAGCCCAGCTTCTCGGATACGATCTGCTCCACGATGGCTCGCGCCTCTTCATTCCCCAGCTTGTCCTTGGTCTGCGATTCAAACTGGACATCAGCCATTTGCAGCGAGAGAACACCGAGGAAGCCTTCACGCAGATCATTCCCCGTGAGATTGGGATCCTTGTCTTTCAGATACCCTTTTTTACGGGCAAATTCGTTAAAGATCCGGGTCGTCCCGTTGCGAAAGCCTGTTACGTGGGTTCCGCCGTCGCTGGTGACAATCGAGTTGACGTAGGAAACGAGCGTTTCAGCGTAACCGTCGTTGTACTGGAATGCCAGCTCCACGTAGACGTTATCCTTTTCCCCTTCGAAGTACACGATCGGGTGAAGCGCATTTTTTCCTTCGTTCAGATAAGCGACGTAGGATTTCAAGCCATCCTCGAAGTAAAACTCCTCACGCTTTTTCTCCGGTCCGCGCTCATCGATCAGAACCATCTTCAGCTTTTTCAGCAAGAAGGCGGTTTCGCGAAAACGGTCGCGAATGGTTTCGTAGTCAAAGCGAACGCTGCCAAAGATCGCTTCATCCGGTAAAAAACGGACGGTCGTCCCTGTGCGCTTCGTATTGCCAATAATCTCAAGGTCTGTCACCGGTTTACCGACATGCTCGATTCCTTTTGCATCGACCTGATATTCAAAGCGTTGCTTATGTATTTTCCCTTCGCGGTGAATCTCGACCTCCAGCCATTTGGACAAAGCCACAACCACGCTGGAGCCAACTCCGTGCAAACCACCGCTTTTTTTGTACCCGCCGCCGCCAAATTTCCCCCCGGCGTGCAGAGTCGTAAAAATGACTTCTGGCACAGGACGGCCTGTTTTGTGCATACCGGTAGGAATCCCACGACCGTGGTCCTCTACGCTCACACTGCCATCCTTGTACAAAGTCACAATGATGCTATCGTTCACGCCGGCCAGCGCTTCATCCTTCGCATTGTCCACGATCTCCCACAAGAGGTGATGGAGTCCTCTGCTTCCAGTAGAGCCGATGTACATGCCTGGCCGTTTGCGAACGGCGATCAAGCCCTCGAGGACCTGAATATCTTCTTCGGTATACGTTAACGTATGAAGTGTGTCTGTTTCCTTCAATCGCGTTCTCCCCTCTACATTAAGCAACTTCCTAAAAAGCCTCTACTCCTGAAGCTCCCTTTACCAGAAGCTGGTTTCTTCTTGAGAAGATGGCAAAACAATACCAGGTACCTGTTTTTCCATTTCATGTGCCCAAAAAAGCGAACACTTAATCGCTATTGTACCGTATGCTTCCCATTGTATTCAATCCTGGTATCGAGATGGGGCAAAAAAGCCACCTCGCCCCGTGCGAGATGGCCGATTTTCAACAGATGATAACCAAGTTATAGTGTAGCATTACTGGTAAAGAAAGGTCAAAGAGAATGCATCAACTTTTTCCATTCATCCACCTGCAAAGGCTGGGCAACCTAGTAAGGCATCGATTCCTGACGTGAAAAAGGGGGGAACCATCGTGATAAGTGCAACCAAGCCATTTGTGAAATTCCACCGGTATGATCAAGAGCTTGTCTCGGATATTCAAGCGTTGAATTCATCGGGCTACCACAAAGACGATATTTGGGTTCTGAAGTGGAATCCGGATAAAAACCACTCGAATCAACGGAACAATTTTTATAAATACAGCACCCACTTTGAAAGTGCCGTCGGTGACATCGACAGCAAAGCGCATTTCTTTGACAACGGCGGGGAAGAACTGCGCACACGTCTGGAAAAGCTCGGCTTGACCAAAGACGAATGCTCGTCGCTCGTGCGGGAGCTTCAGGACACGGATTACACATGTCTCCTGGTCGTTCGTGATCTGAAGGACAATATCATCAAGATGAATGACTGACAAAGGAAAAATCAAAAGCCACTGCCTGGATCAACCCAAGCGGTGGCTTTGCCTTTGAAATGAATCGATTAGTCTTCCTTGATCAGTTCGATTCCCTCGAGGACTTCGTTCAGCTTCGCATACACAGTGCTTTCCTCGTCTTCTTCGAGTGGAACCATTTCGCCGCCGTCAACTTGGAAAACGAAGATGTCTACTTCCTCGTCCAGCTCTTCTTCGCTTTCTTCATCTTCAATGGCTTCAGTCAAGGCAATATATTCTTTACCGTTCAGGTCGAACATAGCGATTACTTCAAAATCACCCAACGGTTCACCATTTTCGTCATCCAGAGTAATGATGTCGCCCAATTCAAGATCTTTATTTTCTTCCGTCAAAGCGTTCACGTCCTTACGATGTTATTGGTTCTCGATTCCATCATACCGTTTTTTTCCGGTATAAGCAAACAGGCGAATATAACAATCCTATATAGCATGCCCCTTCATCAAAACAACCTACCTCAATGGGCAGGTTGTCCAGTGTCTACTCGTTGTATTCTTCCAATACACCTTTTTCCAGCAAAAATGCTTCCTCTGCCTGCAAAATGGTGATGATCGCTTCTCGCTTGACATAGGTCCCAGCAGAGGCGAGGCGCTTCTCGATGAAACGCAGCATTTCTTCAAAGTCGATGACTTGTACCTCTTGATTGCTCATCATAAAACCTCCTTTTTCCAACACAACTCTCTTAGTTTACACGATTCGGGCGTTTCTTCCAACTCCACCATTTCCTACGGATCGGCTTTAGCCAATACGCACTCAAGCAAATTAGCACAACCGTCAGCGCGAGGTAAAAACAAGAAAAGAAAAGCCATGGGGAAAAGGCAAGCTGATCGATATCGGCGAGTGATTCCCCAAGTATCCCAAACAAAACGACGACGGGATTGATCCCAGCCAGCATCTGAAGTCCGGGCAGATTCCACACCTCGTTGTTTGGGAACTGCTCGGGATACGCTTGCTGCAAGGACTGCCCGATAAAATAAAAGAGCAGCCCTGTTCCGACGATAAAGCAAAACGCGATGCCGTACGAGGTAATCGTACTCACTGAAGTCCGCTTGATCCAGGTCGAACAAAACAGGCCGAGTGTGCCTAGAAACAGCATGTTCACCCCGAGAAAGACGACCAGCTGAACCATTTGTTCTGGCGAGACACTCCCGTACAGGATGACAATACTGTATAACGGCATGGATGCCACAAGCAGCAACGCCGAAAAAGCAAGTGAGGTGATGAGTTTGCTCAAGACGATCGTACTTGGGGAAAGCTGGGTTGTCAGCAAAATCTGCAGGGTTTGTCTCTCCCTCTCCCCACTGATCGCCCCCGCCGTGAGAGCAGGTGCAACAAAGCACACCATCGCGTAATGGATACAGGCAGACAGGAGGAACAAGCTGCGATTTTCGCCGAGAGCACTCGCCCGTACAGGATCCATGAGCAAAAACCCCAAAGGAATCCCACCCATGATGAGCAAATAGAGCCCTAAAATGAACATCGTTTTTTTCGAGCGAAATCTCTCCCGCATTTCTTTCACGAGAATCGGATTGAAGAAAAAGCTCTCCATCACCCACCCACTCCTTCTGTGATGGCCAGAAACACATCCTCCAAATTCTCTTTGGCATCGCCATAAAAGACTACATCAACGCCTGCCGCAATCAATTCATGCAGCAATCCGGCTTTTTGCTGCTCTGTTCCGTCAAAGCGAAAACGAAACTCCTCGACATACTCGTTCAGTTGGCTGACAAATGGGCATTCATCCAAGATACGAGCAGCTAATTCTTCTTCTGACAACGTGCGCAGGACCATCTGCTTTCGACTGCGGTTTCGTTGACTGATATCACGGACGGGACCGCTTGCGATCATCCGCCCTTGCTCAATCACACCGATCTCGTCACAGAGCTCAGCTAACTCAGGCAAAATGTGCGAGCTAATCAGAATGGTTTTGCCCATGCCGCGCAGTTGCTTGATGATCTCCCTCAGCTCTATGCGGGCACGAGGATCCAAACCGGAAGCAGGCTCGTCCAGGATCAGTACAGACGGATCGTGCACCAGACTGCGCGCCAAGCTCAGCCGCTGCTGCATCCCGCGAGAGAGGGAGTCCACGTAGGCGTCCGCTTTATGCGAAAGGTTGACGAGCTCCAGCAGGTCAGCGACTAGTGCTGGCCTTTTCCTTGCAGGGATCTTGAATGCGCCTGCGTAAAACTCCAAATACTCTACCGCTGTCAGGTTGTCATACACACCGAAAAAATCTGGCATGTAACCGAGGGATTGACGCACCGCCTTGGGATTTTTCCGGACATTTTCGCCGCATACGTACGCTTCTCCCTCTGACTGTTCAAGCAGGGTAGACAGGATCAGCATCGCCGTGGATTTTCCTGCACCATTTGGGCCGATGAAGCCATATACCGTTCCTTGCTTTACAGAAAAATTCAAGTCCGTCAGCGCATGAAGCTGACCATATCGTTTACTGATGTGTACCATTTCAATTACCAAGCCTGCTCCCTCCCCTCTACCTGAAAGAAAGGCGTTGGCAGTGTAAGTCGAGGTGAAGCATGATGGGTAAAACGCAGGAGGAGTGTACCTCTTGGCGTCATCATTTCTTGCAGCTGCTTGTCCACTACAAGTCGTTCCCCTCGTTTGAGCGCTATCCATTTGCCTGTTCTCTGGGAAAAGACCTCGATATGAAAAGGTCGAAACGAACTGTGATCCAAAGGAACCGTCAAGCGCTCGACTTTCAGCCCTGTTCCGGCTGCATCCAGTTCGAATGTGATACTGCCTTTTCCCAGCTCCCACAGATAAGGTGAATTCGAATCTACGTCACCGCTTGTATCGCTTACGGAAATGCCCAACAGTCCGTACGGATAGGTGACCATTCCCTTCTCGTCCGCTTCCAGACGTACGGTCTGATGCACGACATTCCAATAGTGCGCGAGATGCGGCTCCTGTATGGAGAGCAAAGGCAAAGGCTCTGTATTCACTCCTATTAGGCGCAGCTCGTTTTCACGACTGAATGAGAGCACATTCTCTTTTAATTGCTCCAGCCGCTCTTCAGGCGACAGTTTTTTATTCCCCTCTCCAGTGCGCGGCATCAACAAAGGATCGAGCCGGATGTCGACCTGTTTTTCTTCGCCGATCGCCAGTGGGCCGATAGGAACTCGCTGCAATCCGATCTCGACAAAAGCTGTCTCCATGGCAAAGCGGGTAGAATTGGTCACGCTGCCTTGCAGATGGTCTGCATGTACGGTCAAATGCGCAGTAAAGGAGCCTGCATCCCGCAGAGTTCCGAAGCCGATGGCTTGTTTCGGCGTAAGATAGGGGACATTTCGAAACGAAATCAGCTGATTCCTTGCTGTCATTCCCTCTGGCACGTAGTCATTTTTCCCCATGGAAAGCGGCAAGGCGACCATCAAAGACTGTGCATCGATATCGTACTGATTTTGATCGACCGCCAAAAAAGTAGCAGCTGTCCGGGTCTGCGCGAGCTGCTCATCTACGATTTGAACCTCCGAGATTTCGTAGCTTGCACTCGACTTTACGACGAGTGGTTTCCCAAACAGATAAATGCCTACCGTCATTAAAACAGCAGTAACCGGAATCACGCCCCATGCCCACTGCCTTCTGCCCTTTCGTTTCAGCAAAAGGTAGACAACGGGAGCGATGACCACGATATAACCGCACCAAAGCACCACCATCCAGACGGGGGCTGGCGTTTGTACTCCGGGGATCTGCTTGCTTAACTCCAAAAAGGGATGGAGCATCTGATCGCGGAAAGGACTATTCTCCAGCTGGGAAAGCGCCCCGTGCTGCATCATCACATTTTGCCAAAGCTGGGAGTTGTGCTGCCAGGACGCCATTGGCTCGGCAGTGACATCGTAATTGACGAAAAGAATCCTTCCCTTGCCAACCGCTTTTGCGCTGAACAAAGGCAAATCGCGATTAAAAACAGCAAGGTTACCTTCCGGAATGGCCTTTTCATCCGTATAGCGTTGGATGGCCTGCTTCAGGTTTACCTGCCCGCTTCGACCTGTCTCCACTGGCATGTCTGCTTGAAACGGCTCTACCACCGCATCTTGTCCGGGTCCAGCCGACAAAATGAGCAGCCCGCCTGTTTGAACCCAATCCCGGATCGCGTTGACCTGTTCAGCTCGCAGGCTCTCCACCAGCTCACTTCCCATCGCCAGCACGTCCAGATTCTGATAGAGCCAAGCACTGTCAGGGAGCTTGTCTACCGCGAGATTTTGAATCGTGTAAGGAATTCCTTTCGTCACTTGAGAAGGCTGCAACGCCAAAAAATGAAAGGCACTTCCCCCTTGATGGACTACCCCAATGGTTCGGCCGTCTTTTGGGTAAGGCACTCGCAGCTTCTCCACTTGAACCACTTGACCATTTTCCGTCAAACGTACATACCAATCATCAAGCAATACCTGTGACGGCATATCAAAGGTAATCGTAGCGTCCTTCCCCGCTTCGATATGAACCTGCTGGCGCCATGCGGATTCGTGCAAGCGTTTCGCCGACTTATCCTTTGTCAGCTCAACAAAGCCATGGAAAGGCGTTTCTTGAGGCGCCAAATTCACTTCTACTCTCGTCCATGCGTTGTATTTGCTTAATCCGCCCAATGGAACGTTTACGTTTATTTCTATGTTGCTCTCCGCTTCAACCGGCGTTACAGAACATAACAGCCAGAAAACAGCGAAGAACAACATCCATTTCCCTCTCATCCTTGTTCCTCCGCTCATTATCGTGACGCCAAAGAAATGACCAGCGATTTCGGTTGTTCGTCACGATGCACGACGAGCAACTGATTCCCTTCTGAAGACCAGCTTCCTCTCACCACTTGCTCCCCAAACAGATTCAACAGCTCCAGCTCTTTTGAAGCGAATGGTTCTTCGTCCACCTGAGCTTCCACCAATACCCCTTCTGGAGATGTGTACGTGAGCGCAGCATTTTGACTCCAAGACGGCCACTTGCCATCTCCTAGAACGGAAATATTTCCTGTCCGCACTTCCATGACCTGTACTTTCCCTGCCTTCGTATAAGCCAGGAAACGGCCGTCCGGCGACCATTCCGGCTGCGAGCCCTCCGCCAGCTTCCACTCCTGAAATGAAACGGTACTGCTCACCCAAATTTCCTCGACCCCGTCTTTTTCTCTCGTGTAGGCGATCGTCTCGTCGCCCGGAGACCATGCAGGGGAATGATAGGTGACGTTCTCCTCTTCCTTCAGCAAGCGGCTGCTGCTCACATTATTTTGGTCAGGAATGTCGACGATCCAGATCCTTGCTTGTTTTCCGCTCTGCTCGACGACAGCGACCTGTTCATTGTGATTGGCCCAAGATAAAGCGCGATATTCTCCGTCCGTAGCTGGCAAAGAGATATTCAGGGAATGCTTCTTTTCATCTACGGAAACCGTCCGAATCACCGAAGGAGACACGAGGTAGGCAACCTCTTTTCCCGTAGGATCGATATCGACCTGCTCCTCCGTGGTATGCGCAGGCAACGTCAGCAAGCCTTGCTTGTCTACGGCTAGAACGTCTTTTTCCCACCACGAATAGACTCCAACCGTGATCGCGGCAATCATGACTGCGGCGCAAACACGAAGCAGCTTTTTCCGGTTGCGCGGCATTGTCACCACAACCGAATCCGTTTTTTGCAGCTCCAGCTCCTTCATCCTTTGGAGCAGCTGCTTTTTCAGTTCCGTTTTCAATTGATAATTGACCGGAACAGCTTGGCGCATCTCCTGCAAATGGGATAGCAGCGATGTGACCGTCTGCTCGTCCGTTCGGTCCCGGGGGATTCGATCCTCTTCTTTCATTCGGACTCCCCCTTTTCGTACATCTTTTGAAGTTTTTGAAGCCCTCTGTATGAAATCATTTTTATGCTCGACTCCGTCTTGCCCAAGACTTCTGCCACTTGCGCAATTTTAAGATCGGCAAAATAGCGGAGCATCAGAACGTCCTTTTGATCTTGGGACAACAAATCAAGCCGGTCTCGAAGCAGGCGTATTTCTTCCTTGGTCAACGCCTGCCTCTCCGGCTGCCATGTATCGTCCTGTTCTGCCCCCAGCAAATCTTCCTGATCGACGGGCAGCTCCCTGTTCTTCCGCACGAAATCCACAAACGTGTTGTGAGCAATGCGGAAGATCCAGGAAGCGAACGGACTTGTTCTGCTGTATTGTTCAAATTTTTCCAGCGCTTTTAAAAATACCACCGTGGTCAAATCGTCTGCATCCCAGGGATTTTGCACACGGCATCGCAAATAACGATTGACGCGATCAAAATACTCGTCATACAGTTCTGTAAATGGACGTGACTCATAGAAGTCCCCGTTTGATTGGGCCGATGGTTGCGCGGAACGCTCAATTGCCATTCCCATTGCGTTTTCCTCCAGCCTGACAGCACAGCTTTCGATTTACCAAAATCGATTTCCCGGCTCAGACATACTTGTTCTACTTTAACTAGGTAATACGTTTTGAACAAGAAGAAAGTAACAAGCTGCGGGAAACTTTTTTCCAACTATTTTCCTAGAGCCCGATCCAGTTCTTCTATAATGTCTGCTGCCGATTCAATCCCAACAGACAATCGAACCAGCCCCATGGTTATCCCTGTAGCTTGTCGCTGTTCTTCGGTAAAGGCACGATGCGAAGTCGTTACCGGATGCGATACCGACGTTTCCACACCGGCTAGTGAGGGTGCAAATTTGATCCATTCCAACGCGCGGTAAAAGTCATAGATACCGCTCTCGTCAGCGAGCGTAAAGGAAACCATCGCTCCCTGCTTTTGACGAGCGAAAAAGGAAGTCGACTCCTCAGAAGGGTAGTACACCGTTTTCACAGCGGGATGCTGTTTCAGGAAATTCGCAACTTCACGGGCGTTGTCGCATTGACGCTCCATTCTCAGCGCCAGCGTTTTCAAGCCTCTGGACGTCAGCCAAGCCTCAAACGGGCTGAGCGAAGCACCATAATTGCTCACAATCTCCCGTGCTCTTCCCAGCAGCTCCGCATTCCCGACCAAAACGCCAGAAGTGACGTCGCTATGACCACCGATGTACTTGGTGGCACTATGAACGACGAGGTCCGCACCAAGGGAAAGCGGCTGTACCAGATAAGGCGTCGCAAACGTATTGTCTATCATCACTGTGAGTCCGTGGCTTTTTGCCTGTTTGATCCAAAAAGGCATGTCAGCAACGGTCAATAGCGGGTTCGTGATCGTTTCCATGAAAAAGAGTTTGGTCGTTGAACGAATATGGTCAGAAAGAGATTCCAATTCGTTCAAGTTAATACATTCCAGCTCGATCTGAAAACGGGTGAGCTCTTTATTGAGCAAAGCATAGGTACCGCCGTAAATCTCATGTGAAGCCAGCACATGATCGCCTGGCTGGAGTACAGCGAGCAGTCCGGCCATGATCGCCCCCATCCCAGAGGAAGCACTCACACCGGCAGCTGCGCCTTCCAAGGCTGCAATCGCGTCCGCAAGCTCCGCCTGATTGGGGTTGCCGTTCCGTGTATACAGGTATTCTCCTTCGCCTGTATAATATTTTTCCACTTCTTCCAAGCCTTCAAATGCAAAAACGGATGTCTGGTAGATCGGCGTTGACTTGCTCTGCACTTGCCGCAATGGTTGATGCCCGATATGTACGGTTTTTGTTTCAAATCTTTCCCCCATGCTGATCACCCAACCCTTTTTCTCCCATCATATCACGAGAAAAGGAATCAATACTAGAGAATAGACGATTGGCGTTCACCCTATCAGGTGTGCTATAATTCGGAACCGTAAACTCCTATTCAGGAAGAAGCAAAGGAAGGTGCTTGAGATGAAAAGACTGATACCTACCATTTTCGCTTGTCTGACAGCGATCGCTTTGGTTACAGGTTGCTCCAGCGCAAGTAACGAGAGTGCTCCACCGACACAGCCGACAGCTCCAGCGGAAACTCCATCGAAGGAACCAGCCCAGCCACCTGGACCAACCGGTGCGAAAAAGTACGAGAAAGCTCCTGCTATGCAAATTGACAAAGCAAAAACATACCAAGCGAAGGTCTCTACATCCATGGGTGACTTTACGATTGATTTGTTTGCAAAGGACGCCCCTATTGCCGTAAATAATTTTGTTTTCCTTGCAAAGGACAAGTTTTATGACGGAGTTACGTTCCATCGCATCATTAAAGACTTCATGATCCAGACAGGCGACCCGCTTGGTACTGGGATTGGCGGTCCAGGCTATACGTTCGAGGACGAGCTGAACAACGGCCATAAATACGAGGCTGGCGTTGTCGCCATGGCAAATGCAGGCCCGAACACGAATGGCAGCCAATTTTTCATCGGAACGGGGAAAGATGTCGAAGGACTGAAAAACTCTCCGAACTACACCATTTTCGGTAAAGTTAGCGGCGGTATGGATGTCGTTCAAAAAATCGCGGCAACCAAAGTCAAAAACAACCCAGAAACAGGAGAGCCTAGCACTCCGGAACAAACGATTAAAATCAATTCTGTGACTATCACGGAGAAATAAGCGCGCGCATGACAACACCACTGCTTTTTGTGCAGTGGTGTTTTTATGTCAGCTAGCCTGAAATATGTTCACCAAGGATTGAAGAAACAGCCAACTATCTGATAGAATATAAAAATCAAAACATTCGTTCCGTTCCTACTCAGCACTTTTGGGGAGCCTGATGATAGATGGTGCCAGCCGCCTCTATCTCTGTGGCTCCCTTACGATTTTTTTAGGGCCTTTTCGCTCTAAATCGTTTAAAGGAGTGCTTTTGAGTGAAAGAAATGTTTCGGAATCGTAATTTTTGTTTTCTGTTTTTTGCCAATTTGTTTTGTGGATTTGGCCAAGGAATGACGATGATCGGTATTTCCTGGTATTTGGTGGAGTCTACTGGCTCTGCCAGCTTGCTCGGTACTACGATGCTCATTTCTGCTATGTTAACGCTGCTTCTCGGCCCCTTTACTGGCACCATCATCGACCGCGTTTCTCGTAAGAAGATTCTGCAGATCGAGCAGCTGGGTGGTTTGATGGTACTGGCTCTTTTGTCTGTTTGGGGCTTTTGGGGGGATTATGCACAGTGGATGCTCGTTTTGATTTATTTGACGGCGACGTTTATGTTTCAAATTCACGAGCCGACACAGGCCGCTTTCATACAGGAGTCATTTGACTCTAAGCATTACAGGGCTATTAATTCCCTCATGGAAATGCAAAATCAAACCGCCTTAGTCTTAGCCGGTGCCTTCGCAGGATATCTGTTAGGTCCATTCGGGCTTCATCTGGTGCTTCTCCTCAATGCCCTGACATACTTGATCGCATATCTGTTCGTAACAAAGCTGGATTATGTATTTACGTGGAAACAACAGGTACAAACCATCACAAAAACCTCGTGGATGGAGCAATTTCTTAAAAGCTGGGTATACATCCGGGAAAAGCGCGGCTTTTTGATTTTTGGGGTCGCAGCTTTGATCCCTTTCATCACAGTGACAGCAGCAAATTTACTTAATCCGATATTTGTGAGTCAAACGATCAGAGCTGACGTGCACATTTACTCTTTAGGCGAGGTTACCTACTCGGTAGGAGCTGTCATTGCCGGCCTCCTCTTTCCTTTTCTCACTCGAAAAATGGGTGCCTTTTCATACA
This sequence comes from Brevibacillus nitrificans, assembly GCF_003710965.1. Classification (NCBI taxonomy): domain Bacteria; kingdom Bacillati; phylum Bacillota; class Bacilli; order Caryophanales; family Paenibacillaceae; genus Brevibacillus; species Brevibacillus nitrificans. The sequence goes on along the minus strand of NZ_RHHU01000003.1, from coordinate 372,044 downwards.
TGGTTTCACATTACCTGTGGATGGCAGTTGCCTTCATTCTGACGGTTGCTCTCCCCTACGGCTGGATCTTTGTTCTCTTATCCACTTTTTTAGGCGGGTGCAACGTTTCCACTCGTCTGGTTCGACAGACTCTTTACATGGAACTGCTGCCGAATCAGTTCATGGGGAGGGTAATGAGCTTTTTTCGCTCAGTTGGGACACTGATCCGACTAGCGATGCTCTCCCTGTTCACACTCTTACTCGACTCAACAGGAGCAGGAATGGGCTATCTCAGTCTGGCAAGTCTTTTGATCATGGCTGCAATAGGGGTCGCTTTGTCGATGCCGGCTTTGGTTACACATCGAATAGCTGAAAAAAGATAAGCAAACAAGCCAGTCAACACTTTCCATTTGTGTTTCGACTGGCTTGTTCCATTTGTTCCCTATCATTTACATACCTCAACAATGACGCGGATTGAAAGCTACCGAAAAATAGTCCGAAATGATTCTTGCGTAACAGTTGTATAGTTCCATGGAACCATTTTCCTCTTGAACCATTCCGACAATGCCGATAGACTTGCATAAGTCCCGATTCGCTTCCGCATTCAAAAGCAAAAAGCGATAAGGAGTGGTTCCCGTTATGTTGACACACGAAGCGCGATTGCGCTTTTTATTCTGGATCAATGGTTTTGGCTTCATGCTTTTATGCCTCTTCGTCACCCCGACAAGTGCAACCGCACCACATTTCAAGGTAGCAGCACCTGCTCTCGCAGACAAATCATCCACCCCCAAAAGTGTTGCCATACCGGAAACAAAAGCAAAACCGATTGCTCCAGCCGCAAACGTAAAGAGCCCTAGTCTCTCGGTAAGTCGAGATCAGCGGCCAAAACTGATACGCAATGGCAAGGTGAAAGTATCGGAGCGCGAAATGGAACTGCTCGCCCGGCTTGTTTATGCGGAAAGCCGTGGTGAACCGTATGAGGGGCAAGTAGCAATTGCTGCTGTCGTATTGAATCGGGTAGCATCATCAGAATTCCCCAATTCGGTTCGGGAGGTCATTTTTGCTCCCAATGCATTTTCGCCAGTAAATGGCGACTCTCTCTCTCAGAAGACAAATGAAAGTGCTCGAAAAGCAGTGCAAGATGCGGTAAACGGAAAAGATCCAACGAATGGATCCCTTTACTTCTTCAATCCTGATACAGCTACGTCCAAGTGGATTTGGTCGAGACCACAAACGGTTGTCATCGGAAATCATAGATTTGCCAAATAAAGAGGTCAAAACGAAAGTTGAAAAAAGGAAGAGCAGAAAAATTTAATAATACTTTATTTTTATTTAATCTGCATTTTACTTTTGCTTGCTATTTTTGTATCGTAAGCACTTTTTCAACGCATTGAGAAAAAGCCCGATATTCTACTTTTGAATGTTGATCCTTGCTAGGCTTTGGGTGAGAGCAAAGCACAGCTATCTGGATCGATCGGTTTTTTTCTCAATCGCCCCCAATACTTAGGCATTCCCCAAAAGGGAATGCCTCTTTTTTTGCTTAGATGCCCCTATGTTAGCTCTTTCTTCATGTATGCGGTAGGAATACCCTCGGTTCCCGCACGCTCAACGATCTCTCGCTTGGTTATCTGAAAGCCTGCTGACGTATACATTCTCACATTCTTTTCGATTTCCATCCGCACGCGGCATGTCAGTGCCTTTATCCCATGCTCGACTGCATACTGCTCCAGCCCTTCCAGAAGCATCCGTCCGATTCCTTTTCCCTGTTGTCCCGGGTCTACTGACAGTCGGAAAAAATACAGGTCATCCCCTTTCAACTGAAAGCGGACCATCCCTGCAGGCTCATCGTTTTGCAGAGCAATCGCCGCCAGCTCATTTCCTGACGCCAATTGTTGATGGACCTGCTCTGCTGTCTCCAAGAGAGAGCTGGAGGGAGGAGTCGTGTGGCGAAATGCCTCGTGCATCAGCCTGGTAATGGTGTGCGCTTCGTCGGCTGCTGCCATTTTGATCGTTATCATGTTGTCCATCCCTTTTCTTTCTTGATTAGAACCCGTAGACAGACATGCCGCCATCGACAGAGATCGTCTGGCCCGTAACATACGCTGCCGCATCCGAGGACAAGAAAATTGCCGGCCCGACTAAATCCTCTACATCGCCAATGCGCCCGCTCGGTGTACGCTGCAGAATTTCTTGAAGGTATACTTCATCATTCAACAAAGCCTCTGTCAGTGGAGTGCGGAAATACCACGGCGCAATCGCATTGATATTTACCCCGAACTTGCTCCATTCCAGTGCCAGCACTTTGGTCATTTGGATGACTCCAGCTTTGCTCGAGCCGTATGCGATTCCTGTGCGCATCGCGACTACCCCTGCTACAGAAGCGATGTTGACAATACGTCCATACTTTTGCTCGCACATGATTTTCCCTGCTGCCTGACACATGAAGAAGGACGCCTTCAGATTCAGGTCTACCACGCGATCCCATTCTTCCTCTGTCACTTCATTTGCTTTTTTTCGTATATTCATTCCTGCGTTGTTTATCAGAATATGCAGTCCTCCCAATGCCTCTACGGTTTGGGCAACCACTTGCTCTGCAGCACCAGACGCTGTCAAATCAGCAGTAATCGGGTACGCCTTGCCGCCTTTTGCCTCGATGGCTTGCACGGTCTCGTCCAGATCCTTCTGGGTGCGCGCAACGACAGCCACCTCGGCTCCTGCCTCAGCCAAGCCCAGGGCCAATGCTTTTCCGATTCCTCTTCCCGCTCCAGTTACAATTGCAGTCTTGCCAGTCAAATCAAAACGTGTCATATTGCGTCTTCCCCTTTCTTTCGGTCCAGTAGTGAATTCTCTATCCATCGCCATTTCCCTTGTCTTTTGCTACAATATACCTGTCAGGAAGGAGGCAGGAGCGTGCGATTGTACAGTCAAATGACGTTAGCGGAATTACAGGAAGAAATGGAGCGTCTCCGTCAGCAGGCAGAGGAGAAAAAGAACGCGGGAGACGATTCTCAATTTGGCATTATCCAGCAAAAATACTTTATGGCAAAATCGTATTACCTCGGCACGGATGAGTTTCGGATCGGCGGCAAATACAGTGTCCCTGAATACGATCAGCCTTTCACCATCGATTATTTTAACGGGGTGTTTGCGTGGGGGCGTTTTCCCGATTCAGATGAGCAGACGGGTTTTCCTGTGGGAATGCTGGAAGATTGGTTTGGTTGAGGAAGAATATAGAAAAGGACAGGAGCTCTCTCCCGTCCTTTTTTCATTTCGCCCGAGCAAGCACGGCGTTTATTCCATCTGGATATACTAACAAAAACGAAAGCGGGCTAAAGAACCATGGACTGGATCAATGTCACCCTGCTCGTTCTCTTGGCCTTAGGGGTTTTCGGCAACAACGCGACAGTCTCGATTGCCGTCGGGATTCTTCTTTTAATGCGGCTTCTTCATCTCGAGCGAGTCTTTCCCTTTCTGGAGCAATACGGCCTCCATGTCGGAATCATTGTCTTGACCATTGGGATCCTAAGTCCTCTGGCCAGCGGAAAAATCAAACCGGAATCCATTTACCAGCTCTTTACCAACTGGCAATCGGTATTAGCTGTTCTCATAGGGATATTCGTCGCTTACTTGGCTGGAAAAGGTACGTCTCTCATGTCTGCAAACCCTTTTATTGTCACCGGACTACTGCTAGGAACCATCATCGGGGTGACATTCTTTCGAGGGGTTGCGGTAGGACCGCTCATTGCTGCAGGAATCCTCGCTTTTATCCTGCAATTTATCCCCAAGTAATGCCTTTATACCCAGCGATTTTTGAGCTGAATGCCATATGCCAGGATTTGTGCCGGGGTAACCAGGCGAAAACCTTGCTGGGGCCGATAATCGATGGTGAGTTTGGCGGTATCCATGTGTTCGATGGTCTGCGAATCGATGGCGAGGGTTACCTCATCGATTTTGATGACTTCATCCGTTGGGTTTGCTTCGTCCCACCATAACGCGTATTCTACATTCATTCCGCATCCACCCACGAGTTCACCATTGATCCGAATGGTTTGATCTGGGCGACTGGCTGCTATGATTCGTTCCTTGGCTTCTTGGGTAATGGTTACTTGCATGGCTTGTATCTTCCCTTCCGTTTGCCCAATTTATCATTGGGATGCATCTTTTCTTTCATGATAGCATACAATGCTTGAAAGGCAGCAGAAAGGACGATCTTCTATGAACATTTACGAGCGAGATGGTATATTTGTCGCAGAAACAGAATTCCAATCGGAGCATGTTGTCATTTTTGCGGACACATGGGAAGAAGCAAAAGAGAAACTGTTTGTCAGACTTCTCGTATTAGAAATGATTGGATGAGTGAAGGCGGGTCGCCACCAAGACCTGCTTTTTTCAACCTCAGAGTGCCATCGAACAGAGGAGCTACTTCATGAGCCATACACTAGCAGCGGTCGATGAACAAACGTTGATCTCCAGTATTCGCCAGCAGACTGCCCTGGCCAATCGGAACAATCTCACCCGAACCAACGCCTATCTACAATTTTATCGCCAGCATGAGGAAATACATTGGGCCCTGCTTGCCCATCTGGTATCTCGAAATGGCGGTTGGAATATGACAGATTTAAAAGGGGAATGGCTACCGCTGCTGATGGACGAGCAAGCAATCCAGCCATTTTTTTGGTTTTTGGAGAGGAGTAACTGGCTGATCTTTCATGATGCTTATGCGCAGTTATTGCTCTATGCGGAAATGAAGCGCACCAAAAAAGATCTCACTCCCCTTCTCGTCCCTCTCGGCGTATCCGTTTTTATGCAGCGCTTTTGGAGAGAGTTTCTGTCGACCGGTGATTCTCGTCGTTTGACGCACGCCATGATTGTAAATGAACAGCAGTACATCGAGCAGCGTGTGATACATAAGCCTATGGCCATGCATCGTGTATTTGCTACATTCGCTTACTTCACCCAATCTGCCTTGTCCCTCAGTCAGGTACTTTTTCCGTACAAGGCGCACCCGACAGACCGCAGGCTTCGTCTCATCGGGATGGATGTTCAAGACTTTCCCGAAGTGGAGCAGCGGATCGCTACCGGAAAAACGCTTTACAAGCTCCTTTATGCAGATCCCCTGCGATTTGAGCAAATCCGCCAGTTTGCCTGCCGAATCCCGCATTCCGGCTCCCGAGCTGACTATTGGCCGCAGATTTTTACCACCCGTATGCCATGCGCTGCTACGGAAGGTACTTATCATTTGCACTTGCATGGATCCGAGCTTCGCGAAGGCCAAAAAAAGCTGTATAGCCCCCCGCTCAGCGCTGCTTGGAAGGATATTGCTCACACTGCTGCAGACGGCGTCGATTGGTTTCGTGATCCAATATGGGTCGAGTTGGTGGATCAGCCCGGTGATTTGCCGACGATTACAAGTGAAGAGTACGTTCGTGCTTTGCAATGGATGGAGTATGGAATCAAGCTTGTCACATTGCTCACGTAGAATTGCGAAAAGAAAGGATGATTCATGCCATGAATGAAATCGTGGAGAATCAAAAGGCTTATCTCCTCTCCTGCTGGCTGCCCAGCGGGACTTTTCGTCTTGCTCCGAAAAACAACCAGATCAATCCGTACTTTACGAATCTCGCGTTGATCGCACTCGTCCGCATGCAAGAATGGGATTGCGTCAGAAGCCATATCGAATGGTATTTGCACCATGTCAACGCTGATGGGTATGTGAATGACTATCGGCTTGAGGGGACGCTCGAAGTCGATACAGGAAAAGCGGACAGCGAAGATAGCTATCACACAACATTGTTTAGCCTGCTGGCCGAAATGATGCGAGCGAATGAGGAAACGGACTGGGTCGAGCCCTATAAAGATGAGCTGATTGTTTTGATGCAGGCAGTGGCAAGGCTTCAACAAAAGGATGGTTTGACATGGGCAAAGCGATCCTACCGTGTCAAATACTTGATGGATAATTGTGAGGTTGCCAAAGGATTTGCAGATGCTGCCTATGTGTTTTCCATGCTGGGCTGCGATGCAGCAGCGGAGGAGGCAAACAGGCGAGCTGCGGGCAGCCGAGCAGGCATCCAATCCATGTACAGTACGCTGCGCAAATCCTATGCTGTCTACGACAGGTCCTACCCGGGCTGGAGAAAATGGTATCCGGACGTAACTTCCCAAGCATTCCCGATCCTGTATCAAATGGCTCGCCCCGATGAAGACGTACTTTTGTATGAGAAAATAACGAAGGCCTTTCCTCACTTCGATACGTTTCAAACCGGCGATTTGTATCCGTGGATGGCAATGGGTGAGTGTGCCCGGCTCATGGGCGACTGGCGCAGGGTCGATTCCATGCTGACAACGGCGGCTGAATTGTACATATTCGGGCCGAGATCCCCCTACTGGCTGATTCATGAATCGGGGCGTTTTATGGAGCTGTCTCTGTTGTCACGGCCACGCTGAAAACATTATACTTTTTTAACAAGGAAAACTCGTCCAGCGCACACCGAATCGCTTACAATGAGTACAGGAGGTGTTTGCCATGTCTCCATCCATTGGAGAAGTCGTAGCGGTTAGCGTAAGCGATACTCACACGTTCAGCAAGCAGAACACAGACGCGATACACCTTGTAAAAGGTCTTGGCGTACAAGGAGACGCTCATTTGGGAGAGACGGTCAAGCATCGTTCGCGCGTCGCTCAAGATCCTACGCAGCCAAACTTGCGTCAGGTGCACTTGATCCATGCAGAACTGTTTGAGGAATTGCAAGATTCCGGTTTTCAAGTATCTCCAGGGCAAATCGGGGAAAACATCACTACGCGCGGCATTTCTTTGCTTACCCTGCCAACGGGAGCTATTTTGCGTATCGGGGAATCTGCGATCGTCGAAATCACGGGGCTTCGTAATCCCTGTCCCCAGTTGAATCGATTCCAAAAAGGGCTGATGGATGCCCTCCTGGATCACGATGCAGAGGGCAATCTCATTCGAAAAGCAGGAGTCATGGGCATCGTGCTCGCTGGCGGTGAGGTGCGCCCAGATGATCCGATCCAAGTCGAGCTTCCCGCTCTGCCCCATCGTCCTCTTGAGCGAGTCTGAACGGTTCCGCTTCCTGTCAGTGTTCTCCTGCAGGCAGCGGGCTTTTTTTATTCACGATCTGATCGATCCATTGGTAGCACGTCTGCAATTCCTCTTCTGTGATCCAGTCAGAACGATGCTCAAACATAATCGTGATGTCAGGATTGTGTGCCGTAATCAGATTCAGATAGTCTTCGATCGGTGCCCATCCGTCCTCTGGCCGACAATGGGGCAAGGCTGGATAACGACTGAAAGCAAATGAATCCGTGAACTGTACGTTCCATAAGTGAACCAGCTTCACATACTTAGCGTACCGATTCAGTACAGCTCTCACATCAAAGGAGGGATCCATTTTCTCTTGCATGAAAAGCCTTCCCGTATCCAGGCATAGTTTTATATTCGGATAGCGGCACAGAAGGGACTCCAGAAAGTCTTCCTCGTATACATACCGGTTTAAGGCATCGAACTCGAGAACAGGCGTAAAGGAATATTCATTGGCTTTGTCATGAAGCCACGCAAACAACTGCTCGCTTTTTTCTACAAGCTCTGAATAATCGTACTCGCTCTCAAACACATATTCCTCTCGATCCGCAAACCGCCACTTGTCCCAGTTTACCCGATCATCGAGCAGGACTGGCTTTGGATAATGAAACAGGACGTAATCCAGGCCTATCTTTCCAAGACTATCCAGCTGTTGTTGAATATAATCGTAGGCATCCTGTCTGACCCGCTCATCCTGTGCGAGGAACAAGGCATCGCGCAGTCTAGTTTCGTCGCTTCGTAGGGGAAAATGGATTCCGATTTTGAATTCATTACGCTTTGCTTCCCGGATCAGTTTCTCTATCTCTTCCTCTGCTTCAAAGAGGCACGCCTCGATTCCATAGAAGCCTTTTCGAAAATCTTTCCGGTATTTCTGTTCATCAAAGCCCCCATACAGCCCAATCATGAAATTGTGCATACAGCCCTCCTGCTCCGTCTCCAAAGAAAAAGCTCCCTTCTATAAGGCAGCTTTTCTATGAGGATACTTCGTTCACTTTTTCTTTCGCTGAATTTCCGGGTCTCCCCCTTGCGATACGACCAGAAAGGGTGTCAGCTCACCTTCCTCCCAGAAAAAGGGCAAAACAGAGATCGGAACCTGTCCTTTTGAGGCAAAATCATACGTCAATCGCGCCAAAAGATGTGCGCCCGTATCGCCCGAAAGATCGGCGACGATGAGAACATCCTGATGAGGGATGGCCACCCCTAGATGATCTCCTTGCTTTTCCTGATCAAAGCTTTGCAGCAACGGCTCCAGCAGCAACCGACTGGCGGCATAGCCATCTGCCGGGCTGATGAAGTGAATACGATTTCCCGCTACTTCCTGTGTTTTGACCGAGTAAGGCAGTTCTTGCAGATTCTTCATGGCAGCCTGATGCAGCTGTTCTTCGCTCCAGCCGGCCAGCGCAAGCATCTCACGCTCAATCAGGAGATAACCTTCCCCTAGATCCAGAGCGTACAACACGGCCGTATCCGCTGTATGCTCTCTGGTCACCCAGCGATCCGGGTATTTCGCGATCAGGGACGAGTGGCGCAGCACAGGATATACATTTCGTTCCTGTCCATTCAGGCTGTGTTCAGAAGGACGTGGAGCTGCTTGTTTCTTGTTTTCACTCATACTTTTATCCTCCACTCCCTACTCCCAAGGTGGTCGTTCATCTTCTTCTGTCGATCTCGCTGTGGCAACTTCCGGTACCGCGTAGCTGCGTGCCTCAATCTCACGGACAAGGTCTGTGAGCGCTTTTGGCTTCACGAATTCAACCGGGGATACCCCGCGTTCAAACTGAAGCTGCTCCCCTTCCAGCAGGACCAGATAGCGGCCATTTACCTTTGCAATATGCAAGCTGGTACCATAATCGGCCAAAAGCGTGCGAATTTGCATATGATCCAGCTTGAACTTCAGCTCGACCTCTGGCTGACGATCGGTAATGATCTGCATGGCTTCCATGACGGTTTCGTGTTCCCACTTCTCAGCGAGCTCCCGCTTGGGGCTGGCTGCCATCAGCTCGATCGCCTCTTCCTCGCGCAGACGTTCTTCCGTTTCTTCCGGATACGCATACTCAATATGCTGTCTGGCGAGCGAAATGACTTCCTCCGAGACGATTTGCGTGACGGTTTGCGGATATTCAATGAACCGCAAAAACTCTTCAAAATACCTCGCATGAGAAAACTGATGGATCTTCACGTGGTAAGGATCGTTCATTCCGGATTCGATCATATACGGATACATTAACGACTTCATGTTCTTCGCATTGATTGCCATTTGCACATTGGCGATCAAGCTTTTCTCATCCGTGATCACCGCTGTTTTTTGTTCGAAATCACATTTTAAAATAAACACGTAACGCTCGTCCAAAAGCTCCAAACGCGTCCGCACGATGATCATCACACCGCCACGTACTTGAGACGTACGCAAATACGACTGAATCAGCTCCTGACAGGGGTCCTTGCTTTCTCCGGATGTTTCCGCTGCCAGCAGTCGCCCCAGCAAGGCGTAGTTTGGATTGGAATCCAAGGGATGCCCGGGTTCCACAATAAATTGCCCCAGCTTCGTCGGGGTCCCTTCCGACTTTGGATTCAACTCGACTTTTCTTTTAGCGATGCGAGCGAATTCTCCATCCAGGAAATCCCGCAGTTCGCTTTTTTGATACTCATCATGGCTTAAATAGCGGGTCATCTTTACTTTTTTTACGCCATCCTCTTCCTCCGGCTGTTCAATCAGAAAAAAGGATAGCCAATCAATGGTAAAATTCATCTCATTCCGCTCCCGTCTACATGTAACGAATCGATTATAGCAAACCTCACGAAAAAGCGGTCAGCCATTTTTGGTAAACATGGTAAGATGGGAGTCAGGGGGGAATCGGACAATGTGGAACAAAATCGTTACGTGGTGGAATAGCACGATACGCGACCGTCCGTATGCGCCTGGACGCCAAATCGACCGCTATCTGATTACCAAAGTGCTAGGTATGGGCAGCTACGGCATTGCCTATCTCGCAAAAGACCTGACCCATGGCTCTGATGTCGTGCTCAAACAGGTGAAGCCCAGTCTGCGTCGCTCTCCTAAAGGAGAAGCCATGCAAGCCTATGAGCAGAAAGTGCTCTCTACCCTCTCTCACCCGCAAATCCCTCGCTGGCTGCATTCATTCACATACAGGAAGGATTCCTTTCTCGTCATGACATTTATCGCTGGGCCCACGCTAGAAGAAGCCCTTTTTGATCAGATGATTACGGTCGACGAGTACTCAGCTGCCCGCTTGATGAAAAAAATCGCAGAGATCGTCGCGCACTTGCACGAGCATCGACTGATCCATCGGGATGTACGCATACCCAATGTCATTTGGCATGATGAGGAGCCATATTTGATTGACTTTGGACTAGCGCGCTTCTTGGGAGACAGTCCTACCTATTCTGCCGAGGCATTATCTGATTATCATTCTGAGAAGCAGTTGAAACGGGAAGTCGCTCCGTCCAGCGATTTGTTTGCACTGGGACATTTCTTTCTATTCCTGTTGTATTCGAGCTATACGCCAGACGAACATGCGTCTGAACAAAGCTGGGAGCAGGAGCTGTCTTTATCGCCTGCCATTCATGCGATGATCCGCCGTCTTCTGCAGCTGGATCCGCCTTACCACACGGTCGAACAGTTTCTTTGCGATCTGGAGGCCTATTTGAAGGAGAGCAACCATTTGACCGCCCTGCCAGGGAGTCCGTAAGAAAACCTCTATGGCCTGTTCAGGGAGGAGCGACCGCGTTTTCACGTTAAAAAAGAGCTGGGCAGCCGCAGAGTTTCCCCTGCAGCAGCCCAAGCTCTTTTTACCTTTTACTCGGAAATTGGCTCGTTTTTGGCTTGTTCGATCTTTTCCTTCAGTTCCCCAGCTTCACGCTTTAGTGTCTGCCGCTCCTGCTTGGAGAGAACTTCGCCACCTACTGTACCATTCACCAATAAATCCTCTTCGTACAAACGATCTTTGCGCATGGAAACCTCCTGCTGACAAGAGTGGTTCTTTCTTGTCCTACTTTGTTCCAAAGCCGCCCTTCTTATGTACGCGTTTTGCTGGATTCGATGGCTTCGCACCGGATTTAGCTGGCTTTCCATTTGCCGGCTTCCCATTTCTCGCCTGTGGCTTCTGTACCGGCCTTGGGTCTTCCAATGCTCCGTGAGACATAAATTTCTCCGCGATAGGCACACCCGTCTGCTTGGAGAACTTCTCGATAATGAAGCGCTCCTGAGTACTGACGATGGAGAAGACAAGCCCAGCACGCCCCATCCGGCCAGTCCGGCCGCTGCGATGCACATAGGTATCTGCATCCGAGGCAGGGTCATAATGTACGATGCACTCCACTTCTGGAATATCAATCCCGCGTGCAGACACATCTGTCGTGATCAGAACAGGGAATACGCCATCCCGGAATTGCTGCAGCGTACGAGCCCGCTCTTCTTTTGTCGCATCCCGATGCAGCAATCTGCTTGGGAGGTGGTGGTAGTTCAGCTTGGAGACGATTTCATCGACCTTCTCAATCTGATTTACGAAAACGATGGAAGACCGTACATCAACGAGACGAAGCAAGCGACGCAGCGTATCCACCTTTTTTCGGGGATCGGTGATCAAATACATGTGCGCAACACCTTGTGCCCCTTCAGGAGCAGCAGCACGGATGACAGCCGCGTCTTTGGTGAAGACCTCGGATGCCTCCACGACTCCAGCGGGAAGCGTAGCAGAGAAAAGCAGTCGCTGCGTATCGCGCAGGGTACGCTTCATGACTTCTGTCACGGGCTTACCAAAGCCTGCATCCAGCATCCGGTCCGCCTCGTCAACCACTACCGTTTTGACCTCATGGACCTTCATTTTACGCTGATCGATGAGTTCCAATAGTCTGCCTGGTGTGGCCACAACGAGAACAGGCTTCTTTTTTAAACGCTCGACCTGACGCTTGACATCTACCCCGCCAATGATCGGCACGACGGCACTGTCACTTCCAGGCAGCAGACGCTCAGCCTCACGTGCAATCTGCATGACCAGCTCATGTGTCGGAGCCAGTACAATCGCTTGCACGTCTTTTTTGTCCATATTGACTTTCGTGAGTAACGGCAGCAGATAAGCAAACGTTTTGCCCGTCCCTGTCGGAGATTCTACCAAGGCATCCCGACCTTCCAAAATAAGCGGGATCGCTTCCACTTGAACCGGCGTGGGTGTTTCCATATTTCGTTCGCGCAAAATGTCGACAAACTGCGCGCTAATGTGTAAATCAGCAAACGTGGTGCTCACAAGAACCCTCCTGGCTTGAAAAATCATGCATTGGGTAAGCTTACCACACTTTGCCCGAGGGGAACAGAGGAAAGACCTATGCAAAAGTAGGCGAAATCCAGCTGGACCTCGCCTACTCGTGTATTACCCGTTGTTGGAGTCTTTACGGGTCTCCTGCATTTCCCCTTGATCCTGGCGATCTCGGCTGGTGGTTTGATTACGAGTCCCTTTTGGACCTTCCTGGTAAGCCTCTATTTCCTTTTGAAATTCTTTATCGTAGCCTCGCACATGGCTCACCCCCTCTTGCTATTCTGCCCGGGATGATCTCATTTATTTCCCTGAAACTTTTTACCTATTTCTACGTCCATTCTAATAGAGAGAATCCTATTGATTGGCAGGGTGAAAAATGACATGCAAACCTTATCCCGGGCTCGCTCCCATAGACGGACAGCAAAACGACCATGGCGTTGGGTCAAAACCTTGCTACTCGTAACTGTCTCAACCTTTCTATTCTTCTCCCTCGGTGGTCTCGTCTTTTTATTTGGAACAGACACGGGAGAGGATTTGCGCGAATGGGCAGCCGGCACGTTATTAACCACGCAGCATGATTACTGGGCACCTTATACGTTTATTCCGGATGACAAATTACAGGCTTTGAAGGACCAGATCAGGCACCCGGAAGTCATAAACTCCGAGGCAGACACGAAGCCTACAGAATTACCCGCAACCAAACCGATTGTTGTACCACTGCCAGAAAAGCCAAAAGAACTCGTTGATATTGAAGAAATCAACGTAAAAAAAGACAATTACTACTTTAAGGGCAAGATCATGTACATCCATGACCCAACACGTGTGCAGCTGCTCGTTACCAATCGCAAGGACCGTGGAGATCTGCTCGATGAGTTCGTGAAAAAATCGAACGCGATTGGCATTGTCAATGCGAGCGGTTTTTCTGATCCAGATGGCTACGGCAAAGGGGCGAAGGCATACGGCGTCGTGATTCATGATGGGAAAATCCTGCAGGGCTACAATCCAAAAAGTGGCGAAACCGCTCTGGGCATCACCTACGAAGGCAAACTCATTACAGGGAGCTATACCGCAGAACAGCTAGTAAAAATGGGCGTTCGCGATGCGATGAGCTTCCGCCCGCAGCTGATCGTAAATGGCAAGAACCTCTTTACGGATAAACCTGCTCGCAGCTGGGGCATCCAGCCTCGGACAGCCATTGGTCAAAAGGAAGACGGAACCATCGTTTTTGTCGTCATCGACGGCCGGCAGCCCGGTCACTCCATTGGCGCCAGCATGAATGACCTGGCTGAACTGCTGGAAGAGCGGGGCATCGTCACAGCGATGGCTATGGACGGCGGCTCGAGCTCCATGATGCTCCACAATGGCGAAGCGATTACGAAAACGTCATGTCCGTATTATCGGGGGCGTTATCTACCTAATGCCTGGGCAGTCATCTAACGCGAGGAAGAATGACACGGGAGGGAGTTTGTCCCATGAGCTTGCTTTATCATTTCAGTGAGGATCCAAACATTCAAGCGTTTGTTCCGCGGCTCCATCCCTCTCACCCTAGCCTTCCTCCTGCTGTCTGGGCGATTGATGAAGCACATGGACCCATGTACTACTTTCCCCGCGATTGCCCACGGATTGCCTTTCGGTTGAAGGAGGATACAAGCGACGAGGACAAAGCCTATTTCCTTGACCAGACTCAAGCCGAGATGGTCATAGCGGTCGAAAGCGGCTGGTATGCCGCTATCAGGAACACGGTTCTTTATCGTTATACGTTTGCAGCTGAATCGTTCTCCTGCTGGGACAAAGGCGCAGGATACTATCGAACTCACCCGGGTGTCTCGGCTGTATATCCGTTGAAAATAGAGCCGATGGGCGACCTCTTTTCCAGGCTTTGTGAAGCAAACGTAGAGCTGAGATTGACACCGTCGCTCACTCCCCTGCGGGAATTCCTACTTCCTCGCACATTGCAATTCTCCATGATCCGTATGCGCAATGCGCGGCCATAACCGCGCACGAAAACAGGCAGCTCCACTGAACCGTGGGCTGCCTGTTTTCTTTGTTTCTTTTACAGTTTGATCGGTGTCTTGGCTTGTTCCAGACTCCATTTTTCCACATCCCAGACCTGAGTAACCCAATCTTCGTAGAATTCAGGTTCGTGGCAAACGAGCAAAACGGTACCTTTGAACTCTTTGAGTGCACGCTTGAGCTCTTCCTTCGCCACTACGTCCAAGTGGTTGGTCGGCTCGTCAAATACGAGCCAGTTGCTCTCGCGCTGGAGCAGCTTGCAAAGACGCACTTTTGCCTGCTCTCCCCCAGAGAGTGCATTCATATTTCGGTTGATATGCTCGTTTTTCAAGCCACAGCGTGCCAAAGCTCCGCGCACCTCGTGATTGTTCATCGATGGAAACTCGTTCCACACTTCTTCGAGAGCCGTCACTGGCTTGGCTTTTACCTCTTGCTCAAAGTAAGCAGGATGGAGGAAATCGCCGCGTTCCAGCTTGCCGTTAAGCGGCTTGATTACGCCGAGCAGCGTCTTCAGCAGGGTCGATTTCCCGACGCCGTTCATTCCCACGATCGCCACTTTTTCCCCGCGCTCCAGCGAGACGCTCAGCTTTGGCAGAAGCGGATGAGAATAACCGATTTCCAGATTCTCCGCTTCCACGACGAAACGGCTGCTCGCACGGGATTCTTTGAAGATAAAGGACGGTTTCGCCGCTGTTTCTGGCTTGTCGATGCGATCCATTCTGTCCAGCTGCTTTTGACGGCTTTTCGCTCGTCCCGTTGTAGACGCACGTGCTTTGTTGCGAGCGATAAAGTCTTCCATTTTCGCGATTTCTTCCTGTTGTTTTTCAAACGCATCGAAGTGCTGACTGCGCTTCGTTTCCGATTGAGCCAGGAAGGACTCATAGTTACCGGTATATCGGTTCAGCTTGGTAAATTCCAAGTGGTAAATGACATTGACGACTTCGTTCATGAAGGAAGTATCATGGGAAATCAGCATGAAAGCGTACGGATATTCCTTCAAGTAGTTTTTCAGCCAAACGATGTGCTCTTCGTCCAAGTAGTTGGTCGGCTCATCCAGCAAAAGGACAGTCGGCTGTTCCAACAGCAGCTTTGCCAGCAATACTTTCGTCCGTTGTCCCCCGGACAGGGAAGCAACGTCGCGCTCCAGACCAATCGCACTTAATCCCAATGCATTTGCGATTTCCTCTACTTTGGCATCGATCAAATAAAAGCCGCTGGTTTCCAGCTTATCCTGAATCTCGCCCATGCGCTCCAACAGTTCCTCGAGCTCCTCAGGGGAGGCCTCTGCCATCTTTTCACCGATGACCATCAGTTCTGCTTCCTGCTCCAACAACGGCAGAAAAGCGTCCTTCAGAATGTCACGGATCGTTTTGCCTGCTTCCAGCTTCGTATGTTGATCCAAATATCCGTACTGGATCTTTGGCATCCATTCAATGCGACCGTTGTCCGGCATATTTTGTCCCGTCAAAATCCCCATCATGGTGGATTTACCGGTTCCATTTGCCCCTACGAGCCCTACGTGATCCCCTGGCTGCAAACGGAAGGATACATCCCGAAACAAAATACGATCCCCAAAACCATGGGACAAATTCTCAACAATCAAAACGCTCATGTTCTTCCTCCTGATTCTGATTCCTCTGCAAGGTTTACAAAGATACTCTTTCAAAAAATGACGGCTGATAGTGGGCATAATAACTATCGCCTGTCAAAATTAACTGGTCCAGACGCACACGTAAATCCTGAAGGGTGATTCCTTCCATCGCTACGTTCAATATCGCCGCACGCGCCATCAGGCGAAGGATTCCTACTTCCTCCGCCAGCGAGTTTCCAAAGACTTTCCCGCTGTGAACGATCTCTGAGCGATGATTGTACGATTTTTTGATCAACTGTGCAATCTTTTCCCGCTGTTTCAACGTTTCGCCAAAATAATAAGCCATACGCAGACGCAGCTTATAGGTGATTTCTCCTTTTTTCCCATCTGGAACGAAAAGCGACTCGAGGCCAATCCACAGATCAAGCAGCTGGTCCTCGTAGCTTTTTTTCTCCAAGGAAAGAGAATATCTCCGAAATGCCAACGTGGGCAGGTTTCGCTCCAATAGGGCAAGGAAGATCCGTTGCGCTTCCTCGTCAAACATGTATTTGCCACCGTCTAACGAGCGCTTCAGATACGTGATTCCATACAAGTTTGCTTGTGCCGTAATGACATAGGGGATCGAACAAGTTCCACTGGTCGTGGCGATGTTCAGCTTGTTCTCGATTTCTTCGATCCAGTCACGGTCATCCGATAATCTCATTTCAGGGTAATCGCCAACGAGAAACAGACTGGACATATCCACCCTTTTGTCGAACATGCGTCTGTTCTCATCCATTTCGTTGCGCAAATAACGAGAGGCTACCTGATACGGCTTTTCTGCACCTGAAATAAGCGTAAAGGAGTTTGGCATATCAATCCGGACAGATTGCGGCGTAGTCGAATTAAACACAGGTGCGATCAGACGTGGCATAGATTCTCTCCTTTTCGATTGCGTAGCCAACCTAAATTATGCTTGTTTCACTTTGTTTACATAATAAATATTATGTGTGACATTTACTCTTGTGCCAACCTTGTTTTATTGCCAATCGAAGCAACCTTTGCTCGTGGACATGCTTCCTTCTAGAATACCAGTTATTCCTATGGTTCGTCATCCTTCGATTGCGACAAACTACAAAAAGATACATAGCGAAGGAGCTGATCGTATGGAAAAAGACCCTATTTTAGATAAGAACCCACATCAAACGTATAATAATGAAGCAAGAGGAATTGAGCAGACGGGTGAACCGATGCCGGGCTCGAAGAAAGTGAAGCAGGAAAACCACAGCCGCGCTATTAAAACAAGAGAAGGTTAAGGAAACTTCTATCGCGGCCTTTTCAAGGAGGAGCGACCGCGTTTTAGCGGAAAGATTTACCGAAGGAATGCCAGAAGCGGATGCTGAGGCACTTCGCCATGCGCTCCGGAATTCATAAACGTGAACGCTTATAAATTCCTGCACGTTCATAAAAACTACCCGACTGCCCATCCCGAGTCGGGTAGTACCTTTTTCCTATATTTTACACCAAAAAGATTGAATTGTCCCACAAGGATGGACTATGATGAAGGCAGTATCCTTGTTGGAGGTATCAAGATGATCAAGATTCCGCTTCCGATTGCAAGCCCACTCTCGCACACATTCAGCTACAGCGTCTCACCGTTATACGAGCTTGCAGCCAGTCTGCACACTCTTGCACAGCTGAATCCTCCCGAGCGATTGGCAGATTGGTGTACAGAAAAACTATCCCACATTCAAATAGCACGCTTGATGAAAGATTGGGAGTATTTGCTTCCTCTTTTTCGCTACGGGATTCCGGACAGCTTTGATCCTTTTCAAACGAAAGGCGTCATGGCCGTCAATGATCAGTACGAGTATTTCGTGACACTGCCTACCGATCAGTTTGTACGCAGCCTCTCTCCCGCTCTGGAGGAGTGGAATCAGCATCATTTTCGTCCACAGGTAGCCGATGATCTGCTCGACGATTCTGACTATGTGAAGGGACGTTTCAGTCTGTTTGTTTCTTCCTACTGGCAGCTCTCCTTTGAAGCAAACTGGGAGACCATCGCCCCCCTCTTCGTCAAAGAAGCAGAGAGAATCCATCTCGCTTTAGAGAACGCAGCAACTGCTATTGAACTGCTGCAATCCATTTTTCCTGCGCTCCGTTATGAGCAAGCCGAGCATAGCCTCTACTGTCCGATCGACTGTCCACCAGCTGAGGTACAGCAGCTAATCCTGTATCCGAGCTATTATTATTTTGCTGATCCCCTACTGACCAAAAAGGGGAAAAATGCACACTTGCTGTATTCGTTTTCGCCACCAACCGCTTCCACAAAAAACGCCCTATGAAGGGCGTTTTTCATGTAGCATATGAGCGACAATTAGTTTGTCTAATTGTTGACTTATCCTGACAATTTCAGGGTCAAGAAAATTGTAGCCTGCATCTTTTGCTGCACGCTCCAGTTTGCGGCGCAAGTCATCAATCATCCGATTCGTAGCTTCCATGCTGCCGACCCCCACCCAACTTAAGTCTCCCACTATTTTACATTATATAAGAATCGGTGGAAAGGGTAAGATGTGGAAGAAAAAAGCCTTGCACGCTACATGTGCAAGGCTTTGATCTTTTCAAAAGGATGATTACTTCATGACATGGATCGGATGACCCAATGCCAGTTCAGCCGCTTCCATCGTTACTTCACCCAGAGTTGGATGGGCATGGATCGTCAGCTCGATATCCTCGAGAGTCGCTCCCATTTCAATCGCCAATCCGATCTCTGCGATGATGTTGGATGCTTCTGCACCCACGATTTGCGCTCCCAACACAAGGTTGGTTCCTTTTTCACCGATCAGCTTCACATAGCCTTCTCCGGCATTCATGGACAGCGCACGACCGTTTGCTGCGAATGGGAAACGGCCCACGATGTAGTCGATTCCTTTTTCTTTCGCTTCCTTCTCATTGATTCCTACGCTTGCAATTTCAGGGTCGCAGAAAACAACGGCAGGAATGGCCTTGTAGTCTACTTCAGACGGGTGTCCAGCGATTGCTTCCGCTGCCACTTTCCCTTCATAAGAAGCTTTGTGAGCCAGTGCAGGACCTGCAACGATGTCACCAATCGCATATACGTTTGGAATGTTGGTGCGGCCTTGTTTGTCTACCACGATCAAACCGCGGTCAGTCAAGTTCATGCCGATGTCACGTACACCCAGTTCGTCTGTGTTTGGACGGCGACCCACGGTGACGAGGATGTATTCTGCCTCGATTTGTTTTTGTTCGCCTTTTACTTCAGCGGTAACAATCACACCGTTTTCGGTTTCTTCCATGCCTTGTGCCAGTGCTTTTGTATGGATGGTTACGTCCAGCTTTTTCAGCTTGCGTTCCACCAAACGAGGCATATCTGGCTCAAAGCCTGGCAGGATTTGATCGGCACCTTCCAGGATGGTTACTTTCGTTCCGAACTTGGCAAACACAGTACCCAGCTCGATTCCGATGTATCCTCCACCGATGACAACCATGCTCTTCGGCAGCTCAGTCAAGCTGAGGGCTTCTGTCGAGGACAGAACGCGTTTGCCAAACGGGAACGCTGGCAGCTCGATCGGACGGGAACCTGTCGCGATGATGCAATGCTCAAAGCGGTAACGGTTTACATCGTAGCCATGGAAGACACGAACTTCGTTTTCGCTTACGAACAGGGCTTCACCAGGAATTACCTGGATTTTGTGGCCTTTGAACAGGGAGCCTACGCCACCTGTCAATTGCTTCACAACGCCGCTTTTCCACTCTTGCACTTTGGCAAAGTCGACTTTCACGTTTTCCATGGTGATCCCCATGGATTCGGTATGTTGAGCATGCTCATAGGTGTGCGCTGCATGGATCATGGCTTTGGACGGAATGCAGCCTACGTTCAGACATACGCCACCCAGATCCGCTTTCTCCACAACAGCAACGGTTTTGCCCAGCTGGGCGGCACGAATAGCCGCCACGTATCCACCTGGACCTGCACCGATCACAAGCACGTCTACTTCTGTAGTAAATTCACCTACTACCATTGTTGATTACCCCTCCATGACGAGCAGCGTTGGGTTTTCCAAGAGCTGCTTCACGTAGTTGACGAAACGTTGAGCCGGTTCGCCATCAACCAAGCGGTGGTCAAAGCTGAGAGACAGATGCAGCATTTGGCCAACCACGATTTCTCCGTTTTTCACGATCGGTTTTTCACTGATGCGTCCTACGCCCAAGATCGCCACTTCTGGGTGGTTGATGATTGGGGTAAAGAACATACCGCCAGCAGATCCGATGTTTGTGATGCTGAAAGTAGAACCTTTCAGTTCATCTGCAGTCGCTTTGCGATCGCGAGCTTTCTTCGCCAGTTCGCCGATTTCACCAGCGATTTGGAAGATGGATTTGCTGTCTGCAGCTTTCACTACAGGCACCAGCAGGCCGTCTTCTGTCGAAGTAGCGATACCGATGTTGTAGTACTTTTTATAGATCACTTCTTGTTTTTCATCGTCGATGGATGCGTTCAGTTCTGGGAACTTTTTCAGTCCAGCTACTACCGCTTTTACGATCATCGGCAGGTAAGTCAGCTTCACGCCACGCTCTTCTGCCAATGGTTTTGCGTCTTTGCGCATCGCCACGAGTGCAGTTACATCCACTTCATCAAAGATGGTTACATGTGGAGCCGTGTAAGCAGATTTCACCATAGCTTTTGCGATCGCTTTGCGCATGCCTTTGAGAGGTACGCGCTCTTCCAATTCACCAGCTGCCGATGGCGTGTAGTGAACAGTTGGAGCTGCCGCTGCTTGAGCCACGCCAGTTGGTGCTGCTGCAGCTTCTGGTGCTACTGCCGCTGCTTCAGCTGGTGCTGCAGCTACTGCAGATGCTGCTGGTGCCACACCACCTGCTGCGAAACGATCTACGTCTTCGCGAGTAATGCGTCCCAGTTTGCCTGTACCAGGTACATTTGCCAGTTGCACGCCTTTTTCACGAGCGTATTTACGTACGGATGGAGTTGCGAGAACATGCTTGCGATCGATTGGAGCTGCTACAGCTGTCGCAGTTGCTTGAGCCATAGGAGTTTCCAATGCTTGGTTCGCATTCGCACTCACTTGGGAGCCGATATCGCAGCCTGGTTCCATTTTGTCAGCAGCTGCTGGTGCTGCTGGAGCTTCAGCCGCAGGAGCCTCGCCATGACCGTGGTCTGGCAGGTTAGGAATTTCGCCTTCCACTTCAAAGTCGATCAGCGGGTCACCTACTACAGACACAGTACCCTCTGTTACTTTCAGTTCGAGGACTTTCCCTTTCACAGGCGATGGTACTTCTACAACCGCCTTGTCATTTTGCACTTCCATAATGACTTGGTCTTCTTCTACGGAATCTCCCGGCTGTACGTGCCATTTGACGATTTCGCCTTCATGGATGCCCTCGCCGAGCTCCGGGAGTCTGAATGTAAAACGACTCACGATATCTCCTCCTTATAAACTCTTCGCCATATTTTCTCTGCCAAAAGAAGGCGGAAAGCTCACATCTTTCCGCCGATTATGTTTGGTTAATTAGAAATCCAGCACTTGTGTCAAACCATCCACAACGCGTTTCACATCTGGAAGCCATACGTCTTCTGCTTGTGCGAACGGATAAACGGTATCCGGTGCAGTGATACGCAGAACGGGAGCTTCGAGGTGCAGAATCGCACGTTCGTTGATTTGCGTGATGATTTCCGCTGCTACGCCGGAAGTTTTTTGCGCTTCCTGCACAACGATTGCGCGGTTGGTTTTCTTTACGGACTCCACGATGGTGTCGATATCGAGTGGGCTGATGGTGCGCAGGTCGATTACTTCTACCTTTGCTCCACGAGCTTTTTCAATTTCTTCTGCAGCTTTCAAGCTGGTGTGCACCATTGCACCATAAGTAATGATGGTTGCATCTGTTCCTTCTTTAACTACATTCGCTTTACCCAGTG
Source organism: Brevibacillus nitrificans (assembly GCF_003710965.1). Classification (NCBI taxonomy): domain Bacteria; kingdom Bacillati; phylum Bacillota; class Bacilli; order Caryophanales; family Paenibacillaceae; genus Brevibacillus; species Brevibacillus nitrificans. The sequence continues at coordinate 350,160 of NZ_RHHU01000003.1, read as the reverse complement.
GAATGCTGTAATCGCCTTCTGGAACTTCTTGACGGAAGGAACGATACAGCTTCATGTGCTCCAGGAAAACAACTGGATCGTTGTCGCGGATCGCGGAGATCAACAGACCTTTTGCATCGTAAGGGTTGGAAGGGATAACCACTTTCAGACCCGGCGTTTGCAGCATCAAGCCTTCCAGAGAGTCCGCATGCAGCTCAGGAGTTTTTACGCCACCGCCAAATGGGGAGCGGAAAGTCACTGGGCTGTGGAAGCGTCCGCCGGAACGGTAACGCATACGAGTCGCTTGGGAAGCGATCGCATCGAAGGTTTCAAATACGAATCCAAAGAACTGGATTTCCGCTACTGGACGGAAACCGTTGATGGACAAGCCTACAGCCAGTCCACCGATACCGGACTCAGCCAAAGGAGTGTCAAATACGCGCTGCTCGCCGAACTCGGATTGCAGCCCTTCTGTCGCACGGAATACCCCGCCGTTTTTCCCTACGTCTTCCCCGAAGACAAGTACGGTCTCGTCGCGTTTCAACTCAACGCGCATCGCGTCCGTAATGGCTTGAACCATTGTCATTTGTGCCATGGCTTATTTCGACTCCTTTGCCAGGTATTCTGCCTTTTGCTCTTCCAATGCGGGTGGCAGTGTCTCGAACATTACATCGATCAGCTCAGATACTTTCATTTTCGGAGTTTCGTCCGCTTTTTTGATCGCGTCTGCAACTGCTTTTTTCGCTTCTTCAATGACTGCTTCTTCGTCTTTTTCGTTCCACAGGCCTTTTGTTTCGAGGAACTTGCGGAAACGGATCAATGGATCGCGCAGCTCCCACTCGCTTTGCTCTTCGCCTGTACGGTAACGAGTTGGGTCGTCACCAGCCATGGTGTGTGGACCATAACGGTAAGTCAGTGCTTCGATCAAGGTAGCGCCTTCGCCATTTACGCCGCGCTCTTTTGCTTTTTGAACCGCGTAGTAGACAGCCATGATGTCCATACCATCAATGCGCTCGCTTGCGATACCTGCAGCAACTGCTTTAACAGCGATGTTTTCGGAAGCTGTTTGTTTTTCGAACGGCAGGGAGATCGCATAGCCGTTGTTTTGCGAGAAGAAGATAACCGGCAGCTTGTAAACCCCTGCGTAGTTCATCCCTTCGTAGAAGTCACCTTGGGAAGTCGCACCGTCACCAAAGTAGTTGATCGCTACACGTTTTTCACCGCGCAGCTTGTAACCCATAGCAACACCCGTTGCTTGCGTACATTGTGCTGCGATGATGATTTGTGGCATGAGAACGTTTACGCCTTCAGGAATGCGTCCGCCTTCAATATGTCCACGGGAATACAGGAACGCATTGTGCATTGGGTAACCATGCCATACCATTTGCGGAATATCGCGGTAGCTTGGCAGGATGAAGTCTTCTTTGGACAAAGCCGCTTCAGAACCGATCATGCTCGCTTCTTGTCCTGCTACTGGTGCATAGAAGCCCAAACGGCCTTGGCGGTTCAAGCTGATCGCGCGTTGGTCCCATACACGGGTAAATACCATTTTACGCATCAGTTCACGCAATTCATCATCGGAGAGATTAGGCATCAAGTCAGGACGAACAACCGTTCCGTCCGGAGCAAGAATTTGCAGCGGGGCGTTGTTCTCTGTTTGTTCAACAGCAGTGGTTACGCTCATCTCATTCACCTCGTCACTGGAATTAAAGGCTCCTTGGCTAGGTTTTCCTGGACGAGACTGATCGGTCGACTGTCCGTTCAGTCAAGAATCATGGATCCTGCCGGTGGATACCCTGTAAGAAAAGGAAAAGAACAGCTGGAACATGCAGAAAATCCGTTTCCAAATTTTCCTGCACACCCTGTTATACTGCAGACAAAATGTCTGTTCAATGTGTTATAGTATTGATATTACAGGGTTTATTTCCGTTCTGTTATCATTTACTATAGTAGCTGTATCAGTTTATTTCAAGGACTTTCTTTTTGAAAAAGTAAATTTTGGTGGTGGAATTCATGTCCGAATATGTTAAGCGAACGATCATAAAAGAAGAAGTGCCCAGCATCCATGTGGACACTCCACGCTCTGTGAAAGTCTATCTGCCGCCCGGCTATAATGAGCTGCTTTCCTATCCGGTTGTGTATTGCCAGGATGGAAATGACTTCTTTACGATGGGGCGGATCGCGACGATCGCAAACCAGTTAATTCTGGAGGAAGGCATCGAGCCCTTCCTGATCGTAGGCGTCTCCGTCGAGCGAAGCAAGCGTACCAGCGAATACTCGCCGGTGGGCTCGCGCAACGCTGCGTACAAACGATTTTTTACAGAGGAACTCGTCCCTTTTATCGAAGAGCGTTATCCTGTTCGTCGTGATCCCGCCTCACGCATATTGGCCGGCGACTCTTTAGGCGGCACGGTTTCTCTCCATCTCGCTTTGGATCACCCTGAGGTATTTACGCGGGTGCTGGCTTTGTCCGGTGCCTTCTTCCAGCCAACCCTCGATCAGCTGCAAAATGCACCCAGCCTGTCCTGGCTGCGAATTTGGATGGTGGTCGGCTTGGATGAGCTCGCTGTAGAAACGCATATGGGTACCTTCGACTTTGTTCAATGGAACCGGGAAGCCAAGCAACTCCTAGAGTCCAAGCAGGCAGAGCTGTCCTACCGGGAAAAGCCCGGTAATCACGTCTGGGGGCTGTGGCAAAAGGAGCTACCGGACAGCCTTCGCCACTTCTTCCCTGCCCCCAAACTGTAGTATGGCTGCTTCTTTACAGCCCGTTGATTTCTTTTATACTGTCATAACCGTAATAACGGCCATCCACCATGAAAATGCCCTCGTGGGTGGCTTTTTCGATTTCTCCCGCCACCTGCTGGGCATCACTTAATACGATATTGACGATCTTGCTTTCGTCGCGCTGCATCTGCGCCTGAATTCGTCCTCGATCTTTGGCCGATATCATGTCCATCCCTCTTTTCCCCTATGTTGGATAGCTATAGTATTGCTTTGGTTAAGCGGATTTACACAACAAAACAGCCCCAACCTCACCAAATGGTCAGATCGGAGCTGCCCCGCTTTTGCTATTGCGCTGTAGATACACCAGCGATCAAAGATTCCACGACTTCTAACACATACTGGATGTCATTCTCCGTGATATGGCGATGCGTCGTAAACCGGATCATGTATTCATCAAAGTCAACGGCGTACACCCCTCTATCGCTGAGTAGCCTGAGGAACTCAACAGCAGGGACGCGGATCGAGTCGGTTTTGACTAGGACGATGTTCGTATCGACGGGAGCGACTTCCAAAGAAAGATTTCTGAATCCTTCCGCGAGCTGTTTGGCGCGGTCGTGGTCTTCGACTAAACGATCCGTCATTTCCGTTAAAGCGAGGATACCAGGTGCAGCCAAATAACCGACTTGGCGCAGCCCCCCGCCCAATTTCTTTCTCCACCATCTCGCTTCTTCGATAAAGGCCCGATCCCCGGCAATGATGGAACCCACTGGCGCACTAAGCCCCTTTGACAGGCAAATTTGTACCGTGTCGGTATACCGGCTAAATTCCTGAACGTCTACACCGAGTGCAACTGCCGCATTGAACAGGCGTGCCCCGTCCAAATGCACCGGAATGCCATGTTTTTGTGCCACGTCGTACACGCTCTTCATTTGTTCGGGGGTCACAACTGCTCCGCCCGCGCGATTATGGGTATTCTCCAGACAGATCAGCTTTGTCCGTGGAAAATGAATATTGGTAGTCGAACGAATCGCTTTCTCGACGTCCTCGCCTCGCAGGGCACCGCGCACGCCTGATACTGTCCGGGTCTGGACACCCGCTAGTGCGGACATCGCGCCGCCTTCGTAATAAAAAATATGAGATTCGGCTTCGACGATCACTTCGTCTCCATTTACGCAGTGTGTCAAAACAGCTACCTGGTTGCCTTGGGTGCCGCTCGTGACAAACAGCGCTGCTTCTTTCCCCAAACGCTCCGCTGCGATTTCCTCCAGGCGATTGACGGTGGGATCTTCCCGGTATACATCGTCTCCCACTTCTGCTTCCGCCATCGCTCGAATCATGGCTTCGGTCGGTTTCGTTACAGTGTCACTTCGCAAATCAATCTTTTTCATGGTTTCTCTCCCCTTTTGCATTCCTTGTTCACTGAACTTTCAACATTGCATAGGGAATTCCCTCTTTGCTAATATGGAATGGAAACATACATAAAAGGTTAGGAGTCCTGCCCGATGAAAGTGAAAATTACGCGCAATGCAGCGAAACAATTAAAAACCATCATCGACCAAGAGGAAGACAAGGATCTGAAGCTTCGCGTCTATATCACACACGCACATGGTGACCATGCGCACTACGGTCTCGCGCTGGACAAGCCGACGGAAGAAGACGAAGTAATCGAAACGGACAAAGAAATCGATGTCATTGTGAAAAAAGACGAGCCCCTCTTGGACGGAATCATTCTGGACTACCTGTACCTGCCACAAGAAGGCTTTGTGATCACGAACCCTTCGAAAGGAAACACGGGCGATCATTAATCGGCACGACTTCAAAACAGCAATCCCCCTACAGACATTGCAGGGGGATTTTTTATTTGCACTTATTCTGCCCGATCGTATAACGCTGCGGGCATGTCACACAAAAGCGGTGGCACACTGCCCTCGACGTGGGTCATAACCAGTCGGTGAACAGGGCGGGTCATCGCTACGTACAACAGCTTGGCATCCCATTCCGAGTTCGTATATTGATCCACATCCAACAGGATAACCACATCAAACTGCAATCCCTTTGTCAAATAAGCCGGCATGACAGTGACACCACCGGGAAACTGATTATCTTTACTGCTCAGCAGCGTCATATCCTCGATTTTGCCTTGCAAGCCTTTCTGCGCTTTTTTGCTTGCTCCGATCGTTTTCGTCACGATGGCAATGGTTTGAAAGCCTTGAGCGCGGTATTCCTCTACTCGTTTGGCAACATCCTCCCACAGCTTTTCTCTCGTGGCTGGACTTGCCATTATCGGTTTGTCTCCATGCCGTAGTACCGGTTTTGCGAGTACAGTCTCCGGCAGCTCGATTTGGCGCAGCACCTCGTTTGCGCACTTCATGATCTCGATCGTGGAGCGATAGCTTTGCGACAGCGTGTAGTAGGAAGGGCGAAGCTTTTGAAAAATTCCTTGGGTAAGCTCCTCCCACGCATGAATACCGCGATAGGAGTGGATCCCTTGGGCGATATCCCCCACGATCGTGAGAGATTGATTTTTGGTAGCCAAAGACACAACGGCAATCTCCAACGCACTCAGATCCTGTGCTTCGTCGATAACGGTGTGATCGAAATGCTCAGCCTTGTTCATTCCCTCAACAATGTGCTGCAAATACAGTAACGGAGCAATATCCTCCGCCTCGAGCCGTTCATCCGCGAACAGATTGCGAGAGGATTGGCAGACATCCAGCAACACCTGATCGTCTACCTCAGCCGTTACCAGCTTCCGGAGGAGACTTTCATCCGTAACCATCTCCTTGTACGACGCGAAGACATCGAGCTGCGGAAAAGAAGTCATGTACGTTTCCAAAATCTGCTCCAGCATTTTTTCGAACTTCGCAAGACCTTGTTTATCTAGATCTATTTTCAGCTCGCGGAGGTGGGCGAACATCTGCTTGTTCATCTCCTGCTTCAGATGCTTGCGCAATGCATCGAGCCGGCGTTGATACGGCAGATTGGCAAATTGCTCGAGAAAGCTTTGGCGGATGAACTCCCCGCTAATCGTAAAAACCTGTTTGGTCTTGTTATACTGGAAGCTTAGCTTCTTAAAGGGAATCCTCGTTTCAATCACGAAGCGAATGTATTGTTCTAGCGCATCCCTACATGCAAGCGAGCCTTTAAAGCGTAGACGATTTCGGGCAAGCTCCTGCTCACGCTCATCCTGACCATCTTCAAAGAACAGCTGTAGCGGTTTATCCGGGCTAGTAATTCTCCAGCCTTTCGGGAGCAGCGGTTTGACAAGCCGTGCCGCCCAGTCAACGAATGTTGATTGCTGGACATCATCGACTCCGAGCTCTGGGAGGACGTCGGATATATAGGTTAGGAACATCCGGTTCGGAGCGAACACCATGAATTTTTTCGAAAGCATCGTGTCCTGATAATTGTAAATGAGATAAGAAAGTCTATGTAAAGCAATCGTTGTCTTTCCGCTACCAGCTACCCCTTGCACGACAATTGGCCGTTCCTTTTCTGCCCGGATAATGTCATTTTGTTCTGATTGAATGGTCGCGACAATATCTTTCAGACGACTGTCGTTTGCCTGATTGAGGTTGGCCGCCAAAAACTCATCGATGAATCCCTCTTGCAGGAAGTCATCCGGGTCTCCCATTTCCCGATGAATGGTTTCTTTGACCGCCCCATCGTAGATACCGGTAATTTTGCCGTCTTCCATCGCAAAATTGCGTTTCAAAGTGACTTCTCCACGCACAATCTCTCGACCCATCCGGTAAAAGGCTTCCTTGCTCTCACCGGAATAATAAAGACTCGCAATCGGTGCCCTCCAGTCCACGACGACAGAATCAAAGGTGTCACCGCGGACGATCCCCCGTTTGCCGATATAGACCTGGTCCAGCTCGTATACTTCATCCTTCATGAAATCAACACGCCCGAAATAAGGCTTATCACGTCCATGGTCTTCCAGGTAGCGCAATTCTTTGGCTTTCTTTGAATTGACGACCTGTTTGACATAATCATCCGTAGCTTCGCGAATGTCCTCGCGTAATTGTGTGATTTCACTGTCAATTATCGCGATGGTATCATCCAACTTCTTTTGTTCCTGTTCATATTCCCGGTGCTGGGTACTCATACCCATCCCCCCTCTCATTCGACTCATCCAATAGCGTTACGTCCACTGTCGAGCTAGCCAAATCCCTGCTAAACAGGATAATAATCCGACTCCAACACTTAGCAATACATAAAGGATTCCACGAATCACTTGTCCCTCTCCCCAGAAAGTAACCACTTCCAGAGAAAAAGTAGAAAAGGTCGTAAATCCGCCCATCACACCTGTTGTGAACAACAAATAGAGCTCCGGAGAAAGGCCTCCTTTTTCTTTCCCCCAAACAGAGAGGATTCCGATCAGGCAAGATCCGAGTATGTTCGCAAGCCATGTCCCCAGTGGCCATCCTGGTAGATTCGCCAATAGCGATAGTCCATAACGCATAACTGAACCAACAGCTCCTCCAATCGCTACTGCCAGCCACGTCATTTTTCCGCTCTCCTTTACCTCAATTCGGAATAAAAAGACACCCCAGCTTCAAGCGAGGATGTCTGTGCTATCAATACATGTTATCTTACTGTTTTCGTCCATTTTCTTCAAGGTCTTCCACATAACGGATCGAGTCCAAATTCGCACGCAGCGACATTTTTACGGCATCGATGTATTTTTGACGAAGAGCTTTTTGTTCGAGTTTTTCCTCATCGGTTAGCCCAACTTCCTTGGACTTTTTCACCAATTCGTTGATGCGTTTGATTTCTGCGTCAGATACCACTACTGGTTCCTCCCCACCTGTAAGTAATGCCGCTCCATTATACCATAACGAGGACACTACGCAAGCAGATCAGGCAAGCTTTCACAATCCTTGCTCGGATGAAACGGGGATCTTCAAGGTCTGTCCAGGATAAATGATGACACTCTCCAGCTCATTTACCTCTTGGATCGCAAGAATCAGCTCATTTACTTCCATCTGCGCCTCTTCCTGATAACGAATCGCAAGCTTCCACAGGCTGTCTCCCTCACGGACGGTTACTTCCTTTACAGGGAGGACTGCATTCGCATCAGAAGCAAACACTAGTTCGGTCAGCAAGTAAAAAAAGAGAGAGAAGCTCACTACAAACATAATAGCCTGTCCGCGGGTAATACCCACCCTTGCTCGGCGCGTTTCCTTTTTCGCAAATCGATTATGTACAGTCATAACAGACATCATTATTCCCTCCTACAAACGTACGTTCTGTTTTCTTGTTATCATCATACATGGGAACATACGTTCATGTCAATAAAAAATCGAACTTATGTTTGTCGAACGCAAGATCCCATGGTATAATATAGGAAAATATGTTCGAGAAAATAGAGGTGTCTTCTATGTCAAAACTATCCAATCGACAGCAAGCCATCATCGATTTCATCCGCAAAGAAGTGCGCGATAAAGGATATCCCCCTTCCGTGCGTGAAATCGGTGAAGCCGTTGGTCTTGCCTCCAGCTCTACGGTCCACGGACACTTAGCTCGCCTAGAAAAGAAAGGCCTCATCCGCCGCGACCCTACCAAGCCTCGCGCGATTGAGCTTCTGTCTGAGGAAGATCGCTTTCAAGATGATTTTGAAGATTCCGTTGTTCGTGTCCCTGTTATCGGGAAAGTAACAGCCGGGCAGCCCATTACGGCAATTGAAGACGTAGAAGAGTACTTCCCACTGCCAGAGAATATCGTTACATCGGACAAGGTGTACATGCTGCGCGTTTCCGGAAACAGTATGATCGATGCAGGGATCCTCGACGGCGATTACGTCATCGTTCGTCAACAGCATGTCGCCAACAACGGAGATATCGTTGTCGCCATGACAGAAGAAGATGAGGCTACTGTCAAACGCTTCTTCAAAGAAAAGAATCACTTCCGCCTCCAGCCGGAGAACGCGACGATGGAGCCAATCATTTTGGATGCTGTCTCTATTTTGGGAAAAGTCATCGGCGTCTATCGCTTGATTCATTAATACGCAAGAAAAGAAAAAAGACAGCCGAGGCTGTCTTTTTTCTTTTGTTATCTCGCGATGAAAAACCAGATGATCATCGCCACTTGCAAAACGACTTTCACGACTGCACTTCCCAAAAAACCAATCAACGAACCAAAGCCCGCTTTAACCGCTCTCTCCAGTGTTTGGTTTTGAATAAACAGCTCCACGAGAACGACGAAAACGAATGGCAAGATGATCATTCCGAACGGAGGGAACAGGAAGATCCCCGCTAGAATCCCCACGACAGCAGCTACGGATGACCACTTGGAGCCCCCGTATTTTTTCACGAAGTACATGTTGGTTAAAAGATCCGCTCCGTATAAAAGCACGCTGAGGGCAACCATCCCCCACCAGAAGGATGAAGGCAGTCCTGCTCCTGGATCTGCAATGAAAAAGTGATAGAGCAGAAAGCCTACCCACAGCAGAATCGTATCAGGCAAAACCGGCAGAAAGATCCCCGCAATGCTTAGTACAAACAAGGCTACTACGACAATCCATAACAGTATATCCACAGCTCCCACTCCTCTCTGTAAGGTATACGTGTGATTTTCATTTCCGTTGCACTCTGTTTCGCTCCCTACTACAATGAAAGAACTGCCCTTCCCTACGATCGTTACCCAAAATGTGCAGATGGATACAAAATGGAGGCAATTCATGAAAAATTGGCGTGACCTTTCTTATTTACAAACAGGCACATCCAAACAACGCGCTGCTTGGGATGCGCTCACTTCAACACGTGTCATGGAGAACCTGAAAGCCTACGATCCCGTTCTTGCCGGCACCATTCCCTTGGACATCGACATTGCGGAGAGCGACCTCGATATTATTTGTACGAGCGACGATCTCGAGCAGTTTGATGCCAGTGTCCGTGCATTCTATGGGGAATGGGATGGATATCACGAGACTCGCCTCCTGGTAAACAAAGTCCCTACCAGCGTTATCCGTTTTTCTGCAGAAGGCTTTCTCTTTGAGATCTTTGCGCAATCTGTTCCTGTTGAACAGCAAAATGCGTATCGCCACATGGTTATTGAAGCGAGACTCCTGGAAATGGGCGGTCCAAACGCTTATCAAGAGATTCGCAAGCTCAAGCAGCAAGGCATCAAGACAGAGCCTGCCTTTGCCCTTTACTTCGCGATCGCGGGTGCTGATCCTTATCAAGCCCTCTTCGAATTAGAGACTTACTCTCAAGAAGAACTGTTCCGCATGCTGGGCAGCAGGAAAGCGACAAGCCAATCTCATCCGCTAGAAGCGTGAGCTCGGCTTGTCGCTTTTGATTCGATATAGCTTCCTCGACTACTCGATACGCAGACGTACGCTCGAATCCCCTAACGAGAATGCTACCATATCCTGCTCATTCCCATAGCGTAATTCAGCAAGCAATACACTTTTCCAAAGCACCTGCTTGAATCGCTCGATCGCTTCTCTCACTTGCTCATCTGCATCCAGTGTAAGGGACACCCTTTTTTCGATCGGTAAGTCGAGCTTCTTGCGATAATCCTGGATCACACGAATCACTTCCCGGACGAGCCCCTCTTGTTTTAGCTCCTCCGTAAGCTTCGTATTGAAAGCGACTTGCAGCTGATAGCCCGAAGCCGATGCAAATCCTTGCTTCCCTTGCTTTTCGACCATCAATTCATCCACAGGAATTCGAACCTGTTCCCCCTCTACAGTCAGGTTCACGCCTCCTTCTTCCATTACCTGCGCAGCCTCTGTATCTGTCAGTCCTTTCAATAATTCCTGGATCGGCGCTACGAGCTTTCCGTATTTTTTCCCTGCCTGTTTTAGATTCAGCTTGAAGTGATAGGAAACAAAGCCTGCCTCGCTTGTTACCAATCTTACCTCTTTCACATTGACTTCCTCTTTGATGATGGGAGCAAAGCGATCGAGCGGAAACACCCGTTCCGTGGTCAGCAAAAGCTCTGCCAATGGCTGGCGCGTCTTGATCCCCGTTTCATTTCGGATGTTTCGCGCAAGCTCGACAACCTGCCGTGCCATTTCCATCTCCTGCTCCAGGTTCGGATCGATGGCAGACGTGTTCGCCTTTGGATAGTCGGACAAATGGACGCTCTGCTCTCCTGCCAGGTTGCCATAGATATCATCTGCAATCAGGGGCGTGTACGGAGCAATCATCTGAGCTAGGGTCACAAGAACTTGATGCAGGGTTTGGTAGGCAGATCGTTTGTCTTCCGTCATCTCGGTGCCCCAGAAACGATCACGGGAACGTCTGATGTACCAGTTGCTCAGGTCATCCACAAACGCTTCTATCTCTTTTGCCGGGTTCATAAAATCGTACGTCTCAAGACCTTTCTCCACCTGCAGCAAGGTAGAATTCAATCGGGATAGCACCCAGTGGTCCAATTCGTTGGTGACTGCCTGCGGATCAGGCGCGGGAGTATATTGATCCAGCAAGGCGTACATGGCATAAAAGGCGTGGATGTTCTGGATCGTATCGATGACCTTTGACTTCGCCTCCGCTACGATGCGTTTGGAAAACCGCTTGCTGCTCCAAGGCGCGCTGTCTGACAAGAGTGCCCAGCGAAACGCATCCGCACCGAACTCATCGATTACTTCCCACGGATCGATCCCATTCCCTTTGCTTTTGGACATCTTCTGACCGTTTTCATCCAGTACATGACCGGTTGAAATGACGGCTTTGTACGGTGCCTTGCCATTGTAGAGGGTGGATACCGCCAGCAGACTGAAAAACCATCCCCTCGTCTGGTCAATCCCTTCCGAAATCATGTCAGCCGGATACTGCTCCTGAAAATCCTTTTCATTGCCAAACGGATGATGATGCTGAGCAAATGGCATCGACCCACTGTCGAACCACACATCAATGACCTCTGGCGTTCTTTCCATCGCACCACCGCAGGAACAGCGCAGCTTTACCTCATCCACAAAAGGCTTATGCAGCTCTATGCTCTCATCGACCGGTTCGATGGCCCTCTGGCGCAGTTCGTCTATACTTCCGGGTGCATACTCACATCCGCAATCCTGACAGAGCCAGATGTTGAGTGGGGTTCCCCAATAGCGGTTGCGACTGATGTTCCAGTCTACCAGTTCCTCGAGAAATTTACCGAATCGACCGTCCCGTAAATGCCCCGGATACCACTCTATTTTTCGATTGTTTTCGATCAGCTGTTCTTTGATCGCCGTCGTCTTAATGAACCAGCTCTCCATCGCGTAATAAAGCAGCGGAGATTTGCAGCGCCAGCAAAACGGGTAACTGTGCTCATAGCGCTCCTTTGAAAATAACAAGCCACGATGAGCCAAGTCTTTCACGATGTCTACGTCACACTCTTTGACAAAGCGTCCTGCAAAATCAGTGACTTGATCGGTATAACGGCCTGCCAGGTTAACTACATTGACAAAATCCAGGTCATGCTGGCGTGTGATCCGGTAATCGTCTTCCCCATGAGCTGGGGCCGTATGGACAATACCCGTACCGCTTTTATCGCTGACGTAGTCTGCAGCCACTACGATATGGCCTTTATCCACATGGATATAGGCAAACGGCGGTTCGTACGGAGTCCCCATGAATTCTGCACCTTTATGCGTAGACAAGATGACGAAATCATCCTTTAGAACAGACTCCACCAGATTTTTGGCTACCACGTACACTTCGTCATTTTTCTGTACACGTACATAGTCGAGATCTTTGTTGATCGCCAACGCCACATTTGCGGGGAGTGTCCAAGGTGTCGTCGTCCACGCAAGAAAGATGTCGCTATTCTTTTTACTGCGGAACTTCACTGTCGCACTCAGATCTTTCACGTCTTCATAGCCTTGTGCTACTTCATGCGAGCTTAGCGTCGTCTGACAATCCGGGCAATAGGGGCTCACGCGATGTCCTTTATACAGCAAATCCTTTTTGTGGATCTCGGACAGGATATGCCAAACACTCTCGATATAGGAATTGGTCAGCGTAATGTAGGGGTCATCCATATCCGTCCAGTACGCAATCCCCTCTGTCAGTTCACGCCATTGCCTTTCGTATTCAAATACACTGCTCTTGCATTTTTCTACAAACTTCTCTACTCCGTAGTTTTCGATCTCCTGTTTACCCGAAATCCCCAGCTGCTTTTCCACCCCAAGCTCTACGGGGAGTCCATGTGTATCCCAGCCCGCTTTACGGACAACCCGATACCCTGCCATCGTTTTATATCGACCGATGAAATCTTTGATCACCCGACCAAGGACATGACCGATGTGTGGCTGTCCATTGGCGGTTGGCGGACCTTCGTAGAATACAAAACTGGGTTTCCTTTCCCGATTTTCGATTGATTTTTGGAAGGTATTGTCCTGCCTCCATTGGTTCAAGACCCTGAGCTCACGAACCCTCGCTTTTTCTTTCACATCCACGCTTTTCATCTGACTGCCATCCTTTCCCAAATGAAATGTGATGGAGAATGGACCCGAAAAAAACAAAAAAATCCCGCCCCCTAAGGGACGAGATTTACTCTCGCGTTACCACCCTTGTTCCAAAAAGATCATGGCAGCCATGACTTTTCAGCACTCTACTACGTACCATCATACGCGTCCCTTTTAACGGCGGGATCCCGGGTCAGCTTACTTGCACACTTCAGCCTTCCTTCTCGGAGAGGATTTTCGGCTACATCTTGAACGTTGGCTTTCAGCACATGGCCAACTCTCTGGGGAACAAGGAAATAGCTTACTCTTTCTCGTCAATGAATTTCGTTCGTTCAATTGGTTACATCATTTTTACAATACTTTTTATACGTTGTCAAATTTCTTTTTGGATGTCTCGTCTCCTATTCTTGCAGCAGGTCGTTCGAGGTATTGCCAGCCTCATCCGTTACCATCAAGTGGGTGGAAGGATCAGCAATCAGCATCTCGACATAAGAGCGGAATGTCTCATCATCGAGGTCATATGGCGTACTGAAAATGACGGAGATGGTGATTCCCTGATTGTCCAGCCATAATTCGTAAAATGATCCATCTGGCCGTTCGAATTTGTAGATATCATATCTGCCATTCGGCTCCGTGTCCTTGGTCACCGTTGACGTCACGTGATCGTTACCGTCTTCTGTCCACTTGTACGTGCCGATTCCAACCTCCAAATCTGTGATGTCAAAATCATTGTACACTCCGTCGCTCAAACTGACGTACTGCAGTCGGAATCCTTTTATGTCCTCGTTAAAGCTCGCCGTAATCTGAACGGCATTTCCACCTGGTCGAATGCTCACCTCCACGTCATCTGTTAAAGAAGGAGCTTCTTCATCTTCGCTATTCTCGCCTAACCTAGTACGGTTTTCGGACGAGCCTACACCATGCGGGCGACTTTCATCGCACATGGCGTTCCACCAACGAATAAGACAAGCTCTTACAATGGGCATTTTCATACTAAGCCAATCGCAAATGGCTGTCTGCTATCGAAAGTTAACCTATATGTAACGAGGGAGTTAATTCGCCAAACAAAAAGAAAAACCCCTCGCACCTAGTGGCACAAGGGGTTTTGGCTAATTAATATGTGCTCATGTACTGCTCGCGCTCCCAAGCGTGGACGCGTGTGCGGAACATATCCCACTCGATTTCTTTTGCTTCGATGAAGTGCAGCAGCGCATGCTCACCCAGCGCTTCGCAAATCACTGGATCAGATTTCAGGCACTCGATCGCTTCTTTCAAAGTAGCAGGCAGGTTAGAAATACCGTTTTCTTCGCGCTCTTGCTCGTTCATCACGTAGATATTGCGGTCAATCGCTGGTGGTACCTCTACCTTGTTCTTGATTCCATCCAAACCAGCTTTCAGCATAACAGCCAGAGCGAGGTATGGGTTGGTTGCTGGGTCTGGGCTGCGTACTTCGATACGAGTACCCATTCCACGGGATGCTGGAATACGAATCAACGGAGAACGGTTTTTCGCAGACCATGCTACATAGCAAGGAGCTTCGTAGCCTGGAACCAGACGCTTATAGGAGTTTACCAGCGGGTTTGTGATCGCAGTAAATCCGCGAGCGTGGTTCAAAATACCAGCCAAATAGTGTTTCGCGGTTTGGCTCAGGCCCATTTCATCAGTCTCATCGTAGAAAGCGTTTTGATTTCCACGGAAGAGCGATTGGTTGGCGTGCATACCGGAACCAGCTACCCCGTACAGAGGTTTTGGCATGAAGGTCGCGTGCAGACCATGCTTTTGCGCAATGGTTTTTACAACGAGCTTGAAGGTCAGGATTTGGTCTGCTGCTTGCAGAGCATTTGCGTATTTGAAGTCGATCTCATGTTGACCTGGAGCTACTTCATGGTGAGAAGCTTCTACTTCATAGCCCATTTTCTCCAAAGTCAGTACGATATCGCGGCGGCAGTTTTCACCGGAATCGAGTGGAGCAAAGTCGAAGTATCCACCTTGGTCATTCAGATCGAGAGTTGGTTCGCCTTTTTCATCCAGTTTGAACAGGAAAAACTCAGGTTCTGGGCCGACGTTAAACGCACTGAAGCCCATTTCTTCCGCTTCTTTCAGAGCGCGCTTCAGGATGTAGCGCGGGTCTCCCTCAAATGGAGTACCATCAGGATTGAAGATATCACAGATCAGGCGAGCGATTTTACCGTGCTCGTTTCCCCAAGGGAATACGACCCAAGTATCCAGATCTGGTACCAGGTACATATCGGATTCCTCGATACGAACAAAACCTTCGATGGAAGATCCGTCGAACATCATTTTGTTGTCGAGTGCCTTAGGCAGCTGGGACAGAGGGATTTCTACGTTTTTGATTACCCCCATCAGGTCGGTAAACTGCAGGCGGATGTACCTTACATCTTCTTCTTGAGCCAAACGCATAATGTCTTCTCTTGTGTACTTGCTCACATTTCTCTCCTCCTGTCTCTAGGTAAAGCTCTATATCAGTGGAAGAAGCGGGAAAGCTCCCCACGTATCAATGCATCCTCGCCGTGACGAGAAGCATTGCGATACATGATTTGCTGTTTCAAAAGCTGGTGCAAGTCTTTTTCCGTCATTTCCTTGCGCTTCGCCTCCGAGGTCACCGTAATTTCGGATGGTTTCTCAATAGGCACTTGCATCTGCAATACTTGCTTGATTCCAGCAATGTTCAAACCTTTTTCAATCAGTGCTTTCACTTCCAGCAATCGATCCACATCATTGAAAGAGAAAAGGCGCTGTTTCCCTTCGGTGCGGGCTGGCTGAATGAGCTCGTTTTGTTCATAATAGCGAATTTGCCTCGCAGTAAGATCCGTCAATTTCATGACGATCCCAATGGGAAAGAGGGCCATATTTCGACGAATGTCATCACTCATGACTTGTCCCTCCTCACTTGTTATTCCTTACCCCTATTCTATGCAAGTTCATAAATCCTGTCAACAGATGTTAGGGAAGGTTACACAACAAGTTATGGCAAATTTGAAAACGATTTCTCCAGCCAATCGATCGCACGGAAAACCGCCAGATACAAAAATCGCGATACACCACTCAATTAGCTTGGCGTATCGCGATCTGGCTTATTCTACAGTTGGCAGTTCGAGCAAATCCTTTTCTAACAATCCGTTCAGTGCTGTCAGAATCCCCACCTTGACGTGAGAGTATGTCAGCCCGCCCTGGACAAAGCCCAGGTACGGAGGGCGAATCGGACCATCTGCCGAGAACTCAATGCTCGCTCCCTGAATAAAGGTTCCAGCTGCCATGATCACAGGGTCAGCATATCCCGGCATTTCACTGGGATACGGAGTGACGTGCGAATCTACGGGTGCAGCCTTCTGAATGCCTTGGCAAAAAGCAATCAGTCTTTCTGCGGAGCCAAACTCCACGGACTGGATCAAATCCGTCCGCGGTTCATGCCAGAGTGGGTTCGTTTTGAAGCCCAATCTCTCCAGCATGGCGGATGAAAACACGGCGCCTTTCAAAGCCTCACCGACGACATGCGGCGCCAGGAAAAACCCTTGGAACATTTCCAGCAAAGAATACAGGGAAGCTCCACCTTCAGCGCCAATGCCCGGGGCAGCCATTCTATAAGAGGCGAGCTGCACGAGGTCTTGGCGGCCAACGATGTACCCGCCTGTTTTTACCAGACCGCCGCCTGGATTTTTGATCAGCGAGCCTGCCATGATGTCTGCACCAACATGGAGTGGCTCTTGTTCCTCCGTGAATTCTCCATAGCAGTTATCCACGAAAACGATCACATCTGGCTTCATTTCTTTGACCAGCCGAATCATTTCTTGAATCTTTGCAATGGTAAACGACGGACGATCTGCGTAACCACGCGAGCGCTGAATACCGATTACTTTCGTTTTCGGCGTAATGGCATTTGCCACGGCCATAAAATCAATCTCGCCCTCTGCAGTCAACGGGACGTAGCTGTAGCCAATCCCGTAGTCCTTCAGGGAGCCTTGCCCTTCTCCCCTCACGCCGACGACTTCTTCGAGGGTATCGTACGGTTTGCCTGTCATGTAAAGCAGGTCATCGCCTGGACGTAAAATCCCGAACAGCGAAATGGCGATCGCGTGCGTGCCCGAGATGATATGGGGTCGAACCAGCGCAGCTTCCCCGCCAAATACATCGGCATAGATGGATTCCAGAGTAGCTCGGCCAGAGTCATCGTACCCATAACCGGTTGAAGGAGAAAAGTGGAATTCGTTTACTTCATGCTTTTGAAAGGAACGAAGCACCTTGAGTTGATTCGTATCGACAAGGGCTGCGATCTGTCTATGTCTTTCGGAAATGGTTGCTTCTACTTCAGCGACAAGCGGACGCAGCTTCTCGCCATGGGAAAAATATTGGAACATCTGTTATCTTACCAACTTTCTTCGACAGTCTCTGGTTTATCGAGGAGAAAAGGGGCAATCTTGCCGTAGATTGGATTCGATCGATTGACCCGAACCGTAACCTGATACGCCTCTTCCTCTTCATCAAAATGCTGCTGCATCTCGACACCTTCCCGATGGAGCAGCGACAGAATATCCCCACGCGAGACCGGCACCTTCAGTGTCATCTCGTTAAAAGACTCGAGGGCATAGGATTCTATTCGTTTCAACAGCCGGTTCAAATCATCCTGGCGCATCGCTGAGATCAAAATCCACTCATCCGCGGGTGGCAAATACGTGCCTTCTGCCATGGCATCCGCCTTGTTGAAAACAACCAGCTGAGGAATCTCCTCCGCCTTCAGCTCACGCAAGATCCGATCGACTACTTGCATGTGAATCTGCAAATCAGGATGATGGCTATCGACGACATGCAGGATCAAATCGGCTTCCTTAACCCCCTCCAGGGTGGAGCGAAAAGCAGCGACCAAGCTCGTAGGCAAATCCTGAATAAAGCCAACCGTGTCCGTCAGCAAAACCTCCATGCCGCTCGGAAGCTCCAGCTGGCGAGTCGTTGGATCGAGCGTCGCAAACAGCTTATCCTCCTGCAAAGTTCCTGCGTTGGTCAACTGATTGAGAATCGTGGATTTGCCAGCGTTTGTATAGCCCACCAGCGCCACCTGAAAGACGTTGTTTTTCTTGCGGCGTTCCCGATGCAGCTGTCTGGTGCGAACCGTATCTTCCATTTGCTGCTTCAGCTCTGTGATCCTTCTGCGGATGTGACGACGGTCGCTCTCCAGCTTGGATTCACCTGGACCTCTCGTACCAATTCCCCCACCCAGACGGGAGAGCTGCTTGCCTTGCCCTGCCAAACGAGGGAGCAGATAGTTGTATTGGGCAAGCTCGACCTGGATTTTCCCTTCGCGAGATTGCGCCCGCCCGGCGAAAATGTCCAAAATCAGCTGCGTACGATCAATCACCTTGCAGTCAAAAATCCGGTCAAGATTTCGCGTCTGGCTCGGAGAAAGCTCGTCGTTGAAAATAACGACATCGACATCGAGCTCTTCTGCCCGCTGCGCGAGTTCATCGATTTTCCCCGTACCCAAGTACCAGGCAGGGTCGATTCTATCCCTGTTTTGCGTGATGACATCCAGCACTTCTACGCCTGCCGTATCAGCCAGTTCCGCCAGCTCCTCCATCGAGAGACGCATCCGTTCCTCATCACGGTTATCGATAAGGCACCCCACCAGGATGGCGGTTTCCTTTGTTTTGATTATTTCGTTCACCGATTCACGCCCTTTCTTCCCCTATCATACCACATTTTCCCCTTGCTCGTGACGAGGTACACCCTTCCTCTCCTCACGAATACAAAAGAACCAACCTGGTTTCGAATGGTTGGTTCTCTCCTACCTGCCCGCTATGGAAATCTTACTCTTTATATACGAGAGATATGCTGCTCCCCGTATTGAACTAATCTCTTGGTCATTTCGCCGCCTACAGATCCATTTTGACGTGATGATGTCTCTCCACCCAGTGAAACTCCAAACCCTTGTGCGATGTCGTTTTTGAGCTGGTCAAGAACCGCTTCTGCTTGCTGATTGATGAGACGGTTAGAACGTGCCATGAAATTCACCTCTTGGTTGTGTTTGGTTCTGAAGTTAGTATGTTCATGAAGTGGAGCCATTATGAACTCTTTTTCCTCATCAATTGGAAAACCTGAAGACTATAGGGAAAAGTCCTCAGGCTTTAATTTCATCAAGTCTTCGCGGCGAAACTCATTGTTTCGCAGCAATCGGATCGCCTGAACTCGAATTGCTTTTTCAATGCAATTTCGAATATAGCGGGCATTGCTGAAATTCATCTGGAAAGGATCCGTTATGATCCCCATGATCGATCTCCTGATTTTTTCCAACGCTCCTCTGGTCAGCTCAAAATCTTTGTTCTTTGCCATCAGATTCGCGATCTCTAACAGTTCGTCAACCGTGTAGTCGGCAAAATTGATGTGAATGGGGAAACGAGACGGTAGGCCCGGATTTAATTCCAAAAAGCTGTCCATCTCATCGGTGTAGCCCGCAATGATGCAAATAAAATCCTTGTTGGAATCTTCAAGCGCTTTTGTCAAGCAATCCACCGCTTCTTTTCCAAAATCCTTTTCACCGCCACGCGCCAGCGAATAAGCCTCATCGATAAAGAGGATCCCACCCATTGCTTTTTTTACCAAGTCCCGCGTTTTCTGGGCGGTGTGCCCGATAAATTCCCCCACTAAATCTGCACGCTCTACTTCAGTCAGATGGCCCTTGCTCAATATCCCCATCTCACGCAGGATCTTTCCAAAGATGCGTGCCACCGTCGTCTTGCCTGTCCCCGGGTTTCCTTTAAACACCATGTGGAACACTTGTTTTTCTGTCTTTAGATTTTGTCTTTCCCGCTCCTTGTTGATTTTAAGCAACGCGTAAATCTCGTATATGGTTTTCTTAGCTTCTTGGAGGCCGATTAATCCTTCCAGCTCATCAAACAGATTCTGCAGCTCGGTAGAGGCCGAAGCACTGATACTCTCCTGCAAAGTGGGCGATGTCGAAGTCGTCTGAGGAATTTCCCTTTTGAATACAACCTGAATGCGATTTGCCGTGCTTGTGGCTGAGCTTGACTCAAAGATCACGTTATTCTCCAATTGCTTCAAATTTATCACCCACCAATCGCTCTAGATTGAGTGTAGTTGTCGGACTATGCCTTCTTTTCAGGGGCAGCCTGATTCGTCCTGGTTGGAGCGGCGCGAAGCTGGGGTATCCAAGCTTTCACCCCCTGTTCGCCTGCCTCCTCGTCATACATTAGTATACTCAGGATTCAGGTAAACCTGCCCTATTTTTTCCATGCCCACCTGTGAAACACCCAAGAGACAACGACCAGCCCAAGCAGACTGCCTGACAGAAACGGTACGACGCCAGACAAAAGCTGCTTTCCGCTAAGTGGCTCGGCGATGGTCAGCAAATGTGCAGAAGCGGCAGCGACTCCTGCCAGCACAATACTTAGCCAATACCAGGCTTTGACCGAAAAAGAAACCTCGTTTCCCTCAAAGCAAACGGCACTTACCTTCTTTACTCGCCATACAGCTAGCGCTATCGCCGTCGCGCCGATGAGGGTACTGCCGTGCTGGAGCCATTTGTACACCGGAAAAGTAACCTCTCCCACCCCGATCACAGACTGGAGAATTGGAAAGGAAGTGACTGCCCATGCTCCTTGATGCGTAAAGGAATCCCAGAGCAAATGACTTGCGATGCCGAGCAGTGCGGAGTACACAAAGATCAGCCAGCTAACCCACAAGGGGTGTTTGCTTTGGTACGCCCCTCTCTTTTGGAGCCGCATCTGGACACCCCTGGGAAGGCACGTAAAAAGCGATGCCTCTACCACATGACGAAACAACAGGCACAGCGCCATCACTAGCGGCAGATCAAAAACCAAGATGCCGAGCAGTGTGTGGCTGTATGTACTAAAAGCCTGCATGCGAAAGAAATATTCAAAGTCTGGCGCCATGCTGCCCGCAACCAAAGCAGGGAAGTGAAAATATCGGGAGTGACGCAAGGGAAGGAAAATGGCTGGATGAGCAAACGTAAATGGCATGAGAAACCTCGCTTCTTTTTCAAATAAGGACGCTCATGCATGAGGATCGGATACGGTTATGAAAAAACACTCGACAAAGGCTCCATAGCCTCGATCGAGTGCTGCTTATTTTAAGCGATTGGCAGCAATACAGCAATCACTTGCTTGCCGCTTACTTGTATGCCTTTCTCCTGTACCCCACAATGCTTTAACTCCCGCACAAGCTGCTCAATCAATTGCTTGGCTTCCTGACTCTCTTTTTTCTCCAACCGTACGAGCAGCTGCACCGCGTCACCCGAGGTCAGAATGCGCTCTGCCTGGCGCTTCTTGGTATCGTAATCATGCTCCTCAATAAATGCGCTCAAGCGAATTTCCTTAAGCTTCGGCCCCTTTTCTGCTTTGCGGCTTTTCGCGCTTTCCTTGATTGCCTGTTGCTTGAAATCAGTCCGACCAACCAATTGGCACGGAGGGGGACTGCTCGCCAGGGAAAGGCATACCAGATCTACCTTCTGCTCCTTCGCTAGCTGCAAAGCCTCTTTTGTCGACATAATCCCCAAATCTTCACCATTTACACCCGTAAGCGCTACTTCAGAAGCTTTAATCTTTTCATTCATAATCAACATTTATTTCACCCGGTCCTTCCTGATGTCCACTATAATGATGATTGTACCATTTGCGGAAGGATGTATGAAGCAAGCTTTCCACTGCTTGTTTACCTCTTGACATGCCAATGAGAATCATTTACATTACGCTTAGTTAGCCAGCTAAGTAACTGGAGGAATCGTCTTGGAATTTGATTACGTAAATGCCTTAACCCATATCATGGGTCATGTTATGAAGCTGCATCGACAGAATCTGGACCTACTCATTCAAAAATACGATGTCTATCCAGGGCAGCCTCCTTTGCTTATGCGCCTTTACCGTCATGGCGGCATGATGCAAAAGGATTTGGCACGCAGCATGAACGTTCAACCTGCCACCTTGACTGTGATGATCAACCGGATGGAGAAGTCCGGCCTTGTCACTCGCCAAGCAGACCCAAACGACCAACGCGTGTCGCGGGTGTACTTGACGGAAAAAGGCAAAGTCGCGACGAAAGCCGTGAAGGAAGCATTGCAGCTGCTCGAGACACGTTGTTTTGAGAATTTCACAGACGAGGAAACCGCCCTGTTACGGAATATGCTTACACGTCTGCACACTGATCTGGAAGCCTTTCAGCTTGAATACAGTGAAAAGCGATCAGGTGATGCACAAGAATGAAGCAAGCCGGCGCCAATCTATAACAGAAAGGTTTGAACAATTACTTGAACAATCTCGCTAAAAGCTTGGAAACACCGGAATCTTCTGTCAGTCGATCGCGAAGACTGGGGATTGCGGCCATTCTCGGTTCGCTTTCCGCATTTGGACCTTTATCGCTGGATATGTACTTGCCTGCGCTGCCTATGCTCGAGACGGATTTACAGACAACGACCTCCATGGCACAGATGAGCTTGACCGCCTGCCTGATCGGTTTGTCGGTCGGCCAGCTGTTTGCAGGTCCATTAAGTGATGTCCAAGGACGTCGCAAGCCCTTATTGTTCGGATTGGTATTATACGCGTTGTCTTCCTTTCTTTGTGCGGTCGCTCCCTCTATCTGGACATTCCTCTTGCTGCGCCTCGTCCAAGGGATGGCTGGGTCAGCAGGTATCGTGATTGCACGCGCTACCGTCCGCGATATGTATGCGGGGACGGAACTGACCAAATTCTTTGCCCTGCTGATGCTGATTAACGGGATCGCTCCGATCGCAGCTCCGATTGTTGGCGGGCAGCTGCTCCAGGTGACTTCCTGGCACGGGGTTTTCGTCGTGCTTGCTTTGATCGGTGTGATCATGTTCTTTACCGTCATGTTTGGATTGCCGGAAACACTCCCTGCGGAAAAGCGCTCCAAAGGCGGTTTGGGCAATACGTTGACGACATTTAAGAACCTTCTGAAGGATCGTACGTTCATGGGCTATGCTCTCTCCCAGGGACTGGTGACTGCTGCGATGTTTGCCTATATTTCCGGTTCTCCGTTTGTCTTCCAGGAGATTTTCGGAGTATCTCCGCAAATGTTCAGCGTGATCTTCGCCGTCAATGGCATAGGGATCATCATTGCGAGCCAAATTACCGGCAAGCTGGCAGGGAAAGTGAAGGAAACGAAGCTATTCGTCACGGGCATTTCCATCGCTGCAATAGCCGGGATCACTTTGCTGGCGATGATCCTTCTCGGAGCAGGACTGTTTGCCGTACTGGTACCATTGTTCTTCACCGTCTCATGCGTAGGAATCGTCGGTGCGACTGGCTTCTCTCTGGCTATGGCCAATCAGAGCAAAGCGGCAGGCAGTGCATCCGCACTCCAGGGCTTGATTTCGTTTATCGGCGGCGGAATCGTTGCCCCGCTCGTAGGATTAGGCGGAAGCAGCACAGCCGTTCCGATGGGTCTTGTGATTGCAGCCACGACAATCGGCGCGACTCTCTGCTACGTATTCATGATTCGTCGCAAGTCTTGAAGATAGCTCTCCTTTTTGCTATTGAGCGGGCCAGGATGGAGAATCCTGTGCCCGCTTTTTTGGCAAGAAAAAAAGCCTGGACTGATCAGATCCAGGCTTTCGGAATTACCGTTCGTTTTATTGGTTGTTTTCTTGAGACATCAGAGAAACTGGGCGTTGCGGTGTAAAGGTAGAGATCGCGTGTTTGTACACCAGCTGTTGTTTGCCTTCGCTATCAATCACAATTGTGAAATTATCGAACGCTTTAATGTACCCACGTAATTGAAATCCGTTCACCAGGTAAATGGTGACCGCGATGTTTTCTTTCCGCAAATGATTCAAGAACGTATCTTGAATATTGATCGTCTGTTTCATGTACATTACCCCCTAAAAGGACTTGTATGTTATATATTCGGCAATTGTTGAAACTTTCCTGCCAATATCTGCTTGATAGTTTGCACGTTGTTTGGCCTCTGCGCCGGGTCCGTCATATCAAACCACTGAATTTCAGACATGCGCCGGAACCAAGAAAGCTGCCGCTTTGCAAAATGTCGAGTTCGCTGCTTGATGTCATTTACCGCTTTTTCCAACGTAATTTCACCATACAAATACGGAACCAGCTCTTTGTATCCCAATCCTTGCATCGAGACAAGAGAAGCTTCGTATCCGCGATCGAGCAAGCCCCTGACCTCTTCAACCAGCCCTGCCTCGATCATCAGATCCACGCGATGGTTAATTCGTTGATAAAGGACTTCTCGATCCATCGTCAGGCCGATGAAGACTAAATCATACGGCGAGTGCTGCGCCCGCAATTGAAAATCGGACATTTTGTACCCGCTGCTCTCGTAGATTTCGAGAGCGCGAATTACTCGCTTGACGTCATTCGGATGAAGTCTCTGCGCAGTGATCGGGTCCACCTGTGCAAGCCTGGCATGAAGCGCTTCCACGCCTTCCGTGTCAGCCAGTCTTTGCAGGCGATCGCGAAACTCTGGATCCTGCGAGGTTTGTGAGAATTGAAAGCGATGGGTTACCGATTCTATGTACAGACCCGTTCCACCCACGATAAATGGCAAATGTCCGCGCTGATTGATCTCGGTGATCAATCGTGTGGCACTATCCTGAAATTGGGCAACAGAATATTCGTCACGCGGAGAAATAATATCGATCAAATGATGAGGCACGCGCGCCAGCTCATGTGGCGACGCTTTTGCTGTGCCGATATCCATTTCGCGGTAGACCTGCATGGAGTCACCGGAAATGATCTCTCCGTCAAACTGTTCGGCCAGCTCCAGACTGAGATCCGTTTTGCCAACGGCTGTCGGGCCAATAATGACAACAAGCTTTTCTCTCTTGTGCAAGGTCACTCCCCTCCACCTATCTCTTTGTAGCTGTACACGACCTGCTGGCCGCGTGAGCGAAATGGGGTAAAGCCAAACCGCTCGTACAATCGCCCTGTTTTGCCTTCCTTTACTACCACTCGTTTTTTGGCTACACGCAGCGCTTCGGAGATCGCCTCCTCACGCAGCATCTCCGCGTTCGCGTACTCGCGAATCCCGGCAATTCCCGTGGAGCTGTGGACTGTCATCTCAAACATCGGGTCGAAATAAACGACATCAAACGAGCCATCGGGCAGTCCCTTCAGAACATCCAGATGGTTTCCACATTGAACTTCAATGCGTCGCATCGCTTCTTCCAAGGCCCGATCGTCAGACGACCAGTGCTGGAAACCATCTTCTACTAAGATGGCCAGAACCCGCTCTGACTCGATGCCCACGACTTGTCCCTCCACACCCGTAGCATGTGCAAATACAATGGCATCAGCTCCCAGACCCAAGGTGGCATCTAGGACACGGTCGCCTGGTTGAATTTGGCAAGCAGCAAGCATAGTATCAGTATCGCCTCGCACCAGCCGCTTTATACGAAAAGCAGAAGTGTTCGGATGAAAAAAGAATGGCTTTTTCCCCGGCACTTCCAGACGCGCACCTAGCGCCGACACGACAAGAACTTCATCGTCTCCACTACGTCTTCGCAGCTCGTTTAGCGATAAATCTCCACGCTTGGTAATCGTTAGGCCAAACCGCTCTGTCAGTTTTGCTGCATGGTGTAAAGTTTCCAAACAAGGCGCAAGTCCGGTGGTTACAATCATGTGTCGTTTCTACTCCTCAAATGTTCGTCCCAGGTGGACGGAAACTCTTTTATTGTACGCAGGATTAAATTGGAGAGTCAAACAAATTCTTTTCTAAACTGTCGGTTTCTCCGGTTTGAAAAATCCCCAGGATATGGGTCCTGAGGATCATAAAAAGGCTGATTTCCTTGCGATTTTACATGACCCGCTTGAACATTTTTTCCAGGTCATAGCCGGAGAAATGAATCACAATCGGGCGGCCATGCGGACATGTAAAAGGACTGCTCGTTTCCCGCAGCTGGTTCAAGAGACTTTCCATCTCTGCATGGGTCAAATAGCGGTTCGCTTTAATAGAAGCCTTGCAAGACATGAGGATCGCTGCTTTTTCCCGCATTTGCACGACATTTGCCTGCATGCTCTCCCCTGTTTCGAGGACGAACTGAATCAGCTCCTCGATCACTTCTATCTCTGCGCCCTCGGGGAACCAATGCGGGTGTGCTCTCACGATATACGTGCGTCCGCCAAAAGACTCCATTTCCAAGCCAAACGATTGCAGGAGTGGCAGCCTTTTTTCCAGCTTGTTCGCTTCTGCTGTCGTTACCTCCACTGTGTGGGGAAACAGCATGATCTGGCTGGAGATGCCTTCCTCTTCCAGCTTGGCCATAAAGTATTCGTAAAATATCCTCTCCTGCGCCGCGTGCTGATCGATCAAGTACATCCCTTCGTCGTTTTGCGCAACGATGTAAGTCCCGTGGACCTGCCCGACCGGATATAGCAGAGGTACTGCCGATTCCTCGCTGTCCATGCTTTCCCTTTTCGTCAGCCCTCCGTTTTGTCCTTCCCTCTCTACAAGAGGGGCGGGAGCTAGGTTTGTTACGGGAGGTGACGAGGGCTGCTCCGATTTTCCTTCCCACAGTGTATCTTGTTCTACTCGTTGCTCGTTGTTTTCATAGCTTGCCGGCGCTTCCTTTATCGCGGCTGTCTGACCTGCTACAGGCGGCACTTCTGGCAAACGTTCTCGCTGCTGGTTTTGCTTTGCCATCCACTCCTGCAAGCGCGGGCTTGCTTCCAAAGTGGGTGAAAGCGATACGGCTGGCTTTGGCAGCTGTAGGTCAAACTGAGGCTGGACAACCTGTGTGACTACCTTGGCTTTTGGAGCCGTTACCATCGGTCTGACGATTCCAAGTCCTTGGCGCAAGGTTCCTTTCACAGACTGCTCGATCGCCAGGCACAGCTCGTCTTCCTTGCTGAAACGCGCCTCTAGTTTTGCAGGATGCACATTGACATCCACGAGGGTAGGGTCCATCTCGATCTGGAGTGCGACGATGGGAAACCTGCCAATTGGCAAAAGCGTATGGTAGCCACGCATAATCGCGTTGTTCAATGCGAAGCTGCGAACGTATCTACCATTCACAAGTGTAGACAGGTACGAACGATTCGCCCGTGTCACTTCCGTTTTGGAGACAAAGCCGCTCCAGCGAAAATCGAGCGTTTCCCCCGAGACGGGCAACAGCAGCTTGGCGACCTGTACCCCGTAGATCGCGGCCATCACATGCAAAAGCTTGCCATCGCCAGATGTTTGCAGCAAGCTCTTGCCATTATGAGTCAAAGTAAAAGCGATCTGCGGATGGGTCAATGCGAGGCGATTGACGTAGTCGGAAATATGCCCGACTTCTGTCGCGATCGACTTCATGTACTTCAGGCGCGCAGGTGTATTGAAAAACAGGCTGCGTACACAAATCTCCGTTCCTTTTACTGCCGCCACATCGGTAAGCTCACCGAGATGCCCCCCCTCATTGATCACGCGTGTTCCGACCTGACTGCTGGAGAGGCTGCTGGTGAGCTCCATGCGGGATACTGCCGCGATACTGGGCAAAGCCTCCCCGCGAAAACCGAGCGTACGGATCCGAAACAAGTCGCGTGCAGACTGGATTTTGCTTGTCGCATGGCGTTCAAATGCGAGACGGCAATCCTCCCGATCCATTCCCTGACCATTATCGACGATGCGGATCAACTCCAGCCCGCCTTCCTCGACATGGACCTCGATGGTTGTCGCCTGCGCATCAATCGCATTCTCAACCAATTCCTTTACGACGGAAGCTGGACGCTCTACTACCTCGCCAGCTGCGATCATGTTCGCCAGATGTTCATCCAGCACTTGAATTTTTCCCATGGGCTCCTCCCTTCTGCCTGTTTCCTATCCTTTTTTCAGCTGTTGCTTCCAAGCAAACAGCTTCAGCATGGCGTCCATCGGGGTTGTCTGATTCAGGTCCAGCTCACGAAGATCTGCCAGGATCGCTTCTTCTTCTGCAGAAAGCAGGGGTGTCGGCTCTTCCTTGACTACCGCAGCTGGTACAGGTGCAGGTGCTGTCCAGAGCATGTCCAACGACATTTGCATATCCGCTGCCGCTACACTTGTACTGCCAGCTTCCAATCCCGTGAGAATACTCCGCGCCCGCTCGATGACCCAAACAGGCATCTGGGCCAGCTCTGCCACATGAATCCCGTAGCTTTTATCGGCTCGACCTTCCTCAATTTTATGCAGGAACAGAAGCTTGCCATCTCGTTCCTCGCAGCGAGCGTGCACGTTTACGACCCCGCTCATGGTCTCTTCCAGACTCGTCAATTCGTGATAATGCGTGGAAAACAGCGTTTTTGCCCCGATCTTTTGGCAGATGTACTCAATCACTGCTTGCGCCAGCGCCATACCATCGTAGGTAGAAGTGCCGCGACCGATCTCATCGAGCAATATCAGACTTTGGGACGTCGCCTTTTGCAGAGCATGCTTCGTCTCCAGCATTTCGACCATGAACGTACTGTGTCCGCCTGCCAGATCATCAGCAGCGCCAATGCGGGTAAAGATCTGATCTACGAGTGCCAGCTTGGCTGACTTGGCTGGTACGAAGCAACCGACCTGCGCCATCACCGTAATCAGCGCAATTTGCCGCATGTACGTGCTCTTCCCCGCCATATTGGGACCTGTAATCAAAAGAACCTGCCGCTGCTGCTGATCCATTCGCGCGTCATTGGCAACGTACTTCTCCCGCTCCAGCACGGCTTCAACAACGGGATGTCGTCCTTCGGTAATGACGTACTCACCCGTCTCCGTCAGCTCGGGACGCACATAACCACGCTCGTCACTGACAGTGGCAAATGACTGCAGAACATCGACGGAGGCGATTCGTTCAGCCAGCCCTTGCAAGCGCGGAATGTGCTGCGCCACCTCGGAGCGAACCGCGGAAAACAATTGATATTCGAGCTCGATCATCTTTTCTTCCGCTTCGAGAATCAATGCCTCTCGTTCTTTCAGCTCAGGTGTGATATACCGCTCCGCATTTGCCAGCGTCTGCTTACGCTCATAGCGTCCCGCAGGAACATTGGCAATGTTGGATTTGGAAACTTCGATGTAGTACCCAAAGACTTTGTTAAAGCCCACCTTCAAGGAACGAATTCCAGTCGCTTCGCGCTCCCCTTGTTCCAGCTGAGCGATCCACGTTTTCCCGTCTCGACTTGCCGAATGCAGCTTGTCCAAGTATTCATCGTAGCCGGTCCGGATCATCCCACCTTCACGTACGGAAATGGGGGGATCATCGACCAACGCATTTTGCAGGAATTGAACGATATCTGTACAATCATCCATTCCAGCTGCCAAATCCGCAAGCACCGGTGACTTCGTTTCGTTCAATAGAAGCTTCAGCTCTGGTACAGCTTCGAGTGAATAACGTAGCTGAATGAGGTCGCGGGCATTGGCGTTTCCATAGGAAATGCGTCCTGCCAGCCGCTCCAGATCATATACCCGGTCCAGGCAGCTACGAACGTCGGAGCGAAGCAGCAAATCGCCTTTCAAAGCTTCCACTGCGTCCAGTCGAGCCTGCAGCTCGTTCGCACGAAGGAGGGGCCGCTCGATCCATCTACGCAAAAGCCGGCCTCCCATCGCCGTCTCCGTTCGATCCAGCAGCCAAAGCAACGATCCTTTTTTGGACTTGTCCCGGATGGTTTCGGTCAGCTCCAGATTGCGCCGAGAAAAGCCGTCCATCTGCAAGTACTGTCTGGCATCGTAGCGTTTGATCAGACGCATGTGAGCAAGACTGCGTTTTTGCGTCGTGCCTATGTAACCTAGCAGGGCGTTGACTGCTGTACGCATCACGACGTCAAGCTCTTTTGCCTGCTCCTGGTACTGGACATCTACCGCAAAGGCATCGATCTCGTTTCTATCCAGCACAGTATGGGGCAAGGCTGTCTTCGGAATCGTAGACAGGCCGCAAAAAACAAGTTCTTTTGGGCGATACTGCAGCGCTTCGTCGATCACGGACTCGCCATGACCCACTAGCGACGTCACATACATCTCTCCCGTACTCATATCGCACGCTGCGATTCCCGTACGCCCGTCCAGCTCTGCGACAGCGGCCATGTAGTTGTTTTCCTTCTCCGTCAGCCACTTGCCCTCCATCATCGTTCCAGGCGTGACCACACGAGTCACTTCTCGTCTGACCACGCCCTTTGCTTCCCTCGGGTCCTCTACTTGTTCGCAAACCGCAATCTTATAGCCCTTTTTCAGCAGCTCGGCAATATAGGTGTCGGCCGCATGATGAGGTACGCCACACATCGGAATGCGCTCCGTACCGCCGCCTTCACGACCCGTAAGTGTAATCTCCAGCTCGCGGGAAGCCAAAACAGCATCATCAAAGAACAGTTCGTAAAAGTCGCCTAAGCGGAAAAATAAGAAAGTATCCGGATAATCTTTTTTGATCGCCAGATACTGTTGAATCATCGGTGTATATGCAGTCATTTTTTTCTTCTCCTAGCTACCAATCTCGTCTGCTATTATATCATGTTTTCAAGCCAATGTTGAACTGTGTCAGGCAGCTAGACAAACCCCCATGATTTGCGCAAGTCTTCCGTTGCCGGCCAGAATTCTGTAGAGAGCAGATACGTAAAATAGCGATCCAAATGGGTGCGGGAAAGCGTGTAGCCGGGCAGCGCTTTTAGCTCCTTCCAAATTTTTAGCACGTACTCAATCAGGTAGTTTTTCTCTCCGCGATAGTATGCTTTAATGACTGGCAGCTGAAGATGTGGAGCTGCCTTCAGCTCATGCTGGCACGTCACGACCAAATGCGCCAGATGCAGCAATCCTCTGGTCACATCCGGGTGCACCAGCCAGCTTGGCAATGTACGATACTCAAAGCCGTATTCTTTCTCCCGAACATCTCCCAGAAAACCGTATCGCTTCCTCCGTTGACGACATCCGCTGTCCTCGATCAGAACCAGCGGAATCGCTAGATAAGCGTCGAGCTTTCGGCGCAGGGAAAAGGTCGGAGTCAGACCGCCAAAGTGAATATGTCCTCCAATTGGATAACCTGGAAAAGGCATTCCTCCTGCTAGCCATTCAAGATGTCGATTGCTTATTTTTTTGCCAGCCAGCTTTAAAGCATCGTGCACATGGAAGAACAGCTCATCGGGATCTTCTGATGGCGCAGGCCGCAGCTCTGCCACCGGATGCTGATGCATGGCGAGCTCTTCCCTGTATCTTGTCGTATCACAGCCGACGATTCCGTTTACCTTTAAATAGTCGGAGGCAAGCGCCATACCGCCGTCAGTCTTGCGCAAAGCAAATTCGGGGTCAGCCCCCATTGCCGAGAGCTCTTGGGGCTGCGCTGCCATTTTTGAATCCCACCACTGCTTCGCTTTCTCAACGAATAGATCCACGGATTTCAATGGCCAATCCGGGTCTACGCGGACGACTTTCGCACGATGAGCCGATGCTGCCATGATCGTCACTTGACCAGCATCAATTCCTGCAGCATACAGACTTCGCGCAGCCATACTCTTTACGAGATTGATCTCGGAATCTGCCGAGGGGAGAACGACTGTTTCCAGCTCGGGATCAGCAAGCTTTTGCAACAACCAGTGCGGACTCTCCGAACTGCGGACCATATCCAGCACATGCTCCTGATACAGGCTGACCTGATAGGTGCGCCAGCCAGGCAGAGAGCTTTTTCCTGATGTTACGGGAATCCCTCCCAGACGCAGCAGCCATCGCCCTACTTCCGGACGCTTCAAGAATTCGACGGCTTCCTTGGCATTCGCTGTCATCTGTGGCAGCACTTGTTCTCCCTGATGTTTGCGTGCAGGCATGCCATCCACTCCCCCTCGTTCATCTGCATTATCCTATGTATGCGCCCAGAAAAGAGTGAGTCCCGAAGCTATCTTACGTTTCTTCCTATAGAAAAAGAAAAAAGAGGAGATAAGGATCTCCTCTTTAGTCAAGCTCATCGAGCAATGTGGCGGAATCAAAGTCATCGAATTCGTCGCTGTTTTCTTCGTAGTCACCAAGTACATGGAAGTCTTTTTCATCGCAGTTATTGCAGACAACAACGCAGACTTTCGTTTCACCAATGATCTCTACCGCAAACTCGCTTTCAACCTTGACTGTGATCGTTCCTCCAGGACTCAACTCTGCTTTTACGCACTTCGGTTGTTCCACGGCTCGAGCGACGATTTCAAGATCGCCTCTGCAGTTTTTGTCGAAGAACGTTAGCGGAACGAGTACGGAGAACTTGACAGTTTCCCGCTTGACTTCGGTTTGCGTGTTATTTGCAAACGAGAACCACAGGTTGACATCATACGTACCAGATACTTCAACCGCGTCTCCGACTTTCTCTGCCTGGAAGTTCGTGTTTATAATCCAGCATCCGAGGATCGTCGAAGGAGTTTGCGACGGTATGATGGTGTGGGTGGTAGTAGAGAATTTATGGCCTTTACCGCAGACAGCTTTCGCGATGAGTTCCCGGCACTGTAGATCTTTGTCTGTACCCGACATTTCGTTACCTCCTCCATACAACGTTTCTGTACATTTGTATGCAGGGCATTCGGCTAGGGTGCAAACACCCACCTTATTTTAGAGAAAGTCGTTGGAAAGCTCATCGCCGTTCGGATTAGGAGCAGCAGCCGCCATCGTGTTTTTTCTCAGGACCTCCGCCGGTTTCTCCCGTCAGCGGATTGCCGCCGGTATCCAAAATGATTCGCTCAGAGACCGTGTTTGTGATCACGTTGGTTACCATTTGCAGCAAGTCGTTTACATCCACTTGCGATTGCTTGAACTCGGTGACGATCGGAATCGAATCGAGCTCATCCTGCATCGCATTGAACTCTTCTTCCACCTTTTTCACCAGCTCAGGCTTGTTGATGGACTCAAACATCACCATTTGCTTCTGCTTTTGCTTCAAGGAATCGATCAGCTCTTGTACGCGCTCATTGTGCTTGATTTGCAATTCTGCTCGTTTGAAAAAGTCTACTTCATTTGTACGTGAGATCATCGCTGCCAGTTCACGTGCTTTGTCTAAAATTTCTTTTTGTGTATATACGTTGGTTTGTTCCATCTCTTTACACCTCGACTGTAGTAACGATTTCTCCGTGGAGTGTCCACGTTTTCGCATCTGTAATTTTTACATGCACATATTGACCAATCAAAGAATGATCGCCTTTGAAGTGCACCAGCTTATTAGTGCGTGTGCGTCCAGCCAATACCTCGGCATTGGTTTTTGACTCGCCCTCAACCAGTACCTCCAGCACTTGGTCCTGCAGCTTTTTATTTTGCTCCAGACCGATTTTCGCCAGTACCTCGTTTAGACGGTACAGGCGGGCTTTTTTCACTTCCATCGGTACGTTGTCCTCCATGACCGCAGCAGGAGTGCCTTCCCGTGGAGAGTAAATGAAGGTATACGCAAAATCGTAGCGGACCTCTTCTACCATAGAAATGGTCTCTTCGAATTGCTCATCGGTTTCTCCCGGGAAGCCAACGATGATATCCGACGAAAGGGATACATTCGGGATAGCCGCTTTGATTTTGCGCACGAGCTCCAGGTAGTGTTCGCGCGTGTACTTGCGAGCCATCCGTTTCAGAACCTCACTCGAGCCGGATTGTACTGGCAAGTGAATCTGCTCAACCAGATTGCCGCCTTTTGCCAATACCTCGATCAAATGATCGTCGAAATCTCTCGGGTGGCTTGTGGTAAAACGGATACGCGGGATATCAATCTTGCGGATTTCGTCCAGGAGATCGCCGAAACCGTATTGGATATCTTCGAAGTCCTTTCCGTACGCGTTCACATTTTGCCCCAGCAGCATGATTTCCTTAAAGCCTTGTCGTGCCAGATCCCGCACTTCTGCGATGACGTCTTCGGGACGGCGGCTGCGCTCTTTCCCGCGAGTGTACGGTACAATACAGTACGTACAGAACTTATCGCAGCCGTACATGATGTTGACCCATGCCTTCGTGTTGCCTTCTCGGATTTTTGGCATGTTTTCGACGATATCGCCTTCTTTGGACCATACCTCGATCACCATTTCCTTGCTGAACATGGCATCGCGCATGAGCTCAGGCAGGCGATGGATATTGTGTGTCCCGAAGATCAGGTCGACTTGCTGGTAGCTCTTGAGGATTTTGTTTACGACCTTCTCTTCTTGCGACATACAGCCGCATACGCCGAGAATGAGGTTCGGGTTGTTGTTCTTCAGGCGCTTCATGTGCCCCAGCTCGCCGAATACCTTGTCCTCCGCATTTTCCCGGATCGCACAGGTATTGAACAGAATGACATCGGCATTTTCGATTTCCTCGGAAGCCGTGTAGCCCATCTGCTCCAAAATTCCGGAGATCGTCTCGGAATCGTGCTCGTTCATTTGGCAGCCATAGGTGCGCACATGATAGCTCTTGCCTTTCCCGATTTCCCGCATGTCTTCCGCGATCGTAAAGTCGTAGTGTACCTGAATTTCTTCCTTCCCCCGCTGCTTAGCATCCTTTAAGGAAGGGGCTTGAAAGAATTTTGCAAAGTCTGCCGTGGTCTTCGGAGACTTAGCGGATTTTAAGTCCCCAGTCGCCTCTTTCGTATCCTTCATGATGTATCACCTCAACTAGAATAATTGTCAGTAGTCACCAATACAGAATTATAGCATTTTGGGCGATACATCGCTAATGCTGAATGAGGCGAAATCGAAACAATGGCCTTTTCAATCAAAAGCCATGCAAAGAGCAGCAAAAAAGAGCACTGGGCAAGTGCTCTTTTAGTGAAAAGTAAAACTAATGACGGTCCCGAAGACGATGTGCACTTCGGAAAACGTATCTTTTGTGACGGTGATGTACCCCGTATTTACTCCCGACAGCTCTCCCGTGATTTCTCCATTCATCGTGAAGACTGTAATGTTTTCTCCGATGTGCTTCGTCAGCAGTTGATACAATGGGGAGCCTGGAAATGGAAGCTGATTGTTGGGGGAAATGCTATTTCCCCCCTCGCCCAAGCGAGTATAGCCCGATGTCATCGACCAAAACAGGAGAGCTTTGATCCTGCGGCACTTTATGAATAAAGACCAGTGCATAGGCAGCACTGGCTGGGGCAATGGTTGTGCTTTCTACAATGGTCTTCCATGCGCCAGTCTGGCTTTCGGGCTGGTTCAAAGTTCGCATACTCAACGCGAAGCCCAGCGCTACCGTCTTCTGTGATGCATCGAGAAACAGCAAAAAAATGGACATCATGGGTGCACGTAAAGAGCTCGACTTTGCCAAAGAAATCACGAATTGGTACGAGGCATTGGGAGCAATCGGGACCACTTGCTGAATGTAGGCATTCGTCATCCCTCCCGCCAGCTCCGCGCTAAAAAAGCCCGTCTGCACATAACTACGATTGATGGCTGCGTTATACGTCATCCAAGAGGCAAACGTACCCGTCTCGAAGCCTGGGTTGCCAATCAGATTCATCTTATGTCTGCTTCCTCCTCCTTCACCCAACCAATAAACCTGCTTGTTTTATCTTATGCCAGCCAAATAGAGCTCGTCTGTACGTTTGCTAGTGGCGATTTCTCCATTTTGCTCCGAAAGACCTTGCAGGACCATTCTTCTAGGAAGCACCTCCTGTTTTCCAGCCACTCCTCAAAGACTTTTTACCCATTTTTTCAAAAAAACTTTTTATCTCTTGCAACATTCCCTCCCCACCCTGCGTCAGAATAACAGCCAGACGCAAAATCACAATTCAATATGAGGAGGTTCAACATGAAAAGAGCACTAGCCCTATTTTTATCGGTGATGATGTTCTTGACTGTCGTTCCCTTTGTGAGTGCAGCTAACTCCTCTTTTTCCGATGTCCCGCGCAGTCACTGGGCATACAAGGAAATTACGGAGATGGCTGAAAAAGGGATTATCGCCGGGTACGACGACCGAACATTCCGTCCAAACAACAAGGTAACTCGTGCGGAGTTTGCAAAAATCATGATTGCCGCTGCGGATGTTGACATTGACAAGCGCTCCATTTCGCAGACCTTTAAGGATGTTCCGAAATCCCACTGGGCGTTCTACTATGTAGAGTACGCCAAGCCTTATCTGACTGGATACAAGTCCGGATCCACTTACACGTACAAACCAAATGACGCTGCCGTTCGTGAAGATATCGCTGTCGCTCTGGTTCGACTGCTTGGCTACGACAAAAAATACAAAGCGGATCTGAACCAGCTGAAAAAGTTCCGCGATGATGACGATATTTCTCCAGCCCTGCGCAACTACATCGCCATCGCCATTCAGACCAACCTGATGCAAGGTTCCAACAACTACTTCCGTCCGCAAGATCCGATTACCCGTGCGGAAGCGGCATCCCTGCTCTACCGTGCTCTGATCGATCGCGAAGACGACGATGAAGTCAAGGTGGTTTTCCCTACACCAGAGGAACCAAAGCCGACGCCAATTAGCATCACAGATGATTTCTCTGACACCAGCATGAAAAAATGGGATACTGACAATGCAAAAGGTACATGGGGTGTTATCAACAAACAGCTAACAGCCATTACGACGGATAAAAATCTCGATCACTTCTTCCTCCCTGTCAAATGGGAGGAGTCGAACAAAGTGACCCATTACGAACTTACAGCAGACGTCAACGTCTCCGGTACACAAGGATTGGGCGGCCTGTTCTTTAACGGCAAAGACGGCAAAGCAAACGTCGTCTTCGTGCAAAAAGATCGTGTCGTTCTTGGCAAAGTCAACGATGTGAACAATGACAACATCGATTGGATCGCTTCTGGCTCTTACAAACTGAAGTCGAGCAACCGATTGAAGGTGGTTGTGAACGGATCTTCTGTTTCGATTTACATGAACGGACAATTCCTATTCGGACAGCAGCAGGTAAACCAGGAAGGCACGAAGATCGGCCTGTACCTGCAGCGCGTCGCAACGAAGGATACTCCAAGCAAACTGACGTACCTCGATAACTTCTCTTTTAAAGAAGTGAAGTAATTTCATGACTGCCCCGCCCGACACTACAGCTTGCTGGTGTCGGGCATTTTTTCACCATGAATCATGTCGCAGCATGCTGCAGTTACTCCGAAGCTCGTCCGATCTTTGCCGATTTTTTACATAATCTTTACAGAAGACATCTTTTACCACGATAAAAAAAGGGCATCAAAACCTAGAAATGTACTCCGTTCAGTTGTATAATGGTAGCTATTCTTGTTCGATGAGGGGTTTCTTATGTCCATTTCTGTCAATCAGCCGTTTCACTGGATGGATTCCGGGACTTATCAGGAAAGTCCACTTGAACCGCTAGTTCGAGATGAAGCGTTGGCTGCGAGTTTGCGCGACCCGAACGCATCTGGTGTCATTCACCTTTGGGTATACGATCAAGCGCTGTATCTGGGGCGTCGAGACGCGAAATTACCGCATCTGGAGAAGGCATTGCGCCACTTTGGCCACGAAGGCTTTGGCTGTGTGCTGCGCTCTTCTGGAGGGGCCTGCGTGCCATTGGATGCAGGTGTACTGAATGTTGCCTGTTTATTGCCGGATACGACGATCTCGATTGATTCGTTCTTTTCTTTCGTCGCCCAGCTTCTGCAAGTGGGACTGCGCGATTATGGAACCCTTCAATTTGGCGAAGTAGCCGGCTCTTATTGTGCGGGGGAATACGATTTCTCACTCAAAGGAAAAAAAATTGGTGGCATGGCCCAGCGTCGGACGCGGTTTGGCTCGATTCTGCAGCTTTGCATTAATGTAGATGAAAGACCACGTGGCGAATGGATGGAACGTTTTTATCAAATTGCTGGATTAGACGAAATGGAGAACCACAAGCCCATTCCACGCATCGATGGGTCGACGGTAGGCAGCATCGCTGGTTTGACAGAGAAGCTCGTATCCGTGGAAGATGTGAAGGCACGCCTGCTTTCCACGATTCGTACGGAGTGGCCAGTAACCCCTACTCCGTTTACTTTGCAAAACGATCTGCATCAGGATGCCCATGCGCATCTCTCGCAGCGTTTGCATTTGTTTTCGTATACAGCAAAAGAACTGACTGCATCAGATTGGGTGTTGCCAAAATAATGGCTCGATTCTACTGATTTTCGATGCTTTCGGTGAGAATACTGGAGGTCATATGAATACCAATCGAAAGGGGACGTTTCAGGATCTGAATGCCCTTTTTGTTTTCGGGGCATGTACGGTTTTGATCATTCACATCCTTGGATTTTTCGTTGAAAATCAAACCGATTACCCTTGGAATGGTGACATTGAAGCGATATCCTTGATTTTATTGCGCTTTGGGCGATCCTTGTTTATCTTTGCAACAGGGATGCTCCTGTTTTATTGGCACCAAAAAAAGCAAATGGACTGGGCAGCCTTTTGGCGAAAGCGCTGGCGTGTCATCGTTCTGCCTTACCTCATTTGGACAGCGATTTTTACCGGCTTTCAGCTGCAGACGATAAATCCCGTTGAATTGGCGGGGCCGTTCTTTCACAGCTTGTTTACAGGCAGTTCCTTTTACCACCTGTACTATATTCCGCTGTATTTGCAGCTAAACCTGCTGTTTTTCTTGACGAAGCCATGGATAGAACGCTATTTATCCTTAAAAATGCTCGGCGTGCTGTTCCTGGGACAAATCGGTCTTTACATGCTGTATCAGGCCCTCTTTGTCGATTCCCTGTGGGCGATTGACTGGTCCGCCAACGCATTTCTCGGACTGATCCAGCACAGCTATGTTGCCGGGCAAAACTACTTCTACATGTACATCTTTACGTTTGCACTCGGCGCTTATGCGGGTCTGCATCTGGAGGAATGGCGTGCCTGGACTACCCGCCTACGCTTGGTTGCCTACGTCGCAACCATCGGATCGGGTGCGGTGATCATGGCACAGTATTTAAACGGCTCCAAGAGCTATGCAGAGAGTCTCAATATCTTTAATCCTCTGTACTTGATCTACACCGTGAGCTTCTTGGTTGCCTTTTACTCGCTTTCCCGCTATCTTGGGTCCTTGCCTACTCTGGGAGCGTGGCTATCCCGCTTAGCAAAGCAAAATATGGCAATCTACATTGTCCATCCCTTGATCCTGTTCTTGCTGGAGAGCTATGTAATATTCCGTCTGGATTGGTCGACTCCGATTCTGATGCTGGCGATGTTCGTCATTACACCGCCCTTGTGCATCTTTTTGTACGAGCACACACTGATCTCTCACTGGACACGTGGAGGAAGACCGAAGCCAAAATCCAAGGCCATCTACCGGGTGGAAGCTCACAAAGCGTAGAGCGAGCCCCTTTCCTTCAAACTCCTAATGTAAAAAGGCAAGTGATCTTGCATACTACTAATAGGGACAATTGTTCCACACCTCGATTCATTACCCGGCAAAACTGCCGGGCTTTTTCTTTTTTCAGCCCTACCACTGGCAAGCTGCTTACGGTATCATAGAAGAGAACCACTGGCAGCGTTACTGCCATAGACGAAAGAAGAGGTGGTGGATCCAGATGAACCAGGATATCCCATTGTTACATACACCCATTAAAGATCTCATCATTGCTTCCACAAAAGTCGCTCACGTACAATTGGGCAACTCTCTTGAGCATGCCTTGCTCGTGCTCATCAAGTCAGGCTATTCCGCTATTCCCGTATTGGATCTCCAGTATCGTTTGCACGGCTTAATCAGCACAAACATGATCATGAATAAAGCACTAGGTTTAGAACGGTTTGAAACGGAAAAAATGTCCGAACATACGGTAGATGAAGTCATGGAAACCAAGATCGCCCGGTTGAAGTACACGGATGATTTTCTAAAGGCTTTGGAGGTCTCCATTAATCACCCGTTTATCTGCATTGAAGATGATGAGCACTATTTCCAAGGTATCCTTACACGGAAATCGATCTTGGCACTCGCTTATCGCCATTTCCGCAACCTGCCCTTTACGACGCTGGCCGACCAACAGCCGACCTCTCCTGCAGAATAACAGCAAAAAGAACGGATGCATTTGCTCCCGTTCTTTTTTTACTTCCTGTTTCAGTTTTCATCAAGCAAGCTGCTGCTTTGCTTTCTTCCCTTCCTGGATCAAGGTGTGTGCGTATTCCATCGGGTGCCGGTACGTCCTCTTGAACATGCCCTTCTCCCCCGCTTTGTAAAAGGAGTAACGCTGATCTCTGACGTTTACCTCGATCAGAAACGGATTCCCTTTGTCATCAATCCCCATATCCATGCCTAAGTCCGCCAGAGAGGGAAAATGCTGGCCGTACTGTCTGGCAATCTCGATAGCGGCCTCCGTGATGCGCTCCATCGTCTCTAGCTGTTCATCTGCGGTAAATGTCGCTGCGATCGCGGTGGTTAGTGGAACAGCCCTGCCTCCACGAGAAAGGTTGCTCAGCTTGTTTTTCTGATTGGCAACCTTTGCGACCATTCCGCTAACCGTCCATTCCCGCTCTCCATTTTTCTGGACCGATACCCGAATGTCAAAGGTCTTTCCTTCATATCTCGCCAAATGAATGCCTTGCTGAATGAGAAATCGCCTTCCTGCCACCCATTTGCGGACCGTGCGCAATAGCTTTGGCAACGCCATCGTGCTTCTTTTCTTCGAGGCAATAAAATGATACTCGCTGCCGTGCTTTTCAATCCGCGCCACACCGATCCCTACTGAACCGATGGACGGCTTTACATAAACAATTCGGTATTTCTCCAGAAACAGACGGAGCTGCTCCGCCGAGTAAGGTACGGTGTGGGGTAAATATTTGCGGATGCTCGGATTTTTCCACAGCATTTGATGAACCTTGCGTTTATCCCGCACAACCAGGCCATTAAAAACGGTCTTCTTTCGACTTAACCGCTGAATCACTGCCCGTGCGCGGCCATCGCCAGTTAGGACTCGATTGTGAATGACACGTGGGATCTGAACCAGACGGGGGACTAGCCGATTCCCATTCCAAAAATAGCCATGCACTTTTTCATCTCCAGCCAGTACGTGAAACGGATGAAAGAAGACTGGTTCCATGTCCAGTTCTTTTCCGATTTCGACATAATAAGGCAAACGCTCGTATGACTTGTCTCCTTTGATTCCTTTCTGCATGATGCCCCAATCCAACATAATGCCGATTCTCTTCACATAGATCCCCCTTGCTGCGTTCCTCAACATAAGGTATGTGCCTTGAACCTTTGGGGCGTGCCTATTTTTCACGCGACGATCCTTCGTTGGCATCGCTGCTTCTGACAGAATTCTTGGTTCTCTTGATTTCTCTGTCGCAATCTGCGCTTGCCCGGGAAAAGAGCCTAACTTTTCCTATTCTCCCCTACGCTCAACCGCGAGCAAGAAAGGCGCCTGATTCTGTTGGTTTATGTACTGGTATTTCAACACCAAATAGTCCATCTGACTCAGCATTTGACAAAAGGATTCAACTGCGTCTTTTTCCACCTGTCCTGCGGAGTGTCCCCAATAGATCATGACCGTCATGATGCCACCGGGACGCAGCAGCTTCAGACCAGATTCGATCGCCCGAATCGTACTGGCCGCTTGCGTCGTGATTTCCTTATCCCCACCTGGCAAATATCCCAGATTGAACATGATGGCTCCTACCCGCTCTTGCAAAGACTGAATCTCTTCGTGACTGACAAGCCGCATTTCTACGCGATCAGCCACTCCCTCGCGAACCAGGCGCTCTTTCGTCTTTTCCATCGCCAACGGCTGAATATCAAAAGC
The DNA here is from genome assembly GCF_003710965.1 of Brevibacillus nitrificans. Classification (NCBI taxonomy): domain Bacteria; kingdom Bacillati; phylum Bacillota; class Bacilli; order Caryophanales; family Paenibacillaceae; genus Brevibacillus; species Brevibacillus nitrificans. The sequence continues at coordinate 308,460 of NZ_RHHU01000003.1, read as the reverse complement.
GATGACTCTGCCGCTTTCTTGGACAAGCTGGGCGAGAAACAGCGTGTCATTGCCGTTTCCCATCGTTGCATCAATGACCGTTTCTCCTGCGCGAACCCTCTCTTTTATTAACGCTCGCGCTACCTCCAATACATTTGGAAACATCTTGGCATTCTCCTTACTATGTGGTTTCCGCTTGAACTACAAATGAATTTGCAACCCGATCTCGGCAACATGGCAAGTCCCTGCTGTATAGCCTGCCGCTTGACGGCGGACCTCTGCGGGATCATACCCATGGTAGAGATGAGTGAGCAAGAGCGAACCGCAGCCGTGACTTTCTGCTACCTCCGCTGCCTGGCGTACGGATAAATGTCCGTTCGGTTTTTGCGGCAAATTGTGATCCAAATAGGTACCTTCCCCTATAAACAAATTCGCTTCGTCAAGAAACGATCCCCACTGCGTGCCAGGACCACTATCTGCCCCATAGACAAGAGCCTTTCCCCCACTCTCCAGACGCATTGCATAGCAAGGGTCTCCGTCGCCATGATCGGTTCGCAAAAATCGCACGTGAAGATCTCCCAGCGTCACAGTTGCTTGCTCGTCAATGGGCTGAAATGCTGTGGCTGCCCGGTATGTCAGCGACTGTACATTTTCGACAGGCGCATTCGGTGCGTAGATAGGCAAAGGCTTTTGCGGGTCTCTTTCTCCAAACAGCTGATGAACCATCAATCCATATTGAAGGACACCCAAATCGGCAACATGGTCGTGATGATAATGAGAGAGGAACAACGCATCCAGCTCATAGATCGGGTAATGCTTCCCGAGATTGGCCAGCACGCCGCTTCCGCAGTCAAGCAGAATTCGCAGCTGGTCGGTTTCAACGAGGTACCCAGGAGTAGCCCCTCCAGGTCCGGGATAAGGAGATTGATAACCCAAGACAGTAACGCGCATATTCGGATCACTCCTATTCATAGGATGGAATAAGGTGGGACAGGAGGTCTGAGATGCAAGGATCATGGAGAACCGCATGGCAGATCGCTTTTACGTACATCGGGACCGTCGTGGGAGCCGGTTTTGCCTCTGGCAGGGAAATTGTAGAATTCTTTGTTCAATATGGAACACAAGGCCTGGTTGGAATCTTGCTCGCGACCGCCCTTTTCATATGGGCTGGTATACGTGTGATGTTGATTTCCTACCGAATTCAGGCCAATTCCTACCAGGATGTGAGTACGTATTTATTTGGGCATCCATTTGGAACGGTCTTTAACAGCTTGCTTTTAACCGTATTGTTTGGAACGACCTCTGTCATGCTTGCCGCGACAGGAGCGATCTTCTGGGAATCGTTTCAGCTTCCTTCGCAGGTCGGCATCTGGATCAGTATGCTGATGATTTTCTTCGTCACCCGCAAAGGGCTTTTTGCCATTCATCGAGTAAACAGTATTTTCGTACCGACGCTGATTGCTTTCACCCTTCTCGTATTTCTTTACACGAAACCATGGGCAGACCCAATCATGATCGCAGAATCGACTCGGCCATTTGCCTGGTTAAGCTCTCCCTTTTATTATGTTGCCTTAAACGTAACACTTACACAAGCAGTACTTGTGCCGATTGGACGTCAAAGTTCAAGTGAGAAGCCGCTAGTGGCAGGGGGAATCATTGGGGGGCTTGGAATTGGCCTTTTGCTCATCCTCGCTTTTGCTTCCTTATCAGCGAGAATGCCGGGCATACAACACGCGGAAATGCCGATGATTGCCTTGCTGCAAGGTGTAGGGCGCGGCATTCCTCTACTCTTTTCCTTGCTAGTATACGCGGAAATATTCTCTACTCTCGTGGCCAACGTCTTCGGTCTGTCAGAGCAGCTTCGACTTGTGACTCGTCTGCGAGGACCTACTATTCTTCTAGGAATTCTCGTGATCAGCTATTTGATCAGCTTCGTTGGCTTCAGTTCTCTCCTGCGATTCCTCTATCCGCTTTTTGGACAGCTCGTCGTCTTTTTCCTCGTGATGCTCTTTTACCGACAATGGCGTGGCAAAACACTTCCTTAATAAAAAAACAAAAAAACCTCTCCCGGAAAGGAGAGGTTTTTCATCGAAACCTTATGCAAATTCTGCAACCAGTTTCGCGAAATCTTCTTCAGACAAGCGAATGTCTTGGTTTACCAAGCCTTCTTCTTTGAATCCTTTTACGAGGGACTCATACGATTTTTGCTCAGTGTTTTGGTAGATCAGACCAGTGATCAGACCTTTGTATTGCATAGAAGTGGACATTGCTTTGATTCGGTCATGAGGATCGTAGCCTTCGATTGTATCTACTGGTACGATGTTCTCTTTGAACCAATCGTAGGTGTTCACTTTGTTGTAAGTTACACAAGGGCTGAATACGTTGATCAGGGAGAAGCCTTCGTGTTGGATACCTTTTTCGATCAGCTCAGTCAAGCCTTTCAAATCGCTGGAGAACGATTGAGCAACGAAGGTTGCACCAACGGACAGCGCCAGTTCAACTGGAGAAATGGAAGACTCGATGGAACCGCCTGGTGTAGACTTGGTCACGAAACCAGTCGCAGAACGCGGAGAGGTTTGACCTTTTGTCAGACCATAGATTTGGTTATCCATTACGATGTACGTGATGTTCATGTTACGACGGATAGCATGTACAGTGTGACCCATACCGATTGCGAAACCGTCACCGTCGCCACCTGCAGCCAGTACAGTCAGCTCACGGTTCGCCATTTTCACACCTTGTGCGATTGGCAAGGAACGTCCGTGAATACCGTGGAGACCATAGCAGTTGATGTATCCGGAAATACGACCGGAACAACCGATACCAGAGATAAGTGCCAGATTTTCAGGCTCCAAGCCTACATTCGCTGCAGCACGTTGAATCGCTGCTTGAATGGAGAAGTCACCACAGCCTGGGCACCAGTTTGGCTTAACGTTATTTCGAAACTCTTTCATAGTCGCCATGTTTTACCAGCTCCTTCACTTCAGCATAAATTTCTTTTGGCAAGAACGGATTTCCGTCATATTTCAGCACGGATTCGATCTTCTCTGCGTTGCCTACGTGCTGTTTGAGAAGGTTTGTAACTTGTCCTTGGATGTTGTGTTCAACGACAACAACCTTTTTCGCTTTTGCTACAAGTGCTGCCATTTCCTCCGTTGGGAATGGGTGCAACAGGCGAATTTGGGCATGGTTAACCTTCACACCCTCTTGCTCCAAGCGAACTTTTGCTTCTTGGATTGTACCGATTGTGGAGTTGATACCAACAACCAGAACATCAGCATCTGCATGAGGTGCGTCAGCAGTTACAGCGTTTTTAAAGTTTTTCAGCACGCCATCCAGTTTGCGCATGCGTTTTTCCATTTGCGCTTTACGGTTAGCTGCGTTCTCGGAAGGACGACCCGTTTGGTCATGCTCTACACCGGTAACGTGGTGCAAACCGTATTTTTGGCCAGGAATAACACGAGGAGAAACGCCGTCTTCGGTTACTTCATAACGTTTGAACAGGTCGTTTTGCTCTTTCTCAGGCAATTCTTGTCCAGCGAGCAGTTTACCGCGGCGGATTTCCACTTGATTGTAGTCGAAAGGTACAACGGTTTGTTTACCCAAGGACAGAGTCAAGTCAGTTACCACGATAACTGGGAGTTGATATTCTTCAGCCAGGTTGAAAGCTTCAACAGTATCATAGAAGCATTCTTCCACTGTGCTAGGAGCGATTACGACTTTCGGAATGTCACCATGAGTACCATAGATCATTGCGTTAACGTCGGATTGCTCGATTTTGGTTGGCATACCAGTAGATGGACCACCACGTTGCGTATCTACGATAACAACTGGAGTCTCGGTAATACCAGCCAGACCGATTGCTTCCATCATCAGGGACAGACCAGGACCAGCAGATGCAGTCAAGGAACGTGCACCAGCGAAGTTAGCACCGATTGCCATGGTTATCGCAGCGATTTCGTCTTCTGTTTGGATAACAGTACCGCCCAATTTAGGCAGCTTTTTAATGAGATATTCCATTACTTCGGAAGCAGGAGTAATTGGGTAAGCAGGCATGAAACGGCATCCTGCAGCTACTGCACCGAGAGCGATCGCATCGTTACCGATCAGGAACAATTGTTTTTGTGGATCTGCTTTATCGAGTTGGAACTCAGGCAGTTGACCACCTGTTAATTCGCTTACATACTCGAAACCGCGGCGAATAGCGTCCATGTTCTTCTCAACCACTTTTTCGCCTTTGCGGAGGAACATATCTTCAACGATGACGCGGTAGCTTTCTACTGGGATACCCAGGATTGCGCTGGAAGCACCGATCGACACCATGTTTTTCATCAGGGAAGTTCCCAGTTCGTCTGCAATTTCAGTAAGTGGTACGGTCAAGAAGCGAACTTCCTTCAAACCGTCTGGCAATTTTGGATTGAATTTGGCATCCGCGATGATGATGCCGCCTTCGCGCAGCTCGTGCGCATTGAAATCGATCGTCTCCTGGTCGAAAGCTACGAGGATGTCCAGATCGTCGGAAATCGCGCGCATAGGCGTAGTGCTCACGCGGATTTTGTTGTTCGTGTGTCCACCCTTAATACGGGAAGAGAAGTGACGATAGCTGTACAGATGGTAACCCATCCGGTTCATCGCCATCGAGAAGATCTCACCAGTACTCTCGATGCCCTCCCCTTGCTGTCCTCCAACTTTCCAAGAAAGTTGACTAATCATTCAGATTCCACCCTTTCAGTGACTGTGAGAAAAGCTGCCCATCTTACATAAGATGTGACAATTTTGTGCATAGACAGTAGTAATTGTAGTCCTGTCCATGTGAAATTGCAAGTGCTTTTACTCAACTTACTTTTGACCTGAATTTTAATGTTGAACTTGGTTCATTAATATATCTTCATTTATCATTGTAGCACGTTTCCGAAAACACGCAACCAGTTTCCTTGCACAAATTTCATTACTTCTTCCTCTTTATAACGTTTTAGCAAAGCTTCTAGTAAAAGTGGATAATCACCCGCACATGTCAGGTCCCCGTATGTCTGCGAAATGCCGTCAAAATCAGAGCCAAACGCAACATGATCTACTCCACCGAGTGCACAAACGTGATCGAGGTGTCTCAAGATATCATCGATCCATACCTTTCGCTTCTCCTCTATCGTAAAGAAGTCAACGAATGTGAGACCCATGACACCATCCTTGGCGATCAAGGCTTTGATCTGTTCATCCGTCAGATTGCGAGGATGGTTGCAGAGCTGTCGTGAATTGGAATGTGACGCGATAACGGGTGCCTGCGATAGCTCCATGATATCCCAGAATCCGGGATCCGCGAGGTGGGATACATCGATGATCATTCCTAAGCGGTTCATCTCTGCCACTACTTGTCTCCCGAAGGCAGTTACGCCTCCTGGATTTGGTTCGCCGCTGCCATCCGCCACAGCATTGCCGTGATTCCACGTCAAAGTCATTCCGCGCACACCCAGGCGATACCACGTCCGCAGCTGAACGAGACTCTCTTCCAGCGCATGTGCTCCTTCTACAAACAGAATAGCCCCTTTACGTCCCTTTAATACGCAATCCTGCAAATCCGCCTTGGTGGTAATCATGCGAAACTGCTCACTTGCTACCCGCTCATAAAAAACATCAATCATTTCTAGTACGGTATGAAAGCGCCTTCCAAAAGGCACATGCGTCGGAACAAAACAGGCAAGCACCTGGATATCTACATTCCCTTTCTCGAGATCGGGAAAACCTACATGCAACTGCTTGTCTCCCTGATAATAATCAATCTGTGGATACTGCCATAGTTTCCCCAATACATCGCAGTGCGCATCAAAAATTTTCATCTTCGCTCTCTCCTTAGCATTGTGTCTGCAAGCCTGTATTGCTATGTAAACAAACGAAAAAACCTGTTCATTCGTCGAACAAACAGGCGGGCCAAACGGTGTTCAGTTTTGTTATCTGGGTTCTACGATAAGTTTGATTGCAGTACGTTCTTCTCCATCAATCACGATGTCGGTAAAGGCTGGAATACAAATGAGGTCAACTCCACTCGGCGCTACGAACCCTCGTGCGATAGCTACTGCCTTCACTGCTTGATTAAGCGCCCCAGCACCAATGGCTTGAATTTCAGCCGCCCCGCGTTCACGAAGAACGCCGGCAAGGGCACCAGCAACGGAATTGGGGTTAGACTTTGCTGAAACTTTTAATACTTCCATCCTTTTGAACCTCCCGTCTGATAGGAATCCTGTCATCATTAGAATGATATTCGCATAACCCCTAAAAATTCCTGCTAACTGTCATGAAAGATTCAAAAAATTCTAATCTTGTTCATATTATTCCATAAACGGATGGTCGGCGTCAATTCGGATTCGCTCCAATTTTTTCGCGTTACCTGTAGCTTTATCAAGTGTGATGATCACGGCGTTTAATTGCGCTGGATCTGGAGCTACTTCAAAGCGAACAGGGAGCTGCGTCAGGAACTTCTTAATGACTGCTTCTCTTTCCATCCCGAGAATACCGTTGCTGGGTCCACACATACCGACATCACACAGAAAACCGGTTCCCTGTGGCAAAACACGTTCGTCAGCGGTTTGAACGTGCGTATGCGTACCTACGACTGCACTGACTCTTCCATCCAGGTACCAAGCCATCGCTTGCTTCTCGGAGGTGACTTCTGCATGAAAGTCCACAAAAATGTATTTGGTGCGTTTTCTTGCTTGCTCCACCAGTTTGTCAGCCATTTTAAAAGGACAATCCAGTGGCGGCAGGAACGTCCTGCCCTGTAAGTTGATAACCGCCAGTTCTCCCTCTGATTGCTTTATATACGTAATTCCTTTACCAGGAGCGCCTTCCGGGAAGTTGGCTGGTCGAATCATTCGCGGCTCGTCATCGATAAAGTCGAAAATCTCTTTTTGATCCCATGTATGATTACCGAGCGTAATGGCATGAACGCCAAACTCGAACAGCTCTTTCGTAATCTTTTCCGTGATCCCTCTTCCATGCGCGGCGTTTTCTCCGTTTGCGACAATGAAAGTGGGCCGATATTTTCTTTTTAACAGGGGCAGGTAGTTCTTCACCATATCTCTGCCGGGCGAACCCATGATATCCCCGATAAACAATAACTTCATACTCAATCACCTCAATGCTAGTATACACAACCGCAGCGAGATTAGAAATTTCGCAAGTGCCGAGTCGTTTGGCACGATCACAAGTTTCTAGACCCTCTATGCCGGTTTTCATTCCTTAGAAAAAAAGTAAAGTGGCATAATCGCCACTTTACTTTGCATACTCAACTGCCCGTGTTTCACGGATTACCGTTACTTTGATGTGACCCGGATAGTCGAGTTCATTTTCGATTCGTTTCGTGATATCACGTGCCAAGCGTGTTGCTTCTGCATCATCAATCTTTTCAGGCTGAACCATTACGCGGATTTCGCGTCCTGCTTGAATCGCATAAGACTTCTCTACGCCATCGAACGACTCAGAGATCTCTTCCAGTTTCTCTAAACGTCTGATATAGGTTTCCAGTGTCTCACGACGAGCGCCTGGGCGAGCAGCAGACAATGCATCCGCAGCTCCTACCAACATCGCAATAACGGAGGTTGGCTCTGTATCGCCATGGTGCGATGCAATACTGTTCACAACCACTTGATGCTCATTGTACTTCTTGGCCAATTCCACACCGATTTCCACGTGGGAGCCTTCCACCTCATGGTCGATCGCTTTACCGATATCGTGAAGAAGACCTGCGCGTTTCGCCAGTTTAACGTCCTCTTTCAGCTCGGCTGCCATCAATCCAGCCAGGTGAGCCACTTCCATCGAGTGCTTCAGTACGTTTTGACCATAGCTCGTACGATAACGCAAGCGACCAAGGATCTTGATCAGATCTGGGTGCAAACCGTGTACGCCTGTTTCAAACGTTGCTTGTTCACCATACTCACGGATTCGCTCGTCCACTTCCCGACGCGCTTTCTCCACCATTTCCTCAATGCGGGCTGGGTGGATGCGTCCGTCAGCAACCAGCTTGTCCAGAGCCGTCTTCGCGATTTCCCGACGAATCGGATCAAAACCAGACAGGATCACAGCTTCCGGAGTATCGTCAATGATGAGGTCAATACCCGTCAACGTTTCCAGCGCACGAATGTTTCGTCCTTCACGACCGATGATCCGGCCCTTCATCTCATCGTTCGGCAGGGTCACGACAGATACAGTCGTCTCTGCAACATGATCAGCCGCACAACGCTGAATGGAGGTCGTAATGATTTCGCGAGCTTTCTTGTCCGCCTCTTCTTTGGCCTGTGTTTCAATCTCTTTGATCATCACGGCCATTTCATGGCGAACCGTATTTTCAACATCTGTCAGAATGATATTTTTCGCTTCATCCTGCGTCAGACCGGAAATACGTTCCAACTCAGAAACTTGTTCTTTATATAAGTGCTCTACCTTGCTTTGCAGTTCTGCGATGGCGCGGTCACGCTCAGAGAGTTCTTCTTCTTTGCGTTCCAGCTGTTCCATCTTGCGGTCCAACGATTCTTCTTTTTGCAGGATTCGACGTTCCTGACGTTGTATCTCGTTGCGCCGCTCGCGCAGTTCGGTTTCCGCTTCCGATCGAAGCTTGAAAACTTCGTCTTTCGCTTCGAGTACCTTTTCTTTCTTTACGGCTTCGGCGTCCCGTTTCGCTTCTTCTACGATCTGTCTAGCAGCTTCTTCCGCGCTAGAGATCTTCGCTTCCGCAATGGATTTGCGTGTGAAGTAGCCGGCACCCGCACCGATGAGCAGAGCGATGAGCACAATGACTACAGTTAGAATAGGATCCATAGGTTTTTCATTTCACCTCCTTATTGTAAGACATCTCCCCGCTTTCCAAGCATTCGTTTTTCATGGAGTGCCGCTGTCGTTTTGTTCAACTATCGGACATTCGACTAAAAAACAAGACCGATTCGACTCGGTCCGCTGAATCCGCACTCGTCGCACGGGTCTTCAGTTGTTTCCACAGGCAACGAGTAAGAAAACCAGCAAAAAGTTATGATACACCAAGTAAATACAAATCTATTTTATTATTTGTGAACAAGAATTGTCAAGATCATGCAAAAAGGGGCATCCTATTCCCCTGTGCGTTGACGCAATTCGCCTCGAATCTGTTGAATGACGCCATGTGAAAACCCTTTTCTCATCAGCATCGACAGCAATTTCCGCTCTTCGTCGGGATTCGGTGCTCCCTCGAGTCTCTTTGCCTTCTTTTCTATCAGTGCTCTCGCCGCAATGAGCTCATCTTCACGAGAAACGGCCCGTACGGCATCCTCCACGATCCCTCGCTCTACTCCCCTTTGTTGTAGCTCCATACGCAGCATATAGGGACTTCTCGGCTTTAAGCGCAGCCTCTCATCCACCCACTGGCGAGCAAATGCCTCGTCGTCTATGTACCCTTGCTCCTGGCACCGCTCGCAAACTTCCTCTGCTATAGAAGGTAGAAAGCCCTTTTCAACCAAATAGGAGTTTAGCTGACTTTTTGTCCGTGGACGAAATCCCAGGTAGCGCAAAGCTCCCAGATAGGCACGATGCTTTTCCTCCGCTACCAGCACTTCATGAAAAAAGGCCTCGTCGACCTCTGTCCCTTTAAAAAGATTGTACTTTACCAATATATCCTCATGTACGGAGAATGCATACTCCTCATTTAAATCTATATGATAGCGCTGCTTTTGCTTGTTGTCCCGATGAACGGCAGTAATCGTACCACTTTTCATCGCTGTCCCTCCCTTCTCCCCTACTCACAAGTGCTGCTTCTCCTAAGGTCTGGCTACCCTTTCTATTACGTGAACAAAACAGCCTGTCGCAAGGACAGGCTGTTTCTGAATCACTTGTTTACTCCAAATCAAAGGCTGGTTCTTCCTCTTGCTCAGGATCAATGACTGCTTCCCCTTCTGGAATGGAACCAGGATTAAGGCTGAAGTACTCACGGACCTTTGTTTCGATCTGAGCAGCAACATGTGGATTTTCTTTCAAGTAGACCTTTGAATTTTCGCGGCCTTGGCCGAGACGCTCTTCGTTAAAGGAGTACCAAGCCCCGCTCTTCTGTACGACATCGATTTCCGAGCCAATGTCGAGGATACTGCCCTCTCTGGAGATACCTTCACCGTACATGATGTCTACTTCCGCAACCTTGAACGGAGGAGCTACTTTATTTTTTACGACCTTGATCTTCGTTTTGCTACCCAGGATATCGTTGCCTACCTTGATGGACTCAGCTTTACGCACATCCAGACGCACGCTCGCATAGAACTTGAGGGCACGTCCACCTGGAGTCGTTTCCGGGTTACCGAACATGACGCCCACTTTTTCACGCAGCTGGTTAATGAAGATGGCAATCGTCTTGGACTTGTTGATCGCACCGGACAGTTTGCGCAGAGCCTGAGACATCAGACGAGCCTGCAAACCAACGTGGGAATCTCCCATCTCGCCCTCGATCTCTGCTTTTGGTACCAATGCAGCTACCGAGTCCACTACGATAATATCTACAGCGCCAGAGCGCACCAATGCTTCTGCGATTTCCAGTGCTTGCTCACCTGTGTCAGGCTGAGACAGCAAGAGCTCATCGATATTGACTCCCAGCTTAGCAGCGTATACAGGATCCAATGCATGCTCCGCATCGATAAACGCAGCTTGTCCACCCTGCCTTTGTACTTCCGCAATCGCGTGGAGTGCTACGGTTGTTTTACCGGAAGACTCTGGACCGTAGATTTCCACAATACGGCCACGTGGGAATCCACCCACACCCAGAGCGATATCAAGCGCAAGAGCACCACTGGATACGGTAGAAATTTGAACGTTGGCTACTTCCCCCAACTTCATAATGGACCCTTTTCCGAACTGTTTTTCTATTTGACGCAAAGCACTTTCCAAAGCTGCGCGACGATCTGACAAATGGTACACACCCTTTCACATTTCGCTTCTGTTTTGCTTGTTTCCATCATACCTCGAGACAGAATGGTTTGCCAAGTATTTTTTGCGAACAAATATTCGCATCATAAAAAGACAGCCATTTGCCCCTCGACGAGGCAAAATGACTGTCTTTTACCAAATAGCTGCGAGGTACTAGGAACGCTTGGCTCCACGTGGCTTCGCTGGCTCCAGGTTGATCCGTTTTCCGTTGATGCGAGTCTGACGCAGGGACTCATACACGAACGCCGCTACTTCTTCTGGCACTTCTACAAACGTGAAGTTCTCAAAGATGTCGATACGGCCAACCGCTTTTCCAGGGATTCCTACGGATTCGGAAATCTCGCGTACGAGATCTTGCGGTTTCATGTTCGCATTGCGTCCCACATTCAGGAAGAAGCGTACCATGCCTTTGGCAGCACCAGTTTCACCAAAGTTGTATGCTTCTGCTTCCTGCGTTTGTCCCGCTTCGCTGTGGAATGCCAGATGCAGGGCTGCAGCAGCTACTTTCTCGGCTGGGTATTGACCTACCAGAGAATCGGCTACTTTTTGATACATATCAGCAATCGCATCGCTTTCCAAGAGGCTGGTCAATTGCTCACGCAGCTGCTCTTGCTTGCGCTCCGCCACTTCTTCGAGGGAAGGAACGTTGCGGGAAAGCACTTGCGCTTTTGTCTGCTTTTGGATGAACATCATTTGTCTGACTTCACGCGGAGTAACCAGCGTCATCGCGATTCCTTTACGGCCTGCACGACCTGTACGGCCAATGCGGTGAACGTAGCTCTCGGAATCCTGCGGAATATCGTAGTTGATGACGTGAGATACGTTGCCAACGTCAATACCGCGCGCGGCCACGTCTGTAGCAATCAGGAACTCGATAGAGCCTTCGCGGAATGCATTCATGACTTTGTCACGCTGCGCTTGGGACAAGTCGCCATGCAGACCGTCAGCCAGGTAACCACGGGATTGCAGTACTTCTGTCAACTCATCTACCCCACGCTTGGTACGGCAGAAGATAATGCCGAGCTCGACATCTTCACTGTCCAGAATCCGACAGAGGCTCTCTACTTTATTGCGGTCAAACACTTTGTAATACACTTGCTCAATCAGAGGAGCTGTCACTTCTTCACGGCTCACTGCGATGGTTTGCGGCTGTTTCATATAACGAGTCGCCAAACGCTTGATTTCAGATGGCATCGTAGCGGAGAACAACAGTGTCTGACGCTCTTCTGGCATCTGGGTGATAATGGTTTCGATATCCTCGATAAAGCCCATGTCCAGCATCTCGTCTGCTTCATCCAGAACGAGGGTATGTACATGATCCAGCTTCAGCGTTTTGCGGCGCAGGTGGTCCATGACGCGTCCTGGCGTACCTACAACTACTTGAACGCCTTGGCGCAGTGCGCGAATTTGATGACCGATGGATTGACCACCGTAGATTGGGAGTGTGCGCACTTTATTGTACTTGGAAATGCGCAGAAGCTCACCTGCTACTTGAATCGCCAGCTCGCGGGTAGGTGTCAGGATAATCGCCTGAACACGGTTCGCCGGGGTCACTTTCTCAATCAAAGGAATCCCGAATGCTGCCGTTTTACCTGTACCCGTTTGAGCTTGACCAATCAGGTCGCCTCCTTCGAGCACTTTCGGAATGCAAGCCGCCTGGATCGGCGATGGCTCTTCAAAGCCCATATCGTGGATGGCTTGAAGAATGGATTTATGTAAAGGAAAATCTGAAAAAATCGTCATGAATACGTCACCTTTCTTTTTGCATTTGAAGCGCGTAGAACAGCGCGAATTTGGCAGCACGGCCAACGATAGCCTGCCTTCTTCCCGCCAGTCGCAGCTCTTTCACCACCGTAGGCAAGCCTTCCGCCGCAATTCCTACGTAGACCAGCCCGACAGGCTTTCCTTCCGAGGAATCCGGGCCAGCTACGCCCGTTACCGAGACCCCATAAGTGGTTCCCAGCTTTTCACGTACATTTTCTGCCAGCAGCTTCGCCGTTTGTTCGCTGACGGCTCCCTCTGTTGCCAGTACTTCTTCTGATACTCCAAGCACTTGATTCTTCACTTCGTTGGTATAGCAGACAATCCCACCGCGAAAGACAGAGGAACTCCCCGGAACAGAGGTAATCAAAGAAGCAACGGTACCACCTGTGCAGCTTTCCGCACAAGCAATGCTCTCCCCTCTTTTCCTAAGTTCATTTACCAGCACCTCATGCAGGGAGGAATCCTCCCCCGTGCCGTAAATGTACTGTCCCACACGATCCCTGATCTCTTTTTCAACAGGCAATATGAGCGCTTCCCCTGCTTCAGCAGTCGCCGCTCTCGCTGTAACGCGCAGAGTCACTTCAAACTCCTTGGCATACGGAGCGATGGTCGGGTTGTCCTGCTTTTCAATCAAGTCCAGCAGGCGTTCTTCCAAAGCTGATTCCCCAATCCCGTAAAAACGGAATACGCGCGAGTGAAACACCTGTTTTTCAGGCAGCAAATCGATCAGATAGGGCATTACATAGCGATCAACCATCGGATACAATTCGCTTGGCGGACCAGGAAGCAATACGAACGTAGTACTGTCATGACGGATCGCCATACCCGGCGCCATTCCGAAATCGTTGGGAAGGACATGGCTCCCAGCCAAAACGAGAGCCTGCTTTCGGTTGTTCTCCGTCATGACAATGCCACGTTGTGTAAAGAAATCCTCGATGTACTTCATGGCGTTTGCATCCGTAACCAAATCTACACCAACGTATGCAGCTACTGTCTCTTTGGTCAGATCGTCCTGCGTCGGTCCAAGCCCTCCAGAGAAGATAACCAGATCGGAGCGTTCTGCTGCCAGGCGAATAACTTGCAGCAGCCGCTCCGAATTATCTCCCACTACCGTATGAAAATAGACCCCGACACCAATCTGCGCCAGCTTTTGAGAAAGAAACTGTGCGTTTGTGTTGGCGATTTGCCCTAGAAGCAGCTCCGTCCCTACCGCGATAATCTCCGCTCTCATCTTCCTCACCCATTCTTACCCAGAATAGAAAAGCCTCTGAACTAACAGTCTATCATCGACAACCGTATTGGAGAAGAGCCTTGTGAAAAAAGAGACCAATACCCGCATTACGAGTATTGGATAACGTTGCGATTCTTCGCAAAGTAGTCGTACCCGGAGTAAATCGTGATGATCACCATTGCCCATGTAGCTACTTCATCGAACGGAATGCCGAGGAATTCGAATGGGAAATTGCGAATCATAACCACTGTAATCGCAACAATCTGCACCCATGTCTTTATTTTACCCAGCGCACTGGCAGCGATAACCTGCCCTTCAGCTGCGGCGATCAATCGCAGACCTGTCACCGCAAACTCTCTGCTGATGATGACAATGGCAATCCACGCTTCTAGCCGTTGCATTTCTACCAACGAGATCAATGCAGCCGAGATGAGCAGCTTATCAGCGAGTGGGTCCAAGAACTTGCCAAAGTTCGTTACGATTTTCCGTTTACGGGCAATGTATCCGTCGAGTCCGTCCGTACTGGCTGCTAGGATAAACACCAAAGCCGCAATCAGCTCGTTATACGTCATCGTCAGGCTGCCAATCGTAAAAGTCCCGATGTTGTAACGCACCAGCAAAAAAAACATAAGTACTGGCACCAGGAAAATCCTGGCGAGGGTGATGCGGTTGGCGAGATTCACCTAGACTACCTCCCCAGCTAAATCGTATTCAAAGGAGTGCGTGATCTTGACCTTTGCGATTGAGCCCAGTTCCCCCTTAAAACCGGAGACGAACACTTCACCGTCAATTTCCGGAGCATCGTATTGCGTACGCCCCACGTAAATGTCATTACGACCTTCATACCGTTCGATCAAGACATCCAGAACCTGCCCAACAAAGCGACTGTTCCGATCGCCTGCCACTTCCCGCTGAATTTCCATCAGCTGGTTGGCACGCTTTTCTTTGACGTCCTCGTCCACATGATCTGGCAATCTGGACGCAGGTGTATCGTCTTCGTTCGAATACGTAAATACACCCAGTCGATCAAAACGAATATCTTTGACAAACTCGCTCAGACGGGCAAAGTCTTCTTCCGTTTCTCCTGGAAAACCAACGATCAACGATGTGCGCAGAGCAACATCCGGTACTTGCTCACGAATTTTCGCGACCAGTTTTCGAATATCAGTCTGGCGGCCAGGACGGCGCATCCTTTTCAGAATGTGATCCTCCGAGTGCTGCAGAGGCATATCCACATATTTGCACACTTTTGGATTTGTTGCGAATGTGTGAATCAACTCATCCGTAAAAAATCCAGGGTACGCATAATGAAGACGGATCCACTGGATTCCGTCCACCTCAGACAAGCGGTTCAACAGTTCTGGAAGCATGAGTTTTCCATCGTAGATGTCGGTACCGTAGTTGGTGGAATCCTGCGCGATCAAGCTAACTTCGACGATTCCTTGTGCAGCGAGATGACGAGCCTCTTCTAGAATGGATTCGATGGTCCGGCTGCGAAATCCTCCGCGCATCAAAGGAATACTGCAAAAAGTACAAGCATTGTCACAGCCCTCTGCAATCTTAATGTATGCAGAATAGGTACCTTCCTTCACTTTCCTCTTCACTACATCTTCATAGGTGAAAATGGGATTGCCTACAAAAATCGGGCGCTTCCCGGCTAATGACTCTTCGATGATCCCTGTAATCGACATAAAATCGCCTGTGCCGACAATGCCGTCTACTTCAGGAATCTCGTTCAAGATATCCTCTTTGTAGCGTTGAGTAAGACAGCCTGCCACTACAAGCGATTTGAGCTTGCCTGATTCCTTCAATTCACCCATTTCGAGAATCTTGTTCACCGATTCTTCCTTGGCTGCATCAATGAAACCACAGGTATTGACGATGACTACGGTTGCTTCCTCAGGGTTATCAACCAATTCATAGCCTTTTTCATCTATCAGATGGGCCATCATGTCCGAATCCACGAGATTCTTCTCACAGCCCAATGTTACAATCGCTACTTTTTCTCGCGAGCCTACCTTCTCTGCCATCATTTTTCCTCCAATTGGTCACACCAGCCCATATTACACCTATACAGTATAATATAAGCGTAAAGGAAGTGTCAAAAGAGACAAAAGAATGAAAGGCAAGCATTTGCCTGCCTACTGAGCTGCAGTCTCTTTCATTTTCAGTGTGATATTCGACGGCATGGATTTCATTTTGGAAGTATCCACGACGACTCCATTCACCGTCAACTCCACCATCATAGGCTTACCCAGACGCACATAAGCGGATTTACCCAGCTCGATCGTCTTCTCTTCGCCCTTTTTCATTTCGCCTTCTTCTACGTACTTCTTGCCCTTCCCTTCAGAAACGCCAAACCAACTGCGGTCATCCTTTACCTTCAGCTTGACCGTCATTTTCTCTTCACCTTGAACAGCGTAATTGTACATGGAACCTTGCTGAGACTCGAATGTAATCGTCGTCTTGGGGGTTTCCGTGACGGGGTCCGTTGTGACCGTTCCTGGATCCGTGGTCGGTGTGACATTGCTTGGGGGTTGTGGTGTTTGAGCGATCGGCGAAGTAGCTGCTCCACCGCCACCATTGCCAGGAGTGACGATCTCCGCACCAGGGTTGACCGTGCCACCTGGAACTGGCTGTGTCATTGTGCCACCGTTGTTCACTGCAGCTATGTAAATGACGCCAATGATCAAGGCGATGAACAACACGAGAAGTGTCTTGGTTACCCATCTGCCAGCCTGCAATGGGCTGTTGGTCGATGCGACTCGTCTGCGGCGCAGTCTTTCTACCTGTTCGGTAGGTGGCTGGGCAGGCAAATCGGACTGGAAGTGACTCATGATGTGATTCGGATCGAGACCAACAGCTTCCGCGTAACTCTTTATGAACGCACGCGCGTAAAAGTGGCCAGGAAGTACGTGAAAATGACCCCTCTCAATGGCTTCCAAATAACGTCTCTGTATCTTTGTGATACGTTGGATGTCGTCGAGCGTGATTCCTTTTTCTTCGCGGGCCCTTTGTAGTACTTGACCAAGCTCAGACACAGCTGCCCCTCCTTAATTCATTTCAAAATTATCAAAGCCGCGATTATTGATTAATTCGTAGGTAATTTCCTCGTCCGGATGATGGCGAAGCTCAATAATGTAATGGAAATCGGACAGCTCATATTCCGACTCTCTCACAAAAATATCCGGGTGCTCAATAATTTTCGCGGCTGGGAAATTCATGATTTCCCGAAGCAAAGTGTAGTGCTTTTCCGTAGAACGAAGCGTCGACACAATGCCATCTATCAAATATACATGATCGGTAGACATTTCATCAATGGCAAGAGAACTTCTTACCGTTTGACGCAGAAGAGTAGAGGAAATAAACGTCCATCTTTTGTTGGCGGAGACGCTGGCTGCGATCATAGATTCTGTCTTTCCAACGCGAGGCATTCCCCGAATCCCAATCAATTGGTGGCCTTCTCTTTTCAAGATTTCCGACATAAAGTCAACCAGCAGACCCAGTTCTTCGCGAACAAAGCGAAACGTTTTTTTGTCCTCGCTGTCGCGCTCGATATAGCGACCATGACGAACAGCCAAGCGGTCAAGCATGGTTGGCGGACGCAGCCTCGTTATGGTTATGTTGTCCATTTTTTGTACAACGTTGCGCAATACCTCAATTTTTTCATCGTCGTCCGTCAGCAGCAGCATGCCTCTTCGCATGGTATCTACACCATTGATGGTCACGATGTTAATGTTCAACATCCCCAGAATAGAAGCGACGTCCCCGAGCAAACCAGGTCGGTTGCGAGCGATCTCATACTCCATATACCATTCTTTTATTGCTTCCATATGCATTCCTCTCCGACATACAGATTCTCTTCTTATGTAGTATATCACTTTCCCATCAATCGACAATCCGGGAAAAGAAAAATCCCCAAAATAGGGGATTTAAAGGTTAACTGCCACGATTAATGTTTTCTGGATTTTGTACAAGCTTTACCATCAAAGACGCCAGAGCTTGCTGTTGCTGTGGGTCTCCAGCATCCCAAAGCTGCTTGAGCAGACGCTCCTGGTCGTTCTTCGGATCCACTTGTTCCGAGAGATAACCGCCGATTTGGTAAGCAACATTTTGCAGGGTATCACTTTCCATACCTGCTTGCTTCGCTTGCTCTACGCGATCACCGAGAAACTCTTTCCAGTCGCGAAAATTGTCAAGAACTGACATAGGAATTCCCTCCTTAAGTACGTTGTGAACAGCTTGCTGCCCACACAGAGGTAGAATTCCACTCCTACTCACGAATTATGCAGACCTTACATACTTACCGCTTACGTGTACCAGCCGCCATTCGGACTGATGATCTGACCTGTTACATAGCTCGCTTCCCTAGACAGCAGAAAGCGGACGACAGCCGCTACTTCCGCTGGCTGACCCAGCCGGTTCGCAGGAATTTCTTCTGCGATCATCTCCAGCTCATCCGGGGAGAAGCGCTCCATCATGCCCCCAGAAATAGCACCAGGAGCCACTGCATTGACCGTAATTCCGTTGGGCGCCAGCTCTTTTGCCAGAGCCTTCGTAAATGTATTAACAGCGCCTTTTGTCAGAGAATACAGGACTTCACAGGAACCGCCCGTCATGCCCCAAATGGAGGATATATTTACGATACGCCCATACCTTTCACGAAGCATGGCCGGCAGAGCGGCTTGCGTAACGAGAAAAGCGGAACGCACATTGGCAGCCACCAGCTCATCGAACTGCGCAACCGAGACATCGGAAAAAAGCCCGATATGATCCGCAGAAGCGTTGTTGACAGTAAGCAGTGGCGCAATCGCCATCTGCTGAAACATGGCCGTAATTTGATGCGGGTCACGCAAATCTGCCTGCACTTTGAAAAAAGGGATGCCAAGCTGCTGGCACAGCTGAACGAGTCCATTCAGCTTGTGCTCGGATTGATAGTAATGCAAATAAAGCGGGACTCCCGCATGAGCCAGACAAGCTGCGATCGCCTGCCCGAGCTCACCGGAAGCTCCCGTCACTAACGCCCATGGCGTCTGTTGATTCATCTGAATTCACTACTCCTGTGGCGAAGCGGAACGCACAATGGATACGGCCATCTGCCCGCTGGCAAAATGCTCGTGCAAGCGTTTTTCCACGTCTTCGCGTGTGATCGACTCGAGCGTCGGCACTACGGTAAAGAGATCGTTCCCGTTGAACTTAAAGCTCGTAAACTGATTTGCGATAAACTCAACTGAGTTGAGCGAACGCAAGAAATTTCCGATCTTCTTCCGCTTGGCTCTCTCAAAGTCATCCTGGTCGATTCCTTTTTGCTTCAGCTGCTCTATCTCTGCCTGGATTGTCTGCACCAGCTTTTCAGGATCCGGCGTATCACCGCCCATGATGGTATACGCATAATCCTGTTCGCTGCTGTAGTCAAAATCAAAGCTTTCCGTAATCAGCTCGCTGTCGTACAGTCTTTCGTACACAGCGGAGCTGGTGCCAAACGCAATGTCCAATAACAGTTTCGTAGTCAAATCCCGCTTTAACAAGGCTTCCTTCGTCAAGCCCTGCTCTCTTTCCTTAATGCCAATCATGCACTTCGGCAGACCGACCGCCAAGGATGCCTCAATCTTTGCTTGGGCAGGCTCTGGCTGTTCTGTCGGAAAGAGCCGTGTGATCTGTGGTGCAGGTGAAAACTCTTTCGACGATTGGTTGTCTCGAATCAGCTTCATGATCGCTTCTGGCTCAAAGGACCCCACTACAAGCAGCAGCATGTTGGCTGGATGGTAAAACGTTTCGTAGCATTGATACAAGTATTCTTTGGTGATGTGGGAAATCGTTTCGACCGTCCCTGCTATTTCAATATGGATCGGATAGTCCTTGTACATGGCTTTCAGGAGATTCATGTAGACCTTCCAGTCAGGATTGTCGTCGTACATGGTAATTTCCTGCCCGATGATCCCTTTCTCTTTCTCTACGCTGGCATCCGTAAAATACGGCTCCTGTACGTAGTCCAAGAGCAGATTCAGGTTGTCATCCAATTTGTCCGTGCAGGAGAAGAGATACGCCGTCCGATTAAAGCTCGTGAACGCATTGCACGATGCTCCGTTTTTACTGAACTCATGCATGACATCGCGATCTTTTTTCTCAAACATCTTGTGCTCGAGGAAATGGGCAATGCCATCCGGAACGTTGATTTCCTCACCATTCCTTGTGCGGAAATGACTATCGATGGAGCCATATCTCGTCGTAAAAACGGCATAGGTCTTACTAAAGCCCTGCTTTGGCACAAGATAGACCTGGAGCCCGTTTGGCAAAGTCTCGTTGTAAACGGTTTCGTTGACCTGTTCAAATTTGGTGGTCTGCATCGATTACGCCTCTCCCTTCTTGTCGCGCAGCAGATAAATCGTATCGATTTCCACTTTCTCCGCTACCTTTTTGATGTCTTCAATCGTTGTGGTTTCAATCCCTTTGAGCAATTCGTCCAAACGACGCTTGCGTCCGCTAACCAGCCCGTTGTAGGTAAACTCGATCATTCCACGCGCACTGTCGAGCAGCTCGCGGAACTGGTTGGACAGGGTCGCTCTTGTCTGACTCATTTCTTCTTCTGAGATCTTCCCCTGGCGCATAGAGTCCATCTGCTGCTTGATAATCTCTACAGCCCGTTGATATTTGTTTACATCGATGCCTGACATGATCATCATGATCCCTTTGTGGCTTTCCAGACGAGAGACCGCATAGTAGGCAAGGCTCTCCTTTTCCCGTACATTCACGAACAGCTTGGAGTGCGGGAAACCGCCAAGAACGCCATTGTATAGCAGCAAAGCCGGATAGTCTTCGTCTTTATAGGTGATATGCGTGCGGCAGCCGATGTTCAACTTGGCCTGGTTGACATCCAAGCGGTCGATTACTTCCCGCTCATCCGCAACCTTTACGGAAGCTTGGCTGATCTCGAGCGCCCCAACCTGTGATCTTTCCAGCGGAATATGCTTCTGGATCGCTTGCTCCACCTCTTTTGGCGCAACGTCTCCTACGACAAACATGTTAATGGGGTTTGTTGTAGTAATCTGCTTGAAATAGGTGTAGAGCTCTTGCCCTGTAATGGCAGGAAGATCCTTCACTCTGCCCTGGATCAGCAAGGAAAACGGCTCTCCCTTGCACATTTCCTCGGTGATCCGCTGGTTCGCATACTTCATTTTGTCATCAATCAAGCTTTCCACACGCTTGCGAAGCGTTTCCTTTTCCTGCGCGACATACTTTTCTAAGAATGCGCCGTTCTCTACATGAGGTCTGGTCAGCATATCGCCCACGAACTGGATCGCTTGCTCCAGGAGCGAATCCTCCTTGGACAAATACTTTTCGTTCGGCACTTCCATGTAAATCTGAAGGATTTGCCGTTCTCCCTTTTTCGTAACGTCTACATCAAAGATCGCTCCATACAGAAAATCGAGGTGAGCACGCAGCAGCTTCGTCTCAGGAAAACGAGCACTCGCCCGCTTCATGACCATAGCGAGCAAAGCTGTTTTTGTTACCGTCTCCTCCGATAAAGCCTGTTCGATCATGGTCACAATCGTTGTGGTTTTGAATTTGCCCGTTGGCAAAATATGTACATTCATCCCATGAATCTGGGTACTTTGAAACGCGATATCCGTTATGTTCGCAGCCATTGCTCTATCTCCCTTCTCCATCAGCGTACTCTCCTCTATTGTAACCAATTGACAGGCCATCAAGCATGCGAAACTTCATCGCGAAGTGCATTTTATCGTCCTATTTTGCAATTTATGCAACAAAAAAAAGAAAAAGGAGCACCATCGCTCCTTTTTCTCACAAATCACTATAGTCCCATTCCGTCCGCTCGTCCTCGATGGCCGTCTCTTCTACAAATCGTCCGCAGTCATCGGAAAGACAAAGCATACCATCCAAATGTTCATCATGAAAGGGAAGTCCGTGATTTCCCCCACAATACGGGCAAACCCACATGCAGAGCCCTCCTTATCTAAAAAAGGATTACGCTGTTAGTTTGTCCCGTTACGAGATGGGATTCTCCAATTTATTTTGTTCCCAGTAGCGCAAATAGTAATAAGGATCTACTGCTTTTCCGTTGCTGTTTTGATAAAGTCCGAAGTGGAGATGCGAATCAAACATCCCAGCTGTACCCGGTCCTCCGTAGCCAGTATCCCCCACAAATCCAATGAGCTGGCCAGCTCGCACGGTACCCCCGACCTTCAAGCCAGGAACATATGCGCTCAAGTGTGCATAATACATCCGGAAACGACCGTCTTCATCCGTAATATTGACTCGCCATCCCCCATACGTATTCCAGCCTACTCGATTGATTGTCCCGTTTGATACCGAATATACCGGTGTTCCCTTAGGAGCCATGATGTCGATGCCCTCGTGATTACGGACACTTCCGTCGTTGCTCTCTGTCCATTCCCGATCAGAACCGAAGCTGTCCCCGTATGGCTCGTACCAGCTTGCCTCCGAAAAAGGAAAGTAGTACTTGTCATCGAGCAGCCGACTGTCGCCTACTTCTTTTGAAAGCGGATGGGCGGCTTTGCGGGAACCTTCCGGCAAAAACAGCAATTGCTGAATGGTCAAAAAGTCTGTAGACAAATAATTGTTCTTTTTAACCTCTTCTACAGTGGTGTCGTGACTATTTGCAATTTCGCTTATTGTGTCCCCTGCCTGCACGACGTAAGGATTTTTTGCATATTCAATCACTGCTGCCGTATCCTCAACAGGCTTTGTTTGAATCATCGCCACTTGCGATTTGTTATCCCAATAAACCTGATACCCCATGGCCTCACTGACAAAGCGGATTGGGACTACTGTTCGCTTATTGACGACCATGGCAGGAGCATCGAGTGTAACCCGTTTCCCATCGACATACGCTGTCCGACTGTCTAGAAGCAAGACCACTCGCTTGCCTTTTTCGGTAACAGTCACCTGACGTGTATCCGCTTCATAGGTTACATTTGCACCCGTTTTTTCTGCGATCACTCGAATCGGTACAAGCATCCGACCATTTTGACGGATCGGCTGTACGTCCGTGCTGATTCCTTTCCCGTCAATTACCAGCGAAATGACAGGTCCAGGCTCTGCTGCAAAAGCAGGTCCTGTTGCATTCGGAACAGTTATACCCAGTCCCAGACAAATAAAAAAAGCGCCTAGAACCTTTGTCCACAGACGAATGCTGTTTTTATGTAAACAGCGGTTCATCTAAATCCCTCCCCGCGCAATGCTACATAGAGCATTATCTCACAGGGAAAGAAGACGGTTCTAGACGCAAATTATGTCAACTAACGAGAGCCTGTATCGTATGGTTTACCCAGTGCCGCAGGTGCATTGGAGCGACCAACCAGTCCTGCCATCACGAGGATCGTCAATACGTACGGCAGCATGAAGATAAACTCCGTTGGCACATACTTCGTCAATCCGAAGATTTGCACCAGCGACTTGATCGCCTGAGCTACACCGAAGAACAGCGCTGCTCCCATCGCACCAGCTGGATGCCACTTCCCGAAAATCAACGCCGCAATCGCAATAAAGCCTTGGCCCGATACAGTGTTGTGAGAAAAGTTGGAGGTAGTTGTCAGAGAGATTGTCGCTCCTCCCCAAGCAGCCAAAGCTCCGCTAATCATGACAGCCATGTAGCGCATCTTTTTCACATTGATCCCGACCGTATCTGCCGCCCGTGGATGTTCACCCACAGCACGCAATCGCAGACCAAATGGCGTTTTAAATACAAGATACCATGTGAAAAACACCATGATAAACGCAAGGTAGCTCGTCGGATACGCTTCAAAAATGGCATGTCCCAAGTAAGGAATATCGTGCAGAACAGGAATGCTCCACTTGCCAAAAACGCTGGACAGCGTAGTCGTTTGACCTGCTCCGTTAAAAATGATCTTTGTCAAATAAACAGACAATCCCGCTGCCAGGAAGTTGAGCGCTACCCCACTCACCGTTTGGTCAGCTTTGAAGGTCACGGATGCTACAGCATGAGGGAGTGCAAAAATGGCACCGGCAATCCCTGCAGCTAAAAATCCAATCCAAGGGGCTCCACCAGCAAAGGAGTCCTGAAAGGCATAGGTGATGACAGCACCGGTAAACGCCCCGATAATCATCATCCCCTCCAAAGCGATGTTCACAACACCCGATCGCTCTGAATAAAGACCACCCAACGACGCAAAAATCAAGGCAGTGGAAAACACGATGGTATCATGAACGAGGTTACTTGCAATTAATCCCCAATCCATCAGTTTCCACCTTCCTTTTTCTTCTTCATGATAGGTTTCACAAAAATCTTCACGATGCCGTGCGCCGCCACAAAGAAAATGACAGATGCGATCACGACACGAATCAGTTCAACAGGTACGCCCGCTCCGAACTTCATACCGGCTGCCCCGAATGTAAGAATACCAAACAGAATAGCTCCTAGTACGACGCCAAGAGGTGTGTTACCACCAATCAGGGCAACGGCGATACCATCGAAGCCATACCCTGGTTGAGCTGTCATGATGGCTTGGTAGTGGAAGACACCCAGAATCTCGCAAGCTCCACCAATCCCAGCAAACATCCCGCCAATGAACATCGCTTTCACGACGTTGCGATTGACGTTCATACCTGCGTACTCAGACGCATGCGGGTTCAACCCTACTGCACGCAGTTCATAGCCGGATTTCGTTTTCCAAAGGATAACGTAAAAGAAAATGGCAGCAAGCACCGCAATCAAGGTTCCCCAGTGCAAACGCGCACTGTCAAACATCGTGGACAACCAGCCAATCGTAATGATCGCCGAGTCGTGGATCATTTCTGAGCGTTGCTGCCCAGATGGTACGAAAAACGCATTCATGATCCAGTTTGCCAGGTAGAGTGCTACCCAGTTCAGCATGATGCTTGTAATGACTTCATTTACGCCGCGGGCCGCTTTCAAATACCCCGCAATGGAGCCCCACAAGCCACCCGCAACAGCCCCTGCAATAATCGCGAGAGGAGCGTGGATGTAAGCAGGCAGATCCATGGATACACCAACTGCTGTGGAGGCGATCATCCCGACGATGAATTGTCCCTCTGCACCGATATTGAACAATCCGGTACGAAAGGCAAACGCCACGGAAAGCCCCGTAAAAATCAATGGGGTAATCTGGCGGATCGTTTCCCCAAAGTTATATGCGTTACCGAATACTTTTTCAAGGAGCGACATGTAAGCCTTGATCGGATTGAATCCCCCTGCCAGCATTGCGATCGCACCCGTCAGCAGTCCGAGAATAATCGCAACAAGCGGGACGAGAAACGACTCTTTTGTAAAAACGGCAATAACTCTATTCATCGTTTCCCCCTCCTTGCATCCGTTTTCCGCCGGACATCAACAGGCCAAGCTCTTGCTCCGTTGTCGCTTTCGCATCGACGATCCCTACGATGTTTCCTTCATAAATAACGGCAATGCGATCGGAAACATTGATGACCTCATCCAGCTCAAGC
Source organism: Brevibacillus nitrificans (assembly GCF_003710965.1). Lineage (NCBI taxonomy): Bacteria > Bacillati > Bacillota > Bacilli > Caryophanales > Paenibacillaceae > Brevibacillus > Brevibacillus nitrificans. The sequence continues at coordinate 283,091 of NZ_RHHU01000003.1, read as the reverse complement.
GAGAGCAGCAAAACTGCCTTTCCTTTGTCACGTTGTTCGATCAAACGGCGATGAATGAACTCGATCGCACCTACGTCCAAACCGCGTGTTGGCTGGGCAGCGATCAAAAGATCTGGATTTTTGTCAACCTCGCGAGCGATAATCGCCTTTTGCTGGTTCCCACCAGACAGGGCACGCGCAGGTGTGTAAATGCTCGGTGTACGAACGTCAAATTCTTCAATGAGTTTGGCCGCGTGCTTGTCAATAGCGCCATAATCGAGAAATCCGTTCTTGTTAAAAGTCGGATGGAAGTACGTTTCCATTACCATGTTCTCGCTCATAGTGAAATCCAGGATCAATCCGCGCTTATGTCTATCTTCTGGAATGTGGGACAAGCCTGATTCCGAGATACTGCGCGGTGTCTGATTGGTGATTTCTTTCCCATTCAGAAGTACACGACCGCTTGAAGCCCTCCGGAGTCCGGTCAAAACTTCGATCAGCTCACTTTGACCATTGCCATCAACCCCAGCAATGCCGAGAATCTCTCCCGCTCGAACTTCCAAACTGAGATTGTTCAGGGCGTTGACCCCACGATTTCCGAGAGCAGTCAAGTTTTCTACTGCCAGAATAGTCTCTTTTGGTTGAGCCGCCTGCTTGTCTACTCGGAAGTTGACCTCGCGACCTACCATCTTGGCTGCCAATTCATCCGGATTCGTCTCTTTGACCAGAACAGAGTCAATGACTTTCCCTCTGCGAATGATAGTACACGCATCACACACGGCCATGATTTCTTTCAGCTTGTGTGTAATGAGAATAATGGTCTTACCTTCTTTGACCAAATTATGCATGATTTCGATCAGCTCATTGATTTCCTGAGGGGTCAAAACGGCAGTCGGTTCATCGAAAATCAGGATATCTGCACCCCGATACAGCGTTTTCAAAATCTCAACCCGCTGCTGCATCCCTACCGAAATGTCCTGGATCTTGGCTCGTGGATCTACTTTTAATCCGTATTGATTGGATAGCTGCTCCACGGCCTTTTCGGCGGTTTTGATATCTATCTTCAACCCGTTTTTCGGTTCATTTCCTAATACAATGTTTTCTGTTACCGTGAAAGTTTCAACCAACATGAAATGCTGATGCACCATTCCAATACCAAGCTCGTTTGCTTTATTGGGATTTGTGATTTTTACCGGTGTTTCATTGATAAGGATTTCGCCTTCATCAGGTTGATAAAGACCAAATAAAATATTCATCAGTGTAGACTTGCCTGCCCCATTCTCCCCGAGAAGGGCGTGAATTTCCCCTTGCTTAACAGATAGCGTGATGCTATCGTTCGCAACGATTCCTGGGAAACGTTTGGTAATTCCTCGCATCTCAACAACACTCTTTACCGGATTCAACCATGTTCCCCCCGTTTTTGTGGGTCTAGTTTGAAGGTAAAGAACAAGGCTAGTTGCTCGAACTAGCCTTGTCCGTTTGCAGCTTCAATTAATTATTTTTCAGGTACTGTGATTTCGCCTTTAACGATTTTTTGCTTGTACTCATCAACCAGCTTCAAAACGTCTTCAGGAACGTTTTTGTTGGAAGTGGATGCGAGACCAACGCCGTCTTCAGCCAGACCCAGCCATTTGATACCGCCTTGGAATTTACCGTCGATCAGGTCTTTGGAAACGCGGTAAACTGCTTCGTCAACACGTTTAACCATGGAAGTCAGAGTTACTTCATCACCGAAAGTCAGGGATTGGTCTTTGTCAACACCGATTACCCATACATTTTCGCCTTTTGCTTTACGGTCTTTTGCTTCGTTAAACACACCGTCACCAGTTCCGCCGGAAGCGTGGAAGATGATATCAGCGCCTTGACCGTACATTTGGGATGCAGTGGATTTACCGAGGTCTGGTTTGTCAAATGCACCTGTGTATACTTTCAATACTTTTACGCTTGGATCTACTGCTTTTACCCCAGCTTCAAAGCCGAGTTCGAAACGCTTGATTACTGGGATCTCAACGCCGCCTACAAAACCAACTGTTTTGGTTTTGGTCATTTTCGCAGCAACTACCCCAGCCAGGAAGGAACCTTCATGCTCTTTAAACAGAACGGATTCCACGTTTGGAGCGTCTACTTCTGCGTCAATGATCGCAAGTTTTGCATCTTTGTTTTCATCTGCCACTTTTTTCAGGTGGTCTCCCATCAGGAAGCCGATACCCCAAGTCAGATCCCATTTGTCTTTAACAAATTGAGTCAGGTTTGGTACATAATCAGCATCGCTAGTGGATTGAAGATAGTTTACGTTGTCTTTCGGCAGGTTCAGGTCAGTTTGCAGTTTTTGCAGACCTTCCCATGCGCTTTGGTTGAAGGAGTTGTCGTTTACCCCGCCAACGTCGGTTACCATACCGATTTTTACGGTTGGTGCTGCACCACCTGCTGCTCCGCCAGTTGCCCCACCTGCTTGACCTTGTGGTTGTGCTTCTGGTTTGCTACCACACCCAGCCAGAACGAGAGACAGGCTGAGAGCTGTCACAGACAGCACAGAAAGAACTTTCTTCATCTGAGAATACCCCCTGTTTTTAGTCGAATGAAATTGTTGAGTGAGGTCGCCCCCACGGTTACAACCGTCTCCGTACGACGTGAAAGTGAATCTTGTCGGCCCTGAAGTAGTTATGGGAGTAGAGAACAGGCCGCTCGCTTTCGTCGTAATGAATCTGTTTGAGCAAGAGAAGCGGCGTAGACTTGTCACAATGTAGCAGATTGGAAACCTTTTCATTGTAGCCCATGGGTTCAATCTCAGCTACAGCGTAAGCAATACGAAGCCCCGTCGCACTCTCGAGCCATTTAAAGATAGACTCTCCTACAGCAGTGTAGCCCTCTGGAACCAGGTGTGCGGGAATGCGGTCAACACAATAGACCACAGGCTCCCCATCAGCCGTACGAATGCGCTCCACAATCAGCACGCCTTCGCCCGGATTCAGTGACAGTTTTTTTCGCTCTTCTTCAGCAGACTCGCCAAAGGATGTTTTCAGGATCATCGTGCCCGCTGCATACCCTTGACGCTCAATCGCATCCGTCACACTAAAGAGTTCCCCAATTCCACCTGAAAAAACAGGTTTTGCATTGATAAAGGTGCCAACTCCATGCCGACGAATGACAATCTTCTCTTCTTCTAGAAGACGCAGTGCTTCTCGAAGAGTCGCCCTGCTAACGCCTAACTGTTTTGACAGTTCTGCCTCGGAAGGGAGTCGTTCACCTGGTCGCAAGTCCCCTGACTCGATATCTCCCTTGATTTTGTCCATTACCAAGAGACAAAGCGATCGAACATTGCCTTTGATGCTCATTGTCATTCACTCCTGCTGTCCATTAGCCATCCCAACAGGTAGGACGTCAGACCTCTGATTCGTATGGGAAACGATACAACAATTTCCTTCAATCTCGTAAAAATTTTAACCTAGGGGCGTGTATCATGCAAGCCAAATATTTATGAATAAATGTGCAGAAACATAAAGATTTGTGTGACTACACGCCCATTGTTCTGAATACGTACCCAAGCCTATTCGCCTATCAAGAGATATTACTTTCGATGGAAGGCCTTGGAAGTCTGACTTCCCGCGGTTTACTGCCTTCATAAGGCCCCACTACACCTTGTGCCTCCATCATGTCAATCAGCCGTGCTGCACGCGTATATCCCACACGCAATCGACGCTGCAGCAGCGATGCGGAGGCCGTCTGCGCTTCCGAGACTATTTGCACAGCCTGGTCGTACAGTTCATCATCAACCACAGGCTGCTGCTCTTCCTGCACGTCACCCGGGATCATTTCCTCGTTATAGCGCACCTCTTGTTGCTCTTTCACGAAGCGAACGACTTCCTCCACTTCCTTATCGGATACGAACGCCCCTTGGACACGTACCGGTTTGGAAGCACCCATCGGCAGTGAGAGCATATCTCCTCTGCCCAACAGCTTTTCTGCTCCCCCCATGTCCAAAATGGTTCGGGAATCCGCCATTGAAGAAACACCAAAAGCAATGCGGGACGGAATGTTCGCCTTGATGACCCCTGTGATCACGTCTACCGAAGGACGCTGTGTAGCAATGATCAGATGTATGCCGGATGCACGCGCCATTTGGGCCAGTCGGCAGATCGCGTCCTCGACTTCTCCCGGAGCGACCATCATCAAGTCGGCCAACTCGTCTACGATTACGACAATGTACGGCAGTGGAGCTCCTTCTACCTGCGCATTGTACATCTCAATATTTCGGCTGCCCGTTTTGGCAAACAGATTGTAGCGGCGTTCCATCTCTGCTACTACCTTTTTCAAGGCAACAGAAGCCCGGCGCGGGTCCGTAACTACGGGAGCCAGCAAGTGCGGGATCCCATTGTAGACGTTCAGCTCAACCATTTTGGGGTCAACCATCATGAGCTTGACTTCCTCTGGCTTTGCCTTGAACAGAATACTCATAATCAACCCGTTGATACATACGGATTTACCACTACCGGTCGCACCAGCTACCAGCAAGTGAGGCATTTTGGTCAGGTCTGCCACGATCGGTTCGCCTGAAATATCTCTTCCCAGCGCCACTGTGAGCTTCCCAGGTGCATCCTGATACTCGGATGACTCGAGCACCTCGCGCAGGGACACGACGGCGACCTCCGAATTCGGCACTTCAATCCCGATCGCCGATTTGCCTGGAATGGGAGCTTCGATCCGAATATCTTTTGCCGCCAATGCCAGTGCCAGGTCGTCCGTCAAGCTGACAATCCGGCTGACTTTTACGCCTACTGCTGGCTGCACTTCATAACGCGTTACGGCCGGTCCCCGATGTACTTCGGAGACAGTCGCACTCACGCCAAAGCTTTTCAAGGTTTGGACGAGCTTGTTCGCATTGGAAGTGTGGTCCACCTCTTTTCCTGCCCCGCTTGCCTTGGGACGGGAAAGCATTAGCAGACTTGGCAGCTCATAAGGCACTGCAGGCTGTGATTCGTCCTTTTCCAATGTGCCAAATATCTCTTCCTCCCCTTCCAGGGAGAAAGTGATTTCCTGCTTTGCTGCTTGCTTGCTCGCTGCGCGACTTGGTTGTGGAGCTGCTTCTCCCTCTTCCTCCATCGCGATTCGATCTGTGAAATCCTTAATGACGGGTGCGATCGCTGCGGAGCCATCCTCTGACATTCCATGCGGCTGCCTGGCTTCTTGATTGTGAATATCGTGAATGATGGGAACCACGATCGCAGCACCTGTCTCGGTTTCCTGTTTCGCCTTACGTGCCTCTCGGGCTTCCTTGGCTTCTTGCTTGCGCTTGTCATTTTCCTCCTGCAGGAGCTGGACTGAATCCTTAACGGTATCCTTTGCTTTTCCATACATTTGTGCCATTTTGTCGCGCAGGAACATGAGAATATTCACGTACGACAGGTTGAACAAGAACATGATACCGACCAAAAACAGAAAGACAATAATCAAACCGGTACCGATCGTTCCTACCAGACCATTGCTGATCGCAAAGACGATTCCCCCCAGCATCCCTCCGCCAACGCCGGTTGTGGATACCTTCTGACTATGATCCAGCCACAGCCTGTCCCACGTAATGCGAAGGATGCTCTGCTCTGCAAACTTGCCGTCCGCCGTGACTTGCTTGTAGAGAATCATATGATCCCATGTGCAAATTGCCATAGCGATCAGGACGATGCCAAGCACGCGGTAAGTCAACCGCGGCGCCTTCCTCGTAAACATCATGTGGAGCGCCATTCCAATCAGAAGGACTGGAATGAGAAAATCCCAAGACCCAGCTATAAAACGGAAGAGGAATGCGAGAATGTTTTTCCCCAGCCATCCGCTTTCCAACAGCCCGATCAAAGATAGGACAATGACGATTAGCCCCAGCAGTTCTATTTTGACGACCGAGGCCAATGCCGCTTGCGACTGCTCCCTTTTTCTTCTACTCAGATGGCACGCCTCCTTTTCCTATATTTCTGATATGTACACCAAATGGTAAAAAGGCAGCCGTCCGCTGTTCGGCTGCTGTTCGTACACATCTAGTATAACACAGGAAATTCATAGAAATACAGGACTTCTTAGGAGTTCCACTCTGGCTGGAATTGAACAGTCTGGCCTGGTGCGAAGTGAGGTTTCAGGTAGTCCTGCGGGTCTGGGCTGATGAGCCTGACAATCTTTCCTTCGAAAGGACCTGTCTGCTCCACCAGCATCGTGGCATGCCCGAATGTTACCTCCTTGAGCTCTTGCTTCTCGACCAGATCCATGTTGGCAAATACCGTTTCGGAAGGCATCACGGAATGCAGGATCATTGCAGCACCTCATCTTTGCCTTTACGTGCGTTTTCCATCAGCTCATTGAGCTTTTTAAGTGCGCTGCCAAGTCCACCTACTTCATCAATCAGTCCGTACTTGACTGCATCCGCGCCAATGACATTGGTCCCGATATCACGGGTCAACTCGCCTGTTCGCGTCATTAATTCGCGGAATTGCTGTTCAGAGATTTTGGAGTGCCGGGCGATAAAGCTGACTACGCGATCTTGCATTTTATCCAGATACTCAAAGGTTTGCGGCACGCTGATCACGAGCCCCGTCAAGCGAATAGGGTGAATCGTCATCGTTGCCGTTTCGGCAATAAATGAGTATGTACCTGCTACTGCGATCGGCACACCGATGCTGTGTCCGCCACCGAGCACCAAGGTTACCACCGGCTTTGAGAGCGAAGACACCATCTCGGCAATCGCCAAGCCCGCCTCCACATCACCGCCTACCGTGTTGAGAATGACAAGCACACCCTCAATCTTGCTGTTTTGTTCGGCTGCGACAAGCTGCGGGATGAGATGCTCATATTTGGTTGTCTTATTTTGTGGTGGTAATTGGATGTGACCTTCTACTTGCCCGATAATACTCATACAATAGATATTGCTTTCCAGCTGTGGGACGTTCGTCTGTCCCAACTGCGTGATGGAGTCAAGCAGTTTTTTCTTAGGATCTTCAGGCCCTGGCGCTTCTGCAGGCGGGGCGGGATTCGGCTCTTGCTCCTCCGCAGGAGATGGCGGCGGAGAACTTTGCATTTTCGTCATGGCACTTGCAAAAGGCGGCCGATTCAAATAATCGGTGAATTGTTGCTTTGACATGAATGATCCTCCCTCACTTTCTTCTGTAGTATGGTTTGGGTGAGGGAAAATAATGCACCTTTGGCAGCAAAATGAAAAAAGCCGAGATCCCCTATACATCGAGGGTTCTCGGCTCCGTGATTCTGTTTTCTTACACTTCCATGATAATGGGCAGGATCATTGGACGACGACGCGTTTGTTCGTACAAATAACGTCCTAATGCTTCCTTGACATTATTTTTAAGTGATGACCACTCATTTACGTTTTCTTCCATGCATTTGACAAGTGTTTGGGTCACTATGCGATTTGCCTCATCCAGCAATTCCTCGGATTCACGAACGTAAACAAATCCGCGTGAAATGATATCAGGACCAGACAAAATCGTGCCATTTTGTTTACTGAGTGTAACGACAACTACCAGAATTCCATCTTGCGAGAGTAACTTACGATCTCTGAGTACGATGTTTCCTACATCCCCTACACCCAAACCGTCAATGAGGACATTCCCCGCTTGCACTTTTGGTCCGTAGCGAGCTCTGCCGCCAGAGATTTCTACCGTATCGCCGTTGTCCAGCAAGAAGATGTTTTCCTCTGGTACACCGACCTGCTCCGCCAAGAGCGAATGGGTCTTCAGCATACGATACTCGCCGTGAATAGGGATGAAGTACTTCGGCTTCATCAAGTTGAGCATCAGACGCAGTTCTTCCTGACTGCCATGACCGGAGACGTGGACGGTTCCGTTTGGTCCATGGCCGCCGTAAATGACATCGGCACCGATGCGAGATAGTTGATCAATTGTTCTTGCCACATATTTCTCATTCCCTGGAATGGGAGTAGCAGCGATAATAACGGTGTCACCTGGAAGGATGTCAATTTTCCGATGGGCGGATCGGGCCATTCGAGTGAGCGCAGACATGGGCTCTCCTTGGCTTCCAGTTGACAAAATAGCCACTTGTTCAGCATTCAATTTATTAATTTCATCTGTATCAACAATAAGCCCTTCAGGAACGTGCAGATAGCCTAAATCACGACTGATGTTGATGACATTTTGCATACTTCTACCGACAACCGTCAGTTTTCGATTGAATTGAACAGCTGCATCCACGACTTGCTGAATTCGATGTACGTTGGATGCAAAGGTAGAAATGATAATGCGTCCAGTAGCTTTACTGAACACGTCTTTTAACGCGATGCCGACGGAACGTTCCGATCCGGTAAAACCGGGCCGCTCGGCATTCGTACTGTCAGAAAGAAGACAGAGCACACCACGATCCCCAATCATCGCCATTTTTGCAAGATCGGCTGTCTGATTGTTAACCGGCGTTTGATCAAATTTGAAGTCCCCCGTGTGGACCACATACCCTTCCGGTGTTTCCAAGCAAACCCCGACACAGTCAGGAATGCTGTGATTTACCCGGAAAAAGGTTGCTTTTACCTTGCCGAGAACGATCTCCGATTCACCGTTGATCAAAACGCGCTTGGTGTCATTTAGGATGCCCGCTTCTTTTAATTTTGCATCAATAAGTCCCAGGGTAAGTTTTGTTGCATAGACTGGTACATTCAGGTGCTTCAGTACATAACTGAGGCCACCGATATGGTCTTCGTGTCCGTGCGTTACAATAATCCCCCGAACCTTGTCGCGATGCTCCTCGAGGTAAGAGATATCCGGAATTACCATATCAATTCCCAGCATTTCCTCTTCAGGGAATTTCAAACCGGCATCAATCACTACGATGTCTTCCTCGGTTTGTACCACGTACATGTTCTTCCCAATTTCGCCGACTCCGCCCAGGGCGAAAATGAGAACAGAGTGATTCGACTTTGCCAAAACGTGTAACCTCCTATATTTAGTTGTCATGTCCACTCAATTAAACCGCCCCAAATCACTTGTTATCATTATACCCGAAGTGAAAACATGAACACAAGGAAAAAGAGCCATTCCCGAAGGAACCGCTCTTTTTCGTTGTTCTGCAGATAGAAATGCTGCCATTCCTATCCGGTATAAGTACAGCTAAGACTACACCTGCCATCTTGGCACCACAATGTTTCTAATCACTGTTCAAGCAAGGAATGCACAAAAGATTTTTCCTGCTCATTTAACTCAACCAAAGGCAAACGCACCCCGCCAACCTCGATACCCAGCTTCGCCAGAGCCACCTTCGTTGGTCCAGGGCTCGGATAGGCAAACAGTCCTTCGAAGACGGGCATTAGCTTTCTGTGCAGGCTGGCAGCCGCTGTATGGTCACCTTCGAGAAATGACTGCATCATTTCCGTCATTTGGCGGCCTACAACATGACTGGCTACACTTACAATCCCGACGCCGCCAATCGAAAGCGTCGGTAGCGTTAAGCTGTCATCCCCACTGTACAGCTCAAAGCCCTCCGGAGCGTGTTCAATGATCTTTGCCATTTGCGACAGATTGCCAGAGGCTTCCTTGATGCAAACCACATTGGGCAGCTCTGCCAGACGCAATGTCGTCTCTGCAGTCATGTTCACTGCTGTTCTTCCTGGTACGTTGTACAGCATAACTGGCAGCTCTGATGCTTCCGCTACTTTCTTGAAATGCCCGTATAGCCCTTCCTGTGAGGGTCGGCTATAGTAAGGCGCCACCACCATTACCGCGTCGACACCTACAGACTGAACTGCCTGTGTAAACTCGACAGAAGACGCGGTATCGTTACTGCCCGTACCTGCAATGATATGACACTTGCCTTTTGCATAAGAGACTACATGCTTGAACAAATCCAGCTTTTCCGCGCGAGATAAAGTGGGTGACTCCCCTGTGGTTCCGCTGACTACAATCCCTTCACTGCCTGTTGCCAGAAGATGGTCAATGAGGCGTTCTGTTTTTTCGTAGTCAACCTCCAGTTTATCGTTAAACGGTGTGACCATGGCGGTTACCAATCGGCCAAAACGTGCCACTGCCTTTCCAACTCCTCTACTCTTTGTCAGTCTTACATATGATGTGCGTGCAGATTGAATTGTTGGTGGAGTGCTCGAACGGCTCTGACCATATCCATTTCGTGTACCAGCACCCAAATCGTCGTATGGGAATCGGCTGATTGCAGAATTTGAATATCTTCTTGGGTCAGCGCTTCAACTATTTGTGCCATGACACCAGGAACTCCTGTCATTCCCGCACCGATGACCGATACTTTGGCACAATGCGGCAATAGCTGTGGTTCATAGCCCAAGTCCATGAGCAACCGCGCAGCTTTTTCACCCATTTCATCGTGAACCGTATAGGCAACACCTAGAGGATTCACATTGATGAAATCTACACTGATATTGTTGGTTGCCATGGTTTTAAACACTTGAAGCTGGGTGTCGTAATGCCCTTCCCGATTTGCCACCTTCACTTGCGTAATATTGGGTACGTGAGCAATCCCCATGACAAGTCGGTCGTGAACAGTATAACCCATCTTCCCTATTTCGAGCATGGTCGTGACCAATGTCCCGGGGTCGTCCGAAAATGTGGAGCGTACGCGAATCGGCACGTTTGCCTGCATCGCAATCTCCACTGCACGAGGATGGATCACTTTTGCACCCAGATGAGCCATATTGCAAATTTCGGTATACGTCACCATCGCCAGCGGCTGTGCTTCTTGTACGATGCGCGGATCAGCGGTCATGATTCCTTCCACATCGGTGAAAATATCCACCATTTCCGCCGATAGGGCGACCCCAAGCGCTGTTGCGGTCGTGTCGCTTCCACCGCGTCCCAGCGTTGTAATCTCCCACTCTTCCGTCCTGCCCTGAAAGCCCGGTACGATGACGACATTTCCTGCCTTCAGTTCTTTGTGGATGCGAGCGGGATCGATTGTCAGGATCTGCGCGTTGCTGAAATCATCGCTGGTAATGATGTTCGCTTGACCGCCCGTGAGAATAGTGGCTTTGATTCCACGTGCGTTTAGCATGCTGCACATGACCGTAGCCGAAATGATTTCCCCCGTATGCATCAGCATATCCATTTCCCGACTTGGCAATTGGTTTCCATTATTGCGAACCAACTGCAGAAGTGTATCGGTAGCATAGGGATCACCCTTACGTCCCATCGCTGATACGACAACGACGAGGGCATAGCCCTCATCGATCGCTTTTTCTATATGGTAGATTGCCCGATTTCGGCAATCCTCCGTCGTCAAGGAAGAACCACCGAACTTTTGGACGAGAATCTTCACTAACCTCTCCCCTATGCTCTTGCTTTGATGAGTTCTTCAGCAATTTGTACTGTATTCCATGCCGCACCTTTGAGAAGGTTGTCAGAAACGATCCACATATGCAGTCCGCGCGGGTGATGGAGATCACGACGCACACGGCCAACAAAGACATCCAGTTTGCCTGTAGCATCGGTAGCAAGCGGATAGCGCTGCTCTTCCGGTACGTCTACGAGAACGACCCCAGGAGCATCCTCAAGCAGAGACTTTACTTCCTCCAGATCGAAATCCTGCTTCAGCTCTACGTAGACAGATTCGCTGTGTCCGTAAACGACCGGAATGCGAACGCATGTGGCCGACACCAATACTGTATCATCACCGAAGATTTTTTTGGTCTCGTTCACCATTTTCATTTCTTCATAAGTAAATCCGTTATCTGTAAACACATCAATTTGCGGAATCGCATTATAGGCAATTTGATGGTGTACGGGAAGCTTTCCTACTGGCAGCACGTTGCATTCTGGCTCTTTGCCATCCAAAATGTCACGGCTTTGGGTTTGCAATTCGTTGATCGCGGATTGTCCGGCGCCGGAAACCGCTTGATAAGTAGAAACGATAATACGGTCTATGCCAAAACGATCATACAAGGGTTTCAGAGCAGCAACCATCTGAATCGTGGAGCAATTCGGATTCGCAATGATACCTTTATTCGCGAGCGCAGCTTCCATGTTTACTTCCGGAACGACCAATGGAACTTCTGGATCCATCCGATAAGCACTGGTGTTGTCGATGACAATGGCACCATGGCGCACAGCATGAGGAGCCAATTCCTTACTTACTCCTCCACCTGCACTAAACAAAGCGAAGTCGACCCCAGCAAAGCTCTCTGGCGTTGCTTCCTCCAGAACAATTTCTTGTCCCTTGAACGTTACGGTCTTACCGGCGGAACGCCCAGAAGCAAGCAGCTTCAGCTGTTTAATCGGAAAATCGCGCTCTTCTAAAAGTCGAATCATTTGTTGTCCGACTGCGCCAGTTGCGCCTACTACAGCGACATTAAAAGTCAGTTGGTTAGCCATCTCTTACTCTCCTCCTAATCGCGAGAAAACAGGTTGGTTGATTTTTGTTTTTCTGTAGTGTTGGAATTAATAGTTGAATCGTTCGATGAGCAAGGGTTGCAATTGTCGCCCTTCCAAGGAAGCCTCACATGTCTCCAACAGTAAGTCCATGCGAGCGACAAGCGAATTAGGCTTTTTATCCGGAGCATCCTGTCCGAATGGCACAAAATAGATGTTTTTGGCAGCCAACAGCTTGGCAATATTGGCCGCATTTAATCCCAAACCATCGTTTGTTGAAATAGCGATAACCAGTGGGCGCAGATTACGCATCGTCGCTTTTGCTGCCATCAACACAGCACTGTCTGTAATGGCATTTGCCAAACGACTGGTTGTGCTGCCGGTGCAAGGCGCAATGAGCATCACGTCCAGCAATTTTGAAGGCCCTAGCGGTTCTGCCTGGGGAATTGTGGAGATCAGCTCTTCTCCTGTAAGTTCCTTTAGCTGCTGCTGCCAGCTAGCCGATGTGCCAAATCGCGTATCTGTCGTCATGATGGTATTGGAAACGATCGGGATCACACGTGCTCCAGCATCGATGAACCGCTTGATCTGCGGCATGGTTTCTTCAAATGTGCAATGTGATCCTGACAACCCAAATCCGATGGTCTTCCCTTGAAGCTTACTCATGATGATTCCCTCCTGGTTTTCGATTGCTCCGCAATGAGACGAGACAAAGTTTGAGCGAGAATTTGTCCTGCGGTTTTAGGTGCAACGATTCCAGGTAATCCGGGAGCGAGAAGCGCTTTGATGCCTCGTCTTTCGGCGTAGCGAAAATCTGTGCCGCCCGGCTTGGAAGCCAGGTCAAGAATAAACGCCGACTGGGGCATTTGAGCGATCACTTCAGCAGTGAGCAATAATTGCGGGACGGTATTAAAAATAAAATCAGCATTTGTGACCTGTTGCCTAAGTTCGCTTATATGGAAGGGAGTCATTCCCATCTCATAAATGCGTGCCAAGTGTTCCTGACGCCGAGCCCCCACTCTGACGCGTGCTCCCAATGCATGCAGTCCTCGAGCCATGGATAAACCGGTTCTGCCTAGTCCCAAAACAATTGACTGCGATCCGTGAATCGTGATGTCCGTATTTTGAATCGCCATCATCAATGCTCCCTCCACAGTAGGGATGGAGTTGTAGATCGCGACTTCATCACGTTCCAAGAGCTCCACCAGTGGAATCTTCTTGGGATCGAGCAGTCTTTTTAAATAGGGCTTTGCCATTCCCGTGTATACCACGCAGTGCTTAGGTAAGCTCGCTACGTGCTCCTCTTGCAGCTGCAATTGTTTGGAGCAAAAAATACTTTCCACGAAGCCTTGGTCATCTGTCCCAACGATTGGAAGGATGAGGGCGTCCACGTCTTTCAACACATCGCATGTTAATGGTTTCTTCGTTGCCCCTGTGAAATTGCTTTCCAGGTTGTCGAAGCCAACTAACGTGACGCTAGCATCCAGTTGTATGCAACGTTTGATTACTTCCAACTGGCGAGCGTCTCCGCCGATGAAGGCAACATGTATGCCCGTTAGCATGCTGCGTTCCCCTTTCCACACATTTTACTGCATTAAATGATCGAAACGCAAAGGTTTTTCCATGTGAAAAAGTTGACGAAAAACGATGCGGTCTACCCCCATCCTATTCTCTTCCCCCTGGTTCGGTGACAGGTGGCCTACTTTTGAGAAGCTTGTATTTCCTGTTGATTTAATTGAATAATGACCATGTCTGGTCCGATCTTCACGATGGAGCTCCAGGGGATGACAATATCTTCACGCTTCTTCCCGAACCCGAAAAAACTGCCCCCTGGCAGGATAATCGACTGGATTTGTCCACTCTCCGGGTGAATGACGAGATCTGAGTCGCTGATCACCCCCATTTTTTCGCCTGTATCCAGACCAATGATTTCTTTCCCTCCCAAATCGCTGAGCCGCATGCTGCTCCCCCCTTTGTCCTGATTACTTGTTGATATACGCAAAAAAATCCGGCCTATGCCGGATTTTTCTTGTACCATTTGTTTCTATAAAAGAATGTCGTTTTTTATATTGGAAGGGAATCCTTCCAACGGGCTTACCATTGCCATCGCCAATTTGGAGCGGAAGAGCTGCTGGGCTACAGACAATACCGTTTCGTGCGTTACCGAATCGATTTTTGCCAAAACCTCATCCAAGTTGAGATGACGTTCCAGTAGCAGTTCATTTTTCCCCAGTCTGCTCATGCGGCTGTTCGTGCTCTCCAGGCTCAGCATGAGGCTTCCTTTTAATTGTTCTTTTCCTTTATTGAGCTCTTTATCGGTAATCCCGTGATCCGCAACATCTCTCAGCACTTGGGAGACGATGTCAAAGACTTGCCCGACCTGCTCCTGAGCCGTACCCGTGTATACAGTAAAAGTCCCTGCTTCCTTATAGGAAGAGTGATACGAGTATACGGAGTAAGCGAGACCACGCTCTTCGCGGATTTCCTGGAAGAGGCGGGAGCTCATACTTCCACCCAGTACATTGTTTAGCAGAATCAGCGAATAGGTATCCTTATGGCCTACTTTAAAACCTGGAAGCGAAATGCACAGATGTGCCTGCTCTGTCTTTTTCTGCTGGAAGATGACATCGGCTGCGAAATCGGGAGTCGTAAGGGTTGGCAAAGTCGAAGAACGCTGGAATGCAGAAAAGCGCTTTTGAATGTCCTCGATCAAGCTGTCCTCAAAGTTCCCTGCAACCGTGATCACCGTGTTGGACGGTAGATAACGTTGATCCACATATCGTTGCAAATCGTCCCGCTTCAGACTTCTCAGGACATCCTCTGTACCCAAGATGGTGTAGCCCAGAGGGTGATTCCCATAGGAAGCTTTTGCGATCAAATCATGTACAAGGTCGTCTGGCGTATCCTCATACATGCTGATTTCCTCAATCACTACATTTTTTTCTTTCTCCAGCTCTTCTGCATCGAAGACGGAGTGAAAATACATATCAGAGAGCACGTCCAAGGCAATTGGCGCATGCTGGTCAAGCACTCGTGCGTAGTAGCAGGTGTACTCTTTAGATGTAAAGGCGTTCACATTGCCCCCAATTTCGTCAAAGGTTTCTGCAATTTCCTTTGCCGAGCGAGTTGCCGTTCCTTTGAAGAACATGTGCTCCAAAAAGTGTGAAATGCCGTTATTTACATCGTTTTCATATTTCGAACCGGTCCCGACCCAGATGCCAAGCGCAACAGAGCGAACTGACGGAATCCTTTCCGTCACGATTCTAAGACCGTTATCACACGTATGACGTTGTATCACACAAATCCTCCTCGGTTGATCATCTCTCTATCCACTTTTCTAGGGGGAAATCTTGTAAACACGTCTAACTATAGCAAACTTCCCTGGTCTCCACAAGAAATGATCACGCTTACTTACTTCTGGAGACGGTTCGCAGAGATCACTTCTGAAACAGTGGTAGGGACCAGTCCTTTCTGCTTTGCAATCGTCAATAGCTGATCGAGACTCGCTTCCGAAGCTGCTGTCGGGTGCATGAGCACGAGTACACCATTCCCCATCAACCGGCTGATCTTGCGCACAACCCAGCTTGGCGAAGGCTTCTGCCAATCCACCGTGTCGGCTGTCCACAAAATCGTCTTCATTTGGAACGAGGACTGGGCGATTTGCACAACCCTCTGATCAAATGAACCGGACGGCGGTGCAAAGAGCGTCGGTTTCACCCCAATCGTCTTCTGAATGACTTCTTGCGTTTTGCCGATCTCCTGCTGAATCCGCTGTGTACCTAACGTTTTCATATCCGGGTGCGAATAGGCATGATTCCCTATTTCATGTCCTCTTGCGGCGATCTTTTTCGCCTCCTCCGGGTAACGTTTTACCCAGGAGCCATCTAAAAAGAACGTCGTCTTCACTCCGTGTTTGTCTAACGTATTCAGCATGGAATCGAGGTACTCGTTTCCCCACGCTACGTTGATCATAAACGATATCGCTGGCTTGTTCGGATTTCCCCGGTAAATAGGTAAAACCCCAACCTGTTCGAGTGAAACAGCAGGCGGGACCTCTTTGTACACCAACGAATCTGGACTCACAATACCCGTAGCGTTCATTTTATGGATGGAGGCCTCTACATCTACAATACGTCCGTTGTAGCCTGGAATTGCAGATTTCCAGCTTTTATCGTAAACGGCGTCGATGGGCAGCTCTTCCACTCCGGCTTTCCACTGCTCGATCAAGCCTCGCAGTCGTTCCCTCTCATCCAGCTGCCCATCCGCCGTTATTGCCTTTTGGCTCTTCATCACATCTATGTATTGATGGATGGGCTTGTAATTGAGCAGCAGCATAAACAGAACTGCGCAGCTGATTGTAAACACAAACCTCCTCTTCGCTGCCGTCATTGGGGCACGCGCCTCCTCCCGTTCGTACAAGTCTCTCTTTGTCCAATGTATGAATCCGGGGGAGGAGTTAGACGAAAAAAGAAAAAAGCTTCCGTACGCGAATTTCTTCGAGTGACGAAGCCTTTTGCTTGTTGTTTATTCAGCTGTTGCTGGTGCAGAGTCTGCTTGCTGAGCAGCTGCCTGCTCCTTCAATACAGCCTTGCGGGAGAGATTGACACGACCTTGGTCGTCGATCTCCGTTACTTTAACTTGTATCTTATCTCCTACGGCGACTACATCTTCGGTTTTGGCTACTCGCTCTTCTGCCAATTGGGAGATGTGGCACAGTCCTTCTTTTCCTGCAAACAGCTCGACGAATGCACCGTACTTCTCTACGCGCTTGACAGTTCCGAGGTAAGTCTGTCCAACAGCGACTTCACGCACGAGGTCTTCGATGATTTGTTTGGCTCGCAGGTTTGCTTCGTGGTTGATCGAAGCGATGAAGACACGGCCATCTTGCTCAATATCGATTTTGACACCAGTCTCTTCGATAATTTTGTTGATGACGCGGCCTTGAGGACCGATGACATCGCGGATTTTCTCCGGATTGATCGTCATCGTCATGATTTTCGGTGCGTATGGAGACAAAGTCTCACGCGGAGCAGAGATCGTGCTCATCATGTGCTTTAAGATGTGCAGTCGTCCGATGCGAGCCTGTTCCAATGCCATTTCCAAAATCTCGCGGTTAATACCGGAAATCTTGATGTCCATTTGGATCGCAGTAACCCCTGCTTCGGTACCTGCCACTTTAAAGTCCATATCACCCAGGTGATCTTCCATGCCTTGGATGTCTGTCAGGATCGAGAACGATTTTTCGTCCTTGCCCATGATCAGTCCCATTGCGATACCTGCTACTGGAGCTTTGATCGGCACCCCTGCATCCATCAAGGCAAGAACGCTTGCGCAAATCGATGCCTGCGATGTGGAACCGTTGGATTCGATAACCTCAGAAACCAATCGGATCGTGTAAGGGAACTCCACTTCGGAAGGAATGATCGGCTCAATCGCACGTTCACCCAATGCTCCGTGACCAATTTCACGGCGACCAGGAGGACGAAGCGGGCGTGCTTCCCCTACGCTGTACGGCGGGAAATTGTAATGGTGCATGAAGCGCTTGGATTCTTCCAGTCCCAGACCATCCAGGATTTGAACATCACCCAGTGCACCCAGAGTAGCCACACTCAATGCTTGGGTTTGACCACGTGTAAACATAGCGGAACCATGTGTACGTGCCAAAATGTCAACTTCACTGGAGAGCGGGCGAATCTCATCGAGAGCTCGTCCATCCGGGCGAACTTTTTCCTCGGTGATCAGGCGGCGGACTTCATCTTTTACGATGTTGCCCAGCACTTCGCCAATCATTTTTTCCTGCTCTTCAAAGGTCTCCGGATTCAAGGCAGCAAAATGCTCCTTGGTCTCCGCTTTAATATTATCAATCGCATCGTAGCGAGCTTGCTTTTCTTCAATGCGTACTGCTTCTTTCAAACGCGCTTCGGCAAAGCCGCGCACAGCCTGATCGATCTCGGGATCTACTTCATGCAGGATCACCTGCATTTTTTCCTTGCCGATCTCCGCAACGATCTGGTTTTGGAACTCAATAATTTTCTTGATTTCATCATGACCCGTCATGATCGCTTCCAGCATGACCGACTCTGGCACCTGGTTTGCGCCCGCTTCCACCATGTTGATCGCTTTATGCGTTCCCGCAACGACCAAGTGGATATCGCTCTTTTCCGCTTGAGCTACAGTAGGGTTAATGATGAATTGTCCGTCTACGCGGCCTACGATGACACCCGCGATTGGTCCTTCAAAAGGAATTTCAGAAACGCAAAGCGCTGCAGATGTACCAATCATGGCAGCAATCTCAGGCGAGCAATCTTGATCGACAGACAGAACAGTATTTACGATTTGTACGTCATTACGGAAACCTTCTGCGAAAAGTGGACGAACCGGGCGGTCAATCAAACGACTTGCCAGAATCGCCTTTTCACTAGGACGACCTTCTCTTTTAATAAAGCCGCCGGGGATTTTCCCGACTGCGTAGAGACGTTCCTCGTAGTTGACAGTTAGCGGGAAGAAATCAAGAGCTTTTGGTTCCTTCGAGACCGTCACTGCAGACAGGATTGCCGTATCGCCGTACCGAACCAGGACCGAGCCATTTGCCTGTTTGGCCATTTTACCAAATTCCAGGGTCAGCTTACGGCCTGCCAGTTCGAAATCAAATGTACGGAATTGTTGCTCCATGTTACTAGCAGTCCTCCTTCACGACAATGTGCATATCTACACTTTGTTTTCTACCTATATGTATTATTTCCTGCCACACACAAAATTAAATGGTTACGCTTGGCAGTCTTCCTGGATAATAAAAAAACCTCTGTCGAGGCTTATTCATGAGGCGCATTTGCGCTACAGAATATAAAAGCAATCGGCTTTTACATTCTTACTCGTTAAAAAAAGCTTCTATTGAACGTTTCAGAGGGTGCAGACCAATGCGGCGCTGCACACTCCTACACGTTAGAAAAAGCGGGAAGAACCCGCTTTTTTCAAGACGCTAATTAGCGACGCAGACCCAGACGGTCTACCAGGGAACGGTAACGTTGAACGTCGGATTCACGCAGGTATGTCAGCAGGTTACGACGTTGACCTACCATTTTCAGAAGACCACGACGGCTGTGGTGATCTTTCTTGTGAGTACGCAAGTGTCCGTTCAGGTTGTTAATGTTTTCGGTCAGGATAGCGATTTGCACTTCCGGCGAACCGGTGTCGTTCTCATGAGTACGGAACTCTTGGATCAGTTGAGTTTTACGTTCTTGAGTCAATGCCATCATGACTCACCTCCTCATTTTTTATACCGTTAGCCGAGTCTGCCGTCGGTGAGCCTCGGTCAGCCAAGCTGCGGTTATCTGTACAACGTTTTGAATTATAGCATACCATTTTGCGAAAAGCAAAGGAGTTTCCTCAATTACGAGAGTACTCTTCTATTTTTTGCTTTGCCGTATCCACGTCACGCTGAATTTGCGCGATCAGGGCATCCACACCAGCAAATTTCTGCTCCTCGCGAATGTAAAAAAGAAACTCTACTTCTACATCTTTGCCATATATTTCGCCCGAGAACTCAAAAATGTGTACTTCTAGCGATTTTTCTTTCTTTTCTAGCTCAAAGGTCGGCTTGATCCCGACATTCATCACGCCGTAGTAGCTTTTCGTATCGACCGTAAAACGTACGCCGTAGACGCCGTTTTTCCCGATCAGATAGGGGGCAGCTACCTTGACATTCGCCGTCGGAAAGCCGATCGTACGCCCACGCTTGTCGCCATGAACAACCGTTCCACGCACTTTATAAGGACGCCCCAGCAGCAGATGGACTTGATTCACATCGCCATCGTACAGGTACTCTCGAATGATCGTACTGCTGACCTTCTCACCCAAACGATTTACAGGCCCGACAATATCCAGCCCATAACGACCCTCGCTCATCTCCTGGAGAGTTTGCGCTGTTCCCATCCCGCGATGCCCGAATGTATAGTCAAAACCGACGACAACATGACGGCAATTCAGGGGCAACAGGCATTCTGAAATGAAATCTTCCGGATACACTGCGGCAAAGCCGATATCAAAGCTCATCACGTAGGTGGTGTCCACACCCATTTTTTCGAATTGCTCCAGCTTGTCAGCAAGTGGAGTCAAATAGCGGGTATAGCCGCTTTGCCCCAAAACCTCGCGCGGATGAGGATCAAATGTCAGCACTGTACTCTGCCAGCCATTTGCCTTTGCTGTATCAATCGCTTTTTGAATGACCCGCCTGTGACCAATATGTACACCATCAAAGTACCCGAGGGCGATGGCGCAAGGCTGTGACTGTAATTCTGTCGACAATGGATATGTCAGGGAGATCGTTTTCACGGTTACACCTCGGAAGGAAAGACTTTTTCTGCTTTGGCAAAGAGGCCTTTTTCCCCACGGCAGACGCGGTGAATCCCGAGCAGTTCATTCTCTGAAAAGAGGCAAATCAGGCTGCCTTCTTCAACCTTGACACCTGGCAGTGCCGTAACCAACCCATTTCGCACTGCCCGAACGCGCTCCGGCTTGACCTGAAAAGCTGGCATGAACGACATGGCTTGTGGGATCGAGACCAAATGACGGGAAAGGTCTTCCCCGTTTGCAGCCTGCTCCTCCAGTGCCTGGAGAGGGATTGCTTCCCCTTCTGTGAACGGGCCGCTCTTTATTCGCCGCAGCAGCTTCATATGGGCAGGATACCCCAGTACGCGCCCGAGGTCAACACATAAGGTACGCATGTAGGTGCCTTTCGAGCAGGTGCAGGTAAACGAAACGTCCACAACACCATCGCCGTCCGAAATATCGTGAAGAGTCAGCTCATAGATGGTCACTTTTCTGGATTGCCGCTCAATTACGGTGCCTTCTCTCGCTAGATCATACAGTCGAACCCCGTTGACTTTGACTGCGGAGTACATCGGCGGCACTTGATCGATCTCACCGAGAAAAGATTGGAAGAGCTCTTCCACCCGTTCTTTTGTAATCGAAGCCGTATCGACTTCTTTCTGCTCAATGACTTCACCGGAAGCATCTTCGGTAGTCGTAGAGGAGCCAATGCGCATGACCACATCGTAACGTTTGGGAAGCTCCTGTAAATACTCGACAAGCCGCGTAGCCTGCCCCAGGCAGATCGGAAGCACTCCCGTCACATCCGGATCGAGGGTCCCTGTGTGCCCTACTTTCTTGGTTCCGTAGAGTCGGCGGATTCGCGACACGCAATCGTGCGAGGTCATTCCGGCCGGCTTGTCCACTACAAGCACACCGTTTACGTTACTCATTGCTGTTCACTCCTAATGCTTCTCCCAATGCAAGCCATACTTTTGCTTTTGCGTCCTGCAAGGAGCCCCGAATCGTGCATCCTGCTGCTTTGGCATGACCGCCGCCGCCCAGCTGCTTGGCGATCGCCGATACATCCACGCGATCACGTGCACGCAGACTCACTTTCACAGCGCCTACTTCAGACTCTACAAAGGAGACGCCTACTTCTACGCCTTCGATGTTCCGGCAGTAGTTGACCAGCCCTCCTGTGTCGTCACGACCAGCCCCCGCCTGTGCGAAGTCTTCCAAACGCACCGTAATGGAAGCCACCAGGTTTTTATGAGACATTTCCAGCGATTGCAGAGCAAGTCTCAACATTTTTACGTGAGCCAGCGTGATTTCTTCCAAGCAGCGCTCAGCGACCTCACCCGGCTTGACTCCGTAACGCAGCAGCTGCGACGCAATTTCCATTACATGGGGGGACGTATTGGAATAGCGGAAGCCTCCTGTATCCGTCAAAAGACCCGTGTAAATGCACAGAGCCAGTTCTTCATTGAAAGTGACACCTGCTGCCACAGCTACGTCATACAAAATTTCTGCCGTAGCTGCCGCATCCGTACGAATCAGGTTCATGCTGCCAAAGCCATCATTCGTCGGGTGGTGATCGATATTGAGCAAGGCAGCTCCTGAACCAAATAAAGACCGTACATCGCCCATCCGAGACTCATCAGCACAGTCTACGGCGATCACGGCCTCAAATGTTTCATCCAGTGGCTGCGTCGAAAGGTTTCGCAGCTGTTCAAAACGCGGTAAAAAGTTAAATTTCACCGGTGTTTCCCCTTCGTTTACAACCACGTACTCTTTACCTAACTGCTCGAGAATCATGACAACTCCAAGCGCAGAGCCTGTCGCGTCCCCGTCTGGATTGACGTGAGAAAGAACCAGGAAGCGGTCATGCGATTGCATGAATTGTGCCGCTTCCTCCACAGCATTACGATTTGGCTTCATCCTGTTTTCCCTCTTCAGTGGAGATTTCCCGCAGGATTGATTCTATTTTACTGCCGTAGTCGATCGACTCGTCCAGTTTAAATGTAAAATCAGGAATGTGGCGCAGCTTCACGCGCTTGCCGATTTCGGTTCGCAGGTAGCCTTTTGCTTTTTGCAATCCAGCCAAAGATGCTTTACGCTGCTCCTCACTTCCAAAGATGCTGACATATACCTTCGCCAACTGCAGGTCGCTGCTCACTTCCACATCTGTAACGGTAACAAAGCCGATACGCGGATCTTTGAGGCCTCGCTGCAAAAGCATGCTCAGCTCTTTCTTGATCTCTTCCCCTACTCGGCTCATCCGTGTCTTGTTCATGTTCTTCACCTCCGCTGGCTGTACTAATCGTAGTATTCCGTATCCGCCTGAATCAACTCCACATCAGGGTGGTTTTCCACGAAGCGGATCACGGTCTGAACCTCTTTTTGCAAAAAGGACATCTCATTAGCAACGGCAGCGATACCCAAAATGGTACGCTGCCACTGCTCGGGGTAAGCCATCTCAGATGCGGAGACATTGAAGCGGTTCCGCATCTTTCCAATCAAGCTCTTGACGATGGCCCTTTTCTCTTTCAAATTTTGACAAGCGGGCAGAAACAGTTCGATCTGCACACTCGCAATCATTATTGTTTCACTTCCACCATCACGAAGGCTTCGACGACGTCGCCCACTTTGAGATCCTGGAAGCGCTCCAGTGTCAGACCGCACTCGTAACCTGCGGCAACATCCTTCGCATCATCCTTGAAGCGTTTCAGGGTATCCAGCTTGCCTTCGTAAATCACGATGCCTTCACGGATCAGGCGAGCACCTGCATCGCGGCTCAGCTTGCCTTCTGTAACGTAGCAACCCGCGATGTTACCGACTTTGGATACTTTGAATACTTCGCGAATCTCAGCTTGACCGATGATGTTCTCTTTGTAAACGGGATCCAGCATCCCTTTCAGAGCTTGCTCGATCTCTTCGATTACGGTATAGATGACACGGTGCAGACGAATGTCGATCTTCTCTTGTTCGGCCATGTTGCGCGCATTTGGCTCAGGACGAACGTTGAAGCCGATGATGATCGCGTTGGATGCATTTGCCAAGGTCACGTCGGACTCGGTAATGGCACCTGCACCTGTGTGAATGATTTTCACACGCGTACCGTTTACATCGATTTTTTCCAAAGCACCACGGAGTGCCTCGACAGAACCTTGTACGTCTGCTTTCACAATCAGGTTCAGCTCTTTGATGTCGCCTTCCTGAATTTGTTGGAACAGGTCGTCCAGAGATACGCGTGCACTTTCACGACGCTCGGATTCACGCTGCTTCGATGCACGAGCTTCCCCGATTGCACGAGCTTTTTTCTCGTCTTCGAAGACGCGGAACTGATCCCCTGCTTGAGGAACATCATTCAAACCAGTGATTTCTACTGGAGTGGATGGACCTGCTTCTTTCAGACGACGGCCTTTGTCGTTTACCATGGCACGTACGCGGCCATACGCAGAGCCTACTACAATTGGATCCCCTACACGCAGCGTACCTTGCTGAACCAGGATGGTCGCAACTGGTCCGCGGCCTTTATCCAGCTCAGCTTCCACAACAGTACCACGGGCACGTTTGTCTGGGTTTGCTTTGAGCTCTTGTACCTCGGATACCAGCAGGATGTACTCCAGCAGTTCCTCGATACCTGTACGCTGTTTCGCAGACAATGGAGAGAAGATCGTGTCGCCGCCCCATTCCTCGGCAACCAGTTCGTACTCCGTCAGCTCTTGCTTGATGCGATCGATGTTCGCCTCTGGTTTATCCACTTTATTCACAGCAACGATGATCGGTACATTCGCTGCTTTCGCGTGGCTGATCGCTTCGATGGTTTGTGGCATCACACCGTCGTCAGCTGCCACTACGAGAATCGTGATATCTGTAATTTGGGCACCGCGAGCACGCATGGTAGTAAAGGCTGCGTGACCAGGAGTGTCCAAGAATGTGATTTTCTTACCTTTGATTTCAACCTGGTAAGCACCAATATGCTGGGTAATACCGCCAGCTTCTCCAGCTACTACGTTTGTAGAGCGGATCGCATCCAGCAACGTTGTTTTCCCGTGGTCAACGTGACCCATGATCGTAACAACTGGCGGGCGCTCCATCAAGGTTTCAGGAGCATCTACTTCTTCCAGTGTTTCAAAGTTGGTCTCGTCGATGATGATTTTTTCTTCCACTTCTACGTTGTACTCCGCGCAGATGAGTTCGATGGCATCTTTCTCCAGGTATTGGTTAATCGTAGCCATGATACCCAAATTAAACAACTTTTTGATGATTTCCGCAGGTTCCTTGCGCAGTTTTAGCGCCAGCTCGTTCACTGTCAAAGAATCTGTGAACGTGATTTTTGTTGGTGGCTCCAGCACTGGACGCTGTTGTTTTTGTGGTGCACGGTGGTTGTTGCCTCTGCGGTTGTTCTGGTTGCGGTTGTTTCCTCCGCGGAAAGGCTGATTTTTCTTGTTGTCTTCAAACGTTTTTTGCGTTTGTGGACCTTTTTTGATCTTCTCGCGTTTTTCTATACCTACGTTGGTTGGGAGTTTCACTTTATCTTCAAAGTCTTCTCCGGCGCGAGTTTCAGGCTGAGCATTTGCAGCGTTTGCCGCATTTGCAGTCTGATTTTGTGGGCGTTGCTGATTTTGTTGCGGTCTTGGCGGTCGTTGCTGTTGATTTTGCGGCTGTGGTTTACGGTCATTCGGCTTTGCGGGTTGACTTCTCATATTGTTTGGTCTTCTCTCCTGATTCTTCCCCTGATTTTTTCCATTTTGAGGACTCTGCTGATCGGGCCTGTTTCCAGCCGGACGATTGTTACCTAGGCTGTTACCACCGCGATCACGGTCGGCCGGGCGTTCAGCTTGTGCTTGCTGCCCTGGCTGCGACTGGGGACGGGATTGTCCTCTGGCTTCATTCTGGCGACGTTGATCGTCTGTTTGTTTCGGTCTTGCCTCACTTGGCACGGAGCGCTGTTGTTCTGGCTTGGAACCGCCAGCACGCAGCTTCGCCATGTGATCCTCGATCTTTTTGATCGTGCCTTCTTCCATGATACTCATATGATTTGCAACTTCTATATTCAAGCGCTTTAGCAAATTGAGGATTTCCTTACTGCTCATGTTGTGTTGTTTGGCATATTCATACACACGTGTCTTCAAATGGACTTCACCCTTTCCTAAGTTAGGTGAGCAGACGCTGAATGCTTTCAGCCAACTTCCCATCAGTTACCGCCACTGTGACCCGTCCATCTTTCCCAATGGCACGGCCCAGCTCATGTCGGTCCCCAGTGGTAACACACGAAACACCGTAATAGGAACATTTATCTCTCATTTTTTTGGCAGTATTGTCAGATGCATCAGCCGCGAGCAATACCAGATGAGCCTGACCGCTGCGTATGGCAGCGAGTACCTGCTCCTCACCGGTAATTACTTTTCTTGCTCGCATGGCAAGTCCGAGCAATTGCGCAGCTTTGGGAATCATTGCCCCATCATCTCCAGCCATTTTTCACGAAATGCATCGTATTTCTCCTGAGTAATGGACATATTCAGTGCACGCTCAAGCACTTTTTTCCATTTCCCCGAGGCGAACGCATCTGGCTTCAGACAGCTATCCTGACGGCAGACATAAGTCCCACGTCCAGCCGCCTTTCCAGTCAGATCAATCACGATCTCCTCTTCAGGCGTCCGAACCACACGGATCAATTCCTTTTTCGGAAACATTCCTTGGCAAACGATGCACTTGCGTAAAGGGATTTTTTTTTGCTTCATGATTATTCGATGTCCGCCCCTTCATCGCCCTCTACTGCTTTTGGATAAGCGATGCCTTCTTGGTCTGCCTGGGACTCACTCTTGATATCGATTTTCCATCCAGTGAGCTTGGCTGCCAGACGTGCATTTTGACCGCGCTTGCCAATCGCCAAGGACAATTGGTAATCAGGTACAATGACACGGGTCACTTTCTCAGCCACGTTCACTTCTACGTGGAGAACTTTTGCAGGGCTAAGTGCGTTTGCCACATACTCAGCCGGATCCTCGGACCAACGAACGATGTCGATCTTCTCACCTTTAAGCTCGGTTACGATCGTCTGCACGCGCATTCCTTTTGGACCTACGCACGCTCCGACTGGATCCACGTCTGCATTGATGGAATGGACGGCAATCTTGGAACGGTCTCCCGCTTCACGAGCGACAGATTTAATCTCCACGACACCATCGTAAATTTCTGGAACCTCGAGCTCAAACAGTCGCTTCAGCAAACCTGGATGTGTACGAGAAACGACGATTTGCGGTCCCTTGGTTGTTTTTTCTACCTTGATGATATATGCCTTCACGCGGTCTTGTGACTTGAACTCTTCGGATGGCATTTTTTCCGTGATCGGCATAACCGCTTCCGCTTTGCCCAGATCGATATAGTAATTGCGTGCATCCATACGCTGAACAACACCTGTTACGATATCGTCTTCGCGCTCGATAAACTCGCTATAAATCAATCCGCGCTCTGCTTCGCGAATGCGCTGTGTCACGACTTGCTTTGCCGTTTGAGCAGCAATTCGCCCGAAATCACGAGGAGTTACTTCAATTTCAACAATATCCTCAAGACGGAAATTCGGATCGATTTCTTGTGCTGCTTCCTGAGAAATCTCGAGGCGTGGATCCAGTACCTCTTCCACTACATTTTTCCGCGCATACACGCGCACGGTTCCCGAATGACGATTTACATCCACCCGTACGTTTTGGGCCGAATTAAAATTTCTTTTGTATCCAGAGATCAGTGCTGCTTCGATTGCCTCAATCAGTACGTCTTTGGTGATGCCTTTTTCTCTTTCAATGGCTTCTAGAGCCTCGATAAAATCGCCGTTCATGACTTTCGTTGCCTCCTCCTTTACTTACCACCGGCCAGACTATTAAAAGACGATTGCCATACGGGCCGTGTCAATCTGCTCCTGTGTAATTACGTACGTCTTTTTCGCTTCCTTAACTGTCAACTTACCGTCCTCAAAGGATATGAGTTCGCCCTCGAACACGCTTGCTCCTTCTATTGGCTCTTTTGTTGTGATGTGAACGTGTCGACCGACAGCCTTCTCGAAATCTTTGTCTTTTCGGAGAGGGCGTTCTGCACCAGGCGAAGAAACTTCCAAGAAATATGCAGTAGGGATCGGATCCACTTCATCTAATATTTGGCTAAGCTTCTCGCTGACAAGGGCGCAGTCATCGATGTCGATGTTGCCAGTTTCATTGTCGATAAACACGCGAAGAAACCAGTTGCTGCCTTCCTTCTTGTACTCAATATCAACTAGTTCCAGACCCAATTCGTCAACAATGGGCGTGACCAGTTCGGTGACGATGTCCGTTACCTTGCTCAAGCAAGTACCTCCTTCTCGTATGAACCCTGAGGTGTAACCAGAAAGAAAGAGTGGGTTTCCCCACTCTCGATCTGTCATGCGTATAAAACCAGTATTTCCAAAAAAATTATAGCATAAGCGCCCTTCCCTGACAACCTTTGGATGAGGGCCCCCCTCTTGACACCTGATTAGAACAAGGACAGCTGGTTGGATTCAGGCAAGCCTTTGAGAGCTCCTTGCTCCTCCAAATACTCCAAAATAGTCTTGGAAATCTTGGAGCGAGACAGCAGATCCTCCTTGGAGAGGAACTCGCCTTGCTGCCTTGCTTCCACGATACTGAGGGCAGCGTTGGTACCCAGACCCGGCAGCGCATTAAACGGAGCAATGAGCGAATCTCCGTCGATCAGGAAGCGTGTCGCATCAGAGGCGTACAGATCCACATTGGCAAAACGGAAGCCGCGCTCGACCATCTCCAGGGCCATCTCCAATACGGTCAGCAGCGCCTTCTCTTTCGGCTGAGCGTCGTGTCCTTTGCCCTCGATCTCCTCGATCTTCTGGCGAATAGCCGCAGAGCCTTTCACCATCAACGGGATATCGAAATCATCCGCCCGTACTGTGAAGTAGGTCGCGTAAAACTCCAGCGGGCGATGCACCTTAAAGTACGCGATCCGTACCGCCATCATGACATAGGCAGTCGCGTGGGCTTTCGGGAACATGTATTTAATCCGCTGGCAAGACTGGATGTACCATTCAGGAACGTTGTTATTGCGCATCTCTTCCTGATCTTCCTCCGGCACGCCTTTTCCTTTCCGCACCGACTCCATGATCTTGAAGGCACGGGAAGGCTCCAGACCTTTGTAGATCAAATACACCATGATGTCGTCACGACAACCAATTACATCAGGAAGCTTACATGTTCCATTGCGAATCAAATCCTGTGCGTTGTTCAGCCAAACGTCCGTTCCGTGTGACAGACCCGAAATCTGAACCAGCTCGGCGAACGTGGTCGGCTTCGTATCCTCAAGCATCTGACGTACGAATTTGGTGCCGAACTCTGGAATCCCCAAAGTCCCCATATTCGTCCCGATTTGCTCTGGCGTCACACCCAATGCTTCCGTGGAACTAAAGATCGACATCGTCTTCTTGTCATCAAGCGGGATCGTTTTTGGATCCATGCCCGTCAAGTCTTGCAGCATCCGGATGACTGTCGGATCGTCGTGTCCCAGAATATCGAGTTTGAGCAAGTTGTCATGAATGGAGTGGAAGTCGAAATGCGTCGTGCGCCATTCCGATTCATTGTCATCAGCCGGAAACTGGATCGGACAGAAATCTTCAATTTCCATATAGTCAGGCACTACAATGATCCCGCCCGGGTGCTGACCTGTCGTTCTTTTTACACCTGTGCAGCCGTTCACGATCCTTGAGACCTCTGCATTTCGCAGTGTCATCTTGCGCTCATCGGCGTATTTTCGCACATAGCCGTAAGCGGTTTTTTCCGCGACCGTACCAATCGTTCCGGCACGATAGACATAATCGGCTCCGAAAAGCTCCTGCGTGTACTTATGCGCTCGCGGCTGGTAGTCACCGGAGAAGTTCAAGTCAATATCCGGTACCTTGTCTCCTTTAAAGCCCAGGAACGTTTCGAACGGAATGTCCTGCCCATCTTTTTCGTAGCTTGTGCCACAAGACGGACATTCTTTGTCTGGCAAGTCGAATCCGGAAGCAATCGATCCATCCGTGATAAATTCACTATGCTTGCAGTTCGGACAACGGTAATGCGGTGGCAGAGGATTTACCTCGGTAATGTCGGACATGGTCGCGACAAAGGAGGAACCTACCGACCCCCGTGAACCAACCAGATAGCCGTCTCGCAACGACTTTGTCACCAAGCGCTGGGAAATCAAATAGATAACGCCGAACCCATGCTTGATGATACTGGTCAATTCTTTTTCCAGTCGATGCTCTACCAACTCAGGCAGCGGATCGCCATAGAGCCTTTTTGCTTTGTCATAGCACATTTGCCGCAGCTCATCATCGGCTCCTTCGATGACGGGTGTGTAGAGCTTGTCTGGAATCGGACTTACATCCTCGATCATATCTGCGATCGCATTCGTATTTTTTATAACGACTTCGTGTGCAGTCTCTTCCCCGAGGAAAGAGAACGCCTCCAGCATCTCGTCTGTCGTATGCAAATAAAGTGGAGGCTGGTTTCCGGCAGTTGGGTCCCCTTTGGAAAGCAAAAAGACATCTCGGAAGATTTCATCCTGCGGGTTGAGGAAATGCACGTCCCCCGTAGCGACTACGAGCTTGCCGAGCTCCTTTCC
The DNA here is from genome assembly GCF_003710965.1 of Brevibacillus nitrificans. Taxonomy (NCBI): domain Bacteria; kingdom Bacillati; phylum Bacillota; class Bacilli; order Caryophanales; family Paenibacillaceae; genus Brevibacillus; species Brevibacillus nitrificans. The sequence goes on along the minus strand of NZ_RHHU01000003.1, from coordinate 252,831 downwards.
CATCTGGACGATGTTTCGGTGGTACCCTTTCATCGTCTCGAGACTTGGGATTTCCTCGTTGCGCAGCAATGGCGAGTAATGGGCGATCGGCTGCAGCTCCAGGTAATCGTAGAACGAAGCTACTTCCTTCAGCTCCTCCGGCGATTTCCCGCGCAAAATGGCCTGCATCAGCTCGCCGTCCTTGCACGCCGTACCGATCAGTAGACCGTCCCTATACTTCGTCAGCTGACTGCGCTGGATCCGCGGCCATCTATAGAAGGTTTCGACGTGAGAGCGACTCACCAGCTTGTAGAGGTTTTTCAATCCCTCTTTGTTTTTCACGAGGATCGTCGCATGGAATGGACGACCGCTTTTATAGTCCGCTTCTGCATTGCTCTGTTCATTCAACTGCGCCAACGTCTTGATCTGCGCTTCCTTGATGTCTTTGAGCATCTGCTGGAAGATATGCGCCAGTGCAACCGTATCATCCAACGCGCGGTGAGCATTGATCAGCTCTACATTGAATTTTTTTGCGAGACTGCCCAGCCGATAGTTGCGCATACCTTTGTACATCATCCGCGCAAGGGGCAGCGTATCCAGGAAGGCATTGTTCCAAGGCTCCATGCCGATCCGTTTCGCGCAGGCATTGATAAACGCCTTATCGAACTCGGCGTTGTGAGCGACCAGAATCGCATCTCCGGTGAATTCCTTAAACTGGCGAAGCACGACATCCAGGGTGTCCTTGCCGCGCAGCATCTCATTGGTAATCCCCGTGATCTCGGTTGTTTTCGGTCCGATCTCCAGCTGCGGGTCGATCAGCTCCGTCCACTCTGCGACAATCTCGCTCCCTTTCATCTTCACCGCAGCGATTTCGATAATGGTATGCTCGGCTGCATTCAAGCCCGTCGTCTCCGTGTCAAAGACAACGTATTCTGTATTCTCATCAATCGGGATGTTGTTATCTGCCGTCAAATTGTAGACGATATCAATCCCGTCCTCGATGACGTACGCTTCCATCCCCAAAATGCACTTGATGTTATTTTTCTTGGCCACTGAATAAGCTTCCGGAAATGCCTGTACGACTCCGTGGTCGGTAATGGCAATCGCCGGGTGTCCCCATTTCGCCGCTGTAGAAACGAGCGATTTCACGGACGCTACCGCATCCAGAGCACTCATTGGTGTATGGCAATGCAGCTCAACCCGTTTTTCTTCTGCCGAATCTCGGCGTACGACTTGCTCGATCTGATTGAGATCGTTCGCATTCATCACCAGATCGCGAATGAACGTATCATGCTGTACGCTGCCTCGCACCCTGACCCACATGCCATCCTTCAGTGCCTCCAGCATCTTGACGTCTTCCTTGTCGCGGGAAAACATTTTGACGGTAAGCGAATCTGTGTAGTCAGAGATGTTAAAGGTAAGCAAATGGCGACCGCTTCGCAGCTCTTTTACTTCCACGTTGAAGACGGCACCTTGGATGACAACCCGGCGCTCCTCATCCTGAATCTCACAAATCGGAATAGGGGCATCCTTAATTTCATACCCCATCATGAGCGTCGTAATGGCTTCTGTCTTATCAGCAGACTTGGCCTCCTGCGCAGCGGCAGTCATAACGACCTCGACTAGCGCTCTCTCTTCCTCACTGCGCTGTTCAACGAAAGCCTTGTACGCTTCATCACTCTCTTCCTGATGGAACGTAAAACGCGGAGAGGTGTCGGTCGTCTTCTGAAAAACGGCGAGCAGCTCACTGTCTGCTTTCTTTCTTTTCGCCACTTCTACCGTCATATCGGTAGGCAAGTAGATTTTTACTTCTTGCTGCGCGATCTCTTTTTTCGCTGTACGCATCGTGACAGCCAGTGAATTCAAGGCCGGCTCGACACGTGCAAGTACAACATCCCAGTACTCATTTACAATTTGCTCCAAAGGTGGTTTCTGCCCATATCGAAAACTGGCATCTACTTTCGCCAGATGGGAAAAGGTCTGCGTCAGCCTTTGTGTGAACGCATGAAAGACCTCCGCAGGCAGCATCCTGGGAAGCGTAAAACGAAATACCCACTCACGATTTTGCTTGTACAGCTCCAGCTTATCAATCTGTCCGTCCTGAAAAAAACGTTCCACCCATTCTGCGGGAAGCTCCATTTGCTTCACCAGCAGGGCGAACCGTTGCTTTTGCTCTTGTGTACGGTCCACGGCTTTCCCACCCCCTAAAACAAGAAAAAGAGGCACTCCCGTTACATCAGGGGAGTACCCCGTAAATTTCGACAAAATCCCTCTTTATTCCTGCTGTCAATTACACTCCGAACAGTTCGGCTCCCGTGCGGTCAACGCGTGCCAGCAAAGCTTTGACTTCGCTCGCGATTTCGTCCAGCTTGACATGAACGGTCTCCCCGGTTTTCCGTACGCGAATTTCTACAGTGCCTTCCTCTGCAGCCTTGTCGGAAACCGTAATGCGCAGTGGCAATCCGATCAGGTCAGCATCCTTGAACTTCACACCTGCGCGCTCAGGGCGGTCGTCAAACAATACTTCCACGCCTGCTTTGCGCAAAACTTCCGTGATTTGTTCGCTGGTCTGACGTTGCTCTTCTACTTTAACATTGACCGGAATGACATGCACGTGGAAAGGTGCTACAGCTACTGGCCAAATGATCCCATTTTCATCGTTGTTTTGCTCGATGACTGCTGCAATCGTACGGGATACCCCGATTCCGTAGCAGCCCATGATCATGGGCTGGCTTCTTCCGTTTTCATCAAGGAAGGTAGCACCCAGCGCTGTCGAGTATTTCGTTCCGAGCTTAAAGACATGGCCGACTTCTACACCACGGGCAAACTTGATCGCTCCGCCAGTACGTGGGCAAACGTCTTCTTCCGTAATATTGCGAAGGTCAGCATAGCGGGATACCGTGTAATCGCGACCTGGTTGAACATGTTGAATATGGTAGTCTGTTTCGTTAGCCCCTACGACACCATCGAAAACGTCTTGGACGTTGTTGTCCGCGATGATTTCCACTTTTTCGCTGTCAAGGCCAACGGGTCCAACAAACCCTGCTGGAGCACCTGTTACGGACAAGATATCCGCTTCTGTCGCCAATCCAACGATGGATGCATCGTACAGATTTTTCAGCTTTACTTCGTTTAGCTCGTGATCTCCACGAACGAGTACCATGACCAGTTTGTCGTCTACCTTATAGAGCAGGCTTTTGACAATTTGCTTCGCTTCGATCTGAAGCGCTTTTGTCAATTGCTCGATCGTTTTGACACCAGGGGTATGCAGTTTTTCAGGCGCCGGTGTTTCTGTCGCAGGCTTCGCTGCTGGCTGGTAAACGACTTCTGCCTTCTCCAGGTTTGCGGCAAAATCGCCTTCTTCGGAGTATGCAATGGTGTCTTCACCGATGTCACACAGAGCCATGAATTCATACGTGCCTTTACCGCCGATGGCACCAGCATCTGCTTCAACTGCGCGGAAGTTTAACCCAACGCGAGTGAAGATGTTGGTATAGGCATCGTACATCGCCTGGAAGTTGCGATCCAAGCCTTCCTGAGTCGTATCAAAGGAATACGCATCCTTCATGATAAACTCACGGCAGCGGATCAACCCGAAGCGAGGGCGAACCTCGTCACGGAACTTGGTTTGGATTTGGTAAAGGTTGATCGGCAGCTTTTTGTACGAGTTGATTTCATCACGCACCAGGCTGGTGATGACTTCCTCGTGGGTCGGCCCCAACGCAAAGGAACGGTCATGACGATCGCGCAGACGAACCAGCTCTGGTCCATACACATCCCAACGACCGGTTTGATGCCACAGCTCTGCTGGCTGCATAGCTGGCATTAAAAGCTCTTGACCGCCAGCGTTGTTCATCTCTTCACGCACGATGGCTTGGATTTTGTGCAGGGTGCGGAGTGCGAGCGGCAGGTAGGTATAAATACCGGATGCCAGCTGGCGGGCCATACCGGCACGGAGCAGCAGCTTGTGGCTGGCAATCTCCGCATCAGCAGGCACTTCCCGCAGGGTAGGAATCAACATTTGGCTTTGCTTCAACACGTGCGTGTCCTCCTTAATGCTTATAAAAACCCTCTACCGCGGCCTGTGACCATCAGTAGCGGAAAGTTTCACTGCGCTCATACTCGTGTAGATTCGAAGCGATCGACTTACCCTACATGCGTAGGCTTTTGTTCGCCGACCATTTCGTTGATTTCTTTCATCAACTCTTCAAACAGTTCGGTTTCTTTCACTTTCCGAACAATTTCGCCATTACGGAAGATCAATCCTTCTCCGTTACCACCCGCAACGCCTACATCAGCCTCGCGTGCTTCACCTGGTCCGTTTACGGCGCAGCCCATCACAGCTACTTTCAAAGGAACCTTCAAGGTAGAAATCGCATCCTCTACTTTGGTAGCCAGCCCGATCAGATCAATCGCGCAGCGTCCGCAGGAAGGGCAAGCAATAACTACGGGATCGTTGTTCACGATGTCCAAGCTGCGCAGGATTTGTTTCGCCACTTTGATTTCTTCTACAGGGTCAGCCGTCAAGGATACACGGATCGTATCGCCGATTCCCATCGACAGCACGGTACCAATCCCCACAGCCGATTTGATACTGCCAGAGAATTGCGTTCCCGCCTCGGTAACACCGACATGCAACGGGTAGTTGCGTTTTTGTGCCATCAGGGAATACGTTTGGATCATCGTTGGAACATCGGAAGACTTCAGCGAAATGACAATGTTGTCGTAGTTCAAGTCTTCGAGAATTTCCACGTGGTCCATCGCGCTCTCTACAATCGCTTCAGGCGAAGGATAGCCGTATTTTTCAAGCAATCGCTTTTCTACAGAACCCGAGTTGACACCAATTCGGATCGGTACATTGCGCTCGCGGCATGCTTCCACTACTCGTTTCGTCTTTTCCTTGGAACCGATGTTCCCCGGATTGATCCGGATCTTGTCGATTCCGCTCTCAAGTGCAATCAGTGCGAGCTTATGGTCGAAGTGAATATCCGCAACGAGCGGCAGCGGGGACCGCTCCTTGATCTTTTTAATTGCACGTGCAGCGTCCTCGTTAATGACGGCCAGACGAACGATCTGGCACCCTACATCGTGCAATCTCTGGATCTCGGCCAACGTTTTCTCCACATCCCGCGTATCCGCAGTGGTCATGGATTGAATGACTACGCTTTTCTGACCCCCGATTTGTACGCCTCCGACAAATACCGGTTTCGTCTCCTCGCGCTTGTACATTTTGCACCATCCTTCATTTTGTCTGTATTCGTTCTAGTAAGTGAGTACGTTATTGAAAGAAAAACCGTTGCAGGTCATTCCATGTTACCACCAAAATCAAGAGCATCAAGAATGCAAATCCAAGGAAGTGTACCATCCCTTCCTTATGCGGATCGATCGGACGGCCACGCAGAGCTTCCACAGCCAGAAACGCCAGACGTCCACCATCCAATGCAGGAAGCGGGAGCAGGTTGAACAATCCCAGGTTGATGCTAAGGACAGCCGCCCATTTCATCAAAATCGCGATACCTTGCTGCGCAAACTCACCCGTCATCTTAAAGATGCCGACAGGTCCGCTCAAATCATTAATTCCTACTGAACCCGTAAAGAGCATTCCCAGGCTTTTCAGGATCATCATCGTAAAGTCATAGGTAGATGACGCTCCGTACTTCAAGACTTCCCCAGGAGCGTATGTCAACGAGTTTGTCACCATGATTTTCCCAACGTTATTCTCATCTTTCCCTACCTTCACCGGAACCGTATGGCGCTGGCCACTACGCTCGTATTCGAAGGTCAATTCCTTCCCGGGAGATTGACTGACGATCTCCACGATCTCTTTCCAGGAAGCGACTGGCTTTCCTTCAATAGAGATGACTTTGTCGCCCTGAAGCAAACCAGCTTGGGCAGCAGGACCGCCTGCTCTCACTTCGCCGAGATAAGGAACGTCTTTCGGAACTCCGTAAATCAGTCCAATGGCGACAAATAACAGAAAGGCCAGAATAAAGTTGGCAGCTGGACCTGCGAAAATGGCCCAAAAGCGCTGAGATACCGTCTTTCCTTTAAACTGTCTGTTCAGTGGGGCAATCTGAACCTCTTGTCCATCCTTCACCAGTTGAGCTTGTGGATGCACGGAAAACGTACGCTGCTCTCCGCCAATATCAAGCGTCAGGTTCAGTGCGTGTTCCAGATCAAAGCTTACAACTGTACCGGAAATCGCTCGTGCTGAGCCGGTGCCTGGCCCATCCAGGAGGATATGTGTTACCTTTCCCACCGCATCTCGCTCCACACCGATTTCCATATGCGGTTTCAACATATCCATCTCAGGGTCTTCACCTGCCATACGGACGAGTCCGCCGATTGGCAAAAGGCGAAGCGTGTATTCCGTTTCTCCCCGCTTGACACGGAAAATTTTGGGTCCCATGCCGAGTGCAAACTCACGGCAAAGTATTCCCGCTCTTTTTGCGAGCAGGAAATGTCCAAGTTCATGCACAAAGACGAGTACCCCAAAAACGATTACTATCGCGAGAATTGATCCAACGGAATCCAGATTGGGAAGAGGCAATTGAACAGCCACCTTTCATTCAGTATCTAAAGCCCTACCGTATACAAATCCGACGCGAAAGAGCGCGCCCAACGATCTGCTGCAAAAATCTCTTCCAATGTCGGATGGTTAACTCCCTGGTGAGCTTCGCAGGTTTTTCTGACAATGGTTTCAATCTCGAGAAACCGGATTGCGCCTTTCAAAAAGAGGTCAACGGCTACTTCGTTGGCTGCATTCAAGACAGCCGGATGCGTGCCGCCAGCTTTTCCACAGTCATATGCCAATTGTAGCAGAGGATAGCGCTCAAAATCCATGGCAGCAAAGTGAAGAGTGCCGAGCTTTACGAGATCGAGTGGCTCCGAATCCAAATTCATTCTCTCTGGATAGCTGAGCGCGTACTGAATGGGAACTCTCATATCAGGTGTTCCCAGCTGGGCCATGACTGCCCTGTCCTTGTATTCTACCATAGAGTGAATGATGCTTTCATAGTGCAGGATGGTGTCGATCTGTTCATACGGCAAATCAAACAACCAATGTGCCTCGATCACTTCAAAACCTTTGTTCATCATGGTAGCCGAATCGATGGTAATTTTCGCCCCCATGCTCCAGTTTGGATGCGCGAGCGCCTCAGCGACAGTCACATTCTCCAATTCCTGGCGGCTGACATGACGAAAAGACCCTCCTGAAGCGGTCAAGATGATGCGAGAAACATCCTCCCTGCGCTCTCCCTGCAAGCATTGAAAAACGGCTGAATGCTCGCTGTCGACAGGAATAATGGTCACCCCTTTTTCCTTCGCTGCCTTCATCACGACGGGGCCAGCGCTAACCAGTGTCTCCTTGTTCGCGAGGCCAATCGTTTTTCCCGCTTCAATCGCAGCTAAGGTAGGGGAAACTCCGACACTACCGACAACAGCCGTCATCACGAAGTTTGCCGACTCATGCCGAGCCACCTGCTCGAGCCCTTCTACTCCATAAACGATCTCGGGCATAGCTGATCCTCCGAGACGTTCCGCTAGCGCTGCAGCAGCTTCAGCATGGGCTACAGAGACAAGCTCTGGCTGGAACTTTTTCACCTGCCGAGCCAGCAAGTCCACATTCGTTCCTGCCGCCATCGCTACCACTGAGAATTCCCCTGGATGCTGTTCGACAACATCCAGGGTGCTCGTGCCGACAGAACCAGTGGACCCCAAGAGTGCTATTTGTTTCACTGAATTCACCCTCTATAATTCTTTATGCGCCAGGTCTCAGACGATTCCTAGTAGATGCAAAACCGGGAAGACGAGCAGGAAGCTGTCGAACCGATCAAGCACACCGCCGTGCCCTGGGATCAGCTGACCGGAATCCTTCACACCAAAATGACGCTTCAGGCCGGATTCCACCAAGTCTCCCAGCTGTCCGATGATCCCTGCTACCACTGCAATCAGAAATGCTTGAAGCATATCCAAGCCGCCAAAGATGGCGTTCACTGCAAGCACCACGACTATAGAAGCCAAAAGTCCCCCCAAGGAGCCCTCGATCGTTTTGTTTGGACTAATTTCTGGCCACAGCTTTCGTTTCCCGATCGCTTTTCCTACAAAATAAGCCCCGGAATCCGTCGACCAAATTCCGAGAATGACGAGTACCGTTAGCATCAATCCGTCCGGAAGATTGCGGGTAGCTGCCATATAAGTAAAACCAAAGCCTATGTATAACGCCCCCACCAATGTAAGGGCGATGTGTTCGATATGAAACTGATTTTTCCGCAAAACGGAGTAAATCAATAAAAGCAGAAGAACTGCTATCATCAGATCCGGCGTGCTGATGGTAAGCCAGGTGGAAAAAGAAAGGGACGGCCAAAGAATGCTGATCATCAAAATGTATCCGAGTATGCTTGCGATGCTCCATGGCTGAAGGCCCGCCATCCTCATAAATTCAAAATGGCCAATCACGGCCAAAAGCAATACCAATAATGAGTACCAGCTTCCTCCCAAATAGATCAAAAGGAGAAAAGCGGCCCCACCAATTAAGCCTGTTATTATACGTTGCTTCAACAGATTCCACCTCTCGGCTATACCGCCCCGTAGCGACGAGCTCGACCTTGGTACTCCACTATCGCTTGATAAAAGTGTTCACGGGAAAAATCTGGCCAAAGCACATCCGTAAACCACATTTCAGTGTACGCCAATTGCCAGAGCATAAAGTTGCTCAAACGAATCTCTCCACTTGTGCGAATCAAGAGGTCTGGATCGGGGATTTCGCTTGTATACAGGTAACGGGAAATGACTTCCTCATCCAATTCCTGCGGGTCAAGTTCCCCCGCTTTTACTTGCGCTGCAATCACCGAAAATGCTTTGACAATCTCATCACGTCCACCGTAGTTCAAAGCAAAATTCAGCTGTAGTCCTCGGTTGTCATGTGTTTTCTCTTCCGCTTCAAGCAATGCCTTTAATGTGTGAGAAGGCAGTTCATCCTTGCTTCCCAACATGCGAATGCGAACATCTCGTTCAATCAATTCATCCAATTCTGTCGACAAAAATTCCTGCGGAAGCTTCATGAGAAAATCCACTTCGTCCCGCGGTCGCTTCCAGTTCTCGGTAGAAAAAGCGTACATCGTCATATAGCGTACGCCGATCTCGTCAGCCGCTTTGACGACTTCCTTTACCGTTTTCATTCCTGCTCGGTGCCCGGCGACCCGGGGTAAACTGCGCATGTTGGCCCATCTTCCATTCCCGTCCATAATCACTGCAACATGCTCCGGGATTTTGCCGGAGAGGTCCAGTTCTTCCTGCACGGTTTGTTTTTCCTTGCGGGTCCATTTGCGCGCTAGATGTTCTAACATAAAGTGTTCCCCCGTAATGAGAGATATAGACGTACATCCCCCTCACTGAGAGGGGGATTCCCTTGAATTACACTTCCAAGATGTCTTTCTCTTTATCCTTAACGACTTTGTCGACTTCTGCAATAAATTTATCCGTCGTTTTTTGTACCGTTTCTTGATGGCGACGAGATTCATCTTCGGAAATGGTTGCTGCTTTTTCAAGCTTCTTGATCTCATCGTTAGCGTCGCGGCGAATGTTGCGAATCGCTACCTTGGTTTCCTCACCGCTCTTGCCAGCCAATTTCACCAAGTCTTTGCGACGTTCTTCTGTCAGTGGCGGGATGATCAAACGAATGATCACACCGTCGTTGCTTGGCGAAATACCCAAGTCCGATTGCTGCAGAGCGCGATCAATTTCTTTCAGAGCCGTTTTGTCCCAAGGCTGAATGGTGAGCATGCGAGGTTCAGGGACACTCACGTTAGCCAACTGGCTAATCGGCGTCGGCGTACCATAATAGTCAACCATCACACGATCCAGCATAGCAGGGTTTGCACGTCCTGCACGCAGAGTGGACAGGTCTCTTTTCAGATTCGAAATCGCTTTGTTCATGCGATCTTCCATGTCTTTGATCACGGATTGTGCCATAATTATTCCCCCTTCACCAGAGTACCGATCTTATCGCCCATCACTGCCCGGCGAATATTGCCTTCTTCGGAAATGTTAAAGACGATCAGCGGAATATTGTTGTCCATGCACAGACTCGATGCTGTGGAATCCATGACACCCAGTCCTTTGTTCAGGACTTCCAGGAAAGTCAAACGATCGTATTTCTCCGCATTCGGATCGAGGCTTGGGTCTGCAGAATAAACGCCGTCCACTTTATTTTTTGCCATCAGGATAACTTCAGCTTCAATCTCGGCTGCGCGCAAGGCAGCAGTTGTATCCGTAGAAAAATAAGGGTTTCCAGTACCAGCAGCGAAGATAACGACACGCATTTTTTCCAAATGGCGAATCGCGCGGCGGCGTATGTATGGCTCTGCCACTTGTCTCATCTCAATCGATGTTTGTACACGAGTCGGGACATTCACTTGCTCCAACCCATCCTGCAAGGCGAGTGAGTTCATGATCGTGGCCAGCATGCCCATGTAATCGGCAGTTGCACGATCCATCCCTTTGGAGCTACCGGAAAGTCCGCGCCAGATATTGCCTCCACCGACGACTACTGCAACTTGTACTCCCAATTCTACGATTTCCTTGATCTGGTTCGCTACGGAAAAAATGACCTTCGGATCAATCCCATATCCTAAGTCTCCCGCCAGTGCTTCCCCACTCAACTTTAACACAACCCGTTTATAGGCAGGAAGTGGCATGTGAAAACGGCCTCCATTCATGAATCATTCTCTGTGCATCGTCAGCATTCCTTCTGACATTGTATCTGCACATTGCTTTTTACGTGCATGAGAGTTTCACTTGTAGTGAAACTCTCGTTTTGAAAATAGGGAACACGGAGGTGTTCCCTATATCCTTATTATTGCTTATTTACTTGCGCCATTACTTCAGCAGCGAAGTCTTCTTGTTTTTTCTCGATACCTTCGCCCACTTGGAAACGAGCGAATTCTTTCAAGGTAGCACCTGCTTCTTTCAGCAGAGCAGATACTTTCTTGTCTGGGTCTTTAACGAATGGCTGTTCAACCAGTACGTACTCTTCGAAGTACTTGGAGAGACGACCTTCAACCATTTTTTCAACGATATTCGCTGGCTTGCCTTCAGCCAATGCTTGGTTTTTCAGAACTTCGCGCTCACGATCGATTTCGTCTTGGGAAACTTCATCGCGGTTTGCAAAGCGTGGGTTAGACGCTGCAGCATGCATGCCAAGGTCTTTTGCCAGTGTTTCGTTTTGCGTGCCTTCCAATGTAACCAGAACGCCGATACGACCACCCATGTGCAGGTAAGCACCGAAGACGCCGTTGTCGGATTTCTCGGAAAGGAAGAAACGACGGAAGGAGATGTTTTCTCCGATTGTGGAGATTTTCTCATTGATTACGTGAGCCAGTGTTTCGCCAGCGCCTTTGAAAGGTTGCTCCAAAGCTTCTTCAACCGTTGCAGGACGTTGGGTTACAACGTGCTCAGCGATGTCTTTTACGAGTGTTTGGAACTCAGGGTTTTTCGCTACGAAGTCTGTTTCGCAGTTTACTTCGACAACAGCAGCTACGTTACCCGCAATTGCAGTTGCAGTCAAACCTTCCGCAGCAATACGGCCGGATTTTTTCGCCGCTTTCGCGATACCGCGTTCACGGAGCAAGTCAATTGCTTTTTCCATGTCGCCGTTAGTTTCTTCCAGCGCGCGTTTGCAATCCATCATACCTGCACCTGTACGCTCACGCAGTTCTTTAACTGTTTGTGCACTAATTGCCATTGAGTTAACCTCCTTGGATTGTTACGTTCTAAGTATAGGGTTGGTTACATTGTGCTCATTTGTTAAAAAAGGATGGACGGGGTTCTGACACCCTCAGTCCACCCTCATACACTTGCTTACGCAGTTGTTGTGGCTTGTTCTCCGCCTTGGTTGCCTTCTTGCAGGGCATCTGCCATTTTCGCAGTCAGCAGTTTAACAGCGCGAATTGCGTCGTCGTTACCTGGGATTACGTAGTCGATCTCGTCTGGATCGCAGTTAGTATCTACGATTGCAACGATTGGGATACCCAGTTTACGAGCTTCTGCAACAGCGATGCGCTCTTTGCGTGGGTCGATGACGAACAGTGCGTCCGGCAGTTGATCCATGTGAGCGATACCGCCGAGGAATTTCTCCAGGCGATCCATTTCTTTGCGAAGAACGATAACTTCTTTCTTCGGCAATACTTCGAACGTACCATCTTGTTCCATACGCTTAAGCTCAGCGAGGCGAGCTGTACGTTTTTTGATGGTAGTGAAGTTAGTCAAGGTACCACCCAACCAACGTTGGTTGATGAAGTAGTGACCTGTACGTTCTGCTTCTTCTTTAACGGATTCTTGTGCTTGTTTCTTCGTACCTACGAAGAGCACTTTACCACCGTTTTGAGCGACTTCACGTACAAAGTTGTACGCTTCCTCAACTTTTTTTACGGTTTTTTGCAGGTCGATAATGTAGATTCCGTTACGTTCGGTGAAGATATAGCGAGCCATTTTCGGGTTCCAACGACGAGTTTGGTGACCAAAGTGAACACCAGCCTCGAGGAGTTGTTTCATCGAAATTACTGCCATATTTCACACCTCCTTAAAAGTGGTTTTTTTGTGATGCTACCTCCGCCACACCGCATCTTCCAAGCAAAACTGCCTGAGGCAGCACCGTTGCTGGAATTGGTGGACGTGCGATTTCAACACCGTAAATGAATATATCATATGAGACTTTCAATTGCAACAAACAGATTCCATTATTTTCGCACTAGAAAACTTGACTGCGCCATATGATTTGGCGGAGCCTTAGTTGCTGTAAAAAACTCCGCCTCATTTCTGGGGCGGAGTCGTAATAAGTTTGACGATATCTGCTGCCGTCGCAGGGGTAGTAATCTGATAGGTTCCCACACGGATCCGATTTAGCTTGTCCTGGCTTCGGAGCTCTTCCACCAGCGTGTTGTCAGGCGGCAGGATGCCTTCCGCTACGAGCTTTTTGGCCACACCCTCTGCCGTCGCTTTGTATGGAACCGTAAAGGAAATCTGCTTTTTAACCACAGGCGTTTCCACATTCGGCTGAACCGGGCTCTTCACCTGCTCAGCCGGGGTAGTCGCCCCATTAGTCGGACTCGTCGTTTGTGGAATCGTCGTTTGCACACCAGAAGCTGGCAGATTAGGTGATGCCGGCTGTGTAGAAGTTGGACTTTGCGGCTTGACCGTCTGGCCCGCTCGAGGTGTCGCAGGAGCTTTCGGTGCTTCGGGAGCAGGCTTCACATTGACTTTTTTCTCTTGCTGCCACTGCTCATACTCTTCCTTGCTCAACACGACCATTTCCAATTCTTCGGCTGCCTTTTTGATCTGCTCAGACGAAAGAGCCTTCTGCACGGAAGGCATCTGCTTGGTCTGAAACCAGCCTGTCGCCGCTGCGGCCACAATCATACCGGCACCAAAGCCGAGTAACAGCTCCCGTTTACGCATCGGCTGTCCCTCTTTCTTTACGCGCAGCCAAGGCAAAGATCAGGTCGATTTCTCCTCTTCCTGCGCCCATGCGTTTGGCGATCTCATCCGGAGACAGCCCTTCCCTGTGCAGCTCAAAGACTCTGCGATATCTCTCTCGCAAAGCCAGCATGTCTACGTCGTTCATTTGTTGCGTTTCATTATTCATAAGAGGAGCGTCCAACACGTCTATCGTTGGAGCTTGGAGCGCCTTCGCCGACACTTCCTGGCTTTCTAATTGTTCGATTCGCTTGCGCAACGCATGAATTTCTCCAAGCAGCTCTCCCTGTACGATCTCGATCTGAGAAAACAGGTAGTCCTTGTCCTGTTTGATCTGCTTTCCAAGCAACTGCCATTTTTTATCGACCTCTGCCTTGTCCGCGGTGCGATGTGTCAGTTCAAAAGAATCGGATTCATTCGTTTGCTTTCCTTTTAAAAAGAAGGAAATGAATATACAGACAAATCCGACTCCGATCAAGATGAGATACACTACGTCCATGATGGCCACCTTTGTTTCTGGCTTTTTATACTTCTATCCTTATAATGATATATCGATAAAGCGACCGCGCAATGGGTCACGCATGGATACTTGCTTCCTTTTTACGTCGTCGTCCGCTTCTTCTCCCTCTGGACTTGCGGAAGACATATCGGGGTCTTGCTGCTTATTCTTTGACTTTTGCTCTCGCTCACGAATCCTGTTTTTTTCGGTATGCGAAACATCTGTCGGGCGCTGTCTCATCTGTTGATCGAGCTGGCTACGCTCCTCCATGAGGGATTGCTGCTCGTGGACGCTCCGTTGAAGCAGCTGATCCTGAATCCGTGTGACTTCGAGCGTACGTGGCAAGGCAACTTGCAGTTCCACATTCTTCAAGCTCATCGAAACCCAGCTCCCTTACACGGCCTGATGGTACACCAAACGGAAGTCAAATGAGCGTAGCTGTGCTGATCTCGCCATCCAATACGACAAACCGAGTTCGCGCGTATTCATGTTTGATAAAATGCACCAGCTTGCCAAACGTCATCTTAATACCAGGATACATCACATGATACGCCTCGATCGCAGCTGGTCCTTCGCCTTTCAACTCGGTTTCAACATCTTTTTTCCGAGCTTCCAGCGATTTGCATTCCTTTTCCAGGACGAGCCTGGTGTTGGTGAGTTTAATTTGCAGCATGCGTTTATCTGGTGGCAGCTCCCCGCTGACTTGCAGAATCTGATTCATCACACTCAAACCTTGATCCGTTTTACGCAGGTTCTCGTATACCACTTGCAGTTCCTTTTGAATTTGTACGAGTTCCTGACGCAGCTCAGGCTTTACCCCCACCTCCAAAATCGTCGGGGTTGCACTCGTATTGCCAAATACCCGCGCAGCGATCTTCTCGCCCGCCTGCAAGACTCCACCAATGATGATTCCTTTGGCGCCCTTGCAAATGATCTCTTTGCCTGCACGCACGGTTGAAAACATGATGCTCTGGGAGACAATCACTTGGTTTCCTGCTGTTACATTCGCATTTTGTATAAATGAAGTCCGAATGTTTTGACCTGCAATGATATGACCCTTATCCTGCGCGACAATCCCGCTTTTAATTTCGATAGATCCTTCTGCGTGCAATTCAGCACCTTCAACGCTTCCCAGCACCCGAATATCCCCCGATGCTTTTACACGAAAACCATTTAAGACGTTCCCGCGAATGACCACCGTTCCCACGAAATCGATATTACCGACTCCGAAGTCCACATCTCCGTTTACTTCAAATACCGGAAAGACGTTCATTTTGTCGTTATCGGTAAACGATACTTGTCCATCTATCGCGGCGTAAATCATCGTTCTTTCCTGATTTTGCACCACGTTTTTACCTGGCTTGATCACTACATCTTTGCCAGCTTTGGGAGCGATGGTCTCTCCGGAAACGGTTGTACCTGCCGTTCCTTGACCAGCTGGAATCTTTCGTGCTAATAGCTGGCCTTTGGCGACGTTTGGAATCGATGTTACATTGTAGTAGTCTACTCGTCCGTCTTCCAATTCCTTTGGGCCGTTCCCCTCGACCACGGAATCCAAGTACGGATACTCCACGGATCCATCCACTCCCTGAACAGGAGCGACGCCCCGAGCGATGGTAACCTGGGAATTTGCGTACTTTCTCGGAAGCGCACACAAATCCCGAACGACATTGTCTAAAATACCGACCTTAATTTTTTTCCTCTCGAGTTCTTTGTAAATATCGCCTTCTGACAACAAAAGGGTATCGAGATCCTCCTCATCTACTCGAAGTAGGATCCCCGCCTCCAATTTATCCGGCGAAATATTTACCTCTAATCGATACTTCGCGATCCCTTCCATCACTTCTAACCCCCTCAAGCCTTTGGGTACTTTCTATCTACATTAATTGAGACTTCCATCGGGACAACGCAGAACGAAGACGGAACAGCGCCTTGGAATGGAGCTGAGAGATACGTGAAGGCGACAAGCTCATGATCTCAGCAATTTCGGACAGGGTCATTTCTTCAAAGTAGAACAAGGAAACGACCAGTCTTTCTTTCTCAGGCAGCTTGTCAATTACGGTGACAAGAACTTCCTTCAGACTCGTGGTTTCTGCCACATTTTCAGGCCGTGGCGTCATATCATCCACGATGTAGGAGTGTCTTGCCGTTTTCTGCTCGTCTTCCTCGCCGACTGCTTCATCGATGGAGACCATTGTCGCGAGAGAAGTTTCAAAAAACACTTGCTGAAGGTCCTTTTCACTAATCCCCAAGTATTCCGCTACTTCCAGGTCTGTAGGCATTCGCAGCATTTGCTGTTCCAAAGTTGTATACGCTTCTTCGATTTTTTTGGCCTTGTCGCGAACCGTACGAGGGATCCAGTCATTTTCGCGCAAACCGTCAATCATCGCCCCACGAATACGCCACATCGCATACGTTTCGAACTGCAAACCGCGTGTGTGATCGAATTTGGCCAATGCGTCCAACAGCCCAAAGCGACCGTAGCTGACCAGATCATCTTTGTCCACATTAGCTGGCAAGTTGATCGCCAAACGGTTGGCTACTTTGTCTACGAGCGGCAAAAAGCGTGTGATCAAATCGATTTCTGCTTCGCGACTGCCCTCTTGTTTCCACATGACCCATTTATCGAATTCTTTTGCCTTCTCTTGTATGGTTAGCCGTGCCACGAATTACTCACCAGCCTTTACTCATCTGTTAAGCGCCTAACGACCTCTGCGACAGTAGTGGGATCCTCAATGGGACGAATTCTCTCCATCTGGGAAACAGCGAGAGGAGCAAATGACTCCTCGCTCGCTTCTGACTGTTGATCCTCTGTCTCTCTCACGGGAGAAGCTGCACTACTCTGCAGCGCATCCTCTCCTTCCATCGCCGAGAGAGCCAGGGGTTGTGTCACCTTGCTGATTATCCAACGGACAGGAAAAGCGACGAGGAAAAATACGATAAATGCGACGCCTGCCCGCTCTAGTGAAACGAGCCAGACGTTACTTGCCCAAGCCGTCGCCAGCGTGACGACAAACGCGAGTATTCCCAAGCCAGAATTAATCCACAAAGTTCCCTTCATTCCTATACTTCCTTCACACCTTGATTTACTGTTCGGATTTGAAGCACGCCGTTTGTGGCATCTAATTCTATCGTCCGACCGCAGTTACCCCCTGTGTCTTCTGCCACGATCTTTATCTGTGCGTCCTTCAAAGCCTGTTTGCATGCTTCCACGTTTCTCGGTCCGATTCGCATCGTATCATTCTTGCCAAGAAACGCGAACATTTGTGCGCCACCCGCCAATTTCGCCACCATATTCCGGGTTGATGCACCCGCTCGCTCCATCTGATTGATCAAATAAGGGATCGCCGTATCCGCGTACTTTCCTACTGTCAGCTCCCCATTTTTTGCTAGAGATGATTCTGGTAGCATGACATGTGCCATTCCCGCAATTTTGTGGTTGCTGTCGTAGAGGACAACCCCTACGCACGAGCCGAGTCCAGTAGTACGCAAGCGACTCGGTGGCTTTGCCACACCGAGGTCGGCCATACCGATCTTAATAATCTCCATCGAAAGGAACTCCTAGTGAACGAAATAGAATGGGAAGGGAGTCAGGGTCAGGGATTAAAAAGAAGTTCCCTTTCACCAATTCGTTCCCCTCAAAAAAGGCGGTGTCAATCGTCAGTGCAAAGTCACCTGCTTGTCCAAGCTCAATCAATCCGTAGCTCAGAATCGCCCCTGCCATGTCCACAGCAAGTGCAGGAACAGATGGCTGAAGATTCAAGTGCGTAAAATCAGCCAATGACGATAGATAGGAGCCTGTGAGGATGTTGCCGATTTCATGCAAAGCTGAAATCTCGAACTCTTCCCACTCATATACATCCTTTTCAATCCCCGTGATCTGCTGCAGCAAATGCTTGGCCGAGTCCAGATCAAGGATGAAGAACATGTTTCCTGGACAGTCGCCTTCTACGCGGAGGAAGACCGTCACGACGACGTTCTCGGCTCCTCCTACGCAATCAGCGACCTCATCAAAAGGAATGATACTTACTTGAGGTACTTTCATATCGATTTCTTTGCTCATCAGCTTAGAGAGGGCAGTAGCTGCATGGCCTGCACCGATATTTCCAATTTCCCGCAGGACGTCAAACTGGAAATCTCCAAACTTCGTAAAATACGCCATTTTCCTTACCCCTCAATAGCGTCCAGCTGCTTGATTTCCTCTGTACTCAACACTTTGTCGAGGTTCAGCAGGATCAAGAGACGCTTGTCCAACTTGGCGACACCCCGTAGATACGCTGCTTCGACACCACCGACAACCTCTGGTGGAGGCTCGATCGCATCCACTGCGATGTCAATAACATCATTTGCAGCATCGACAATCAGTCCAACCTCCAGCTCTCCTACCGCAACGATAATGATGCGAGTAGATTCCGAGTAGACACTTTCCTCCAACTCAAAACGGTTGCGCAAATCGATGATAGGCGTTACGACCCCGCGGAGATTAATGACACCTTTTACAAACTTCGGTGTCCGAGGCACTCGTGTGATGTGCTCCAATTTTTCAATGGATTTGACTTGGCCCACTTCTACCCCGTACTCTTCATCTTTCAAGCGGAAGACAATCACTTTCACTTCGCCAACGATTTCTTTGTGCTCGAGCATGTGGCTTCCCCTCCCTTTTACGTGTAAGAATTTACGCTCCTACTTGATCAGTGCGTTGCAATCGATAATGAGAGCTACTTGTCCATCTCCTAAGATCGTTGCACCTGAAATGGCGAAAACGTTCACCAGGTACTTGCCCAAGGATTTCAGTACGATTTCTTGTTGTCCGATAAAGGAATCGACCACAAGTCCCGCCATCTTTTCGCCTTTGCGCACGATGATTACGGCTACTTCTTCATCATCTTGTACCGAGTCGCTCGCAGGTACTTGGAAAATATCCTGCAAAGATACCAGCGGAACGACGCGTCCACGGAAATCGATCACTTTCTGGCGATGCGCCATCATGATCTGATCTTTTCTAAATACAGCTGTCTCGATGATCGAGCTGAGCGGAACCGCATATTTCTCATCCTGCACTTGAACGAGCATCGCAGAAATAATGGAGAGAGTGAGCGGCAACTGGATCAGGAATGTCGTGCCTTGTCCGCGAACAGACTCTACGCCAACGCTGCCGCCAAGAGATTCGATCTTGGATTTCACAACGTCGAGTCCTACTCCCCTACCCGAAATATCCGAGATCACCTCTGCAGTACTGAAGCCGGCAGCGAACAGCAGCTCGTGAATTTGCTTGTCCGTTAAACTATCTGCTGCCGCAGGATTCACAATACCGCGCTCGATCGCTTTCTTCAGCACGCGATCCTTGTTGATCCCCGCACCGTCATCTTTTACTTCGATAAATACGTGATTACCGCTGTGGAACGCACGCAGAACGATCGTTCCCTCTTCGGGCTTCCCAGCATTTTTACGGTCGGCTGGCGACTCGATTCCATGGTCCAGCGAGTTTCTCAGCAAGTGGTTCAACGGATCGCCGATTTCGTCGATTACGGTTCGGTCCAGCTCTGTTTCCGCTCCGATAATCTCCAGATTGACCTTCTTGTTCAAATCTTTCTGCAGATCGCGAATCATACGTGGGAAACGATTGAATACTTGCTCCACCGGTACCATGCGCATCGTTAGAATGATGTTCTGCAAATCGCCGCTGATTCGGCTCATGTGCTCAACCGTCTCTTGGAGCTCGCTTTTCCCGATCTCGCGCGCCAGCTGCTCCAGCCTTCCGCGGTCAATGACCAGCTCGCTGAACAGATTCATGAGAATATCCAGTCGCTCGATATCGACGCGGATGGTTTTTCCACCAGCTGCTTGTTTGCGCACAGGTGCTTGTTGTGCTTCTGGCTCTTTTTTCACAGGAGCAGCTGCTTCTACCGTCTCTACAACCGCAGGTACAGGCGCCTGTGCTTCCTTCAGTCCGATCGGGTCAATTTTGACGTCTTGGATTTCTGAGATGTTCAGGATCGCACCGCGAATTTTATCGGCAGGGTGCATCGTGACATAAGCAATCTCAAAAGAAGTCTCAAACCGTTCGTTTTCTATGTCTTCCACGGTCGGCTTCGTCTTAATGACTTCACCGAGGGACTCCAGCTGATCGAAGACCATATAGGCACGGGCTGCTTTCAGCAAGCAGTTGTCGTTCAAAGTCACCGTAATCCACATGAGGTTGTTGCCCAATTCTTTTGACTGTTTCAACACCATCAGAGCGTAGTCGTCCAGGTCCTGCTCACCCGCCACGATTTGCTCTTCGGCTGGAGCCTCTTCCTCAATGGCAACAGCTGATGCTGCAGCAACTTCACTTTCCGCTGTGAATTCACCTGCCACGATCGCCCTCAGCTTTTTCACAGGTCCGGATACATCTGCGGAGCCATCTCCGCCTTCCGTAATGTCAATCACCATGCCCTCGATCAAATCCACACTCTGGAAAATTACATCCATAATGTCGCTTGTGATCATCAGCTTCTGGTTGCGGATGAGATCCAGTACATTTTCTGCTTCATGCGTCAGATTTGCCATGTCTTCAAAGCCCATGGTCGCCGACATCCCTTTCAAGGTATGCGCAGAGCGAAAGATTTCCTTTACGTGTGTAATGTTCCCTGGATCATTCTCCAGCAAGAGCAGATTGGCATTGATTGCTTGCAGATGTTCTTTCGATTCTTCGATAAACATGTCCAAATACTGATTCATATCCATCGGTGATCCACCTCCCAAAAATCAGTGCACGAGCTTGCACAACAGCTCAGGTATTTTATCAACGGGTGCTACATGATCAGCCAACCCCGCTAATGCTGCTGAACGAGGCATTCCATAAACGACACATGTCGACTCATCTTCGACAATGCTCGTAACAGAATCGAGCTCCTTCATCATTTTTAGACCTTTTGTCCCATCATTTCCCATGCCTGTCATGATAATTGCCCATTTGTCTACATTTGTCAATCGACTGACTGATTCAAATAATGTGTCCACAGATGGTCGATGACCGCCTCGAGGCTCTTCCTGATGTAAATGGGCCTGCAGTCTTCCATTGACATGGCGGACTTCAAAATGGTATCCGCCAGGCGCAATGTAGGCTGTTCCTGGCTCCAAAATCTCTCCATCCACCACTTCCGTCACCCGTATCTGGGACAGTGTATTCAACCGCTGCGCCAACGATTTCGTAAAACCGGCCGGCATATGCTGAACAATCGCGATAGGAGCGGGAAAATCTGCCGGTATCGCCGTCAAGACCACTTGCAAAGCTTTCGGTCCCCCCGTCGATGTACCCAGCGCTACCAATCTTGGCCTTGTCCCAGGATTCTTTTTGATGGGCGGCTTTATTTCGTTTGGCGTACTCGGCGTCACGATCGGCACGGCTGCTGTTGAAAGCGGTGGTGGCGTTTGGACAGAGGCTGGCTTCGTTTCCCATTTTTTAAAGATGCTTGGCCTTGGAACAGCACGCTTCCATCTGCCTTTTGCCATACTTGCCGCTTTTACCCGCTCAATCAAACGATCTCCAACCTTATGTATGTCGAGTGAGATAGGCCCTGACGGCTTCGTCACAAAATCGAATGCGCCCAGCTCCAAAGCCTCGATCGTAGCCTCTGCGCCCTCGCGCGTCAAACTGCTCAGCATTACAATCGGCAAAGGGTGCTCACTCATCAATGACTTCAAAGCGTCCAGACCGTTCATCACAGGCATTTCGATGTCCAGCGTAAGCACATCTGGATTCAGCTGTTTGCATTTTTCAATACACTCGAGTCCATTCCTTGCTCGATCAATGACTTCAATCTCAGGGTCTGAAGACAAAATATCTGTTATAACTTTTCTCATGAATGCAGAATCATCTGTGACAAGAACTCGAATTTTACTCAATGCAAGAACGCTCCTTTCCTACACCCTGTTGCTCTATCGTATGAAGTGTTTCAGCTTCGCAAAAAATCCTTTCAGACCATTCGCCTGGGTATCTGTTTGGGCTGAGCTTTGCAGATACTGCCCAACCAAGCTCCGAATGCTCCGTGAGGCATGCGATTGCGGATATGTAAGTAGAAAAGGACGCTGCTGCTTTACTGCTTTGGTAACATGCGAATCATCCGATACAAATCCTAGCGCTTGAATCTCCAGATCTAGAAAACGCTTGGCTACCATCGCTAACTTGTCAGCAGTCATTTTCCCTTCTCGCTCATTGACCACTCGATTGATGACCAGGCGGATCCTAACGGCAGGATTTCGGGAATGCAGCATCTTAATCACCGCGTAGGCATCCGTAATCGCGGGCGGCTCCGGTGTGGTAACGACAATGACTTCATCCGAGGAGAGCATAAAATGCAAGGACTCTTTGGATAAACCCGCTCCTGTATCGAAAATGATGGTATCGGCGTACCCTTGTAGCGGGTCAAGGCGGCTGAAGAGCAAGTCCAGCTTTTCATCATCCAGCTGCATGATCTGCGTGAAACCTGATCCGCCCGCAATAAATTCCAAATGGCCCGGGCCCTTTTCCATAATGTCCCACACTGTCGTATCCGGTTCGAGCAGATGGAACAGATGCTTTTTAGGCGAAATGCCCATCAAGACATCCAAATTGGCCAGACCTAGATCGACATCGAACAAAACGGCCTTATGTCCTCTCTCGATCAATCCGAGACCAAAATTGAGACTGAAATTCGACTTCCCAACTCCGCCTTTACCGCTCGTGACCGTAACCAGCTTCGTCGGGCGCTTCTGTGTGCTCTGCTGTATTCGTTGTCGAAGTTGTTCGGCTTGATCGCGCATCGACTCAATCTCCTACTACCATGGATGAAACGAGCGATGGAGTCGCCACTACAATATCATCTGGCACATTTTGTCCTGTCGTGATGTAGGAGAATGGGAGCTTCATCTCCTGAGACACATTCAGCATGTTACCAAAGCTTTGCGTTTCGTCTGCTTTCGTAAAGATCACTTGCTTGTTCGGCACATCCGCAAAATTTTGAACGATTGCTTTCATGTCCTGATATTTTGACGTCAGGCTGAGCACCAGGTAATTAACGCTGTTCGTTCCATGATCGACAAGCTGCCTAATGCCCTGTACATATTCATCGTTGCGGAAGTTGCGTCCAGCCGTATCTACAAAAATCAGGTCGCAATCACTCAATCGCTCCATCGCCGCAGCCATTTCTTTTGGCTGAAACACGACTTCCAGTGGTACGTTCAAAATATTTGCGTATGTTTTGAGCTGCTCTACAGCAGCCATACGATACGTATCCGCTGTGATAAACCCAATCTTTCGCTTTTCTTTCAGCATGCTATCGGCGGCGAGCTTTGCGATGGTCGTCGTTTTACCGACACCCGTTGGACCAAAGAAAAACGCGTATTTCACCGTTCTCTCCAGCTTCAATGGCGGCTGCTGATTCGCTGCCACTATCCCAGACACGATCTCACGGGCTGCAGTGCGTGCATCTGCCTCTTGCCATTCACCGGCAGTTGGCAAACCCTCCATCAGCTTAGCAAGTATGGTGGCGGTGACATCTTCTGTTACCCCTTGCTCCAGCAGCCTGGTCCGTATATTTTGGATAACCAGAGGAAGCTGCTGACTCAGATCATTCACGAGCAGCTTCTGAAACATTTGGCGCATATCACGGACTTCACTCGCAAGGGCATCTGCACCAGCTGTACTTGCCGATACCGTTTCCATTGGCTTGGAGACTGGCAAGCTCGGAGACGGCTGCTGCTTGATCCCATCCATCACGGCGGCGGCTGGCTTTGTCTCTCGCTGCACCAGCACCTCTGGAGACTCTGGAGGAGACGGCTCGCGTTCTTGTACGGCAACAGCACTTTCTGCTTTCGGTAAAGCTTTTCGATACGCTTGCTTGGCGGTATATGCGCCTGTACCGAATTGCGCGCGAGGTGCAGCGTCCATTTGTCGATTCATAGCCGGCCCCCGACTTGCTTCATTAGAAGAGGCTTTTTCATCTACTGCGGCAATCACTTCTATTTTCATCTTGCCAAACATTCCAAACAGGCCGCCTGTTTTTACAGACTTGGAATTTAAAATGACAGCATCCTTCCCCAAGTCTACTCTGATTTTTTCTAGTGCTTCCGGCATTGAATCGACTATGTAACGTTTCACTCTCACGAAATATTCACCATCCCTACGCTTTGCACTTCAACATGTGGCTCCAGCTCGCTGTATGACAAAACGGGAACATCCGGCATCATCCGATCGAGCAATTGACGCAAGTACATACGGGTAGCTGGAGAAGAAAGGAGGATCGGCTGTTGTCCGGAGTTGATCATCTTTCCTACCTCTGCCGACATCGTTTGGTAGATTCTTTGCGATGTCTCTGGATCCATCGCCAGATAGCTGCCTTGCTCTGATTGTTCGACACGCTCCGAGATGACCTTTTCCAAACCAGCTCCGGCAGTCAGTACCCGCAATGGCTGTCCAGGCTCTGTATACTGAAGCGTAATTTGTCTCGACATCGCTTGTCTGACGTATTCGGTCAAAATATCTGTGTCTTTGGTATAAAGAGCGTGGTCTGCCAATGCTTCGAGGATAATATTCAGGTTGCGCACGGATACTTTTTCCCGCAACAGCTTTTGCAATACCTTTTGTATATCCCCAATCGAAAGCGATCCTGGCACCAGCTCGTCCACCAATACGGGAGCGGTTTCCCTCACATTGTCGATCAAAGCACGCGTTTCCTGACGGCCCAGCAGTTCGTGTGCATGACGTTTGATGATTTCGGTCAAGTGAGTAGCCACTACAGAAGGCGGGTCGACTACCGTGTAACCAGAGAGCTCGGCAATCTCCTTATTCTCTTCTGTTACCCATAATGCAGGCAATCCAAACGCAGGTTCCACGGTTTCAATCCCGACAACGGAATCATCTTCAAAACCGGGGCTCATTGCCAGGTAGTGATCCAGCATGATTTCCCCTTTCGCTACTTGATTGCCTTTGATTTTGATCATGTATTCGTTCGGTCTCAGCTGGATGTTGTCGCGAATGCGGATGACCGGAACCACGATCCCCATTTCCAAGGCAATCTGCCTTCGAATCATGATGACGCGATCGAGCAGGTCACCGCCCTGTTTCACATCTGCCAGCGGGATGAGTCCGTAACCAAATTCGAATTCGATCGGATCCACCTGCAGCAGATTGACAACACTTTCGGGACTGCGTACTTCCTCGATCTGCTGTTCTTCCACTTTGTCTTGCGATTCGAGCAGATCCATCCTTTGTTTATTACTCTGCTTCCACCCAGCAAACCCCATAATCCCTGCAACCGGCAAGACTGGCAAGAGCCCAATTGGCGTAAACATCCCCAAAAGGAGCATGCATCCCGCTACGATGTACAGCAGTCGTGGGAAGTTGAACATTTGCTTGACGATGTCTTCTCCCAAGCCTTCGCCAGAAGTAGAGCGAGTCACAATGATACCTGCTGCCGTCGAGATCAACAGGGCGGGGATCTGGCTAACGAGCGCGTCACCCACAGACATTGTTGTAAAACGGGAAGCAGACTCTGCGAAACTCATATCATGAATGAGCATCCCGATGATAAAGCCGCCGATAATATTTACGATAAAGATGATGATTCCTGCAATGGCGTCCCCTTTTACGAATTTGCTGGCACCATCCATCGCTCCGTAAAAGTCTGCTTCATTTTCGATTTTTTTCCTTCTAGCTCGCGCTTCTGCTTCGGTAATCATCCCTGCGTTCAAATCCGCGTCAATACTCATTTGTTTACCGGGCATGGCATCCAACGTAAAGCGCGCCGCAACCTCTGCCACACGTTCGGAACCTTTGGTAATAACGATGAACTGGATAATAATCAGGATCAGGAAAACGACAAAACCTACGACTTGATTACCACCAACGACAAAATCCCCAAAGGTTTCAATCACCTTGCCGCCTTCTCCATGAGAGAGAATGTTCCTCGTCGTGGAGACATTCAGTGCCAAACGAAACAGCGTAGTAATGAGCAGGACTGTGGGGAAAATGGAAAACTCCAGCGTTTCCTTGGTGTACATGGACACGAGCAAAATGGTCAACGCAAGGGAGATATTTAGAATCAAGAGCAAGTCAAGCAGTCCAGAAGGGAGTGGGATCACCATCATGACTACAATGCTTATGACGAAAAGAATCGTACCTATCTCTTTGAATTTGAATCCCACGGTTCATCCTCCTTTCTCTTATTTCAATTTCCCCTGCAGCTTGTACACGTACGCGAGAACCTCCGCTACCGCTTTGAACAAATCTTCGGGAATTTGTTGTCCGATCTCAACCTGACTATAGAGAGCCCTGGCCAAGGGCTTGTTTTCCATCGTAACGATCCGGTGTTTTTTTGCCACTTCTCTGATTTTTAAAGCAAGGTAGTCTTGCCCTTTGGCTACCACCGTAGGAGCACTCATCGCACTCGCGTCATAACGGATGGCAACGGCAAAGTGCGTCGGGTTGGTAATAATGACATCCGCTTTCGGCAGCTCTTGCATCATGCGCCGGATGGCCATGCTGCGTTGCCGCTCGCGAATCTTTCCTTTAATCAGCGGATCCCCTTCAGCCTGCTTGTGCTCGTCTTTTAAGTCTTGCTTGGACATGCGCAAATTCTTTTCGTACTCATAGCGTTGATACGCATAGTCCAAAACGGCTAAAACGAACAACAAGAGCCCTAGGTAGATTCCGAGCTTGGCGACCTCTCCAGCCGTAAAGGACAAAACCGTTCCCAAAGACTTCAGAGAAAGCTGCACCACCTGATCTTTGGTGCTCCATAAAATCGAGTATGCTACATAGATACCCGCACCGATTTTTAATAATGATTTCAACAGCTCGACGATTGATCGCAAGGAAAAAATCCGTTTTGCACCCTCAATCGGATTCAGCTTTTCCAGTTTCATCTGAAGCGGTTCCGTAGAGATTAACCAGCCTACCTGCATAAAGTTCACTGCAAAGGCGACCAGCATCGATACACCCAAGACAGGACCTACGATCTTGATGGCTTCAAATGCTAGCTGTGAAACCATGATTTTCAGATTCTCTTCATTTAACTGCCAGCCCGTGTACGTGATCAGCGACTCTTTCATGATGTTTTGAAAGATCGTCAACATGCTCGAGCCCAGCATGATTAAGAGGAAGAAAAAAGCTGTCAAAGCGATGGCCGGAGACAAATCCTGGCTCTTTGCCACTTGTCCTTTTTTCCGAGCATCATCCTTTTTCTTCGGGGTCGCTTTTTCCGTTTTTTCCCCGTTAAAAAACTGCAAGTCTATCGGATAACGAAAGCTGATTCTTTTCATGGTGTGCCTCCGAGCAATTTCATCATTTCTGCGAGTGCCCGGAACATACTCTCAAATAATCCGTTTAATGTCAGCAAAAAGGCGGGCATCACCACGATCAACAACAAAAATCCTGCGAGCAATTTAAGTGGCAAACCTACGACAAAGATATTAAATTGGGGAACCGATTTGGCGATAATTCCAAGAGAGACGTCTACGAGAAACAAGGCGACGACAATAGGTGCCGCCATCATAAACGCACTCAGAAACATGTTGGAAAAGACTTTTACGGCGGTCATCATTACCTGCTCGCTGCCAAATGCCGCCCACGTAGCTTCTATCGGGATGGCTTCGTAGCTCTTGATGATTCCGCGGATCAGCATGTGGTGACCATTGATGCTGAAAAAGTATAGGACAGCCAGTATGTTCTTGAAATTACCTGTGATAGGTATGTAGGCACCTGTTTTCGGGTCAATTACGTTTGCCATCGCCAATCCCATCTGCATATCCATAAGTCCGCCAGCCACTTGAATCGCGACGAACATCATTTCGCAAATGTATCCGAGGATCACTCCTACCAGCGCTTCCTTGCAAACATGCAAGAGGAAGGTAAGATCCATTGCGACCTGCTGCCCCTGTAAGGGAATGAACTGAAAGCTGATGACAGCCATGAGAAAGGCTAACGCGATCTTGAACTGATTCGGTACCCCTTTAATGGAAAAGAAGGGAGCCGCTACGAAAAAGGCGCTCATTCTTACAAAAACCAATAAAAAGATGGGCAGGTATGTGAAAAAAAGATTCATAGGCTACCCGACAAACCGATGGAGGTTTCCAAAGATCCCCGTTGTGAAATCCAGCATGACCCGTAGCATCCATGGCCCCACAGCCAGCAGCGTAATGAACACTGCCAAGATTTTGGGGATAAAGGCTAGCGTCTGTTCCTGGATTTGCGTCGTTGCCTGGAATACACTGACGAGCAAGCCGACCAGCAAGGCAACCCCCAGGGCGGGCGCAGCAAGCAGCAGGATGGTATATACCGAGCTTTGGGCAACCTGCATCAATAATTCTTGTGTCATGCTCTACCTCCTCGAACCCTTTGGGAATTCCTAAAAACTGATCAAAAGTGATTTCACAACCAGATACCAGCCATCCACCATAATGAAGAGCAAGATTTTAAATGGCAAGGAGATCATGACAGGCGGAAGCATCATCATCCCCATCCCCATCAAAATACTGGAGATGACCATGTCAATCACAAGAAACGGAATAAAGATCATAAATCCAATTTGAAAAGCTGTCTTCAGCTCACTGATCGCGTATGCTGGCACCAGTGCGCTCAGCGGTATGTCTTGGATCGTCTTGGGGCGTTCAGTCTTGGTATATTCCATAAAGAGCGCCAAGTCCTTTTCCCTCGTCTGCTTTGCCATGAACTCCTTAAAGGGCACAACCGCTGTATCAAACGCTTGCTGCTGGGTGAGTTTCCCCTGCATGAAAGGCTGTACAGCCGTCTCGTTCACTTTCCCCAGCGTAGGCGCCATGATAAAGAAGGTCATAAACAGAGCCAGAGCAATCAGCACCTGATTGGGGGGCATTTGCTGCGTTGCTAACGCATTGCGAACAAAGGACAGCACAATGACAATCCGTGTAAAGCTTGTCATCAGCAGCAAGATTGCGGGTGCTACCGATAATACCGTCAAAATCAGCAAGAGCTGAATCGCCGAGGATGTTTCTTGAGGCGTTCCCGCTCCGCCGCCAATCTTCAGATCAATGCTCGGAACAAGCGGTGTTCCCGCGGGAGCTGCCAGCACGATTTGCGGTAAAGCGAGCAGCACTGCGGCAATCACGAGCACCTGCCATACATGTTTCATTTTAGGTCCCCTCTGTCCTGAGCGTCCTCTTTGGTCCATACATCTGATTGGACCGGCCGTTTATTCACCTGGTTCCACTGACCATTCAGCAGGTCTTGAAATGTTTGACCGTCCACTTCTGATGTATAAAGAATTTCTTCGTCCACCTGCTTCTTTTTCCCGAATCGCAGCCATGGGAGAGAAAAGGAAGTAGCAAGCGGTTTAATCTCTGCGTCTGCCAGGATTAGATCTACTTCTTCGCCTGGTTCTATCATTCGGAGCAATTGCACATTTTCGCCAACTCCGACGATATACAAGGACTCGCCAATCATCACGACTTGCATCGTCTTCCCATTTCCCAATGCAGCTACAGATATGACCTTGATTGGCCCATGATTTTGTCCGATTTGTCTTTTGCCCAAAAAGCGGAGCAAGAAGTAAATGAGCACAGCGATAAATCCAAGCGAGAATATGACCTGAATCAAATATCCCCACATACTCGTATTTCCACTGCCCGGAATGGCCGCCGGCTGTTCGCCGCCGGCGGGCGCATTGCTCTTTGGTGCATTCCCCTGATTGTAGGAATCCGCTACAGTACCTTCAGCTGATACTACAACAGGAAGGGAGGCGACAAGCAGCATGATGAGACAACAAACCCATATAAGCCTTGTCCCTGCATTCCGGATGGTCCTCATTAGCTCAAGGTCTTTTTGATCGCTTCCAGCACGCGATCTGCCTGGAATGGCTTCACGATAAAGTCTTTTGCGCCCGCCTGAATCGCATCAATAACCATGGCTTGCTGACCCATTGCGGAGCACATGATGACACGCGCGTTCGGATCGAGCTTCTTGATTTCCTTCAACGCAGCAATTCCGTCCATTTCAGGCATCGTGATGTCCATGGTAACCAGGTCAGGACCGAGCTCTTTGTATTTTTCAATTGCTTGAGCGCCGTCACTTGCTTCCCCAACTACGCTGTAGCCATTTTTCGACAGAATTTCCTTGATCATCATACGCATGAACGCTGCATCATCCACGATTAATACTTTGTTTGACATGATAGGCTCCTCCCAATGCTTCACTGTTGATTTCGTTATTGTAATTTTTGTACACGATCGAACTGACTGATGATATCTGTGACACGAACACCGAAGTTTTCGTCAATAACGACAACTTCCCCTTTGGCAATCAACTTGTTGTTTACCAAAATGTCGACATGCTCACCTGCCAGCTTGTCCAACTGTATAATTGATCCAGCGGACAAGTCAAGGATTTCTCTGATTAATTTCTTGGTGCGTCCGAGTTCGACTGTCACTTGCAGAGGAATATCGAGAAGCAGGTTCAGATTTTGCTCTTCACCCGATGCCATCGGGGCACCTCCAAGTGGCGCAAACTGCGCTGGTTTCACGTTTGCATGGTTGGCAGCAGGGCTACCAAAATGCTGAGGTGTCGGCGCTACTGGTGTTGGTGGATAAGCAGGCGGGTACGCCGCGTATCCTGCGTGCTGTGCGTACGGATCCGGGTATACGGGCGGCTGTCCTGGATACCCCATTGGTTGCGCGTACATCGGTGGTGGTGCATAGCCCATTGGCGGCTGCTCATACATAGGCTGCTGTGGCGCTGCTGGAGGCACATAGGCCGGCTCTGGTTGAGCAGGAGCGGCTGCTATCGACGCAGCTGCTGCAGCATGTGTAATCGTCTGTGCGCTTGGCATCTCGATCGCAGCCGCTGCCGCTGCTACCTCTTCATCTGTTCCGCCAACTAGTTTGTCGATCATCTTTTTCGCAAAAGACAGTGGCAAGAGCTGCATAATGTTTGAATCGATGAGTTCTCCATGCTCGCCCACTTTCAAGCGGAAAGAGACTTTCACTAGCGGGCTGTCATCCTCGCTGAAGCTGTCGCCACCTTTTCCTTGCGCCAGATCCATCACATCAATGCCAGGAGGAGTAATATTGATGAACTGATTAAAGATCGTCGACATCGAAGTCGCTGCCGAGCCCATCATCTGGTTCATTGCCTCTTGCACCGCACTGATGTGGAGCTCGGAAAGATCCGTATTGTCAGGTCGTCCTTCTCCACCCATCATCAAGTCGGCGATGACGGCTGCATCCTCCATGCGAATGACCAACAGGTTTATTCCTTTAAAGCCGTCTGTATATTCCACGTGCACAGCTACATGAGGAATCGGGAATTCGCTTTCCAGCTCGTTCACGTTGACGACCGTAACGGTTGGGGTTGTGATATCCACTTTCTGGCTCAGCAAAGTGGATAGCGCTGTCGCTGCACTACCGAAGGAAATATTTCCGATCTCCCCGAGTGCGTCCTGTTCAAATGGGGAAAGAAATTCGGCAACATCCTGTGTCACAGCCGAAATCGCTTCCTCTTCATCCTCAACCAAGTTGTTCGCGCGAAGCAGCGCGTCAATCTCGTCCTGAGAAAGCATGTCTCTACTCATTGTGTTCCTCCCCCTCCTCTATGACTTCATCAATCTGAACAGCCACTTTCCCTTTCATCGTTCCTGGCTGTCCGAGGAATTTCAGCGTATTGCCGATCTTGATCTTCAGCTTGCTATCCAAGGATTGATCCAACTGAATCACATCGCCCGTCTGCAGCTGCAGGAAATCGTGTACCGAAATCGTAGCCGTTCCCATCTCCGCGATAATCGGCAGCTTTGCAGTCTTCACACGTTCCTCAACACGCAACCGTTCTTCTTCATCACGCGTCTTTTTCTGTTTCGAGAACCAGTACTGTCCAGACAGCTTGGTCATGATTGGTTCGAGTACCACGTGTGGCAAGCAAAGATTGATCATGCCTGTGGTATCGCCGATTTTGGTACTGAACGAAATGACCACCACAATCTCGTTTGGTGAGACGATCTGCATGAACTGCGGATTCATCTCAAGTCCTTCCTGATACGGATCCAGTTCAATAATCTGTTTCCATGCCTCGTGGAATGTATCTAGCGCTTTGCCAAACACACGCTCCATCACCGTTGTTTCAATTTCCGTAAGAGCTCCCATTTTTTCCGGGATCGCGCCCTGCCCCCCAAGGAGACGATCGAGCATGGTATAAGCGATGTTTGGGTTCACTTCCAGGACCATACGACCTTCCAGCGGCGGTGCTTCAAAGATGTTGAGAATGGTCATTTTGGGAATGGAACGAATAAACTCGTCGTACGGCAATTGATCGACGGAGGCAACCGTAATTTGCACGAAGGTACGGAGCTGAGCGGAAAAATACGTCGTCAACAATCGCGCGTAGTTTTCATGAATCCGGGTCAAGCCACGGATTTGATCTTTGGAAAAACGCAGAGCTCGTTTAAAGTCATATACTTTTACTTTGCGCTCAGTCTCTTCTTTTTTCAGCTCGTTGGCATCCATTTCTCCTGATGAGAGTGCCGCCAACAAGGCATCAATCTCACTTTGTGAGAGAACCTCGGCCATATATCGTCACCTCCTTGCTATGTATACCTGCATCGCTTCCTTAGGACAAGACGCGTTTGGTCGTCACGACTTGGACGATTTTACCTTCTTGCATCAGGGAGCTGATTTCATTCATAATTTTGGCTTCCAGCTTGTTGACGCCTTCAGTGCCTTTGATATCTTCTGGACTCAAACCTGCCAATGTTTTAATGATGACCTGATTGATCTGCGGCAGGCGCTGTTCCAGCTCCTCTTTGGCATCGGAATTGTCTGCGGTAATTGTGAAGCGGACAATCATGTAATTATTCGTCAGCAGGTTCGTTGTAATTTCACCTGTATCCACCGAGTACTCCTGCATTTCCTTTGCTGACAACGGTTCTAATTGCTTCTCTGCTCCGCTAGTCGTTTGTGCCGCTGGGGAGAGATACGTCTGCCAGAGCACGAAAGAGATAACTCCCAGAAGCGATATCGCGATGATAATGATTAGAGCCATGTTAAACAACCGATTTTGAAACATCGCAAAGCCTCCCGCTATTCATTTACATCGTCCGGCATTTTAGGCGCACTGCTTACCGGATGAACGTTTTGATAAAAGGCTTGGACACGTTCAGCGATTGACTCTGCCGAATCTTTGACGATGTACTTCCTGTCGTTGAACAGAGTAATCACCGTATCGGGAGTAGCCTCCACCGTCTCGATATGAGTGATATTGAGATAAAAAGTGTTCCCGTTAAAACGAGTTAATTTGATCATTGGCTGCTCCTTTCGGGTAGGGAGGAGGGAAAGAACGATTCCTTCCCTCACTCATCCTCTAGAACCAATTATCGTTTCAGGTTAACCAGTTCTTCCAACAGCGTGTCAGAAGTCGTGATGATCCGCGAGTTTGCTTGGAAGCCACGCTGTGCCACGATCATCTCTGTGAACTCTTCAGACAAATCCACATTGGACATTTCCAGCTGACCTGCGATCACACTCACTCGTGCATCTGTAGCAGTTGTAGGAGTCATAGGATCCT
Source organism: Brevibacillus nitrificans (assembly GCF_003710965.1). Taxonomy (NCBI): domain Bacteria; kingdom Bacillati; phylum Bacillota; class Bacilli; order Caryophanales; family Paenibacillaceae; genus Brevibacillus; species Brevibacillus nitrificans. Next base: position 219,337 of record NZ_RHHU01000003.1, on the reverse strand, counting down.
CATCACGAGCACCTGCGTTTACAGTGTTCTCATACAAGGAGTTTCCAACCTTCTTCAGACCGCCTGGGTTGTTGAACGTCATCAGGCCGACAGTGTTATCAGAAGCAAGAGCACCTGTATCGTCCACTGTAGTAATTACGCCGTCTTTCCCGATCGAATAGGAAACGATTCCGTCTGCTTGGCTGATCTGGATAGCTGCCCCATCGGAGCTCATCAGCTTCATGCCTTGGGAGTTCACCAGGAACCCTTGCGCATCGCGCGTGAAGTTACCCGCACGTGTGTAGTACATGGTTGCACCGTCATCAGGGCTTACCATGAAGAACGCGTCGCCCTCAATGGACAAATCCGTTGGGAGGTTCGTCGTCATTGGGCTACCAGCGGAAAATACAGTGTCAATCGAGCCAATGGAAGCACCCAGACCAATTTGCGTCGGGTTGGTTCCGCCTTTTCCGTCATCCGTTGGTGCACCCGCACCCTGGATGTTTTGGCTCAAAATATCTTGAAACATAACACGGCCTTTTTTAAAGCCGACGGTATTCACGTTTGCGATGTTATTTCCGATTACGTCCATTTTTGTTTGGAAGCCACGCAAGCCAGAAATACCCGAGTACATGGAACGAAGCATAATCTGTTTCCTCCTCTACGTAAGTTTGGTTACCTCAGTCGGTCAGTAACCTTTGGGCTTCCTCGCGTGAGGTCCAGCCCATTGCTGCCATCCCTACACGAAGATAGCACTATCGATATTGGTAAACACATTGTCCTTCATGCTTCCATCGTCGACAGCGGTAATGATCTTCCGATTTACGATGCTCACGACGTAGGCCACATTATCCATCAGAATGAGAGATTCTTTGGCTCCTTTGGAAGCCGCCTTTTGTACGGCTGTTTCCAGACGTTCCATTTGAGGGGCATCTAGCGTTATCCCCCGTTCCTTCAGTCGATTAACGGCGTGCTGGCTAATGCCTAGGGGCTGCGTTTTGGCTTGCGACCCCAGCGACTCCGTCAAAAACTGCTGAAACGATTTGCCGCTTCCCTGAGCGATCTGGGCAGTGGGTTTGGTGACGTGATTCGTTTTCGGAGGGAAATAGGTCTGCGATACATGAAAGGGATTCATCGCGCTTCCTCCTTAATTCCATTCCTAGACGATATCGTCGATGCCTCGTGCGGATTCACGGAGGCGATTCCATAACGATTCTGTCGATTCATTGTTGTCTACCAGTGCATCTAAGGCGAATTCCTGCTCTTCCTGCTGATCCTGCTGGTTGCTATTATTCTGCTGTTGTCTTGCCTGCTCTCGTTGCTGCTGGAAGTTAAAGGCTGTTTCCTGCTGCTGATTCACTTCCAAGCGGTCTACTTGCAATCCCTGTTGAGTCAAAGCTGCACGCAATTGTGACAGCTGGTTGTCCAGCATATCTTTGCCTGCCTGGGTCTCAGCAGAGAAGTGAGCAGTGATGACCCCGTTATGGGAGGTAATCGTTACATCAACTTGTCCCAAAGACTGCGGATTCAAGATCAGCTTCGCTTCATGAACGCCATTCATTTGTGTCAGCTTCATTTGCTTCACAAAAATTTGCGTTACTTGCTGGGTTAACTGATTGGCATGAACATGATGCGTAGGTACAGATGGTTGCCCAATGGTCTGGTTCGATTGCAATTGGTTTGCAGTTGTCACCGGACCTTGTGCTGTTGTGAACGGCAGTCCGCCATCCTCATTTTCTTCCTGATTCGTCAGGTTGGAGCTTTGCGCAGCAGACTGTACGGTTTGAGACTGAATACCCGCTTCTGCCTTATAAGCAGAAAGACCTTGATGGAAGCGCAATGGCTGGATGTTTTTATTTACATCCTGCTGTGCGTTGTTACTGCTCGTAACTACATCAGAGCGAGTGAGCAACGGACTTTTCTTCCCGGAATCCTGATCGCTTTTTTGAGCTTTCAGGTCTGCCAGCAGAGCAGTCAATTTCTCCAGTTCAGCAGATGCTGGTTCGCCTTCTGCCAGCTTCGCGAGCAGCTGCTTCCAGTTCTCAGGAATTTGCGGCAGTTGGCCTTGTGCCTTTTGCAAAAGCTGATCAATCGCACCTGCTTTTTCTTCCAGCTTCGGCTCGAGCTCTTCCTGGGAATGCTGACCGGAAGCTAGCATTTGGGCGAGCAGCGCCATTAACTCTTGCAGCGCATCCATGTCTTCCTCACTCAGGCCTTCAGGAGCCAATGCAAGCTCATCTGCTGACGGCATGCTTTGCAAGGCCTGTGCCATTTGCATGGAGAACAGCTCACCGATTCCTGCACTTCCAGCAGCTGCACCTGCCGTCGCAGTCACTGTACCGGATGCTCCTACAGGAGTCGCTACACTTGCAACATTCATCTCATTCACCTCCCCTAATTTGGTTTGTTGCTATAGAAACGATAAGCGAGCAGTGTAACCTGTCTCTTATCGAAGCAACTCCTCAGTAATGCGGGCTGCTAGATTGTCATCTTTTTTCTTGTCTTCCTGGGCAATCGCCGCAAGTGTTTGTGCCCGTTTATCCTCAGGCATCTCAGACAAAATCGAAATGGCTCGCGATTTATTCGTTTGCATGAGCGAGCGAATCACAGCAGCTGAATCAGCCGGAGGCATTTGAGCAAATGAATTGACCAATGATTCCTTTGTCCCCGCGTTATTCGAAGACTCATTTTTGGTAGCGCTCAAAGCTTGTGTCAGGACTTGCACTCTCTCTTGCAGTGCTGCGATATCCGCGTCCTTGTTGACTACAGAATCTTTGAGCATGATGGAAATGTCCGCCGCTTTCTTCGGTTCCATCTTCGCCAAAATATCGGCCCGCTGCGCAGGCTTCATTTTGGTCATCACAGTGACTGCTTCCTCTACGCTAAGGTTTTCGATAATGGCTGCTGCATTTTTCGCAGACATCGTCGTATACACTTTTGCCAAGTCTGCAAACTGCTGCTGACGTTCCTCTTCTGTGGCACGTTTGCTTTCCATCATCTTTTTCAGATCATCGACTTGCTTTTCCAATGCTTGGATTGTCGAATCTTTCTTCGCTGTTTCTTCCTTTAATGAAGAAAGAGCTTGCTGACTTTTCACCTGATCCGTTTGCAGAGTGGAAACCTGCTTGGTTAACTCTTCTTTGGGATCAGAGCCGGGAGCCGCTGCATATTCGTCCGGGACTAGCTTTTCCACGTACGGTACGGATTTGGCCCAATGGAGAACATTCCCCAGCACGTTGACCCCCAGCAAGCTGAGAAGCACACCGCCAAGGAGGCTAGCAAACAGCGCAGGAATGACAATCATGTAAAAAAACCATTCCCACTTGCCGTACTCCCGTTCTTCTTGGATTTCTTCCATCTGGTACCTCCCTCAGTTGCTTCGCCGCAGATAGAGCTGGGTGCCGATCTCATCCAACTCTTTTTGCTCCCTCATCTTTTCCGCATCCATATATTGAATGAGGGATTTTTCTCGCAGACGCTGCCACAGCTGCGTTTCTTTCATTCTCTCGGTCAATCGTGACTGGCAGCGCTCTACATCCTGCTCACATCCATGCAAGGTCCGTTGCTGATTGGTGATGGAGCGCTCAACGGCTTGCTTGTAATGCGTAATCTCGATGAGCTGCGCAGCGCTGCAGGTTTGCGTCTGTGCTTCCTGAAGAAGCAGTGACATTTCATCGTGGTGCTCATGCAGTCGGTACAGCTTCCCTTCTTCCTCGTTTTTCCGCTGAACCGATTTTCCGAATGCCCACTCCGCCTGCTCCTTCTCCTTTTCCTTCAGATCCAGAACTTTTTGGAGATGAAACTGAAACACTTTCACGCTAGTTCACTCCTCCGAAATGTGCGGTCAATGCTTTGATGGCACTCTGAATCGTGGATGGCTCGTGAGTCCCCTGTGCCGTAAAATCGCGGATAATATCCCGGTAGCGTATGGCAGCATCGATTTCTCGATTGGTTCCTGGTTTGTACGCACCGATATTGATCAAGTCTTCCGCATCGCTGTAGGTAGCCAAATGTCTTTTCAGCTGTCTAGCAGCTTCCATATGGTCGTCACTGACGATCTCTGTCATGACCCGACTTACGCTGGCGAGTACATCAATCGCAGGAAAATGCCCTTTATGTGCGATTTTACGATCCAGTACGATGTGTCCATCCAAAATACCGCGCGCAGCATCTGCTATCGGATCATTCATATCATCTGAATCTACGAGAACGGTGTAAAATGCGGTAATGCTTCCGCGATCTGCTGTTCCTGCCCGCTCCATCAGCTTGGGAAGCATGGCAAAAACGGAAGGGGTGTAACCCCGCGTTGCCGGCGGCTCGCCGATCGCAAGCCCGACTTCACGCTGCGCCATGGCAAATCGTGTAACAGAGTCCATCATCAGCATGACATTCAAGCCCCGGTCCCGGAAGTATTCTGCAATCGACGTTGCGATCATAGCTCCCTTGATCCGGATCATGGCAGGCTGATCAGAAGTTGCTACCACCACTACCGACTTCTTTAGTCCTTCTTCCCCGAGGTCTCGTTCAATAAACTCCATAACCTCGCGTCCACGTTCCCCAATCAGCCCGATGACATTGATATCTGCTGTTGTGTTTCTCGCAATCATTCCCATCAGGGTACTTTTCCCGACACCGGATCCTGCGAAGATCCCCACACGCTGACCCTTCCCGATCGTGAGTAGTCCGTCGATCGCTCTGACCCCTACACTGAGTGCTTCCTTAATACGTGGACGCAGAATGGGATTGGGCGGCATGTTGTTTGTCGGGTACGTTGAAAGTCCAAAGGGCAGCGAGCCTTGAAACGGACGTCCGAGACCATCCAGGATCGACCCCAGAATCTCTGGCCCTACTTTCACTTCCAATGAGCGACCCGTGGCAACAACATCACAGCCTGGACCAATCGCAGTCAGTTCCCCTAACGGCATCAGCAGTACCTTGTTTTCTCGAAAACCTACAACCTCCGCGATAATGGGCTCCTGACTATTGCTAGGATACAAATGACAGATTTCGCCGAGCTTTACCTCTGGCCCTTGGGACTCGATAGTGAGTCCGACTACTTGTGTCACTTTTCCGTTCACTCGCATCGGATCGATTCCGACAAGCGCTTGCCTGTATTTCGATAAGTCGAGAATACTCATGGCGCTTCACTTCCTCGTGCAATCTCAAGCAGCGCCTGCTTGATCTCTGTCAGTTGGGTATCGATTCGTGCATCTACACTTCCGAGTGGCGTTCGAATCACGCATCCACCATCCTGAACGGTGTAATCGGGATAGACGGACAATTCCGCTTGACCATCCAGCAGCTCGAGCATTTGTGCACGATGCTCCTGCAAATAATCGAAGTGTTTGTGGTTTACACAAACGGTAATGTGCCCGTGAACCCGAGAGCGGCGAAGAACTTTTTTCGCTATCTCCAGCACGTGATCAGGCGTCTGCTGAAGCTCGGTCGTAATGACTTTCTTGGCAACTTCCATGCTAAGCTCTACTAAAAACGGTTCCGCCTCCGCGATAATCTGCTTCTTTTGGGAGAATGCTTGCTCTAGCACCTTGCGAGCTTGTTCGACAGCTTCTGTCTCTTCTTCGCGTGCGATCTGCTTTCCCGTTTCATATCCGCTGTCATGCCCTTCACGAGACGCCTGCTCGTGAACTTCCTGGAATAAGGCCGCTGCCTCCATCCTTTTTTGCTCCCACCACTGCTCAATCTCAGCCAGGGCCTGCTGCTTCGCTTGTTCCGCTTGTTCTGCTGCTTGCTGTAATATTTTTTGAGCTGTTTCTTCCGCGTCCTGTATGATGATTTGCGCTTCTGCCTCAGCCTGATTTAAAATTTTTTGATTTTCTTGCAACCTTTCTGGATCTGATTCCGTCTTTAGGGGTGCAGGCGTTACCGCAAGGAGTACAGAATCGTCAGAAGGCTGATAAAAAGAGGCCTTGATGATCCTAGACAATGATATCATCTCCTCCACCGCGAGCGATGATGATCTCACCAGCCTCCTCTAAGCGACGGATAATGGCCACGATACGAGATTGTGCTTCTTCGACGTCGCGAAGTCGAACGGGCCCCATGAATTCCATTTCTTCTTTGAACGTATCTGCCATCCGTTTGGACATGTTCCGGAAAATGACTTCCCGCACTTCCTCGCTCGCCACTTTGAGCGAAAGCTGGAGATCGGCGTTTTCCACATCCCGGATAACCCGTTGGATGGAACGGTTGTCCAAAGTAGCAATGTCCTCGAACACGAACATACGCTTCTTGATTTCTTCTGCCAACTCGGGATCTTGAATCTCCAAGGAATCCAGGATCGTGCGCTCGGTACCTCGGTCTACACCATTGAGAACTGCAACAATTGCTTCGATACCGCCGGCCTGCGTGTAATCTTGAGTAACGGTAGCGGATAGCTTTTGCTCCAGTACTTGCTCCACTTGTGCGATTACTTCTGGAGATGTACTGTCCATCATGGCAATACGCTTTGCCACCTCTGCCTGACGTTCTTGTGGTAATGCAGACAAGATCATGGCAGCCTGTTGAGCTTCCAAGTATGACAGCACTAAAGCAATAGTCTGTGGATGTTCATTCTGGATGAAATTTAGAATTTGACCAGGGTCTGCTTTTCTGGCAAAATCAAACGGTCTAACTTGCAGGTTGGCTGTAAGGCGATTGATAATATCCATTGCTTTCGTCTCGCCAAGCGCTTTTTGCAAAATTTCTTTGGCGTACGTGATCCCGCCTTGCGCGATGACTTCTTTTGCAACTGCTATTTGATGAAATTCAGATAAGATTTTATCTTTTTCGTCCGTATCTACTTTTCGTACATTGGCAATTTCCAATGTCAGCTGCTCGATCTCATCTTCACGCAAGTGCTTAAACACCTGGGCGGAGATTTCCGGCCCGAGTGAGATGAGAAGGATAGCCGCCTTCTGTCGTCCAGTCAACTCTTTTGCGCCGCGAGCCATACCTTTCACTCCTTAATCTTCTGCTAGCCATGTACGAAGCAGGACAACAAACTCATCCGGTTTGCTTCGCGCCAATTTTTCCAGCTGCTTCCTGACGACGACTTGATCTCCATCTTCCTGGTAAATCAGATCCGGGATTTCCGAAGGTTGGGAAGGCGATAAGAGATCTGATACTTCTTCCTCTTGCTGTCTAGCCTGTTTGCGTCTGCGCAGTACGAGGAATGCAACAGCTGCGAGTGCCAATACAGCAATACCGCCGACAGTCCAAAGGACAGCTGGGCTCAGAGAATTGGAGTCTTCAACAGCTACTTTTCCAGAGAATTGACGTGGCAGGACTGAAATATGCTTGTCCAACTCTTCTTGTGTCAATTCAACACCTTGATTGCTCAAGGTCACACGAACGACATTTCGCAAAACCTGTTTGATGCTCTCGACCGTTGCATCATCCAACGTGCCACCTGCTGGCGGCTCAACACCTACGTTAATCGTGACGTCCTCGATTTTGTAAGGACTCAAGGTTACATTTCGGGTAATCCGGTTGACTTCCCGGTTAATGGTATCATTCAACTCTTCGTAATCACTATTGCTGCCTGTTGGCGTACTAGCAGGATAGCTTGGAACCGCACTTGCTCCCGTTCCTGCAACTCCCCCCGGAGGTGCGCCTTGTCCGGAAAATGTTTTGGATAATTTTTGCGAGGAAATAATAAGGCCTTCGTTGTTTTCTTTATCAGGTGCTTCTACCAGATTCTCTACACGATTTTCCTTATCAAAATTCATTTTGATAAACGTGTGGACAATCACCTTGTCTCTACCCATGATCGTGCCGAGCAGGTTGTACAAGTTTTGCTGCATGGTTTTTTCTACTTCTGCTTTAATCTGTTCCTGCTGTTTAAAACCACTGAGCGTTCCTTCGTTTTCATTTGCTTCCGCTCGTTCTAAAGGATTGGAATATTGGTCCGTAATGGCGATTGCATCCATCGGGAGCTTGGGAACACTTCGCGAGACGAGCAGATACAGCGAGTTAATTTGCTTTTGATCGAGTGTTGTACCTGGCTCTACATCTACGATGACAGAAGCCGTTGCTGTTTCAGGTGTTTCCGTTACCCAGACACTCTCTTGCGGCAGGGTAATCATGACTTGTGCAGCTCGTACACCTTTCACTCGTTCCAGCATCTTGCGCAGTTCTTGTTGCAAGGCTTCTTTTTTCATGACATCGAACTGTCGGTCAGTAACCCCCAACGTATTGGAGAAAATCTCCGAATTGATCCCCGCTTCGCTCGGGATTCCCTGAGCGGCCAGATCCACGATGACATCCTGCGCCATTTTCTCTGGAACCTCAATGCCTGTTCCATTTCCCGTAATTCGGTAAGGAATTTTTTGGCTTTCTAATTCCTGTTTGATGGTTCCTATTTCTTGTTCACTCAGTCGCTGGTTGTATAGTGGTGTGTACACCGGCTGTGAAGCTATGTATATGTATAGACCAAGTGAGATGAGCAGAAACAGCGTGATTCCTGCGATCATCCATTTTTGTTTTTTGGAAAACTGCGTCCATTTTGACGTAAGCTGTTCTCTGAATACTGCCATACGTTCGTTCATGATTCACCTCTCACAGGATACCAACAACAAATCATATCGACATGCGCATGATTTCTTGATAGGACTCGATCACCTTGTTACGTACCTGTAAGGTCATCTGCAACATGTTGGTAGCTTTTAAACCCGCTACCGTAACCTGATCAATACTTTCAATTTCTCCAGCCGCAAACTTGTCACCCAAAATGGCGGAATCTACTTGTGCTTGATTGACTTGATTCAACGCATCCGATAAGAAGGATCCGAAATCATTGGTTACCTGAGCTGGCGTTTGCAGCTTGTTCACGCTTGTCGTCTGAATCGGACTAACTTGAGAAAGTGACTGAATATCCATCGATTACTTGCTCCCCTTCTACCTGATTTCCAAGGCTTTCATCATCATGCTTTTCGATACATTCAATACCGTGAGATTCGCCTCGTACGATCGGGAAGCAGAAATCATATCTACCATTTCCTTCATCATGTCCACATTCGGCATGAGTACGTACCCATCTTGGTCGGCATCTGGATGTTCGGGATCGAACACACGTTTAAACGGTGTTTCGTCTTCCTTGATCGCTGTTACTCTGACGCCGTTATCTCCATTCTTCCCGGCGATATTCCCCACGGCTGCTTGCAGCAAATTATCGAACGACTCACTCGACTTGGGGGAAAGCTCTACCATTTTGCGTTTGTAAGGTTGCCATACGCCATTCACGAAGTTTGCTCTTGTTGTCTCTGCGTTTGCAACGTTGGAAGCCACTGTGTCCAGGCGCAGCCGATTGGCTGTTAGCGCTGAAGCACTCGTGTTGATTCCCTGAAAGAGATTCATAACCTATTTCCCTCCGCCGTCAATTACGCTTCGTATTTTTTGCAGTGAACCTGTTGTTAATTGGGTTAGACCGCTATACCAGATGTAGTTTTTCGCCAGCTCGGTCTGTTCGGATTCCATATCGACATCGTTCCCGTTGTTTTGCACGTTGTTGTTCGGATTAGAAACGATTTGCGGTCGAGCAAAGCTCCCCGCATTTGCAAAAGGAATGTGCTTTGAGCTGGTACGATAGGCTTCCAGGGTTTGCCCACCAAGAGTGCCACTTAATTCCTGCTGCAGGTAATCTTCGAAAACGACTTGCTGGCTTTTAAATTGTGGGGTATCTATGTTCGCTAGATTGTTCGCGATCGTTCTGTGTCGTAAGTTCGCAGCATCCATCGATCGCTCCAGGACCTGCAGGTGATAACTTCCCAGCATCGTTTCTTACTCCCCCATCTGTTTCCATTTCATTTTCTCTGATACGCTATATTTCTTCCAGATTCGACATCTGAGATACGTAACAATCATAGCAAAACTGTAATACTGAAAAAAGCCCCTTTTCATGACGATTTTCAAAATGATTCAATGGCACTAAATCCCTGATAATTCCTGATTTTTTACTACTTTTGACAAATACAAATGGGAAAATCCCATATATTTGAAAGGTAATATGTTCATATTTTCGTATTTTGGATTCTAAAGATTCTGTCGGAAATTGTTGGAATTAGGTATAATTACCCATGAAAAAAGGTGTAGCATCTAGTAGAGCTACACCTTTTGTTCAATAGACTATAACTTTTGAGCCATATGTGTTTAAGAGGTTTTCAACTTCTCCAACTCTGGCAGCAGTTTTTCATTCAATACTTTAATGAAAGTACCCTTCATACCGAGAGAACGAGATTCAATGACACCCGCACTTTCCAATTTACGAAGCGCGTTTACAATCACGGAGCGAGTGATTCCCACACGGTCTGCAATTTTGGAGGCAACCAGCAAGCCTTCTTTACCTTCGAGCTCTTCAAAAATATGTTCAACCGCTTCCAGTTCACTGTAAGAGAGGGAACCGATAGCCATTTGTACGACAGCTTTGCTGCGCGCTTCTTCTTCAATCGCTTCAGAACGCTCGCGCAAGATTTCCATCCCTACCACTGTTGCCCCTACTTCAGCCAAAATCAGGTCATCATCTACGAATTGATCGTTAATGCGGCCCAGAATCAGTGTTCCCAAGCGATCGCCTCCACCCATGATTGGAACCAGTGTCGTCCAACCAGCGCGGAATACTTCTTTCATTTCTACTGGGAAAATGGTGTACGGACTCTCCACATCCAGGTTAGCAGAGGTTTCTTCTACTTTCAGCAAACCTTGGCTGTAGTCTTCTGGAAAACGACGATCTTCCAGCATTTTACGAATACGTGCATTGTCCATTTCTTGATGGATAGCAAAACCGAGCAGTTTACCTTTGCGGCTGACTACGAACGTATTTGCTTCAATCACATCGCTCAATACTTGCGCCATCTCGTTGAAGTTGACGGCATGACCAGCAGACTTCTGCAACATGCGGTTAATTCTTCTAGTTTTTGACAGTAGATCCATCTCTATTTCCTCCCAATGTATGGTGATGCTATTCCAATCTTACAGGATATATCGGCTAAGATCCTTGTTACCCGCGATGGTACCCAGCTTTTGCTGGACGTACTCAGGCGTGATTTGAACAACTTCCAGGTGGATGTCAGGCGCTTCAAAGGATAGATCCTCTAAGAGCTTCTCCAAAATCGTGTGTAGACGTCTCGCACCGATGTTATCTGTGCTTTGGTTGACTTCTGCTGCAAGACGTGCCAGCTCTTGAATCGCTTCCGGTGTAAATTCTACTCGTACACCTTCCGTTTCCAAGAGTGCGACGTACTGTTTCAACAGCGCATTTTTCGGCTCCGTCAAAATTCGCACAAAATCTTCTACACGCAGACTGGTCAGCTCAACCCGGATGGGGAAGCGTCCTTGTAGTTCCGGAATCAGATCAGATGGTTTCGCCATGTGAAAGGCACCCGCTGCAATAAACAGCACGTAGTCAGTCTTGACCGGACCGTACTTGGTCATAACGGTCGAACCTTCTACGATTGGCAGTATATCGCGCTGAACGCCTTCACGAGATACGTCTGGACCACGTCCATCCTTTCCCGCGATCTTGTCAATTTCGTCAATGAAGATGATCCCATGATTCTCAGCTCGACGAATGGACTCCTGCGTGACTTCATCCATATCCACCAGTTTTTGCGCTTCTTGCTGAATTAATACCTTTCGCGCTTCTTTTATTCGCAATTTTCGTTTCTTCGTTCGTTTCGGCATCAGGCTACCTAACATATCCTGCATTTGCATCCCCATTTGTTCTGTACCCGGAACCTGGAACATATCAAACATGTTAGGCGACTGATCTTCCACATCGATCTCGATCATCTGCTCTTCCAGCTGTCCATTGGCCAATTGCCAAGCCACTTGTCTGCGCTGCTGCTCGATCGATGCGTCTTCTGCGTCATGATTGGATGTTTGTTGTTGCTGTTGTCCGCCAAAGAACATTTCCAGGGGATTTTTAAACGAATTTTGAGGCTTGCGACTTGGAACAAGCACGTTTACGATCGCTTCATTCGCCAGGTTTTCCGCTTTTTCTTTTACGGATTCCATCTTTTCCTGTTTTACGGTGCGAATGGATGCTTCAACTAAATCCCGAACCATGGACTCAACGTCTCTGCCTACGTAGCCCACTTCTGTAAATTTTGTTGCTTCTACCTTAATAAAGGGAGCCCCCGTCAATTTGGCAATACGACGAGCGATTTCCGTCTTACCCACACCAGTCGGTCCGATCATCAAAATATTTTTCGGCACGACTTCCTCAATGATTTGTTCCGGCAAGCGACTGCGGCGATAACGGTTGCGCAAGGCCACGGCTATGGCTTTCTTGGCTTGTGCTTGCCCGACGATGTATTTGTCCAAGTGCTCTACAATCTTACGCGGGGTTAATTGCTCAAGATTCAACACGTAATCGTCCTCCCTTATGTTCAATTCATTTCATCGACAACTAGGTTGGTATTTGTGAATACGCATATTTCCGCAGCCGTAAGAAGAGATGCTTCTGCTATTTCTCGAGCACTCAGATGAGGGGCATACTTTTTCAGTGCCCGTCCAGCAGCCAGTGCAAAGCTGCCTCCAGAGCCGATTGCCAAGATGCCATCATCCGGTTCAATAATCTCACCGTTACCAGAGATCAGCAGCAAGCTGTCTTTGTTAAGAACAATCATCATTGCTTCAAGGCGTTGTAGGACTTTGTCCATTCGCCATTCTTTTGCCATTTCGACGGCAGCTCTCTGAAGATTGCCGTGATACTCCTCCAGCTTGCCTTCAAATTTCTCGAATAATGTAATGGCGTCTGCGACGGACCCAGCGAAGCCAGCCAAGACTTCTCCGTGGTAGAGCCGTCTCACTTTTTTTGCACCGTTCTTCATGACCATGCTATTGCCAAAGGTGACTTGACCATCTCCGGCCATCGCTACGGATCCATTATGTTGTATGGCAAAAATCGTAGTGGCATGAAACTGTCCCATGTCAGATTCCTCCCGTTTTAGGTACGATTGGCGGAACCGGTATCCCGCGTATTGGCACGCGGATGTGCGGTGTCATATACATGGCGAAGTCTCTCCTTGGTTACATGCGTGTACACTTGCGTCGTCGAAACGTTCACATGCCCCAGCAATTCCTGAACGGTACGAAGATCCGCACCGCCATTCAGCATATGGGTAGCAAATGTATGACGAAACGTATGTGGGGACACACGTAGATGGAGAGCGTACGTCTCAACGTATTTGTCTATCACGCGGCGAACGCTACGATCCGATAACGGCTCACCACGGTAGTTGACTAGAAGATATCCATGCTCATTTTGACCAGCTAGCAATTTCGGCCTGCCCTCATCTAGGTATTGCCGAAGAACGTCGCACGCATAACTCCCTACTGGCACATAACGCTCTTTTGCCCCTTTTCCAAAAACGAGCGCGACACCGATGCTCGGATTAATCGCCTCAAGAGACAGCGTAACCAGCTCCGTTACTCGAATGCCGCTTGCGTACAGCAGTTCAAAAATCAGTCGATCTCTCATTCCTAGAGGAGTCGTCATGTCAGGTAGATCAAAGAAAGTTTGAACTTCTTGTGGATACATAAAAGTAGGAAGTTTTTTCTCCATTTTCGGAGTCGAAACGAGTTGGAATGGATTCTGTTCTAGTTGACCTTCACGCAGCAAAAAACGATACAAGCTTCGCAAGCTTGACAGCTTACGAGCCATGCTTCGCCTGGAGAGACCTCTTTTCGCTAGATGCGCGAGAAAGGAGCGTCCGTGCAAATAAGAAACAGCAGCAAATACGGTGATTTGGTGCTGTTCCATAAAAGCGACAAATTCGCAGATATCTGCCACATACTGCTTCACCGTGTGAGGAGAGGCGTTCTTTTCAACTTGCAAATATCGGGTAAACATCGCAATGTCCGCAGAGTTTTGTTGCGAAATGTCCATGTGGGATGCACCCTCCTCAAAGCATCTATATAGTACCACAGTCGAAATTCGGATTACAACTTTAATTGTGTCGTTCTTGTGTAAAATTCTGAATTGTATCTAGCGCCCGCTCAGCAAGCTTTTCGTTCTTTTCTCGCTTATTTCGAATCCTTTCAGGTAACTCCGGAACCAGTCCGAAATTCGCATTCATTGGCTGAAAATGCTTCGAATCTGCGGTTGTGATGTACCGTGCCATACTTCCCATTACTGTCTCAGGTGGAAGGACAATCAGTTCTTCGCCTTTTACCAGACGAGCTGCATTAAGCCCCGCGAGCAGTCCGGAAGCTGCCGATTCGACATATCCTTCCACTCCCGTCATTTGGCCAGCAAAGAACAAGGTATCGCGCTCTTTATATTGATACGTTGGTTTCAGCAGTTTAGGCGAGTTAATAAAAGTATTTCGATGCATAACACCGTAGCGTACAATCTCGCAGTTTTCGAGACCAGGAATCATGGAAAATACTCGTTTTTGTTCCGGCCATTTCAAATGTGTCTGAAAGCCTACGATGTTATACAAGGTTGCAGCCCCATTGTCCTGGCGAAGCTGCACAACCGCATAGGGCTTTTTGCCTGTTCGCGGATCAGTCAGTCCTACAGGCTTTAACGGGCCAAACAACATCGTTTGACGTCCGCGCTTTGCCATTACTTCAATCGGCATGCAGCCTTCAAAGAAGACTTCTTTCTCGAATTCTTTCAGCGGTACGGCCTCGGCTGCAATCAATTCGTCGTAGAATCGATTAAACTCTTCCTCGGACATCGGACAATTCAGGTAGGCAGCCTCGCCTTTGTCGTAACGGGAAGCGACAAAGACCTTCTCCATATCGATGGAGTCTTTTTCTAAAATAGGCGCTGCCGCATCGTAAAAGTAGAGATAATCTTCTCCTGTCAGCCCTCTGAGCTGCTCGGACAGAGCTGGTGAAGTCAATGGGCCAGTCGCAATCACGACCACCCCTTCTGGAATTTCAGTGATCTCTTCCGAAATAACCTCTACGAGTGGGTGGTTGCGAACAGCGTCCGTTACGTACTCAGCAAACTCATGTCGGTCCACGGCAAGCGCTCCACCAGCTGGCACCGCGCAGCGATCGGCCGCACTAATGATGACAGAGCCGAGACGACGCATTTCTTCCTTTAATACACCTACTGCATTCGTGAGCGAGTTCGCCCGTAGAGAGTTGCTGCAAACCAGCTCAGCAAACTTGTCAGTATGGTGAGCTGGCGTTTGCGTCTTCGGTCTCATTTCATATAGTTTCACTGGCACACCAGCCTGGGCGATCTGCCAAGCAGCCTCACTTCCTGCTAGGCCTGCACCCACGACGGTGATAGTCGGTTGTGTCATGATGATAATCCTCCAAGCTTACATATCTCTTTAGGAATCAGCTTCTTCTTGATAATCGCATTTGGTGCAAGCGACGCTCACACCCTGCTTTTTGCGTTTCTTTTCAACCAGCATGCTTGCACATTTCGGGCAAGGACGCGAGATCGGTTTGTCCCATGAGACAAAATCGCATTCCGGGTATTGATTGCAGCCGTAAAAAATGCGGCTCTTCTTAGATTTACGTTCGATGATCTCTCCGGTTTCACATTGCGGGCATTTTACTCCGATTTCTTTTACGATCGGCTTCGTATTGCGGCAATCCGGGAAGCCCGAGCAAGCCAGAAACTTACCGAAGCGTCCTAGCTTGTAAACCATGACGCGACCGCAAAGCTCACATGTTTCATCGGATTCTTCATCTTTTAATTCGACTTCCTTCATTTCCTCTTCGGCAAAGGATACACGTTTGGCGAAGTCTCCGTAGAACGCATCCAGTACCTCCACCCAATTGGCGATGCCTTCTTCGATACTATCCAAACCGTTCTCCATATGAGCGGTAAACTCCACATCGAGAATCTCCGGGAAGAACTCTTCCATCAGCGTGATGACGATTTCTCCCAATTCGGTAGGAATGAAGCGTTTTTCCTCGAGGGCGACATAGCCGCGCTTTTGAACCGTTTCCAGTGTCGGGGCGTATGTAGATGGACGACCGATCCCTCTCTCCTCGAGCGTCTTTACCAGACGTGCTTCCGAGTAACGCGGAGGCGGCTGCGTAAAGTGCTGGCTAGGTTCGATCTCTTTTTGCACGAGCGTTTGTCCTTCTTCAATCGGAGGCAGGAAGCTTTCTTCTTCTGTACCGTCATCGTTTCCTTCAATATATACCTTCATAAAGCCAGGAAACTTCACTTTGGAGCCAGTCGCACGGAAAGTCACATCGCCTGCAGCAATATCCACACTCATCGTATCCAAAACAGCAGAAGACATCTGACTCGCGAGGAAACGCTCCCAGATCAGCCTGTAGAGGCGAAGCTGATCACGCGATAAAAACTCTTTGATCTCGTCAGGCGTCCGCATAACGGCTGTTGGACGGATCGCTTCATGGGCATCCTGAGCGTTCTCGTTCTTGGCTTGTGTGCGCTGTTCTGCCAAAACGTACTCGGCACCGAACTTTTCCAGTATGTATTCTTTTGCTTCCTCTTGAGCTGTTACAGAGATCCGTGTGGAGTCCGTACGCATGTAAGTAATCAAACCGACAGCGCCTTCTTTGTTGCCCACGTCAATTCCTTCATATAGCTCTTGCGCAATCCGCATGGTCTTTGCTGTGCGGAAATTGAGCTTTCGTGCTGCTTCCTGCTGCAGGGAACTTGTGATGAACGGAGGTGCTGGATTGCGTTTGCGCTCCCGTTTCGTTACCTTTTGAACGACATACGGCTGATCAGCCATCCGCTTGTAAACTTCCTGTACATCAGCTTCTGTGTGCAGCTCAACCTTTTCATCACCATAGCCATAAAATTTGGCTTCAAACTCTTTGCCATTGCTAATTAGCTTACTTGCAATGGTCCAATACTCTTCCGGTATAAACTGTTGAATCTCCCGTTCCCGGTCCATGACTAGTTTTACGGTTACGGATTGTACACGACCTGCACTCAGGCCTTTGCGTACTTTTTTCCACAAAATCGGACTGATATTATAACCGACCAATCTGTCCAAAATGCGGCGTGCCTGCTGGGCGTTCACCAAATCCATATTGATGTGACGAGGGTGTTTGAAAGCTTCCTTGATGGCATCCTTCGTAATTTCATTAAATACAACACGGAGCGGCTGGGTCAAATCCAGTCCCAAGTATTGTGCCAGATGCCACGCAATTGCTTCCCCTTCGCGATCCGGGTCAGCCGCCAGATAAACTTTCTTTACTTTTTTGGCAGCATCCTTCAGAGCCTTCAATACGTCGCCTTTACCGCGAATGGTTATGTATTTGGGTTCAAAGCCATTTGAAACGTCGACACCCGTTTGACTCTTTGGGAGGTCGCGTACATGGCCCATAGAAGCTTTTACGATATATTTGCTACCCAGATATTTTCCAATGGTTTTCGCTTTCGCAGGGGATTCTACGATTACGAGCGTGTCAGCCATTTTTTTCCTCCCCTTTTAGTAAGGAATCTTCCCTATTATTAAATATGCTTATCCGATTTGTCAAACACTTGCAAGGCATAGGGGAGAAGGAGGAAACAAGAAATCACTTTATCGCCTCGCGAAAAACCCTCCTGGAAGGCTGACAATCTTTCCTTTTGTTTCCAATTGCAGAAGACTTCGATGAACTTTTTGTTTTGCTTCGGGCGTGAGCTGAGAAATCAATTCGTCCACATGAGTCCCTTCATACGACAAGATGCGCAGGACCGCCTTTTCATGCTCGTCGAGAAGCGGGACTGCTCCCTCCTGCTGCCTGTTTGTTGACTGTAATGGCGAAAAAATATGACTCCATTCCTCCA
Source organism: Brevibacillus nitrificans (assembly GCF_003710965.1). Taxonomy (NCBI): domain Bacteria; kingdom Bacillati; phylum Bacillota; class Bacilli; order Caryophanales; family Paenibacillaceae; genus Brevibacillus; species Brevibacillus nitrificans. The sequence goes on along the minus strand of NZ_RHHU01000003.1, from coordinate 201,633 downwards.
GCACATCTGCACTTGATGTTACTAGCTTTGCTCCTTGTTTGATCAAGTTATGCGGTCCGGCGCTTACTAATGAAAAAATTGATCCAGGAACCGCAAAAACATCCCTTCCCTGCTCGAGCGCACAGTCAGCCGTTACCAGCGAGCCACTTTTTTCGGCACCCTCTACCACTAATATCCCCAGACACAGTCCGCTGATGATACGATTCCTCTCTGGAAAAAGACCTGGTAAAGGTGGCGTTCCCGGTGGATATTCAGAAATCAACAGGCCGAAAGACTCAATCTTCCTGTATAATTCGCGGTGTCTGGACGGATAAATCTGATCGATTCCACACCCAAGAACACCTACCGTTTTCCCAGCAGACTGAAGCGTTGTCAAATGCGCTTCTCCATCAATGCCATACGCAAGCCCTGACACAATCACTAAGCCTTGCTCTGACAGCTCCTTTACCAGAGTCGAACAGCATGCTTTTCCATAGGGAGTCGGTCTACGCGATCCGACAACACCAATCGACGGCTGATGCAGCAAAGAGGTGTCTCCTTTGCAGAAAAGAGCAAGAGGGGAATCAGGGATGTGCCGTAATTGCTCCGGAAAATCTTGATCCAAAAAACAAAGATATTGGACATTTCCCTTCTCTCTAGCCTGCAGCAAGAATAAAACTTTTTCTTCCTTTATATGTTCGCGCACTTCCTGTGATACCTTTGCCGGCAGCTTCAGAAATGCATCGGCCGCCTCCCAGTTTTTCACCGCTTCCGACACCGATCCATAAACATCGTAAAGGGCACGTATTCGCCTTCTGCCAAGACCTGTGACCAGCAACAACGCGTACAGCCAATCTCTTTCTTGAATCTCTCCCATCATCAACACGCTCCCCACGTACGGATCAGTCGCTTCGAGAGCTATTGTATCCAAAGACAGAAGGCGGTTCAAAAAAGAAAAAGACAGACAAGTCGTAACTTGTCCGCCTTTTTGTCTCAACAAGCTTATTTGTTCAATACTTTATCGAGCATGCCTTTTTCAGTCAGCAGCTCAACAAGTGTTTCACCGATCACAGCTGGAGTTTTTGCTACGCGAACGCCACATTCTTCGAGTTTCGCGATTTTTTCAGCTGCTGTACCTTTACCACCGGAAATGATCGCACCAGCGTGGCCCATGCGTTTTCCTGGAGGTGCAGTTTGTCCGCCGATGAAGCCTACTACTGGTTTTTTCATGTTCGCAGCGATCCACTCAGCTGCTTCTTCTTCTGCAGTACCACCGATTTCACCAATCATGATAACGGCTTCTGTGTCTGGATCTTCGTTGAACATTTTCAGTACATCGATGAACTCCATCCCTTTTACAGGGTCTCCACCGATACCAACAGCAGTGGATTGACCAATGCCGCGAGTAGAAGTTTGGTGTACTGCTTCATACGTCAAGGTACCGGAGCGGGAAACGATACCCACTTTACCTGGAGTATGGATGTAACCAGGCATGATACCGATTTTGCACTCGCCTGGTGTGATAACGCCAGGGCAGTTTGGACCTACGAGGAGGGTTTTCTTACCTTCCATGTAGCGTTTTACTTTTACCATGTCCAGAACTGGGATACCTTCTGTGATGCAGATAACCAGGTCCAGCTCAGCGTCTACCGCTTCCATGATCGCGTCGGCCGCAAATGGAGGAGCAACGTAGATAACGGATGCATTTGCACCAGTTTCAGCTACTGCTTCTGCTACTGTGTTGAAAATTGGAATACCGTCAACTTCTGTGCCACCTTTACCAGGTGTTACACCGCCCACCATTTGTGTACCGTACTCAACGGCTCCGCGAGTGTGGAACAGACCAGTTGCACCCGTAATCCCTTGTGTAATGACTTTTGTATTTTTATTAACGAGAATACTCATCGCGTATTATTCCCACCTTTTTTTGACGTATCTAACTGCCTAAAAAGATTACTTCACCAAAGCTACGATTTTCTCAGCGCCATCTGCCATGGATTCAGCAGCAACGATGTTCAAACCGGACTCGTTGAGGATTTTCTTACCAAGGTCTACGTTCGTACCTTCAAGGCGAACAACCAATGGTTTGTCCAATTTGATTTGTTTCGCTGCGTTCACAACGCCATTTGCAATAACGTCGCACTTCATGATACCGCCGAAAATGTTAACGAAGATCCCTTTAACTTTTTCGTCGCGCAGAATGATTTTGAACGCTTCGGTTACTTTCTCTTCAGTAGCTCCGCCCCCAACGTCGAGGAAGTTAGCAGGATCTCCACCGTAGAATTTCACGATGTCCATAGTAGCCATCGCCAGACCAGCACCGTTTACCATGCAACCGATGTTACCATCGAGAGCGATGTAGGACAGGTCAAATTTGGAAGCTTCGATTTCTTTCTCGTCTTCTTCATCCAGATCGCGCAGAGCCACGATGTCAGGGTGACGATAGAGAGCGTTGCTGTCGAAGTTCAGTTTCGCATCCAGTGCCATTACTTCACCGTCGCCAGTAACAACCAGTGGGTTAATTTCAGCGATAGAAGCGTCTTTGTCAACAAATGCTTGGTACAAGCTCATCATGAACTTCGCCGCTTTGTTGATCAGCTCTTTCGGGATATTGATTGCATAAGCCAGTCGGCGAGCTTGGAAAGCGTTCAAGCCAGTAACTGGATCGATAATTTCTTTGAAGATTTTTTCCGGAGAGTGAGCAGCTACTTCTTCGATCTCCGTACCGCCCTCTTCAGATGCCATCATAACTACGCTGCCTGTAGCACGGTCTACAACTACACCCACGTAGTATTCTTTCTTGATGTCGCAGCCTTGTTCGATCAGAAGGCGTTTTACTTCTTTTCCTTCTGGACCTGTTTGGTGAGTAACCAGTACTTTGCCAAGAATTTCCTGAGCATATGTACGAGCTTCATCCAGATTTTTTGCTACTTTCACGCCGCCCGCTTTACCGCGGCCACCTGCGTGAATTTGCGCTTTTACTACAACTACTTGTGTGCCGAGCTCTTTTGCAGCTTCTACTGCCTCTTCAACTGTGAAAGCAACGCGACCTTCCGGAACTTTCACACCGTACTGCTTAAGTATCTCTTTACCTTGATACTCATGAATGTTCATTCTCCATCCTCCTATGGCAGATAAAGATCGGCTGGTTAAATAACTGATACATAAACAAAGTTCTGTTCCAGTCCTAACCGCCACTATCAGTGCAACAGTAACTATTCTACGACAAAAATTGCAAAAGTGGTAGTCAAATTGTTCTCTTTATCGTGACCATAATTGTTTGGATTCATGTCGTGTTCCTTATTTTCTCGAAGGTTTCAATAAATCCCAAATCGCTTTTTGTAATTGATTATGCAAATACCACTCGTCATCGATTCGAAAATGCAGAGAATAAAAGATCACCGAATGCTCTTCTCCATTGACCTTAAAATGGACACGATACTCTTCTGCCCCGACATGATCCGGCTGCTTTTCTATCGGTGCCGCTGTCTTGAGCATGCGGACCGCTTGCTGTGCCAAACCTTGCTCGACCGTGCTCTGCGTAACGTCCAGATCCAGATTATCCACAGCCATTTGACCCGTTTTTTCAAATCTTACTGCGGTTGCTTTAAACAGCTTATCAAACGACTGATTGGCCATTTCTTTTGGGACTAAATATTCGGTCAGCTGTGAAAACAGCTTTCCATCTACATGGTAGAAATGAGTGTCTCTGCCAAACGGGATGGAAATGAGTGTCGGTGTCAGTACGGTAACATCCAGCGGTCGTTCATCTGAATCAATGCGCAGTCGGTAGTTTGGATAAAGTGGATACTTCTGCAAGTTTTTTTCATTTTCTGGCACCGCTTCGCTCAGTACCTTTTGTATGTACAATGTGTCTTTCTCTGCCAATGCCAAGGACTGGGACAGATCCTCTGCGCTCAGCACCATGTTGTTTTTCCCTTGCTTCAAAAGCCCCATTCCAGTTAAGCGATGCACCCACTCATAAAAAGTAACCGCCCCTGGTCCCCGATACGTGCTCTCTCCAAACTGACTTGCCCGCTCCCCTACCGTGACAACCAACGGCGCAAGCTGCTTGCGGTACAGAACTAGGGTAAAGAGAACTTCTTCTTGCTTCAGTGGATCATTGGACAACTGCAAATCTTTTCCTTGTGTTTGTAGCTCGTTCAGAAAAGCAGGCAAGTCTAACATGACTTCTTGACCATCGGTGGACATCACCGTTACTCGTTCTACCGTCCCCAGCTCTGTTTCAATTCGATCCCTCATGTCGGCATCCATTACGCGGGTATCCTGCGCACAACCAGTCATTACTGTGCATGCCACCACGAATGATAGCAAATAGGCACGTATAGACGATTTCATGCAGCAATCCTCCTTCATGTATACATCTGTCAGATCGTGCTACAGAAGTCCTAATCGACGGCTGATTTCACTGCCAAGCTTTCTTTTTACGTAGATTTCTCCGATCTGATGAGGATCTTTCACCATAACGGAACGGTTATTTGTGCGGATCACAACGTATTTCTCGCCGTTTTTGTCCAAGCCGCAGATTAATTCCGAGGCGACCTCCACGAAAATGGCTACAACATACTGGTCTTGAACCTTCTTCAACGAAATTTTGGGAAAAGGAGACAGCAACGGTGATGTCTTATCCTGGATGTATTGCGTTATCGCCAGCAGGTACTTATCCGGGTCTCCATATTGTTCGATCTCATGATTGATCCCTGTTATAATCCCTTCATCGGTGATACCGAGAAACAGGTTTCCATTATTTGAATTTGCAAACGCCACAATCGTCTTTATGATCCCATTTTTTGACAACAGAAAGTCGCGTTTGAATTCAATCATGTCATTTTCACCTAACTGGGTAGCCACGGCGGGATCATCTACTCTGCCCAAATAACGGAATCTGCTGATCGCTCCCAATCGATATACATACTCTTCAAAAATATCAGCTGGCAATGACAGTTCTTCCAGAACCGCGTCGGTATTCTGCCACAATTTATACGTTTGCGGAGCGAAACACATGTCAAATAATACGGTTGTTCCTAGTGAACGTATGTTCATTCCAATTGCAGCAGGCTTTACGTCAGTTGAACAGTAGGGCGGATCACTCTCTACCTCCAGCACGCCTGAATGAAGCAGATAGTCAAAATAATGTCGAGGCAGTTTAGCTTCCTGCTTGAGCAAGCCTCGCTCCACTTGTTCTCGCTTCGTTTCCTGGTAGAAGTCAAATTGAACGAATTCTTCATCTAAGTGAGTTACGACCGCTACAAATGAACAATTATGGCGCATATTTTCCCTCGTTCTTTTGATTTAGCAAACCGTAGTTCGGTGGTCATATTTTACAGGAATCCTTTGCTCATTGCCTAGTTTTTTCTACGATTGGTATGCATTCAGAATCGTTTGCAGCTTTAAAGAGTAACCGAGTTCGCCTTTTATTTTTACTTTGCCCATCATAAATGCAGCCGTTGGATTCAGAGTTCCTTCCACCAGTTTAATGAAATTTTCGTCAGAGAGCTCCAGTGTACATTTTGCTTCGTCTGGCGTTCCTTTGACATAAGAAGCCTGATTGCCTGCGAATGTCACTTGATAATTGCCGCTTTCCGCTCCGCTTATCAAGAAATGGTACACTGCGTGAAAACCATTCACAGCATGGGGATTGGCATTTATCTTCTCTTCCAGGTTCCTTAAGGTTTGTTCTACCGACATGTTTCCCTCTCCTCTTTCTACTAACTACTTTTCTTTTTACACAATTCATTTCGTCCTTTTTCGTCTACGAAAAAAAGAAAAGCCGGTTTTCCCGGCTTACTTTACACGAACAGCAGTTCCAGTAGCAATGACCATCATCATGCCTTCGCGCAGAGTCTCAAAATCGAGGTCTACCCCTATCACTGCATTCGCACCGAGCGATTTTGCTTTGTCCTTCATCTCACGAATAGCAAGCTCACGTCCTTCTGCCAGCTTACTTTCATACGACCCGCTTCTTCCCCCGATAATGTCCGTGATCCCTGCCAAAAAGTCACGTACCACGTTTGCACCCATAATCACTTCACCGGAAACGATGTCCAGATAGGCTTCGATTTCTTTTCCTTGTAATGTACTCGTTGTAGAAACGATCATGTAAAATGCCTCCTGTTTACTCAGTCATTTGCTTCTCTTCGTTATACGAAGAAACCCCAGCGAAGTTACATTTTTTCTATCGAATGCTCCTTTATCGTCATCAAACAGTGTATGCCCGAAGCGCAGCAGCTATTCTCAGATTTCTCTTACAGATGCATGGACTCCCTCTTCCTTTTCGCTTTCGTCGAGAGCAAGCTGGCACGCGCAATGTGCTCACGAAGGGGCTTGTCGAAAAAATCGGGCTCTCGAAATCCATTGAGATGTCCTACCGCTGCCGAAACCATGACATCATGGATAGGAGTAGGTTTGTCTATGGTCTCCATGCATTCTTTTACCCACTCGTCAGAGGCGGTCGTGATCAGGACGAATTCATCTCCGGCATAGCGGCACAAGTAAGTGTCATCATTGGACTGCCATTCAGACAGAGCTGCAGAGAACATGCGAATGACATCATCTCCAAAGGGGTGGCCATACCGTTTGTTGATCTTTCCAAAATCGTTCACGTCAATGAAAAGCATATGAAAGGGCTTCCCTTCGCGAAGAAGCTTTTCCCCCATATATTGAATATACGGTGCCCGGTACAAGCCGGTCAGCGGATCGATAAATTCAGCTACCTTTAATTGGACATCCTCTCTCGTTACGACCCCAATCAATTCTTCTTCGTTCATGACCAGGAGCAGCTCATCGTCGTGTTCCTGCAAGAGAGCGTGTGTCTCCCAAACATCATCTTCCGGTGAAATGCGGATCGGCAGTACGTTCATAGCATCCGCTACAATGCGATTGGGATGAGTAGAACGCAATTGCCGAGAAGTCACGATTCCCATCAACTCTCCGTGGTCCACAACAACAAGAGCATCAGTACTGTACGCATTCATTTTCTCTGCCGCAAAAGAAACGCTTTTGTCAGAGGTAATGGTGCTGACTGTCGTTGTCATGATTTCGGAGATATTCATAGCAGATCCACCTCTCGTTTCACCGACATCGCTATTTTCAATTCGGAACGCAGCACCATCGATTCGCTTATCATGCGTTCAGCCTCTTCCAAAATGATCGACATCAGCAGCTTCTCATCGATCATTTGCAGCAGAGAGCTGCGCAGCAGCACTGCTTCTATTTTGGGATGCTCCATTTTTATGAGGGTGAACTGTTCTGGAGACAATGCTTCCGCCATTCTCCTTACAGCTTCCGGTCCGATAGGCGCTTTTCTTCCCACAATGAGCATATCCTGCATCGGGGGTACTTCAAATTCAGATATATTCAGCGTCAAGGTAGCTTTCCGCGTAATCGCATTGCTTTCGCCAATCATATGTATTCCTCCATTCCATCCGGGTATTGCTTACTTGCCCAGCAGTGCACCAGGCTTTCCGAATAAATACCCTTGACCGATCGTTACCCCTATAGAGGCAGCGCAGGCCAGATCCTCTTCTTCTTCTACTCCCTCCAGAATCAACTGGGACGCATCACGGCAATATTCCACAAACAGCCTTACTACTTTTTGTTTATCATGGGATACAGACAGATTCTGGGAGAAAAAGCGATCCATTTTAATAAAGTCCGGTGCAATCTCAATAATCTTCCGGAAGGTTGTCGTCCCTTCTCCTACATCGTCCAAAGCGATTAGAAAACCGATATCTCGCAAATCCATGATTCTTTGCAAGAAGATCGGCTCATTCCATATTTTCCCTTCCATAATCGATTCGTTGATTTCAAGTACGATCTGGTTTAAGTAAGGTTCAAAATCACGCACGACCTCTTGAATAAAGGCCGGAAATGTAGCTTCAACGATTGTGGAAGGGAAAATATTTACAAATAATAGTTCTCCTCCCTCACGATCAGAGGATCGAAAGAAAGTGAGGATCGCATAATAAAGAGACCGAGTATCCAGCTCTAACAAGGCATTGGTTTCTTTTACTAATTGAAACAATACTTCGGGATTCCCATTTTCTTTGCTTCGCAGTAAGGCCTCGTACGCAATTCGCTCTTTCCCTGGAATACTGCAAATCGGTTGAAATGCGTGGTAGTATTCCTTCTCTTTAAATAACTTCTCAATGCTTTTCATCAGTTTTCCTTTCCCTTTCCCATTTCTAGCAAAAGATGAACATCAGAAAATGAGGCTACGTCATAACGTGCTGACGGAGCCTTGATTTTCTTTATGCTTTCATCCTTTATCGCTACTGAAATTAAGCTATTACGAAAGTACAAAGAAAAAGCTTCTCCCAATTGAGAGGAGCAAAATCGGTCAACTCATTCTTTTGGAAGTTCGGGAAGCGATCTAAGAAGGAAAGACATATCATTGCTTTGACAATAATAATTAGCTGACGATGCTCGTGATGTCTGCTTCCCAATCACGACTCTAGGAAATATAGAGCAGAGAAACCAGTGATTTATTCGACATTTTATGTCTTTATTCCTATTTATTCGTCAATATTTTTCATAATCCTTTCCAATTCACTCAAAATACCTACAAAAATTCGGGACAATTCCTTTTCGTCACGAATTTGTAAAGAGGGTATGGTGGATTGGTTTATGGCTATTAGTGGCCACTCACCTATTTGCGGATCAATCATATCCTAATAAAAGAGACGGATCGTAAAAGAAAGGATGAGTTCTTGTGGTAGACTCCACTACCCGTACGCTTCGTGTATTAGCTGGTCATGCCTTTGTCCTGACTCTCGATGCCAACCCGACTACCGGTTATCAATGGATGCTGTCGAACCCTTTGGACGGCCGCTTCTTAACCTTGCTTTCAAATGAGTTTATCCCACCTGCATCTTCAGGGCTTATCGGGCAAGGCGGCCATCAACAGTTGACCTTTCAGCCATTGCGTCCTGGAATGACCTCTATTGCGTTAAAATACTGCCGCCCCTGGGATGACAGTGATTGTGCCCACTTTTCATTCACAATTGTCCAAATCTCCGGGTAGCTAGAGACTCTCTGATCAAAATGAGATACCCCGATCAAGAGCACGATAACGAATGGCTTCCGCAACATGTGTAGACTCTATCTGTACTTTGCCCTCCAGATCAGCAATCGTTCGGGCGACTTTCACAATGCGGTCATAGGCTCGTGCACTCAAGCCAAGCGTTTCAAAGGCTATCTGCAGCAGCTCCTGGCTTTCTTTATCTAGGGAGGCAAATTTGCGAAGCTCGCTCCCACTCATCGCACTGTTAAAAGGAGTGCCCTGCCTTTTTATGTACCGCTCTCCCTGAATCACTCGTGCTTGCTCCACTCGATACAAAATGTCAGCGGACGATTCTTCTCTCGTTCGCTTATTCAAGTATTGGACAGGTACTCGGGGTACTTCCAGATGCAAGTCGATCCGATCTAATAGAGGTCCCGACAGTTTAGACCGATATTTTTGGATTTGCTGGTGCGTACACGTACAAGCTTGCTGGTCACGACTGCCATAGAAGCCGCATGGACAAGGATTGCACGAACCAATCAACAGGAAGCGAGCTGGGAACGTAAATACTTGCTTTGCTCTCCCGATCGTCACGATGCCCGCTTCTAACGGCTGTCGCAAAACTTCCAGTACATGCCTGGAAAATTCGGGCATCTCGTCGAGAAAGAGAATCCCGCCATGCGCCAAGCTGCACTCTCCTGGCCGAGGAATTTGGGCGCCCCCTCCAATGAGCGCTGTAGCCGTAATCGTATGGTGCGGCGAGCGGAATGGTCGCTTCTGAATCAATCCGCTTGTCCGGGTTAGCTGTCCGGCAATGCTATATATTTTTGTCACTTCATAGGATTCATCTATGGTCATTTGCGGCATGATGCCAGGCAAGCACGTTGCCAATAGCGTTTTTCCGGATCCAGGCGGACCGACTAGCAGTACATTGTGAAAGCCTGCTGCCGCTATTTCCAGGCCGCGTTTGACGAATTGCTGGCCATATACATTGGCGAAATCTGGGGTCTCGCAGTCATTTTTGGAGGGCGGTTGTGTGGTAGCCATAAGATCATTGAAGCTCGTCTGATCCTGCTGTAAATCATGCTTCCAATAATGAACAGCTGCAGTCAGATCGGATGCTGGGAGTACGACAAGATCAACGAGCCTCGCCTCTGGGGCATTTTGTACAGGGAGAATAACGTGGGTGAAGCCTGTGCGTTTGGCTTCTAGGAGGATGGGTAAAACCCCTGTGACAGGACGCAGGGTCCCATCCAGTGCGAGCTCACCTAAAATGAGGATGCGCTCGGGACGGGCTGTGATTTGTTTCGACGCAAGCAGTATCCCAAAGGCAATAGCAAGATCAAATCCTGAGCCTTCCTTTCGGTGGTCGGCAGGTGCGAGATTGACGGTAATTCGCTGCATCGGGTAATCGTAGCCAGCATTGCGGAGTGCTGCCCGGACACGGTCCCTGGCTTCCTTCACTGCTGAACCGCCCAGACCGACCAGATCAAACTGCGGCAGTCCATTTGCGATATCCGTCTCTACCGTCACAACCATCCCATCGATACCAAAAACCGTGCCTGAATAGCTGCATGCATACATCGTGCAATCCCCCCTATTGGTAGGGTAGAAAATGTTTGTGGGGGGATGCAAATAATTATTGTGATTCTATTTCAAAAAGCGGCGAACCCATTTGAAGTTTTTCTCATTGTATGGCGGGAACAGCAGCGGTACATTTATTTTCGTACTGGTTTTAAGAACGCTCTTTTTGTGTGAAAAAGTAATAAAGCTATTCTCCCCATGATAAGCTCCCATACCAGAGTTACCAACCCCGCCAAAAGGCAGATCCGGGTTTGCCAAATGCGTTACCGTATTATTGATGCATACCCCACCTGAGGAAATTTCTGTTAACACTTTTTCTTCCACTTGTTTGTCCGAGGTAAACAGATAAAGGGCTAGCGGTTTCGATAGTTTGTTGATAGATTTGATCGCCTCATCTAAGTCACTGTACGTTAATAGGGGGAGAAGTGGGCCAAAGATCTCGTCTTCCATGGAAGGAGATGTCCACGTCGCTTCGATCAGCGTCGGTTCCATAAAACGAGTGTTCGGATTCGATGCTCCTCCGAAAATGATTTGGTTCTTCTCTTTTTCAAGAATGGCGTTTAATCGAGTAAAATGACGATCGCTCACAATGCGGCCATAGTCCTTGTTATCTTCCATTTTTTGTCCATAGAAGGCGAAAAGGGTTTGCTTCATTTCATCAATGAGATCGTTTTTAATGTCTTCGTGTACCATAAGGTAATCTGGGGCAACACAGGTTTGGCCCGAGTTTAACGTTTTGCCCCAAAGGATCCGTTTTGCAGCGGCTTTTACATCTGCACTTTTCTCTACAAGAACAGGGCTTTTCCCACCTAGCTCCAGTGTAACGGGCACAAGATTCTTGGCGGCTGCCTCCATCACAATTCTCCCCACCGGAACACTACCTGTGAAGAAAATATAATCAAAAGGTGCATGAATAAGGGACGTGTTCGTTTCAATTCCGCCTTCAACCGAACGAATATATGAACTGTCAAAAGTAATTTCCATCATTTCTGTAATGACAGCTGAGACATTAGGAACCAATTCAGAAGGTTTGAGAACTACGCAGTTTCCCGCTGCGATGGCCCCAATAAGCGGTTCGATCAGAAGCTGAAACGGATAATTGAATGGACCGATAATCAAAACTGTGCCATATGGTTCGTACCTAATCATGCTTTTGGACGGAAACAAGGTTAGTGGAGTCTTTACTTTTTTGGGCTTTGTCCATTTTTTTAAGCGCTTCATTGTATGCGTAATACTATGTAGCACGAATCCAATTTCTGAAGTGTAGGATTCAAAAGGATGCTTTCCTAGATCCGCTTGAAGGGCTTGCGTGATTTTCGATTCGTATTTACTGATTGTTTCTTTTAATATTTGTAATTGCTGCAAACGAAAATGCAAGTCTCTTGTTTGGTTGGTATGAAAGAAACGACCATGCTCTTTTAAAATATGTGTAACATTTTCTGGTGTGATTTCTTTACGCATCATAGGATTAATCATCCTCTTACTTCATATTTGAAGGACTGTTTACTACCTCTTCTTCTAAATGATTCGTCAGCTCTTTTAGTAGATGAATGGCATCTTGTAAAGAAGGAGAATAAAATCGCTGAGTACCTTTTTGCTGAACTTGAATCAAGCCTTGCTGACGTAATAATTTAAGATGATGCGAAACGGCGGGTCTAGAGAGACTTGACTGTTCCGCAATTTCATTTACTGTCATTTCACCTTTTTCACAAAGCTTTACAATCATTTTTTGTCTATGTGGGTCCTTTAAGATTTCAAATACGGGAATACACTTTTGGAACGTTTGTAACGATTTCGAACACATGTTGCCCCTCCATCGAATAGCGCTTGATAAATAACTTCAAGAACTTAAGCGTTTAAACATTTAAACATAATGTACACTCCTTTCATTTTCCTGTCAATTTGTCAGGGTTTACTATATACCCTACTCAAGTCAAAAGAAAAACCAGCTCTCCGCTGGTCAACGTTCTAACAAATGCATCCCGAGTATTACCAAGGCTACCGTAAGTACAATCAGGATGATATTGAAACTGATCGGCATTTTTCCACTTGTTTGAATCAGGCAGATCGCGCCAGCAGCGATTGACAGCATGCCAAATGCCCTTCTCATCGTCATAGACTCGTCCTCCCCGCTTTTCTCCCTTTCCAATAATGTATGGGGGACAGACGTTTTTAGACGTGCTAAGCTGCCCAGCATTGTTTTTTCGTACCCCTGTGGTCATCACCGTGCATTCTTCCTTCTTGCATACTTCATCCATTTGTCAACCACAAATGTACAAATGCCTTGAATCAGGAGCAATAGAATACCCACGTTAATGGCATGATCGGCTAAGTTGAGGATCCCATCTCCAGAACGTGACACTAAAAAATCGGTTACTTTCCCGAAGAGGATTCGATCGATTCCGTTTCCGGCAGCGCCCCCCACCAGAAAACCTAATCCGGCATTGATCATGATTCCTTTCGGCGCTTCATGCTTGCGGTAGTAGAGTACCCCAATGACAAACAAGATCGCCGCGACAGCAAACAGGCGCGCATACCCTTGAAACAGGCTAAAAGCCATTCCTGCATTTTCATAATGGGTGAGCTGAATGGGACCCATATAGATCGTTTCTCCAACAGACATAGTGACTCGTACGATGTATTTGGACAGCTGATCCGCCACCAATGTGAACAGCGCAGCCGAATAAAATGCCATAGGACTACCTTCTTTCTCATGTACAACGTGGAGTGGGTATGAAAAGACCCTCTCCCTATCGTGACACAAGGAGAGGGTCTGGCCATTATTCTACCACAATCTTGATCTCTTTTGTTTCTACGCGGTCGTATCTGGTTTGACTCGCTTTTACTTTCAGCGTGTATTCGCCTTTCTTCTCTGGCTTCCACAGGAATACTTTGCGGTAAATCCCACTTTTTCTGCTGGAACCGAGTTCCGTCACTTTTTGGTTAAACTCCAGTTTGGTAGTCACGTTGCTGTTGTACGTCACCAGGACAGGGATCTCTTCGCCCAGCTTTGCTGTAATCTGGTTAGGGGACACCGTCAAGTTTATTTTGTTTTTGTCGATGACTTTCAAACCTTCTGCCAGGTATGCTTCCACGATCTCGCCTTTGGCGTTCTTTTGCTTCAAACCAAAGAGAATCAAGTATGTACCTTCTGCTTTTGGTGTAAAGTATCCGGTCGTCGTGTAGTATTTCTTTGTACGGCTTAAGGTCGTCTTCACATTTTCTACTTTTTCACCGTTTGAGTTAAGAAAGGAGAACCTACCCTCGAGCTCGAGTTCCCCTACATATTCGGTATTTACTGTCAGCTTGTATTTCTTTCCTGCTTCCATGGTGCTTGGCAATCCTTGATACTCTGGTTTGATCTGTGCAGGGCTTCCTGTCGGTTCCGACTCGTTTGTTGCCCCTGAAGCATTTGCAGCACCTGCACCCGCAATCGATAGCCCGAAAGCTAGGACCAGAGCCATGAAAATCTTAACGTATGAATTCATATTATCCTCCCTATGAAATATACTATTTTTTCCATATTTTACATATTACCATCAATTTATTGAATTTCCAAACATAAACATTTTCGTATACGATAAAAAATGCCCACTGACTTTGGGAAAATGGAGTCAGTGGGCATTCATGTTTGGCTTTATTTATTTCACCGTTACTTTAATTTTTACGGATTCATCTTTATATTTTGCTGTAATAGTTGCAGTCCCTTTTTTCTTACCGGTAACTACACCTTTGCTTACTGTAGCAACCGAAGAATTGGAGGTACTCCAGGTCGCTTTGCTCGCTGTCAAGAACTTATCATCGTAGTAGAGGTCGATGGTCTCTTTTTTGCCTTTTTTGATGCTGATCGAAGTACTGTCAACTTCCAGCTGATTGGAGTCTTTGACTGTTACTTCGATTTCCACTTCATACCCTTTATACTTTGCTGTGATAACGGCTGTTCCTTTTCCTTTGGCGGTAATCACACCCTTGCTTACTGTAGCAACAGAAGATTTGGATGTCGACCAGGTTGCGCTGGATGCTGATAAATTCTTACCGTCATACGTCAATTTGATCGTTTCTTTTTCTCCCTTTTTCAAGGAAATCTCGTCGTCTTTCGCTTCCAGCTTGCCGGAGCTGCTACCGTCGACGTTTACTTCAATTTCAACTTCGTAGCCTTTGTATTTTGCAGTGATGATCGCCGTTCCTTTTCCTTTGGCCGTTACTTCACCATCATCTACCGTAGCTACGGAAGACTTGGAAGTTGACCAAGTTGCTTTCGAACCCGAAAGGCTCTCGTCATCATAGCGCAGCTTGATCGTTTTCTTTTCACCTTTGTCTAGGTACAATTCACTCTCAGTCGCTTCTAGTTTTCCAGAAGCAGTGCCATCAACTGTAACGTCAATGGCAACAGTCAATCCCGCATAAGTAGCTCGAATCACCGCAGTACCATTTGCTTTGGCTGTGATTACCCCTTTGGAAACATTGGCAACGGAGCTATTCGAAGTAGTCCATGTAGCCTTTTTTGAATCAATGTTTTTCCCATTGTATTTCAATGTGGCGGTTTGTTCTTTCCCTTTTTTCAACGTAATTTTCGTCACATTTGCGTTAAGGACGTCCGGTGCGGTTACCGTTACTTTAATCGAAAGGGTTTGACCGCTGTATTTCACATTCAAAAAAGTTGTTCCAGTCCCTTTCGCAGTTACAACACCTTTGCTGACAGTTGCAACAGCGCTGTTGTTCGTGCTCCATGTAGCGCGAGATGCATCTACTGTTTGCCCATTATACGTCAACTTCACTGTAGCCGTTTTATTTGTCTTCAAATTGACTACTTTGACATTCGCTTTTAATCCCTCGGCTTGCGCCTGTACGGTTGTTTGGGCATATGTACTCGTTGGTAACCCGAAATGGACTGCACACGTCGTAGCCAAAGCTAGCGTCAGTGTTTGAAAAATCTTTCTCTTCATTTGATTCATGATTTACCTCCTAAATGTTTTCCTATATCATTTGACGTAGGATGTGGAAAAATGTCACATTCACTCGGCCACTTTTTTTGAAAAACATTTGTTTTTTTTATAACTTTTGTCTACTCACATTTTTCTTCGTTTTTGCCGATTCAAGTAAAAACAGAAATCCACTCACCATGATTGATCTTTTGATTCCGTTTTAGATGAGAGAATATACAGGGGGAATTTACTACATGTCGCCAAAATTAGAAGCATTGCTAGCATGCCTGGAGGAAATCAAGGCGAGTCAAGCAGAAGACGCATGTGTCGCCTTGACGGATACGGAAAAGTACTTAGCCTTTTTAAAAAGTAATACACTATCGATGGAAACGAAGCCTGGAACCTTAATCGGCGAGATCAAGGGCACCATAACGGAGAAGGCACTGCGCAGTGGAAAGAAAATGACGCAGGAGCAGGGACCAGAGGTTTGCGGGGTCCCCTATATCTCTTCGGCTACCCCTATTTTTGAAGATGGAAAGCTCGTCGGGTGCCTCACGATTTTGACTGCCAATACCAAGATTGAAAACATCCGCACCGTCTCCTCTTCGCTCGCAGCTACTGTAGAGGAAATGACGGCAACAGCCGATCAGGTTGCCGCTGCCTCTATCCATGTCAATGAACAAATCCTCACGGTCTCCAGTGAATCTCAGTTCGTGACTGCGGAAATTGAAAAGATTTTTAAAGTCCTATCCTTCGTAAACGATATGGCATCACAATCCCACATGCTCGGGTTGAATGCGGCGATTGAGGCAGCTCGAGCTGGAGAGCATGGACGTGGGTTTAGCATCGTGGCGAACGAGATCCGCAAAATGGCTACCCAAAGCAAGGAGGCTTCGGAAGAAATTCAAAAGCAGCTGAAATTCATTGAAAGCTCTATTCAAAAAATGAACGTCTCTATTCAATCCGTCAGCTCAGAATCACAAAACCATGCTGCCAGCATTCAAGAGCTCCGGGCAGCCTTCGATCACATAGCCGGCACGGCAACCGAATTAAACGACCAGATTCGTAAGTAATTTAACCTTTTTCTCATGTACCCTGCTTGTCCGATCAGGCAGGGTTCTTTGTTTTCTCACAAAAAAATGCTTCCCAGCTAATACGCTGGAAAGCTCATGTTGATGCTTGGAGGAGTTTCATCGCGTCGAGTACAGTACATAGTACGCTGATTCACAGGCGGTTGATGTAGACATATCCCCAATCGCGGCGGTTTTCTGAGCCCGATTTTAAAAGGCATGCTCAATGTGCTCGATACTTGCATCCATGTCGATCCCACTCATGCCATGTCCTTGTATGGCAATCACATCAAAACGAAAGGCAGGGACAAAGCCAGCGGTGCTTTGCAGGTAGTCCATGGCCAGCTCTCTTAGCTTCTGCTGTTTTCTCCAAGTGACTGATTCGGCTGCAGTACCATGCCGCCCGCTGCTCCTCGTGCGCACTTCCACGAAAACAAGTGTTTCCCCGATGGACGCGATCAAGTCGATCTCCCCTCGCCGGGTTCTCACATTACGGCCGAGAATTTTGTACCCTTTTTGCCGCAGGAAGATCTCTGCAGCCTGTTCCCCTGCTTGCCCCAAAGCCCTCCGCTGCTGACTCATCGCTTCTCGGCTCCTCCCTTATCCAATCGGTAGACAAATGCCAGGATTTCTGCCACCACCTGATACAGCTCCGGAGGGATCTGCTGATCTAAATCGAGCTTCCCTAGCACCTCCACCAGCGATGGATCCTCCTGAACTGGGATATCGTGCTCCTTTGCCGTTTTCAGCATGTTCTCCGCAACGTATCCCTTCCCTTTTGCCACGACCTTTGGAGCTTCCATCGTACCCGCCTGATATTTTAAGGCGACGGCTTGTATCCGCTTGCTATCGGAAGATTGGGACTGACTCATATCCGCAGGTCCACTCCTTTGTAATCAGAAAGGATCGCGCCCTTTGCTCCCGTTGTCATCGAGGTGTTATTTTTTTGCTTTGGTATGTCCTGCACACGTACGGCCGACAGCTGAAATCCAACCTCCTGCAGTTGCTGGGCAAAGCCTTCCTTCATGCCCTGTACGAGCTTGTCGACCCAAGGTGCATTATTAAAGATTTGCAGATTAATGATTCGGTTTACGATGCCTACATCGATCATCGCCGTTCCCATCTCTTTCAGCTCAAGGTGGAAAAAGAGCCGGCAATTATCCGCGTCGAGCTGCCCACCGTCTTTTTTCTTGGATTCGATCTGCACATAGGCCGTGTCTTCGCCTTGTGCCGAGCGGATCGGAATTTGCAGTACGATCTGGGATAAGGCTTGATTCGTCGGCTGAAGCATCATCAATTGCTGACCGGTGACTTGCTGCAGCAGCTGATCGGCTGCATCACGCAATCCAGCAGGCACGGTATGATTGGGTGACTGCGTAATTTGCATCAGCAAGGATTTGACCGACTCCAGCTGCTTGTGAAGCGCGCCATCGGACGCTGCTCCCGATAACATCTGACCCATTAATTCCCGCTCGTGGGCCATCCCCATCTGGCGGAACAATTCCTGAATGGGGTTCTTTCCAGCTGCTGCTTCCGTATTTTTACCTGTTAGCTGCTGCATTGGAGTATCCGCATAGCCGCGCGTCGCAGATGCTGCCTCTTCAGGAGTCCGAGCGTGAACAGCTGTCAGACTACCCTCTTGCGTTGTAAGCGGCACTGCCGGCTGTGCAGATCCGCTTCCCATTCCCTTTGGTTGTTGTGTCAAATCGAGCTGAGTATTCTCTACGGAACTGGCAGCTATCCCTGCGGCAATAGCCTGACCGCTTGCTTTCGGAACGTTGAGGTTCTGTCCAGGTTGGCTCTCTCCCTCTGCTTGAGCAAGACGGACAGGTGGAGGCGTTGATGCTTCCTTTGGATGATTCCCCTGCTCTCTTGCCAGCTGAATGCCTCCTGCTTCTCCCCTCTTCCTGTCGCTACTCTGGACGAGAGCGTCTGCGCCTGCTGCAGCGATCGGTGTCTTGACTGAGCTCTGGGCTATCTGACCGTCTGTTTGTGTGCGCCCTTGGGCAGTAGTTGAACTTGCTGGGTTCGTATTCTGTGACTCTATCTCCGTCTGAGTGGAGAGGGCTAAAGGCAGAGCTCCCACTTTTTCTTTGAGCATGGCGACCACTTGCCGCAGCCCTGCGTCTGCTAGCGTCGTTTGACCATCTGTTTTCGGGGTATTTCCCCCATTCGCTGCGGATGCAGCTGTCGCATCCTCCAGAAACTTTGTCGCTTGCAGCAAAAAGTTCTGTATGCCGACACTGACAGGCTTATCGGAAAGAAATGCTTTTAATCCCGATACGGTATCTGGCGTAAGCGGCAGGTTTCTCTTTACTGCCATCATGAATGCCTCCACTGTGGCGTCACTCGTTCCAAGACGAGCAGCGACTGCCGTGAAAGCCTGAACGGTTTCTTTCGTGACGGGTAGGTTGGCATTCATCAGAGCAGTTACGATCGCTCTGCTTTCCTTTGTTTCAGGCAGCCCGAGTGATTTGATCAGTCCCTCCAGCGAGGCTTCTTTTCCTCCACCCGCTGGTTGCGTATCCAATACCTTCAAGGTCACGACATCAGAGGATGGCTGGACTTGGAGCCATGCCTTTTGTCCTTGCTCTAGCTTTGTCTCCAGCTTTGCCTGCACTTGCATCCCGCCTATTTGAACGAGAGCCATATTATCCGGGTATTGCTTGATCAAGGTTCCTTTAAACACTTGCCCTGGCGTCAGTTCGACCGGTTTGGGCGTAGAAGCAGGTGCGCGCTGCACCAGCGATTGAATCAGCTGTGATGGAGAAAACATGGTACTCACACCTCCTGCTAGGCCCAAAACAGCAGCTTCATTACGCTTGCTCTTTTACGCCGGTAAACGTCTTCCGATGAATCGGAGTCGCCCCAAAGCGCTCAATCGCAGACAAATGCTCTGCTGTCCCGTAACCTGCATGTTTTTCAAATCCGTACTCAGGAAATTCACGTCCGTATTCAACCATCATGCGGTCTCGCGTGACTTTTGCTACAATCGATGCGGCTGCAATGGATACACTTTTGCCATCCCCACCAATGATCGGGACCTGTTTGCAGCTGAGCCCTGCAAGCTGAACAGCATCGATCAGACACGCATCAGGTGAGATTGATGCATTTTGAATAGCGAGGAGCATCGCTTCTTTCGTTGCATTCAGAATATTGATAGCGTCGATACGCACGGCGTCTACTATTCCGATGCCAACAGCCGTCGCATCACGCATGATGACCTCGTAAAAAGCCTCACGAGTCGCAACTGGCACTTTCTTCGAATCATTCAAGCCCGGCAAATAGAAGTCTGCTGGCAAACAAACGGCCGCTGCGACTACTGGCCCTGCCAAAGGACCTCGTCCCACTTCATCGATCCCAAACAAATGCACGTGCCCGCTCTCGCGCAATGAACGCTCGTACTGCGTCATTTCTGTCCACTGCGACGCCAGCTTCTCTCTACGTGCTATTGCCGCCTCAGCTTTACGAGCGATGTCTTGAACCCCTGCCCGCTTGTCATCCTTTAACAATTGTAAAAAATCTTTGGGTACCTCGTCCAATTTTTCGACCCATTCCCTTATTTCCTTTATCGACAGTTCTGCCATATTCATTGACTGCTTTCTCCTTATGTACGGATAAATAACTTCTAAGCTTTTGGCACGGACTGAGTTACACCTATAGTGGATAAGAATCTTTTCCACCTCTATCCGAATAAAAAAACCGCCTATCATGACGGATAGACAGGTTTTTCAACGCTTATTCATTCAGGTAACGAGAGTGGTTTGCCAATCGGTTCGTCCATTTCCCAATCGATCGGGCGTTCTACAGATACTTGACCCAGCTTACCGGATCGCAGCTCTCGCAAGAAGATCTCTGCCGCCTTGTCGTAGTCGATGTTTCCCCCTGAAACGAGACAGCCTCGCTTTTTCCCGATCTCCTCCAGCATTTTCACTCGATCATCGGGCATTTCCTTCAGCTTGAAGCGTTCTACCAATCTCTCAGGGTAGTAGTGCATCATGTAGCTGAGCACAAACAGAGCAACTTCTGTAAAGTCAATGAGCTCGTCCTTGATCGCACCGCTTGCTGCTAGCCGCAAGCCGACCATTTGGTCCTCAAACTTCGGCCACAAAATACCTGGTGTATCTAAAAGCTCAAGTGTATCCCCCATCTTCACCCACTGCTGCGCTTTGGTTACAGCCGGGCGATCACCGGTCTGGGCAACAGAGCGCTTGGACAGTCGATTGATCAGAGACGACTTACCGACGTTCGGGATTCCCAAAATCATAATGCGGATCGCACGTCCTTGCATACCCTTTTCTGCTCGCTTCGCCAGCATATCGCCAGCTAGCTCTTTGCATAGCTCAGGCAGCTTGCCCACACCCTTACCACTTAATGCATCAATCGGAAGCGTGCGAATCCCAAGCCCGCGGAAATAGGATATCCACTGATCCGTTACTTTTTCGTCCGCTAAATCAGCCTTGTTTAACAATATCAGTCTGGGCATATCGCCGACAATTTCATCAATCATCGGGTTGCGGCTGGATAAAGGAAGCCGTGCATCCAGCAACTCGATGACCACATCGATCAGCTTGAGCTTCTCCGTCACTTGCCGGCGCGCTTTCGCCATGTGCCCCGGAAACCATTGAATGGTCATGTATGTCTCACCTACCTTGCTGCAGTTCTTACATATTGCCACCTTATCTTGTCATACGGATATCCCCGATCGGCCAAAACGTAAATTCAGCGCGACCAACAACCGTACTGACAGCAACAGGTCCGATAATCCGGCTATCCGTGCTGTTTAAACGGTTGTCTCCCATGACGAAGATGTGATTGGCAGGGATTTTTACCAAGGGGAAATCATGTGTGAAAACGAGTTCTCCCTGTTTTTTTGCCTCTTCTTTATGTTGTGCAAGATATGGCTCTTCTACCAGCTTCCCATTTATAAAAAGCTGATCGTTTTTGACTTCCACCGTATCTCCCGCGACCGCGATCACCCGTTTGATATAATCTCGTGTTTTTTCTGCATGAAACACGATAATATCTCCCGGCTTCGGGTCCTCCATATAGTAAATGGCTTTGTTTACAACCAATTTTTCATTGTTATGTAAGGTGGTTTCCATGGACTCGCCCTCTACGATAAAGGGGGCGAATAGGAAGGTCCGGATGAGAAACGCTAGGATAATCGCAATAACCAGCGCGCGGGTCCATTCCCATAGTTCGTTTTTCTTGGCGCGGGTGGAAGTAACTTCTTCGTTCATGATCCGACCCTCCGAACAGTTGGCTTGTCCATTGTTTTGACCCTTGGTGCAGCCATGTCTACTTGCCATTCTTGCCCTAAATGGAAAAAAGAGGCCTGGCTAGCAGACCAGTCCTCTTTCCTATGCGTTAGCAAACGCTTATCGACGGATTTCTTTAATACGAGCTGCTTTACCTACACGATCACGCAGATAGTACAGTTTCGCACGACGTACTTTACCATGACGCACGATCTCGATCTTGTCGATCTTAGGCGTGTGCAATGGGAAGGTACGCTCAACACCTACGCCGTAAGAAATCTTACGAGCAGTGAAAGTTTCGCTGATACCAGTACCACGACGGCGGATGCAAACGCCTTCGAAGAGCTGAATACGCTCACGCTGACCCTCGATTACCTTAACGTGTACACGAACGGTGTCACCAGGTCGGAACGCAGGAATGTCCTGTTTCAATTGCTCTTTTTCCAATTCACGGATTACTTGGTTCATTTGAATTCCCTCCTTCCGATCAGACGTTCTTACTCGTCTACCAAAATCTGGCTCAGCGCATATGCCTGAGATACGAGTAGCGGACCGCCTTAGTCAGCGGGCAAAATTGCCACAAGAAATATATTAGCACACTGGGCGTGAGACTACAAGGGTGTTTTTACGGTTTGTCTGTAATTTTTTTCTCAGCGTCCAGTTCTGCCAAGAGCTTCTTCATTTCAGCCGTCAACTCGAGTTTCTTCAGCAGATCCGGCCTGCGTTCACGGGTACGTCTCAGGGACTCTTTCAGGCGCCATTTCACGATGTTGGCATGATGTCCTGAAAGAAGGACGTCAGGTACCTTCCAGCCGCGAAATTCAGCCGGTCTCGTATAGTGGGGATACTCCAGGAGACCCGTTGAAAAGGAATCCTCTACAGCGGACGTCTGATTGCCCAGTGCCCCTGGCTGAAGCCGAACGACACTGTCGATCACGACCATCGCTGCCAGTTCTCCGCCCGTCAAAACGTAATCGCCGATAGAAATCTCATCCGTGACCAAATGCTCGCGGATACGCTCATCATAGCCTTCGTAGTGACCGCAAACAAATACGAGATGCTCTTCCTTTGCCAGCTCCTCTGCAAGCTTCTGATTGTAGGGGACTCCCTGTGGACACATGAGGATCACACGAGGCTTCTTCTCGCCTGCCATGGATTCAACCGCCCGAAACAACGGCTCCGGCTTGAGCACCATGCCTCCTCCGCCGCCATACGGGGTATCGTCTACAGTGCCATGCTTGCTTTCTGAGAACTCGCGGAAGTTCGTAACGTGAAAGTCCACGATTTCTTTTTCACGCGCTTTTCCTAAAATGCTGCTAGATAAAACCCCCGCAAACATCTCGGGAAACAGGGTGAGTATATCAATGCGCATGTGAATACAAATCCTCCCTACAGCAAGCCTTCCATCAGATGGCAGACCACGCGTTTGCCTTTGACATCCACTTCTTTGATGCAATCGTCGATGTAGGGCAGCAGGATTTCGCCACGCTTGCCTTTTACCACCCAAACATCGTTTGCTCCTGGCTGCATCACATCGACGATTTTCCCCAGCTCTTCTCCTTGGTCTGTCACGACCTCGCAGCCGATCAGCTGGTGAATGTAGAACTCATCCTCCTCCAGCTGCATCAGGGCCTCTTCCGGGATTTTCAGCTCTCCACCTTTGTATTTCTCAACGTCGTTAATATTCGTATAGCCATGGAAGCTCAATATCTCGAACCCTTTGTGTGGCCTGCGAGTTGCGATCTTTAGTTTCAGTGGTTCTGCAAGTGTCGGGTGGAACAATAACAGCTCGTTCCCTTTCCGAAAACGCTGATCAGGGAAATCAGTCGTCGGAATGACTCGCACTTCTCCCCGCAGGCCGTGCGTGTTGACCAGCTTCCCCACTCCATAATAACGCTTTTCCAATCGATCCCATCCTCCTATGAACGCTTACCTTTGTTCTGATGCTCGCCCGCGAATCTCGTGTACCTGACCATCTTTTATCAGGATTTCCGTTCCCGCTATGATTTCATCCCAAACATCTCCGATTTGCACCGTTACGGGGCTTTGTACCGTTTGATAGTCCATTTCGCTGCCCTCAGGCAAATTCTCTGCCTGCCTCAGCTGAAACTGAAGAATCTCTATTTTCTCTTTGCGCTGCTTTTCTTCCCGTGCCACTTTCTCTTGTGCGAGCGCGTATGTATCCGCTGACTTTTTCTTTGCGTCAGCGAGTATCTTTTTCGTTTGAAACTGCCACTGCTCCCATGAGTCGCGTTGCAGTCGGATCTGTCTTGCATATTGTTCAACCAGTGCAGCGCGGGAGGCTTCCGTCATGATGATCTTGACCTGTACCGAACGAAAAATAGTGAGCATATGTGCCACTCCCCTCGACTCGCCCAGAATCGCTCATTCGAAAACATGAAGAAAAAAGACTGGGAATGCTCCCAGCCTTTTCACTCAAACAATTTCAACCGTGACGCGCTTGTCCGTTTCCACGGATGCCGCCATCACGACCGTGCGCAGTGCTTTCGCGATCCGTCCCTGCTTGCCAATGATCTTCCCCATATCATCAGGGTGGACCGACAATTCAAAGACGAGAGTACGCTCTTTTTCCACTGCATTCACACGAACCTCATTCGGATGATCGACGAGAGCTTTTGCGATCGTTTCGACCAGCGCTTTCATCATCAGACCTCCAGATGAACGGCTTATTTGCCGTATTTGGTTTCGTGTACTTTAGCCATAACGCCTTCTTTGGAGAGAAGGTTACGAACGGTATCAGTTGGAGCTGCACCATTCAGGATCCATTGTACCGCTTTTTCGGTATCAATTTTCACCACTGCCGGTTGAGCAACCGGATTGTAGTAACCGATTTCTTCAATGAAACGGCCATCACGAGGGGAACGAGAGTCAGCTACTACTACACGGTAGAAAGGAGCTTTCTTGGAACCCATACGCTTCAGACGGATTTTAACTGCCATGTTGTGTCACCTCCTGTATAAATCAACGCGATATTCCTTCGCGTTGGTGCTACTATATCTGAACCATCGCGTCAGCTGACAAGTCAGTGCCGCGAAGAGAGTTCATGCTCCATCATTTGAACGGCGGTTTGAAATTAAACGGGAAGTTCATGCCACCCTGGTTTTTGCCTCCGCCCTTACCCATAAACGGGAGTCCGAGTCCGCCCTTTTTCTTGGACTTCTTCATCATCTTGTCAGCGGCGCCAGAGAACTGCTTCATCATCTTCTTCATTTCATCGAATTGCTTGATGAATCGGTTCACTTCCTGAATGCTGGTTCCACTGCCGTTTGCGATACGCTTGCGGCGGTTGGCATTGAGCAAATCAGGATTGGCTCGCTCCGCTTTCGTCATGGACTTGGCGATTGCTTCCACACGGGCAATCTGCTTCTCATCGACATTCATTTTGCCCTTCATCTTGTTCATTCCTGGCAGCATGCCGAGAATGTCTTCAAAAGGACC
This sequence comes from Brevibacillus nitrificans, assembly GCF_003710965.1. NCBI lineage: Bacteria > Bacillati > Bacillota > Bacilli > Caryophanales > Paenibacillaceae > Brevibacillus > Brevibacillus nitrificans. The sequence goes on along the minus strand of NZ_RHHU01000003.1, from coordinate 176,333 downwards.
CATGTTGCGCAGCTGCTGCATAGAGTCAAGGAACATGTCGAAGGTAAACTCACCTTGACGCATTTGGCGTTCCATGTCCCGCGCCTTTTCTTCGTCAACGTTTGCCTGTGCCTTTTCAATCAGGCTGAGCACGTCCCCCATACCCAAGATACGGGATGCCATGCGATCCGGATGAAACGGCTCCAGTGCGTCGAGCTTCTCACCCATCGCCGCGAACTTGATCGGCTTGCCGGTGACTGCTTTGACAGATAACGCTGCACCGCCTCGGGTGTCGCCATCGAGCTTGGTGAGAACCACACCGGTCAGCTCCAGCTGACTGTTAAAGCTCTCTGCTACATTGACGGCATCTTGTCCAGTCATCGCATCGACCACGAGCAGGATTTCATCGGGCTTTGCTACCTCGCGAATCTGCTTCAGTTCATCCATCAGTGCTTCATCGATATGCAGTCTACCTGCCGTATCGATGATAACCACATCGAGATGATTGGCTTTGGCATGCTCAATCGCTTGTCGTGCAATGTCTACCGGACTGACTTTATCTCCGAGTGAAAAGACGGGTACTCCGAGCTGCTCACCCAAAACTTGAAGCTGTTTGATCGCGGCAGGGCGGTAAATGTCGCCTGCTACGAGAAGCGGCTTGCGGTTTTGTTTTTGCAAATGCTTGGCCAGCTTACCAGTCGTGGTCGTTTTCCCTGCCCCCTGCAAACCTGCCATCATGATGACAGTCGGCGGGCGGTGAGCCATCGTCAGTTGAGCGACACTGCCACCCATCAGCTCGACCAGCTCTTCGTTCACGATCTTGATAACCATCTGACCAGGTGTCAGGCTTTTCATGACATCCTGACCGACTGCGCGCTCCTTAACGCGAGCAACGAAGTCTTTTACTACTTTAAAGTTAACATCTGCTTCCAACAGGGCGAGTCGTACTTCGCGCATCGCTTCGTTCACGACGGTTTCATCGATTTTGCCTCTGCCTCGCAGTTTGTCAAACGCGTTCTGCAGCCGATTGGCTAAGCTCTCAAACGCCATGCGAGCCCTCCTAATCCATCTCTGACAGTTGGTGGAGCAAAGTGTTCAGTTCGTCTCTTGTATCGCTATCCGCAAGCTCATTCACAAGCTCTTTCATTCGGTTCAGCGCATCCATGCGTTGTTCATGCCTGTCCGCGAGATGAAGCTTCTGATCGTATTCGAACAGCTGCTTTTCGGCCCGCTTGATGTGATCATAAACAGCTTGGCGACTGACCTCATGCATCTCGGCGATCTCTGAAAGCGACAAATCATCCAGATAGTACAACTCCAGATATTCACGCTGCTTGCCCTTGAGTAGCGGCGCGTAGAAATCAAACAAGAGATTGACTTGATTGGTTTTTTCCAACATGACAACCAATCCTTTGCTATGAGGTACTCGGTGCAAACTGTAAAGACTTTTTCTTTACAGCACGTAGATTATAGTACCCAATTCCACACCCAGTGTCAAGGTTTTTTATTGACATCATTTTTTATTGATTTGGTAGAACGATTTTACGCCTCTTTTTGTTCCTCATTTACTTCCTGTTGGATCAGGCCTGCGAACAGCGCATGAACGAACTGCTCTGGATCGAAGCGTTGCAAGTCGTCCATTTTCTCACCCAGTCCTACATACTTCACAGGAATGTTCAATTCGTTGCGGATCGCGATGACGATCCCGCCCTTTGCAGTACCGTCGAGCTTGGTCAGGACAAGACCGCTTACGCCCGCAGACTGGCCGAACGTTTTTGCTTGGGAAAGAGCGTTTTGTCCTGTCGTAGCATCCAGTACGAGCAATACTTCATGAGGTGCCCCTGGGAGCTCACGCTGCAGGACGCGGTGAACCTTTGCCAGCTCTTCCATCAGATTGACCTTGTTTTGCAGGCGTCCAGCCGTATCGCACAAGAGCACGTCTACCTGACGGGATTTCGCTGCCTGGATCGCATCGTAGATGACAGCTGCAGGATCGGAGCCTTGCTGCTGCTTGATAACGTCTACACCTACGCGCTCGCCCCACACTTCTAGCTGCTCAATCGCCGCGGCACGGAACGTATCTCCTGCGGCAAGCAAGACCTTTTTGCCCTGCTGCTTGAACATATGTGCCATTTTCCCGATCGTCGTGGTCTTTCCAACGCCGTTAACCCCTACGAACAAGATCACGTTCAGGCGACCGTCCTGGACGTTCAGCTCTGTGTCTGCTACTTCGTCATTTTTCAAGAGAGCAACCAGCTTCTCTGAGAGAATCGGCTGCAGGTCGATGGCATTCTCGATTTTTTGCTTGCGTACTTCGCCCCGCAGATCGTCAATCAGCTCCATGACGGTATTGACGCCGACGTCGGAGGTAATCAAAATTTCCTCGAGCTCATCGAAGAAATCATCGTCGATTTTTTTGTAGCGGCGGACGAGATCCTCTACCTTTTCCACGAGGAGATCACGCGTTTTCGCCAGTCCATCCGTAAACTTCTGGGTGACCTCCTCTGATTTTTGTACGATCGCGTCACGTAGGCGCTTGAAAAAGCTCATTTTCATCTTCCTTTGCGGGTAATAATGATTCAGCCGCTAAGATTACGAAGCGGATTCGATAAATTTGTCGCTGTCCTCCAGCTTCACAGATACCAGTTTGGAAACGCCGCCCTCCTGCATCGTGATCCCGTAGAGCACATCCGCGCTCTCCATCGTCCCTTTGCGGTGAGTGACACAAATAAACTGGGTCTGGTTGCTGAAATGGTGCATGTACTCGGCAAAGCGGTTGACGTTTGCCTCATCCAGCGCTGCCTCGACCTCATCGAGGACACAGAACGGTACCGGCTTCACGCGCAGGATCGCAAACAGCAGCGCCATCGCTGTCAAAGCACGCTCCCCACCGGAGAGCAGAGCCAGGTTTTGCAGCTTCTTGCCCGGAGGCTGTGCCACGATATCGATCCCGGTTTCCAGCAGATTGTCCGGATTGGAGAGCAACAGGTCTGCACGTCCTCCACCGAACAGTTTGACAAACACATCGCGGAACTGCTCGGAAATGGCATCAAACGTCTCTTTGAACCTGCGAGACATCTCTGTGTCCATTTCCTGAATGACCTGATAAAGCATATCTTTCGCTTCATTCAGGTCGGCTTCCTGTGTGCTTAAAAACTGCTGGCGTTCAGAAAGGCGCTCGTATTCCTCAATCGCGCCCAGATTCACGGTGCCTAGAGCGCCAATCTGCTTTTTGAGGCGGCTTACAATTTGGATTTCTTCTGTGATTTCACCGCGAGCCGGGTACTTTTGCTTCGCCAGATCGTAGCTCATTTCGTATTCTTCGGAGAGTTTATTCAACAGGTGATCCAGCTCGACCTCGTTGCGGTTCACCTTAACCTCTTCTTGATGCAGCTTATCCTCGAGGGATTTGACCTCCCTGCGAATCTCTTTCACTTGCTGCTCTACCTGCTCTTGCTTGTAGAACAGCGTGGCTCTCTCACTGCGGCGCTCCTGGATTAAACCGGCTACCCGGTCTTTGTCCTGGCGCAGCTCCGCAATTTTTTCATCCAGCTCAGATCCAGAAGACTCATTGGTTCTCTCCAGCTCATCGAGAGAGGCAAGCGCTTCGTTTTGCTCTTCCCATTCTTTTTGCAGCGTGCTTTTTTGTTCCAGCAAACGCTCTGTCTGCTCCAAGCGAGACTGGTGCTCCTGCATAACCTGCGCATTTAGTACTTTGAGGCTGGTGATTTTCTGATTCATCTCTTCCTTGGATTCCAGCTGCTCCTGGCGCTTGGCTTCTGCTGCTGCAATCTGGGCAGCCAGCTCTTTTTCCTGTGCATCCATCGCAGCCAGAGTCGCCTGGAGCTCCTCCTGCTTGCGAAGAGCGTCTTCCATCTCTTTGCGGTAACCAGCGATGTCTTGTTCAACCAGCTTCGTCCGCTCGCCCAAGGACCTTCCTTCTGCTTCGGTTTGCTGGTACAGGCCTTTGACCTCCTGCTCCTTCAAACGCAGAGCCTCTCCTTGGCTGCGCAACGCTTCCTGTTCTTGCTCCATCTGACGAAGTTCTTTCGCCAGTTGATCCATATGCGTAGTATGCCCAGAAATTGCCTGATCGATCTCGACCATTTGGCCTTCCAGCTCTTCCGCTTGACGGTTTCGGCCGAGCAGGTTGGAGCTGTTCTTTTTCAGAGCGCCCCCTGTCATGGAGCCGCCTGCGTTGACAATATCCCCTTCGAGCGTGACCACGCGATAGCGATAGCTTAACGTGCGGGCAACCCGGTTGGCCTGCTCAAGCGTTTCTGTGACGATGACATTGCCAAGCATCGACTCCAGAATCGGGCGATACGTCTCTTCAAAGGAAACGAGTTCACTTGCGATCCCTACGACGCCTGACTCTTTTGCCAGCTGTCGTTTGTCCTCAGCCGAGAGCTGACGAGGCCGAATGACATCCAATGGCAAAAACGTCGCTCGACCTGCATTGTGCTTTTTCAAGTGGGCAATGGCAGCACGTCCGGCACTTTCATTGTCCACCACAACGTTTTGCAGGGCACCTCCGAGCGCAACCTCCAATGCTGTTTCGTACTGCTGTGGTACGACGACCAGCTCAGCTACTGCACCATGAATCCCTGCAAAGCCGCGTTCGCGTGCCTTCAAGATTTCTTTTACCCCTTGTTGAAACCCGGCGAACTCCGATTGCATTTCTTTCAATAGATCCAGACGGGATTTGGCTGCTTCCTTCTTTTGCTCCCAGCCGCGCAGCTCGCGACGTGCCGTCTCCAAACGGGCTTGTCCCTCGCGAACTTTGTCCATCAACGACTTGTAGCCTGCGACAGTCTCTTGAATCGTCTGATCGATTGTCTCCAGCTGTTCTTTAAAAGCGGAGAGCTTGGACAGACGCTGCTGCTCTTCCTGATCCAGCTGCTCTTTTCCTGCAAGCTGACGGTCGAGGCGCGCTTGGCTCGTTTGCACCAGCTGCTGCTGATGGCGCATTTCATTGCGAAGATTGGCCATTTCATTCAGCTTTTCGAAATAATCGCCTTTCAAGCGCTCTACGTCGTCGGTCAGCGATTGGACCATGGAGAAAAACTGTCCCTCTGCCTCTTGCAGAGAGCTATTGGCTTCTGTCATACGGCGGCTGGCTTCCTGTGCGCGTTCCTGTTCCTCCGCCAGCTCCGCTTCCACGGCGTGCTGCTTTTCCGTGATCCGGTGCATTTGCTCCATCGTCTGCTGCCGGTTGGCATTCAGGTTGCGCATCCGCTCCCGCAATACTTCACGTTGGCCTTCTACCTTCTCCGCTTCTTCGCTTACCGTCAAAAGCACTTGCTGCAGCTCTTCGATAGACTGATCAATTTGCGTCACGTGAAAGCGAGCTTGCTCAAGCTCTGCTTCCTGCTGCGATGCCGCTGTAGATTGACCGACCAGCTGCTCCTGCAGCTCCTGCACACGTTGGGTAGCTGCTTCCCATTTGGCATGGGCCGCTTCGATTTGTTGCACGTAGAGGGCTACCTCGTGCTCCACCAGCTTGCGATGAAGCTCTTTGTACGTCCGGGCTGTCTCGGCTTGCTCCTGCAAAGGTCCGATTTGCTCGGAAATTTCACTGACTATGTCATGAATACGGACGAGGTTTTGCTCGGTTTCATCCAGCTTCTTTTCCGCTTCACGCTTTCTCGTTTTATACTTCACGATTCCGGCCGCTTCTTCAAAAATACCGCGTCGGTCTTCGGATTTTGTACTGAGGATTTCCTCGATCTTCCCTTGCCCGATAATCGAATACGCTTCTTTTCCCAAGCCGGTATCCATGAACAGCTCCATAATGTCCTTCAGACGGCAGGATCTGTTGTTTATGTAATACTCACTGTCGCCGGAGCGATATACTCTGCGGGTCACCGACACCTCGGAGTACTCTACATCGAGGGAACGGTCCGTATTATCCAACGTAAGGGTCACTTCGGCAAAATTGACGGGCTTGCGCGTGTCACTGCCGGCAAAAATGATATCCTCCATCTTTGCTCCGCGAAGCGACTTGGCACTCTGCTCACCCAACACCCAACGGATAGAGTCAGAGACATTGCTTTTTCCGCTACCATTTGGGCCAACTACCGCCGTTACTCCAGGTACAAATTCCAGCTCCGTCCGGTCGGCAAAGGACTTAAACCCTGCCAGTTCCAGGCGTTTTAAATACATACTGACGGTCCTCCTTCACAGCCTCTTTCGAATGAAGGCATGAAACAAGTCCTCCCTTTCATGAAGGCAAGCGACTTGCTCGAAAAGAAGCTCCTGCAAACAGACAGGAGCTTACCTACAATCAGCTACTTCGTCATATCGACATAAGTGTACCATAGAAGAGTTCGTCTCGCAGTAATTTCCCATTGTTTACAGGGGGGGAATAGAGAAAGCCGCACCACCCGATTCGAGTTGGTGCAGCCTTCTGTTCACAGCGTATTATTTATCTCCCAGCTTAACCAATGCACGTGCAGCAGCTTGCTGTTCCGCTTCCTTCTTGGAGCGTCCCGAGCCAACTCCCAACGAACGATTGTTTAACAGTACCTCTGATACAAACTCTCTGTTATGAGCCGGTCCTTTTTCTTCTACGATGCGATATTGGATGTCTCCCAGATTGTCTTGTTGAACAAATTCCTGCAACTGGCTCTTGAAGTCGGTTACCTGGGCAAACTCTCCCTTATCTACCCGAGGATAGACGTATTTCTCCATAAAGGTAAATACTGCATCCACGCCTTGATCCAAATAAAGGGCGCCAACAAATGCTTCAAATACGTCCGCTAGCAAGGCAGGTCGCTGACGTCCACCCGTCAACTCTTCCCCTTTTCCCAGCAGAACGAGATCGCCGAAATTCAGCAGTTCAGCAAACTTCACCAGAGACGGTTCACAGACAATGGCAGCACGAAGCTTTGTCATTTCCCCTTCACTCATCTTGGGGAACGTCTTGTATAAAAACTGGGAAACGGTCAGCTCGAGGACTGCATCTCCCAAAAACTCCAGCCGTTCATTGTCTTGTATCCGCTTTCCGCGTTGCTCGTTCACGTAGGAAGAATGGGTGAATGCCTGCCGCAGCACGCTCTCATCGTGAAAGCGTACGCCTATTCTCTCTTGCAGCTCTGCGAAACTCATCACCCTCACCACCATTCCAGGAGACTTCCTACTCATTCTATCAGTAGGACTCATTTATGCTTCGTATCGTTTCAAGACCACTGTCGCGTTGTGGCCACCGAACCCAAACGTGTTGGAAACTGCCACATTGACATTTGCTTTTCGTGCGTGATTTGGCACGTAATCCAGATCACATTCCGGATCCTGATTTTCCAGGTTGATGGTAGGCGGCAAAATCTGATCGCGCAGGGCAAACGCAGACGCGATCGCTTCGATCCCGCCAGTCGCGCCAAGCAAGTGACCCGTCATGGATTTGGTCGAGCTGACAGCCAGCTTGTAGGCATGCTCTCCAAATACGGCTTTGATCGCTTGCGTCTCCGCGATGTCGCCTTGGTCCGTGGACGTACCGTGCGCATTGATGTAATCGACTTCTGTCGGATCGATGCCTGCGTCCTTCAACGCATTCGTCATGCAACGGGCTGCGCCCTCACCACCAGGAGATGGGGATGTAATATGATGCGCGTCTGCACTCATGCCATACCCGATGACTTCAGCGAGGATCGTTGCTCCGCGCTTTTTCGCGTGCTCCAGCTCTTCGAGGATCACCACACCTGCGCCCTCGCCCATGACAAAACCATCACGGTCTACGTCAAACGGACGGCTTGCTTTTTGCGGCTCGTCGTTGCGGGTCGACATGGCTTTCGCCGAGCAAAAACCAGCAAACGCCATTGGACGTACGGTTGCTTCTGCTCCACCTGCAATCATCACATCGGCATGGTCAAACTGGATCAAGCGAAGTGCATCGCCAATCGCGTTCGTACCGGTCGCACACGCGGTAATGGCGCTAGAAGTTGGGCCTTTCGCACCGTATTGGATGGAAACGGCACCCGATGCCATGTTGGCAATCAACATAGGAATGAAGAAAGGACTTACGCGACGTGGACCTTTTTCCAGCAGTACGGAATGCTGCTCCTCCCACGTGGACAGACCCCCAATACCGGATCCGATGTATACACCCACTCGCTCTGCATTTTCAGCTGTGATCTCCAGCTTGGCATCTTCAATCGCCATTTTTGCAGCAGCTAATCCGAATTGAACGAATCGGTCTGTACGTCGAACTTCTTTTTTATCCATGTATAGCTCAGGGTTAAAATCTTTCACTTCCCCCGCGATTTGCGTTGGATAGTCAGAGGCGTCAAATGCAGTCAGGCGATCAATCCCTGATTTCCCTTCCAACAAACTGTTCCAGAAGGTCTGCGCATCGTTCCCCACTGGGGAGATGACTCCGACGCCAGTAATCACCACTCTTCGTTTCATTAACGATCACCTCTATATGAAAGTCAGCATTCTGCTACTATTTTACTTCAAGTGATGGTTTGTTCTTTCCACAAAACCGTTGCAGTTATGTACAGTTGGTAATGAAGGAGAAGTCCCGTACGCTTACGGGACTTCCAACTGATGGATCTACTTGTGAGATTCTATGTATTTAACAACCTCACCTACAGAAGTGATCTTTTCAGCATCTTCGTCAGAAATCTCTAAATCAAACTCATCTTCGAGTTCCATTACGAGTTCTACCACATCCAGGGAGTCAGCGCCCAGGTCTTCTTTGAAAGAAGCTTCCAAAGTAATCTTGGACTCATCTACACCCAGACGATCGACGATGATTTTCTTCACACGTTCCAATGTATCTGCCATCTTGCTTCACCCCCTCTCCCGTATTATAGTGGATGAGCTTCCAAAAAACCAGTTCAGAGATAACAGCTGCCATCTGCGATAAACCTCGTCTGAAAGTCACCCCAAATGCTTATGGCTACATGTACATACCGCCGTCTACATGAAGGGTTTGGCCCGTCATATAGTTGGCCGCATCGGATGCCAGGAACAGGACGACGGAAGCGATGTCGTCTGTCTGCCCCAATCTTCCCAAAGGAATCTGCCCCATCATGGATGCTTTCACGTCTTCAGAAAGGACAGAAGTCATTTCGGTATCGATAAAACCTGGTGCTACCGCATTCACTGTGATGCCGCGGGTAGCCAGCTCACGTGCAGCTGTCTTCGTCAAACCGATCACGCCTGCTTTTGCCGCGACGTAGTTTGCCTGACCAGGATTGCCGAGAACGCCCACGACGGAGGTGATGTTGATAATTTTACCGGAGCGCTGCTTCATCATGGGACGAGTAGCCGCTTTCAGGCAATTGAACACGCCCTTCAGGTTGGTGGCAATCACGTCGTCCCACTCGTCTTCCTTCATGCGCATCAAGAGATTGTCGCGTGTAATCCCCGCGTTGTTTACGAGAATATCAATCGCTCCGAAATGATCCAGAGCCGCTTTGAACATTTCATTGACTTCTTCTGTCTGCGAAACGTTAGCGCGTACCATGATGGCATCGCGGCCTTTTTCTTTGATCAAAGCGACCGTTTCTGCTGCAGCTGCCTCGCTGCCTGCGTAGTTTACTACCACATTGGCACCGGCTTCAGCCAGCTTCAACGCGATGGCACGACCAATCCCGCGAGATGCTCCTGTAACCAAAGCTGTTTTTCCTGCTAGCATCATAACCCTCCGTTCAAAAGCTCCGTCAACGATTCCATATCCTGCACGGAGATAATTTTCGTATCGGCTGGAGCAATCTTTTTCACCAAGCCTGCCAAAACTTTACCCGGTCCAATTTCCACAAAGGTCGTCACGCCTTGCTCTACCATCCACTGCACGGAGTCTTCCCACAGAACAGGAGCAGAAACCTGCTTCACGAGACTGTCTACGATCGACGCAGCTTCTGTTACTGGACGTGCAGATACATTGGCAACCACGGGAATTTTTGCATCGGCCACAGAGACCTCTGCTAGTACCGCGTGCAGTTTGTCAGCAGCTGGCTGCATCAGGCTGGAGTGGAAAGGACCACTCACGTTGAGCGGAAGAACGCGTTTGGCTCCCGCTTCTTTTGCTTTCTCGCCAGCAAGCTTGACACCCTCCGCAGAACCGGAGATCACGATCTGTCCCGCGCAGTTCATATTTGCCAGCTGTACGGGATGACCCGATGCCGTCACTTCTTCACATACAGCAGAAAGAGCAGCACGATCCATGTTCAGTACGGCAGACATGGCCCCCTGTCCAGCAGGAACGGCTTCCTCCATGAATTGACCGCGAGCGCGAACGGTTTTGACTGCATCCGAAAAGCGGAGCGCATTTGCCGCCACCAGCGCGGAGTATTCACCCAGGCTGTGACCTGCAACAAAGTCAGGCTGAAAATCGGGCTGCTTTTCCTGAAAAGCTGCCAAAACGGCAACGCTCATCGTCAAAATCGCCGGCTGTGTATTTGCCGTCAAACGCAGCTCCTCTTCCGGACCTTCAAAGCATAGCCCAGACAAGGAAAATCCGAGTGCCTCATCTGCTTGCTGAAAAACGCTGCGAGCTGCTTCCGATTGTTCAGACAGTGCCTGGCCCATGCCTACGAACTGCGAGCCTTGCCCCGGAAAAACAAACGCTACCTTCCCCATTACTTCTCGCTCCCTTCAGCAGGGGTTGTGGACCATTTCAACAAGGTTGCTCCCCATGTCAAACCGCCACCAAACCCAACCAGAACCAAGTGGTCGCCTTCTTTTACGCGACCTGTTTGAACTGCTTCATCCAAAGCAACTGGAATAGAAGCCGAAGACATGTTTCCGAAGCGATCCAGGTTGATGACTACTTTATCCTCACTCAAGCCGAAGCGCTGTACTGCAGAGTCAATGATGCGTTTGTTGGCTTGATGCGGCACCAACAGATCGATGTCGTCCTTCGTCAAGCCTGCTTTCGTCAAGACAGCCTCTGTCGCAGAATTCATGACACGCACAGCAAATTTGAATACCTCTCCACCCGCCATCGACAAGTAGTGCAGGTTGTTTTCAACGGATTCACTGGAGGCAGGAATACGAGATCCGCCAGCTGGCTGGCAAAGCAGTGGGCCTCCCGATCCATCAGCACCAAGCTCAAAGGATTGGAAGCCATAGCCGTCTTGTACTTCCCCGATTACAGCTGCGCCCGCCCCGTCTCCGAAGAGCACGCAGGTATTGCGGTCTTTGTAGTTCGTAATTTTGGAAAGGCTCTCGACACCCACAACGAGAACGTATTTATAAAGTCCATTGGAGATAAACTGGGTCGCTGTCGTAACGCCGTACAAAAAGCCTGTGCAAGCTGCGGACAAATCCATCGCTGCCGCACGTTTCGCACCCAGCTTTTCTTGCAAAATGCACGCAGTCGAAGGGAACATCGTGTCCGGAGTTACCGTTGCCACGATAATCAGGTCCAGCTGTTCCGGGCTTAGCTTCGCTCTTTCCAATGCCTTCTTCGCTGCTTCATAGGCAAGGTCGGAAGAAGCTTGATCTGCAGAGCTGATGCGGCGTTCGCGAATACCGGTGCGAGAGACGATCCATTCGTCTGACGTATCCACCATTTTTTCCAGATCAAAGTTGGACAACACCCGATCAGGGGTGTATGAACCTGTTGCCAAAATACCTACTGAACGTTTGCCATTCATCTGCCTCACTCGCTTTCTCCCGTCATATTTTTCTGTAGTTCCTTCTGAATAATTTCGTTTACATCTTGCTTGACGAAGGTAGCTGCACTAGCGATTGCATTCTTCACGGCTTTGGCATCCGAGGAACCGTGAGCCTTGATCACAGGGCTGCGCAAACCGAGCAGCGGTGCTCCTCCGTATTCCGCATAATCCATCCGTTTCCGAAAGCGCATCAATCCTGGCTTCAGAATTGCCGCACCTACCTTATTAATCAGGCTGGAAGTAAACTCCTGCTTGAGCTGTGAAAAGATTGTAGCAGCCGCTCCCTCGACAGCTTTCAGCAAAACGTTCCCTACAAATCCATCGCAGACAAGGACATCGCACGCCCCTTCCAGGACATCGCGAGCCTCCACATTCCCTACAAAGTTCAAGTCGGCATCGGTCAGCAGAGGGAAGACGGCTTTTGTCAGTTCATTTCCTTTGCCTTCTTCGGTCCCTACGTTGAGCAAGCCAACGGTCGGTTTTTCAAAGCCTAGAACGCGCTCCGCGTACAAGCTCCCCATCACTGCGTATTGCAGCAAATGATGAGGTTTTGCGTCCATGTTGGCTCCTACGTCCAGCGTAAGAGTGACACGGCCTTTGATATTCGGAATAAAAGTAGCAAGAGCTGGACGCTCGATTCCTTCCATGCGACCTGCATACAAAAGTCCGGCCGTCATAAGTGCGCCCGTATTACCTGCTGAGATTGCAGCGTCGACCAGATTTTCACGAGCCATCTGCACTGCCACGACAAGGGAAGAGTTTTTCTTCCTGCGTACGGCCTTTACCGGCTCATCATCTGGATCGATCACTTCCGTAGTTGGTACAATCTCTATGTTTGCCGGTATTTCTCCCGACAGCTGGCTCCGAATGCCTTGTTCATCCCCCACCAATACAATCGTTAGAGATGGGTTTTCCTTGACGGCAGCCAATGCTCCCTGCACCGTACTGCGCGGTGCGTTGTCGCCGCCCATCGCATCCACTGCAATTCGCAACCGTGACTCCTCCTTAGTTCTCAACCATAACGTTTACATGATCGCTGACATTCCAACTACGCGAAACGTTGCCGTGAAGACCAGCTCTCCTTGAACTTTCGTCTCCACACGCACTTTGCACTCATCGCCGTTGCGACTGCGCACCTGTGCCTTGGCAACCAGCTTCTCCCCCGCCCGCACAGGACGTACGAAGCGAATCCTCGCCGTTGCTGTCAGCGCCACATCCGCATTGATCACTGCCACTGCCAATGAGTTGGCTTGGGCAAATATGTAGTGTCCACGGGCTATTTGCGTCCGTGAAAAAACATGCTCTTCCTTGATCTCCAAAACAGAAATAGCCTGGGAATCAAGCTGCAAGTCGATAATTTCTCCGATGACTTCCTCGATCCCAAGTGACTTCACCGGGTCCAAGCTTTTTTCAGCCACTGATTTGATGCGTTCTCGCAGCTCGGGTATGCCTAGCTCCAAACGATCTAAGCGTATTGTTTGAATACTGACGTGAAATAACTCTGCCAGATCCTCATCTGTCGCAAAAGGATTATCTTGCAAGGACTGCACCAAACGAGTCTGGCGATCTTTTTTCGGCAAGCGGGCGATGCTCGACACCCCCCCAGCAATTTTCAAATCCACGACACATAATTGCGATCAGTTTTTAATACCTGGTACCAAACAAAGTATACGGGAGGTTTCCTCGAATTACAAGCAAAGATGACGAAAATGGCCCCATGGTCGTAAGCGGCAAGTACCTTAACCTTTCCAGAAAAATAGAGAAAGCCCTTCTTTTTCGAAGGGCTTTCCTGATAAATCCACTCGCTGTCACGCTGACCAAACCCATCACGCCAGTCGAGTGAAGTTTACCCGCTTATTCTTGTGTGTCCTCTGCTAGGAGCAGCTCTACTTCATGCTGAGCCAACGCTTCTGCCATCTCCGCATTCGGCTTTTGGTCCGTCACGATGATGTCCAGCTGATGTAGCCCCGCTACTCGGTACAGCATGGATTTGCCAAATTTCGAATGATCGGCTAGCACGATAATCTGGTCTGCCCGTTTCATCATTTCCCTGATCAAATGCCCGGACTCTTCTGAAGGGGAAACCAGGCCATTCGGAGAGATTCCGCATGCGCCAATCAGGAGCTTATCGACATGGTAATCAGCTAAATTTTCAATCGTCCGCGAGCCATACGCATACTGGTCTTCTGGATGGACATCGCCTCCGAGCAGCTTTACCTGTATACCGGCCTTTCCTGCGAAGCCAGCCGCGGCTGCGAGTGAGCTCGTAATGATGACGTGATCAGTGGTTTTCCAATAGTCCATTGTCAGCAAAACAGTCGTAGACGCATCCAGCATCAAGAAGTCGCCGTCCTTGATCAGCTCTGCTGCACGTTCCGCAATTCGCCGCTTTCCCGTCAGATCGAGCTGCATGCGTTCTTGATACGAGTAGCTTTTCTTGCTGAGGGTTGGCAAAATGGCTCCGCCTCGCGTACGAAGAATTTCCCCTTGCTCCTCGAGCTTCACGATATCTCGCCTCGCGGTATCCCGGGATACTCCGAACTGCTCCACAACATCCTGGACGCTGATCCGCTGATGGTCTTGTAAATACTGCAGGATGGCTGCCAGCCGCTCCTCTTGATACATCCACATTTCACTCCATCCATGTGCGAAGGTCTTCCTTCGACTTCATTTTAAGTGATTCCGGGTATATACGCAAGTCAATTTAAGTATTTATAAGTAAACATAAGTATTCAAAGTGAATGTAACCTTCGTTTTTGCGCATAAAAAAAGCAAGGTGATTTCTCACCTTGCTTTTGAGCAGCGGATCTTACTTCGCTACTTTCACACCTTTGTAGTGACCGCAGCTTGGGCAAACGCGATGCGCAAGCTTGTATTCGCTGCAATTATCGCATTTGATCATGCCTGGAATCTCTAATTTGAAGTGCGTACGACGCATTCTTTTACGGGTTTTGGAAGTTCTCCGTTGAGGTACTGCCATCTTCCTTACACCTCCTTCAACTGACAAATGCTAAGAAGCTCTATTTGGGTGGACAGTATAGGCAAGATGCTTATGCTATCCTTCAAAAATGAGACGTTCCAATCGAATGGATTGGCGTCCCATCTTGAAAACAATAGGAACGACTACTTGTTGCTGTCCTTGAACAAATCAGCGAGCCCTGCGAGTCGCGGGTCGATCCGTTCGTTCTTGCAGCTGCAGGCTACCTCGTTGCGATTGACACCGCACGACGGGCAAAGCCCTTTGCAATCTTCCTCACAAAGTGGGAAGGTCGGCATGGCGAGTAGAAAATCCTCTTGGAGGAGCGCGTCCAACTCGATTTCATCGCCTTCCAAGGGAAGAATGTCACTATCCTCATCCTCCTGAAGAATGGGATCATCTTCAGGTGCAAAGGTTTCGGAAAATGTCACTTTCGCATGGTGTGTAAAAGGAGTGAGACAGCGGGCACAAACAAAATCCACGTCTGCTTTCAAATCACCTTTTACGTAATAGAGATTGCCCAGCTGAACAGCTTCGCCCTTTGCTTCCACCGGAGAGATTCCTCTGATTTCGTCATGGCGATTTTTCAGCTCTGTCGCATCCAGCGTCAACTGAAACGGCAACGGCTCTCCTTTTCGATGCTCTAACTCTGTCAACTTAATATTCATAGCTTTCACCTCATGCACAACAAGGATGATTATAGACCCTGCCCAAAGCTTTGTCAACCATTTTCCCTTGACAGCTTTGTTCGTCAGGAAGGTTTCTTCGGCTGCTCATTTAGGTAAGCAACCGCGTCATTTACAGTCTTAACCGGCACGATTCGCATTTTGGTCCCAATGCGTTTGGCTGTTGCCAAAGCCTCTTCGTAATTCGAATCGGCGCCTGGCGTGTCCTGTGGGGCGAAAAAGATGTCTGCGCCTGCCTTGTCCGCCGCGACAACCTTGTGATTGATCCCGCCTATCCTGCCTACCGTGCCGTCCAAAGCAATCGTACCCGTTCCGGCAATCTTGTAGCCTTTCGTCATGTCGGCATCGGTCTTCAGCTGGTCGTAAATCTCCAGCGTCATCATCAATCCAGCAGATGGACCACCGATCCCTTGAGACGCAATGTTGACCTTTTTCGGGATCACGATATTTTGTTTGTTGTCCGGACGAACGCCGATTCCCACCGATTTTGATTCAGGCAGTGTTACCAAGGTTAACATCGTTTTGGCTTCTTGTCCATCTCTTACATAAGCAAGTAAGACCGTATCTCCAGCTTTCTTTTTAGAAAGGATCTGGAGCAGGTCTTTGGCCTCTGGAGTCGGCACACCATCTACGGAGGTGATCACATCGCCGATTTTCAGTTCCTTTTTCGCTGGGTATCCATCGATGGTGCCCATAACCCAGACGCCCTGCTTTTCCACTTTGACATCATAGCCCGCCAATTTGAATGCAACGGCTTCCGCCAGCTTTTGCGAATTGTCCATGACGGCCTGCTCGCGCTTGACGAAATCCTCGTTGCTCTCTCCCTGACTGACCACAAGTTCCTTTTGCATCAGCTCCGCATCCGGGGAAACCTGTGCGTATACGTACCAAGCGAGATTGGCTTCTCCCATGCGTACGGTGGTTAACATGAACGTGCCCGTTTCATCTTTCTTGCCGCCTTCTACCTCAATCATCGGCGCCAGGTCAATGGCTGATCCAGGGCGCGTGATGTAATAATTTGTTGGGACAAAAAAAGAGAGGCCCAGCGCAACTGAAGCCAGAGCAAGTACCCAGCTGAAGCCCTTAGTACCCTTTGCCCTTCTCTGATTGGAGATAAGCCGATCCTCACTCATTCTACTGCCTCCCAATTCTCGATCATTTCCTGAATGCGCTGAACGTGTTCGCGTCCCGCTTGTTCACCCAGCTCAATAATTTCTTCAACGCCCGTATAGGCAATACTGCTATAGTGTCCAACATCCGGTCGGATTACGAGATCAGCTGCCAGAATCCTGTGCCGGAGGATTTCCCGCTCCATGACGTCAATCGTCTGTGCGATTACATCAAAAATCGTAGAAACTTTCATCGGGGTGTCCACTTGCGCTACGTCCACAGCAATGACGATATCTGCCCCCATCTCCTTGATGACAGTAACCGGCACGCGGTCGATCACGCCGCCATCCACGAGCAGCCGATTTCCTACTCTCTCCGGGACAAAAATACCCGGTATGGAAATGCTCGCCCGCACTGCCTGGTCAATAGGTCCCTCGCGGAAAACGACGCGCTCCCCCGATTCAATATCCGTGGCCACAATGGCAAGCGGCTTGTTCAATTCCTCGATTCGCTTTCCGTGGGTAAGCAAGCGAATCAGCTGTTTGATCTTTTCTCCAGATACAAAGCCGAGACTCGGAACGGTTAAGTCAAGCCAATGCTTGCGCTTTAAATTCAAAGCAAGCTTTCCCATCATATGAGGCTCGATCCCATTCGCATACACGGCTGCGATCAAGCTGCCCATGCTGCTTCCCGCAAGCATATCGACATGGATTCCATGACTCTCCAATGCTTTGAGCACACCGATATGAGCAAACCCGCGCGCTCCTCCTGACCCCAAAGCTACACCGATTACCGGTTTACGTTTCGCTGCCATGATCACATTCCCCCTGTAGAAAGCGTATGTGGGGAGTCACAGGTCCAATCACACTCGAAGTCGGATGTCCGAGCATAGTTTGTCAGTTCGTGACGTAGACATGTACTATTCTTGTATTCGGCTCAGGAGGAATCCATGTCACGCCACTCTCCGATTCTCACCCTGTTGTTCGCCCTATCGACGATTGCCCTCGTGCTCACGCTGGTTGCCTATTCGCAAATCTCTTTTGAGGCTGCTGTCCGCGGCTTGAAGATATGGTGGGAAGTGGTCTTCCCCTCTACCCTGCCATTCATTGTCCTCTCGGAGATTTTAATGGGTCTCGGTGTCGTACATTTTGTCGGGGTCTTGCTGGAGCCTTTGATGCGCCCACTGTTTAACGTACCCGGCACTGGTGGATTCGTGCTTGCCATGGGGTTCTCCTCTGGCTATCCCGTCGCGGCCAAACTAACCACTCGTTTACGTCAGCAAGGGAGCTTGACCCAAGCGGAAGGAGAGAGACTCGTATCCTTTACCACCACTGGCGACCCCCTCTTCGTCATGGGTGCTGTAGCCATCGGGTTCTTTCACAGTGAGCAAATGGGGCTGATTCTCGCCTTCACCCATTACGTGTCGGCACTTATCATGGGACTGTTCTACCGCTTTCACGCACCCTTTGCCACAGTCAGCAAGCCATTGGAAAAGACCAATCTGCCTCTCCCTCTTCGCGCCCTGCAAGCCATGCATCGGGCACGCGTACGAGATGCGCGTCCATTCGGAAAGCTGATGGGTGACGCCGTCCAATCTGCGTTGAACACGCTGTTTATGATCGGCGGTTTCATCATTGTCTTTTCGGTTTTGATCCAGCTTTTTTCAGCCATTCACCTGACACAAGTGATCAGCACACTACTCTCTGTCTTCCTCGGGCCATTCGGCTTTCCCCCTGCCTTCTCTCATGCAATCGTAGCCGGATTGTTCGAGGTGACATTGGGCGCCCAGGCAGCCAGCGTCGTCCCCGAAGGCGTCTCCATGGTCTGGAAGGCAGCCATCGCAAGCGCTGTTCTGTCCTGGGGCGGCCTGAGTGTACATGCGCAGGTAGCCAGCATTTTAAGCGAAACGGATATTCGAGTTGCTCCTTATTTGCTTGCACGCTCGCTCCATGCCCTGCTGGCTGCTATCCTGACCTTTATCGTCTGGGAGCCACTCAGCACCAGCGCTTGGTTTGCGGATAAGAGCCTTCCCGTCTTTCTTCCCACTTCATCCGGGATCCCGGTATTTAGCTGGTGGGAGACATTCTGGCACTCTGGCCTGCTCGCTTTAGGAGTCGGCGCTTTCTTGCTCTTTGTCAGCGGGTTGGTTCGCCAGCTGCGAAGCGGTCGAGCCCGGTAAGCCTTAGCCGTTCATCTTGGCCAGCAAAGCCTGCTCGACAAGCGGAGGAACCAAGTCTTTCACGCTGGCCTTATAGCTCGCTACCTCTTTTACAATACTGGAGCTCAGATACGAATATTGATGGCTGGTCATCATGAAAAACGTCTCCACATTTTCGTTCAGCTTTTTATTCATGGAAGCGACCTGCATTTCGTATTCAAAATCAGAGACAGCGCGCAATCCCCGGATAATCACCTGGGCGTTGCGCTTTTTCATGTAATCGATCAACAGCCCGTCGAACGAGTCCACTTCGACATTGTCCATCTCTGCCGTCACTTGGCGCAATAGATCCACCCGTTCCTCCACACTGAACAGGGACTTTTTCTTTGCGTTGATCAGTACCGCCACAATCACCTTGTCAAAAACCTTTGCCCCACGTGTAATTATATCGAGATGCCCATAGGTAACAGGATCAAAACTTCCGGAACAAACGGCAATGTTCATAGTCCATCATCCTTCCTCAAACTTCGTTGCTTCCTCTACGGGATCATCGGTTTCACTGCGATCACCCTCGTAATAATACAAGGTGACTGCCGTCTCTCCATAGGTAGAGGCACGATCCAAAACACATGCGCCAATCTCTTCCGGAAGCTCGACTCCGATGTCATGCTCAGCAACAATCCAGGCTCCGTCAGCCAAAAGTCCAAGCTCTTGAAACAAGCGAATTTCCTCTGCGATTTTCTGGTGAGCGTACGGAGGATCAAGAAACACCAAATCGAACGCTTTCTTGCGTGCTGCCAGCGTACGGATGGCTCTATCTGCATCGATACGATACAGCTCGGCTTGTCCTTCCAGCCTGCACGTTGCGAGGTTCTGTTTCACAACAGCAAAGGCTTTGGAATCCCTCTCCACAAAAACGGCACGCTCCATGCCCCTGCTCAATGCCTCAATCCCAAGTCCGCCCGTTCCTGCGTAAAGGTCCAATGCCCAGCCTCCATCGAAATAAGGGCCAATCATGTTAAAAATGGATTCTTTTACTTTGTCCGTTGTAGGGCGGGTCCCTTTTCCGGGAACTGCCGCGAGCCTACGTCCTTTGTGTTCACCTGCGATGACGCGCATTTTTTTCACCTGTCAGTCCATGAATGATGTAGATTACTTGTGCTTTTCTCAAGAATGATTTCATACTAACACAACTCAAAGAACGCGTAAAATTGCAAGTGGTAAATTTATGCTTACTTGGATGTATACCCTGCAAACATTTGGGAAAAGCTTATGGATAGCGACGCAACGTTGTCGCTGACAACCGCGGAGAAGACTTACGTTTCCCCATAAGCTCTTCCTCCGGTTTCTCCTCTCCCATAATTGAAAGGCGGTTCACTTTGGCGCACGGCGTGTCTGATAGGAGCATTCCGTGCCATCTCTCCCCATGCGGGAGGAGTTGAACAGCTGCCTCGTCGCCTCGTGGTGATGGGGTATTTTTTTTGCTTTCGGACAAAATACTCCTTAGGATGTACCGCCATCCAACGAACCTTTCCGCGTAAGGGAGTGAGCTATCTTGGCAGAAAAGCAACCATCCAAGCAAAAGCTGAAAGCATCCGAGGCCCAATCCATTGCAGATCGTACTGGGGCAGGCGTGGAACAAGCGAGGCAAATGCAATCCGCTGCTGATCAATCGGATATTATCAAGCATGGACAATAGTCCCGTAATTGGCATAAGCCAGCTGCTCTCCGCTGGCTTTTCGTATGCGCGAATGACTGCATTTCCCTCTGCTCACTGCTGCACGTTAGCAAATACTATTCTTATGGCGCAGACTGGAGGAATGCTATGCATACCGTTTGGAAAGGATCCATCAGCTTTGGCTTGGTAAACATACCTGTCCGCATGTTCACGGCAACCGAAGAGCGTGACATTCGCTTTCGGCAGCTGCATAAGGATTGCAACACCCCCATCAAATACGCCAAGATGTGTCCCCACTGCGAACGGGAAATCGAACCGAGCGAGATTGTTCGGGGCTATGAATACGAGAAGGGTCACTTTGTCATTATCGATGACGCTGACCTGGAAGCCATCACGCCCGAAACACGCCGTGCCATTGAAATTCTCGATTTCGTCGACTTAACGGAGATCGACCCCATTTACTTTGATAAAAGCTACTTCCTGTCCCCGCAAGAGACGGGTGACAAAGCTTACGCCCTACTCCGTGCAGCGATGGAGCAAACGGGCAAGATCGCCATCGCGCAAGTCACCATGCGCAACCGTCAAAGCCTGGCGGTCATCCGGCTGTACGAGCATTGCATCATGCTGGAGACGATATATTACCCCGATGAGGTGCGACCTGTCCATCAAGTCCCTGCCCTTCCCGATACGGGTATCGCTCTAGCTGAGAATGAATTAAAAATGGCAACTGAGCTGATTAACAACATGAGCGTTCCCTTTGATCCGAGCAAGTACACCGATGAATATCGATCCGAGCTGCAAGCGATGATCGAGAAAAAGCTCGAGGGACAGGAAATCGCGACCTCACCGGCCGTTCCTCGCACGAATGTCATCGACTTGATGCAGGCTCTAAAGGAAAGCCTCGAGGTTACCGCCAGCAATGGAGGAGGCCCCATTAAACTGGAGGCTGAGCCCACACCGGAAAAAGCGCAGCAAAAAACCGGGCGGAAACGAACAGCGACGAACACCAGGGAAGCCGCCACACCAATCAAACAGGCAGCCGGAGAAAGCCCAGCCCCTGGTTCGACTACGAAGACGTTGCGTCGGAAAAAAACGACGGTATGACTGCCATCTGCACAAAAAAACCTGTCCTCCTACGGACAGGTTTTTTGGCTATCTCTGTACGAGCTTTTGCTGCACGATCGGCTCAATGTGGATGTGAACGGTATTGATCTTGTGGACCTTTTTCATACGCTCCTCGATCTTCTCCGTAATGGAATGGCTCTCTACGACATTCAAGTCCGGATCGACGTGGATCACGACATCGACAAGCACACTGCTTCCCAAGTAACGGGCCTTAATGTCCCCGACGTCTTCAACCCCGGTAATCCCGGAGATTGTCTCGCGCAGTTGTTCCAGCAGATCCTGATCGAAGCCGTCCGTCAACCGGTGTGTACAGTCCCGGAAGATGTCCCAAGCCGTTTTCAGGATGATCAGCCCAACAACAAACGCCGCCAAAGGATCCAGCCAGTTCAGATGAAATTGGGCACCTGCTACACCGACGAATGTCCCAATGCTGACCAACGCGTCCGAGCGATTATCGGCGGCGGCCGCCATCAGCGCCTGGCTGTTCGTTCTCTCAGCCAATGACCGGTTGTAACGATAAACACCAAACATAATGACCGCTGTGAAAAGAGCTGTCCAGCCCGCCAGCATGCTAGGAGCGGAGTGATTCGGGTCGAGGAAGGTGGGAACCGCGTCCGTAACCACCTGGATCCCAACGAATAGCATAATAAATGATGCGACAAGTGCGGAAATCGTCTCTGCCCGGAAATGGCCATAGGGATGATCCTGGTCAGGTGGTTTGCGGGCAATTTTCAAGCCAATCAGTACCGCAATGGATGCCACGACATCGGTTGAGTTGTTCAACCCGTCAGCCATCAAAGCTTCGGAGCTAGCCATGACCGCAATCGCTATCTTTAAAACGGAGCAAAAAATATAGGCAAAAATACTGACCCACGCCCCGCGTTCCCCTTGTTTAATATTCGAATACACATCCACACGCCATCACCTCTAAAATCTCTGTTGTCGACTACATCGGATAGGAATAAGAAGAACAAGTACACTTGCTAGCTTTTTCCGAACTTCATCGTATCAGACGCACTTCGTGTGGGTCTACAGAAACAGTTTTAGTCCGAGTCACGACTATAGGGAGGGGGAAAATGTGTTGCGCAGCCGCAATCTTTTTTTCCCTGTTCACACTTGCGCAAGCATCCAAAAACAGGTATGCTGTCCTTGCAACCAAAAACCAAAATGAATAACAGCACGGGAGCTTGGGAGTTACCAGGCTGAGAGGATGGCTATTGTGCCATCGACCGTTGAACCTGAACTGGGTAATGCCAGCGGAGGAATTGTCATAAACGACACGATCAGATATCGTGTATCTTTAGGATACCCGTATCTTTTCTTCTCTCGCGTCTGGCGTCGCATGCACTCATGCGGCGCTTTTTCGTGGCGCAGGGATTCTTTCCGCCTCCCGGGTTCGCGCTGTTTGCAACCATGACAAGGAGGTTTTATTATGTCCAGAACCAGCAAATCCCCCTTCTCCATCTCCCCCGTATCCGCTTTTCCTGGAAGCCGCAAAATGTATTTGCAAGGCAGCACCCCTGACATTCTCGTTCCCATGAGGGAGATTTCCCAGCATCCCACAAAAGGGATCCACACAGAAACTCCCAATCCGCCCATCCCTGTCTATGACACCAGTGGTCCTTACACAGCTGATGATTATATTCCGGACATCCAAAAAGGACTCCCGCCGATCCGTGCCGCTTGGGTTCAATCCCGCCAGGATACGGAAGCTTATCAGGGACGTCCTCTGCCGCTATTGGACGACAGCTACAATCACGACAGCTCCCCCCGGGAGAAACAGCTGCCCCTGCGTGCTCGTCCGGGCCGTGTCGTCACACAGCTTCGATACGCGAAGGAAGGGATTGTAACACCCGAAATGGAGTTCGTGGCCCTTCGTGAAGGAGTCGATCCCGAGTTTGTCCGAGAAGAGATTGCCCACGGTCGTGCCATTCTTCCCGTCAACATCAATCACCCTGAAAGTGAACCCATGATCATCGGCCGCAGCTTTCATGTGAAGGTGAATGCAAACATCGGCACCTCCGCAGTCACTTCTTCCATCGGAGAGGAAGTGGAAAAAATGATTTGGGCAGTTCGCTGGGGTGCTGATACGATCATGGATCTGTCAACCGGCTCTCACATTCATACGACCCGTGAATGGATCATCCGCAACTGCCCGGTGCCAGTCGGCACGGTTCCGATCTATCAGGCACTGGAGAAGGTAAAGGGAAAGGCGGAGGATCTTACCTGGGAGATCTATCGGGATACCTTGATCGAACAGGCCGAGCAAGGGGTGGACTACTTTACGATCCACGCCGGGGCGCTGCTGCGCTATATCCCTCTTACTGCCAAGCGTGTAACCGGCATCGTTTCTCGAGGGGGCTCCATCCTCGCTGCCTGGTGCCTCGCTCACCATGAAGAGAATTTCCTCTATACGCACTTTGAAGAAATTTGCGAGATCTTGCAGGCATACGATATCGCTGTGTCCTTAGGAGACGGGCTGCGCCCAGGCTCCATCGCCGACGCGAATGACGAGGCGCAGTTTGCAGAGCTGGAAACCTTAGGAGAGCTGACTCGAATCGCATGGAAATACGATGTTCAAGTGATGATTGAAGGCCCCGGCCACGTCCCTATGCATCAAATCAAGGAGAACATGGAAAAGCAGCTGACGCTATGCCACGAAGCTCCCTTCTACACATTAGGGCCTTTGACGACAGATATAGCACCTGGCTATGACCACATCACATCAGCTATCGGCGCTGCCATGATCGGTTGGTTTGGTACAGCCATGCTGTGCTACGTCACCCCGAAAGAACATCTGGGGCTGCCAAACAAGGAGGACGTGCGAAACGGGCTGATCGCGTACAAAATCGCCGCCCACGCTGCTGATCTGGCGAAGGGACATCCGCGAGCCAAAGAGCGAGATGACGCCTTGTCCAAGGCCCGCTTTGAATTTCGCTGGGTCGATCAGTTCAACCTCTCTCTCGACCCTGAGCGTGCCAGGGAGTACCATGATGAGACGCTTCCCTTTGAGGGGGCGAAATCTGCTCATTTTTGCTCAATGTGCGGTCCCAAATTTTGCAGCATGAAAATTACGCAGGACATCCGGGCCTATGCGCAAGAAAAGCAACTGAAGGAGGAAAACGCACTGGAAATCGGGATGAAGGAAAAAGCCGAGCAGTTTCGCTCCCAAGGAAATCGGCTGTACACCTAGCACCCAAAAAGGAGGTACGTTTCTATGGATCAGGCTATCCAGCTCCGCGATGAAATCCAGCGTTTGCAGGAGCTCACCCGTGAGTACCAGCGTAAGCTCCTTGCTTTGCAAAAAAATTGTGCCCACCAGTTTCAGGAGACACCACTGTCCCGCACCTGCGTGAAGTGTCTTTTGACGGAGAGTCTCTACTATTAATAGGGAATAAAAAAGACAGCAAAAAGACCGAAGAGCAGCTCTCTTCGGTCTTATCGTTACCTTGCTTTGTCCATCACTCGTTCATAAACCGAACGCTTTTGCTTCCCAGCTCACCTAGCCGCCACAACGCGATGCTGCGATAGCCTTCACCGGATACGATCTCTGCCCATGTCTGGAGAGTGGTTTCATCCGCGTACCAGACCGTATGCTTTTGTTTGTTCTGGTCGACATACTGGAAGTGGATACTGCCGCTGGCGTTATCTCTTCGCGGCATTTCCAGACTGGATTTCGCGAGCTCGGCAGCCTGCTTTTCCGTGACAGCAGCAGCCTCTCCATTTTCAGCCCAGTCAAAGCCACCCGCTGACAAGGCAATCACTTTTTCGCCCGGAACCACCTTCATCCGAGTCGTAAGCTCCGTAATAAAGGAGCGGTCTGCCTTTGGTCCAGGATCGCTTTGCAAGCCGTGCAGATTGTAGGCCATCATAACATAGACCGGCCCCTCTGGCAGCGAAAGAGTTTCAATCGGCGTCCGTGGTTCCAGTACGATCCGCAGCGTTTTATCCTGCTCCTGCAGCCGCTGATAAAGCTCCTTGAAAAACGCTAGCAGATTTCCCCAATCCTTTTCCTCGATGCGCTCGTAGTCGATTTCTACCCCATGAAACTGATACTCTTCCACGGCTTTCATGATCTGGTCGATGTGCTTGCCCCGACTTTCCTCGGTCGCCATCAGCCTTGTGACAAGCGCTGGGTCCTTTTGAATATCGGTACCATCCTTGCGCTTCTGGTCATTGACGATCGTCAAATCGACATGCACGAGACTGCTTCTTCGCGAGATCTCTTGGACTTTTGGCAGTCCTTTTTGAAAGGATTCCGTGAAAAACAGGTTGTCCGCCTCATCAAAGTAAGCAGCAAACATTTGTACATTCGTCAGTCCATTTGTCATGCCCTGCAGATCATCCGCACCAGCCTTCCACTGCCAATCCACAACCCAGGCACTTTTCTTCAATGGCACCTCTGCCGCAGACACCGATTTCTCTGCATCGGATACGCCACCGATCCCACAGCCAGTCACAACCGCTGTGAATAGGCTCATATAAAGGAAGCGAACGATCCAAAGCTTCTTTCTAGCCAATCTTCTCAACTTGCCTGCGCCCCCTTCTCCACCCGATTAGAACGTTTCCATCACCCAGTCCACTGTGGTGGTAAAGGCGTCTTTCAATCTGTTAACCGCTTTTTCCATCCCTGTGTAAGAATTGCGGAACAAAATTTGCTCTTGGTCACTTGCGCCATTTTGTATCGAGGAAATCTTCACATCTGTAAAGACCCCATCGTAAATATCGTCTTGCTTGTTCTTTTCACTGTACGCGGACCCCAATGCTACTCCCCCGCTGGCAATCGCGCTGTCTATCGCTAGTTGATTGACTTTGACCGCATTGTCCACCGAAACGCTCAGCTTGTCCCCTTGGATCACGATATCCATCTGTCGTGTGTTTTGAATGTTGACGGGATATCCTTCGTCTTCTTCAGGAGCCCCCGCTTCCGTTTGCGATTTTGTATAGACCGTCGCTTTGTCGTACGCCAAATCCTCTGGCTGCCACAGCACTTCACTCAGCTTCGTGGAAAAAAGCTCTACAGGCTCCTGACCCGCTTTTTTCTGCTCGACGATCAATGTATTATCATGCAATGTCACACGAACAAACGAGCCTTTTTCTCGGTCATCACGAAGGTAGATCGACTGCTTCCCGACGACATTCCCTTCCAGCTTCGCAGAAATGCGCAAATCCTGGCTGCCAGAAGAATTATCCAAGAACAGTCGTCCTTCTTCCGCTGGGGGGGAAGTCAGCACAATCTTGTTTCCCTTGAATTCCTCCGCGCCGCTCTCCAATCGCCACTGCTGTGCCAATTGCTCGTCACCATGAACGAACTTCATTTTCTGCTGGGTATCCCTTTGGATTTTCATCAGAAGGTGGTTCGTGTACCAGTACGGATCAGGCTGGAGCCTTGTCAGATCGTAAAGGCTGTCCTTGTTGGAATTGTACGCGGTCCCTTCCCGGTTGAAGTGCATCGCAAAGGTCTTGCGAATATTGGCATCATTGACATCGGAAACAAGCCGGTTCATCCCACCATACAGGGTATTGGCGTGCATGATCATATACACTTCCGGGACAAATCCCAATGTATCCGTATAAATCTCCCTCATTTGATCGTAATCCTGTGTGATCCGGGCCTCCATCATCGAACGATCCTCAATCGGAATCATATTGCTGTCACGAATGAAGTCCATGAGATAGTGGTTGTAGTACTCCACATGATTTTTGGTCGGCAATTCGTTTTCATCTCGGACACCTATGAAGTTACCTTGTCGATCAAAAATATTGATATAGGTCAGGCGATAGCCATTCGTACCCAGCTCCCAGAAGCCGCTTTCCTGCATGTTCAGCAAGTCCTTGGGTTGCAGAAACTTGTTGTCGCTGTTGCCCATCTTGTTGGCATATGACAGGGCTGTCGCTTTGTAATTGTACTTCTCCAAAAGTGGCTGTGCAAACAGATGCGAGTCGTTGCGCCCATCTTCAAAGGACAGGAACAAAGCCTTTTCGGGAAGCGGCTTTTTCTCGTTGTAAAAATCAAGGATATCCTGCTGGGATATCGTCACGTATCCTTGGTTTCGCAGCGCCTGCAGCTGTTCATCCAGATGGTCTTTGGCAATGAGCTTTGGCGTTCCAGATCGACCGACACCGAAATAGGAAATGGCGATAAAGCCTTTGTCATTCTGCCAGGTGCGATGGTCTGCTTCCGTATAGCTTTTTGTATCAAACACGGCCTGATAAAGCAAAATGCCCACGGCCAGCAAAATCACGAATTGGACAATCGTACGTTTCACCTTTCTGCGATTTTTCTGGTGATAGTCAAGGGCGGATTCCCGTTTTCTTCTCATCTTCTCTGGCACCCTCATTCCTTGAATCTAACCGTGCGACGGCTAAAAGGGCAATCCCATTCCCTTTTTCTTTCTTTGTTTGCGCGCTTCTTTTCTTTGCCGTGCCTCGATATCTTGTGGTGTCTCCCGCGTCCCCCAGGTCGACTTCCAAAAGGTCACCCATGCGACTGGCATCTGCCACAGCAATACAAATTCATAGAAGATGCAAAAGACCAATCCGAATACCCATAGCTTGCTTCGACGATACAGCAGGTGCGCCAGACTCATCAGCAAAGCCATGAGGAACAGCCCCATGAGAAACGTGCCGGGAAATACGCGATGTACGATCGGCACATAGACGAGGTTGTACAAGACAATGACCGGTGCGGCAATCGGCACGATCAGACCAATGTAGAAGAACAAGGCCATAAAGGGCTCCTTCTTCCAAATAAACATGCTCGCGCGCAGGGATTCCCGCAGCCAGGATCGCTTCCAACGCATTTGCTGCTTTAAAAACACGCCCATGTCAGAAGGAACAATCGTCGAGCAAATCGCTGCATCCTGGTACGAGGTCCGATGGGTTTTCAAAATAAAGTTGGTCATACTGCGGTCATCCCCGAAAGTCGCTGGCTGCCCGAGAAACTTTTGTGTAAGCCATGCCTCGGAATGCTGCATCACCAAATCCTTTCGATAGCACGAAAGGGGACCAGACAAGCAGGTTACACTGTCAAACCACGCCTCTGCTGCCTTCATAATGCGAAAGGCTATGTAGTAACGCACCGTTTGCAGCTTGGTGACGGCATTCGTGAATTTGTTCTCCACGTCTGTACGGCCAGCGACCCCTCCCATTTTCGGATCCTGAAAAGGCTGTACCAGATGACGAATGGCAGTTGGCTCCAAGAAACTATCTGAATCGACGAATACGACTAAGTCATGCTTCGCCATTTCCACTCCTTTGACGAGGGCGACCCGCTTCCCGCCATTTTCTGGGAGCACAAACATGCGCACACGTTCTTTGGTCATAAAGCGCTCTGCCTCACTGTGGATCAGCGAAATGACCTTTTCGATCTGCTCAACGGATCGATCCGTGGAACGGTCATCGACTACGATCACTTCCAATTTGTCGATGGGATAGTTCTGGTTTACACAGCTTAATATTGTACGATGAATCCATTGCTCTTCATTAAAACATGGAATGATAATGGATACGCCTGGCGTAAAGTCGTGATTAACAGGGACATCCCGATATAAGGCGCCGAAAAAATAGCGCGTCAGCAAAAAAGCCGCAGCAATCAAGCTATACAAATACAGCAAAATATTGTACTTAAAATAAATAATGCTCTCTGCTCTCATCAGCATGATAAAGAGTGACGCTACCAGCAGCATCGCACTCGAGGTATAAATGGCATAGCCCCAGCGCTTTTTTTGAAAGTATTCGGTAAGCGGCTTGGCAAACTCAAAAGCCACCAGCCACTTTACTTGACCGTCTTCTTCGTCGAAAAACGCGCGGACGACTTTTCCATCCAGCTGTACGGATGATTCAAATCCTTCCGGCATCGTGCCAGGAGGAATGTTGCAGTGAATACTCACCACTTGCCCCACGCGAAGCCGCTCCTCTGAAGCGGGACCGAATTCCACGAGTATCCCCGTGGAAGAAATATCGATGGCTTTGCCTTTGATCGCATCCTTTTTTTGACTGCGGCGCGTGTAGACCAACACAGGAAAGTTTGCCACGTATCGCAAGCTGAGAAGACGCAGCTTGTCCAAGTATTCGGGATCTGCTTCATTCACACTGGCTGCCGTGCTTTCTTTGACTCCTCTTCGGTCCGATATACTTCGAATTTTTTCCGGATCAGGAACATTGGATAGAAGTCTTCGGTCCGAACGTGAAACCGTTAAAACCTCTTCCACCTTCTTCTTTTTCTTCTTCCCTATCACTGTCGCCCTCTCCAATCCCTCTTACAAGCTCCAGTAATGATACCCTCTGTTCTCGAAAGCGTCTCTGGAATAGATGCCTTTGACATCAATCATCACTTTTTTCTTCTTGCTTCCAAAGATTCGTGCGTAATCCTCGATTTGCAGGTTTTCGAATATCGTGTGCGGCACAGCTACTACCACGACATCCATATCGCAAAGGGCATCCAGAGCAGACAGCTCAATCCCATATTCTTTGTAAGCGAGCATTGGATCGACTAACGGATCGACGACAAGCGTTGCCATCCCGTATTCCTGCAGCTCATCAATGATGTCGGTCACTTTCGTGTTGCGAATGTCCGCGCAGTTTTCCTTATATGCCAGTCCCAAAATGCCGATCTTCACATTTTCAAAGTCCAGCTTCAAACGGACGACCGTCTTGATGATCTGCTCCGCAATGTATTTACCCATCCCGTCGTTGATATGCCTGCCGGCGAGGATGATTTTCGAGCGATACCCGCTGTCCTCTGCCTTGTAGGTCAAGTAATAGGGATCGATACCGATGCAATGACCGCCAACCAGCCCAGGTGTGAACTTGAGGAAGTTCCACTTCGTGCCAGCTGCTTCCAAGACTGCCTTGGTGTTGATTCCCATCTGATGAAACAGCATCGCGAGCTCATTCATAAAGGCGATATTGATATCCCGCTGGGCATTTTCAATGACCTTGGCCGCTTCCGCCACTTTAATGGTCTCCGCACGATACACTCCTGCTTCTACTGCGAGACTGTACACTTTTGCTACCGTATCTGTCGTCTCTTCATCGATTCCGGAAACGATTTTCATGATGTTTTCGAAGCGATGCACCTGATCGCCCGGATTGATTCGTTCCGGGGAATAGCCTACTTTGAAGTCGCTTCCGCATTTCATACCGGAGATGCTCTCCAGAATGGGGATACATACCTCTTCCGTCACACCTGGATAGACTGTCGATTCAAAAACGACGACAGACCCCTTCGGCATTTGTCTTGCCACGGTACGAGTCGCTTCCTGCACGTAGTACAGATCGGGGATGTTGCCGCTTTTGATGGGGGTAGGAACAGCGACAATGAAAAACCGTGCACGTGCAAGCTTCGTCTCGTCATGCGTAAAGTCAATCGTACTCGCACGCAGCCGCTCTTCCTCTATGCTCCCATCGGTACAGATTCCCTGCTCTAAAGCTTGGATCTTCTGCTGATTCACATCAAAGCCGATGACATCCACTTTTTGCGCCAGTGCTACTGCCACCGGCAATCCCACGTACCCGAGACCCAATACCGCAATTTTCTCTTGGCGGTCTACAATTGCTTCATACAGCTTCATCCCGAACCCTTCTTTCTTGCCTGTTCGATTATGGACCAAACATTTCGCTCATTTTCACGAAGGTGTAGCCTCTGCTTCTCAGCTTTTCGATCACGATGGGCAGAGCTTCGATCGTGTGAATGTCATCTAACAAATGCAGCAATATGACACTTCCGTTTTGCGTTTGCTCCAAAATCGCTTGGACGATCTCATCTGGCGTCTTGGTCTTCAAATAATCGGAAGGATCAACGTCAAAATCGGTCACGGTATGATATCCCGTCGCACCGATCACCCGCAGTGTATTTTCGTCAAACACACCGGTTGGGGGCCGAAAATACATCGTGGGCTTCTCTTGAATAGCTTCCGTAATAATTTGATGAGCTTTTACGATTTCTTGCTGCAGCTGCTCAGGGGAAACTTTTGTAACAACCGGATGCGAATAGCTGTGATTCGCTACATCATGTCCGGCTTCCGCGATGGCCCTAGCCAAATTGGGGTTTTTCTCTACTCCGTCCGCCCGCAGGAAAAAAGTCGCCTGCACATGATACTTGTCCAGAATGTCCAGGATTTTTGTTATCGTCTGATCCGTTCCCCAATCGTCAAAGGACAGCGCCACTTGCTTTTTATTCGTCTCTTGCTTGGTAAATACTCTGTATGTGGCGTGACGATAGTCCGTGTTCACTTTCGCTGCATCAAAGCCAGCAATCTCTTGCAGCGGTTTACGCTCGCCTCCACTCTCGATCAGCTTCTGCAGCGGAACGAACTGGTAGCCGACATCTTCCGCCAATCGAGCGAGGAGAGCAATATTTTCCAGAAGCTGCTTATTTTCTTCCGTATCCATCGCAATAATCCCACCGCGGTTGATGTACTTGCGTAGGTAATGAATTTTTTGCGACTCCGATTCGGATTGCCAGTTGTGCAGGAAAAGACTGGATGAGATCACGGCACTTTGCCCGTTTTCCGAGGCTGCCAATCGGATGTCATCCGTAAACTCTCCCGATTTGGTACGGACATAACGCGTTGTGATCCCCAGCTTTTTTTGAATAACCTCTTTGCCAAGCTTGATTTCAGAATCGATCTGCTCATAGGGCAGCTTGGTCAGATCCAGCTGATTTAACGTGTTGTTTTCGATTTCATGGCCACGTGAAGCGATCTCTCTCGCCAGCTCGGGTTCTTCCGCCACTCTCATCCCTGGCAAAAAGAAGGTAGCCTTCAGATGATACTTGTCCAATTCATCCAGAAGCCGCTTCATCGTTGCACGATCCGCCATGCCATTGAAAGTCAGCGAGAGATCTCTCCCGGTTGTATACACATAAGGGATGGCTTTACTCTCTTCACCAGTGAATCGAATCGCCTTTTGTGCAACTCTGGCTTTTGGAGCGTTATAGCCAATCGTTTGTGCGTCTGACGTACATCCTGCCAGGATCACCGACAAACTCATCGTCCATACGAGCCAGAGCAAGAGCCTTCTCCTTATTTTCCCGGTTCGTTCTATCATTTTTTTCCCCTCTTCGAAACCGTTATCCGATCATTTCCGAACTTACCTTCCCCATACTACTCGCTGTCGTATGTGTTGTACTACTGACAAATCCATACAAGCCTGCTGCTGCCGAGATCCCTTATCTATTTGCAAATATTGTATAGGAGAAAACACCTACGTGTACAGACTTATTTCGACAAATTTCTCAACAAAAACGCCATTCAATTAGGTCTTTAGTACCGGAAATTAAATATTATTCGACATTATCTTCCAACAAAAAAGGCGAGACCCCAAATCGGACTCTTCGCCTCTTTTTCCTACCGAATAGATTTTGTCTGCAGCGGCATTCCTTCTTTATAATAGAGAGAAGGAGACAACAGCATAAAAAAGATATGGGTATTCTCAAAGCCATGGGGCTTGAGAACGTCATGGATCATTCTGGCGATCGCATCATGCTTTTTCTGTTCCCGCTCAAACATAAGAATTTCTACCGAAAGCGGGCTGTTCGTAATTTGCTCCACCTGAAGCAACTCGATTTTTACTTTTTCCTTCGCGATTTCTGCAATGCGGGCAAACTCCTCGACAATCTCAGGAGACACGCCTTGCAGCCACTCCTTTTCGAACCCTTTAAATCGAAGAAACGGCAAGACAATTCCTTCTTTCCCTGGACATGATCGCAAGCATGTCCATAAAATAATTTCTATAGTAATTATAAACATCATTCTCTTTATGGATCAAATAAAAATCTGTGAATACAGCCAACTGGACAATAAGGAGGGCTATATCAGAGAATCGGATCCGACGTCAAAAGGTGTGGTGGACGTACCACAGAGACGGGAGTGATTCAGCCAGATATAGCCCAAGGATTACTGTTAGTATAACCCGAGAATCAATACTTAATCAATTAAAAAGTTTCGTAAAATTCCAATCTTTTCAAACCATTTCCTCACTCTTTTAGAGACGCTTTGACCAGCGCCATCGTCGTCATCACCATCCCTGTGATAAAAAAGGATAGCGTCCAAGCAAGGCTCAGCCATACAAACGAAAGCAGTGTGGATGAAATCGTAATCAGTAACCAATTGTATGCCTCTACGTATTTCCCCATATGCTAACATCCCTTTTTCATGATTCTCGCACCTCACAGGATATTCTTTCGATTAGGCACGCTCTGCCTGCCAGAAGTATTCAGCAAATACGTCTGCAAAAGCCTCGACCGTCTGATAGCATTCTTCCAATGTATTTCCCGTACCGCCCACTTCGATCAACAAGCTGCCAGAAGATACATGCTGGTTGTACTCTCCGTTTCCTTCATTTTCCCCTTTGTCGTCTACTCCCCGTGTAATGCCAGGATACTTCTTGTTTAGCAGCTCTGTCAGCTCATTGGCTATCTTGAGATTTTCCTTGTAGTTCGGATTTCCTTTTCCGATCACAATCATCATTCGCGCATAGGTTTTTCCTTTGATCGTTGCCGTAGTTCTTTCCCGCGGAGAGTCGTCGCGATGCAGATCGAAGAAGTAATGCAGCTTCCGGTTCTTTTCTGCTGCAGCCGTAATGGCCTTCAAAGATTGCGCGTACGAGTACGGGTAGCTTTTGTTCTGATCAAGCAGCTCCTGATAAATGTCTCTGTCCAGAAACTCTGCTTTGATTCCGCGATCATTCAGAAGCTCGGCCAAACGCTTGCTTACTAATGAAATGTTTTTCGTTTTATGGTCTACCGAAAGGGTGCCAGGAAGTGGACTCGTCACGTTTAGCCATGACTCTCGGTTGTGCGTGTTATATACGAGGACCTCCCTTACCTGTTCCTTGGTTTCTTTCGTCGATGCTGCCTGCTCCTTTTGATCCGTCGGTGCCGATTGCTCAGGCTGCTTCGGTACAGCTGGGGTGTCAGAAGCCGCAACGCTCTGCACAGGAGCCGCTGATTCCATTCTCATTGCGAGCTCGTGGTCGTTCCATTCCTTTCTTTGTGCTGCCTGTTCATAGGCAAGTATTCCCGGCAGCTCCTTGCCAAAGAGGCTCAGAGGGTCCCCCGGCATCAAACCCGTTACGGACTGAATCAATCGGTCGGTAAGCGGCGGCTTTTTCTGCTTGCTGCTCGCTTGTACGGTATGTGTCAAATACGGAATCACGGTCCCCATGCCTTCTAGAAGCACATCGCCAGATAGCTTCGATACCACGAGCTGAAGCATCGGTACTTGAGCGGTTTTGGGAAAAAGGTTATAGGAAAGCAACCCTGTCAAATTGAACAACAGGGCCGTAATCAGTGCAAGGATGACAAATAGACGGTGCAGATGCCCAACCATCTTTGCTCCCCCTTCTTGCGGATAAGCCGTCTCTCCCTAAGGTATGCTGCAAATGTACGAGCTAGCACCCGGGTATGCGTGTATCACAGGTTTATGCGCTTTGCACCGGTGAGATAATGAAGGCATGAATAACACGGCTTGATTTCTTTCAAGCTCAAAATGCGGAGGTCCCATGAAAATTGAACCCATCACTCCTTTTGAACCAATCCTTACCGAATCCCTTCCGACTGGGGACAACTGGGTTGCACAAATTAAGTGGGACGGAGTGCGAATGCTGACTTATTTCGACGGCAACGAAGTACGTCTCATCAACCGCAAATTGAATGATCGCACGCTGCAATACCCGGAATTTCTGGATCTGTCCCGCTATTGTCATGCAACATCGGTCATCCTTGACGGGGAAATCATTGCTTTTGACAGCAACAAGCCCTCTTTTCACGAGATAATGAAACGGGACCGTATACGCAAGAAGCAAAGCATCCCCCTCGCCGTGAATCAAACACCTGTGACCTATATGTTCTTTGACGTCCTCTTTCTCAACGGCAGCTGGGTGACAGAAAAGCCGCTGCGCGAAAGACAAGAGCTCCTGGAGCAGATCATTACGCCCCTTTCGAATGTGCAGGTTGTCCAAAATTTTCAAGATGCTCATGGATTGTATGAAGTGATGAAGCAGCATCAGATGGAAGGCATCGTATGTAAAGATCTGAGCAGTTCCTATCTTATGAAAGGGAAAGATAAGCGCTGGCAAAAAAAGAAGATCTTCCATGATCTTCTGGCAGTCGTAGGCGGCGTAACACTTCGAGATGGCATCGTAAATGCTGTACTTCTCGGGCTCTATGATGAATCAGGAAACTTCATCTATATCGGCCATGCGGGAGGGGGAAAATTAACGAACCAAGATTGGCGAGCTTTGACGGAAACCATAAAACCACTCGTAACTACCGAAAGACCATTTCATAATCAACCAGAACGGGGAAAGGATGCGATATGGATCAAGCCAAAGCTCGTCATGAAAGTTCAGTTTATGGAGTGGACTACTGGGCTCACCATGCGGCACCCTACGATTCAAGCGATTGTGAATGCATCATTGCTTGATTGCACGTTTTCTCAAAATGGATGATTCGGCAAAACCAAGCTCTATGGTACCTCGCTGCATATGCCTGTATAGAGCTGGAATGACAAAAGGCATTTCGTATTGATATGATTTATTTTTCTGATTAGCTCATCCCTTGTGGATTGATACAGGCATGTAAACCCGCGAGATGTTTTGCCCGCATCTCGAACAAACGGAAAGGGAATTCGGAGGATGCCATACGCTGCTAAAAGATCAGCCGGATACGCAGCGTACCCCCGAAAGGCAACCACGATTTGTTCGCTTGACTCCGCTACAAACCCGATCACGACTTCAGCCCAGAAGGACTACAGCGTGCTTTTCCCACGGCGCTTTCTCAGCAAAAAGAGGAAGTCTGATCAGACCCCCTCCATAGATTTAAAACACGCGGGGACAGGTTGTATCTCCACCATGCCCGTTAACAATCTACTGCCTGAAAGCTCCCGAAGCTTTTTTTCTCGCCGTCTTTTGTTTGCCGTGATTCAGCGCCTGCATCTCTGCGTAGCTGGCCAGCAGAGCGATAAAAAACAACACGGTGAAGCTAATTCCCGTGACGATCCCCCCCAGCTCAGACTTATCGAGGAAAAATTGCCCCGCCAAAATCGTCAGGACACAGCCTAGCATGGCGATCGCTCCTACCCACACCGTGTAGCGAAAGAAGCGGTACAGCTTCGTTCCCTCCGGTATACTCACCTGCTCCTTCATTTTCCGATTCATCCGCGACTTTATGTAAAAGATCGTGATCAGGGGAAGCTGCAGGATCAAAACGACCAAAGGCAAGCTGTAGCTCAGGAACATATCGAGATCAGGTATTCTTTG
Source organism: Brevibacillus nitrificans (assembly GCF_003710965.1). Lineage (NCBI taxonomy): Bacteria > Bacillati > Bacillota > Bacilli > Caryophanales > Paenibacillaceae > Brevibacillus > Brevibacillus nitrificans. The sequence continues at coordinate 139,729 of NZ_RHHU01000003.1, read as the reverse complement.
AAAAAATAGGAGGGACGTGACCGCAATCATCCAGCCCGCCGGAAAGTTATAGATCGGATAATGCGTTTGTCCCCCAAAAGAACCGATTCCGACCAGAAAGGCCAAATACGCCACGACGACCTTAATGGCAAAGGCCGGAAACCACAGACTGAACATCACAATTTCGACGCGGTCCAAAAAATCAGTCACATGAATTTGCTGCACGAGGATAAACATGGGGAAATTCAGCCGGCTTGCAATCGTGTACCCCATCACCCCGAGCAAAATCAGCAACAGCATCGTGGCCGTGAAGCCCACAATGAGTATGCCGTGCTTCATGGCTGAGAAAAACAAGCGAGGATGCGTCGATGCATGCAAAAAGGCACCAAACAAAAAGATATCGCCGTAGATGCCGACCGGTAGTATATTGCTGACAAGCAGACGATCCATACTGATGCTGAGAATCGGTTCGAGTCGTTCTAAGCTGTACTCATTTCCCAGCAACACATACATGCACATCGATAAAAGAAAGAAAGCAGGGAAATACATCTCATTGACCCGCGCCGCAATCTCTAAGCTCGTTTTGCCATAGTACATAATCAGCAAGACAAGAACGATCAGCGTTATCTCGATCGGCGTCTGCGGCAGCAGGGTTGCATTAAAAAATTTGCTTGCCCCCTTTATATCGAGACAGATGACCAGCCAAATATAAAGCAGGATCACGATGTTTACGAGCCCGCCAAACCACTTGCCAAAAATGATAAACACAATTTCGAACATGTTTTTCCCTGGATATGCCCGGGTCATCTCAGCGAGGACAAAGGCAACCAGTATCGCATATCCGACAGGAATGATTTGCGAAAACCAGGCATCCATCTTCGCCACTCCAGCCAGTGAGTGAAAAAAAGAAATCAGCATGCCAGTCAGAAGCACATTCCCGACCAGCCATGCTGTTTGCCTATGATTTATCACTTGTTTATGAATCATTGGGGTCCCTCCTCTACAGCAGTTGATCCACCCACATCTTGATGTGCGGAGACAGGATGTTCAACAAATGCCCTACAGGAAGCAGCTGCGTTTGTTGAAACTGCAAGATGACGAATAGAAAAATGGTTAGGCCGTACAACGTAAACAGAACTGCTTGCTGTTTTCCGGGCATTCGCTTGCGAGTCCATAGAAAACTGATCAGCTTGCCGATAAAGATAGTGCAGTAAAACAACAGAAAGAGTCGGTTCATTACGGATCTTCCTTCGTGATATTGGTGGTGGTCTGCCCTACATTAGAGACTTGTACATGACTTTCGATTGAGCTGGTGATATGCGGCAGCTCATCATTCCAATGATCCCGATACTTGCTTTTCCATTCGTTCGGGTAGTTCCTCGCCAAGATAATTCCCAATCCGATCGTATCGGAGCGTGTCTCCTTCGTTTTATTGATGATCTTTTGAATGCTTTCCGTAATATCCTTTTCCAGCTTTTTCTCGATCATCAGGTTCACTTTTCGCTTTGACAAGTCATAGGTACTCATGTTTTCTACGACGGCAACCGTTGTAAAGACCCTGATCTTAAAATGAATTCTGCCATTTTTGATGGAGGGCTCAATATTTGCCTTCCCTTTTTGGAAGTAAACGCTGAAGCGCTGTTCACTTCCCAGTTCCAGCAGGGTAGAAAAGGCTTCAAAGCTACGCTGAAACCAGTGCAAGCCACCAACCTCTTGAAAGGTGTATTTTCCAACGAGCTTATCCCCTCGGAAAATACCGATTCCCGTGGCTCCGATTTCTTTGGTTTTCCCTTTTGGCTGGGAATCCATAGCCTCAAAGATCGGCAAAAAGGCATCGACTCCTGGTGTATTCAGCATTTGCGAGATATCTTTGATTGTCACGGGAATGGTGACGGCCTTTACCATTTCGCGAATCGCCTCACCGGAAAAGCGTTCGAACTGCGGCTGGGCTTCCAGCAGGCTAATCGCCTTTCCCTTTGTCATCACGATATAGGCAGTCAATCGATTTTCGGGAAAACGGGAGATGATGTCCAACGGCTCGCTGAAGCCCTCTTTCGCCAATTGCTCACCGATGATCACAACGCGATGGTGTGCGTAGAACAAATGCCTCGACATTCTCGCCTGGAGCTTGTTGTTGGCGACACGGATCGTCTCTCCCACCGCCGAGTCCACGTAGTAGGATTTGTCTCCGCTAGTGCCACCTCCGCCACCTGAAGGTCCTCCCAGACTGCTGACCAAAGGAACCTGGACTGACAACCGATACAAGCCGTTCGGTTCTTTATCGATCGCCATTGCGATAACGAGGGCGATATCGTTCACTTCCCGCCGATCCCAACAGCCAGCAACAGTTAGCATGGAGAGTATCACTGCGAAAACGAGCGCCATACGTTTCACGAGTTCCCCTCCTCGTTTGAATGCTTGTTTCCTTGAACCCCCTCTTGTCCTTTGTCTCTCTCGATTCCACCAGCAAAGCCAGCATCCATCCTGCGAGCGTTTTGGATTCCCATAAAGCTCGGCCGTTTCTGGAGTTCGGCCCACGGCGATCGTATCAGAACGTCTTTTAGATCACCGACAGACAACGGAGCAAGAGGAGATAGATACGGTACTCCAAACGATCGCAGGTTCGCCATATGCCCGATTATTATGAGCAGCACCACCAAAATACCGTAAATACCGAGGATGGAAGCAGCGAGCATGATCGGAAAGCGGAGCATGCGCAAGGCGATGGCTGCATTGAAATGAGGGATCGTAAAAGAAGCGATCCCTGTGATGGAAACGACAATGACCATCGGGGCGGAAACGATTCCTGCCTGCACGGCTGCTTGGCCCACAACAAGCGCGCCTAAAATGCTTACAGCCTGACCCACGGTCTTCGGCAAGCGAATACCTGCTTCGCGCAGCGCTTCAAAGGCAATCTCCATCAAGAGGGCTTCCACAATCGCTGGAAAGGGAATGGCTTCACGAGCTGCCGCAATGCTGAGCAGCAAGGTCGTCGGTATCATTTGCTGATGAAAGGTAGTGATCGCTACATAAACTCCTGGCGTAAGCAGCGAGATGAACACAAACAGGTACCTCAGCCAGCGAACCAGCGTTGCCATTTGAAACCGCTCGTAGTAGTCTTCGTTCGCCTGCAGCATCATCCAGAACGTCGCAGGTGCCAACAGTACCATCGGGGTCCCGTCTACGAAAATAGCCACTCGCCCTTCCAGCAAGGCCCCGGCAACCGTGTCCGGCCGCTCGGAGTATTTGACCTGCGGAAATGGCGAGTACATACTGTCCTGAATCAATTCCTCAATATATCCACTTTCCAAGACAGCATCGATGTCAATCTTCGCAATACGCGAGGAGACCTCTTCCACAAGCTGCGGATCCGTGATCCCTTCTAAAAAAGCTACAACGATATTCGTATTGGATTCTCGGCCAACGACAATGGACTTCATTTTCAGCCGTGGCGTCTTGAGTTTTCGCCTCAGCATCGATGTATTGGTACGAATGTTTTCGATGAAGCCTTCGCGTGGTCCACGAATGACAGCTTCGCCTTCCGGTTCGTTTACGGACCGTTTTTCAGCACCCCGAATTCCTAGCGTAAGCGCCTCTGCGTTTCCATCCACCAATATGCCGGTGTCTCCGCTAAGAACTGCCTGCAGCAGCTTCTTGTAATCGTCTACCTTGGCGATTTGTGAGACAGGAAGCAAGTCTTCCTCGATGACCTCTATACTGTCATCGCCATCCTCGAGGATCATTAAAGCTTTCAATGCCTGGTTTACTTCTTTTGTATCAATCAAACCATCCACGAATATAGCAATGGCGTGCACGCTGTTTTTTTGTTTGAATTCCCGGATGACGAAATCAGAGCAATCCGAGAACAAATGCTTGAGAAAGGTTACGTTGTCTTCTAATGCAGGAAAAAGCGGAATGCCTTCCAGCTCGGTCAAACTGCAGGCATCGATCGTGTCAATGAGTTCTTGTGTCCGGTCTTTTTCTTTACGAGGAAACTTCATCACTTTCACCAACCAATGCCAAGATATCCGTATTATGGTTACCTTTGCTAGTTTGTATGTACGGAGGCAGGTATTTCCTCGAATATTGCTCGATCAACTGGAGAAAGTAGGGGCAACGTAACTGGGAAGAAGGGATCCAAATGGGGGTTGCTGCCAAAGAATACGAGCTAACACTGGATGGTCACACCATGATGATCACCAATCCTTACAAACCGTTGTGGCCAGACGCCAATGTGACCAAGCTGGACTACATTCGTTATTTACTGCAAGTTTCACAGCCTCTTCTCGCCTATGCCAAAGATCGTCTGTTGACTGTCATCCGTTATCCGCATGGAATCGGGGACAAGCACTTTTATCAAAAAAACGCCCCTGACTACTCTCCTGATTGGATCGCCACCCGTCTGTGGGAAAATACGCGGTATGTACTCTGCAACAATCAAGCTACCTTGATCTGGATGGCGAACCAGGCAGCACTCGAGTGGCATGTCTCCTTTCATCGAGCGCAGGATGAGATCCCGACCGAGCTGGTCTTTGATCTGGATCCATCCACAGAAGATTTTTCGGTCGTCATCGAGTCCGCCCTGCTGTTAAAGGCGCTGCTCGATGAACTGCATCTCCCCTCTACACCGAAAACCTCTGGTGCGAGCGGCCTGCAAATCTATGTGCCGATCGAGCTTCGTTATTCGTTTGAGCAAACGCGCGAGGTAGGACAGTTTCTTGCCTCTTATTTGGTCAGCAAGCATCCAAATTTGGTTACCGTAGAGAGATTGGTGAAAAATCGAGGGAGCAAGCTATACATCGATTACTTGCAGCATTGGCGAGGCAAAACACTCCCGGCTCCGTATTCGACACGAGCAAGAGCAGGTGCAACTGTCTCGACGCCCCTTTTGTGGGAGGAGGTAGCCCACATTCACCCGACTGATTTCACCGTTCACAACGTCCCGCAGCGGCTTCAAACCAAGGGCGATTTGTTTGCTGCCGTGTCTTCTCCTTCCCGACGAGCAAGCCTTGATCCGATCCTCTCCTTTTTGCAGTCGAGGTGATGGTGAATTTTGAATCCTTGCTTCGGTTTATGCTATACTGTGCAGAGACGTTTAGAGGCAAGGAGGAACATTCATGATTGATCCGATAGCAATTGCCATCGGGCCCTTAAAGATTCACTGGTACGGCATCATTATGGGACTTGCTTTTTTTCTGGGCACTTACCTCGCTCGGCACAATTCCAAACGTTCAGGAATCGATCCCGATCACGTCTTGAATATGGTCGTATGGATCATCCCGGCAGCGATTATCTGTGCCCGCCTCTACTATGTAATCTTTGAATGGGATCAATATAAGGGCAACCTGATGGACATCATCGCCGTCTGGAAAGGTGGTCTCGCCATTCACGGAGGTCTGATCGGCGGAGTTTTGGCCGGCAGCTGGTATATCCGTAAGCACAACCTGCCTTTCCTCAAGCTCGCTGATGTGATGATGCCCAGTGTGATTTTAGGTCAAGCGATTGGGCGGTGGGGAAACTTTATTAACCAGGAAGCGCATGGCGGTCCTGCCACAGCCGAGTTTATGGCGAAGTTCCCCGCGTTTATCCGTGATCAGATGTATATCGGAGGACAGTACTATCACCCGACATTCTTATACGAATCGTTGTGGAATTTGGTCGTCTTCGCTATTCTTTTGCTCATGCTGTACCGTTTCAAAAAATTCGACGGGCAGATTCTGTTCAGCTACATGATTCTGTATTCGATCGGCCGCTTCTTTATTGAAGGCATGCGTACGGACAGTCTGCTCATTGCTGACACACTGCGTGTCGCTCAGCTTGTCAGCCTGAGTCTGATCGCCATCGGTTTGATTCTCTTGCTCGTGTTTGCACGCAAAAGCAAGCAATCCCGGGAATCGCACAACACCGCTGAATAATGAATGAAGAGTCCCTATCCTTGGTGGTAGGGGCTTTTTTCATAGGGGTTTGTCTGAATACTCATAATGCTGGATAAACTAAGAGAGAGGAAAGAAACGTAAACAGGAGGACGTGCAATGGATGATGAGATGCTGGAAGATTATCTGGATCGCGCGGTTCGCATCCACTTTGCTCCGGGAATGATCGGCGCCGGACTTTCTCCCTATGTAGATGGAAAGCTGTACGACTACAATCCGTCTGGCATCCTACTGGAGGAAAGTGATGGTTCGCTGGACTACATCCCTTTTTCATCGATACGACTCGTGCAAATTCGTCCAAAGCCAGGACTCTGGGCGCGGTTGACCGGCTCCGCCTAAGCTTGTGCGTGCGGTGGCAGGTGTGTACGTAACAGCGATCGAAAAAAAGACACCCTATTCTCGGCTTGTCCGATGTCAGGTGTCTTTTTTATGTATCTAGCCTTTATTTACAGAAAGACGTCAAAAACGACATAACAGGCTGCTGCGAGCAAAGCAGTAACAGGCAGCGTGATCACCCATGTTACCAGGATTCGTCCTGCCAATCCCCACTTCACTGCGTTCAGCTTCTGGGAGGCACCTACCCCGAGGATCGAGGAGGTAATCACATGTGTGGTACTTACAGGAAGCTTGAGCATGGTAAAGATGGTGATAATCAAAGCGGAAGACAGGTCAGCTGAGAAACCGCTGATTGGCTTGATTTTCATAATCTTGCCGCCCATCGTCTTGATGATCCGCCATCCACCAACAGAAGTGCCGAGCGCCATTGCCAGCGCCGCAGACAGCTTTACCCACAGCGGAATGGTGAACTCTCCTGGCGCTTGATGCAAAAATCCTCCGGAAAGCAGCGCGAGCGTGATAACCCCCATCGTTTTCTGAGCGTCGTTCGCGCCATGGCTGAAAGACTGCCAGGAAGCCGATAGTACCTGCAAAAAGCGGAAAGAGCGATTCGTTTTATGGTAGGCGGTATTCGCTACCAGTCTGGATACGATCTTGATGACAATGAAACCGATGACAAAAGCGACGATCGGAGAAATGATCAGCGCTTTGACGATATCCAGGAACCCTTCCATGTTGATGGAACCGAATCCTGCAGCACCTACCGCAGCACCGGCGACTCCGCCGATAATTGCATGAGAGGAAGAACTCGGAATTCCGAACCACCACGTGATCAAATTCCACAGAATGGCGGCGGTAAGTGCTGCAAGAACGACGACCAATCCGTTTTCGAGCTTGAATGGGTCTGTAATCTTACCACCAATCGTTTTCGCGACCCCTGTATAGGTAAGCGCACCCACCAGGTTGAAAATAGAGGCAATAATGATGGCAGTCCGTGGACTCAATGCTCTTGTGGATACGGAAGTAGCAATCGCGTTGGCTGTGTCATGAAAGCCATTAATAAAGTCAAAGCTTAGCGCCATGATGACGACGAGAACGAGAATAATCACCTCTGGCGAAAGATCAGGCATTCTTTAACACGATCCCTTCTACCAGGTTGGACACATCCTCTGCAAAGTCCGCACAGTCTTCCAGCTTGTCATAGATCTCTTTCAGCTTGATCGCTTCAATCGGATTGGCATCAGGGGCATTGAGAAGATCGGAAACCATCTTGCGGTAGTTGGAGTCAGACTCATGCTCCAGGTCTTTGATTTCCCGTGCGATTTTACTTACCACCTGATGGTCCAGCTTGCGAAGCGTGCGAATCAGTTCAATCAGTTTTGCAGAGCATTTTACGAGAATATTAGCTTGGGCGAGAACGCGTGGGTCTGGTTGACGAACCTGATAGAGATACATACGATCTGCCACACCATCGATATAATCAATCATCGAGTCCATTGTGTGTGCCAATTGATGGATATCTTCGCGCTCAAGCGGAGTGATAAAAGTGGAGTTCAGCTCGTTCATGATGCGGCGAACGATTTCATCCCCTTCTTTTTCAACAGCTTTGATTGCCTTTACTTTCGCTTCTAGATCTTGATAGTTGCCTATCATCTCGTAGAAGAGATGAGTTCCTTTGTGGACCGTGGCAATCTGCTGTTCGAACAGGTCGAAGAAGACATACTTGTTTGATTTAAACATACTTTCTGTAGTCACTCCTTTGGAAAAATCACACCTAGACGATTATATCGAACATTATTGTGGACGTAAATTTAAAAACAAGGGAAAGTGTGTGTTTTTTTCTTTAAATAAATATTAAGTTTTTGTAAATCTCCTTTACATTTCAAAAGAAAACACTCGCTCCGCAAGAAACAGGTACGAGTGTTAGTGTAGCCATACGCTATCTAGTTTAATTCGTTGCGGCCAGCATACAGTCTTTCTGTTTCTTCGCCTCATACATTAACGTGTCCGCTTTTTCGGTCAGCTGCATGGCATCAGCGGCATGCAAAGGGAATGACGCTACACCGATGCTGACAGTTACGCCCCCCATCTCTTCACGGGCCGCTTTTTGAATGCGCTCCCCGATAGCCATCCCTCTTTTGGTATCGGTATGGGGAAGAAGCACGACAAACTCCTCTCCTCCCCAACGCCCGACGGCATCCTCGCTTCGTACACATGACTTCAGCAACGAGGCAAAGCTGCACAACAGCTTGTCGCCTTCCAAGTGGCCATAGCGATCATTGTATTTTTTAAAATTGTCCAAATCAATAAACAATAAAGTTACTGGGGAATGTACTCGCCTCGCCGTATCGATCTCCTGCTTCAATCTCGCAACAAATCGCCGATTGACTAGAACACCCGTCAACGAGTCATGATAGGCCATTTGCCGCAGCATCTGGATATATCGTCCTATTTGATAGCCGATTGCTAGCTGAACGATAGATGCACTTGCTACACTCACGATACTTTTCTCCTCCATAGGCAATCCAAACGCCACCAGCCAAACTCCAATCATCAGACAGGATACTCCTAAGCCGACCCAGCGAAAATCCAAAAATAATCCCCCTCCGGTCCATGCAGCAAAAAACCACGACCGACATGATGCATAAGACCCACTTACCAAATAAAACATAGGACTTAATTCATATTGTTAGGAATATTTTACCTATGTTTTTTGTTTAGTTCAAGAAAAAAAGTCCCGCTTGCTGGACCCATTTTTTCTTGATGGGACAGCTGAAAACTCTGATCTGGCGCGCGATTTCCCCATTCACTTGTATTCCACCATGTTTTCTTTCTATTCATACCTGCTATAACGCATGAATTGGAACGAACTGGAAAGGGGAAACTGATAGATACCTACTATTAGACGGGAGTGAACCATTCGATGCCCCGTATTGAATCCGTCGCTACAGCCGTTCCCCCCTACGAGATCACACAGGAAGATTCGATGAATTTGGCTCGCCGCTTCTTTCACGATGCTTTCCCGGACATCGACAGGCTTCTTGGGGTTTTCGGAAACAGCCAAATTAAAAAACGCCACCTTTGCATGCCTGTAGATTGGTATGAAGACGATCGCCATTTTGCCGAGAAAAACAAGCTCTATGTAGAAAATGCCGAATCACTCGCCACGATTGCCGCTCACAAATGCTTGGAGAAAGCCAATCTCTCCCCTGCCTCTATCGACTGCCTGATGTTCGTCTCCAGTACCGGCATCGCTACTCCGAGTCTCGATTCACGCTTGGTGAACAGGCTGGGGCTGCGCTCAGATGTCACCAGAGTGCCTCTATGGGGCTTAGGCTGCGCAGGTGGTGCCATGGGTCTCTCTCGTGCCTTCGAATACGCCCGCGCCTACCCGCAGCGCCGTGTGCTGCTCATAAGCGTCGAATTGTGCGGTCTGACCTTCATCAGGCAAGATATGTCCAAAAGCAATCTGGTTGCAACTTGCCTGTTTGGAGATGGGGCCGCCGCTGCTCTGGTCGAAGGGGATGAGGTACAGCTTGCAGACGCTGGCTCTCCACGCCTTCGTTTTTGTGGCGCGCGGACGACTACTTGGCCTGATACTCTGGATGTGATGGGCTGGGAGCTGACCGAGCCTGGCTTGAAGGTTGTTTTTTCCCGGGACATTCCGAGTATCATCCGCCAAACGATGAAGGAAAACGTGGACAGCTTTCTCTCGCCTCATGGCACTTCTGTTGATCGTCTACGTCATTTTATTTTCCACCCGGGTGGTGCCAAGGTCCTTACAGCCTACCAGCGCTCGCTGGGAATCCCGCCGGAAGCCACTCGTTTGTCCGCAGAGGTCCTCTCCGACTTTGGGAACATGTCCTCTCCGACCGTCCTTTTCGTCTTGGAAAAAAGTATGGAGCAAACGTGGGAGACGGGGGATCTAGGTCTGTTGGCTGCCCTTGGTCCGGGATTCAGCTCCGAGATGCTCTTGCTGGAAGCGAGGTGAGCGTATGCTATTTTTCTGGCTCACTCTGACCATTTTGGTGCTGCAGCGTGCGTGCGAACTCCTTTTCGCAGCGAGAAACGCACGGATCATTCGTTCTCTCGGGGGATATGAAGTCGGTGCGGAGCATTACCGCTATCTCGTGACTCTGCACGTTCTCTTTATCGCAAGTCTCATTTGCGAGGTTCAGCTTTCACCCGCACCGTTTACGCTTCCCAGCTGGTGGCCCATGACGTTTGCTGTTTTTTTGGCAGCGCAGCTTCTTCGCTACTGGTGCATGTGGAGCCTCGGAAGCCGGTGGAACACCCGCATTTTGATTTTGCCCGACACGCCTCCTGTGCGCCGCGGACCTTATCGGTATCTCCGTCATCCCAACTACCTCGTCGTCGCGATCGAGCTTGTCAGCCTGCCAATCAGCTTCGGTGCCTACTTCACCGCTCTGACTTTTTCGCTCCTGAACGCCTGGCTGCTTCTGCGCATCCGAATTCCTATGGAAGAGAAGGCTGTCCACCGTACTGAGGATTGATCGCTAAGAAACCCTTTACCGAGGCTTATTCATGGAGGGGCGACCACGTTTTAGCGGAAAGTTTTCATGCGTTCCAGAATTCATAAGTATTACGCTTATAAATTCTTATACGTTCAAAAAAAGCCTCCGTCATACGAATGTGACGGAGACTTTTTTCTTTCAGATAGGTTTACCTTTGCACGTCTGGAGGTAGAAGATAGAGTACTCTACTTTTCCCCGTGAGGTGACACTCGTGAACCGAACAAGCATATTTGAACCTCTGGAGACGAAACGCATGATCGTTCGAGAATTTTTTGACTTGATCGATACCATACCCAACCGGGATGATTCGGAGACCATCCAAAAATTTCTTCGGTATCTACAAGGGGTTCTACGGATTAAACAGGTGGTGCCTCCGGCCGTAGAAATCATGACCATCGTCAAAGCGTGCAAGCCCATCCTGTATCATGCCGCCAGAAGGAGCGTCCTTACATCCAGCAATCTCTACATGCTCTTTCAGGTAGACATGGATCTGGAGCTGGCGAACGAGCGTATCCGTAAATATACGCAGTGATGATGCCCTGCGCCGAAATCTTTATGCCTTTAGATTCTCTGGATTCAAGCACTCCAGTTCAGGAATGACAAAAATGCCGTCTTTCCGGATCAGCACTCCGTCAAACCAGATTTCTCCTCCCCCCCACTCGGGGCGTTGGATGGATACCATGTCCCAGTGTACGGAGGATTTGTTGCCGTTGTAGGCCTCGTCGTAGCATTGGCCTGGAGTGAAGTGGAAGCTTCCGTCTATTTTCTCGTCGAACAGGATGTCTTTCATCGGATTGCGGATAAATGGGTTTACCCCAATAGCAAATTCACCAATGAAACGTGCGCCTTCGTCGGTATCGAGAATCTCGTTAATCCGCTTGGTATCGTTCGCCGTAGCTTCCACAATTTTGCCGTTTTCAAAAGTCAGCTTTACATTTTCAAACACAAAGCCATGATAAGGTGTTGGCGCATTGTGTGTAATCGTACCGTTTACGGAGTCCTTCACCGGAGCCGTGTACACTTCTCCATCCGGAATGTTGCGCAGACCCGCACATTTCACAGCAGGAATATCTTTGATGGAGAAAGTCAGATCGGTGCCTGGTCCTACCAGACGCACTTGATCGGTGCGATTCATCAGTTCGACCAAGCTGTCCATGGCTTTGTCCATTTTTCCGTAGTCCAGATTGCACACCTGGAAGTAGAAGTCTTCAAAAGCAGCAGTCGACATATTGGCCAGCTGCGCCATCGATGGGTTCGGATAGCGAAGAACTACCCATTTTGTGTGTGGGACCCGGACGTTCATAACCGGCAATTCATACAAGCGGGAATACAAGCCCAGCTTGTCGCCAGGAACATCCGCCATTTCGTTGATATTGCTGCCCGCGCGAATTCCTATGTAACCGTCCATTTTTTCCATCAGCTTCACTTCATGTTCAGCCATGACAGCTAGCTGCTCTTCGTTGCAGTGCATCGCCAGCTCACGGCTCACAGCCGGGTTGATCAATTGAACGTATGGATTTCCTTTTGCCTTGTAGATTTCCCGCACGAGTGCTGCGACCAAATCTGGTGTTTCGCCTTTGGAGTTGATGAGAATGTTTTCTCCTGGCTGTACACGAACAGAATAATTGACGAGGTTATAAGCCAGCTGCTCAAGACGTGGGTCTCTCATAAATCAAACACCCTTTCCCAATTTTCTGATTCCACTTGTATTTTTAACGATAAATGCAGATAAGTCAATAAAATATATTTTATTAGCAATTGTTACGTAAGCCTCTGGGAAGAAAAGATGGCCAGCTCGCCACACCCAAGCTGGCCTATTTTTTCCTACCTCGTACTTCCTCTGTCTTCGATCGTGCCCATCTTATACATATCGCTGACTTGTTCTTGCGTCTCGGCCATTCCCTCATGAATCTGGTTTTCGTGATCTGCTGCCTCATTCTGATTCCATGCATTCGTGTTGCTCGATTGGTGTTTGTCCATTCGCCGCTCCTCCTCATCGTTCGATTCCGACTTAGTGTGTACTGGAATCTCCCTGATTACCCGGCGCAATGTACAACGCAAAGACGCCTTGCTCGATTAACAAGCAAAGCGTCCGATTCACAAATGATTTTCTTTATTTATCGTTGTCAGACTCAGGTGCAGTCAGGCTCCAACCATTGCCACTGCCTGTGTTTTGGAAAGAATCGGCGTTGATAATGATGCTTTGATCCTCGGCAGGAGCTACTACCCAGCCAGCAGCTGTCGGGATGGTTGTACCAGCTTCTGGATTTACGATGACATATTCGTCTTCTACAGGGGCAGCTACCCAACCAGCAGCTGGTGCGTCAACAGGCGCTTGTTTGCCTTGAATAACGTATTCGTTTTCTACAGGGGAAACGACCCAGCTCGTTCCTACACCATTTCCCTGTGCGCCGTTTACGATCACATACTCGTCCTCTTTCGGCATCGCTACCCAGCCTGCAGAGCTTGATGTGACTTGTCCTTGTACAGGAATCACGGATTGACCTTCGACCGGTCTTACTTCCCAGCCGCCTTGTGGAACTTGAGTAGCGCTTGGAGCTTGTACCGCAGCCGGAGTCGGCGCTGCTACTGGAGCTACTGGAGCTTCGGCAGGCTCCTGCGCACAGGCTGCCTGTGCGAACAATGCTGCTCCCAAAACCATGGTACCCATCATTACTGTGCTGCTTTTTCTCATCTTGTGTACACTCCCCGTTGGTGTCGTACACAACATCGTCCACTGAAATGTCCCCCACCCGCTAACCTGACGGCTTGCTACAAACACTGTTTCATTTTCACCAGAAAATGTGTAAACTGTTTTATTTCTTCGTCGCTCAGGTTTTCCAACAGCTTACCTAGTAGCACACGACGACGAGCCAAGAGTTTTTCCATCAAAGGAATAGCCCTATCTGATAGAGCCACCCATACTACTCGTCGGTCCTGTTCGTCCCTGATTCGATCAACATAACCGGCCTTCACCAGTCTATTGAGCGCAATCGTTGTAGCGCTATTGGACTGCTTAAGTATACTCGCCAGCTCGGATACCGTGCTTCGTCCCCGTTGATGAAGCACCCGCAGCAAAATAAATTGCTTGGGGCTGATCTGCTCCTCTTCCTCTAGCCACTGGCTGAGAAAATAGCGAGCCATCTCGACAAATACTCGATCCAATTCTTCAATTCTACTGGCGCGGGACATTTCGCTCACATCATCACCTATTTTCAGAAATTTTTAACGATACTTTTACTATAAAACTATATAGTGTAAGTACGCGAAGAGCAAGGGCTACTCTTCAAAAAAATTTTCTGAATAGGAATGAACGCGAACCGTAACAATGTGTTTACGACTTAAATGATTTACAGCTTAATGTGTTTACAAAACAATATTTTTACTGTAAAACTGATTACACCATCATCTTACCTCATACAGGAAAATCTGACAATACAGGAAAATGGCAAAATCGTGACAGCACCTCCCGCACTTTTTCCTTCCAAGCATTTCCTTGAATCTTCTTCCGCTTTCAAACGTAAAGCATGTATAATGAAAGGGCATGATTGGCTATCTGCACACATCAACCCGAAAACCACTTACATAGGAGATCAGATCTATGGAACAAACGAATAGTGCGACAAAATGGAAAGTGGAATTGTTTGATTGGCTAAAATCATTCTTATTGATTGGTGGTTTGACCGTATTTATTTACGTGTTTATCATGGCGCCATACGTGGTGCAAGGCCGCTCCATGGAAAGTACCTTGCATGACCGCGAGCGAGTCATCGTCAACAAAGCTGTCTACTATCTGAAAGACCCTCAGCCAGGTGATATTGTGATTATTCACCCGGATGCGAGCGGCGATAACTGGATCAAGCGCGTTGTGGCAGTCGCGGGTGATACCGTGGAAGCAAAGGATGACCAACTGTACGTGAATGGCCAGCCCCTCAGTGAAGAGTATTTGACCAACAACAAGCTGAAAGCCTCAGCTGCTGGTGTTACACTGACAGAAGACTTTGGCCCGATCAAGATCCCAGACGGCAGCGTGTTCGTGATGGGAGACAATCGCAACAACAGTATGGATAGCCGCGTCATCGGTCCTGTCAAACTGGATCATGTCGTAGGACGAGCTGAAGTGGTTTACTGGCCGCTCGCAGACGTTCGCCTTCCTCGTTAACCCATCGAATACGACAAAGACAAAGGCCGCTCCTCGTGAGCGGCCTTTTCCCATTCGGGGATGCTACTGTTTTTGAGCTGTTTCTGCTTGCTGAAAATAATCCTCCAGCGTAATGCCCTTGCTCATAATTTCTTCGGCGATATCTGTCCCTACGTAGCGCAGGTGCCAAGGCTCATATGCATATCCCGTAATGTCTTCTTTTCCTTGCACGTAGCGGATAATAAACCCTGCCTTTGCGCAGTTCGCTGCAAGCCATTGCCCTTCAGGCGTGGAAGCAAAAGACTCCTCCAGCCTGGTCTGAGCGTCAGCTCCCGATACGTCCATAGCAAGACCCGTCTGATGCTCGCTTTTTCCTGGAACAGCACTGTATGCTGCCGCATGCTCTGCTCCCTGTGTTTGGACATACGTATCAAAAAGCGACTTCTGTGTTCGATAAGAACGGTAGCCCGAAACCGCGTAGAGCTCAATCCCCTGCTCTTTCGCCAAGGCAAACAGCTTTTCCAGCGCACCTGCTGCTTCTGCACGCATCATACGTTTTTCGACTTTTTCATCGAAAGGAAATGGGACATTCGGTTCTACGAGATCAGATGGGATATAGTCAGCTGGCAATGCCCGCTTTTTGTTTACCACCACTGTAAGCTCAGCCGGATTGGTCACCGTAGGTACGCCATCCACCATTTGAATGGTCTCTTCCAAAGAAGGCTGTTTCTTTTTGACCACGTTTGTTTCTTCTTCTTGCTGTGGCTTTTGCCCGGATACTTCCGTAGAAGCTTGTGTTTTTTCTCCTGAAAACAATTGACCAAGTGATGGTGCTTCACACCCACCTAGAAGTGCGGCTGATAATGCTGCGACGATAGCAAGACCAGTAGTGCGATTTCTGTTCATGACCTGTCCTCCCGATTGTACAGACACATACGTTCTGCTCTACCTTACCACGGAGTTAGACAGAAAAAAAGCGCAGATCGTCACACTTTTTGTTTCGAAATCGTTGTGGAAAGAGTCTGAATCAAATCAGGGAGCCAGTCATTTAGCTGCCAGAAGGCAAAGCCAGCCTGCTCCGCCTTTTGATTATCCATAAAGAAGGAAGCTGGAAAGGCGAACGGCGAAAAATCAGCGGCATCCTTTTCTTTTACAAGTTGAACGGGTTTCCCGACAATATCAGATATATTTTCCATCAAGCTTTGCTGACGAATCGTTCCATGTGAGCAAGCATTTACCGGACCAGTCAGGCTGGAGCTGCCGAGCCACTGTAAAAACTGAGCGGCCTCCTTTGCATGGATGAAGCACATGACGGCCTCGGGATTTGCGATCCCAATCGGACGCTCTTCTAGAATGTGCTCGACGTGAAAATGGAGTCGTCTGGTGTAGTCATCCTCCGCCAAAACGATAGGGAACCGGACTGCTGCAACCGGAAACGATGCCTCTTGGAAAAAGACTGCCTCCGCTTGACGCTTCCCTTCCTGATAGGTAACCTTGTCTCGCGGTAATAGCCGGATCTCGTAACTTTTGGGATCAAATGCCTCTTCTTTCAAAAAATCCTCGGAAAAATCGTAGACGGATAAGGTCGAGGTGAGCACGTATTTGCCTACTTTGCCTGCAAAAACGTCGCACGCATCCTTGGCGTTTTGGGAGGAGTAGCAAATGTTGTCGTAAACGATATCCCATTCCTGCTCGCCTGCTATAGCCAGTGAGTCCTTCTCATCGCGATCGAGCGTCAGACGTTTGACCTGCGGGGGGAGGTCGACTTCCGTAAGCCCTCTTGTTGCAACGGTTACATCAGCTCCTGCTGCCACGAGCAATTGAACGAGTCTTTTGCCGAAAAAGCGTGTTCCACCCAGTACGAGAACTTTTGTCATGTCAAATTCCTCCCTAGTCTATTGTTTCAGCAAATGGAGCGTTCTTTCTTCCGCATTCCATTCCACCTGATACCCCAAAGCTTCCGCGACCTTTTTCACTGGCAAAAATCCTTTCCCGTCAATGGCAACTGCCTTTTGCCTAAATTCAGCGAACTCTGCATTCAGCCCAAGCAGCAGCTTATCCGCCTGAACATAGGCTACACCGTCCACCATCCGTTTTTGATCTGCTTTGTACGGATACACGACGCCGTTTATTTGAAGGACAAAGGCACCCACTGGCTCCTCCTGAGGAGCTTCCTGCTCCGCTGTTTTAAAGGCAACTGCATCCACTCCCAAAATAGTCCCTTCTCGGGTATCATCTGCGCCACCGTACATTTTCCCCGTCTCCAGGTCGTACAGGATGGCCTGAACATTTCCGATGTTGGACGATTGTGGTTCAAATGCGTGTCCCATCGCCATCAGCTGGAGAATGACGTCCTGGTCCAAGCCTGCCTCCCAGGTTACGGACGGGTAGCTGCTCGTGAAGATCCGCGGAGCCAAGATAGCATCCTGTATGGACATTCCGTGGTCGATCACATTCAAGAGCGTTTGGGAAACGGAAGCGATAATGGTCGATCCACCTGGTGAACCCAGCGCCAAAAACGGCTTGCCATCCTTCAGCACGATGGTGGGAGTCATGCTTGACCGCGGACGCTTACCGGGCTCGACCTGATTGACTCCACCGGGAACAGCATCAAAATCGGTGAGCTCATTATTCAGCATAAAGCCGTAGCCCGGAACCATGATCCCGCTTCCGAACACATCCTCGATCGTCGTCGTATAGGAAACGAGATTGCCCCACTGATCCATCACGGAAAAATGAGTGGTTTGCTTTACCAAAGAGGCATCGCGCAGATTCATAGCCGCGACAGGCTTTTTGCCAGGATCGTACTTCCAAGCGTCTCCGGCCTGTACATCCGTATTTGCCATGTCCTCGCGAATCGCCTTTCTCCGCTCTTCGATGTATCTGTCGTCGATCAGCCCCTGCTTGGGAACGGGATAAACATCTTCATCAGCCATGTACGCTGCGCGGTCGGCATAGGCGAGATGATTCGCCTCGATCAAGTGATGCAAATAAGGGACAGAGCCAAACCCATCCTTTTGATTGTCGTAGCCTTCCATCAGCTTCAGGATTTGCAGCATCGTCAAGCCCCCAGAGCTGGGCGGCCCCATCGTGACGACCTCGTATCCACGGAACGTGCCGCGAACCGGCTCTCTTTCCTTGACGCGATAAGCTTGCAAATCCTGCGCAGTCATGACTCCTCCTGTCTCCTCCACCTCCTTGACAAGTGCCTGGGCAATTTCCCCTTTGTAAAACACGCTCGTACCTTTGTCATGAATCAGCTGGAGCGTCTTCGCCAAATCTGGCTGTACCAGGAGGTCCCCCTCTTTTAGCGGCTCTCCACCCGGCGCAAATACCTTTGCTGCAGTCTCGTGCTTTTTCAATTTATCTAGCGAATTCTCGATGCTGTCAGCGGTCACCCAGTTGACAGGTACACCCTCTGAAGCGAGTTCGATCGCGGGTTCGATCACATCCGCAAGTTCCATCGTCCCGTAACTTTCCAATGCTTTTTCCACCCCGAGCAGCGTTCCCGGGATTCCTACCGCCAGTCCGTTCGTGTGTCTCTCCTCAAAGGGGACAGGCTTCCCGTCTGCCTGCAGGAACATGTCGGGTCTGACTTTTGCTGGAGCAACCTCCCGACTGTCAATTACCGTTACCTTGTTTTGCTCTTTGAGGTAAATCATCATGAAGCCGCCGCCGCCAAGTCCTGACATGTACGGCTCTGCTACGTTTAACGCCAGCTGGATCGCCGCCGCTGCGTCCACCGCATTGCCGCCCTGAGCCAAAATGTCTTTGCCTACTTGAGCTGCCGCTGGGTGAGATACGGCTACAATTCCTTTCGTAGCACCGTCTACCCCTTCAGGCACACCTGGCACTTTTGCCTGGGCCGGTAATGTAAACGCTACCACCGTCAGAAGCGATAGGGCTGTCAACTTCGCCTTCTTCATGTGATCCCCCCTGACAATTTTTTCTTCTTCTATTAATATTATAATTTTCTGCATTTTTATTGGTCAACATGTCTATGGTCCTTTCTGAAAAAAACACCCGATTCAAGTGTATCCATGTCTCGGATTCACCTAATCGGGTGTACGTACAGCGCTATTTACGGCATGATGACCAGATTGCTGACCACAGCGCGTTCTTTGCCTCCTGATGGCTTGTTCATCAGTTTGCCTTTGTAATAGAAAGCGCTGGAGCCGCCGCCATCCAGATTGTAGGCATCGACGACATGGAACTCCTGCAGCTTTCTTTGTGCTTCCTCGAGCGTGACGCCAT
Source organism: Brevibacillus nitrificans (assembly GCF_003710965.1). Taxonomy (NCBI): domain Bacteria; kingdom Bacillati; phylum Bacillota; class Bacilli; order Caryophanales; family Paenibacillaceae; genus Brevibacillus; species Brevibacillus nitrificans. Next base: position 120,551 of record NZ_RHHU01000003.1, on the reverse strand, counting down.
TGCTCCAGCCTTCTCTTCTACCGTCGATCACGATGACCAGCAAATCCCCGTTGTCAAAGTGACCAATCAGCGTACGTGGCTGGCGCGCATTTGCCCAGTCGCGAGGAATCGCCAGGCGTTTGCCATCCTGAAGGAGCCGCGGCAGGAAGCTCGCCCCTTGCAAAATCCCCTGCTGCGAAATTTGCTGCTGAGTCGTAATTTTGGTTCCGACGAGATGGCCTTTGTTGTTAAACCCGACAAAGCTTAGATTGGAATTATTCGAGAACGTCCGAATCTTTCCATCCACAACGGTAATCCCCAGCGGAGTCAAGTACCCGCTCTTGTCGGCCATGAAGCCCCCCGCGTTGACAGCGAGTATCGCACCTGTCCGCTTTCCAGCATGACTGGTCGTTTCCCCTTTGCTTTTTACGGAGTTGTTTGCCAGCACCATTTTCAGGGCTTGGGGATTGTTCAGCCGCACCTTTGCCATATAGCCCCGGTATCCCGCTTCCTCGAGCGAATATACTTTGACCGTCGAATTTTTGCCGAAAGATTGTCCAATCGGATTTCCCAGCATATTCGATAAAATCGTATCCAGTACATCTGCAGACTTTTGGGTTTGCGATTTACTTGCAGCAAGCAGGTTGTCGATATGCTTATTCTGTTTCTCGAGATCCTTCTGTTCCTTCTCGGTTCGATCACGAATATCGTCGATCAACTCTTCCGCATGGCTGATTTGGTCTTTGGTCTCGTCCAGCTTTTCGCGCAGGGCTGTCGCCTGCTCATTTGACTGCTCAACTGGCAGTTTCAATGCTTCCATCTGGAGCTTGTCCACCGGATTGGCCCAGGAAAAAGCAACCAAAAAACCGAGCGCCGGCGCCAGCAAGAACGCGAAAAACTTATTTACTTTACCAAGCACGTGCTGCGTCCTCCAGTTTTTTCAACGAAGCCTTCAGATCGACGAGCTGCTTGTTCAGCTGATCAATCCGATCCTGGAGCGCCTCTTTGGTTTTGTTCGTTCCGCCAATCGTTTCGCCAGTCAGCTGCAGATCTTCCTCGAGATTTGACAAGCCGTCCTGAACAGTCTTCATCTCATCCTGTACTTGTGTCAGCTGTTCTCCAAGCGCGACCATTTGCTTCTGGTTTTCTTCTTGTACTTGTTCGAAACGTTCGTTCACATATTGTTGCTGCTTGTCCAAAGTATGGACAGCAAAGGCGTATCCTGCGTAAGCGAGCCCTACCCAGACCACGATGGTCAAAATGAATGGCCACGGGGATCGATTGGCCTCTGTCTGTGAAGGGGCCATCGCCCGAAACAAGCTCCGAAAAGCTCCTGTCCGTTTCCTTTTCCCCTCCTGCCCTCCGTTTGCGGGGAGCTGCAGTGTGGATGACGTTGTCGATTGAGCATTCAAATATTTATCGCTCATCGGCTACTCCCTCCTTTCTTTGACGAAGAGTAAGCCCCATTATACCATAGAACATTTTTCACCCAGCCTTAGGCGAAATATTAGAAAAATTAAAAACACACTGATCCGAACGCAAAACAGCTCCCTTGGGGACTTCCCTAGGGAGCTTGTCGGATATGCATCATGTTACTCGTTCATCGAAATCATCAACGCAAGACTTCCTGCAATTTTTGATCGAGCACGCGAAAAGCCTGCTGCAAAGCTTCAGCGGGAATGCCTGCGTAATTATCGCCGACGCTCACTTCTATGTAGCTGTTTGCCTCGTCGACGACCAGAATCGATGCGGCGAACCCGATCCCTGTTTCTTCGCAAGCGGAAAGGATTACCGGCTCCGCCTGTTCCTTTGGCAACGGAAAATGAACGTGAAACATGTTGGAAACCGGCTCAGCTGGTACGGTCTTGATACCGTGGCAGCTGTTGTAGAGAGACGCCAGCTCCTTTGCCTGTTCGTAATACGCTGGGAAGCGATCTTTTCTTTTCTCGAAGTAGTAATCCGCACTGAGGATGTACGGATACAAACTGATCAAGTCTCCGCCGTGACGCCGCTTCCAAATCTTTGACTCCTGCGTAAAGGCTTCGTCGCCGGCAAGGATCGAGCCCGCAAGTCCTCCAATCCCTTTGTAAAAAGAGACATATACACTATCAAAAAGGGAGCAGACTTCCGCTGCCGTCTTTTGGTAATATGGGAGAATCTCAAACAGACGAGCACCATCCAGCTGCAATTTGATTCCTTTTTCCCTGCAATAGGCGGAGATCGCAACCAGCTCATCGAATTCTGGCAGCTGTCCTCCGATCTCGCGTTGGGGCAGCTCCAGCAGTAAGCATGCGACCTCTGTATCCATGTTTTGGACGTCTTCCAGTCGAATCACTCTGGTTTTATCCGCGAGCAATACCGATTCGATGCGATGCAGCTTCTTCAGTCCATCCTCTTCGTGTATTTCAAGGTGTGAGAGCGGATGATACGCCACTTTGCTCAAAGACTTTTGATCACACCAGATGCGCAGAGCAATTTGCTGTGCCATCGTCCCGCTCGGGAAAAATACCGCACTTTCCTTGCCCAAGACAGCCGCTATTTTTTTCTCGAACTCCTCGATGATCGCTCCCTTCCCATAAATGTCACTCTCCAGGCTTCCGTCGAGCTCTGCCAATGCATGCTTCAGCACTTGAATATTTCGCGGCCCATGCCCTGGAATCTGATAGCGGCTCTTTTTGAATGCCTCTGCCAATTGCTTTGTTGCGCTCACCCTTATCTTCCCCTTTCCCTTTTGCCAATCTCCGCCTCCACGTCGAGATCGCCTCTCGTGGATCAGCCCTATCATTGACTATACACCTTTTCAGACTATCCTACCTAGTACAAACCTTCTGAACTGCCCGTGTTCCTTGCCCCATTTTTCCGAAGCGGGGTATTTGTCCATTACAGAGCTTCCTATTCGGAATATGATAAAGCATGTTAGAGGGAGGTGACCTGTCATGAGAAAAGGGAAGACTGCCAAAAAAGGGGCACGAGCCCGCAACACTCGTGCTGCTCGTCGCTCGGTTGTAAGCGCACGTCGCCCCCTTCGCGTCCACGTGCGTGCTCCAAAGGTTCATGTCACTACGCCAGCACCTCTGGTTACGGTGGCACCCGCAGCACCTACGGTTCAAGTAGAAGCACCCGCTGTGAATATTCAGGCTCCCAAGCCAATCGTCATTCCCGCACCCATCGTTCATGTAGAGGTCGAACCGGAAGAGTCGGCCGACGAAATCAGTCTGCAAGGGATTCGCAAGGAACTGACCAAGTGCATGAAGAAAAACCAAACCATCGAGCTGCTGTTGACATCAGATTGGGGACCCGAAAACCGGCCCTATCGAGTAGGGAACCTCTTACGCGTCGACGAAGGAGTCCTAGAGCTCCAAACGCTCCCTTCGCTTCATCCAAAGGCAGCAAGAATTCTGATTCCACTCAATCGAATTGCAGCACTCATCCCCGACCTAGTGATCGCAGAGGAAATGGAGACCTCTGAGGAAGAGGGATTCGCAGAGGAAGGCGAGACCATCTCTTTGGAATGGAAGGAGATTGCAAGAGAAGAGAATGATCAGCAGCTCGCATCTGGCTAATGACCCAGGCAAGGGGGATTCGCTGCCATTTCTGGTGAATGTCCCCCTACCATCGCCTCCTCTTTTTGCATGTGTGGACAAGCTGTCTGCTCTTCCTTCATTCAGCTTGTCCGCTTTACGTTAATGAGGGGGTATTTAATACGTCTGCTAGACAGAACCAAGTCAATTGCCCACTTTCCCAATGGATGGTTGAGAAAGCGGGTCATTGACTCTGGATCCTCCCTATTTACGGGATGATCCATTCCACACATCAAGTACTTCTCTGGCTACCCGCTCCCATGTAAATCTTTCCTCTGCGAGCTGCCTTCCTACGCCCCCCATTCTCCGCTGAAGCTCTCTGCTTGAGAGGAGCTTGCTGAGCTGAGTGCTAAAGGATTGCGGATTTTCCGGCTCCTCAACCAAGAGTCCATTTCCACCGATGATGACCTCGGCGTTCCCTCCACGCTTGGTTGTCACAAAAGGCAATCCTGCTGCCATCGCTTCGTAATGAACGCGGGCAAGCGGCTCCTCCCATTGCGATGGGCAAACAAAAATGTCTCCTGCCCAAAACCAGTGATGGATCTGTTCCGCGTTGACAAAACCGGTTGTAATGACGGGAATCGGCGATCGATCGGCCAATGAACGTACATAAGCGACATAGTCACTGATTTTATCCACACCGTACCACGATCCCCCTACCAGTACGAGCGCAATGTTGGAGTGCTGCGAATGAAGCTCGTTCATCGCTCTTACCAAAATGTCTGCTCCCTTTTTCGGGGTAAGTCTCCCCACAAACAGGATCACCTGCCGGTTGCCCAGATTGTGCATCGCCCTGAGCTCCTGCCTAACCTGACGCGCTTGCTGCGATTTTTCCCATGGAACAAACGTCTGCAGGCTGACACCTGAATAGATCGTACGGAGCTTCCCTTCGGCCTCAGGATAAAGCGAGTGAATCACGCGTCCCACGTAATCACTGATGGTGACGATCGTCTCTGTCTCTGCGATCGTTTTGACAGCATCCTGCGGTTCAATTTTTCCAGGGTCAAACATGTCATTGTGCATGCTGAGCATGATTCGCGCATTCGGGCATACTTCCCGGATCAGCGGAACCAGTCTGGGGCGATTGAACACATGGATGATGTCATAGGATTGCGTGCGCAAATACTCTATGACCTGCTCCGCGTACGTCTCAAATACACCCTGGCCGTCCACCCTCACGTATCGAACGTTGCGTACCCTCTCGTCCAGCGGAAGGGAAGGGTCTGTCGTTCCCAACACAGTGACATCATGATGTTGACTGAGAAAATCGACGATACCTGCTATATACGTTTGTATAGCGCCGCCGCGGACTGGAGGGACGGGCAATTTTTCTGTACAGATCATGACTACCTTCATCCGAATTCTCCTTTCCTCGTACGGCTCATCGCACTCCTTTGGTTTTTACCCCTTTTTTCGCATTCGGCTTGCCGCTGACCGCATTGTTCATTTTCTTGCTAGGTGCTGCAACCTTCGTGAAGGAATGTTTACTTTTCGATTGAGCCGCTCTTTTGGTTTTATTTCCTGCTGAAGGAACACCTAGTGCCGCTTTTGGTGTTTGCTTGACTGGTTTTTTCACAGCGGGTTTGACTGCTTTTCTTTTCGTTTTGGGTAAAGCTGCCGGTTTCGCGACTGCTTTACTTGCCAAAGCTCCGCTCTTCTTCCTTGCATTTGGTTTCGCCTTCGCCACAGCGGCAGCTTTTTTCTTGGCGGGGGCAACGGTTTGTTTCGCTTTGTTTGACGGAGCCTTACCAGAAGGCTGGAGCTGTATAACATTCGAAGCTGTCCCTTTTCGACCGCCTGCTTTTTGGGGACTCGGCGCTTTCTCCTTCTCCTCTTTCTTCCTGTTTGAATCTTCCGGTGCCCATTCTCTGGAGTCAACCGCCACGCGTTTTGCTGGCTTCACGACAGATAGGGCTTCCTGTTCCTGCTTTTCCTTTTTGCCTTTTTTGTCTGTAGCCTTGGCCTCTTGCTTTGTCTCTTCCTTTGCCTTTTTCTTTACGACCTTGAAGCTTTCTGCCTTTTTCTCTTTGGAAACCGCCCCAGCCATGCTTTCCGTGTTTTCTTCGGAAACGGCAGAAGCGACACTTTCGCTGCTTTGCTTTTGCTGCGGCTGCAATCCCCAACTCTTTTGATCCCAGGTCTTGGTCTCAGATGGAACTCTTGTTGCTTCCACTGCCACTGGCTTGGGTTCGTAGCTTCCTGGCTTGTATTTGGACATGTCTTTCGCAAGATCTGCCAACGCCTGCGCTTTGGATTGATCTGTAGCCACGACCCGCTGCAGGATCGCTTCCGCTTCGGTATTCAGGAAGGTAATGGGGTCGAAGAACATCTCTTTCAAATGCTTGTAAAATTCATTCGGTACTGCCATATCGATCAGCAGCACCTCAAAGGACTCCGCATCCAGAGGGTTTGCCTGATGGTAGGCTTCGATCATCCCCCGCATCCAGGTCGTATCCCAGACGCCCATATCATCCATCGTGCTCGTGATCAGCTTTCGCAAATCACGAAATGGCAAATCATACGACACGCCATCCAAGTCGATAACCCACAGACCGCCCGGACCATTCTGTCCGTTTGACCAACCGTAGTCCTGGTGAACCAATCCCCAGTACGGCTCACCCATTGACGCCATCCTTGGATATGCGGACGCCTTTAGCCTTTCCAGCGACTCAATCGCTTGCCGTTCGTACTGATCGACCACAGCCAGTATGGACGCGCTAGCCACGGTATCTCGATACGCTTTGGCCATTTCCCTCATCCAACCGATTTTCTTGGCGATCTTCTGATAGTAATTTGGCCACCGATACAAACGGGAGGAGTTTTTCGCGCCAAACGGAGGGACATACCCTTTCGAATGCCGATGAAATTCTCCTAATCCGTAGCACAGCTCCTGCGCACCTACCAGGTCTACTTTCGTCGCGGGCGTCAGCGCGATCCAATCCGTGACGATCCAAAGCTTGCCGCCCATTTCCACGAAAAGTTTTCCGTCCTTTGCCGGGATTAAAGCGGGGACCCTCGCACCCTGCTGAACAACGTACTCCTGCAAGCCTACACTAAACAAGCTGCGCTCGGGGGTGCGATGTAAAAGCTTTAAGCTGCGCGGTCCCTTATTGGTCTCTATGCGCCAGATGGCCCCACCTTTGTCTGGTTTTGAAGTGATCAGAGTTCTGGAACTGACGGTCATATCGTATTGTTTCATGACCAGCTCCGCTATCGCATCTATCTCCGGAGGCACTTGCATATCCCAGTCCACAGGAGTCGGTTCTGAACCTGACCGGGTATCCCACGGTACAATCAGATACTGTTCCATTCCATTCCCCCCGCAGTCCATTTGGAAATCCACACGAATTCTTAATAAACTATTCGCTCGTCTTTAAACCGGAAACGGACAAATATCCATGGAAGAAAGCCAATTAAGAAGACTCGTATCCCTGTGTTCGCGGGGGATCATCCTGCTCGCGGGATTCGCAAGCAAAAAAAGCCTTGTCCTGCAGAAACAGCGGGACAAGACTTCCATTTTAGGGTCAGCCTAGCATCAGAATTTCTTTTATATCTTCTTCTGTCAGCCTAGACAATGACTCTTGCCCAGGCTGGATCACTTCTTCAATCAGATTTTTCTTTTTCTGCTGAAGCTCGTACATTTTTTCTTCGACTGTATCTTCGGCTACCAACCGGATCACTTGAACGACGTTTTTTTGTCCGATACGATGGGCGCGGTCTGCGGCTTGCTCCTCGACAGCCGGATTCCACCACAGATCGTACAGGATCACTGTATCCGCCCCTGTCAGATTCAGCCCCGTTCCGCCAGCCTTGAGCGATAACAGGAAGAGGTTTCCCTCTCCTTCATTGAAACGGTTGCACAGCTCGACTCTCTCAGCAGCAGGTGTATTCCCATCCAGGTAGAAAAAAGGTACTCCCGCGTATCCGAGCTCTCGTCCAATCAAGCCAAGCATTTGGGTAAATTGCGAGAAGACGAGGACGCGCCTTCCTGCTTGGCGGCACTCCTCCAGAATATCCAGCAGCTGTTCAAACTTGGCCGAGCTTCCCTCGTAGTCTTCCACAAACAATGCGGGATGGCAGCACAGCTGTCGTAGCCTCGTCAAGCCTGCCAGAATCTTGATCTTGTTTTTGTCGAAGGTCTCTTTGTCCAGATGCTTCAACGTTTCTTCGCGCAGCTTTGCCAGGTAGGCAACGTACAGCTTTTTCTGCTCTGGGTGCAGCGCTGTGCTTTGCAGGGTCTCGATCTTTTCAGGCAGCTCCTGCAAAACATCTGTTTTCACACGGCGCAGCAGAAATGGCCGAATCCGTTTCGCGATCTGCTGTCTGGATAGCTCGTTGAAGCCTTTTCTAGCAGGGAACAGCCCGGGGAATACAGCGTCGCTGATCGACCACAATTCGTCCAAACCATTTTCGATTGGCGTACCCGTAAGTGCGAAACGATGACGTGCCTGGATTCCTTTCACAGCGTGCGCTGTCTGCGTTGTGTGGTTCTTGAATGCCTGTGCTTCATCCAGAATGAGCGTATGGAACGATTTCTCCGCATAGCTGGCAAAATCTCTGCGCAAAAGAGGATACGAGGTAATCACCACGTCTGCCTCCTCGTATGCACGCAGGATTTGATTGCGTTCGCTTTTGGTTCCGTCCGCAAGCACCACTCGGATTTCGGGGGCAAACTTCTTCAGCTCATTGCGCCAGTTGTAGATAAGCGATGCCGGCGAAACAATCAGCGCAGGCTGCTTCTGTTCTCTGATTTCCGAGAGTACGGACACGAGAAAGGCAATGCTTTGAACCGTTTTCCCTAACCCCATATCATCTGCCAAGATTCCCCCAAACTGATAGTGGGCAAGCGTCTTGAGCCATTGATACCCGTAAATCTGATAGTCGCGCAGGATTGCTTCCAGGCTGCTCGGCACCGGATAGTCCAGATTGTCGGGATTGCGCATGTTCTCCAAAAGTCTTCGGAATGCTTTTTCCATATGGATCGCTGACCTGTTTTTGCTGTCGGAATCCAGCAGCGTCAGACCGCGCACGACAGGCAGACGCAGCTGCATTTGCTGTATGTCCGCCCCCTTAATGCCCATTTCCTCCATAAATCCACGAATATCCTGATATTCGCTACTGGCAAGCGGCACAAGCGAACCACCCGGCAATCGGTAATACTTCCGCTTTTCTTCCAATGCATGCAGCAGTCCCCGTATCTCAGCCTCAGGGATTCCGGCGATATCAAACTTGCATTCCAGCCAATTTGTCCTCTCGTCTACGCCCACCCTGACCTTTGGTGGTGTAGAGCCTGCGTGGAGCCTGATTTTGACTGCTGAAGTCGCATACACTTTTAGCAGCTTTTCTAGCTGGGGAACCATTTGGTACAGGAAATCGAACTCGGCTTCCTCATCCTCCAGGTAGTAGCCCGATTCCGTTTTGGTAAAACCGCTTTGATCCATCAGCTCGATGATCTGTCGTTCCCGCTCCATATCCCGGACGACGATCAGATCCGACCCGCGGCTGCTTCCCGTCTCTTCCAAAGGATTCAGCACAATGTCTCCATACTGGAACTCCAGACCCGCCAGCAGCCGATCCCTGATCCGATCCAGGTACAGCTTGGCCTGTAGCTGAGTGCGGACCAATCGAGAGGAAACGGTAGGTGCGATCATGACGTTCCCCACTTTTTTCAGCTCGGGGACGACTTGCACCATGAAGGCCTCCATTTGCTCCTGGCCAATTTGGATCGTGCCCTTACGCGAGGTGATGAGCAGCTTTTTCAATTCAAACAGGCGATGGCACATGTCGCTTGAGAGGCTGTACAGCTTCCCCCCGGCAATGGCCAAGCCGTAGGAGTCCATGATGGTTACCTGCTCCAGCCCTTCTATCTCCATCTGGTAAAGAGCAGACTGCCCCTCGGCAAATGCAAAGCGCAGGGGAAGCCCCTCGGCAGCACTGACGATCCCCTCGTACGTTCCGTTATTCCAATCCAATACTGCCAGGGGAGCCATCATGAGTGCCTTTTGCAGCTTTTCCCACATCAAAGGAGGGACCAGCAGCACCCGCGTCTCCTGCTCACGAGAATACCCTGACGAGCGGTGCGACGTTTCCCGATACAGCTGTTCGTTCCGATAAATCTGGTTCAGCTGTTGGAGAACGGCCGCGTCTTCTTTTTGAAAGCAGTGCTGGCTGGGTTCATAGGTAAAATGCGAAGAGAACTCATACGGCATGCCCTGCTCGACACGGTCCAGGAACTCTTTTATTTTCTTTACGATGTATCTTCGTTTTACACCTACCCGAAGCTCGATGCCAAACATGTATTTTTGATAACCAAAGGGCACTACTCGGCAGACAAACTCGACCTCGAGCGGCTGCCTGACATCAAAGCGCATTCGGCTAGGCTTGATGGATGTGTCGGTGAACAAGCCGAGCACCTGCGAGGTTAACTGTTTTTCCACTGCCGAATAAGCTCCCGACTCCGCAGCGTCCGTTCGCCCGGATCGGTAATCGCTCGACTGCTCGATTACCGGCGTTCTGCCATCCAGCTGCATCTCCAGAATCTCCAGCAAAACGGCCGCAACGTGCTGGCAATCCAGATTGTACGAATCCAGAGAAGGGCACGTACAGCTTGCCTCAATCGTATCCTTTTCAAAGGCAACGGTTACCTTTTCCCCCCCATTTCCTTTTACGATTGCCTCGTAGCTTGGTTTTTCTGGGTGGTAGCCGGTAAAAGTCACCTTTCCTGTCCGGTGGTAGGCTTTTCCTTTTTCGTAGGAAAGATTGCCGCATTGAGACTGTATAAATCGATGGGTCAGCTGAAAGCTCATTGCCAAAATCCTCTCTTCCCCAGCGAATCGTTTCGCCATCTTTCTGTCGTACTCATGATACCAGATTGTCCTTGCCCAATGGAAAAAGAAAAAAGATGCGCCTCTTGACGCACCTCATTTCGACTCGGTTTGAGCTTGCAGCTCTTACTGATCCTCGTCTTCCGAACCATCCTCGTCGTCTTCTTCATCTTCGCCATCTTCAATAATAGGCTCGTTATCGCCAACAAAAGTCCATTTCCGTTTGGTACCATCTCTGTATTCGATCTTTACTTCCACTTCTTCAATCCCATCTTCTGCGCCGACTACTTCATCTTTCAAATACTTCAACCACTTCAGCCCCATGACTGACACCTCCTGGTTCTGGATGATTTCACATTTGACTCGTCAGCGAATTACACGTTGACTTAGATACTATATGAAGCAAGATCCCATCTTGTATGAGCAGTTGTCCCTCTTTTCTATCTGTTTTGCACCCATTTCCTCAGCGGATTGCCGTCTGTGGCCTTTACATAATTGATAGGAGAGTGGACAAACTTTCATGGAAGCCTGTCAATACGCTCGCCCAAGGAAGGATGTGGATCACGGTTATGGACATGCTGGATGCAACGCGACCAGAGCGAAGGAAGTGGATGACTCCATGGACCTTCATTTGCTTGAGCCTTCTGCTGATGATCATGCCCATTCAAACGGCTCTTGCCAGCTCGGATCATCCGTATCATTTTGGGTTCAAGAAGAGTAAAAACGGGCAGCTGCCATCGATCAACGAAGAAGGGTTTAAGGGAATTGTCGATCGTCACGGGGCTGTCTTTTTAGGAGATACGAGCAAAAAGGAATTGTATCTGACCTTCGACAACGGGTATGAGAATGGGTACACCGCCTCTATATTGGATACCCTCCTTGCTCGTAAGGTCCCTGCGATTTTCTTTGTGACCGGACACTACGTGAAGGACCAGCCGGACTTGCTAAAACGGATGGCTGCGGAAGGCCATCTCATCGGGAATCATTCGTGGAGCCATCCGGATATGACGACGATCCCGAACGCGAAAGTAAAGGAAGAGCTCACAAAAGTAAAAGATGCTGTTGCCCAAGTCGCAGGCCAAAAGGAGATGCGCTATCTGCGTCCCCCACGAGGCATTTTCAGTGATCGGACGCTGGCCGTCTCCAAAGAGCTCGGCTATACCAATGTATTCTGGTCCGTTGCCTATCGCGATTGGGACACCAAGGTGATTCGCGGCTGGAAATTCGCCTACGACAACGTAATGGCCCAGCTCCATCCCGGGGCGGTTATCCTTCTGCACTCGGTCTCCAAGGACAATGCCGATGCCTTGGGGGCAATCATCGATGAGGCACGAAAGCAAGGATATGAATTCAAATCCCTGGATCAACTTCCCCCTCGCTAAACAAAAGAAAAAACTCCCGCCAACCAGCACTCGGCTGATCGCGGGAGTTCTTGTTTTTTATCGGTCCTAGTCTCGGTCGAGCAAGGATGCGCCTGCGATTCCAGGGTGAGTCATTTCGAACGGATCGAGGATCAGATCCAGTTCTTCTTCGGTCAACACATTGTGCTGGAGGCACAGATCGCGGACGGATTTTCCTGTCAAAATCGCTTCACGCGCGATGCGGGCAGCCGTTTCATAGCCCAGATGCGGGTTAACTGCCGTGATGACGCCTACGCTTTTCTCTACGTATTCTTTCATCCGCTCGCGGTTTGCTTCGATACCAGACAGGCAGTGCTGCGTAAACACACGGAACGCATTGTCCATGATGCTGATCGATTGCAGCAGGTTGAACACCAATACCGGTTCCATGACGTTTAGCTCCAGCTGACCCGCTTCGGAAGCCAGGCAAATGGTATGGTCGTTCCCGATGACTTGGAATGCCACTTGGTTGATCACTTCAGCCATTACCGGATTGACTTTACCTGGCATGATCGAGGAACCAGGCTGACGTGCTGGCAAGGAAATTTCTCCGAGACCTGCACGTGGACCAGATGCCATCAGACGAAGATCGTTCGCCATTTTGGACATGTTCATCATGCACACTTTCAAGGCAGCCGAAACTTCTGTGTACGCATCCGTGTTTTGGGTTGCATCTACCAGATGCTCGGCACCCGTCAGCGGGAAGCCCGTGATTTCAGCCAGCTGCTTCACAACTGTCGTGATGTATTTTGGATCTGCATTCAGCCCTGTCCCTACTGCCGTTGCCCCCATATTCACTTCGTACAGGTGCTGACGGGATTGCTTGATGCGTTTCATATCGCGCTCAAGCACACGACGGTAGGCTTCGAATTCTTGTCCCAAACGGATCGGTACGGCATCCTGCAAATGCGTGCGGCCCATTTTGATGACGTCATCAAACTCCGTTGCTTTTTGACCAAAAACATCGTGCATTTCTTCCATTGTCACCAACAGCTTTTCCAACAGATCCAGCGTTGCGATGTGGATCGCGGTCGGGAATGCGTCATTGGTGGACTGGGACATATTTACATGAGTGTTCGGACTGAGATGGAAGTAATCTCCCTTTTTCTCTCCCAGAATTTCCAACCCTCTGTTTGCGATGACTTCATTGGCATTCATGTTGATGGAAGTTCCCGCACCACCCTGAATCGGGTCTACGATGAACTGGTCATGCCATTTTCCTTCGATGATTTCCTGCGCAGCTGCGACGATCGCATTTCCCAATTTCGGGTTCAAACGAGATACTTCCATGTTGGCAATCGCTGCTGCTTTTTTTACCATAGCCATCGCGTTGATCAAGGAAGAGTGCAGGCGGTAACCGGTAATCGGAAAGTTTTCCGTTGCACGCATAGTTTGTACACCATAATAGGCATGTACAGGGATTTCTTTTTCTCCGAGAAAATCTTTCTCGATTCGATGCGTTTGTTCAGCCATTCTTTTTCGACCAGCTTTCTGCGGATAGTGGATATTGCTTCCTCACCATTCTAACATAGAAATCCCGTTGTGGACGTTTTCCTTGGAACACTCACGCTTGTTTTCACGTCTTAGTATGTGAGAAGTCTCACTATAATCTCGACAGAAGAGAGGGATTTCATGAAAAAGGTTTGGATCCTCCTGTTGACCTTCTTTCTCCTGCAGGGGTGCACGGGTGAAGGACGGGGAGAACCTGCGACTCCGTCTGCTCCTGAAAAGCCGCCAGTGACCGTACCGTCTGAAACGCCTGCGCAGCCTGAGAATCCACCTGCACCAAAGGAAGAGGCGCCGAAAACAGAGCCGACACCTTCTGCTTATGCCAACGAGATATTCCAAGAAGTTACGGTCAAAAAAACCGGAACCGATACGTTTGAAGTCAAAGGGAAAGCCCGCGTCTTTGAGGGTGTCGTCAGCTATGTAGTCGAGGATGGACACAATGAGCTTACCGAAGGCTCTATTCAAACCTCTGCGGGGGCTCCGGAATGGGGAGCGTTTTCCCACACGATTCAGGTGAAAAAAGCAGAGCCGAACACAACTCTTACCCTGATCCTGTTTGAAACAAGCATGAAGGACGGAAGCCGGCGCATGGAGCTGATTCTTCCCCTCCCGGAAAAATAGAATCCGATAGCCAAAACCCCCTGACTCCTTCTCAGTAAGGGAACGTCAGGGGGTTGGTTTTATGCGCTTATCTTTTCATCGATCGCTTGCATGCTTTTCTTTTTGGCGATCTGGTTTGCGATCAACGTAATGATCAAGGAGCAAACAAGTCCACTTGCCATCGCTACGATAAAGCCCATCATGTTGTTGGAAAGTAATGGCGCCATCACGGACGGTACATACGCCGTCCCACGTACATCAAACACACCCACCATCATTCCGGCGATCCCGGAGGACACGATGGCTCCCGCGAAGACCAGCTTGTTCGAGAACATAAACGGATATGCCGCTTCGACGAATGTACCAAAGCCCATGTTAATCAGGAAGCCAGGGGTTGCGACGGTCGCCTCACTCTTGTCTCGCGGCAAAAGGATGTTGGCCAGTGTAATTCCAGCCGAAACCATGACCAATCCCACCATGTCTACTGCGCCCAGAAAGCTGTTCCCGGTCTTCTCCATTTCCAAAAGTACGATGGGGAGAATCGCAGCGTGGTACACTCCCCCGATGATGGCTGGCCAAATCAGCAAGCCTGCAATAAGCCCTGCCAGAATCGGGCTGTACGCGACAGCTCCCTCGATCAATACTTTGACCCACTCCCCTGCCTGCAGGGCGATAGGAGCCAGCAAGTAGTACACAATCAATCCTGCGATCAAACCGGATACGCCACCCGCGATAATATTGACCGTCGTGGTCGGAAATTTCCATTCTACGCATTTGCGGAACAGCACATTCACGAGAAGACCTGCGCCAATCCCGCCGATCATGCCACCGATAATGCCGCCATCCATCGACAGGATCCCTGCCAGTACACCGGCTACGACGGATACCTCCTCCATGTCCGACACTTGTTTGGCTGCTACCGCTGCAATGACGACAGGCAAAGCCTTGATCAATACATCGAAAACGCCGCTCAGCATGTCCAGCCCGGGTATTTTACTTACCGCCAAGACCAAAGCCAGCGCGATAAACCCTGGGAGAGATGACATCATGATCCCGCGTATGTTGATTCGTTTCCATGGGCTGGCCGAAATGCTTCCCGAGCCGGTATCACCGATCAACGGGCGATACGATATTCCCCAATGCTTGGAAAAAGCCGTAAGGAAGCTGATCGCACGCGTCCGGTTCGTCGTTCCTGTCGTGCCGGAAGTGAGGATTACCTGGGCTCCTTTTGCACTGATCAGTGCCATGGAGGTCCCACCCGTCCCCACGATCGGAATATGCTTCTCTACCGCAGCTTGAACGGTCAGCTGATTGGCTCCATTCGGATCCGCGCTCATGCTGATAAGCCCATCCAGTTGACCGCTGCGCAAGGCATCCGCGATAGATTCGTCTGACTCCCTCGCATACTGGTTGCATTCTTCCAATGTTCCGGTAAAGCGGACAACGGGCGTACTCGATAAAGCATCCCAGCTATAAACGGCTGCAGGTGTATCCTTGCCTGCTCCATCCATGGAAGACTGGGCTGCAATGAACTGTATAGCCGCTATCTCTACGCCAGCTGAGTCTGCCTGTATACGTATCTCGGACAGAAGCTTTTTCGGATCTGCTCCTCCCAAATTGTAAAGATTCCCTCCACTACTCCCAATAATTGCAATCCGTTTCATCTTGTTTTTAGTCCCCTCGTTTTCACTTTGGTAAAGCGTTGCTCTGGTAGATAATTATAGCTTTACTTTAGTGAAGCGAAAAGGGAATTTCAATACTTTCTGTCTTTTTATCGAGGGAACGAACCGAACTGGGAATGCATGGTATAATGAAGGGCATTGTTTTCTTGTTTATTGTCAGAAAAGTCATAACCCCCTTCGCAAAGGAAGAGGGCTATGGCAGGCAAGTCAGTTATATGGTGCGGGACGCTTTGGTGCCCGAAGTCATGTTGTTACTTTTGCTCGTCTTGTTCTTCTTTGAAGCATTCCATGCACAGAGCACCGTTGTTCTCGATTTCATACTCTGTCAAGCGAGCCTGGCAAGATTTGCATTGTTTTTCAGTTAATACCAAGTTCACAATTATATCCCCTCTCATTGATGTACGTTGGTCCATTTTTATTATAACCGATGCTTTATATGGTTTTGTGTTAAAATTTCGTGAATTCTTTCAATTAACTTTTTATTCCATTCGGAGGAAGCCATGACCTCATCTTTTCTTTCAGCCGAGATCACCACGGAGCCTTTTCAGTTATTTTCGGCCAGTCACGTGAGCTGTGTCCTACTCGTCTTCGCCGCTGCTGCTCTTCTTTATCAGCTCCGCCGCCGTATTCAGCCTCCAAGGATAGATGCTTTTTGCCGGCTCGCTCTCGCCAGCTTGCTCGTCTTAACCGAAATTGGGTTTCAGCTTTGGCTCGTTTGGACCCATACGTGGACGCGATCAGAAGCTCTTCCCTTGCAGCTGTGCAGCGTCATGCTGATTTTTTCCGTATTCATGCTTGTTTCCAACAGCTACCGCTTGTACGAGATCACGTTTTTTGCCGGCTTGATTGGCGCAGGTCAGGCGCTGATTACCCCGGAGCTTTTTTACCCATTTCCCCACTTTCGCTTCTTTCACTTTTTCCTCGCACACGCCTGCATTGTGCTCGCGTGCCTGTACATGACCTGGGTAAAGAACTACCGTCCTACGGTTTGGTCCATCGGGAAAAGCATGGTCATGCTGAATTCGCTGCTCTTGATTGCGCTTATCGTGAATCGGTTTACAGGTGGAAATTATTTGTTCGTCGCTCACAAGCCTTTTCAGCCAACGCTTATGGATTATCTCGGTCCTTATCCTTGGTATATCCTATCGCTTGAAGGAGTCGCACTCGGTTTGTTCTTCTTGCTGTATCTGCCATTTTGGATTCAAAAACGCCGGGCAGCGCGGCAGTCACTGGGTGCCTAGCATCGGAACCTTCCCTCATCTGGGCGAATATCATGCCCATATCCATCGATCTTTGGAGGGATCTGACTTGTATCCGATGTACCCGTATTACAGCTATAAGACTTCGTGCGAGGAGCAGCCTCTTTCATTTCCAGCCCAGCATCAGGACCGCCAGCCTGGAATGGAATATCTGATGGTGCCCCGACCCATTTTTGATAATCCTGCCTACATGGGGAGCGGGAAGCTAAAGAACAAAGTGGCCATCATCACCGGCGGAGACAGTGGGATCGGGCGTGCTGTGGCTGTTGCCTTTGCAAAAGAAGGTGCCGATCTTGCAATCGCCTATCTCGACGAACACATAGATGCGGAAGAGACAAAAAAGGTCGTGGAAGGTTACGGCAGCCGATGCCTGCTCTTGCCAGGAGATTTGCGCGAGGAGGCCTGGTGCCAGGAGGTCGTGCAAAGAACGGTCATCACGTATGGCAAAGTCGACATCCTCGTCCTCAGTCAGGGCGTGCAATTTCCTCAATCCTCCATTTTAGGGATCAGTAAGGAGCAGCTCGAGGATACGTTTCGCACCAACATTTATCCCCATTTTTTCCTGACCAAGGAGGCCCTTCCCTTTCTGCAGCCAGGCAGCTCGATCATCAGCACAGCATCTGTGACAGCCTATGCCGGTCAGCCACTACTGGTTGACTATTCTGCAACCAAAGGTGCCATTGTTTCCTTTACCCGCTCCCTCTCTCTACAAGTGGTGGGGCTCGGAATCCGCGTAAACGCAGTTGCACCCGGGACGGTCTGGACGCCCCTACAGGTTTCCAGTTATTCCGCCGAGTACATCACCACCTTGGGGACGAATGCCCCTATGCGCCGAGCAGGTCAGCCGTTTGAACTGGCTCCGACCTATGTGTATCTCGCCTCTGACGATTCCGGCTTTGTGACCGGCCAGGTCCTGCATGTGAATGGCGGAGTCATGACAGAAACTTAAAGGAGATTCCTGGTGCAGCTGTCCATCCAACCTCACCGAAGCGACTAGCCCCTTACCTACTATACGGTAAGGGGCATTGCTTGGTTTCATTCAAACTGCCACATGCCCCTTTATCCACTCCGTTACGGTTGTCAAGAACCGTCGTGACGCTGGTGACATTTGCTCCAAGGAAGGAACGGCCATTCCAAGCGTCCGAAAGTGCTCCCCCTGAAGTGGAATCGCCCGAATATTTGAGGGCAGCCGAAACAGAATCATCTCCGGGAGAATGCTGATGCCGAGGCCGTTTTGCACCATGGCGATAATGGCGTGGTCGTCGCCTAGCTCGTACTTTACTTGCGGCGTAAACGCATACTGTTTAAAAATACGTTGGATATCGTTGTCACAGCCTGGTTTCGGCATGATAAAGATCTCCTGCTGCAAATCGTATATGGAGAGAGTCTCTTGCCCGGCCAGCGGGTGGTCCTCGTGCAGGAGAACATACATGCGATCCCGATGCAAAGTGATCGTTTCCAGTCCTTCTAAAGTAGGAACCGAAACGAATCCAAAATCGATAGCCCCTGTCAGAGCCCAATGTTCGATGTCATCATAGTAGCCTTCATGGAGCTTGATTTCAATCTCCGGGTATTGATCCTGAAACTGCTTGAGGATTCCCGGCAGCCACTGCGTAGAGACACTGGTAAAGGTGCCTATGCGCACGGTTCCTACTTCGATGCCATTGATCGCGGAAACCTCCTGCATCATCTGCTCGTTCCATTTCAGGATTTCTCTCATGTATTTGAGCAGCCGCTCCCCGTTGCTCGTCAAGCTGACTCCTGCTCTTCCTCGCGTCAAAATCGAGAAGCCGTACTCCCTCTCCAGACTGGCGATTGCGTGGCTGATCGCAGACTGTGTCAGCCCTAGGACTTCCCCTGCTTTCGTCAGACTTCCCGACTCCATCACGGTGACGACGACTTCAAACTTGCCAAGGCTCATCTCGTGGCCCCCTTTCTATCAATTCTTCTCATGCAAACAATGATAAACATTCATTTTCTTTATTTATACGATACACGTATACTTGAATCCATACCATATCCGGTTCAGCCACAATCGCTGTCCGGGTTCTAGGGGGACGTTTCACCATGAAGCCTCAAGTAAAGGCTGATCTCGCCATGCTGCTCGTTACTCTTTTTTGGGGTTCCTCTTACTTGTTTATGCAAATGGGCCTGACCGACCTGCAGACGTTTAACCTGATTGGCCTGCGGTTTGGGATCGCCTTTGTGATCGCCGCACTGTTTTTTCATAAACGGCTGCGAAAAACGACCCGAAAAACCATTTTCCACGCCTTCATTATGGGGGCGATCCTGTTCGGTGTCTTTGCAACCGTAACCGAGGGAGTGAAAACGACGACCGCTTCGCAAGCAGGCTTCCTGGTCAGTCTCACGGTCATTCTCGTTCCGTTGCTCTCCATCTTGCTGAAGAACAGGCCAGAGACCCGTGTATTTTTCGGTGCGGGTATTGCCTTGATCGGGATCGGTCTTTTGACACTAACCAAGGAGCTGCACATCACCCAAGGAGATGCCTTGTGCATGGCGACCGCCGTTTTCTACGCGACACATATCATCCTTACAGGCAGATTGGCGCCCCAAACGGATGCGATCCTGCTTGGCATTTATCAGCTAGGGTTTGCTGGACTTTTTGGATTTCTTCTGTCTTACCTCGTGGAAACACCAAAGCTTCCTTCTACCCCGAAAGCTTGGCTCGCCGTTCTAGCCCTCAGCATCCTGTGCAGTGCCATCGGATTCGTCGTGCAGACCGTCGCGCAAAAATACACGTCCCCGACCCATACCGGACTGATTTTTTCGTTAGAACCCGTCTTCGCGGCTCTCTTCGCCTTCCTGATATCGGGTGAAACGCTCACGGTCAGAGGCTATATCGGCGCAGCCCTTGTGCTTATCAGCGTGCTTATTGCGGAATTCGACCTCAAGCGATGGCTGGCTGGCAAAAGAAGCACGCTGCCCAAGCAAGACCTCCCGCTGTAACGGGGGGTCTTTCCTTTCTTCCTCTTTCCTCCCGAATCCTCCTCTTCTCCCTCATAAACTTACAAACACAGGGCATACTTTTGATGGTTTCTACGCTCATTTCTCGCGCATGACGGAGGTAATTCCTTTGAGCCCATACGTTCTTCCCTTTCAAGCTATCGATAAAGATTCCCTCTCGCTCGTCGGTGGAAAAGGCGCCAACCTCGGTGAACTGACGAAAGCGGGCTTTCCTGTACCCGGAGGCTTTTGTATTACGACAGCAGCTTTTCAAACGCTGATGGAAACAAGCAATGACCTGCAATCGTATCTGGCTTCTCTCGATGAACTGGAGCCCGCTGATCTGGAGGGGGTCCGTAGAATTGGAAAAGAGCTTCGTCTACATATCGAATCCCTCGTCATCCCTGAAGAAATTTTGTCTGCTGTTTTGACGCAATGGACCAGTCTAGGAACCATGCATGCCTATGCCGTACGTTCCAGCGCGACCGCAGAAGACCTGCCTACCGCCTCCTTCGCGGGACAGCAGGAAACCTTCCTCAACGTAAAAGGTGAGCTTCAGCTTATCTCGGCCATTCGTGGCTGCTGGGCTTCTCTTTTTTCGGATCGCGCCATTGTTTATCGGATGAACAATGGGTTTGATCATCGCGAGGTTCTCTTGTCGATCGTCGTGCAGCAGATGGTTTTCCCTGATGTGTCAGGCATCATGTTTACCGCCGATCCAGTCAGTGGGCATCGCGATGTGATCACCATCGAGGCAAGCCTTGGCTTGGGAGAAGCTCTCGTCTCCGGCCTGGTATCTCCAGACCGTTATCAGCTGAAAGCTAACGAGATCATCGACAGGCATATTGCCGCGAAGAAAGTGGCGATTTACGGATTGGCTCAAGGCGGAACGGTCAAGTCCGACATCCCGTTTTCCGAACAAATGAAGCAAGCTTTGCCTGATGATCGCATAGGGGAGCTGGCGGATCTGGGCAGAAAAATTGAGAGTCACTACGGAACCGAACAAGACATCGAGTGGGCATTTGCCGAAGGAAAGCTCTATATTCTCCAAGCTCGGCCGATTACCTCTCTCTTTCCCATCCCCGATACGTCGGATAATCAGTTTCACGTCTTTCTGTCGTTTGGCCACCAGCAAATGATGACAGAAGCGATGTCTCCCATGGCGATCTCCCTCTGGAAACAGCTCATGCCTGCTGGAGAAGGCATTGGAGGGGGAAAGCGTCGCCGTACGTTTGTGGAGGCAGGGGGCCGGCTCTTTATCGATCCGACAGAGATGCTGCAGTATGATTTCGCGCAAAAGTTTTTCCCCAAGATGATGGGATCCATGGATGAACTGATGAGCATGGCGTTGTCAGACGTTTTAAAGCGCGATCATTTTCACAAGACCATTTCCATGGAGCCGATGAAGAAGCAGTTGTTTCAGGCTGCTGGCCCTCTCGTTACGATTCTGTTGAAAGACTTCATGAGAGAAGACAGCGAGCATGTATACAGCAATATTTTGGAGTTCATGCGCAAACGTTTACGCGGGACTCGCGAACAGCTAGCCTCCGTTCACGGTGCTGAAAAAATCAAGGCGCTTGAAGAGAATGCAAGTCATCTCATGATGGATCTGTTTGCCCATGATATTCATTACTTCGTTACAGGCATGCTGGCGTTTCAGCTGATTCAGCTGTTTTCTGCCTGGTGGCTGGATCCACCGGAAGATTTGCAGCCTCTGCAAAAGTCGCTGCCTCATAACGTTACCGCGGAAATGGGGCTGCGCTTAGGCGATTTGGCTGATGCTGCACGCCCTTATCCCAAGCTGATTGCGTATTTGCAGCAGGCCAAGAAGCAAGACTTTTACCAAGGTCTGGAGCAGGTCGAGGGTGGAGACGTCTTTCGCCAGGAGCTGGATAAATTTCTGGACAACTTCGGTGCCCGCTGCCCAGGAGAAATCGATCTGGCAAAACCGCGTTGGCGAGAAGATCCCTCCATGCTGCTGTCTTCCATCTTGGGACATTTGCGGACCGTCGAGCACGGCGAGCACCGTGAACGGTTTAAACAAGGAGCTGTCAAAGCCGAAGAAACCATCAAGCGTATTCTCGAACGCGTCAAGGAAACACCTGATGGCGACTTCAAGCACTCCTTTTTCAAGCGGCTGCTTACGCTGTATCGCAACATCGGCGGCTTGCGGGAAAATCACAAGTTTGTCATCGTCCTCCATTTTGATCTCTACAAAAAAGCCATACGGGAAGAAGCAAAAGGCCTCGTAGAGAAAGAGACGCTTGCGGATGAAAAGGATGTCTTTTTCTTGAGCCTAGGCGAGCTGAAAGAGGTGTTGGACCATACCTTTTCAGGTGATCTCCCTGCTTTGATTCAGTCGCGCAAGCAGGCCTATGAGCATTATCAAAAGCTCACCCCTCCCCGGGTCATGACGAGCGAGGGAGAAATCATCGTCGGCAAGAGGGATCTTTCCTCGTTCCCGGAAGGTGCCCTCGCCGGTACACCTGTTTCTCCGGGGGTCGTGGAGGGATACGCGAAAATCGTCTTGAAACCGGAAAGCGCGTCTCTGCAGCCGGGCGAAATCCTGATCGCTCCTTTCACAGACCCGGGCTGGACGCCGTTGTTCCATCAAGCAAAAGGTCTCGTGATGGAGGTCGGCGGAATGATGACACATGGTGCTGTCGTAGCCCGGGAATATGGAATCCCGGCGGTCGCGGGAATCGATGGGGCGACTCGGGAGATCAAGGATGGACAATGGATTCGTTTAGATGGAACGCAGGGCTACGTGCTTGTAACCGAAGAACCGAAACAGCAAGACCAAGGATTGCAACAACAGGTAACCCCAACACCCACACCATGACAAAAAGGAAAAAGAGCGGGTAACCGATGCCAAAGCGCTTGGCATTCTGTTACCCGCTTTCTCTTTCATGCTTCCTAGCTAAAATCGGTCATAGGCTTCGACTGGCCTGCTAAACTGCCCTCCCCGTCTATCGAGAGTAGCAAACCTGTCCCCCAATGACCGTCATTTCAATTTTGGTCTCCAAGAGCGCATCAGGGTCCATCGAGAACAGATCATGGGAGTACACCGTCATATCGGCAAACTTTCCGCGCGTCAGTGTACCTTTCAGGTGGTCTTCACCCGTGACCGTGGCGCTTCCGAGGGTAAACAGATGGATGGCTTCCTGCATGGTCAGCTTTTCATGCGGGAGATAGCCACCATGAGTATCTCCTGGCGCTTTTCGTGTGACAGCTGCATGAATACCAAGCAGCGGGTCGATTGGTTCTACCGGCGTGTCGGATCCAGCCGCGCAAATGATTCCTTTTTCCATCATCGTTTTCCAGATGTACGAATATTGCATGCGCTCCTCGCCTACCCGATCGATGACCCAAGGGAAGTCACCCGCCAAAAAGCGTGGCTGAATATCGGCAATGCGGTGAGGGAGTGCGAGACGATCCAGCAAATCCGGACGCAGGATTTGTGTATGGATGAGGCGATCCCGATAGGCGACAGGAGAGAATTGATCCAGACTGTCTAAAACCATTTCCAATGCCTTGTCTCCAATTGTATGGACAGCGATTGGCATTTCGAGCTCACGGGCTTGACGTACCAGCTCTGTCAAAGCCTCCTGCTCATGTACCGGATAGCCGCTAGTCGTTGCATCATCCGCATACGGTGCCGACAAATACGCGGTTCGACGCCCCAGTGCACCATCTGCAAAGATTTTGACAGCCCCAATATTCACATGATGATTCCCGTAGCCTGCCCGCATCTGCGTTTCCCGAAGCTCAGGGAGACTGGTGTAATAAACGAGCAGGTTGCAGCGCAGCGCAAGATTTTCCCCATTGATCAGCTCATCGTACAGACGATAGGTCTGAATGAGGCCCCCCAAATCCCGGCAGTCTTCCGTATGAGCACCTGTCAATCCATGCGCAAGCGCATAACTTACAGAACCGCGCAAAGCATTCTTCAAGGTTTCATAGCTCGGTTTTGGGATGTGCGGAGTAATCAGGTTGGACGCTGTCTCGAGCAGCATACCTGTCGGCTTCCCCGTAGCCGGATCATGCACGATCACGCCACCTGCCGGAACAGCCATGTCGGGATGGTAGTTGCTCAGCTCCAGCGCTTTGCTGTTCACGAGATTGGCATGTCCACAAATGCGCGACAAAAGAAGCGGACAGTGTGGCGCTACCAGATCCAGCTCCTCGATCGTAGGAATTCCCCCGCCACCGACGAACAGGTTTTCATCCCAGCCAAAGCCTTGTATCCATTCATTCGGAGCGGTTTGCTCCGCTTTTTGTTTAATCAGGAAGAGCATCTCATCCTTGGACGTCGCTTTGCTCAGATCGAGCTGTTGAAAGGTCAACCCCAGCCAGCCCAGATGAAGATGGCTATCGATCAGTCCCGGTGTTGCGGTTTTGCCCTGAAGATCGACAATCTGTACATCGCTTTGACCCCATTGGAGTGTCATATCCGCATGCGTGCCCAAATCATGCACAATCCCATCTTTGACGACAATCGCTTCTACGAACAGGTGCTGCGGATCCCCCGTATAAATGCGTCCATTGGTAAAAATTGTGGTGGCCATGTCATTGCTCCTTTGTTTTAGCTTTTCACCTTCTCCTTATTTGGGTAACGAGTTGCCCTTTTCCTTCCTGTTGTCAAAGATTTTTGTTTTTTCTGTTTCATGAAAACAACGGCAAGGAATGGAAAATGCCGGATTACCGTCTATTCCCTGTCTCAATCGGGCAGGTTATGAACGAAGACCATTCCACTTTCATCCGACGGGAGGGGCAGACAAATGCACCAAAAGACGAAATCCGGCTTCCCCGCCACCCTTCAAAAGCTGTGGCATTCGAATCAGGAGGAATCTTCTGCGCATGGGAACGGACAGCTCGACAACCAATCCAAGCTCCTGCTATTCGTCAACGTTCTCTTCATCACCGCAGGCGCTTTATCCGGGACGTTCGTCAACGTCTACTTATGGAAAGTGAAAAGCCAGTTCGCCCCCATCGCGTGGTTTACGTTTTGCACGCACCTAGCTGGAGCCCTTACCTTTTGGCTGGCTGGCGCTTGGGTGAAGCGTTTTAACAAAATGAATGCACTCCGGCTGGGGATGGCGATGTCCGCCCTCTTCTATCTGCTGGTGCTCGTCCTGGGAACGAACGTCGTATCGTATGCGGCCGCCCTGGGACTCGTCCAAGGCATGGCGGTCGGCTTTTTCTGGCTCGCTTTCAATGTCGTGTATTTTGAGATTACAGGACCAGACAATCGGGACCTTTTCAACGGCTGGGCTGGACTGCTCGCTTCTGGCGGCGGCATGATTGCTCCCTGGATCTCCGGCTATCTGATCTCGCGTATGACAAGCACCAAAGGATATGCGCTGATCTTTACCCTCTCGTTGATCCTGTTCGTCGTGGGCGTTATCATCAGCTTTTTCCTGAAAAAGCGGCAGTCCGAGGGAGATTACTCCTGGAGCTTTGCTTTTCACAGTCTGCGACAGGATGCCAACTGGCGCTGGGCTTTTGGCGCTTTGGCCGGTCAAGGACTGCGAGAAGGCGTTTTTGGCTTTATCATCGGTCTCATGGTCTACATCGCGACGAAGAGTGAAATGACGTTGGGCAATTACTGGCTGATTACCTCGGCAGTCGGTCTGGTCAGCTACTATGCAGTGGGCAAATGGTTCAAGCCGCGGAACCGCCAGTGGGTCATGCTTTGCGGAGCACTCGTGATGAGCGGCATCGTCACGCTGTTTTTCTGGCAGGTCAGCTACGTGACCCTGCTCATTTTTGGGGTAGCCGTGGGTTTGGCGTATCCGCTTTTTTCCGTTCCGATGATCTCCACGGTTTTTGATCTGATCGGCTCCAATGAAGAGAGCGCCAAGAACCGCGTGGAGTTTGTCGTGCTGAGGGAATTTGGATTGGATGCCGGACGTATGGTGGGGATTCTGGTCTTTCTCGTGGTGACGTCCTTTAGTACTTCACCCATTACGCTAAACTGGCTGGTTTTCATGATTGGCTTGGGTCCTTTGATTGCTTGGTATTGTATGAGGAAGGTATTTGCGCGGGTAAACGTGGATGCGAGTGGCGGGAAAAGGGATGGGAAGTGAAGGGAGTAGTGGGAGCAAAGAGCAGAGGTGGACACGTCGTGGCGTGTCCCTCTCTTTTGGCTGGTCCTCTGCGATTTTCTATTCCGTAGGCTTTATGCTGTTGTCATGTGATTTTCGTGCAAGCTGTATGACAAGGGAGATAATGGCAAAAAAAGGAGCTATAAGAGCTCTTCCGGGTTGTCGGCTTCAAGTATCGCTTCTAAGACGTATTACTAGCAGGGAGGCATATTGTGCTCCCCAAGATAGCTCTACGGCTTTGCTAACCATGGACCTATCGTAATGATTCAAACTCCAAATCAGAAGCAACGATAACTCCGTTACATACTTGCATGAAAAAGGTAATTTGTGGAGATGATACGGTATGTCCATTAAACTAAGCAATCGAGGGAACCAACCATGTTTCAGCGTTATAGGAAGAAAGTCAGGATCAGTCAGGCGAGACAAAGTCAATCGCCAGACAAGTCCTCACTGAATAAAGACCTACAACAGAATTTGAGACAGATACAGCAACAATTTGGGTTTACCGACGACCTGTTAATGCGGCAATTTGCTCTCGGAAACCGTCAGCAACTTAGAGCGGCCTTGGTGTTTTTGGATGGCTTGAGCGATCAAAAAATATTGGATCGAGACGTTATTGAACCCTTGATGAAAGCTGAATTAGAAGAACTGAACGATATTGCTGAGGACATCTTGTCCTCTGTACTGCATATTACCCTCGCAAAGCTCGAGCGTTCCTTTGATACTGTTCTTGATGAATTGTCGAAAGGAAAGGCCGTTTTACTCATACATACCATAGACACATGCATCGTTGTGGAAGCGAAAGCTGTGGAACAACGAAGTGTAGAAGAACCAGTAACCGAGGCAGTGGTTCGTGGCCCCCGTGAAGGATTCACGGAAAGTATCACCACTAATCTAGCATTGATTCGAAAGAGATGCACCAACGTGAATCTTCAGGTTGAAAACTATCGGTTTGGCACGCAAACAGGAACACGCGTATGCATGATATACATACGTCACATTGTTAAAGAAGAATTGTTGGTGGAAGTAAGAAAACGGTTATCCGTAATCAAAACGGACGCTATCTTAGATTCCGGCTACATCGAGCAGTGGATTGAAGATGAACCCTTTTCCATTTTTCCTACCGTCGCAAACAGTGAAAAACCGGATATTGTTTTGAGTAAACTGCTTGAGGGACGTATAGCTATATTGGTCGATGGCACTCCCGTAGCACTCTCGGTTCCTGCCACCTTTCAAGACTTTTTTCAGAATGCGGAAGATTATTATTCCCGTCCATTCTACGCTAGCTTAATTCGACTATTGCGTTATGCAGCCTTTTTTATCTCAGCCTTTCTCCCTTCACTCTATATTTCTTTTGAAAACTTCCAAAAGGAACTGATCCCTACTCCCTTATTGTTCAGCTTTGTTAATTCTAGAGAAGGTGTTCCCTTTCCCTTAGCTTTCGAATTGTTGGTCATGGTCGTAGTTTATGAGTGGCTTCGCGAAGCAGGTTTGCGTATGCCCCGCCCAATAGGACAAGCGGTCAGTATCGTCGGAGCTTTGGTTATGGGCGAGGCAGCAGTGAGTGCGGGTCTGATCGGCGCTCCGACTGTCATTATCATCGCATTATCTGCTATTACTTCATTCATTGTACCTTCACTTACGGATGTTGTTGTGATGTTTCGCTTTCTATCCATTTTTGCTTCCGCTCTGTTTGGCTTATATGGGAATTTCCTAATATTCTATGCCATCTGTGTCTATTTGGCAGATCTCCGCTCTTTTGGGATTCCTTACTTAGCTCCTTTGGCTCCAGTCTCATGGAAGGATTGGAAAGACTTCCTCATTCGCTTACCACTATGGATGATGCGAAAGCGACCAGATGCTTTGGAAACGGCAAGTGACAGGAGGATCCCCTCGAGAAGTTACCCTGCTTCAATCAATAAGAACAGGGAGAAATTATGAAAAAGTACTTATTACCGATCTACTTGCTCTCCATGGTCCTTAGCGGATGCTGGAATAACGTGGAGCTAAATGAAACCAGGTTTGTAACAGCACTTGGCATTGACATTGATGAGCAAGGCCGCTTTGTACTCACCGTTAACGTGTTGAAGCCTTCCGCAGGAACAAACAAGAAATCCGGCTCTACTTCAGGGAGTTTCAGTATTGTGCAGTCAACTGGCTATACGATGTTTGACGCAGTCAGAAACAGTATCCCCTACTCAGGTTATAAGTTGAGTTATCACCATATTCGCTATATTGCACTTGGTAGTGGAATAGGAAAAAAGGATCTGATCAATGTCCTAGATTTGTTCATGCGTGATCAGGAAGTTCGCAGGAGAACTTGGGTTTTATATGTAGATGGCCGCGCTGAATCCTTGTTGCGAGCTAAAGGAACTACTCATGACATACAACCCATTGAAATGGACAGAGAGATGGAAGCGGGAAGCTCCATCGGGAAGTACCCTGCCGTACAGCTTATCGATGTCATGCGTATGCTTGGGAATAAGGAGAAAGTTGGTTACCTCCCGATCAGCACGGTAATACATTCAAAAAAGGAAAGCCATGAAGCTGGTGCTGTTATCTTTAAAGACGGAAAGGTGATCACGTCCTTGGACGAATCGCAAACGAGAGGGCTTTTATGGGTAAAGGAACAGATAAAAAGTGGGATTGCAGTGGTACCTCTAGAGAAAGAAGGACAATATGCTTCCATTGAACTTCTTAGTTCGAAAGTGAAAATTAAGTCGAGGATTATATCTGATCAGGTTTACTTAGATGTGATAGTATCCCCTACTGGTAATATAGGCAGCTTAGACAGCCCTTTTCCCGTCGATAAGAAAACCTATCTGTTGCTGCAAAATCATACAGATCAAGTAATCAAGAGGGAGATAGAAGATGCTGTAAAAATCGGACAAAAATATAAAGCTGACATTTTTGGATTCAATGAATATGTTCATCGTAGCTCTCCTGAGCAATGGAAAAAATGGAAAGACAGATGGCCAGAGATATTTTCAAGAGCTAATGTCACTGTCTCTGTCGAAAGCCACCTCCTGATGAACGGTTTGTTACTTGATCAACTAGGAGAGAAGTGATTGGTGTGGGAACGAAAGTTATTTCTCGCTTACAGTGGGTATCCATCCAATGTATGAGTCTGCCCATTATTGGTCATGTTCTACTTATTCACCCCATTATTAAAGCGGGTGGCAAAGACGGATGGATTTCGGCTTTAGTCAGCATACCAGTTGGTCTCCTATTTGCAGGTACTATAAACTTACTGAAAAGTTACTCTATCGACACCACATTGATAAAAGCGGCATATGAAACAGCAGGTAAAGTTCTCGCCATTTTCCTTTCTGGCATTCTTATTGGTTACTTTCTATTTTTATCCGTTGCGACCTTACGAGGTTTTGAGGAATTCATGAAAGTTTCCTTTATGCCGGATACGCCTCTTTGGGCATTTGGAGCCAGCTTGATGTTGCTGGTCTGGTTCAGTTTGCATCGGAACATTGAAGCGACAGCGCGAGTCGCAGTTATTCTATTCTTACTTATCCTGATCACCGGCAGTATCGTCGGATTAAATCTGCATCAGGAAAAAGAGTACACCCGCATTCTACCTATCTTGGAGAATGGATGGGATCCTGTTGTGAATGCTACCGTATATTTCATTTCGATGTGGAGTGAACTAATCTTGATAAGTATGCTGCAAACAAAATGGTTGGGAGCTAGACATGATTTTAGCGGACACTCCTTCGTTGTTATCTTTAATGCGCTGCTAGCTGCCCTCATGGTGTTTGGCATCATTTCCGTTTTTGGACTACCTCTCTCAGAAACATTGGACTGGCCAGTGCAAAATGAAGTTCGCATGCTTAAATTTGGATTCATTGATCGTGGAGACATCTACGGCTTGTTTACGATGTCTGCCGGCTGCTACATTCGTGTCACTGTATTTCTGTTTGCCGTTTGCGAAATCTTTTCATTTTGGTCCTCGTCCTACAAGCTGGTTACACTTCCTGTTTGCTTATTGGTTTTGTTGTTATCCATCTACGCCTTTCATAATCATAGTCAATTCACCCAAATCATTACTTCTTTTTATCAATATGGGTATTTAATTATGGGCGTGCCATTACTAGCACTGGTCATTTTCATCATTACAAAAAGAAAAACACAGGTTAGGAATTAGTTCACCTTGCGTTCTATTTCGTTCTTACACAAACTAAATTTTCCCTACTAAATGGCAAACAAGATAGCGGATGTTTTCCTTTTGGATCTTTTGCATTTCATTTTCCTGCCGCAACCTCCCCCTCCTATTGGTATAATTATCTAGGAAATAAACACCACAGAGAAAATACCAAGGAGAAACCGTCATGCAGAAAAAAATGATTCTGTTCCTTCTCGCCGTCTTGTTTGCGATCGGCTCCTATTTCTTCGAGCAGAAGAGCCCGCAGACGCAGACGAGCAGCACTGAAGCGGACTACGTGCTGGAGTTCCCGAGCAGCAAATACCCGCAGACCGCCGAGCATATCCGTTCTGCCATCGCGAAAGGACATTCCGCCGTGTGTACCATCGACCGAAAAGGGGCAGATGAAAACAGGGAGCAATCCCTCAAAGGGGTTCCCACCAAACCTCGCTACGACCGAGATGAGTGGCCGATGGCGATGTGCCAGGAAGGTGGCAGTGGTGCAGATATTGCCTACATCTCTCCCTCCGACAATCGCGGTGCTGGCTCCTGGATTGCCAATCAGGTAGAGGACTACCCCGATGGGACTCGCGTAAAAATTGTCATCAAATAAAAAATCAAACCCGCCTCGGATTGATCCTTGGCGGGTTTGTCAAAAGCTATAGCAACATGTCTGTTCCTGTTCCTCACGTCGATCCACAGTGAGTCTCCTTTTAGGCTCCGGCATCCTCGATCCCCCGGAATATGACCTCTACTCCCTCTAGAATCATCGACTCCAGCGATTGTCCTTGTTCGTCGCGTGACCAAGCAATGTACGACTCCAGGTAGTACGACCAAAGCATCCGCGCTACAACGCGGGTGGGTATGTCCTGTCGCAGCTCACCGCCTCGTTTTCCTCGCTCCAGCGTCTGGTGAAAGAGCTCAATCATTGGCGACTCATCCTTGAGCATTTCCCCGGAGCACAGATATTCATTCAACGCGATGATCGCCAAAGCCCGATCCGTCTCAATCGATTGACAGAGGACGATCATCAAATACCGGATCTGCTCGCGGATCGCCAATTGCCCTACCTGCTCATCTACCGCTGCCAATTCGATTTTGTCCCTGCGCTGCTTGATCATTTCCTCGATCAGCTCGTACTTCTTGGGGAAATGTTTAAAAAAAGTCGCTTTAGCGACATCTGCTTTTGCGGCAATTTCTTCGACAGTTGTCGCCTGGTACCCTTTTTCTCGAAACAGATGGATGGCTGAGTCGAAAATGCTCTTTCGCGTCGCCAGTCTCTTTCGCTCTTGTCTCCCCACTACTTCCACTGATCGATCACTCGCTTTCCACCTCAATCCAGTTCGAACTGAAGTCTATTTTTGCCCTAAAGTCTCCTGATAGATTCTTCAGTCTTTTAGTATACGGGAAGTAGTCCCGATGCGCTACTAAAAAGGAAATATTCCGCCGATTCCAAGTGTCGCGCCAGCGTGCTTTTCCCGCACAAAAAAGCCCTCCTCCATGGAGAAGAGCTTGTGATGACGCTATTTTAATGACCCAAGTAAGCTTTTTTAATTCGATCCTGGGACCGTAAATTTTCTGCTGTATCGTGGAAACTGATTTCGCCATTTTCCAGGACATACCCCCGGTCTGCTACGGATAACGCCTTCGTTGCGTTCTGCTCGATCAGCAAAATTGTAATACCTTGCTGCTTGATCTTTTGAATGGTATCAAAAATGTCTTTGACGACAATCGGCGCAAGGCCCATAGAGGGTTCGTCCAGAATTAACAGCTTCGGCTTGGACATGATGGCGCGCCCGATAGCCAGCATTTGCTGTTCTCCGCCACTCATGGTTCCTGCCAATTGCGCCTTCCTCTCCAGCAAACGGGGGAAAAGCTGATAGATCGCTTCGATATCTTTCTGCAGTTCTAGCGGAGATGCTTTTCTCGTGTAAGCGCCCATCATGAGATTTTGCACGACCGTTAATTTCGGGAAGACCCTGCGCCCTTCTGGTACCATAACGATTCCTTCTCGCACGATTTGGTGAGTGGGAAGCCCGCTCATGTTTTTTCCTCGATAGTGTATCGTCCCCTTGGAAGGAATCGTTCCACAGATGGCGTTTACCGTGGTGGTTTTTCCTGCGCCATTGGAGCCTATCAAGGTAACGACCTCGCCTTCCTCCACCTGCAGGCTCAGTTTGCGGACGGCATGAATGCTTCCGTAGGAAACACTCAAATTTTCAATGTGCAGCAAGCAGGCCCACCTCCGCTTCCTCATCTTTTCCGATATAGGCTTCGATCACAGCCGGATTGGCGATAATCGCATCGGGCTTATCATCTGCTATCTTTTCTCCATGATCCAAAACCGCTATACGATCACACAGTCCGACCACCATTCCGACGTTATGCTCGATCAGAATGACCGTCGTCCCGTTTTTAGTACGAATCGCAGAAATAAGCTCCCCCATCTCCTCGATTTCGTGTGCGTTCATTCCCGCGATCGGCTCATCGAGGAGCAGCAGCTTCGGATTGGATACCAAAGCACGGGCGATCTCTACTCGGCGCTGGTTCCCATAGGACAAGCTCCCTGCCTGCTCCCCTTCATATCCCTTCAACCCGACCAGCTCGAGGATTTGCATGCTTTTCTCGGTGACCATCTCCTCTTCTTTTTTCGCTTGGGTAAGTCCCAATAGCGCTGACCAAAGTCCTGAACGCGTTTGCCCAAACATGCCCACCTTGACGTTTTCCAGCACGCTTTCTTCCTTTAACAGCCGAATGTTTTGAAAGGTCCGTGAGATACCCTGTTTGGCAATGCGGAACGGCTTCTGCGTATGAATCGGCTTTCCCTCAAAGAGAATGGCTCCTTCATTGGGCTTGTAAATTCCGGTTAATATATTGAAAAAGGTAGATTTCCCCGCACCATTGGGGCCAATCAGCCCGACGATTTCTCCCTTGTTCACTTCCAGACTGACACCTTGTACCGCTGTCAATCCCCCGAACCGCTTGGTTACCTTTTGTACGCTAAGCAACCCTCTCACCTTCCTTTTTCACGGATGCTCGACTGGAGGGAAACAACTGAACCTTTTTACCCAGATTTCCAAATATCCCTTTGGGGCGATAGCGCATCACAAAGATCATCAGCAGACCGTATATCATCATCTTGTAAACATCCAGGTTTTTCATGTCCATAAAATCAAACTCAAATATCCGAAAAATCTCAGGCACCAAGTACAGGAACGTGACACCAAAAAGCGTTCCGCGAATACTGCCCAGTCCTCCCAAAACGATCATGCTCAGAAGCGTTAATGAAATCGTCGTGCCAAACGAGTCTGCACTCACGAAGGAAACTTTATGTGCAAACAATGCCCCACCCGCTCCTGCGTACGCTCCCCCGATGGCAAACACCAGCACCTTGTAATAAAACGTGTTGATTCCCATCGCCTGGGCAACCGTCTCGTCTTCGCGAATGACCATCCATGCTCGCCCGATTCGCGATGCCACCATTTTTTTGACCCCGTATATTCCCAGGAGCATGACGAGAAACACCAGCAAAAGATAGCCCCCATTCGTAAGCTCCATGCCGAACAGCGAGGGCGCTGGAATCGAGCCAATCCCGTATGCTCCACCCGTGATTTCCGCATTTTTGAAAAAGGATTGCGCGATCAACCCAAGACCTAATGTCGTAATGGCAAGAAAGTCTTCCCGAATACGCAAGCTGGGCAAACCAAGCAGGGCACTGATCACAAACGTAATGACGATCGCCAGAAAAATGGAAAGCCAGACGTTCATGCCACCCTTCACGCTCAAGATCGCAGAGGTATAGGCACCGATCCCGTAAAAGGCAGCATGGCCCAGCGATACTTGTCCAGCGTATCCTGTAATCAGGTTGAGTCCCAATCCCAGTAAGATGTAGATAAACAAAAACACCACGATGTCGACGTAATACGGATTCAAGAATCCATCCACATGCATCCCCTACACTTTCTCGATGTTTTTCCCAAACAATCCGGAAGGTCTAACCATGAGAATGGCGATCAAAATGACAAAGGCAATCGCATCCTTGTCAATGACCATCCCTGACAAAAATCCGTCACTTAACGCCTCCACAATCCCTAAGATCAAGCCTCCTACCACCGTCCCAGGTATCGAGCCCAATCCGCCTAGCACGACCACGCAAAATGCTTTTAATCCGGGAATGGTACCCATCGTAGGAAAGATA
The DNA here is from genome assembly GCF_003710965.1 of Brevibacillus nitrificans. Lineage (NCBI taxonomy): Bacteria > Bacillati > Bacillota > Bacilli > Caryophanales > Paenibacillaceae > Brevibacillus > Brevibacillus nitrificans. The sequence continues at coordinate 86,295 of NZ_RHHU01000003.1, read as the reverse complement.
GAGTTGTAGGTGAGCGCGACCAGCACACCGCCGACAGAAGCGAGCGCGGAGCCGAGCATAAAGGTTGCGGAGATAACCCGATTGACATTGACCCCCATAAGCGATGCTGCACGAATATCCTGAGCCGCTGCCTGAATGGCAACCCCCAGTTTGGTAAAGCGCAGAAAGGCGTACAAAAGAGCGAGTGCCAAGATTCCTGCGACGATGATATAGAGCTTGGTGTTGGGCAGCGAAACGGTATCCGTAAGCTGCAGCACCTTCACCTCGATGCCCGAAGCAGGGAACGGTCGCGTGTCGGATGTAAACAAAATTTGAAACAGATTTTCCAGAAAGATCGAGATCCCAATCCCGCTAATGAGAGTCGTGATCGGGTGGGTCCCCCGCAGCGGTCGATAGGCAAACCGTTCAATGGCCATCCCTGCCAGAGCTGAAATCGCCATCGCAAAGAGCAGAGCCACGAGGAAATGCATGTGCAAGTACATCATTCCGATCATCGCTGCAAAAGCGCCTACCATGTAGATCACGCCATGAGCAAAATGCAGCAGCTTGAGGATCCCGTAGATCATCGTCAAGCCCACTGCTATCAAAATGTAAATAAACCCGAGTGCAACGCCGTTGAGTAATTGCTGGGCAAGCATAATGGTCATCACTCCTTTTCCCCAAGTTGATGCGAGGAGGAAAGCTCCTCCCCGCTGCTACCCGTCATTTATTTCGCCGTAACAAAGTCAAATTTTCCGTCTTTGACCTTCACAAAGATCACAGGCTTGACGACTTCGTGGTCCTGGGCAAAGGAGATCTTACCCGATGTCCCCTCGAGGTCCTTGGTTTGACTGATGGCGTCCGCCAGCTTTTCTCGATCGACACCCGCTTTTTTCAGCGCATCAATAATCACTAGCGCGGCATCATAGCTTTGCGAAGCAACCATTCCCGGCTCATCTTTGCGTGACGCTGACCAATCCGCTACAAAGTCCTTTACAACCTGGCGAGTGTCCTTCAAATAGAATGATGTGGTCAAAATGGTGCCTTCTGCGTTTCTAGCGGCCAACTCTGGATACTTGGGCGTATCCAAGCCATCTACGCCAATGAGCGGGATAGACAAGCCAACTTCCTTGACCTGATTGGCGATCGCCGCCGCTTCATTGTAGTAGCCCACGATATAGAGCGCATCTGGCTTGCTCATCTTCACGGAGGTCAACAGGGAGCTGTAGTCCTTGTCCCCAAATTTAAATGCGCTCTCGTACACCACTTTTCCTTGAAGCTCTTCCAGCTTGCTCTTGAACGCTCCAAAGATGGACGTGCCGTAGTCGGCTTCGACGTACAGGACGGCGATGTTTTTCAGCTTCAGATCGTTGACGACGTAGTCTGCCATTGCTTCCCCTTGAACTGGGCCTGTGTAAATGACGCGATTGATGTACTTGCCGCCTTTTGTGACATCGGGGTGAGTCGCAATGGAGACGACCATCGGCACTTTGGCTTCCTGTACCTTCGCCGCCACTGTTTTCGAGGAGCCGCTGTACGCACCATCGATAATGGCGGTTACCTGGTCCTTGTTGATCAGCTTTTGCACAGCTTTCATCGCTTCCTCCGGCTTGCCCTGATCATCCTCCGCGACCAGCTTGAGCTTCTTGCCGTCCAAGCCACCTGCAGCGTTGAATTTGTCGATGGCCAGCTGAGCGCCATTCAGGCTGTTCGTCCCATCCGTTGCTGCATACCCCGTGAGGGGTCCATACCAACCGATTTTGATCGTATCTCCCGCGCCGCCACTACTTGCCGAGCCTGCGGACTGGTTGCCACATCCTGCCATCATCAGTGCCAATCCCAAGAAGCCTGTCGCGAACAACTTGCCTTTTTTCATCTAAGCGCCCCCTTTTATGCTTGCTATTTGGATACGGCCCCCTGATCCTTATGGGCTTGGTACCAGCTGCGAATCAGGCTGACCGTATAAATGCCGGTATTGATGAGGTTTTCAACACTGATGTGCTCGCGGAAAGTGTGAATGTTCCGAAATCCGTTTCCGAGCGTGATGCACGTCAAGCCATTCTCATTCAATACATTGGTGTCTGCCCCACCCAAAGTACGGGTCAAATAATAAGAAATGTTCATGTTCTGCGCCGCTTGTACGGCATTTTGGCCCAGCGCTGTATCCTCTTTGACATGGAAGCCCAGATACTTTTTCTCAAAGCGTACATTTGCATGGCCCCCATGCTCGCGCGCGACTGCTTCCGCCGTTTCCTTCATCTCGTTTAATTGATCGTACAGCCCTTGCTCAGTGAAGCTGCGAACTTCCCCCACCAGCTCGACCTGACCCGGGATGATCGAGGACAGCTCTCCCCCCTGAATCATTCCGATATTGGCAAGCGTGTCTTCGCTGATCTTGCCGAGCTTCAGCTGCTTCAAAACAACGGCTGCGATGAGAAAGGCGTTGATCCCCTCTTCCGGGTTCAAACCGATGTGAGAGGACTTGCCGTTTAGTTCCACGTAAATCTTGCTGCTGTAAGGGCCTTGCAAAATGATCTGTCCCACATCACCGCTGCTGTCAAATACGTAACCTTCTTTACTTTTGATCAAGGAATAGTCCATATGCCGGGAGCCTGTCAGTCCTCGCTGCTCATTAACAGTCAGGATCAGCTCGATTGGACCGCAGGGCATGCCCGCTTCCTGTATGGATTGAATCGCTTCCAGATAGGAGGCGAGTGCCGCACGATCGTCTGCTCCGAGAATGGTCGTACCATCTGAGTAAATGATGCCATCTCTGATTTCCGGCTTTAGTCCCTCTGTCGGCAGTACGGTATCCATATGGGTGGAGAGAAACAGCGGACGCACAGTTGGGTCCGTTCCCTCCCAATAAGCCACCAGGTTTCCACATTCCCCATCAAACTGCTTGTGCGCCTCGTCAAACTGGATCGAGAAGCCCATTGCTTCCAAACGCGGCACGAGGTAATCCGCTATGCGCTGCTCCTGCCCGCTCGGACCGTTCAGCTTTGCCAGCTCCAAAAAGTCATGCAGCAAACGTTCCTCATTTATGAGCGAGCTCTTTTTCTCACCGATCGTCATGGTCATTCATCCTCTCCGTTTTCCGTTGTGTCGCGTTTCTCTAGTGCCAAGCCAGCTGGGCAGGCGTTCGGGTCTGATTCACTACCACTTTCCCACGCTTGATCACTTGCTCCACGACATTGGTGCCCAGCCAGTAAATGACATTTTCGTACATCGGGGTATCCCAGATTTGCAGATCTGCCAGTTTGCCAGCTTCGATGGAACCTCGATCATGAGCCAATCCTAGCGCTTTTGCACTCCCGATTGTTGCCGCTCGAATCGATTCTGCTGGTGACATGGCGTACTGACGGCAGGCGAGCATCATCACGAACTGCATGGATTCCGTCCAGCAAGCCGGGCAGAGATCGGTCGCCAAGGCCACGGTCATCCCGGAATCGATCATCGCTCGCGCATCAAATGGCTTTTTGTGTTTGACCGCAAAATCCAGCGCAGGCATAATGACCCCGGGGACATCTGCCTCTGCCAGTTTTCGCATCATCGCAGGCGGCGTGTAATTCAAATGGTCCGCGGAGATCACTTTCATATCTGCCGCGAGATCGGATCCGTAAATGTACGAGTAAGCGTCCGTATGAATTTTCGGGAGCAGACCCGCCTTGAGACCGGCTTCCAAAATACGAGCCGATTCCTTCGCATCAAAATGACTGTCCTCGCACCAGACATCGCAGAACGTTGCCAGCTTGCGTTCGCTGACCAGCGGGATCATTTCGTCTATGACAAGATCCATGTACGCTTCCTTTGCCATGTCTTTCGGCCAGCCATGCGCCCCCAGAAATGTACTGATCACATCCAGCTCGAGCTCCTGATCCAAAAGGGCGTTGACATCCAGCATACGCAGTTCATCGAGTGTATTGAAGCCGTAGCCCGTCTTGATTTCCACCGTTGTCGTGCCAGCCAGAAGCATCCGATTCAGTCTGCTTTGCGCCGATTCAAACAGCTCCTCCAGACTCGCTTGCCTGGTCATATCCACTGACACCTGTACACCCGTCTGAATACCCAGCTGCTTCAATTTCTCCGGGTCACTGACGGTCATTTTTGCAGCGTATTCCCGCACACGCGATCCGCCAAAAACGGCGTGCGTATGACTATCCACAAATCCGGGGGCCACGACCTTATTCGTCGCATCGATGACCAGCGCTTGGTTCGCATCGACTTGGGAGAGGACGGTTTCCCGATCTCCGACAGCCGCAATCTTTTCCCCCACGATTGCGATCCAGCCATCCGTGATCAAACCGATTGAATCCGCTTGATCCCCTTGGCAGGTCACGATTTGGGCAGCGTTCGCTATGATCAAATCCGCTTTCTGCTTTTGAATGTGTGATTGTTCAAGCACTTGTTCTCCTCACTCCTTTCGCCCTTCCGTCAGCGTCTGACTTTCATGGGCTCTATGCTTTTCCTTGTACGGTTTGCCAGCCCAGCAGCTGCTCTGCTTGAAGATGGCAGTTTTGCATGAGGAGGGAACGGATGCGGCTCGATGAGATGATCTCCCCCGACGAGCAGCGAATCGAGTCTAGCACCTTGACCGAAAAGGACTCTCGCAAAGTCCCGATGTCTCCTCCTCGCTTGCTGCCAAAACGAAAGTCGGGGCCCACCCAAATTTCTACAGGGTTCAGGTCCTGCAGCTCCGTTAGAAACGCGCTCTCATCGCGTGTCGAGTACGCTGCATCAAACGAAGCCACAATCGCATGCTCAACAGACAGCTGCTCCAGCCTGCAGAGCTTTTCTTCGACGGTAGTCAGCTGCAACGCTTGTTGAAAGAACACGCGCGGCGGTGGATCAAAAGTATAGACAACCAGAGGGACCCCCAATGCCAACGCCCGTTTTCTCGCTTCGCAGACCAAGGCCTGATGCCCTCGATGTACCCCATCCAAAGCACCGATTGTCAATACCGATGCATGGAGCTTGCACGTCCCGGCAGCATGTACTCTCATGTAGACCACTCCTTTTTCCTTCCTCACGCTTTCTGCCGCTTACCGGATTTGTCTTTCCGCTTTCCTCGCTTTTTACTTCTGCAAGGCGAAATCCGCTTTTGTGTCAGTCTCCAGATGAGCGGCTTTTGTAACCATGTCGCGTACCGGATTCAAATCAAAATGGTTGAAGGCTGCCATGTACTGTGCAAACGGCGGTGCTTGCGCAAATAGCTCAAACGTGATTTGGTGACCACCGTATGCGGAATTCAGCAGGTCGCGGGCAAAATAGAGCAGCTTCGTGCGCTTCTCTGGCGTCCAGCCTCCGTCCAGCGTGTAATACTTGTCGATGTATTCCTTGATTTGCGGATCGGCAATCGTCGCTGAGTCAGGCGTCACGGCGAGCTGTCCGCCAACCAGCTCTCGGCACAGATGCGCCATTTTCGGGAAGTTGGTCAACGCGTACAGACGACCTGTATACAGCAAGGACTGGTTCGGCATCATCAATCCGCCCGCGCTCTTTTGTGCATCTGCCACTGCCGCCGTCAGATGGGCGTTAATCGTCTCCCGATAGCAAATCAGCTGCGAGATTTTTTCCTGCACGGCCGGAAGCTTGGTCAAGCCAGTCTGTTCCACGTTGAGCAGGGCGGTACCGAGCAGGAAGTCCGCACGGCGCTGCAGGCGCAAGACGTAATTGAAGGCAGAATAACGGTGAACGGTTTTTCGAATGTATTGGGCGGACTCCAGATTTCCGTGGAACAGCACGTTTTCCCAAGGAATCAGAACATCATCAAACACGAGCAGCGTATCGATCTCGTCAAAGCGCGTCGACAGCGGATAATCGACCGGGTTCTTTCCTGTGGACAGCGGTGTTCGGCAAATATGCTTGAGTCCGGGAGCTCCCATGTCTGCGATAAAACCGCATGCGTACGGAGTCATGCTCTGATCCGTCCAGTTGGAGATCGTTGGCTTGACAAACGCTTGATGGGCGTAAGCAGCTGCCGTTTCAAACTTGGCTCCACGAACGACGATCCCTTTGTCATTTTCCTCCACGACATGCAGCAAGGTCCCCGCAGCTTTCCCTTCAAACAGCTTGCTTCGATCCCCTTTTGGATCCGTGTTGGCCGATACGTGGAACAAATCCAAACGAGCGATACGGTCCACGTGATTTTTGATGTTCTCGGCATACGTCGGATCGATCTCGTTCAGACGGTCCTGGGCATCGTAGAGCGACCACATTTCCCCAATCGTTTCATCGCCGACCCGATAGACGACTCCCCCGAGATCATCGAGCACGGTATCGACATAGGTGCGAATGGCAGTCAAATCCTCTTTTGTTTTTGGAAGCTTGAATGCCCGGCAGATCGTTTCTCCATCTTCGAGCTTGGTCGTGCAAGCCTCCGCATAACGCGCTTCATGATTCATGTCGTACATGCGCGCTTTCGTCTCGATAATCGGTTGGAAAGCTGGATGCTCCGCAATGTTTTTTACTCGTTCCCCGTTGATGTAAACCTCGCGCCCATCATTCAATGACTCTTTGTACTCTTTGCCTGTCATCAATGCCATCGTGTTTCCTCCTCTTTTTATCCATCCGTCATCGAAATATTTGCTTTATTTTCCTGCTTCAACAAATTGGCCGAACTTCCCTCGGTAGTAGGCCAAAGGCGCTTTCTCGTAAGCCTGCGCTCTACGAACCTCTGCTAGAAAAACGCTGTGGGTTCCCCCGGTGACCTCTTCTACCACGTCACATTCAAAATGCGCGAGAACGTCTTCGATCAAAGGAACTCCCAGCTCCCCGTAGGCGAAGTCCGTGCCTTGAAACTTATCCGTGTGGGGTTGTGCAAACTTGCGTGCCAGTTCCCCCTGATTTTCCTGCAGGATATTGACTCCAAAAGTTTTCGCCTTCGATATGGCATGACACGTTCCCGTATTTTTGTTCACACACACAAGTACCATTGGCGGCTCAAGCGATACGGATGAAAATGCGCTGGCGGTAATGCCCCAGTTGGTTTCATCCTGCCTTGTCGTAATGATCGTGACGCCGCTCGTAAAATGTCCGACGACGTGCCGGAAAGTGTCCCGATCCAGATTCATGTCAGTGTGATTTGTACTCATCTGCCTTTTCCCCTTTCAAATCCATGCTGTTCTTCTGTCATTCGTGGTGTAAGCAATCTCCCCCATTCCAAGGCAACCCTCTGTTTGTGATTCGCCAAATGTAAAAAGCAAAGAACGTGCCAATAGCTCCTCCTTCTTTTTTCTGATGGGGAAAAAAGCGGCGAAACGATGCCCAAATCCGATGACCCTCGATCGGTGCGAGCATTGTCGCATCAAGGGTTTTCTTGTCTTTTTCCATTTCCCGAAAATCTTTTCCCTTTTCCTTTGAGGCTTGCTATGCTCCCTTCCCAGGCGTTTGCATTTCCTGAGAATCTCGTGTACATTCAATTTGCCATTATTTAAAATAGTAAAAATTATTTGCACCTTTAACGTCGCCCTATGCATCCCTAAACATTATCTACACACCAGGAGGTATGAGATGATTGCAGCATCGCTGGGTCAGTTGTTAAAGAGTTTTGCCGAACACGTTATCATTACCGATGCCATTGCCAATGCCCTTTGGTTTGATGAATCTGCAGCCGCGCTTTTCCCTCTCCAAGTGGGAGAAAACGCCTTTGATGCACTAGCTCCCTCCTTTGCAAACAAGGCAGAACCGCTCCCCGCTTCCATCGAAAAGGATGGCAAAGAATATTTGCTGCAAAGACATCTCTTTGCGCAAAACGAGCAAACGCTCCAGATTCTTTTGCTCAATAGCGCAACGGATGTCCTCGCTTCGCTAAAGCTCAAACTCGTTTGCTACGAGGAAATTATCCAATCCATGAATGAAGGGATCGTCCTGAGCGATGCAGAGGGCAAGGTGCTGATGTACAACAAAGCGCAGGAAAAATTGGAGGGAATGAAGCAGGAGGAGATGGTCGGGAAGTATTTGTGGGATGCCTATAAATACTACGATCCGAAGCTATCCGAGCATCAGCGGGTGCTCGAGACTCGCAAGCCAATCATCAGTCGGTATGGCGTTCACTCTTGCATCGCCAATATCACCAAACCCGTCAAATACAGCTCGTATCCAATCATCAAGGACAATCAGGCGCTCGCCGTCTTTTCAATCAGTATCAACGACTTTCACTTGAAGCATTTGCTCGATGAGACCATCGAGGTCAAGCGCAATATCATCATCCCCAGCACGTTGGAAAAAAGAGTTCTTCACAACGGAACCACCTACACCTTTGACAACATCAAAGGAAAAAGCCCGGCTCTCAAGAAGATCATCCGGGAAGCTCAGAATATCGCTACCCACCAGACTGACGTACTGATTGTCGGGGAGACCGGTACGGGTAAAGAATTATTTGCGCAAAGCATCCACAACTACAGCAAACGGGCGAGCAGCCCTTTCGTCGCGATCAACTGTGCAGCCATTCCGGAAAATTTGCTGGAGAGCACCTTGTTTGGAACGGTCAAAGGTGCTTTTACAGGGGCGACCAATCAGATGGGCTTGTTCGAGCATGCACAAGACGGCACTCTCTTTTTGGACGAGATCAATTCCATGCCACTCGTTCTTCAATCCAAGCTCATCCGCGTTCTCGAGGAACGGGAAATCCGCAGACTCGGGACCAATGCCGTCACGCCGATTCATTGCAAAATCATTAGTGCTTCCAACGAGGATCCAAAAAAACTGATCGAAAATCAAAAGCTGCGCTCCGACCTCTATTACCGGATCGCCCGGACCAGCCTATTAATCCCTCCTTTGCGTGAGCGTGTCGAGGATACGGAAGTCCTGATTGATTACTTTATCCTCACCGCCAGCCGAAAATTGAACAAGCAGATCAAGAGTCTGACTCGGGAGCTGCAGCAAATCTTGCTTCACTATCGGTGGCCCGGAAATATCCGCGAGCTCGCCCACGTGATCGACAATCTGGTCATTAACGCGAATCCAGACGATGAGCTTCTCGATACCGAGCACCTTCCGATGTATTTAAAGGACTTTTTCCAAAGCCCGCAGAACCAGGAAATCTATCAACAGACAAAAAGTACACGCCCGATCAAATCGGCGATCAATCCCGCGCAAAAGCGCTTGATTCAGCAAACCTTGGAAAGCGTTGACTGGAGCGTGACCAAGGCCGCAAAAATACTAGGAACCACTCGTCAAAACCTGCAATACCACATCCGCAAGCTCGGCATCAAAAACCACGCTCAAGCGGATTGACGAGACTGCTGAGAGGCTTCCTCCTGAATGGCGTTCTTTCCAACTGGTTACCTTATCTACGAAACGAGCCAAAAGAACCCAGAAAAACCCCATCAGGAACGGAGGAACATCGATGGATCTGAAAGGAAAAAATGCACTGGTCACGGGTGCAGGCAAAGGAATTGGACGAGCCATTGCTCTCGCACTCGCAAAGGCAGGCGTTCGCGTGGGTCTCGTCTCCCGCTCTTCTGGTGATCTGGAGCAGCTTGCCTCGACGATCTCCTCTCAATACGACACGCGGGCCATTTACGCGACAGCGGACATATCGAAGCGAGACGAAGCTGAGGCCGCGTACAATCAGATCAAGCATGATCTGGGGCCGCTGGATATTTTGATTAACAACGCTGGAATTGCAAGCTTCGGCACCGTGACAGAAATGCCGCCAGACGAGTGGGAGCGCATGATTCAGGTCAATCTGTTCGGAACCTACCATATGACCTACTACGCCTTGCCTGACATGATTTCGCAAAATCACGGCGCCATCATCAACATCGCTTCTACCGCAGGCGAACGCGGTTTTGCTACCGGCTCTGCTTATTGTGCATCCAAATTTGCGGTACTTGGCTTTACCGAGTCCGTCCTGCAAGAGGTTCGGAAGCACAACATTCGGGTGACCGCCCTGACTCCTAGTACCGTGAACACCGAGCTTGCTGTCAATGCCGGCTTGAAGATCGGCGAGGAGCATCGCATGCTGCAGCCAGAGGATGTGGCCGAGCTTACACTTGCTGCGCTGCAACTGCCGGATCGTGTGTTTGTCAAAACGGCTGGCATCTGGACGACAAATCCTCAATGACTTTTTTGGCGCGCTCTCCGATTTTTCGGCAGCGCGTCGTCTTATTTCTTCTGCGTACACTTTCCAAAGCTGTTTCGATTGACGGAATACAGGGGTTTCTTTAAGATAGTCCATATGTTGACCATTTGAAAAGGAGACGGCTTTCACGTGGATGGAAAAGTAAGCATCATTCTGCATGTCCTGCGTCTGGCTGCCCAAATTAACCGCATGGGACTAAGACTCGTTGAAGGAACCGGACTTTCGAGCGTGCAGCAATGGCAGCTGCTGGGCATCATCGCTCGCAATGAAGGCATCACCTTGGGCAAGCTAAGCCATGAGATCCTGGTCACCAAACAAAACATGACGGGTCTTATTGAGCGTATGCAAAATGGCGGTTGGGTCTCGACCTGGAGTGACCCATCTGATAAGCGGATTACCCGCGTGCAGATCACCGAAAAAGGCAGAGAAGTATTCGCCATGATGCAGCCCCGTGCGGATGCAAGCAATACCGAGACGTTTCAGGACTTTCACGAAGAGGAGCTGGAGATGATGAACGAGTTGCTCGAGCGGCTTTCCCGATCTCTTCGTCTTCAGCTAGAAGGAAAGGAGTAACAAAGCATGACTGCCTATCAGCGCAAAATTACGATCGCCCTCATGATCGCTACGTTTCTCTCGGCGATTGAGGTGACTATCGTCAGTACAGCCATGCCCACAATCGTCAATAAATTGGGTGGGCTGGAGCTCATCAGCTGGGTATACGCTGTCTACCTGCTGACCTCTGCCGTAACCACTCCCATATTCGGAAAAATCGCCGACTTGTTCGGACGGAAAAAAGTTTTCCTGTTCGGATGCTCCCTCTTTTTGATCGGGTCGATGCTTTGCGGTCTCTCCCAGAGCATGGAACAGCTCATCCTGTTCCGCGCGATTCAAGGAATTGGGGCTGGCGCCGTCGTTCCTATCACCTTTACAATCATCGGCGATATTTTTACATTCGAGGAACGCGCGCGGGTCCAAGGACTTTTTGCCTCCATTTGGGGAGTTGCAGGAATCTTCGGTCCGCTCGTCGGTGGTTTCTTTGTTGACTATGTCAGCTGGCACTGGATCTTTTACATCAATATCCCTTTTGGTCTTCTATCGATTTGGCTGATCTCGAAAAACCTGCATGAGAAGCTGGAAAAACGCGCACGCAAGATCGACTACGGCGGCGCCATTACGTTCACGATCGGTACGACGGCCTTGCTCTATGCTCTGTTGACTGGCGGCAACGAATACGATTGGAATTCGCCCACGATGTACCTTCTTTTGATCGTGACGGTTGTGTTTCTGGTTTCGTTTTTTGCCATTCAGAGGCGACACCCCGAGCCGATGATTCCGATCAAGCTGTTTCATATTCGGGAAGTGTCCCTTCCCAATCTCATTTCGTTTCTCGCCAGTGCGATCCTCATCGGTGTCACGGCCTACTTGCCTTTGTGGATCCAAGGGGTTCTGAAAGAAGGCGCCATCTTTTCCGGGATGATCCTGATGCCTATGTCGATTGGCTGGCCGATTGGCGCTACGGTTGGCAGCCGTTTGCTCGTACGATACGGTGCCAAGCCTATTTCGCTTCTCGGCATCTTCCTAATTGTCATCGGGACCTTCTGCTTGACGCTGATTACGATGGCGACTCCTCCTTGGATGATTCTCGGAATGGTCTTCATCCTCGGACTTGGTTTTGGTTTCTCCATCACCATTTTCACCATTGTTGTCCAATCTGCTGTCGACTGGAGCCTGCGCGGAGTGGCTACCTCGTCCAACTCGTTTTTGCGGACATTGGGGCAAACCTTGGGCGTAGCCGTGCTGGGAACGTTTTTAAACCACCAGATTGGAAGCCATGCTGACAGCAACGCCCAAGTTCCTCCCGAGATTCTCGCGGCGGGTATCCACCTGAACTTTATCATCGTTGCCGTCTTGGCAGTCGTCTGCCTCGCTATTACTTTCTGGCTTCCCAAAAAGAGGCCGCAGCCAGAACCTGCCGAGTCGTAGTTACTTGCTAGAGAAAGAGGGAATTTGAATTGCATCAATACCTTGCACACATCGGGTCGTTCCCCATTCGATCCTACAGCCTGATTTTTGTCCTGGCGATTGCCTTGGGTGTAGGCGTGACCCTTACTTTGGCAAAGCTTCAAAAGAAAGAGGAGCTTGGCAATCATCTCATGAACCTGCTCGTCCCCATGATGGTTGGCGCGATTATTGGCTCGCGGTTTTGGGCTGTCTTTTTCTTCGACTGGGAATTCTACTCGAAGCATCCGGAAGAAATTATCGCCATCTGGCATGGCGGCCTATCGATCCAAGGCGGCATCGTCGGTGCAATCCTGGTCGGCATCTGGTATGTTCGCAAGCATAAGCTGTCCTTTTGGGAGCTGGCGGATTTATGTGCGCCAGGGCTGATCCTGGGCCAAAGCATCGGCCGCGATGCCAACCTGATGAACGGTGATGCCTTTGGAGACCCCACTGGCGGCAATTTTGGCATTCTCTATCCAGAAGGGACAAATGCTCGGGCAACCTTTGGCGATCAGCCCTTATGGCCCGCGGAAGTATGGGAAGGCCAGATGGACATCATCATTTTTGCCCTGCTGCTGATCCTCATGCGCAAGCAGCTCAAGCGCGGCTATCTCTTTCTCGCCTACAACATTTTGTACAACCTCGGGCGCTTCCTGCTAGAGCTCTTGCGCGGGGACTCGCCTCGCTACCTGTTTCATTGGACAGCCGCCCAGTGGACGTCTGTTTCTGTGATTCTTCTTTCCTTGGCGGCTGGAGTCTACTTGCATTTCCGTTCGCCACAACTGAAAGATAGTGCTTCGTAACCAGATGAAAAAAAGCCGGCTAGCCTCGTATGAATCAGGCTACCGGCTTTTGATTTTCTCCTCTTCCTTTACACGCAGATGGAAGATAAGCTCTTCCCCATGCGTCCCCGCGTACCTGTAGCCTTTGTCTTCAAAGCCAGCTTTTTGGTACAAGCTGATCGCAGGTGTGTTGGTGTGGTGGACGGTTAAAAGGATTTCCGTTTTTCCAGGGTACTCCTGCTTCGCAATCTCCGGTAGAGCCCGCAATGCTTCGTAAGCATACCCTCTTTTTTGATGGCGAGCATCGATCGAGAATGACTTGAATAGTAGGGAGCTCCACTCGTCGGTGTAGATATTCGCGGACCTACTTCCATTCAGCACAAAGCATCCGACCAAATGATCACTTGCATAGATCACATAAGGCTTTTGACTTGGATCGGCGCGGAAGGCTTGGATGACCTCGATCGGAGTGGAGGTATAGATCGCCTGTTCTGGTGGCAGTTGATAGCGGCAAAGGAAAGGATAATCGTCTGTCTCGCGAAACCCTCTGATAATCATTGGCGGTCCTCCTGGTTCTCTCGAATGGTTCTTACTCAGAGCCATGGTTTTTCCAAAAAACCTTACCATACTTTTATTCCGATCACTCCGTTATTGATCAATTACTAGCCAAACTATATACGGGTCGCTTTCTCCTGCAATGCTCGAATCGTTGTTGTGCTGGATTTCCCAGATTCTTTGCAAGCAGCTCCAGCTTTTGCCCGGAACGTCCAAATGCAATCGTCTCGATGCCTTGCCGAATGAGCTCCTCCGTGATGGCTGCTCCCGTCCCCCCTGTTGCCCCTACTACCATTGCCCGTTTCATGGTCATCATCTCCATTTTTCTTTTTGTAATTGATTAATCACTAACTAAATCCGAGCACAATCTATAGTTAGTGATTAGTCAATAACTTTTTTTGCATGGCTTGGTTCGCCACCTTACACCTCCATGATTTCCGGCATATTCAATGCCAGCCCGATATTGCATAGCATTCCTCTCGCCAAAAAGAGCGTCGTCCGCTCTTTGGCATCGGTCATCCCCGCTTTTTCAAATGCTTCCAGAACAATACGTCGTACCTCGCGAAATCCGTTGCGCATCGCTTCCTGGATGGCCTCCTCCTGAATGGTTTGTGCCTGCATTTGAAGCAGCGTCTCATTTTTATGCTGCTCTAAAATTTTCTCGTAGGCCCGGATCAAATCGGATTCCAGCTGCTCGGATGAGGAGACGGCCACGACCTGGCGGAAGGCTTCCGTGATTCTCGTCCACGATACTTCCAGTGCGCTCAGCAGCAGAGCCTCCTTGGTTTTAAAGAAACGAAAAACATACGGCTGGGAAATGCTGGCGCGCTCCGCGACGTGAGCGGTTGTTGCTCGGTAATACCCGTTTTCTGCAAACACTTCGATCGCCGCCGAAATGATCTCCGTCCTGCGGTTGACTGAGGTCGCCTCATTTTTGGCCATGACCCTCACTCCTTTTCTGCGTGTGTATTGAGTGATTCATCAATTCCATTTGAGTGTAACGTATCTTCCTTCGTATTGTAAATGTGAAACAGACAAAGCCCGTCACAATAATAGGCTGAAAGACAACGCAAGTGCTGACAATCCTCTTTTCAATGCTCGAACCCTCCTCTCCCTAAAAAAGAAGCAACGCGCTTGGACGCATTGCTTCTCTCTACTCTGTGTTTGTTCACTCTGCGTCCCCCTTAGGAGAGCTTTCCTCGGCCGCACTCGTTTCGAGATCTTCTGTTTCCCTGTCTTCCTTTTCGCTGCTTTCTTGCTCGTTCTTCTCTGATGCATGAAGCCACATGAATAGCGTTCCCGTCTGCAGCGCTTCGGATGGCCTGAACTGATTGATATAGGGATCGGGCGGGAAAGGGTGGATAGGGGCAATCGGGTGCAGATTTGCTGTGCTCTGGTTGGTTGGGCGCAGCCCTCGTACTTTTGAGTCCTTTTGAAGCTGTCGCGGATGAAAAGGCATGGGATAGACCCACGGATAGCCGTACCGTGGGTCATAGTAGGTATGCGGCCATCGGTTCACAAGTCGTCATCCTCTTTCTGTGCTTTGCTCGCACGATTTTCTTCCTCTAGCATAAACAGCGCCTCGCGAAATCGTTGGGAATGCACAATTTCTCTTCCGCGCAAATATTTCAACACCTGACTCACGTCTGGATCGTCGGTGAGATTGATCAGCCACTGATAGGTCGCCCGTGCCTTCTCCTCGGCTGCGATATTATCCGCTAGGTCCGCGATCGGGTCTCCTTTGGTCTGGATGTAAGCAGCTGTCCATGGCACACCATTCGCATCCGCATAGAAAAGGGCCTTGTCGTGATCGGCGTAGTGGGCGCCCAAGCCTGCTTCTCTCATCTGCATCGGAGTCGCGTCCTTCACCAGCTTGTAAACAAGGGTAGCGATCACTTCCATATGCCCGAGCTCTTCCGTTCCAATATCGGTCAACAACGCCTTGATGCGCTTATTCGGCATCGTATAGCGCTGGTTCAAATAACGCAATGCGGAAGACAGCTCTCCGTCAGGCCCGCCGTACTGTGTCAAGAGGAATTTGGCCATCTGCAGATCCGGCTTGCTTACTCGTACTGGAATTTCCAATGTCTTTTCATAGATCCACATACCACTGGTCACCTTTCCTCAATACTCAATTTCCCAAGGCCACGGAGTCTTGTGCCACGTCCAGCGATCCGGCGTCGAGGAATGACCGTACTGCATCACCGGCCCTCGCTCCTTTTCATACGCTTGCTTCAGCTGCACAAGCTGCACGGTTAGTTCTTTGTACTGCTTGACGGCACGCTGATCATCCGGGTTCATATCCAAATACAGCTGCAGCTCCACAAGCGCAAACTGGATTTCCTGCAATCTTCTCAGCGTACTGCCGTATTCCATAGCAGGCTCTCCTCCTGTCGCTCTTTCCCTCTTGTTACCACCGTATGCACGTAGGCAGATGACGGTCCCTCCCCGTGCACGGGTGACTGTGACTTCCTATTAGATCCGCCAAGCCTTTTGGCGACACCTTAACAAAAAAACCTTTCCGTTCGGGATCGTTCCCGACAGGAAAGGCTGCTCTGCTTCTCTTTTTTTCGTTATTGCTGGGTCGCTGCTTTTTCTCTGCTCTTGGTAACAATGTGGTGACCAAGCGGCAACCCCCGTTGTTCCAGCTCAGCGGCGGTCACAATATGGAGCGTCTCACTTTTACAAGGCATTGGCATCAAACCGCCTAATGGACTCATCACTCTTCCGATCGTATCTGTCTCGATGAGCACGTACAGGCCTTTTTCCTCCAGCTGTTGAATAAATTCACCCCAACGCTTGGAAGTAATCTGATCCGCATGCTTGGTGAACATGACACCCATTTCCTGTGCTAACATTTCCAGTCCCCTTTGTTCGATCCCTCAGATATCTGCTTTACAAGATATCCTTACAATACAGGGAAACCTCCTGTTCTGGCAAAATCCAAAGTGGCCAAAAAATCGCGAAAAACGGTTGTTTTCGACCGCTTTTCGTTTCAGGAATCGCGCCTCGCCACTGCGCACGCCATTAGATCATTCAGACTCGTTTTTTTGCCGCTTGCGTTTTTGCAAATGGCCTAAGTTTGTCAATTTCTTGAATGATTCTGCTCAAAAACTGGCAGCCAGCTCTACCTGGAGCAGCCGGGCAAACGGAATCCAGTGAATGTCGCTTTCTGCCCGCAGCTTGATGCGCCGTTTTTCCTGATCAATGTGTGCGACGTGAGCCGACAAGCGGCGAGGCTGCTGCCCGTCATAGTAGGTCACCGTAAGCGGACTTCCCATCTGAAAAGCCTGCCATACCAGCTCGCTCAGCTCCCCCAGCTGTTCCTGATCCAGCTGCGGCGGCACGTAGCGGCGCTCCTCTTCTTTGATTCGCGCATACCACCCCCGATGCTCAGGCAGCACGAACCGGCTGGATGCAAACAGATTCTCTTTTTTGGATACACGCGTCTCCCTCATGGCGTCTTCTCTCCTCGTTGATAGTGGGCAATCCATTGGCCGACGAGCTCCTGACATTCCGCCCGCAGGATTTCGATCGAATAGATCGCCTCCCGCAAATATCCGCGCTGCCGGTAGTGCACCACGTAGACATGCCCCTGTCTTTGGTAGCTGACCACCACACAGCCTTGCTGCCGCAGCAGACGGCGCAGCTGATGATGCTGCCGCTCGGCCCAGCGGGAAATCTCTGGAAACAGCCAGTCATACACAGCCTGGTAGGACAGCTTCAGCGGCACGACCCGGACCTTCCCCAAATCTACCATGACAACACGAAACAGGATGCCAAACAGAATGTACAAGCGCATCATCTCCTGCTCACCCTCTGGTACTCCCGCCTGCTGCTCGGTCACTTGTAGTGCCCCCCGATCTTGCGGGCACGCTCTTTGGCCTGGCCAGCCCCCAAGATAGACACCGCCCGCAGGATCGCATCCTGACCGTAGCGGGTGCGAATGTCATCCATCGCATGGGCGAGCGAACGGCGCTTGTGATTATCCGTAAACAGATTGAGCTGTAGAACGTTGTCTGGCACCAGCTTGCTCAGCGTCACACCGATGCTGCGCACGGGAGTCTTTTGCCAATGCCGGTCAAAGAGACAGCATGCCGCCTCATACAGCGTCATCACGTCGTTGGTCTGCTCCTCCAGCTTCATCTGCCTGCCAAACCCGTTCAGCGCATCGAGATCGGCGCCGCGGCAGCCGACAGACAGCACAGACCCCATCAGCTCTTTGCTCCGCGCCCGTCGGCACACCTCCTCGCACAGCTCCAGCAGCACGACCTTGATCTCCGCTCCCGTATGATAGTCCCGTGGCAGCGTCATATGATGGCCGATCCCTTTTTGCGTATCGTACGTATTCAGGGAGACAGGCGAGTCATCCAGACCTCTGGCGGTTCGCCACAGCACCTCGCCATTCACCCCGAAACGACGCATGAGCACGTTCGGAGCCATGTCCGCCAGCTGCCCGATCTGGTAAACCCCCATCCGATGAAAATGCCGCTTCATCCGCGAGCCTACGCCGAACAGCTTTTCAATCGGCAGCTTCCAAAGCGTGTCTGCCAGCTCCTCGCGCTTGAGCCAAAAAACACCCTTCTCCTGCTTCTTGGCGAAGTTGTCACAAGCCATTTTCGCCAGCACTTTATTCTCACTGATTCCCACACGGCAGTTAATCCCGGTCTCCATCCACACACGCTGCCGGATTTGCGCAGCCATCTGCAGCGCATCGCCAAACAAGTGCACGCTCCCGGTCACATCGAGAAATTGTTCGTCAATGGAATACGGCTCTACCTTATCTGTAAAGGACTCGAAAATCTGGGTAATCTGCATCGAGATGCGGATGTACATTTCCATCCGCGGGCGAACAACGACGAGGCTGCGGCACTTTTGCTGCGCCTGCCACAAAGCTTCTGCCGTGACGACGCCGTACGATTTGGCAATCGGGCATGCTGCCAGAACCACCCCGCTTCGCCGCTCCGGATCTCCCGCGACTACGATCGGCTGGTTTCGCAGCTGCGGATTGGCCGCCTTCTCGATGCTGGCATAAAAGCTCTGCATATCGACCAAAAAAACGATGCGTTTGTTCGCATTGGCCATATCGCCATCTCCTTAAATAAGAACAAATGTTCGTTACTCCCTCGTTCTTAGTATAGCAAACAAACGTTCGCTTTTATACCTCTTCGCCACAAGAAATTTTCTGGTAATTTTTTCTGGACACAGAGGGGAAAAGTGGCACCTGGGCGAATCCTGTTCCTGTATGCAAATAGCGCAGCGATTCTCTACGAAAGAAGGAGTTCTCCATGAAAGCTTCTCCCCTGCTTTCTGAAGTTGGCGCAGTATTTGTTCCGGTGCAGCACATAGAGGAAGCTCGCGACTGGTATTGCCGCATTCTCGGAATTGACGCCGATCAGGACATCTTGTTCGGGCATCTGTACTGCATCCCACTGCAAAAGGGCGTCACCCTGATTTTAGACAGCAAGATTTTCCCGAAAAAAACGCCTAGCAATGCTCCTCTGTTTCACTTCAACACTCAGGATATCGAAGCGGCTTACCAACATATGCAGGAGCTTGACGTAGAACTGGTAAGCGGCATCGAAAACGGGCACTGGTTTACCTTTCGCGACCCGGATCGCAACGTGCTGATGGTCTGCAAATGCTAAATGGCCCCATCCAGATCTTGCGCATTTGATCGCGGAAAAACAGAAACAGACCAACCTGCCGGATCCGTCATCCCCGCCGGGTTGGCCCAACCTCATGATTCGATTGCACGAAATACGCATCGCCATCGCAGAAAAAGCAAAGGCTGCGCAAATACCTCAAAGCAGCGGACCGCTAATTGGCCAGATCCCGCTCGCTATGCACGAGCAGCCACTTCCCGTCCTGACTTGCCCCTATCACACCAAACCCAATAGACAGCCCTTCCAAAATGACGCGCTCCTGCCGCAGGTCCGCATCAAAGATATGCAGCGATTGAGTTGCTGGGCCGCCCGCTTTCCCCTCCTGCCAATTTACATACGCCAAAAGATGCGTGCCGGGCACCCAGACCCCCGAACGATCCAATTCCCCTACTTTCTCCTTCCCTTGGTACAGTCCGCCATTAAAGTACATCTGGTATTTTCCGTCATCCGACTGATCGTAGCCCGCCCACGAGTCCTCGGCAACAGGAGGATTCCAAGGGATGACCTTCTCGGTTTTCCAGTCATAGCGCTGCCGGATTTCACGCAGGCTGTCTGCGCTCTTTCGTATGATAAAAGTCGCATACCTTCCATCGTCCATAAACGTGACTGGCAGCGTCATGCCGTCCGCCTCGCTCGTCGGAATCGTGCCTTTCACAGCACCGGGCAGACGCGTCTGCGCACCCGTTTCTAGGTTGACCAGCACGAGATCCAGATCCTGTTTTTGCTGCGCGGGGCCTGTCGCCAATAAAACATACTGACGATTATGGCTGAAGCTCGCTCCATGCACGAATCCATTTACTTTGATAGGAACCGCCCACTCGCTTTCTGGTACGGACACACCCTTTTGCGGCTGGGCGAAGAAAAATCCGCGCCGATCTGCCACAAAGGTCCCTTCCCCTCGATAGTTCACGGTCAGCTCAAAGGGGTAGCGGGTCAGTGATTTTTTGTCCAGGTCATAGATCGCATACAAAGGAATATGATGCGCGTCGCACTCGCAGTATTGCTTGTAGCGGTACATTAGTACATATCGCCGTTCGTTGTCTAAGATGGTCGAAACCATATAAGGAGCAGGAAAGCCAGAGACCTTTTTTAGCTGCTCCCCATCCAGCGAGACCTGCCAAATCTGACTTGGGACGACAGCTACCGCTCGAAAATCGAGATTGCCTGCAACCACTCTTCCTTTTTGCGTTTTGGCACCTGCTGCATTCAGCCAGTACTCAGGGCTGGCTTGATTCAAATCTGGCTGCCGGTCCAAAGTCACCAGCAAGCGCAGCTGCCGGTCATGAACCCAGTGAAACGCAAGTGACGGCTCCACATAGTGAATCTGGGAGGTGTCTTTGGCGTGCTGGCGAACAGCGGCTTCTACACTGGCGCGATCCATCGGTTCACGGAAAAAGAAGCTGTACGACTGCGGTGTATTCCCGACAACCGTACGGATAGGAGAATGAAGCTGCGGCTCCTCGTCCAGCTGTATACGCACATCCTCTTTCAGCTCATCGTAGTTGAAATCGATTTCCTCTGGGAGCCACTCGGCAGGAGCAGCAGGCTGGGAAGGAGGAGGTACGGCATTTGCTGGCGGCGGCTCATGTGGCACCGAGGGTGATTCGATTCCTCCGGGTCCCGTGCTCACAGGTCCAGGGCTGCATGCAGCAGCAGACAAAACAACGGCCAAAAACAACCATCCCCAAGGTATGAAGCGAAGCAAACGCATGAAAGAACCGCCCCTCTATGGATTCGTATCGTTTTCCTTAATATGGATATTGACGCTGCGAAGGCTGGAATCGTTTCAAACGATCAAAGTAAATTTTGTCCGTTCTCCCCCGCTGTTCGCATACCAAAAAGAGCCTCCCCTGTTCTCACAGAGAAGACTCTCCACCAATACTTGCTTTTGCCTTTAGTCGAACACGATTCCGTCCAGTACACCCTCGCGCTTTAAGTACTCCCGCAGCCAATGGTACTGGGCGTCATGCCAAAACGACCTCTCCGCTACCAGTCTGGCGGTTTCCTGTCTGGCGACCTCCAGTGCTTTGTAATCACTCAAGAGATCCGCCACTTTAAACTCAGGAACGCCGCTCTGCTTGGTCCCGAAAAAATCACCCGGCCCGCGCAGCTCCAAGTCTCGCTGCGACAGCTCAAACCCGTCTGTTGTCTCACACATGACGCGCATCCGCTCTTTTCCGATCTCCGACTTGGGATCAGCAATCAGCACGCAGTAGGACTGCTCCGAGCCACGGCCGACACGCCCCCGCAGCTGGTGCAGCTGTGCGAGACCAAAGCGCTCGGCATCGTAAATGATCATGTAGGTAGCATTCGGCACATTTACCCCTACCTCAACGACCGTTGTGGAGACGAGCACCGCATGCTCTCCAGCGAGAAAAGCCTGCATCACCGCATCCTTTTCCTTGGCAGGCAAGCGCCCGTGCATCAAGCCTACGCCAAACTCAGGAAACACATGCGTCAGCTGCGCGTGAACATCAATCGCATTTTGCACGTCCAGCTTTTCCGACTCTTCGATCAACGGACAAATGACGTAGGCTTGTCTTCCTTTGCGCAGCTCGTCACGCATTTGCTCCAGAACGGCGGGGAACTGATCGTGCTTTTTCCACGTCGTCTCAATCGGCTTGCGGCCAGCAGGCATCTGGTCGATCGTAGAGACATCCATATCGCCAAATGCGGTGATCGCCAGCGTCCGTGGAATCGGTGTCGCCGTCATGAACAGGACATCGGGAGTCAGGCCCTTGTTGCGCAAGATTCGCCGCTGCTCAACCCCAAAGCGATGCTGCTCATCCGTAATGACCAAGCCCAGTCGTGAAAAAAACACATCCTCCTGAATCAAGGCGTGTGTACCCACGATGACATCGATGAGACCCATCTGCAGAGAGCCGATGACTTCACGTCTGCGCTTGGCAGTCAGCGAACCGGAGAGCAGAGCCACCTCGATCCCGTATGGCGAAAGTAAAGCCGTGAGGGACTGAACGTGCTGCTCCGCCAAAATTTCCGTCGGCACCATCAGCGCCCCCTGGAAACCTGCCTTGACAGCCGCGATCAGCGCGATGGCAGCTACGACCGTCTTTCCGGAACCTACGTCCCCTTGCAGCAAACGATTCATCGCATGAGGAGAGCGCATGTCATCCAAAATTTCTTTGACGACCCGTTTTTGCGCATCTGTCAGCGGGAAGGGCAGAGAAGAAATGAACTGCCGAACCTCCTCCATCGGAATCGTGAGCGCCATGCCTTCGGTTTGCTGGCGATTCACCCGGCGCAGCGCCTGGATTTTTAACTGAAATAAAAAAAGCTCCTCGAACATGATTCGCCGCCGTGCTTGGCGTCCATTTTCGGCATCGGCAGGAAAGTGAATCGAATGAATGGCATCGACCCGCGGCATCAGCCGATAGCGCTCGACGATGTAGGGCGGCAGAATTTCCGGTATCTCCTGACCGTACTCTCGCAAAGCCTGCTGGATCGTTTTCCGCAGCAGGTTATGCGTGACATCCCCGCCAAGCGGATATACGGGAGCCAGCTCTCCACGCTTGGCAGCGCGGTCGGAATCCGCCTCCGTCATCTCATTCACCGTGACCTGCAGCTTGTGCTTGTCCCATTTTCCCGTGATGAGAATTTCTTTGCCCGGCGACAGCCTGCTTTTCACAAACGTCTGGTTGAACCAAACAGCCGTGACCACCACCCGGTCCATGACTACCTTGACGGAAATGCGTGATTTGCCCTTGCCATAAAAACGAACAGAGGGTTCGCCGTATACCGTACCTGCCAGCGTGACCCTCTCTCCGTCTTTGACCTCTGTCAAATCGCGAACACGGTAGTCTTCATAACGGGTCGGGAAGTACTCCAGCAGATCGCCTACGCTGTGAATCCCCAAACCGCCAAAAGCTTTTGCCCGCTCTTCCCCTACCCCGTGAAGCTGGGAGACGGGAGCTTGATAAGACGTCGTCATTACTTCTCCATCCGTACGCCAAAAATCTTCGCTTCGATTTGGCGCCCTGTCTGAGTTGCGGCCAGTCCGCCCTGGGCCGTCTCTTTCAGTGTTGTCGGCATTGCGCAACCGATCCGGTACATCGCTTCGATGACTTCATCTGTCGGGATGACGCTCTTGATGCCCGCCATCGCCATGTCTGCCGCTACCGTAGCGATCGCAGCCCCCATCGCATTGCGCTTGACACAAGGTACTTCCACCAGTCCAGCCACGGGGTCACAGACCAGACCAAGCATGTTTTTCAAAGCAATCGCTACCGCTTGTGCCGACTCCTCCGGCGTGCCGCCCGCGATCTCGACGATAGCCGCAGCTGCCATCGCGGTCGCCGAACCGACTTCTGCCTGGCAGCCTCCAGCCGCACCGGAAATAAACGCGTTGTTCGCGATACAATAACCGATTGCGCCAGCAGTAAACAAGTAGTTCACCATCTCATCCCGTGTCGGTTGGAGCTTGTCTGATACCGCAAACAGGGTACCTGGAACAATGCCGCAAGCCCCAGCGGTAGGAGTCGCGACGATGGTACCCATAGCCGCATTGACTTCGTTGACCGCTACGGACATCGAAACCGCATTCAAAAGTGTAGGTCCCGATAAGAAGGTTTTGTTCTTCATATATTCTTGCAGCTTTTTGGCATCGCCGCCTGTCAGCCCGCTATGCGAGCGAATATCCTCTGTCAGGCCGCGACGAACTGCTTTTTCCATAACGTCCAGATTGGCGTACATATCCTGCATGATGGCTTCCCGACTGCGTTGGGATACTTCCATCTCTGCCTCGATCATCACTTCCGAGATTTTCTTTCCTTGTGATTCCGCCAATTCAACCAGCTCAGCCACATTCCGAAACATCTTGTTTGATCACTCCTCTATTCCCTGCTGTCTTGTGCCCATGATCATCATCTGCGCTAGTTCAACGAAAGCAAGGAAACGTCAAATACGTAAGGAATCTGCCGGATTTCCTCCAGCACCTCTGCGGAAACAGGAGCATCCGTCTCGATTGCCATTAAAGCACGCGCCCCGCGATCGTGACGAGAAACCTCCATCAGCCCTACATTGATCTTGTGCTGCGTCAGGATTTTGGCGACAGCCGCAATCATCCCGAAGCGGTCTTCATGCAAAACCAGCATCGTCGGGCTGTCAAAGCCCAGCTGCAGCGTAAAGCCGTTAATCTCCAGCACTTCAATTTTCCCCCCACCGATCGAAACGCCGACAACCTCGATTGACTCCTGGTCGTCTGACAACTTGATTCGAGCGGTGTTGGGATGCTCCGTCAAGACTTCCGACGTGGTCAAATCCACTTCCATCCCTGCTTTTTCAGCAATCAGAAGCGAATTTTTCAAGCGCAAGTCTGATGTGTCAAAATCGAGAATCCCTGCAACCGTTGCCACGTCAGAGCCATGCCCTTGATACGTCTTTGCAAACGAGCCGTAGAAGGTGATCTTTGCACGCTTAGGCTCTTTGCCAAACAGCTTACGCGCCACCCTGCCGATGCGCGCCGCACCTGCTGTATGGGAACTCGACGGTCCTACCATAATGGGACCGATAATATCAAATACGCTTTTGTACTTCAACCGCCTTCTCCTCCTGATATCACAAGGGGTTCAACAAGATTCACTCTCATTGTATCCTACCGATTCCCAAAGCGCTACAGGTTTCACGAGCAGGCTACAGTCCGCCGTTTAGGGCAGAAAGAGAGCGCAGACACTAGCACTTTTTTTCAAAATGGTATTCCATTTCTCCAGCCATCGCTGCCGGTGTATCCCCCGTTATGTGAAAGTCATGCGCATGGATCCATTGGAATTCCCCAAAGTCTGCCTGCTTGTAAAACTCGAAACGCGGAAAGCCATCGTGCGAGCCTTTCACTTCGATGCTGCCGTCCACTTGCACCTTCACTTGCAGCCAATAGTCTACGCAGCGGGTTCTTGGCACTGGCTTTCATCACGAAGGTTACCTCTGACTGTCCCCACCGTTCGTCCTCGACGACGATCCCTTCCGTAGAAGCTTTCCCTTCTTTGTACTGCCCATTACCATTTGCGTCCGTCATTTTGAGGACCGTTACGCCAGTGCCCGCAAAGACGGACAATCTCCGTTTGGTAAAATCGACGGTGAGCTCCTGCTCGACGCGAGAGCGCCCCGTGTTGCCCGCATACGGCGTAAAGTCGTGAGCATCGCCAGCATACTCGTAG
The DNA here is from genome assembly GCF_003710965.1 of Brevibacillus nitrificans. Classification (NCBI taxonomy): domain Bacteria; kingdom Bacillati; phylum Bacillota; class Bacilli; order Caryophanales; family Paenibacillaceae; genus Brevibacillus; species Brevibacillus nitrificans. The sequence continues at coordinate 61,055 of NZ_RHHU01000003.1, read as the reverse complement.
ATAAACCCCGTATCGGGATCCGAAATGGGAGGTAGCCAGTGCAAGCGCCCAATAAACACGCTTGCTCGTATTTTGACCAGCTCAGCCATGCTATCCCTTCCTTTGGTGTAGCTGAAATTAGGGGCAAGTCATGCCGAGAAGAAAACCTCTAGTCAGGCAAAAAAGACACCCCCGAAACAATCGAGAATGTCTTTTTCCCATCACGCTTTTACCATGACGATCCCTAGCAGGCCAGGCCCGGTATGAGTCCCGATCACAGGTCCGATCTCTTCCAAATGAGAGGCGGTCACTTGAAACTCTTGCTTGATCCGCTCCAATATGTCAGCTGCCTGATCCGGTACGGAGCTATGCAGGACGGCAACCTTCACCGGTTTTCCCTGCGAGTACTCCTGCAATGCTTCCAGCACGCGGTTCAGCGCCTTTTTGGTACCTCTCACTTTGTCGAAAGCCGTTACGTAGCCCACAGGGTCCAACGTCAAGATTGGCTTGATGTTTAAAAGCGAGCCAATCACGGCTGCCGCACGACCGATCCGCCCACCCTTTTGCAAAAACTCCAGCGTATCCACGATAAAATAGACCTGTACTTCATCCAGATAGCGGTCGATCATATCGAGAATCTGCTGCTTGCTCTTGCCTTCCTGTGCTGCCTTGGCTGCATCGACACAGATCATGCCGTGCACGTAGGAAGCTTTGCGGGAATCGATGACGGTAATATCGATGCTCTCTTCCAGCATCGATTTGGCGATCATCGCGGACTGATACGTCCCGGACAAGGCAGCGGACAGCATGATGGCAATAATTTGCACATCCTTGCCGTACTTCTCGTAAATCGCCTTGTACGCTTCTGCAAACTCCAGAGGAGAGGGCTGAGAGGTGGTCGGCAAAACGCTCGACTGGCTCAGTTTTTCAAAAAAAGCAGTGGAGGAGATCGTGACACCGTCCTGATAGGTTTCCGGTCCGAACATCACTTTCAACGGTACAGCCACAATCCCCAACGATTCCCGAACAGACGCATCAATATCCGAAGCACTGTCAGTAAGAATTACGATTGGCATTCACGAGAGCCCCTCTCCCAATTACTCCACAGAAAAGATAAACGGATACAATGGTTGTCCGCCATCCTGGATTTCCACTTCCACATCCGGATAGGCATCTGCCAATCCTGCCTCTAACGCTTCTGCCATCTCTTGCGTCGCTCCTTCTCCCAGGAACAGCGTGACGATTTCTGCATCCTCGTCCACTAAATCCAGCAGGAGAGTCTGTGCGCTTTGCAACAAATCCGGTCCAGCCGTGACGATTTCTTTTTCCGCAATCCCGATATAGTCGCCTTCTTTGATCTCGACATCGCCCATGCGCGTATCGCGGACGGCATGCGTGACCATTCCCGTTTTCACAGAAGCAATCGCTTTGTTCATGGCAATCGTATTCGCTTCGATGCCTGCTTCCCTGTTGAAGGCGACCAGTGCCGCCATGCCTTGAGGAATGCTCTTGCTCGGAACCACGGATGCCGGCGTCTCGGAAAGCTCTGCCGCTTGCTGGGCTGCCATGACGATATTGCTGTTGTTTGGCAGGATAATGATTTCATTGGCATGCAGACCCGAAATAGCCTTCATGAAATCCTCCGTGCTCGGATTCATCGTCTGTCCGCCTTCCACGACAACATGTACACCCATGCTGCGCAAAATCTTGGCGATCCCCTCACCGGCTGCAACTGCGATCAGGCCATAGGGAATCGCTTCCAATTCTCGCGTGGCAACGGCTGCTGCCGGAGCCTTGCCCTCTTCTGCTTTGAGAATGTTGGCGTGCTGCTCGCGCATGTTCTCAATTTTTAGTCGATGCAGACTTCCAAATTGCTGCGCGTATTGCAGGACATTGCCCGGATGCTCTGCGTGAATGTGCACCTTGACGACCTCATCGTCGGACACAACCAGGAGGGAATCCCCCATCTTGTCCAGCTGACTGCGGAACAGTCCTTCCGAGAACGGTTTTTTATTTGGCTCGGTGCTGTTGGCGATGTGCACCATAAACTCTGTACAGTAGCCGTAAACGATGTCTTCCGTTTTCATATGAATCTGCGCGTGCTGTGCGTCTACCAGCTTGTTCAGCTCAGCGTCGCTCATGACAGGCTGAGAGCTTTTCTGCACATCCTCGGCAGCTTCTCCGCGCAGCACACGCAAAAATCCTTCGTAAATAAACAACAAGCCTTGTCCACCTGAATCGACGACGCCCACCTCTTTTAGCACAGGCAGCATCTCAGGTGTGCGCAGCAGTGTTGTCTGCGCCTGCTCATACGTTTTTTCCATGACCACGACCAGATCGTCAGACGTGCGTGCTGCACGTACAGCCATCTCTGCTGCCTCGCGAGCAACAGTAAGAATGGTCCCTTCGACCGGTTTCATGACTGCTTGATAGGCTGAGTCCACTCCGGATTTTAGTGCCTCCGCAAATTGGCGAGTGTTCACGACCTCTTTCCCGTTCACAGCTTTGCTAAAGCCACGGAACAATTGGGATAAAATGACTCCAGAGTTGCCACGAGCTCCCATCAACAAGCCTTTGGCAAGTGCAGAAGCCGCTTCTGTGATGAGAGGAGATTCCTTGCGGGACAATTCCTCCACACCTGAGGTAAGCGTCAAATTCATATTCGTCCCAGTATCTCCATCCGGTACGGGAAAGACGTTCAATCCATCCACCACTTTGACGTTTTCAGACAAAAGGTTTGCCCCCAGGTAAACCATCCGGCTAAAAAGGACGCCATCAAGACGCGTATGTACCAACTGTTGTTCCTCCTTAATTATGTATCCCTGTCAGTGCGTACACCCTGCACGAAAATATTTACCGCAGTGACATCGATTCCTACCGTTTGCTCCAAGGTATAGCGAACACGGCGTTGTACATTGCCGGCTACCTCGGAAATTTTAACGCCATAGCTGACGATGATATGCATGTCCAAAGTTACTTCGCTGTTCTGGTTGTGAACGACAACCCCTTTGCTCAGGTTATCTCGTCCCAGAAGCTCGGCAATACCGTCCTTCAGCGCTTTTCGTGGCGACATCCCCACGAGCCCGAAAACTTCCATAGCGGCGCCTCCAGCAATCCGAGCGATCACTTCTTCCGTAACATCTATTTTTCCCATAGATGTGCTCATTTCCACTGTCATGCAAGGACTCCTCCTCTTTTCAACAGCTTGATCGCTTTGGTAAGCGTAAACATGCTTCATATAATTTTACACTAACATATAGAAGAAATGAAGCGTTTTGTCGAATCGAGAGGGAAAGAAGGAAGGAAGGGCTTTTCCTCATGTCAAGTATTGCAATTGACAGGGCTCGTGTGCTACTATGGTTGAGTATTTGTGTTCCCTCTCGAGGGAATTCCGTTTAGATGCAACAAGGAGGTGGATCGTAATGGCACGTCGTTGCTTTGTAACAGGTAAATCTGCTAAAGCAGGAAACGCTCGCTCCCACTCCATGCGCGCAACTCGCCGCACTTGGGGTGTTAACGTACAAAAAGTGCGCATTCTGGTAAATGGTAAACCAAAGCGCGTTTATGTAAGTACTCGAGCACTGAAATCCGGACTCGTAACTCGCGTGTAGTCTTCTACTACGCGAAAAAAAGCACCCTTGAGGTGCTTTTTTGCATTTCACAGGCGTTTATTCCCACGGGAGGCCGTGGTCCCTCAGGAGGCCGAGGCCACGCCGTCATTTTTTCTTGTTGAATGCCTCTATGATGCCGCGAACCATGCCACCCAGGAACTTCGGCAACTTGATGGTGTAAAACCGCATGCTACCCCTCCTCACCGAAATTACTTCACGTGATACAAATACCAGCCCGCCCCCACGAGAGCCAACGACAACAGGCTATACCAAACCCACGGAGGTGCGATGTACAGGAAAATGGTGATACCCCCGACAGCCAACGCTACCCCGAGAACACGTCGCAAGGCGCCCCCCTGTCGCAGGCGATAGGAGCGCAATCCCATTTATACTGCACCTCCTTCAGGTGTTCTCCCAAACGTGCATATTACATCATATTCTGCTGTCGGATAAACATGTATCCTGCCTTCTGAAAAAAGTAGAAGAGTACCGTTGACTGCTCGCAAACCCATTGCAACACGATAATCATGAGAATAATGTCGGAAATACACAGGCTGCCTGAATACATTATGCGTCAGCCAAAGGCAATATGCGTGTCCCTCTTCCTTCTCCCAGCGAAAACGCATATATGGGCAGCAAATGCCCGATATATTAGAAAACTTGGCTCCGCCAAGCTTTGCGGTGGAGCCTTTGTTGCACTGATACTGGCTAAGAATCTTATAAATTCTTACTGTACAAAAAAGAGTCACAACCACCGTGGGCTGTGACTCTTCCTAGATATTAGCGTACTTTCTCCAAAAACTGCTGGGCGCGCTCGCTCTTCGGACGCGCAAAAAACTCTGTAGGCGCCGTTTCTTCGATCAATTGTCCATGGTCGATGAACAGGATCCGATCCGACACCTCTTCAGCAAACCTCATCTCGTGTGTCACGATGGCCATCGTCATGCCGGTATGGGCCAGGCCCTTCATAACCTCCAGCACTTCTTTGACCATCTCGGGGTCCAAGGCAGAGGTCGGCTCGTCGAAAAGCATAATCTCCGGCTCCATCACGAGAGAACGCGCGATCGCGACACGTTGTTTTTGACCGCCAGACAGACGGGACGGATACACGTCCGCCTTGTCCGACAGACCAACGCGCTTCAAGAGCTCTCTGGCCTTTCCTTCTGCTTCTGCTTTGGACATGCCTTTGACCTTGAGGGGAGCGTAAGTGAGATTGCCTAGCACGGTCATGTGAGGGAACAGGTGAAAGTGCTGAAAAACCATTCCGATCTTTTGACGGACCTTCAGAACGTCTGCCTTTGGCGCTGTAATGTCCTGTCCATCAATGACGATCTTTCCTGTCGTCGGAACCTCGAGCAAATTCATGCAGCGCAAAAGAGTCGATTTCCCAGACCCCGAAGGCCCGATGATCGCCACGACCTCTCCCTTTTTGATCTCCGTCGAAATCCCCTTCAAGACTTCAAGCTGCCCAAATGACTTGGTGATGTTGTCAATTTTAATCACTGCGTCTCATCCTCCTCTCCAGCACGCGCGCAAACCAGGTCAAGATCATGACCATGACATAGTAGAGGACCCCGGCGATGATGTACGGCTCAAAGTACCGGAAGATGGTTCCCTTCACGACGTTTGCGTTTTGCAGGATGTCTGCGAGTCCGATCGTGGAGACGAGTGCCGATTCTTTCAAAAGGGCGATTGTTTCATTCACCAGCGCTGGCAGGATGTTTTTAATCCCCTGCGGCAAAATGATGTCCATCATCATGCGGCGATACGGAACGCCGAGCGACTTGGCCGCTTCCCACTGACCTTTATCCACCGCGAGAATCCCACCGCGGATCGTCTCGGATATGTAGGCACCCGAATTCAGCGTAAACGTCAAGACAGCCGCTTCCAGCTGAGAGATGTTATATCCCGTCAGCTGAGGCGTAGCAAAGTAGACAAACGTCAGTTGCAGGATCAGAGGTGTTCCCCGAAAGATGGACGTATAGGCAACTGCCAGCCAATTCAGCGGACCGAATTTGGAAATTTTGATAAGTGCCAGGATCGAGCCCCAGATGAAGCCGAGGACGACTGAAATGAGTGTGACGAGTAATGTGACCTTTATCCCTTGTAAAATAAAAGGGATATAGGGCACAATCTGTGGAAAATCCAAATTCATGCCCTTTCCCACTCCTTGCTATCTTCATGATGTGAATCGAAGGGGGCAGCCGCCCCGCTTTGCATTATTGACCGAACCACTTTTTGATCAGCTTGTCCATCTCGCCGTTTTCCTGCATTTTTTTGATGACCTGGTTAAATTCATCCACATGCTTGGAGCCTTTCGGGAAAGCAATCGCTGAACCATTTACCTCTTCTGTCTCAATCGTGGTGTACTGCAGGCCTGGGTTACTTTCCACAAAGCCCTTGGCTACGGTATCTTCCAGGATCGCTGCATCTACACGGCCCGTTTTTACTTCCTCGATGATTTCACCCGTTTTGTTCAAGGAAGTGATTTGCAGTCCCGTTGCCGTTTTCGCCAGCTCTTTTGCTGCAGATTCTTGAATGGAGCCCAGCTGTACCGCTACCTTTTTCCCTGCCAGCTGGTCAGGCTTGGTCACATTGCTCTCTTTCTTCGAGACAATCGTGTTTTTCGCGTCATAGTAAATTTCCGAGAAGTCGACGTTCTTCTGACGCTCAGGGGTCGGTGTCATCCCTGCCATGACGAAATCGGCACGGTTGGTTTGCAGCGCAGGAACCAATCCGTCGAAGTTCATGTCATTTACTTGCACTTCGTAGCCCAGCTGTTCCCCAATGTATTTGGCGATATCCACATCGAAGCCGACGATCTCGTCTTTGCCGCTGGTCAAATCGTGGAATTCATAGGGCTTGTAGTCTGCAGATGTAGCCATCGTCAGAGTCTTTTTCTCTCCGCTTGGCTGTCCAGCTTGCTCTTGTCCACTCTGCGGCTGTGCCGGTGGCTGGCTTGTGCCTGTCCCGCAGCCTGCCATAACAGTCGCTGCCAAGAGTGATGTAAGAGCGATTGAAAACATCTGTTTTTTCATGATGGTATACCCCCATTAGGATTGTGTTTGAAATCAAGTTGAAAATATAGCTGTCAAGTTCAAGGGAACGCTATGAATTGACAGCTTATATTTATACAGGATAATGACTATTTTAATCATTAGATGAACAAATTCAATGTTTTTTTAGCCATAATTTAAATAGCCAATTTACAGAATACTATCCACAATTAAGCTAAAGGCTTCAGGGCAGGTGCGTTTGTAGTATGTCCCTTTTTTCTGCGACCAAGCCCCGTTTGTACTTTTGACTGGCGAAAATGCGGCCAAAGACTTATAGTGCTAATGAAATCACCTGCAAGGAGGATAACGAATGACCAGCAAATGGACAGACCATTTTCAGCAGCAGCTCCCCGAAATTCTCGAGGAATTGCGTACGTACGTAGAAATAGAAACACCCACTCACAATAAACAAGCTGTGGATCAATTAGGGCGTTTGATCGCAGAACGCTTCCGTGCGCTCGGCTGCAAAGTTGACACGATCTCCCAGCCTACATACGGGGATCAGCTCCGCATCGAATACGGAGACGGCCCCGAGCAGATCATGGTTCTCGGTCATTTTGACACGGTGAAAGAGTTGGGGACGCTTGCGCAGGAGCCCTGGAAAATCGAGGATGGACGGGTATATGGTCCTGGAACCTACGATATGAAAGCAGGGATCATCTTCAGCTATTTTGCCCTGAAAACAATCATCGAGCAGCAGATTCCCCTTCAAAGCAAGCTCGTCTTCTTCTGGAATACAGATGAGGAAATCGGCAGCGTCTCTTCTGAAAAATGGATGCGCGAGGAAGCGAAACGAAGCAAATGCGCTCTCGTTATTGAGCCGGCGGCAGGAGATGGCTCTCTGAAAACCAGCCGAAAGGGCGGCGGAGATTTCATCCTCAAGGTCAAGGGCCGTGCCGCACACGCAGGCAATGATCACGCTCTTGGCGTAAATGCCATCGAGGAGCTCGCCCACCATGTCATCGCCATTCAAGGCTTCACCGACTACAACGCGGGTACTACCCTGTCCGTGGGAACAATCCGCGGCGGTACCGTCTCCAACGTCGTTCCCGATTACGCTGAGGCCGATATTGACGTGCGTATCAGCGCCAGCAATGAGGCTGACCGCATTACCACTCTCATGCATCAGCTAAGGCCCGTTCTGCCGGGTGCGCAGCTTGTTGTGGAGGGCGGCATAACCAAACCTCCTATGGAAAGAACCGCAGCCACTGAGCAGCTGTTTTTGCATGCACAGGAGCAAGCCCTCCTGGAAGGCTTCACACTGACAGAGCGCGGGGTAGGCGGTACGAGCGATGGCAACTTTGCTGCTGATGAAGGCACGCCTACGCTCGACGGCCTGGGACCAGTAGGCGATGGTGCACATGCCTCCCATGAGCACGTAGTTATCGAGGCTATTCCGGGGAGGATCGCTGTCCTGCTTCGTCTGTTTACCAGTCTGTAAAGCATGCCAGCTGTCACTTTGCCTCATTCAGTGGCGGCGTATTTCTTTCGCTCTACTTTCGGCTGCCAGCTCATATACATTCCTATTGAAAGGAAAGGAGCTGGGATCATCGTGGAAAACGAAAAGTCTTTGCAGAGCCACGCGGTTGGATTTTGGCGGCGGTTTGGAGCAAGCTTGCTCGATGGCCTGATCATCGGGGTACCACTGGCACTTCTCTCTTATTTGATCACGGGTGAGACAAAAGGCAATCTGTTCACGAATCTGGTGTCCATTCTCTACAGTCTCTTGCTGCCGGTTTTCTGGTACGGCTATACGGTCGGAAAAAGAATCGTGGGCATTCGCATCGTAAAAATGGATGGGAGTCCTGTTGGCATAGGAACGATGCTCCTGCGCATCGTGGTAGGCTGCTGGCTGATCTATACCGTAACGCTTGGCATAGGTGCGATCATCAGCGCGATCATGGTCGGTGTCCGTGAAGACAAACGTGCCATTCACGATTTGATTGCAGGAACGTATGTGACTTCCGATCGCCCTGATTAAAAACGAAAAAAGCCATCTCTTCTATGCGAAAGAGATGGCTTTTTTGCATTTTGTACGGTCGCTTTTATCCGCGAATCGCTGCGATAGCTTGCGCACGGTCTTTTTGATTGAATACGGCGCTTCCGGCAACGAGCACGGTCGCCCCTGCCGCTTCGCACAACCGGGCTGTCTCGGTATTCACGCCACCGTCGATCTCGATCTCAACGTGACCAAGGCCGCGCTCATCCAGCATTTGACGCAGCTGTTTGATCTTCGGAACCACATTGTGAATGAATTTTTGCCCGCCAAAGCCTGGATTGACGGTCATGAGAAGCACCATGTCCAGATCCGTAAGCACGTGCTCGATCGTAGACACTGGTGTTGCGGGATTCAGTACGACGCCTGCTTTCGCCCCTTGCTCTTTGATTAGTGCGAGCGTACGGTGCAAATGGCGGCAAGCTTCCTGATGAACGGTAATCCAGTCTGCACCGCTCTTGGCGAACTGAGGAATGTAGCGATCCGGTTCCTCGATCATGAGATGCACATCGAGCGGAAGCTTTGTCACTGGGCGGATGGCATCCACGATCAAAGGTCCAATCGTGATATTCGGAACAAAATGTCCATCCATGACATCTACGTGAATCCAGTCTGCGCCTCCCCGTTCGACGTCCTGAATTTCCTCACCCAATCTGGCGAAGTCCGCCGACAGGATAGAAGGTGCTATTTTTACCATGGTTTATTCCTCCGTTGATATTCTTTCAGCTCTTCGCGGAATTGCAGGTAATTCTCGTAGCGCTCTTTGCTCAGCTCCCCTGAGGCCACGCCTTCCTGGACGGCGCAGGAGGGCTCTGTCACGTGCAGACAGCCCCGAAACTTGCAATCGGGTGAACGCTCTGCAAAATCCCGGAATGCCTCTGCCAAGTCGAGCTCGTCCAAATCCATGAATTCCAAGGAACTGAAGCCTGGCGTATCTGCGACATAGCCGCCACCCTCGAGAGGAATCAGCTCGACATGACGGGTCGTGTGCTTCCCGCGCCCCAGCTTTTCACTCACATCTCCCGTTTGCAGGCTTACTCCTGGGAACAACGCGTTGATCAGAGACGATTTTCCTACGCCCGACTGACCAGCAAAAACGGAAATCCGATCATGCAGGACTTCTCGCACTTCCTGCAATCCACGTGTCTCCTGTTTGGTCGAGGTTGGAATGACCGTATAGCCGATCGCCTCGTATTTCTCGGTGATGGCTCTTACCTCTTCTTCCGGCACTTGATCTGCCTTTGACAGGATAATGACGGAATCAATGCCAGCATGCTCGGTATGGACCAGAAACTTGTCCAGTAATAACGCGCTGAAGGCAGGTTTGAACATGGAAAAGACCAGCACGGCCTGATCCACATTGGAAATGGGCGGTCGAACCAGTTCACTGGTCCGCTCACCCACCTCCATCACATACCCTTCTTCTTCATTGATTGCATCGTAGACTACCCAGTCGCCCACGAGCGGATTTACCTTGGCACCCTTTTTCTTGAATAGACCACGTGCTCGACAACTAAAAATTCGGTCCCCATCGGCAACGTAGTAAAATCCGCTCAAAGCTTTTACAATGCGTCCTTCTGGCATTCATGTCCCTCCACATGCTTATGGCAAGCTGCTGTACGAAATGGGTATGGTCTGGTATTCCACATACTCATTTTTCGTCGGATCTTTTTTGAACACTTTAATCACGGCATCTTTTTGTGGAGACAGAACGACTGGAACATCGTACTCCCTGCTCTCCGTGATCGTCTCCTTGTACACTTGCTGCCCATCACCGCGGGAGTCACTCACTTCGATCTTGATCTCCGCAGTTTCGCCCGGTACGACTTCCACATACACAGGTGCGTTTGCCAGTTTGGCGTCCGCCGGGTACTGACCGTTGCTTACCGTGAGCGGTACCTTCACTCCTTTTTGCACCTGCATCCCTGCATCATACGGGTGAGTCGAGAGGACGACGCCTGCCTTGTCTGTCGCAAACGACGGCTCTTCCTTCGTTTCACCGACTTCGAGTCCGAGCTTGAACAGCTCTACCTGAGCCTGCTCCACCGATTTTCCGACGACATTTGGCATTTTCACAAACGATTTGCCCTTGCTGACAGTGACGCGGACCGTGTCCTTCGTCGGGTAAACCGACGCGTTTGCATCCGGCGACTGACCGATCACAATGCCTGCTTCTGCGTTGTCATCCTCGACTTCCTCAAACGTGATGGCATCTGTCTTGAAGCCCAGCTGCTTTAGCATATCCTCAGCAACCGATCGGGATAAGGAGACGAGATTTGGCATAGGAACAGCCTGCTGTCCTTTGCTCACATAGAGCGTGACGATTGCTTTTTCTTTTAACCGCATGGGCGGAGCCGGGTCCTGTCTGATGACCAAGCCCTTCTCTATCGTATCGTTTGCTTCCTCCACGACTTTCGCCACGAGATTGGCTTCCTCAATCTTCTTCTGCGCCAAAGATACCTCGATCCCTTCTACATAAGGAACCGGTGCCTCAGGTACGGAAGGGAACACATTGAGCAGGAAGTTGAATCCGAAGAAGCCTAGCACGAGAAACAAACCGATTCCCGCTACCCATAGCAAGGTTTTGACCCACCATTTTTTCTGCGGCTTCTGTTCCTCGTCGTCCTCGAGCTGCTGCTCGTACCGACCGCTTCTTTGGCCAACACCTGTCCGTCCGTTTGCGTGCTGATCGAGCATATCCTGTGTAATGATCGGAACCACCCGTGTCATTTCCTCGTCAATCGGGAACGTCAGCTTTTCCTCGTTTAAGCGCTCGGGAAACAGGCAGGTCTCCAAATCTTCTAGCATTTCACGCGCAGACGAATAGCGCAGAAACGGATCCTTCACCAAAGCCTTGAGAATGACGTTCTCGACGCTTTGCGGAATCGCCGGGTTTACTTGCCGCGGCTCTGGCAACGGCTCCTGCAAATGCTTCAGCGCCACAGAAATCGGCGAGTCTCCGGAAAACGGCAGTTCTCCTGTCACCATTTCGTAGAGCACAATCCCCAATGAGTAAATATCCGATTTTTCCCCAGTGATACCGCCTCTCGCTTGTTCAGGCGAGAAATAGTGGACGGAGCCCAGCATCGCATTCGTATGGGTAATGGTTGTTGAGGTAACTGCACGGGCAATCCCGAAGTCCGTCACCTTTACTCGCCCATTTTTGCCGATCATGATGTTGTGTGGCTTAATATCTCTGTGAATGATCTGATTTTGATGGGCATGATCGAGTGCGTCACAAATTTGTTCCGCGATTCTCACAGCTTCTTCCACAGGAAGAGCTCCTCGCTGAATGATAACTTCCTTCAGCGTATAGCCTTCTATGTATTCCATCACCATGTAATGGGTGTCGCCGTCCTGCCCAACATCGTAAACCCCGACCACATTGGGGTGAGACAGGCTTGCAACTGCCTGCGCTTCCCGTCTGAACCGGTTCACGAAGTCTTCGTCTCCCCCGAACTGTGAACGCAATACCTTCACCGCAACGGGACGATTTAAAATCAAATCCTTGGCCTTGTAAACGATCGCCATTCCGCCCCCGCCTACGCGGGCTTCTAGCTGGTACCGCCCTCCAAGCCGTTGACCATCCATCTCTCTCACCCCTCTTTCTCACTGGCTACGGGCATGTTGCGCACGGCAACGAGCGTTATATTGTCCTGCCCACCAGCGGCCAGTGCTTCCTGCACCAGGCCGTCTACCTTCTCCTGCAGAGAAGTCTCTTTCTGTAGCCATTCTTCCATCCTAGAAGCTGGCACTTTATCGCTTAATCCGTCCGAGCAAATCAAGACGACATCCCCAGGTGCCCATTCAAACTCGTCCAAATCGATCAGGACATCCGGCTCCGTCCCCAACGATCGCATGATGACATTCCGATGCGGATGAACAGCTGCTTCTTCGGCGGTAATCTGCCCATTTTTCACCAGCTCATTGACCAGCGAATGATCTTCTGTCTTCATCACCAAACCGTCGGACCCGTATTTGTAAAGGCGGCTGTCTCCGATATGCGCCGTCATGACCGTGCTTGACCCAAACAAGGCCGCGATTGTCGTCGTCCCCATCCCATTACACTCCGGGTGTTCCTGCGCGTATTCGTACACTTCCTTGTTCGCGAGCAGCACAGCGTTCATCAGATGCTCACGTGCATCCTCTCCTACTACATCAGCAGCAAGGTGACGCAGTTCTTTTACTATTCGCTCAACAGCAAGGCGGCTGGCAATCTCGCCCGCCTCATGTCCGCCCATACCATCGGCCAGAACAGCGAGGGCGCGTCCGTTCACATCTGCCTCCGTGGCAAAGTAGTCCTCATTCACGGAACGGACGTGGCCCACATGGGATTTCATTGCAATTTCCATGGTATCACCCCACGGTTTCTTTAGCGTGTTGTGCCCTCAGCTGACCGCATGCAGCAGCGATGTCACTGCCGTGCTCCCGTCTGATGGTCACATTGATTCCTTTGTCCTCTAAAATGCGTTTGAATTGGAAAATCTCGTTGCGCGGTGTACGTACATAATCCCGCTCCGGTACGTAGTTAACCGGAATCAGGTTGACGTGGCACAGCATATCGCCAATCAGCTCAGCGAGTTCCTCTGCGTGCTGCGGCTGATCGTTTTTCCCGCCGAACAAACCGTATTCAAAGCTGATGCGGCGGCCTGTCTTGTTGATATAGTGACGGCAAGCTTCCATCAGCTGTGCAAGAGGGAAGCCGCGGTTAATCGGCATCAGCTGGCTTCTCAGCTCGGTATTCGGAGCATGCAGGGAAATGGCCAGGTTGACTTGTCCGCCTCTTTCCGCAAACTCGTAAATCTTCGGCACGATCCCACTGGTGGAGACTGTGATGTGACGAGCGCCGATGTTCAGTCCGCGGTTATCGTTTATCACGGTCAAAAAGCCCATCAGGCTCTCGAAGTTCTCAAACGGTTCCCCGATTCCCATCACGACGACATGGCTGACACGTTCGCCATCCGCATCGAGCTTGCGCTGGGCCATCAATACTTGAGATACGATTTCGCCCGCATCGAGGTTACGCTTCAGCCCGCCGAGCGTAGAGGCACAAAATGTACATCCGATTCGGCAGCCTACCTGTGTCGTTACACAAATGCTGTTTCCGTAGTTATGACGCATGATAACGGTCTCGATCGCGTGTCCATCCACTAACTGGAACAAAAACTTGATAGTTCCGTCCTGCGATTCCTGATGCGTAATTTCTTTTAGAGGATCCATCCGAAACGTATCGGCCAGCTTTTGGCGCAAGTCCTTGGACAGATTGCTCATCTCTTCAAAAGAGGTCACGCGCTTCACGTACAGCCAGTCAAAAATTTGCTGTGCACGAAACGCTTTATCTCCAGCGTCTACCAGCCACTGCTTCATCTCGTCTTGAGTCAGGCTGTAAATAAGCGGCTTGGCGCTAGTAAATGTAGTAATCGGCATTGCTGTTTTCACATCCTCAAATTCATTGCTAAGCAATTTCAGTCATTCTATCATTGTACCTCGCATTGGTCTGCGCTTCAAACGGTTTTGGCATCCAGTTTAGAAATGCGTCACTTTTCCTAGTGTAAACCAATCCGCACCGCCGCAAACAAAGGGAAAGGAGTGGCACCATCGAAAGGCGCGCCACTCCTCTTTTTTCTAAGCTTTTCGTCGCAAACGGGCGATAAAGAACCCATCACTATCAAAATGATGCGGCAAAAGTTGTACGAAAGCACCGGATTCGTCCATCTTGTCGCGGACCACGGCAGGTAAATCGTCCCGCAAAGTCTCGTCCAAAACAAACTCCGGATGCTTGTCTACAAAACGGCGGACAATATCCTGATTTTCCATCGGCTCCATCGTACACGTGCTGTACACCAACGTACCTCCGGGAGCTACCATCGTGGACAGACCCGCGAGCAGCTGATACTGCAATTGAGCGATCGAGCGCACATCTTCCTTCGACTTGTTCCATTTCAGATCAGGTTTGCGTCGAATTACCCCAAAGCCAGTGCACGGGGCATCGAGCAGAACTCTGTCGAACAAGCCCAGACCTTTTTCCGGAAGATCGAGTGCATCGCTGACCATCGTCTCCATGATGGAAATGCCCAGACGCTTCGCGGTCCCCGCGATCAGCTCGCGCTTGTGCGGATGCACGTCGTTGGCGATAATCTCACCGCGATTGTCCATTTTTTCCGCCAGATGAGAGGTCTTGCCGCCAGGAGCTGCGCAGGCATCGAGCACACGCATGCCCGGCTGCGGCGCCACTGCGGATGCTACCAGCATGGAGCTTTCGTCCTGCAGCGTGTAGTAGCCTTCTTTAAACCAGCGAGTACCTGCAGCGTGCCCGCCGTCCAGGATGATCCCCTGATCGCTCAAGACCGAAGCCACTGCCTCACTGCCATCTTCTCTCAGCTTGGCCAGCAGCTCGTCTCGAGATATTTTCAACGGATTCACTCGGATGGACGTTTGGGGAGCCCGATTGTTTGCGTCACAGATCGCCTTTGTATCTTCCTCTCCGTAGAGCTTGATCCACTCGCGAATCAACCATTCCGGGTGAGAATGCGTAACCGCAATTTGCTTTACGGCATCGCCTTTTGGCAGTCGGTCCCATACGTCCGGCTGACGCAAAACGTTTCGCAGCACGCCGTTGACCATCGAGGAAATCCCCTGATGTCCGCGACGTTTCGCAATCTCTACGGCTTCATGCACGGCAGCACGGTCGGGAATCCGGTCCAGAAAGCGAATCTGATACAGGCTGAGCAGCAACAGATTGCGCACCCAGGTCTGTACCTTTTTCCCCCCTACAAAATGGGACAGTACAAATTCCAGCGTAAGCTTGCGCTGAATGGTTCCATATACAAGCTCCGTCACCAGCCCCGCATCTACCGAGCTGATTTCCGAGCGATCCAGGACATTGCGAAGCTCCAGATTGCTGTAAGACTTGTGTTCGTCGACCCGATTCAATACATCGAGGGCGATGTCACGAGCACCTTTTTTTGCCACGGGCTATTCTCCTACCTTTGTGCCGATTTCAATGCTGTTGCCCGCTCCACGCAAAAAGTCGAGAGCGCTCATGCGTTTTTTCCCCTCTGGCTGCAGCTCGGTGATTTTTACAGTGCCGCTTCCGCAAGCGACGACCAGGCCATCCTCTTCGCGGGCGATGATCGTGCCCGCTTCCTGACCCTTGTTGTCCGCGGAATGCTTTTCTACCCACCAGATTTTCCACACCTTGCCTCCATGTGTCGTGAAAGCGACAGGCCACGGATTCAGACCGCGCACCTGGTTGTAGATCTGTTCGGAGGTGCGGGACCAGTCAATCCGTTCATCGGTGCGTTTTATATTCGGAGCGAACGTAGCGGCCTCGTGATCCTGAGCCTCTGCTTGCAGCTCCCCTGCCAACAGACGAGGCACGGTTTCGATCAACAGCGAGGAGCCTCCTGCCGCCAGCTTGTCGTGCAAGGTTCCGACCGTATCACGCTCTTCGATGGGAACCACCACTTTAGAAAGCATGTCCCCTGCATCGAGGGCCTCCACCATATACATAATAGTGACCCCAGACTCTTTTTCCCCTTCTACGATGCATTTATGAATAGGAGCACCGCCGCGGTATTTGGGAAGTAAGGAAGCATGGACATTGATACACCCAAAGCGTGGTACGTCGAGCAGGCGCTTCGGCAAGATTTGCCCATAGGCCGCCGTTACAATCAGATCCGGGGCAAGGGCAATCACTTCATCAAGCGCTGCTTCCGCTTTGATCTTTTCCGGCTGCAGGACCAAAAGACCATGACGTAAAGCCGCCTCCTTTACGGGCGGCGGCGTCATGACCTGCTTGCGTCCTACCGGGCGATCGGGCTGGGTAACCACACCGACCACGTTGTACCCTTCCGTGAGCAGCGCCTCCAAGCTTGCGACTGCAAAGTCAGGCGTACCCATGAATAATACGCGAGCCTCTTTCAAAATGAATTATTCCCCTTCCTCATCCGGGCTGATCTGATACACCTTGTCTGCCACGTCGATGAACAGAACGCCGTTCAAGTGATCGATCTCATGCTGGGAGCAGCGGGACAAAAGGTCGTCCGCTTCCAGCTCGATTGGATTCCCGTTGCGGTCTTGCCCGCGCAGCTTGATCCACATGTGGCGGCGCACATCCCCGCGCAGTCCCGGGATGCTCAGGCAGCCTTCCGGATAGTCGAATTGCTCTCCTTTGAAATCCACGATTTCTGGATTGACGATCTCGATCAGCCCTTCACCGCAATCCATGACAATGACGCGTTTGGAAATACCTACTTGCGGAGCTGCCAGTCCTACCCCGTCAGCGTCGTACATCGTATCAGCCATATCATCCAGCAGCTTGTGCAGGTTGGAATTGAATTTTGTGACCACCATCGCTTTTTCACGAAGGATCGGATCTGGGTGTTTTACAATTGTGCGAATAGCCATTTGGTTGATATCCTCCCTAAAGCAGTACGTACGGATCAACATCGATTGTCATAAGTACCTTCTGCTGTTTGTTCCACTCATCAAACGCAGCTGTCGCCTGTGCGAGCAAGGCAGACAATTGCGGTTCATCACGATATTTTAGCATGATCTGAAAACGAAATCTATCCTTCACTCTCGCAATAGGCGAAGCGACCGGGCCTAATAATATCGTCGTCTCCGCCAGTCGCTGCCGCAAATAATCCGCCATCGTGTGGGCGCTGCGGATCACCACGGGGACATCCTCGTGGCTGAACGTCAGCAGCACCAGTCGAAAATAGGGCGGATAGCCTGTTCGTCTGCGCTGGAGCATCTCATCCTCATAAAAGGACCGGTAATCATGCCGGGTCGCATGCTGAATGCTGTAATGCTCAGGCGTGTAGGTCTGAATGACAACGTCGCCGTCCAGCTCATGCCTGCCAGCACGTCCCCCTACTTGCGTCAGCAGCTGGAAGGTCTTCTCGGCAGCGCGGAAATCCGGTATATGCAGCGAGGTGTCTGCGGCGATGATTCCGGCGAGCGTTACCCGAGGAAAATCCAGCCCTTTTGCGATCATTTGCGTCCCGAGGAGAACATCCCCTTGGCCCTTCCGGAACTTGCTCAGCAATTCCTCATGTGCGCCTTTTCGGGAGGTCGTATCCACGTCCATACGAATCACGCGAATGCCTGGGAACAGCTTGGCCAGCTCTGCCTCCACTTTTTGCGTACCGGTCCCGAAGAAGCGAATATGCTCACTCTGGCATTCCGGACAATGCGCAGGCTGAGCAATCGTATAACCACAGTAGTGGCAGCGTGCCGTATGATTCGTTTTATGATAGGTCAATGAAATATCGCAATGAATGCAGCGCATCGTATAGCCACAGGAGCGGCACATGACAAACGTGGAAAATCCCCTGCGGTTCAGGAAGATCACCATCTGCTCCTGCTTTTCCAAACGATCCGCAATCATTTCATGCAGCTTGCGGCTAAACATGGAACGGTTCTCTGCCTGCAGCTCTTCACGCATGTCGACTACATGAACAGCCGGCATCGGACGATTCCCTACCCGCTCTGGCATTTCCAGCAGCGTATACCGCCCACGTGTCGCCAGTGCATACGTCTCCAAGGCAGGAGTCGCACTTCCCATCATCAGCACGGCATGGTTGCGCTTCGCTCTCCACAAAGCTACCTCACGCGCGTGATAGCGTGGCGTTTCTTCCTGCTTGTACGAGCTCTCGTGCTCTTCGTCGATGACGATCAGCCCGACATTTTCAAAAGGAGCAAAAATGGCAGATCGCGCTCCGACTACTACCTTTACCTGCTTGCGGATAATTTTTCGCCATTCATCAAACTTCTCGCCCTGCGACAAGCCGCTGTGCAAAACGGCGACATCGGCTCCAAAACGCGCTTTGAACCGCTCTACCATCTGCGGCGTCAACGAGATTTCAGGCACGAGGAAGATCGCTTCCTGCCCTTTTTCCAGCGTCTTTTCGATCGCTTCCAGATAGACCTCGGTCTTTCCGCTTCCCGTCACCCCATGGAGCAAATAGGCCGCGTACTGCTGACTTTGGATGGACGACAGGACCGGAGCCAGCACTTGCTTTTGCAGAGGCGTAAATTCCGGCTTCGCTTTATCCGAAAACTTCCGATTGGCGTAGGGATCGCGATAGACCTCGACCTGTTCCATCACTAACCAGCCCTTCGCCTCCAGGCTTTTAAGCGGAGAGCGTGTGATCCCCCACTCGTCTCGCAGCATTTGCATGGAAAACGACTGGTCAGCATGCTGGGAGAACAGCGTAAGTACGCGACGCATCTGTTCAGCCCTTGCCGGCAGCGAAGCTATCGCTTCTGCCAGCTGCTCTGGACTTAGCAAGCATCGAACAAAGGACTGGTGCTTGCGCGTGATGCGATCCTTCACCTGATATTCCGTCGCTAAAAGCCCGCTGTGAATCCATCCTGGCACGAGCAAATACTCTTCGGGAAACTGCTTTTCCACCTCTGCCAAAGGAAGCTGCCGCTTGCGAGAAAGCTCCCAAAGCAGTCCTGAGTTTCCGCAAGTATCTTCATCGAGATCGTCTGTAGCCGTCAGCCATTTTTCCGATTTGCCTTTCAGAACGGCTGGCAGCATCGCCTGAACAGCCGTAACCCAAGGACACAAATATTGCTTCGACATCCACTCGCTCATATCGAGCAGTTCTTTGGTGAGAGGGGGCGTATCGTCCAGGACTTGCTCCACCTCTTTTAACCGGGCGTGATCCGTAAAGTCAGTACCTTCATCTGTGATGCCGGTCACATATCCTTGCAATTTACGTGGACCAAAAGGAACAACAACGCGGCTGCCTACCCGAATGAGAGGAGTTAGCCACGCAGGAACCCGGTAATCGAATGGCCGGTTTGTCCGATTGACCGGCACGTCCACGATGATTTGGGCAATCATGACAGCTCAGACAGCGGACGTTTTGCGAGCTTCAGCACTACGGCATCGAGCAGCTTGTCCGCCACATCGCGCTTGCTCAATTTGTCCAGCTCCACAATCTCTCCGGCCCGTGTGAGCAAAGTGACGATATTCGTGTCACTTCCCATGCCCGCTCCTTCAGCCAGCACGTTGTTTGCAACGATCATGTCGAGGTTCTTTTTCTCCAGCTTGTCCTGTGCGTACTTGATCACGTCCTGTGTCTCCGCAGCAAATCCAACGACAAACTGCTTCGTCTTTCTCTCCCCGACCGTCCGTAAAATATCAGGCGCCTTGTCCAGCGCAAGCACCAGCGGACCGTCCCCTTTTTTCATCTTGTGCTCTTGAACCGTTTTAGGCCGGTAGTCAGAAACGGCAGCCGATTTGATCACGATGTCGCTCTCAGGCAAATACTCCATAACTGCATCGAACATTTCCTGTACGGATTCGACCGCGACAAACTGGACGCCTGTCGGTTTTGGCAAAGCGGTAGGTCCACTGACGAGTACGACCCGCGCTCCGCGATCCCGCGCCGCCTCTGCAATGGCATAGCCCATCTTTCCTGAGGCATGGTTGGTAATATAGCGAACGGGGTCAATCTTTTCGCGCGTAGGTCCGGCTGTAACCAGCACGAGCTTGTCCTGCAAATCCTGCGGCCGCGGCTGATTCTGCTCCGCAAAAAAAGCGGCGACTGCCTCCACGATTTCTTCCGGCTCAGCCAAGCGGCCTTTGCCAATCCAGCCACATGCCAGAAGCCCTACCCCCGGCTCCACAAAGCGATAGCCGTACTGCACCAGCTTCTCCATATTGGCTTGCACGGCAGGATGACCGTACATGTTCACGTTCATCGCAGGCGCTACCATGACAGGCGCTTTTGTCGCAAGCAGTGTGGTCGTGAGCATATCATCCGCAATTCCATTCGCTATTTTCCCGATGATATTTGCCGTCGCAGGTGCCACCAGCACCAAGTCTGCCTTGTCCGCCAAATCGATATGACTAATCACATGAGGATCCGGCTCGTTAAATGTATCCGTATGAACAGGCTGATGAGATAAAGCTTGAAATGTCACCGGCTGCACGAACTTCTGCGCATTCTCGGTCAAAATGACATGAACAATCGCGCCAGCCTGTGTCAGCTTGCTCGTAAGCGCCGCTGCCTTGTACGCAGCAATGCCGCCTGATACGCCTAATACAATTCGTTTTCCTGCAAGCGTGGGCATCCGTCTCTCTCCTCTCGTCCCTATCCGAAAAAAACAACCTGCATGAGGTTGTTTTTAGTGGGGTCACCTTATTTGCGTCCGTCCAAAAATTCGTGAACCAGCTCGTCGGAAATAAATTCTTCCAAAGCTTGCCCGACAAACTTTTTGGATTTTGGTCTTACAACTTGCAGCTCGCTGTTTTCTCTCAGCTGACGTGCGCGTTTGGACGCTACCGTTACGAGGATGTATTTGCTTTCTGCCTTTGCGGTCAATTCATCAATAGATGGGTACAACATGGATTATTCGACCTCCTTTAACCATTTACGATACTTGTGAACCTGACGCTCTTTTTTCAGATGCTCAGCGGTAATGATCGCTTGGATCCGATCACATGCCGACTCGATCACATCATTGACCACCACATAATCGTAGTGATCCATCAGCTCGATCTCCGCGCGGGCGACTTCCATCCGTTTGCGAATGACATCTTCCGTCTCGGTGCCTCGTCCCACAATGCGGTTCTCCAGTTCATTCAGATCAGGAGGAGCCAGGAACAAAAACGTTCCTTGTGGAAAACGGTCTTTTACCTGCAGAGCGCCCTGCACTTCAATCTCCAGAATAACATCTTTTCCAAGAGAAAGCATTTCATCCACGAACTGACGTGGAGTTCCGTAGAAATTCCCTACGTATTCAGCCCACTCCAGCAGTTCATCCTGTTCAATCATGCGCTGAAACTCTTCCTTGGACTTAAAAAAGTAATTGACTCCATCCACTTCTCCTGGACGCGGAGAACGAGTGGTAGCAGAAACGGAATACACAAGCTCAGGCATACGCTCGCGCAAAGCTTTGCAGACCGTTCCTTTTCCCACTCCCGCAGGTCCAGAAAGAATCAGAAGGAGACCGCGATCAACCATGGTCATGATTTACAACTCCTACTTATTCATCCGATTCGTCATCTTTCGTCGTCAGCCGTTGTGCTACTGTCTCAGGCTGAACGGCCGACAAAATCACGTGATCGCTGTCCGTAATAATCACCGCACGTGTCCGTCTGCCATACGTCGCGTCTACCAGCATATTGCGGTCACGCGCTTCCTGAATGATCCGTTTGATTGGAGCCGACTCAGGACTTACGATCGAAATAATGCGATTCGCGTTTACAATATTACCAAATCCAATATTGATTAGCTTGATTGCCATGACGGCCCAGCCCATCCTTTCATCCTACTCAACATTCTGAACTTGCTCTCTCATCTTCTCCAGCTCGGTCTTGATCTCGACCGCCAGATGCTGGATTTGCAAATGATTGGCTTTGGAGGCAATCGTATTTGCCTCTCGGTTCATCTCCTGCAGCAGAAAATCCAGCTTGCGCCCAACCGCTTCTTCCTTTTCCAGCTGTTGCTTGAACTGGTGGCAATGACTCTTGAGGCGAGTAATTTCTTCACTGATATCACTTTTCTCCGTGAAGAAAACGACTTCCTGTGCCAAGCGTTGCTGATCCAATTCGAATGGCGCTTGCTCTGCCCACTCGCTCAGGCGCTGGTGCAGGCGATTGTGGTATTCCTGCGTACTGGAAGGAACCAACAGAATGATGTCTTCTAACCACTTGTTTACTGAAAGCAGCCGTTGGGTCAGATCGGCATGGAGCCGTTCCCCCTCGACCATTTTCATGGAAAGCAGATCCCTTGCCGCAGTGTCGACCTCGGAAAGCAGCCAGCTCGTCAATTCGTCGCGCTCTGCTTCCTCAGTTTCTTTGGTATGTATCACGCCGGGAAAAAGCAATAAATCCTTGGCGGTGAGTGGCGTCTCCAGTGAAAAGCGCTGGTCCATCTCGCGCGACAGCTTCAGGAATTGTTCGGCAATGCTCCAATCAATGGCAACCGTAGGCGAGATCGTCACGCTTCCTTCCAAGGAAATCGTCACGTCCACACGCCCTCGTCGTACATACTGTGCAACGAGCTTGCGGACTTGATCCTCCAGCATGCTCATGTTTTTGGGCAACCGCACCAGTATCTCTTGGAACCGGTGATTGACGGCACGAAGCTCCACCGTCAACCGCAAAGAGCCCTTCATGTCGTCTTTTCGTCCATACCCTGTCATACTTCGAACCATTGTTTTCACTTCCACAGACGTAAAATCAATTAATTAATTATAGGAGACAACTCTTGGCAGTGTCAACTTTGTTGGCAGCAAAGACCCGAATACGGGCCGACAACAAAGTTCCTCCCCACGTGCCTTTGTGCTACACTGTGACTGGCAGCTCTTCACCATGCCTGATTTTATCATGTA
The DNA here is from genome assembly GCF_003710965.1 of Brevibacillus nitrificans. NCBI lineage: Bacteria > Bacillati > Bacillota > Bacilli > Caryophanales > Paenibacillaceae > Brevibacillus > Brevibacillus nitrificans. Next base: position 38,052 of record NZ_RHHU01000003.1, on the reverse strand, counting down.
CTTTCTTTGATTGAGGTGAGCCATAGTGGCATTTGACGGCGTTGTAACCCGTGCTGTCGTACGGGAGCTACATAAACTCGTGGGCGGACGCATTTCCAAGGTGCACCAGCCCCATCATACGGATATTGTTATGCAGATTCGCTGCCAAGGAGAAAACGTGAAGCTTCTCCTTTCCGCAAACCCGACTTATCCGCGCATTCATTTGACGACGGAGGAGTTTATCAACCCCTTGGAGGCTCCGATGTTTTGCATGCTTTTGCGCAAGCATTGCGAAGGCGGCGTGATCGAGTCTGTCCAGCAGGTAGGAATGGAGCGCATCATCCACATCGACGTTCGAACACGGGATGAGCTCGGCGATACTGTCTCACGGCGTATTATCATGGAGATCATGGGGAAACACAGCAATATCATCCTCATGGACCCACAGTCCGGCATGATCCTCGACAGTGCTCTGCATGTCACGATGGCGATCAGCCAATACCGCCAAGTCGTACCCGGTAAAAACTACGTCTCCCCACCGAGCCAGGACAAAGAGGACCCCCTGACAGCAACGGAGCAGTCGTTTCTGTCCTCGATCGATTGGAACAGCGGCAGACTGGACAAGCAAATCGTTGAGGCCTATACGGGCATCAGCCCCCTTTTGGCAAAAGAGATCGTTTACCGCGCTGGCCTAGCCAATCGTGACTCTCTCTGGAAAGCGTATTCCGAGATCATGCAGGATATTTTGCAGGACAAGTACGCTCCAGAAATAGTGGAAACGGCAGACAAAGCGAACTTTCATGTCGTAGCTCTCACACATCTCACAGATCGTGCGTCCACTACGAGCTTTACCTCTGTTCAAGCCTGCCTGCAAGCCTTTTATGAAGGAAAAGCTCTGCGTGATACCGTCAAGCAGCGTGCGCATGACCTGATCCGCTTTGTGACAGGGGAGAAAAACAAGAACGAGAAAAAAATCGAGAAGCTTGAAAATACGCTGCAGGAAGCAAAAGACGCTGATCTGTTCCGCTTGTACGGTGAGCTGATCACGGCCAGCATGCATCAAATGAAGCGAGGAGATACTGAGCTTGTCACGGTCAATTGGTACGACGAAGCAGGTACCATGATCACCATTCCACTCGATCCGCTCAAGACCCCTTCGGAAAATTTGCAGTCGTATTACAAGCGTTACAACAAGGCGAAAAACAGCATGCAAGTTGTCGGGGAGCAAATCGAGCAAGCCCAAACGGAGATCGCCTATTTGGATGGACTGCTCGTACAGCTGGCTCATGCTACCCTAAAGGATGCCGAGGAAATTCGGGAGGAGCTGGTCGAGCAAGGCTACATGCGTGATCGTAAAAAGCGTGGCCCACGCAAAAAGAAAGACGTTCGCCCTGAACTGGAGGCCTATCAATCAACGGATGGCACGGATATCCTCGTTGGAAAAAATAACAAGCAGAACGAGTATTTAACCAACAAGCTGGCTGCTCCTTATGAAACGTGGCTGCATACCAAAGATATCCCTGGCTCTCACGTCGTCATCCGCGCCCGAGAGTTTTCCGATCAGACTTTGCTGGAAGCCGCCAATCTGGCAGCCTACTTCAGCCGCGCCCAACAGGGAAGTCAAGTACCGGTGGATTACACCCTGATCAGACATGTAAAAAAACCAAGCGGTTCCAAACCTGGCTACGTGATCTACGAACAGCAGCGCACCTTGTACGTAACGCCAGACAGCGGACTGATTCGGCAGCTAAAAACGAACGCCTCCCGCAACGCATAGCGAAGGGAGGACCGTTCATACTAAGAGCATGAAAGGAGGTGTTCGTTCTTGAACATCTTAATCAAGCTCTTGGTAAACGGCATCATTGCAGTTCCAGGGCTTTGGTGGTCGGGAACATCACTGACATTCGCGGTCTTGACCAGCATTGTCGTCAGTTTGATTGCGTACGCTTTGGGGGATGCCCTCATCCTGCCCAAGACCAATATTACCTTTGCAACCACAGCTGATTTTATCATGGTTTTTGCTTTGTTTTGGATAAGCAGTTACGTATTTGCCCAACCCTATCATCTACCGGGGATCTTGCTCACAGCCTTCGTGATTACCGTAGCTGAATACTTTTTCCATAGTTACCTGCAGCATCATGGCGTGCATCACTCCAAACATCCGGGCTGAGGCATACTACAATCATTGGAAGGGGGATCGGGATGAACGTCATTGGCATCATCCAAACCGACTTAAATGAATTCAGCGTCTTGTTCGACCAACCACAGGGAGGCGGGCAAGGTGGACAAGGACAGGATCAAGGGCAGCAATCAAAAGGCGGCGGGCAGGGAAAACAAAATCAGCAGGACAGCAACTCTGATGATTCCATGTTCCTGAGCTTCTTGGACGAGCAGCCGAGCAGTCAGGAAGGAAACGGTAACGGAGGCGACGGTGGTGGTGGCGGCGGTGGCGGCGGGCAGCAACAGCAGCAACAAAACGGCCCGCAGGAGATGACCGTTCGCATCAAGGGCATCCCCGAAGGACAGAAAGCAAACTTCCTGCAAATGTACCAAATCCTGCAAGATGCTCAGGACACACAATCCTTGCAGCAAACGTTAACCATCGTGAATCAAGGAGATCAGCAGGACGGCCAGGGCCAAGGACAAGGACAGCAGCGCCACAGCGGAGGCGGACAGGACAAGGGTCAAGGGGCTGGCAAGCAAAACAAAACCACCCATTGATGCATCCCTCAGCGCTCCTTACAACTGACTTCCTTCACGACAAAAAACCACCTAGAACATCATGTTCCAAGTGGTTTTTTGTTTCGCACTCTATCATTTGCCCGAGAGCTTGTTTATAAACAGGCCAAGTCCCCGCTCTGCCGTTGACCTCATGTTTCTATAACCTGCGCTCACACAGGTGGGTGACCCCTTCGAACTTCTGCCTTCCCATGCATCCAAAAAGGAGGTGGGCCTGACTTCCATTACGAAATTCCGTCTCCCGAAAAACACGTATAAGGTTAGAAACATTTACGGCCTTACGTACATCGCAGGATCTTGATACGTTTACTTTACCACAGATTCCTTTAACGCTCAACGGATATTCTTTCCTCAGTCGGGCAAATCAGCGCCCAAACCTCTTTATTTCTTGCGCTTTGCTGCGATCAGCGAAAGGAAATCTGGATGAGCGATCAAACGAGGCTGCTGCTCCTTTTCCCATTCCAGAGTCTGCTCCAGCTCCATCCCCTGCGACCGCCCCAATCCTTCCTTGGTGACGGCATACGCTTGTTTCGGAACTCGCCGTACAGTCATGATCAGCTTCTCGACTTCTTCAGCCAGCCTCTCTGCGTCCACCGCTTTATAAATGAATCCAATCCGCTCTGCCTCTTGCCCTGATAGCCGCTCTCCCAGCAATGCCAATCGTTTGGCCTGCGCGAGTCCTACGAGTCTGGGCAGCAAGTACGTTCCACCGAAGTCGGTTGTCAAACCGAGATGGACAAACGGCTCCTGTAAAAGAGCGTTGTTCGTTGCGATGACAAAGTCCGCATGCAAAGCCAAGTTCAGGCCTGCGCCTACCGCAGCACCTTCGATGACGGAAATCACTGGCTTTGGCATTCGGTGCAGCCTGGTCAAAAACTCGTTGATCACGCTGAGGGCTTCGTCTGCTTGCGTATCTTCCCGTAAAACGGCAAGGACACTCAAGTCAGCCCCCGAGCAAAAGTTTCCCCCTGCCCCCCTCAGCACGACTACCTCTGCATTTTCAGCTCTTTCCGCTTGCTCGATCTCTTCGCGAAGCTGGTAAAACATCTCGATGGTCAAAGCGTTCAGTACCTGTGGACGGTTGAGCGTGATCGTCCACACGCCATTTTCGCATGCTGACCAAACATCCGGCTTTTGTCCTTGTTCCATGGTAGAGTGATTCTCCTCTCTTAGGTGGGGATAGCGGGGATGACTCCAAGCTTTTGCAGCCGGCCAAGTTCGCTTTCAGCTAAGCGCAGCTTTTTTCTCAGCAGCTCGTGTGTATGATCGGTGTACCAGGCAGCCCACTTGCCACCGGCGGATGATGTTCTCTTTTCTAGATAAGGCAGCGTGTACGCGATCTCCCTGCTCGTAACATACAAGCTGTTTGCCCAGTTTTCCATATCTTCGACAGCGGTCAGGCAGCAGTCCACTTCCATACCGAGCTCGCTCCATTCCGCCTGTGTTCGGGAAGAGAAGAGCGCTTTCAAGTCCTCGTAAACCTCGGGCTGTTCTGAAGCAGTAGCCTGGTATGCGTTCTCCCAATCGGCGCGGCCAACAGCGCGGCAAAAATTCAGCCAGAACTTCTCCTCTACTGCGGCAAGAGCAACATACTGACCATCGGAAGTCTCATACACCTGATAGGCGAGGCGCTCATGGCGCGCTGAGCTGTACTCCTGCGACGATCGGCATCTCCCGAGGATCGCATGCAGCCCCATCCAGGAGGAAAGAATATCTCCGGACGCCACGTCCAAATAGGCTCCTCGTCCCGTACGCGCACGCTGGACAAGCGCTGCGCAGATCTGTTCGCTCGCATACAAGCCCACCGCATAGTCAGCGATGGGTATATCCGCAATGACCGGCTTTCCTTCTCCATCGCGCAGCGCCGATAAAAACCCGCTAACCGCCTGAATATTCAGGTCATTCCCGCCGAGCTGATACATCTCCCCGCTCTGGCCGTAGCCTGTGACCGAGCAGTAGATGAGGGAGGGATGAACTGCCCACAGACTGTCGTAATCAAGCCCCAGATGCCGGAGCACCCCAGCGCGGTAGCTCTCCACTACGACGTCTGCTTGACTCGCCAGAGCAAACGCGAGCGCCTTCCCGTCTTCCGTACGCAGATTCAGTGAAATACTTTTGTGATTGCGATGGGAACGCAGGTAAAATGCTCCCGTCTCCCTGGCTTCCCAGTTGACAGCAGGCGTCGAGGGTCCGGGATCATGGGCAGGAAACGAATTGATCTCGATAACCTCAGCACCCAGATCAGCCAGCCGCATCGTGCAGACCGGTCCGGGAAGATGGCGTGAAAAATCGATAACCGTAACCCCTGTCAGCATACCTGGACACCCCTTTCCGCGATATACACTCCTTAATTTTTCGCGAAAGGTTATATCCCCTCCTTCTTTATTCGAAAAATTCAAAATCATCCCAACAAAAAGGACTGCTCCTTCTCGGAACAGCCCCACGCCGTGCCACCCTATTTGACAAAACGAAAGGTAAGCGGGTAACGGAAATCGTTGCCCTCGTTTGCTTTGACTGCAGCCATGATCAGGAATATAGCCCAGAACAAAAACAGTGCGATTAAGAGCAGTGCACCAATAAAGACAATGAGCAATAAATAAGAAATGGCCGCGTAGATCGTAACGGTGATGCTGAAATTAAGTGCTTCCTTTCCATGCGTGTTAATGAACGGACTGGTGTCTTTTTTGATTAACCAGATAATCAGCGGCCCTAGAACGTTTCCGAGCGGAATGATAAACCCGACCAGTGCGGATAGATGGACAATCATGGCCCACATCCGTTCCTCCTTGCCATACTGCTGATTCATCATGACTCCTCCTATTTTCGGATAGTTTAGTCTACGATGGAATCCGCCCAAACTTGCGAAAAAACGAAAAAGCGCCCAAAAGGCGCTTTTCGTTATTGATTAATATTTGCCGCCGTGGCCATAACCCGAAGAGGAACCATAACCGTCGTGCCCGCAGCTGCCACCATGGTGGCCACAGCTACCATAGCTACTTCTGCACTCCGTTTTGTAAACAGGCTTATAGTAGCAGTGTTTCTTGTAGTATTTCTTCTTGCAGCATTTCCGAACGTGACATTTGCAATGAGAAGACCTTCTGCATCCGCAACCCATTACCTTCACCCCCTCTTGATCGGTACATCTACAAGGTATGTAGGTGATGAGGCATTGGCATGGACACCTGTCTAGTGCGTTTAGAAAATCAGCTTTTGTCCCGTCTTGGCAGCAGCAGGCGAACTACCCATCCAGCTTAGCCCTCACTAAGCCGCGGGCATGTTTACGCCTTTCCGCCCACGCCACTCCCACGAGTACCAGGAGCCCTCCCACGATGGTTCTCCAGCTCATTTGCTCGCTTAAGAGCAGGATGGATGTCAGCACATTCAGTAGCGGTATGGCGTTTAAATAAATGCCCGCTTTGGCGGCAGGTATACGCTCTAACGCCTTGTTCCACATCAGGTAAGCGAGCATCGTGCAGCAGAGAACCAAGAACAAAAAGCTCATCACGGATTTCCCTGATGCAGAAGGCAGCCCGTAATGCCAGGTCTCCCATGCGGCAAAAGGCAGGAGCATCGCACTGCCGAGCAAGAAGGTCAGCGCCGTGAACAGCTCACTGGAAAGCTTTTCTTCCCCTTTGGGGCGCTTCAGCTGGACGACGTACACCGTCCAAATAAATTGCGATGCCAGTACCAAAAAATCTCCCCACAAGGAATGCGCCTGCTGCAAAGATTGCGGCTGAATCGTCACCATCAAAACACCGCCGATCCCGAGCACCAGACCGACCCATTGCGTGAGCAGGATCTGTTCTTTTAAGTACAAAGCAGCCAGCAAGAGAGTAAACAACGGCAGTGTAGCTGAAATAATGCTGGCATTGACTCCACTGGTCAGCGAAATGCCATATGTATTCATCAAAAAATAACCGGCAACACCGGTAAAGGAAAGCATCGCAAGGCGCATCCACGGGATCGCCACAGCCTTTCTTGACACTCTGCTTCTACGCAACCAGACGAGCGGTAAAAGCAGCAGGCCCGCGAGTAAAAGCCGAAAAAACATCAAGGTAAAGGGCTGAACCGTATCTAAGGTCCACTTCATCGGAACAACAGTGAGGCCCCATAAAAAGACAGCACTGATCAGCATCAGGTAAGCTCGATTCAAAGTAATCCTTCTCCTAATAACCGGTTAAAAGAAAAAATAAGGACTCGTCTTACTGTGTGACAATCTTCCGCAGCTCGTTAATCCCATGATGATCCGGGATTTCCTGATACTCTTTTACCTTTGGAAGTGTCAGCAAATGCGGTCTGGTCATATAGCCTGGCTTGGAAATATATACGACATCACAATTCGCTATCAACTCAAACACATCTGGGTGATTCGCTTCGATCGTCCGCAAATCCAAATGGGTAATACCCGCGTTATACAAATCATTGATCATCCCTGCTGCACCACGGATTGTGGCACAGATCAAGCCGACTTTCGTATGCCGCGGATAAGCTTCCATCGCTGGAATCACCGTCGTTGGATCCGGGATAAAATCGAGACTGACGAGAGGAGGCGACTCTTTTGGCAGCGTCTGCTTCATCATGCGCAGGTTGACAGAAGGGTGCGTCACAATCGCTTTGTACTGCTGCAGAAAGCTCGGATCCCGCTCCAGCCTTTCGATAAAGTCTTCAAATGTACGTCCTTCCACCATCGCGCTTGGCAGATGGTATTGCACGAGACGCAGGTACTCTGCCAGCTCCAGCTCGGTAAACCGAAGAAAGAGAACCGGAAACTGATTGATCTCTTGCATGACGGAAGACAGCACACGGGTAAACTCGTCCATGGAATAACCCATGGCCTTTACTTTGTGCAACGTTTCTTTGGCTAAAAGCGCCAAGTGGGCAGGATTCCGGGTCAGGAGAGGATCATTTACCACATTGCTCACAATCGTTCCCCGACCTTGCCTGGAATCGACCATGCCTTCCTGCTGGAGACGCAGGTACACACTCCGTACGGTATTGTAGTTGATTTTCAGCTGCGCAGCCAGTTCTCGTACGGTCGGGAGCTGTTCGTTCGGCGGCAATTCGCCACTCCGAATCAAAGCAGCAATCTGTTGATACAATTGTTCGTGGTACGAAACATTGGAATCCTTTTGGAGTATCAATTTGATCATGAATTCACCTCTCCTTAGCTACTGAAATAATCGTATATGAATTCAGATTGTAACGTCAATAGATCCCGCAGGATGAAGGCACTGCCTGCGGAAATACTAAGGCACGTGAAGATATAACTACACCCGAAGGAAGGTGACCTCATGGGAGAACACAGTCGTTTTCGTGAAGGTGAAAAATCACCCAAGAATGCCGTTTACATGGAAATCGGTGAGTCTGGTTCCAGTGTTCAGGACCCGATGATTATCGAATTAAGCCGCGGCGAAAAGTTCCCGGCTACGCGCAACAAAAACCGGGTATGGACACAGAAATAAACGAGTGAAATGGAAAGAACCAACCTTTCCCCAAGGATCGGTTGGTTCTTGTGTTTCACACTTGTTCGTCTTCCTCGTCTTCTTCTTCGTCATCCTCGCCACTCACGTAAATAATAGTGACACCCAGACTTTCTAAAAGCTGCAAGACTTCCCGATTCAGCTCCTGATCCATGAGCAAGCCGAGGCTTTCTACCAGCTCCAGCTCCTCCAGATCACCTGTTTGCGCATCTTCAATCAACTCTATAATGTCCGTCATCTTCTTTTTTTCCAAGACTGCCATCAATTCTTCTGCGGTCATGATATGTTCGCACCTCGTTTTCTACTCACTTTCCTATATAATAGTACATAACCAAACAGTTGAAAACCAAGCAGCGAGGTGGTTCACCGATGTACCCCCAACCCTATCTGGATTACCTGGTACAATTTCACGTCGAGCGTGACTATTTTGAATGCCATGAAATCCTTGAAGAGTATTGGAAAAGCGTGCCACAGGAGCAGCGGCAGGTCGTCTGGGTCGGCCTCATTCAGATTGCAGTAGGCCTCTACCATCAACGCCGCGGCAACATGAACGGAGCGAAGAAAATGCTCACAAGTGCGCACTCTATTCTCGAGCATCACCCAGAAGACATCCGGCGACTTGGCCTAGATCATGCTGCGCTCATGCTTCTGCTGGAACAGCGCCTGGAAGAGTTGAACAAAGGGCTTTCTTATCACAGCATGTCTCTGCCCATTCTTGCAGCTGACCTGCGTGAAGCCTATGAGCGTGCCTGCGCGCTTCGAGATGTTCCTGTGACCCGAGAAAGCGATTTGAACGATCACTATCTGTTAAACAAACACACTCTTCGCGATCGCAGCGAAGTATTTGCTGAGAGAGCGCGCCAGCTTCAGCTTCGTGAACGTCAGCGCAGCGAGCCTGGCAGTTAATCGGCTATTGGAGATGAAGATAGTCAGGCGGTATGGCTTCGGCAAAGTAAAAGGGATCGGAATGAGAATACGGCACGCAAAGGCGGAAGAAGCGAACGCCTGCTTGATACGCCGCTTCGGCTTGCACTTCGAAAAGCGACAAAGTATCACCCGGTGCTCCGATCGCCTCCCCTGTGTCTGCCAGTTGGACGTATTCGCTGGCGATCGGCAAAAGCCCACTGGCCTTTACTTGATCAATCAGCCTGCGATGGGTACCGTAGTAAAGGATCTCCGGTGGGGCTACTTCCGCCAGCCTGCCTTTCGTCTTTGTCGGCATAAATCCATGTGTAGCCCGGATCAGCACGCCTTGATCCCACTCCAATTGACGAGCAGGGTCATTTTCCACGACCTCTCTGATAGCTGCTCGTGTCACCGTCTCCATTCCTTTCAGCGTTTGCAGGTAACCAAGCAATGCCCCGACCGGAGTATATCCGTATGTATCATAATAAAGCTGGTGATACTCGCTGTTCTGCCGCAGTATACTCAGCAGCCGTTTCCGAAGACGCGTTTGTTCGTGACTCGTAAGCATATCCGATCCCCCTCGCAAGCCACTCAAAATATCCACCATAATACCGGAATGACAAGTCCTAGATCTGCCAGCAAATGGCTGAACCAGGTTGGATAGACAGAGGGAAACCTCCCTTTCATCCACCCCCAGAAGCACCCAACCCCAAAAACCAGCAGAGTCATCAAGCATCCCCACCGGAAACCGAACAGGACCGTCGAAACTACGAGATGGTACAGACAATAAAAAAAGCTCGACAGCAGGATCCCTACGACCCTCGACATGACGACCAGGAAGCGCTGCAGGACAAATCCACGCCAAAAGAGTTCCTCCAATAAAGAATTCACGACCACAAGATACAGCGAAAACCACCAGATCCAGCGACTGTTGAGGCCCCATAGCTCCAAAACCTGGCGTACGGTTTCCGTTCGCCCTTCGGTTCGCAGCAGCACCCAGATGCCTACACAAGCTCCCAGCATCAGCACGACCCCGCTGGTCACTCCGAAAAGAACGCCCCTGTGCTCCATCTGCCCCCAGGCAAATTGCCAGCTTTCTTGCAAACTGCCCTCCCACCAGCCATGCAGGACTGGAATGCACAGGCACACGACCAAATGAAAGCAGACAAAAGTAACAAACAAGCTTTGTTTTTCCACTAATCCGTAAAAAATCGTCAAGGTGGCAGTAAATCCGTAACCGATCAGTAGCAGTAACGACCGTTTATACGCCAAAAAGACTAGCCCCCTTTTCCCGAGTGGAAGAAAACGCATGCCGGGTTCATCACAACCTGCCGTCTGTAATCGGTTTAGCTTTCCCCTCTCCCGCTGCCTGCATACCACTTATCACCGTGAATATACAAATGATTCCGTAAATGCTATACTGTGGGATGCCCGTTTGGCAAAATTTTTTTAAATGGAGGCCCTCATGTTGTGGCGAAACCGAACTTTCCTATTGCTAATGACAGGTGAGGTAGTCGCTGGCGCAGGTATGTGGATTTCCATCATCGCCAATCTGCAGTTCATGCAGAGCTTGATCCCTTCCGAGACGGTAAAGGCCCTGGTTCTGATGTGTGGATTGGTCGTCAGCATCTTGCTCTCACCAAAAGCTGGCGTGATCATCGACATGTACGACAAAGGCAAGATCATGATGCTGGCCAGCCTGATTCGCTGTTTCAGCCCGGTCTTTATGTTTCCAGCGCTCGCGAATGATTCGCTCGTCTGGATGATCGTCTCCCTCATCGTCATGCAGTGCTCCGCTGCCTTTTATTTTCCCACCGTGCAAGCGTCACTGCCCGCCATCCTGTCTAAAGACGAGCTTCTGAAAGCAAACAGTATCTATCTGAACATCTCTACCCTGTCCCGGATCGGGGGTACCGCAATCGGGGGTGTTCTGGTCGTTTCGATGGATCTGTCCATGCTCTATGTCTGTTCGATCATCGCGTATGCTGTCCTGGCTGTGGTGACCCTGTTTTTGCGCATTCCTCCGATCACCTCCCGCCGTATGAAAGAAAAGGTGGAGTTTCGCGAGGTTCTGACCATCTCCCGTCAAGATCCCGCTCTCTTCGTCGGGCTGATCAATAATGGACTTGTCACTCTGTTCCTTGGTGGCGTCAATCTGATGATTCTGAATCTAAGTACCCTTCAGAATGAACCGCAGCTCATGGGATGGATCTACATGGCGGAAGGGTTTAGCATTTTCGTCGGCGGTTTGCTCGCCAAGCGTTGGATCGGCAACAAAAATCTGATGGCATCCTCGACTTTGATGCTCATCTTTTTCGGAATCTCGCAGTACGGGATGTCCTTTGCTTCACAAAAAGTCATGATCCTCGCTTCGTTCGCCGTATTCGGCTTCGTCGTCGCATTCTTTTTCCCTGTTACCGCTACGATCTTTCAAAAGCGGCTGCCCGAGCATCAGCAGGGTCGATTCTTTTCCTTTAAAAGCATGCTCGACCGCAGCTTTTTCCTGATCGCCCTCGGCGTCACCGGCGTTGGCCTCGACCTCATGGGCATATCTGGCTACTTGCTTTGCATCGGCACACTGACCATTCTCTTCGGAGTAGGTACGTATTGGTACAGCAAAAAGCACAAGCTGGATGTACGTGCACATGACGAAGCAGCAGCTTGAAAACTTAGAAAAAGGGAAAGCATGTCAGATCCTTTACCTACATTCCGACAATAGTGTATGATATGAGTATCAGCTCGAAAATTGTTGGAGGGATTCTTCCATGCAAATACTGTCATCGACGGCACTGGGTATCCTGGTGCCTCTCATCATGGCAACGGTGGTCATCTTTTTGCGCATGCGCCGGCAGAAAAAGCCCGTGTCCGCAAAAAGCATCATCTTACCGCCCTTTTTTATGGCTACTGGCTTTGCGATGTTTTTCTTTCCGGAAGCGGCAACTCCCCCGATGTACGACTTTACGGCCTTTCTCGTGGGTGTCGTGTTTTCCGTTCCTCTGATCATGACCTCCCGCTTCGAGATCGTCGGGCAGGAAGTTTATCTGAAGCGCTCTAAAGCGTTTTTCATCATTTTGATGGGGCTTCTGATCATCCGCCTGATCATCAAACTGGTGATTAACGATTCGTTTACGCCCATCCAAACAGGCGGCCTGTTCTTCCTGCTCGCTTTTGGAATGCTGGTGCCGTGGCGAATCGCGATGCTGTACATGTACCGCCAATTGACCAAGAAAACATTTGGTACGTAAGACAAAAAGCGAGGGTCCCGCATCAGGGAGCCCTCGCTTTTTTCTATTAATCTTTGGCCTTGGCCAGCAAATACAAGAAATACGGAGCACCGATAATCGCGACGACAATCCCCGTAGGAATCTCGGAAGGCTGTAAGATCCAGCGCCCGAGCGTATCTGCCGTAATCACCAGCAAGGCTCCGCAAAGGGCTGCGGCCGGCAACAAAACCTCGTGGCGAGGACCAACCAAGCGACGTGCCAAATGCGGCCCAATCAGACCTACAAACCCAATGCCTCCGCTGACAGCCACGCACGAAGCCGCCAAGCCTACAGCGGCAGCCAAGAGCTTGACTTGCTCCTTCGAAACAGGTACTCCGAGACCCGTAGCCATTTCCTTGCCGAGATTGAGCGTATTCATGACTCTCGCCTTGTAAAAGACAAACGGGACCAGAACAAGTAGCCAAGGCAGCAGGGACAAAACGAATTTCCAGCTTGCCCCCCAAATGCTGCCTGCCATCCACGTCGCTACAAACTGATATTTATCCGGGCTCAGCCGCAGCGTGAGAACGATCGTGGCTGCGCTCATTCCAGATGCTACGGCAACACCGGTGAGAACAACACGCGTTGGAGACAAGCCCTGGTGGCGTTTATGCGCCAAAAGATAAATGAGGACAGCCGTCCCGCTCGCCCCGATCAGAGCCAGTACAGGCAAAAGAAAAACGGGTGTCGCTGCTGTCGACGGATAAAATGAGATAAACAGCATGACGGTCAAGCCAGCACCTGCGTTGATCCCTAAAATCCCTGGGTCCGCCAAAGGGTTGCGGGAAATGCCCTGAATCACACAACCGGAAAGCGCAAGCCCTGCTCCAATCAGGATGGAAATGACAATGCGCGGCAGCCGGAATTCAAATAATATCAGCTCCTGCTTCTGTGTGCCTGATCCAAACAAGGTCGAGAGCAATTCTGATGGAGAGAGGCGAATGTAGCCCGTATTCATGCTGATGATAAAGACAGCTAGAATCAAAAAGCTCAAAATAATCATGGCAGTAATGGCATGTTTCCGCTTGCTCGCAGAAGTAATCGCTGTCGTTTGCGGCATCGTTTACAACCCCCTTCCCTGTTTGCGCGCCAGGTAGAGGAAAAACGGAACTCCGATCAGCGCAATCAGCGCTCCCATCGGCGTTTCGAACGGCGGATTTACCATCCGTGCCGCCAAGTCAGCAAAAACGACCAGCAAGCTGCCCAATACAGCCGAGCACGGAATGACCCAACGATAATCCACCCCAACCAGAAAACGTGTGACATGAGGGATGATCAGTCCGACAAAACCAACGGAACCGACAACCGAAACAGCCGATCCAGCCAAAATGAGAACCAGCAAAGTTCCCACTACCTTTACCCAAGCGGTCTTCATTCCCAGGCCTTTTGCAATCTCATCGCCCAGACTCAGCATTGTCAGGGAGCGCGATATGGCGATTGCACCAACCAACGCGATGACAATCCAAGGAAACATGATCTCAAGCTGATACCACTTGGTCCCAGCTACACCACCCGCATACCAGAAAGCCATATCTTGACCAACCTTGAAGTAAAGGGCGATCCCTTCACTCAGCGCAGACAGCATGGCACTTAACGCCGCACCTGCAAGGACGAGTCTGACCGGTGTCAAACCTCCCTTTGCCAGTGAACCGATCCCAAAGATCAGCACCGCACCGAGACCTGCTCCCAAAAAGCTGTACAGAATCAAATACATAAATGGCAGGCCCGGGAAAAAAGCAAAGCAAAGCGCCAATGCAAAGCCTGCCCCTGAATTCAGACCCAAAATACTGGAATCCGCCAATGGATTCAGTGTCATTCCCTGCATGATGGCACCTGCCACCGCCAAACTCGCTCCTACCATCGCACCACCCAGCAAGCGCGGCAAACGAACCTCTTGAATGATCTGATGCTGGGTCACATCCGGATTAAAATGAAAAATAGCGTCCCAAATAACCGAGAACTGAATGTCTGCTGCGCCGAATGAGATCGATAGGACCATCCCGAAGAAAAGCGCGATCATCCCCCCGAACAAAATGGCTGCAGCTGCCCAAGGGCGGGAATGGAACTTGATCTCTTCTTTTCTTACCCCTTCTTTCAGAGGCTGTGCTTGTTGCGCCATACGTACCACCTTTGTTGTTTGTATGTATTGATGCGATGAAACGGGCTGTTTAAGCGAGGATTTGCATGACATCCTCCAGTTTTCTCTGGTTGGTGATAGGTCCGTGGTTCATCCAAGTCATGAAGTCGACTTCGTACGCCTGTTTTTTTTGGACCGCGGGAAGGGCCTGCCATGATGGGTGCAGGATTTCGAGCCGCTCTGCTCCCTCTCCGGCATTGTGCCATTTATCAAAAGTGAAAAAGAGGTGGTCCGCGTCCAGCCTGGAGAGCAGCTCCCAGGAAACGCCCGCCCTCGCTTCCGTTTGGGACAGTTGATTGACTAGCGGGTGGGGAACTAGCCCCAAATCTTCAAAAAGCACCGCGTACGAATAGTTTTTCTCGACGCTGATCTGCCCGGCACACACACGCAAAAAGGCTACCGTCTGCCCACTCATGCTTCGAGCGAGACGACCTCGCGCCATTTCTGCCCTCCGATCGTACTGCTCGATTGCACTCTTCGCCTGTGCCTCTCGATCGAGGCTCTCTCCAAGAATTCGCATGGTCGTACGCCATTGTGGTCCCAGCTGGTGAATGACACAGGTACGGGCAATTTTCGAGCACTCCTTGTATAGATTCGATCGCCAGCCCGTACATTCTCGGAGCATGATAAAATCCGGATGACGCAAGGAAAGATCTTGGACCTCATCCGTTAAAATATTGTAGGCCGGAACATCGTGCAAGCCGAGATAGTCCTGCTTCCCCCAGTAAGTATGCGACCATTGGACGATCGGCTTGATTTCCAGCGCCATCAAATAATCTTCCATAAAGATAGAAACGACACGCAAATCTTCTCTATGAACATTGCGGTACTTTCCTGGAGCTACCCCCACTGTCTGCTTGAAACGCCGATTGAAGTAGTATTCGTTGTTGAAACCGACGCTCTGTGCGATTTCCTGAATCCGGTCACCTGTAACCAAAAGGAGCTGTTTTGCCCGTGAAATACGCAGCTGGTTGATGTAGTCCAGAGGAAGCTGGCCCGTCATTTCCTTGAAAAGCTGCGTGTATCGCCAGCGGGGAACGTGAGCATCAGCCGCCAGCTGATCGACAGTCATCTGCTCCTGGTAATGCGCTTCCACGTAGGCAATGGATTGCTCCACCGCTTTCTGCGGATCAAACTGCTGGTTCCTTGCGTTTTGCGCAAACAAATGGCACAGCAGCTGTTCAAAGCGAACGCGGTTGTAATAGCGCTGCCGTCGATCCGTCTCCTCGCAATGGTGATAGATTTCCTCTATTCCTTCCACCAAACGGGAAAACGGTGTACAGACGAGTTCCCCCACTACACAGACGGGAGCCCCCTCCTCCTGAATGCCTGCTCCTTCAGAATCGGGAAGCTCCACCATCCGAAATGTCAATCGATAGTATCCGAACGCTTTTTCGTCTGTGAGGATGCTCAGCTGTTGGTGAGGCTCCAAAATCCAGCAGCTCTCTTTTCCCAGTCGATAACGCTCGCCATTGAGTTGAAGCTGTGCGGCTCCTTCCATTCCCACCAGCAAAGCATAGGTACCGGACTCGAAATAATCACGTGAGCTTTCTGGAGGCAAGGTTTCCTTCTCTACCCCTGCCAGCAAACAAATGGAATCAGCAGTCATTCTGGTAGTCACTGTGTGAGCATGCAATTCTTTCAACTCCAAAAATGAGAATGATTATCAATATTATAATAAAAAAAAGAAAGCCTATCAACCATGTGTTGTGTGGCTTTCTCCTCTTTTTTTATTTGACAAACAGGTTTACCAGATCATCCGCTTTCATCATGTTCGCAATAACAGAACCGGACTGCCAATGCGTACGATCTACTTTATAGACATGACCGTTTTTAACGGCTGCAACAGACTGCCAGAGTGGCGTATTCAGCATTTCAATCGCTTTTTTGTTTTCCTCAGTAGTCCAGCCTCCATTGGATGGAAAGAGAATGATGTGGTCAGCACGAAGCGTAGGGATCGCTTCTTCTGAAAGCACCACATGTGTATCCTGGTTTTTCACTTCCTCGGGCGCTTTCAACCCCAGCTCTTTGTATAGGATTCCTGTGTACGCGTTGCCCTCTCCAAAAAGGGCCAAAGTCGGCTTCTCCCCTACATTCAAACGCACGACTGCTACTGACTGGCCGCCAATCGCTTTTTCCAGCTTTGCTTTTGCGTCAGCCATTTTCTCCTCGTATTCTTTTTCTACCGCGGCTGCTTTCTCCGGTATGCCCAGCAGGTCAGCGATAGTTTTCAGCCTGCCCATCGTATCATTGCGAAGCTCGTCTGGCAGCTTGTACGTTGGCGCTACTTTGCTGTACTGCTCGTATTTCTCTGCATCTGCTCCCCCGTCTACGATGATCAGATCCGGGCTTGCCTGCAGGAGCACTTCCATACTGCCGGTGATATCAAACAGGGGAACATCCAGATTCAAATAATCTTGCTTCCCCCATGCAGGATGATACCATTGGACAATCGGCGTCACGCCCAGTGCTTTCAAGAAATCTTCCTGATATATTGCAGCGACTCGCTGGGGATGAACCGGGATCTCTACATCTCCATAAGCGTCCTTCACGACTCGCGTTTGGGCAGCGCTACTCTCTTGGGTTTGCTGCGGCTGTTGTTGGGCCTGCGGCTGCTCTGTCGTCTGTGCTTGTTGTGCCGCTCCTCCGCAGCCAGTCAATGCCAGCATCGCTACCATAGCTGCTGCTAGACCTTTCCACGCTCTTTTTTGAACATTTCGGACCATGATCTTACCCTCTCCTGTACCTAATGATTTCTGCTAGATCACATAAATGATTCTCATTCTCAATAATTTCTATAAAATGATCATAGGCCGAAATCCTCTGTACGACAATGCACATTCTCCAATACTTTTTATACAAACGCAAATGAATGCAAATAAAGGCGGGTATGAACCATGCTCGTCCCGAATAGACGAACCTGATCCATACTCGCCTTGACTACTTGCTTAGCATGGAAGAAGCGTGTACATTCCGCCAAGTACGACATCTTGGGCTTCCCTGTTCTCTGTGCATACCTTCAAGGCAAATGGCCGCTCCCCTCTGGTTTGCAGAGCCTTGCTCGCCAGCCCAGATCCGACTGGCTGACATAGTAGTATCGAGCCTCCGGGTACCGGCAGCTGCCGACATTTTGCTCCCAGCTGCTCATCTGTAACAACCTCGCTGCCCTCCCAGCCAAACCAAAGCTGCCACCTGCGCACTGCTTCCTCCAGATCAGATACCGCATAGCAAACGGACTGGATCGACTTGGCTCCGTTGGCATGCGGGGCAATGACCCCTCGACTCGTCAAGTCTTTCACCCGTTCCTCATCCGACTCTCCCCACTCGATGAGAAACGGAGGCTGCAGAGCGCTATCGGGATCGTCGAGGAACAGCATTCTCCAGCGAATCGTAGAACCATCTTCCCGCATTCGGCTTCCTGCCACAGGTCCTGTGACTATCAATCCTGCTTGACGCAGCCGGTTCGCCCATTCATCCATTTGCCGTGTGCGAAGCGCGATCTGCCCAAGCCCCTCTCCCTGCTTCTGATCAGCTACCAGCTGCCGAATCAGCGGATTCTCGGACTCCCTCGCCAAGTCTTCCCGCTCGACAGCCAAAAACTCCACATACGTCAGCCCAAAGTAGCTCAAGCTATTCCACGTGCCCCACATTGCATGCCTGCCTCCCGCTACGGCATGGTACCCTTTTGCCCGAAATTGTTCTGCTGCCTTTGCAGGGGCGCGATGCACAAAATGAACGATGTGATCCAAAGCTAAATCCACGCGCTCTCACCTCTGTCCTCTCCTGAAAAACATTTTGTTCATTGTACTTCTTCTCCCATGAAAAGGAAAGACAGGAGGGAGCATGGTATAATGGACGAATGTTTCGACAAACGATGTCTTATTCGTCAGGAGGAATCATGAGCCGAACGAGTCGAACCGTAACAAGACGCAGAAAAACGATCACCAAGTGGCGCCAGGCCGGGCAGCGAACACTGCTTTTCAGTTTGTTCGCCATTCTCGCGGTTGGTGGGTACGTCTTGTATGAACGGATTTCTAGCACGGGACAGGAAGGATCTGCACAACCAGCTCCTCCATCCCACCAAGGAAGCGAAGCAGTTCCTGAAAAAGAGCCCACGATTTCACTTAGCTTTGCGGGCGATGTCATGATGTCAGGGAACGTCGAGAAAACTTTGCAGGAAAAAGGGTATGACTATGCTTTTTCGCACGTGTCTCCTCTATTTCTCGCGGATGACTACACGGTCGTGAATCTGGAGACACCAATCACCGAACGAGGGACTCCCTCTGACAATAAAGCCTTCGTGTACAAATCCTCTCCGCTCGCGGTGCCAGCCATGAAGCAGGCGGGGATTGATGCCGTCAATCTGGCCAACAATCATACGCTCGATCAAGGAACAGAAGGGTTGCTCGACACGCTGGCTGCACTCGAAAGCCATCAGATTGATTACGTAGGTGCGGGAAAAGATGATGCCCGGGCCTATGCTCCTGTGTACATCGAAAAAAACGGGATTCGCGTGGCCCTGCTCGGCTTTAGTCGAGTCATTCCCGAATACAGCTGGTACGCCGGAAAAAACAAGCCGGGGCTAGCCGCCACCTACGACCCTGCCCTCGCCGTCCAAGCGATCCAGGAGGCACAAGCAAAAGCAGATGTGGTCATCGTTATCGCCCATTGGGGAAAAGAAAAAGTGGATGACCCGATCGAGCACCAAACGACTCTTGCCCGCACATTCATCGATGCAGGAGCAGATCTGGTGATCGGAGGACATCCACATGTTTTGCAAGGCTTTGAAAAATACCAGGACAAATGGATAGCATACAGCTTGGGCAATTTTATTTTCACACGAGCTTCCGAGCCCAAGACATGGGAGAGCATGGTGCTTCAAGCCGAGTGTACCAAGCAAGGCAGCTGTGAACTGACGATGCTGCCCTACCACGCAAAGCTAGGTCAGGCTGTCCCGATGAATGAGGCAGACGGCAGGCTTTTGCTGGAGCGGATCCAATCGCTGTCCAATTCCGTTACGATTCACCCAAATGGTCGTTTGGAATGAAACTTTTTCTTCCGCGTCACGTAATACCTAGAGAAGCATGCGAAAGGAGGGACTGCTATGACAGGATTGCTCATCGCCCTGGGCGCATTTGGGATCTTTGCTGTCTCCGGGTATTTCCTGACGAAATGGGAAAAGGTCGTCTTCCCAGGCAACCAGCAAAACGGAGAGTCAAAGCCCCATCAGAAATAAACTTGCGCTTAGGTATAGCTGTTGATAATCTTACCCAGCTTGGCTGCATCTACATTGCTGCCGCTGACGATGTTCAATACTTTTTTGCCTTTCAAATAGGGCAAATGCCCGTGCAACAAAGCGGCAACGCCGACTGCACCGGATCCTTCCACCATGTAGTGATGCTCTTTCGCCAGCCAGTACATCGCATGGGCAACTTGCTCTTCCTCGACCAGCACAAATTGGTCGACAATGGTAAGCGCCAGATCCAGATTGCCTTGGGAAATCCCTCCATGCAAGCCGTCAGCAAGCGAGTCGCTGTACGTCACATCAGCCAGTCTGCGCTCCTTGAACGAATAGTACCAAGGTGGCGACGCGTGCGTCTGAATCCCGATCACTTCGATGGCTGGATTGAGCGCCTTGGCAGCGACGGCGATTCCGCAAATCAGTCCTCCCCCACCTGCTGGCACCACGATCGCATCAAAATCAGGCTGCTCGAGCAGCGCTTCCAGTGCGACTGTCCCTTGTCCTGAGATGATCTCGTTATCCTCGAACGCATGGACAAAGGTCCGCCCCGTTTCCTCTGCGAGCCGATACGCATACGCCTCTGCTTCATCGTAATTGTCGCCATGCACCACCAATTCAGCCCCGTAGCGCTGAATGCCAGCCCGCTTCGTTTCCGGAGCCGTCTTTGGTACGACGATCAGGGCTGATACCCCTGTGAGCGAAGCAGCGTACGCCACGCCCTGTGCGTGATTTCCTGCCGATGCCGTGATGACCCCTCGTCCCAGTTCCTCTTTGGATAAAGAAGAGATTTTGTTCAAAGCGCCGCGCAGCTTGAACGAACCCGTCTTCTGCAGGTTCTCCAGCTTGAGCCATACTTCAGAACCCACATGCAAGGAAAGCGCATCTGATTTGATCAGCGGCGTCTTTACGATTTCGTGCTCGATACGTTTTTTTGCTTGCAATACACTTAGCATGGAAACATTCAACATTCTTTCGTACCTCCTGAAGCTTTTTTCTATTCTGTCCGTGAAGCTGTGCACCGTGCCGATCCCTGACCCAATTTTCAGGAAAAGCGACGGACAAGCTGGATAAACAGCTCGATTGCGGTCGGAATCGCATCTTCGTCGATATCAAAGCGTGGATGATGGTGAGGATATGCACTTCTCTCCCCGCCCATGCCCACAAAGACAAACGATCCTGGACAATGCTCCAAATAATAGGCAAAGTCTTCGGCAGCCATCGTCGGCTCCATGTCAGCCGCGTAGAAGGATTCACCAAATGCCTCAAGGACGACTCGCTCTACATAGCGACTTTGCACCCGGTCATTGACCAAGGGAGGCGGTCCCCAGCTGTACTCGATTGTGCCCACCGCGCCAAAGCTCGCAGAGACACCTTCCACGATGCTTTGCATTTGCCTAAAGATTCGCTGTCTGGTCTCTTGGGTTAGGCTGCGCGTCGTACCCAGCATGACAGCCTCGTTGGGAATGATGTTGTACGTACTGCCAGCTTCGACCTTGCCGACTGTCAGGACCGCTGGCTGCAAAGGACTGATCGCTCTGCTGACGACGGATTGCAATCCACTGACGATTTGACCCGCGATGAAGATGGGGTCGACGGCATCATGCGGCATGGCACCATGTCCCCCTTTTCCTTCGATCGTGATCGTGAACTCATCGCAAGCCCCCATCATCGATCCGTGGCAGACACCGATCTTTCCTTTTTCCAACGGCTGCCAGAGGTGAATTCCGAAAATCGCATCGACGCCTTCGAGTACGCCTTGATTGATTAAAGCGGTCGCCCCGCTTGGATCGCGCTCTTCCGAGGATTGAAAAATCAACAGGACGTTCGCTTTCACGTCACTCCTGTTTTCCGCGAGCCATTTCGCGACTGCCAGCAAGACAGCTGTATGTCCATCATGTCCGCAGGCGTGTGACACCCCTGGAACTTTCGATTGATAGACTTTCTGTCCTTCCTCCATCACAGGCAGCGCATCGATGTCGGCGCGCAGTGCAATGGTTTTGCTTCCTTCCGTCCCTCGCACCAGCCCTACGACACTCGGTGCGGCAAAGTCCAAAATGGGAATACCCAGCTCTTCCAGATGTCTCTTGATATAGGCATGGGTCAGATGCTCTTCCCCTGACAGCTCTGGATACTGATGCAAATGTCGACGATGCTGTACGGCCCATTCGCCAAGTGCCGTAGAAACCAATGCTTGCATGAACGGTGCCCTCCTTTAAAACGGTCCGTATCCAATGAGCTGTGCCACGATAACGGCTACCAAACCGATGGCGTACTGCGTCAAAATCAGAGGCATGATCCATTTCGCCCAACGTGCCCATGGAATACCGGCAATCGCCAGACCTGCCATGAAATAGCCTGATGTCGGGAAGATAATGTTGCCGATCCCGTCCGCCATCGAAAAGCTGAGTACGGCAGTTTGTCGAGTCACTCCTACCAGGTCGGCCAGAGGCGCCATGATCGGCATCGTCAGCGCTGCTTGTCCACTGCCAGATGGAACGATCAAGTGGATGATGGCTTGCAGCAAGTACATACCCACTACGCTCAGTGCAGGAGGCAAGTGGTGAATCGCCGATGCTGCGTGGAACAGAATCGTATCGATCACATGCCCGTCCGTCAAAATCACGACGATCGCACGCGCCACACCAATAATCAGGGCGCCTGAGATCAGACCTGCTGCCCCTTTCATGAACGCATTGACCGTTTCCCCTGCAGACAGCCTGCCGACGATCGCGATAATAATGCCCAATACGGTAAAAAGACCTGCAATCTCCGTGATAAACCATTCGTATTTAACGACCCCGTAAGCCAGCAAGGCAAAGTTGAGCAGGAAGCAGGTCAACACGATTTTGTGTCTCGTCTCCAGCTTCACATCCTTAGACTCGAGGTTATCGTATTTCCCCTCTGCGAAAAAACCGTAGCCGCGGTCGCGCTTCACTTTCATCGCATAACGGTAGACAAAATAGACCGATACCGCGTACATAATCACGAACAGGATGATTCGGTAGCCCATCCCCGAAAATGGCGGCAGCTCGGCAATGCTCTGCGCAATCCCCACGGTAAATGGATTCATGACCGCCGTGGTAAACCCGATGGACGCCCCTACCAGCACGATCGCGGTCCCAGTAATGACATCAAAGCCCAGGGCAATCGCGAGGGGAATCATGATCCCCAGATAAGCGAGCGTTTCCTCTGCCATCCCCATCAAAGCTCCACCCATAGCAAAGAAAAGCATCATGATCGGGATCAGCCATTTTTCCTGATTCGCCAGCTTGCGAGAAAGCGTAGAAATGAGTGCTTCAATCGTGCCTGTCGCTGTTAAAATACCAAAAGTACCACCAATAATAAGGACGAAAAAGATAATGGACGAAGCTTCTACCATTCCTGTGTGAATCGAACCGATCACGCCCATCAGACTCACGGGAGACGATTCGATTCCTTTGTAGGTGTCCGGTACGACAATGCTGCGGCCATTCACCTCGGTCCGCGTATATTCGCCAGCTGGCAGAACATACGTCGCAAGAGATGCGATGACCAGTACGATCAACAACAGCACGAAAACATTCATTTCCCTTGGCTTCTTGTTCAATGGTGTAGGGGCTGAAACATTCGGTTGTGCCATCGAGCAGTTCGACCTCCTTCTTATCTAAATTTTCTGTCTCCAAATGGTAGCATACTCTCCTAGAACCATCTAATAAGGAATGCCTATGGTAACCATTGAGAGATTCAATTCTATCGGCTCAAGAGCTCTTGTCGGCACGCCGAAAAGGCCGATCGCCTCCGCAGAGGATCCGCCTCACCCTATCCTGCCTTTTTATTTTCTATCGACCTGTCGCTTCCGGCCAGCCTTCTATCACCAGCTCCGCGAACGACCGAATCGTCGTCTCCTCGGATCGATCCTTCAAAAAAATAAGATGGGTATCCAGACGCTGCTCGAGCTGGTGCAAAGGAACGAGCAACCCGGATGCCAGCTCCTCGCGAATGAGATTTGCACTGATTAACGCGACACCCGTATGATTCAAGACCGCTATTTTGATGGCTTCCTCGCTGCTGCTTTCGATCGCAGCTGCCGGATGATAGTCTAGCTCCGTGATCGACTGGCTATGGAGACCCTCGAGATTGTAGCTCTCTTTATAGATAAAAGGGAAATGCTCCATGATGTAGCTTCGGTCATGCTTTTCATAGATTTCTCTGGATGTGACGACCAGCAGCTTTTCCTGTTCCAAAAGTTTGCTCTCCACTTCCGGCTTGCCGCTCACCCCTGCGATGATGCCGATGTCTGCCTCATTGGAAGTGATCATGTTTACGGCATCCGCACTGTTGCACGAAACGAGCTTTAGCTTGACCTGCGGATGATGATGGATATAAGAACGGATCAACTGGCTGAGATAATGGGTCCAGTAGTATTCCGGTGCCGCCACTACCAGTGTTCCGTAAGGCCCGTCCAGCATTTTTATCGCTTTATCCATTTGGGAGACGACGGCGAACAGCTTGTCGACATGCTCTTTCATCATCTTCCCGGCCGGTGTCAGAAACGTTTTTTTCCCGACCCGATTGAACAGCGGATGTCCAATCTCTTTTTCCAGCGTCTGGATTTGCAGTGTAATCGTCGGTTGTGTATAGCCGAGCATTTCGGCAGCTTTGGTTAAGTTAAGCTGGTCTGCTACTACCTGAAATGTTTTTAACGTGCGAAGCTCCATCCTGCTCCCCCCAAGCTTAGAAGGTCTCTCTGAGATTCCTATGGTTACTATTGAATACACTAATTTCATTATTATTTTATTCTATGCTAAAGTCAAAGCCATATCATCCAAAGAGTCAAGAGAGGGAGAGGGGGATCTATCATGTTTCCATTTCGAGTAATCGATGAAGCAAGCGTGAGAAAGCTGCTGGACATGAAAAACGTCATCGAGCTGGTTGAGCGAGCCTACACGCTCAAGGAGCAAAAAGAAGCATCACTGTTCCCAATGGTATTCCACGAATTTGCTCCAGGCAAAGCGGACATGGATATCAAATCCGGTCATCTAAAGGGAGCTCATATATTCGGACTGAAGCTGGTCTCCTGGTTCGGAGATAACCCATCCAAAGAGCTGCCCGCACTCGTCGGTTTTGTCATGGTTCTCGACAGCGATACCGGCGTTCCGAAAGGCATGATGAGCGGCGAGCCCGTAACCTTGATGCGTACAGGTGCGGCCGGCGGAATCGGTGCCAAGTATTTCGCAAGACCAGAATCCGAGAACTTGCTGCTGGTAGGCAGCGGACATCTGGCTCCATATGAAATCATGGCTACCCTTCTCACGATGAAGCACATCAAAAAAGTGACGGTATACAATGCAAACTCCTATGAGAGAGCAGCAGCCTTTTGTGCGACGGCAAAAGACAAGCTGAAAACTATGTTCCTCCCACCTTATCAGAATGATCAGGAACTTTATCAGACGCTGCTGGACCGCATCGACATCGAGTACGTCGCAACCGACAACATCCGTGCAGCCACAGAGGAAGCGGACATCATCATCACCGCTACTCCTTCCCACAAGCCGATCATCATGAAGGAATGGGTCAAGCCTGGCACACATTTCTCCTGCGTTGGCGCAGATATGGCAGGAAAACAGGAAATCGATGAGAATCTCTTTTCATCCGCTCGCGTTTTCGTAGATGACGTGACACAAGCCATCAACGTCGGCGAAACCAAAGTCGCTGTCCAAAAAGGGCTCATCACCCAAAACGACATCATCTCGGAAATCGGCAGCGTCATCCTCGGCAAGACACCTGGCCGCTTGTCCGATCAAGATATCACTATTTACGACAGCACGGGCATTTCCTTGCAGGATTTGATCACAGCGGATTACGTCCTCAAAAAAGCGGAGGAGCAAGGCATCGGAACGGTTGCACAGCTTTAATCACGTAAATGAGATAAAGGAGGAAAGATTGTGGATATCAAGCTTTTTGCAGTAGAGGATTGGATGAACAAATACGAGATGAGCGCGACGTACAATATCGCAGAGACTTGCGTCGATTCCTTGACGGTTGAGGAGCTCATTTCGATGGACGGTACAAATCCAGAAGACTTTTTCCGTTCCCTCGCTTCTAAAAAACTGACGTATGGACATATTGAAGGCTCGCCGGAATTCCGCACACTGGTTTCCCAGCTGTACACGACGGTTGAAGCGCAGCAAGTGCTCGTCATGAATGGCGGGATCGCTGCCAACTTCCTGGTCTTTTACTCGCTCGTAAAGCCTGGCGACCATGTGATTTCCGTCCATCCGACCTATCAGCAAATCTATGACGTACCAAAATCGTTCGGTGCCACCGTCGATTTGCTGCATTTGAAGGAAGAAAACGGCTTCCTGCCGGATCTCGATGAATTGCGCTCGCTCGTGCGGGAAAATACGAAGCTCATCTGCATCAACAACCCGAACAACCCAAGCGGATCACTCATGGAGCGAGATACCTTGGAGCAAATCGTGGAAATCGCCCGCTCCTGCGGCGCTTACCTACTGTGCGACGAGGTCTACCGCAATCTGCTGCAGGATGATGATCTCGTCGTCCCTTCTGTCGCTGACCTGTACGAAAAAGGAATCAGCACTTCCAGCATGTCAAAGGTTCTTTCCTTGGCAGGACTGCGTCTCGGCTGGATCGCAGCTCCGAAAGACGTAATTGAGGAGTGCATCAAGCATCGGGATTACACCACGATCAGCGTAGGCATGCTGGATGATCTTTTGGCTGTCCATGCCATGAAAAACTACGACCGGATTTTAACCCGCAATCGAAAAATCATTAAAGACAATCTGGCAATCTTGGATGAATGGGTAGCAAATGAGCCTGCCATTACGTACGTCAAGCCACGCGCTGGTACCACCGCGATGCTCAAATATGATTTGCCGATTTCCTCCGTCGATTTCTGCGAAGGATTGTTGAAGGAAACAGGCGCCTTCCTGACTCCCGGTATTTGCTTCGATATGGAAGGCTATCTGCGAATCGGTTACGCTTGCGAGACAGAAATGCTGCGTGAGGGCTTGCAGAAGCTTTCGGAATACATCCGTTCCAAGCGATAAGGTTTTGAATCAGTCGACAAAGGCTGTGGAGGCTTTCTCCACAGCCTTTTTTTGCATGAGGCGAAGCAATCTTACTCCACTGAGCCAAGCAATGGGAAACATCGCACCTGTAACCCAAAGTCGGACCGCAGGAGGTCGGAATGCTCATCCGTGAAGCCCGTCGTAATCAAGCCAGCGCGCAGGACTCCCCCCAAGTCGAACTGAACTTTCAGCTTGTGCACTTCCACACCTGCCAAGCGCAAGAAGTGAAGAACCCGATCTGGAGTAGCTGCAGGTCCAGTCCCTTCCACATAGCAAAAGGACTTCGCTTCCGTCTCTTGCGTCGTTTCCGCGCCCCCTTCTCTTTCCTTCCATACAGGATGCGGGGTAAATGGCTGGGTCAGCAAATACGCTAAATCTTCCACGACTGCACTCGCTGTCGGCAGCTCGCCTGCTCCTCTCCCCGTAAACAGCAGATCCCCGACAATATTTCCAGACAGCTGAACGGCGTTAAACGCGTCCTGAATTTGTGCCAAAGGATGACTGAGTGGCAGCATGGTTGGCTCCACGGAAAGACGGATGCCTTCTCCTGTTTGCTCTGCTTGCGCGATCAGCTTGATCCGGTAGCCGAGCTCACCTGCGATGCGGATCTGCCCAGCCGTCAAATCCGCTATCCCTTTGCGGTTTACTTCTGCCAGTGGGAGTGATTCGCCATATACCAATTGCGCGAGGATGTACAATTTGTACATCGCATCGAAGCCCTCCACATCTGAGCGCGGGTCTGCTTCGGCATAGCCGAGCTCCTGAGCCTGCTTCAATACCTCTTGATACGAGAGCTGCTCTTGCTCCATTTTTGTCAGAATGAAGTTGGTCGTTCCATTGAGGATGCCGCGAACGCCGCTAATGTCATTGGTGCGCAGGAATTGGCGCAAGACCCCCAGAATCGGGATTCCCCCTGCTACGCTCGCTTCATAGGCCAGATGCACCTGGTGCCTGTTCGCCAAGTCCACCAGCTCTGTTCCTCGTTTTGCGAGCAGCTCTTTATTGGCTGTGACGACATGACAGCCTTTCTCGATCAGCGCACGCACATAATCGTACGTAGGCTCGACACCGCCCATGACTTCAACGACAATATCGACATCGCTTTTCAACACGTCTTCAAAATCCGTGGTCAAAACGGAGCGATCCAAATGTACGGCTCTCTCCTTTTCCGAGTCACGCACCAGCGCTTTGACGATCTCGATTCGTTTCCCCAGACGAGACGCCAGCTTTTCCTGCTGCGAACGAATGGTTTTAATGACACCGCCCCCAACTGTTCCCAAACCCAACAACCCTACTCTTACGACCCCTGTACTCATCTCATTCACCCCATCTGTAGTAGTGCCGAACAAGAAAAAACCTTCTTCGGTTAAGAAGAAGGTTGGTTGGTCGATCCCTTCTTCTTATCTCGCAGGACGTAGACATCCTGCAGGAATTGGCACCTTGTCATCTGCTGCATGACGGTTGCCGGGCTTCATAGGGCCAGTCCCTCCACCTCTCTGGATAAGAAAACATCCTATGTAGTTCAAAAAATAAAAAACCTTCCTCGATAAGAAGAAGGTTCGTAATATCGTATACGAATGACCCGCTTCTTATCTATCGAGACCATCGTCTCGCAGGAATTGGCACCTTGTCATCTGTTGCATGACGGTTGCCGGGCTTCATAGGGCCAGACCCTCCACCTCTCTGGATAAGAACGTTTTATGCTATTGAGGACTATTCTAAGAAATTCCACCCCATCCGTCAACAAAAAATTCACGCTATTCCACTGACTTTAAAAAATTGCCGCTTACAGCCTATACCCCGTATCTTTCCACCAGAATGCTGCGGTGATGCAGCTCGTGACCCGCGATGATAAACGCCAACGCTCTCACAGAAATCACGCTGTTATTGGCCGTTCCCTTCCGCATCCAGGACTCTTCCGGCAAGCCTTTAAGCAAGGCAATCGTAGCCAGGCGAACGGCTTGGTATTCCTCTAACAGATCGCTCACTGAGCGGGATGAAAACGAGCCCTGTGCCACATACGCTTCATCGTCGTAGCCTGCCAGCCCTGTTTCATCTGCTCTGGCAAATCGGAGCAGTCGATAGCTCATGATTCGTTCGGTATCGATGAGATGTCCCAGCACTTCTTTTACTGACCATTTCCCTGGAGCGTAGCGATGCTCCTCCTGTTCCTTGGTGAGTGCCGAATACTGTTTGGTCGTTTCCTGTATGTGAGCAGCTAGCAGCTGAACCAGGTCGCCATCTGGCACGAGATCGATATACCTGCCGTAGTAGGCGATGTATTCGTCTTGCATTGGACGTGTGATCATGTTTCTTACCCCTCTTTCTTTGGACGAAAATAAACAACCAACGCTCCTTGCTGACTATCCCTTAAGAAATCGTGACCCCATCCAGCAACAAGACCCGTGCTGGTGCGGCGTCTGTACCCATTAGCTTGAGCGGAGCCGCAACCATCAAATACTCCCCTTGCGGCACTTCCTTCAAGCGCAAGCCTTCGATGATAATGATCTCGCTGGCAAACAGTGTTTTGTGGGTCGGATGCCCTTCTTGGCTTCGCTCGATCCCCAGTGCGTCCGTCCCTACGCCTCGCACACCGAGATTCGCCAAATATTCCGCTCCATCCTTTGCCAAAAAGACAAACTCGAAATCAAAGGCTTCTTCCCAGGAATTTCTCGTTTTGAACAACAGAAAATCTCCGGCCCCAATCTCAAATGCCTCCAGATCGGCGCGTCCGATTCTGTCCTGCACATGGGTGAGATCCAGTACTTTGCAGGTTCCTACCAGCTTTTCCAATGAAATAGATTCAAACGTAGCCCCATCCGTCACCATGTGCAGAGGAGCATCTACATGAGTTCCTGTATGTACATCCAGCTCAATCCTTGATTCGGTCACATATCCATTGGTCACCGGGTTGATTCTGGGCTGCTTCTCCGGCTTGTTTTTGTAGACCGTCATCCCTTCATAAACAGCACCCGTTACATCGTACATTTTCATGCATGTCATCCTCCAAATCAAAGTATGGTTGGACCAAAGCTACGTACGAATCTGAAAATTCAAACAGACACCTCCAAAAGCTTGGTGCTAGTCTTCAGCACCGGGCAGGTCTGGCGGATAAACGAGACCGATTTGTCTTCTCGCTTCGTCCATGATTTCCATCGTGTACAGCGAGCTTGCATGGGAATTCGTCGCGGATTGCCGTTCGCCACGCTTGGCAAGCTCCATGAACTCTCGGATTTCATAATGCATCAGCTTGGGCGTTTGCTCCTGGGTGATATCTTCGACTCTGCCATCCCTGTAGCGGATCTCAATCTTTTTCAGGTGATTGATTTTGTCGATGACCATCGTAGCCAGCTCCCCTTGAATTTCGGTTGGCAGATAGGAGTCTGTAATTTTGGAGTAAATGACCACAGCCTCTTTATCTTCGTACTTCATGAGGATGCTTCCTTCACCATCTACGCCGGATTCGAGCATGACCGCTTCCGCTTTTACCGAGTCGGGCTTTCCAAACAGGACAACGAGCGGATACAGACAGTAGACCCCGATATCCATCAGTGCCCCGTTTGAAAAGGCAGGGTCAAATGCGTTGAGCACGGTACCTGACTTGAAGGCATCATAGCGCGAGGAGTATTGGCAATTCGCTGCGAAATAGCGCCGAATTTTCCCGAGCTTAGGAAGATTCTCCTGGATCGCGCGGAAGTTGGGGGCAAACGTCGGTTTGACTGCTTCCATGAGGAGAACCCCGTTTTGTTCGGCAGCCGCCAGCATCGCACTAACCTCTTTTGCGTTTGATGCAAACGGCTTTTCACACAGCACGTGAAGTCCATGCTCCATACACAGGATCGCTTGTCTCGCATGAAAGGAATTTGGGCTGGCGATGTAGACCGCATCGATCTCCTTGCTTTCGGCCATCGCCCTGATATCCGTAAAACGATGGGGAGCGCCCATCATTTCGGCGAACTCCTTTGCCCGCTCTTCTGTGCGAGAGTACACAGCGGTGAGAGAAAAACCTTCCACTTCCTTCCCAGAACGAATGAACTCCTCGGTGATCCAGTTGGTACCTATGACGCCAAAACGCATCGCAGATCGCTCCTTTTTTCGCCAGGCGCAGGCGATTGCCTACGAATGGCTCGTGATCGGTTCCCTCTCCGGGGCTTTGTCCAGCCACCATTGAAATCCGTCTGCCAAAAGCAGCTCGGCTGAAGCATCAGGTCCGTACATCCCCGCAGGGTACACGTGCAGCGGAACAAGGTCTTCACGGAAGGCAGCCATAATCGGTTCTACCCACATCCAGGACAGCTCGACCTCTTTCCAGTGCGCGAAGTACGTCGAATCCCCTCTCAGCGCATCAAACAAGAGCAGCTCGTAGGCTTCCGGCACATCCTTGGTGCCTGCAGAAAAGTCTACGGTGACCGGCTCTATTTTGCCGCTATTGGTTGGATTCTTACTATTGACCTGCAAAGCAATGCCCTCGTCCGGATTCACGCTGATAATCAGTAAGTTCGGTGCGGGCTTCTCCTGCCGATGGCGGTACAGCTTCTCCAACGGGTTTTTAAACTCGATGACGATTCTCGTCGATTTTTCCTTCATCCGCTTGCCTGTACGGATGTAAAATGGCACCCCCTGCCAAAAGGGATCGTCAATCCAGACGCGCGCGGCTACAAAAGTATCGGTCTTGGATGCCTCGCTGACTCCAGGCTCGTCCACATAACCGACTACCGGCTTGCCGTGCAGCTCTCCTGCTCCGTATTGTCCGCGAACCACATGCTGGCTGACCTCTTCTTTTCGCAAAGGGCGTACCGCTTCCATTACTTTTCGTTTTTCTCCACGAATCTCCTTTGCCGTTATGCGTTTTGGCAGGTGCATAGCTGTCATCATCAGCATTTGCAGCATGTGATTTTGCACCATATCCAACAGGGCACCCGTATGGTCATAATACCCAGCCCGTTCTTCTACACCGACGGTTTCTCCTGCGGTAATTTGCACATTGGCGATATATTGGTTGTTCCACAAAGCTTGGAATACTGGATTGGCAAATTCCAACGCTTCGAGATTTTGTACCATCGGCTTGCCCAAATAATGGTCGATCCGATAAATTTCTTCTTCCTCAAAGGAGGCACCCAGCTTTTCGTTCAGCTGTCTGGCGGATGCAAGATCGTGCCCAAATGGTTTTTCGATAATCAGGCGCTTCCAGCCTTTCGTCGTTCCCAGTCCAGATGCCCTGATGTTCGACGCGATCACCTCGAAAAACTCCGGCGCCACAGACAAGTAAAACATCCGATTTTCCGGTAGGTCCAAAGCGGCTTCTCTTTCCTTCACCCGCTCCTGCAGTGGCAGAAACTCTTTCGGGTCCGTCACATCAACGGAGCAGTAGCAAAAGGCTTCGAGAAATGCGTTTATCTGCTGCGCTTCCACCTGAGAGCGCCGCGAGAAGGTACGCACCGATTCCGCCACACTCGATTGAAATTCTTCATCTGACAAGCCTCTCCTGCCAACACCCACGATAGAAAATACAGCTGGCAGCTTTTTATCCAGATACAAATTGTACAAGGCAGGATAAATCTTCCGCTTTGCTAAATCTCCTGTAGCACCAAACAGCACAAAGGTCATCGAATCCATGTACGATCCCGCCTCCTTTCGATCATTTTCTCAGCTGCGATTCATGTTCACACCGTTATTATTAGAGAAAACATGCTGGTTATCAAGTAGTCCCGTCAAGAAATGTCGAATTTTTGTCTTTTTTTCTGTTGGATCCAGATGAATCGACAGCCACTTCCCGCTACTAGTAGCATGTCCTCTCTGGTTGAGTTATTCCTTGCGCATGGGACGTCGGGGGGACCTCATATACATGTACGAAAGGAGGCTTTTTCTCCGCTAGTTTCTGACCAAGGAGGTTTGTCATGAGACTTCGACTGCGTCCCCGTGAACCCATCGATCCGGTCCTGGAGGTTTCGGTGCGCCCCGCCACCATTGATCTGTTTTTGCAAAAATGGCTGTTTCGAATGCGAAGATAGCAGATGGATATCCATTAGGAGGAGGACTCTATGCGAGTCGCAATTTTAGGTGTAGGCGGAGTAGGACAAGTAAGTGCGTGCGAACTTATAAAATCACCCTATGTAAAAAAGCTTGTTCTGGCAGATATTGCTACGGGACCTGCTGAAGAGCTGGCCGCTGAACTGCGGAGGGAGACGGATGTAGAAATCCTGGTCAAACGAGTAGATGCCCGGGATGTGTCCAGTGTGCAAGCCATTTTGGACGAGATCGACCTGCTGCTTCATATCGGTTTGCCAGAAAATAATTTCGACGTCATGAAGGCGTGCTTGAACACCAAGACTCATTACATCGATACAGCTTCCTCTGGACCACAATGGCTGCGCAAGCAACTGGCATGGAACGATCAATTTCGTGCGGCAGGCATCCTCGGAATCATGGGGCTTGGCTGCGATCCCGGCTTTTCCAATATCGCTGCCCGCTATGCCGTAGATCAATTGGATGAGGTCGATGCCATCCTCATTCGCGATGGAGACAACTCCGTAGTAGATTATGACGGCTTTTGCTCCTATTTCAGTCCGCAGACGGCGATCCAGGAATGTCTGGCCAAGCCGAACTATTGGACGGCAGGAAAAGGCGAGCAGTATTTGCCTACACCATTTGCCAACAAGGAAGAGTTTGAATTCCCGGAGCCGATCGGGTGGCTGGACTGCTATCACGTAGAGCATGAGGAACCGACCACGCTCGGTGAAACCATCGGTCGTGCAAAAGGCTGCAAGTATGTCGATTTCAAATACGCGCTTCACCCTGACTTTGTAAATACGCTGCAGGTCTTGCGTTACCTCGGGCTGGACAGCGACGAGGAGATCGAGGTAAAGGGCGTGCGTGTCGCCCCTCGCGATGTCGTTGTGACTTCGATGCCCAAGCCAGTTGATCTCGCTGGCAAAATACACGGATACTCCAGTGTAGGAGCTCTTGTCAAAGGGAAGAAGGATAACAAGCGAAAAGATATTTACGTCTACACGATCGCCAATCACGATGAGGTCTTTTACAAAACGGAGTTCCAAGCGACGATCTGGCAGACCGGTATCCCCCCTGTCGTGGCTGTTGATATGATAGCGGAAGGACTGTTGACAACTACAGGCTGCATTCCGCCTGAGCTGATTGATCCCATCCCCTTTTTAACCAAACTGAAAGCACGCGGGATGTCCTGGGACGTCATCGAGAAGACCTCCCCTCTTTTGCACATGCTCTAAGACGTAAAGTTCACATACAAAAACCGTTCGGGAAAATTTCTTCCTGAACGGTTTTTACCATTGCTATATTCTTTTTTGCTCCGCCAAAAAATGCTCGACTCCATCGTAAAGCCCTTCGTCATTGGCGTATTTTACATAGTTTTTCGCCGTACGCAGCCATTCAATTGTCGTAGGACGAGTGGCGGCTATTGACTCCCGCAGATCGCTCATCCGGATGGGACGCTCGGTTCCTTTTGCCAGGATGTCATGCAGCACTTGCTCCGTGGCGAGCTCCACGACATACTCGATATCTGCTCCGGAGTACAGCTCCGTCCAGGCCGCCAGCTGGGCATAATCCAGAGGCTCTACCGGTCTGCCATCCAGCTTAAGCTGAAAGATCGTCTCCCGCGCTGCTCTGTCAGGCGGTCCGACGAACACCATTTTCTCAAAGCGGCCCGGACGATGAAACGCAGGGTCTACATCCCATGGCATGTTGGTTGCCCCCATCACCAAGAGCCGATCTGCACGCATGCTCGCTCTGTCCATCTCAGACAAGAGCTGATCGATGATCCCTCTCATCCAGGGTGACGATGCTTTCCCACGATGGTACCCGATGGCATCCATCTCGTCCAAAAAGAGCACTGCTGGCTTCTGCTGCCGTGCTGAATCAAACAGGGCTCGGATGTTCTGTTCGCTTGCACCCACGTGCGTATGTAAGATATCTGCCACTTGTACGTGAAACAGCTTTGCCTGACATTCACCTGCGGTTGCTTTTCCCAAAAAAGTCTTCCCACAACCAGGGGGGCCGTATAGCAGGACACCGCCGCCTGCACGAATCCCGTACCGGTCGTATAATTCTGGTGTCAAAAAAGGCTGAACCATTTTCATCCGGATGGCTTCCTTCACATCGTGCAGCCCTCCTACATCCAGGAAGCGAGCCGCTTTGTCGAGCACGGTGACATGGCTCTCTCCCTTTTTATTTTTCCCCCCCTCAATGACGCGCATGGTGACGCTGGATTTTACAGGCGCCTGTGTACTTGTTCCACCGTCATTGGCTTTTCCCGAGCTGCGCTTTGGCATTTGTGTACTCAGCTTGTTTAGCTCGATCACGATCTGATCCTTTAGACCCTCGTCCCCGTAAGCCAACGCCTGCGTAAAGGCCAGCAGTGCCTCTCCCCTCTCTCCTTGCTCTGTATATTCCAATCCCAGCAAGAACCACGCTGAGGCATTTTTCGGTTCGTTGCCGATCATATTTTTCAAAATGTCTATCTTCATTTGTTTCATCCTCTGCGTGCCATTTTGCATGTCCATTTGTACAGAAAAGGTGAGAACCAGAAGTAACCGCATACGAGTATGGCAAAAATCCCGACAGCCATGAGACTGGAGTACCAATGCAGCTTTGCAAGGATATATAGGCAAAGAATCAGCATGATCCACCAGACAGACGGTCCTCCCGTTTTTAGCAGGATGCGCTCTGGCCAATTCATGGGATGAATGAGCTTATCCAGCCGCTCTAATACTTGAACCAAATGCTCATCCAACGGGTTCATTCGATAGGCTTGGGTAAAATAGGCCCGCGCTTCCCGATACGCCTCCTGATCCAAAGCCAGAAGTCCGAGCTTTACCAGCTTGTCTACCCGATTGCCCGCTACTCTAACGTAACTGCGAATCGTTTCTTCCTGCTCCATCGGCTGTTCGTATGCCCGCTGAAAAAAGTATTGATAATGCAGGACTGTCTCATCATCATGCCCCAGATATTGGGCATGCGCAAGGAGGTGTTTCGCTTTTTCTTCGTAACCGGTCTGGAGCATCAGGTACGCGTATTGTGCCATCACTCCTGCATTTTTCGGATTCTCATGCAACGTTGCCAGCAGCCACTCCTCGGCTTCTACATACGCCTTTTTCTCGATACAGATCGCCCCGAGCAATGCAAAGCAGATTTCTTTTTGTGTGCCGGATTTCACGGCTGCCTTTGCGTACGCCTCTGCTTCCTCAATCTCTTCGAGGTAAAAGGCGCAGGAGGCTGCGTAATACAACGCGATTTCATCCGCTGGCTCGCGTAATAGCACCTGAAGAAATTTACGCTTCGCTTGTTCGTACTTTCCGAGCTCGTAATAATAAACAGCTTCTTGCCATAGGACGATCTCTTTAGCGGACCACATCGCCATAGAAATAGACCTCCCCCGTGCGCAGAAGCAGGAATTCCAGGGGGAGCGAGACAATCGACAGCACGATGGCTGGCTTCGTCAAAGACCTGTACTCTCCCTGCACGACAGAATGAAGGCGAAATCGTTTTTTCAAAACGCAGCGATAGCCAAGCCCAAGCCCCGCCGCGGTCACTCGCGAAAAAAGCAGCGCGTCCAGCATAGATCCTGTCATCCATGTATAGAAAAAAGTCGACGCCAAAAGAATCAGACCGACCAGAAGCATTCCAAGAGTCGTTCTTTTAGAGACACGCAGCCAAAGGCCGTTCATTGTGCCCAAAACGAGAACGGGTAACAAGCCACCAAAGAAACCTGCGTAGAGAAGCGAGCTTATGCGATAGGATCTGGTTTCCTTGACTCCCCCATGCCTGAGGGAGGGGTACAGCCATTGCTCAATCACTTCTTCTGCCCCTTTCCAACTATGTACAACTCCAACCATTCCATTATAAAACAAACAACCAGCAAGAAGAATATGGAAATTCAAACAGGAAAAGAAAGTGAGCTTTGTAGCAGTACCTGGACGATAGAGCCAACCCACGATTTAGTTGACTGAGTCAATTTTGTAGTTGCCTCAGTCAACTAATGGGCGTATACTTTTGGTAGCAAATCTTTCCTACCTTGAGGGAGGGGACCCTATGGAGTCCATTCAGTATGTCGAAAAAATAAGGAAGTTCAACCGTTATTATGCGAACGTGCTCGGGAAAATTGATCAAGAAATTTACAATCCGTCTTTTCCGCTCACGGAAGCAAGGGTCATTTCCGAAATTCACTATAGCCCTGGATGCACGGCAACAGAAATTCGTGAAAAGCTGGGGGTAGACCGGGGATACATGAGTCGAATCCTTCAGCGCTTCGAAGAGGAACAGCTGATTCTCAAAAAGCAGTCCCTCGATGACAAACGGCAATATGCCCTCTTTCTCACGGAGAAGGGAAACGGCGTTTTCGAGGAGCTGGTGGATCGCGCCAATCGCGGTGTCGACAAGATGATCCAGAACATCCCTGAAACGGATTTGACAAAGCTCGTCTCTTCCATGGAGACGATAGAATCCATTTATACGAAAGAACAGCCGTCGCATGTAACCGTAGCCGTTCGTCCTTTTCAGCCCGGAGATGTTGGCTACGTCGCCTATTTGCATGGGAGATACTACAGCCAAAACTATCAGTTTGGAAAAATATTTGAATATTACGTCATGAAAGGACTGACCGAATTCCTTTACGATTCGGAGGGAGGACAGCTCTGGATTGCGGAAGTGAATGGTCAGATCGCCGGCTCAATCGCCATTACGAAGGCTGAGGACACAGTCGCCCAGCTGCGCTGGTTCATTTTAGATGAACCCTTTCAAGACATTGGTTTGGGGAAAAAGCTCATGGAAACGGCCCTTCGCTTCTGCGTGGAGCAAAATTACAAGCATGTGTACTTATGGACCGTATCCTCGCTGGCCGCTGCTCGATCCCTTTACACGAAATATCAATTTGTACGAACGGAAGAAAAACCAAACGACGAGTGGAGCCGTACGCAAATGATCGAGGAACGTTGGGATCTCGATTTGACGACCACTCCCTAACAACACAGGAAAACGCTTCTTCTCATGATAAGAAGAAGCGTTTTGCCATGAAGGCTGTTTAGTCGTTTCCGTTTCCGTCGTCTTCGCCGGAATCTCCATTGTATTTCCCTTTGTCTGCTCCGTTGTTGCCGTTGTTGCCGTTATTTCCTCCGTTATCCTTTCCATTTCCACCGTTGTTTCCGTTGTTCCCAGGACCAGTACCACCGTTTCCACCATTTTTGCCGCCTTTTCCTTCGCCCGTGCC
>NZ_RHHU01000029.1:0-42342 GCF_003710965.1 Brevibacillus nitrificans | reverse complement strand
TTCAAAGCTGGCAAATCATTTAATGATAGACTCATCAACGCTTTCGCTGTTCAGTTTTCAAAGAGCATTCTCACAACAACCTCTACACTTTATCAGGTTGTCCATCGCTTGTCAACAAGTTTTTATTAACCTGTTTATTGGCGACTTAGATAATCTATCACATACTTAGTTAGAAAAGCAAGTATTAATTTTCTCATTCAGTTGCGATCGATT
This sequence comes from Brevibacillus nitrificans, assembly GCF_003710965.1. Lineage (NCBI taxonomy): Bacteria > Bacillati > Bacillota > Bacilli > Caryophanales > Paenibacillaceae > Brevibacillus > Brevibacillus nitrificans. The sequence continues at coordinate 42,129 of NZ_RHHU01000029.1, read as the reverse complement.
ATGTAACGAGAAGAACAGTACTTACTATACCACCCTAAAAAGTATAATGCAACTAAAAAATCCACCTGTTTTTTCATCAGGTGGATTTTTGCTTCCTAGTCGCGGGAACGCATATGTGGGAACAGCAGCACGTCGCGAATCGACGGAGAATTGGTGAGCAGCATCACCAGACGGTCAATCCCGATTCCGAGACCACCTGTTGGCGGCATACCGTACTCCAGTGCCTCGATAAAGTCATCATCCATCTCGTGTGCTTCGTCGTTTCCTGCCTCTTTCTCCAGCAGCTGGGCTTCAAAGCGTTCGCGCTGATCAATTGGATCGTTCAGCTCCGTAAACGCATTTGCGTGTTCGCGCGCAACGATGAACAGCTCAAAACGATCCGTGAAGCGTGGATCCTGCTCGTTCTTCTTCGCCAGCGGAGAAATCGCTACTGGGTGACCGTACACAAAAGTCGGCTGGATCAATGTGTGCTCCAGCTTTTGTTCAAAGAACTCATTTACCACGTGACCAAACGTGTGGTGAGGCTCTACTTGTACGCCGTGCTCTTTCGCCAAGGCACGAGCTTCATCGTCCGTCATCTCTTTCCAGAAATCAACACCCAGCTCATCCTTGATCAGATCAACCATGTGCACACGACGCCACTGTGGTGTCAGATCGATCTCGTTGCCTTGGTATTGAATTTTCATGGTACCCAAAACTTCTTGCGCAATGTGCGCAATCAATTCTTCTGTCAGCTTCATGATGTCTTTGTAGTCTGCATACGCTTCGTACAGCTCGATCATCGTGAACTCTGGGTTGTGACGAGTGGAGATGCCTTCGTTGCGATAGACACGTCCGATTTCGTACACTTTCTCCAGACCGCCTACAATCAGGCGTTTCAAGTGCAGCTCAATCGCAATGCGCATATACAATTGCATGTCCAGTGCGTTGTGGTGCGTAATAAACGGACGAGCAGACGCACCCCCAGCGATTGCATGGAGTGTAGGCGTTTCTACTTCGAGGTATCCAAGGTTGTCCAAATAACGGCGCATCGAGGTCAAAATGCGGCTGCGCGCAATAAACGTATCGCGCACCTCTGGATTTACGATCAAATCCACATAACGCTTACGATAGCGTGTCTCGATATCTTTCAAACCATGATACTTCTCTGGCAACGGACGCAGAGATTTTGTCAAATACGTCAGCTCTTTTGCTTTTACGCTGAGCTCGCCGGTCTTTGTTTTGAAAACAACACCTTTTACACCAATCAAGTCTCCGATGTCACTCAGGTCAAACACTTTGTGAAGCTCTTCACCAATGGTATCCTGGCGAACGTAAATTTGAATTTGACCGGAACGATCCAGCAATTGAGCGAAGCTTGCCTTCCCCATCGCACGCTTTGCCATCAGACGCCCTGCGATTGTGACGATGTGCTCTTCCGCTTCCAGCTCTTCTTTGGACTTGTCCGCAAATGCTTTTATGATTTCATCTGCATGATGAGTCATCTCGAATTTTTTGCCAAACGGATCGAATCCCCACTCGCGCAGTTGATCCATTTTGTCATGACGCACTTGAAGCAGCTCGTGCAGTTGCTCTTCTTGTTCTTGTTCTTGTTCTTGTTCCTGTTGCAAGTCTTGCTCGTTGGACATTCTACTCACTCCTCTAAAAAATACCTGCATTTACAGATTTGCTCAGGTCGGATAAATAGTGATACGGCGTACCTATGAAAAGGTACGCCATGTGTTTGCAGCTTACAGGTTAATGTCGAGAATTTCGTATTGGATAACACCGGCTGGTACGTTTACGTCAACGACAGCGCCTTTCGCTTTACCCAATAGCGCTTGACCTACCGGAGACTCGTTGGAAATCTTGTTGTTCATCGGATCGGATTCAGCAGACCCTACAATCGTATAGTCTACCACATCACCGAACTCCAGGTCTTTCAGTTTTACGCGGGAGCCGACACTTACTACACCGGTATCGACGTCCTCGTTTGTGATGATACGCGCATTGCGAAGCATTTTTTCCAGGGTCAGGATGCGGCCCTCAATGAACGCCTGTTCATTTTTTGCTTCTTCGTACTCAGAGTTCTCGCTAATATCACCAAAGCTGATCGCTTCTTTAATCCGAGCAGCTACTTCCTTCCGTTTAACCGTTTTCAAATCTTCAAGCTCTTGCTCCAGTTTTGATAAACCTTCTGGCGTAAGGATGACTTCTTTTTCAGACATGATTCAATTCCCCCGTTTAAAAAAATGATTCCATTCGCACTGGGTAAAGTACAAAGGATTATATGTAGTTGTTCTATACAATATACAGCAGATCTTAACGGCAAGTGAGGATTAATAGGTAAAGCTGCCAGGATGAACTGGCAGCTTGGCTCCCAATATTACGGAGTATTATAGGATATGAAGGAACCCTTGTCAATGTTTGGAATGGCGCTGAAAATTAATAGCTAACTGCTTCGTTCTGCGCTGTTTCCAACGGTTCCGTCACATCATCTGCGTAGTTTTCTACCCAATCGACATACTCGGTCAAAATACGACGAAGCTCATCTTCTGTCTCTACACCATTGATCAGATTCTTGGTGTGCGTAGAGCCCTTCAAGCCCTTCAAATACCAAGCAGCATGCTTTCTCATTTCCAGGACACCGACGCGCGGTCCTTTCAGCGCAATCAAGCGTTCTGCATGCAACAGGCAGATATCCATTTTTTCTCGTACAGAAGGTTCTGCCGCCAGTTCACCTGTAGTCAGGTACTGAATCGTCCGGTATAGCATCCACGGATTACCCAATGCTGCACGGCCAATCATTACGCCGTCGCAGCCTGTCGTATCCAGCATGCGTCGTGCATCCTCCGGAGTCGCGACATCGCCGTTTCCAATTACCGGGATCGAGACCGCTTCCTTCACACGACCGATCCAGCTCCAGTCTGCATGTCCTTTGTACATCTGCACACGCGTACGGCCGTGGACAGCAATCGCTTTTCCACCTGCACGCTCGACTGCCTTGGCATTTTCAATCACATACAGATGTTCCTCGTCCCAGCCCAAACGCATTTTGACAGTCACGGGTTTCTCAACAGCATCGACTACAGCGGAAACAACCTCATAAATCTTGTTTGGATCGAGAAGCAGACGGGCACCCGCATCACAGCTCGTAATTTTCGGCACCGGACAGCCCATATTGATATCGATGATGTCGGCATTGGTATGCTTATCGACATGTTTCGCCGCTTCTACCAGCGTTTCCTTGTCTCCGCCAAAAATCTGCAAGCTCAACGGCTTTTCGCGTTCATCGACATAGAGCATTTCGATGGTTTTTTTGTTGCCGTGCACGATCCCTTTATCGCTGACCATCTCTGCACAGACCAATCCGGTCCCAAATTCCTTTGCAATCAAACGAAAAGCAGGGTTACAAACCCCAGCCATCGGTGCGAGTACGACGTTATTTTTCAGTTCAATATTTCCGATTTTCATTTATGTTTACCTCCTAAATCCCGTAACGCAAGCGATCTATCGTCGCTGGCGGGTGCTTGGAGAGGTGTGACCTATCCAAAAGTCATCATTTATTTATAGCACATAATTCGTCGTAGTCGACCTGTAAAGTGCTGGCGATCTTTCGCAGGACCGGCTCTGTCGGCACGCGAGTCCCACGCTCCAGCGACCCGACGAACGATAGTGACACTCCCAGCTTTTCCGAAAGGGATTGCTGTGTATACCCTTTTAGCTTTCGGAAGGACCGGATTCGATTTCCAAGTGAACTGTTCCCCACTTACGTACCCCCTTGTGATCCTCTGCCAATTGCGATAGAAAATGATCAATCGTCTGGTTGTACACAGGCAAAGCGCCTCCCTCCCAAACGTCACGAAGAGGGACTAACACAAAAGCTCGCTCTGCCATCGATGGATGCGGAATCTTGAGATGCTCTGTCTCGATGGTACGATCGCCAAACAGCAACAGATCAATATCAATCGTGCGTGGTCCCCAGCGTATGAGTCGGACTCGTCCCAGCTCTCTTTCTATAGACAGCGCTGTCTTAAGCAGCTGATCAGCAGAAAGCTCTGTCTCGACGGCCATCACCATATTGAGGAATGCATCCTGGTCGACATAGCCGACCGGATCGGTTTCGTATATATTGGATACCCGCAGAACACGGATACCGGGTTGTTCCTGCAGTTTATGTATTGCTTTTTGCAGCGTTTCCTCTCGCTTGCCCATGTTGGACCCGAGCGCTAGGTAAGCACATACCGTCATGAACCAAAGTCCTCTCTGCGGCGAACCATCTCGATCGCGACGGACTCATAATGTCCATTGATCGGCGGATTCGGCTTCGTCACTTTCACCTTGACCTCCACAAATGGAAACTCGCAAAGAAGCTTCTCTGCGATCCGCGCCGTCAGCCTTTCCACCAGATTGTAGCGCTCGCCCTCAACGATCTGCTGCACACAGGTAAAAATCTCTGCGTAGTTCACAGTGTCTTTAAGATCATCGCTAGCCCCAGCACGAGACAGATCCAGGGACAAATCGAGATCGACGTAAAACCGCTGTCCCAACTCCGCCTCTGCTCCAAACACCCCATGGTAGCCGTAAAACGACATACCCTTGAAGTAGATTTTATCCAACAGTAATGCCTCCCCGAAGCATCGCATCCATCATTTTGGCAACGCGCTTCATTTCTTTTACATCATGGACCCGAACCATATGGCAGCCTTTGGTCACTCCGAGAGCAACCGTCGCTGCTGTCCCCTCTACACGCTCATCCACAGGGAGGTCCAGGACATTGCCAATCATTCTTTTTCGCGATGTCGCAAGCAAGACTGGATACCCCAATGCGACCAAATCATCCAGTCTGCGCATGGTCTCCAGGTTTTGTTCCTGTGATTTCGCGAAGCCGATGCCCGGATCAAGGACAATCTGATCAGGTTTCACACCTGCCGCGAGTGCAATCTCCACCGACTCCCGCAAATCGCGAATGTAATCCGCAAAGAAATCGCCGTAATTCGTATCTTCCCGGTTGTGCATCAATATGATCGGAACCTGATGGCGTGCCGCTACCTCTGCCATTCGCCTGTCACGTCTAGCTCCCCAGATATCGTTCACGATATGAGCTCCAGCCTGAACCGCCCGATCAGCCACTTCTGGCTTGTACGTGTCAATCGACAGCGGAACGGACAATTCCTGCGACAAAATACGAATGACTGGAAGCACCCGATCCAGCTCCTCCGCCTCACCCACGGGTACAGAGCCAGGACGCGTGGACTCACCGCCAATATCGATGATGTCCGCCCCTGCCTCAACCATGGCACGAGCCTGCGCCAAAGCCTGATCCAGATCGACAAACTTCCCTCCGTCCGAGAATGAATCCGGGGTCACATTCAAAATCCCCATGATCAAGGTACGTTGACCAAGCGGAAGCACTCGGCCCCTGCATACCAATTCTCGCTGCTCGCGTAGCCGCTTCGGACCAGCCAAAACCTCCCGTAGCTCTGCAGAAGCCGTACGCAAGCCTTCGCTTCTATTTGCCGCAAGCTCAATCAACGCCTCCAGCTGGGAACGTGTGGACATGAGAAAAGCCGTGAAACGATCGGTTTTCCCAGGCTGATCTGCTAGAAAGGCTTCCCCTCCAACCGTCAGCATGTCCGCCCGCAGCTGGCTCGCTTCTTCCTCACTCAAGTTTTCCAAGTGCATGCGCAAGCTTCCATCAGCTTCCGCCAAACGTGCTCTCTCCACGGGACCTATCCCCCGCTTGGCGAGCTCGGTTTCCAGCTCCTCACGAGACGCTGCATGGATCAAAAATGGATTGTACTTCATGAGCGTGACTCCCTTTTCCGACGTAACATGTTGATTAGTAGCATACCATAATTTACTCGCTGATCGCTACAGACTCGCGATACGCAAGGTGCAGTTGTCGTGTGTGCACCCCATAGGTCGAAATGACTAAATGATCGTCAATTTCCTGCACTGGGACAATCTCCTGAACGGAGTTGGTCACAAACACTTCCTCTGCTTCCCGAAGCACTTCTGGTCGATATTTGCCTTCTTCTACCGACATGCCCATTCGTTTCGCCAGGAAAAGGACATGCTGACGTGTCACTCCATCCAATATTCCCGTTTCCAGTGATGGGGTAAACAAACAACCATCTTTCATCCAGAAAAGGTTGCTGACGATGCCCTCCGCCAGATAGCCGTCGTGTGTTAAAAACAATCCTTCTACATCCATACGCGCCCCTACCTCTTGTTTCGCCAGTGCGTTGTTGAGGTAGTTGTGGGACTTGAAGCGCTGGTGACCTTCTGCTGTCTGGCGAGCCAACGACAGCGTCTGTAAACGCTTCGGCAAGGGAGGATCTGCGAGAGGGGCTACCGGCTTTGCAAAAATAAATAGCGAAGGCCGTGAATACCCGTCTGCTACCAGTCCTACTCCTTCCGGTCCCGCCGTTACGCTAAGCCGAACATAAGCATCTCGCAATCCATTCGCATCAACCGTCCGCATCACGGCCTCCGCCAGCTCCTCCGATGTCCAAGCTGGCGCAATGCGCAATGCCAAAAGCCCGGAACAGAGCCGGGCATAGTGAGTTTCCCATAAAAACAGGCGACGATCGTAAACACGCAGTGTCTCAAACAACCCTATTCCGTATAAAAAGCCGTGGTCCAATACTGAAACAGAAGCTTGCTCAGCCGGTAAGACCGTTCCATTTACATAAACGCGCATGCTCACTCTCTCCCGATAACATGATCGAGAGCATCATACCATACTTACGCAGATAGCGCAGTTTCCCGAGTGCGTTTACGGTGTATCACACGAGAAATCGATATCGATATTTCGTACAGCACAATCAACGGCACGATCACCATGATGTCCGAGAGAAAATCAGGCGGCGTAATCGTAATCGAAATCACCGACAGCACCAGATAAGCGGGCTTTCTCATTTTTGCCAGGCGATGCGGATTCAAAATTCCCAGATGGCTCAGAAAAAGAACGACAACAGGCAGCTCAAACAAAAGACCGAACGGCAGACAGAGATTGAGCATGAACGTGAAATAATCGTTCGCCGTGATCACCAGATCGAAATTGCCGTTAGACAGTCCCAAAACGAAGTGATACATCATGGGAAACAGGATCAAGTAGGCAAAGGATAGACCGAGCAAAAAGAGCAGAAACAGTGCAGGGATGTACATCAACGCGATTTTGCGCTCCCTTTCTTGCAGGGCCGGAACGACAAACTTCCATGCCTGGTAAGCGGCGATCGGAATGGTAAAGGCAATCCCGCCAACAGCAGACAGCTTCACATAGATCGACAAAATATCGCCTGGCCCAAGAATGGCCAACTTTTCTCCTGAACGACTCGCTAACAGCTGATAAATGTGATCGACAAATAAAAAGCAGATCAGCACACTCAGCACAAGCGCCACTGCCACAATCAATAACCGGCGGCGCAAATCAGTCAAATGCTCCAAAAACGGCATTTCTTGACCCATGCAAAGCCCTCCCCTAGCCATGGAATCGGTGTGTGTAAAAGGAAAAAGGCAATGCGCTCTCTCACGCACCACCTTTTCCTCGAGCTGGATTAGTTGACTCGCTTCAACGTATCTTCTGAAAGTGTCGATGTGGAAAGCTCGACTGTCGAACCCTTCACAGTCTTTTCTTTGCTCTCATCGTCATCTTTCGTCAAATCTTTTGTAGCTGATTTGAATTCAGTCAACGTCCGACCAAATGCGCGCCCGATTTCTGGCAGCTTGCTAGGTCCAAAAATCACGAGCGCAATGATTAAAATCAAGATCAGCCCAGGAATTCCGATTGACGATAACATAGGTGGCTACACTCCTTTTCCTAGAAACCGGTGATAGCGATCACGCTCGGCAACGCAACGGAGCTTCCGCCCTTTGGCCAGTGGCTGGTTGGTTGGTCATAGCCTTTCAGGTTTTCACCTGGATGCTGTACGGAGAGGAACAGTGTTTTCTCGTCCGGTGTAAACCAAGGACCTGTCATTTCAGCACCAACCGGAGCAGAAGCAAACTGCGCTGCCATTCCTTTACTATTTCCTGTCGTTGGAATAAAGAATACGCCATTGTTGCCAAAACTTTTGTAAATGCCGCTATTCATAGAGGAAGAAGAAATATCGGTTACGACCCACAGGTTGCCCGCACTGTCAAACGCCATGTTGTCCGGCGCTGCAAAACCGCTTTGTGGACCGCCTGCAGCGAAGATTTCAAACGTGAACTCTCCACCCGCATGATTGTTGTCTTTTTCAAACAGTCGAACGATTTGGCCATAGAAGTTGCCATGCTTGTCGTTGTTGGTCAACGCGATGAAGACGGAACCGTCGATCGGATGCACCTCGAGGTCTTCCGGACGATCCATTGGTGTTGCTGCAACAGCTTTGGAGGCTTCACGGCAGTTGACCAGCACATCTGCCTGGGATGTGAACAAAGGCTTGCCATCGCTGTTTGTCGCTTTTTGCAGCGCTTCATTTGTTGCATAGTCCAGTGCGATCCATTTTCCTTTTCCGAAGTTCGCTACGTACAGCGTGCCTTCTTCCAGCAGCTTGCTATTGGATTTGCCTGCTTTCGGATCGAACTTTCCTTTGGATACGTATTTGTACACGTATTGGTCTTTGGCGTCGTCGCCCATGTAAACAACCAATTGTCCGGTCGGAGCCAGTACCATTGCTGTGTTCTCATGAGAGAAGCGACCCAGTGCGGTATGCTTCTTCGGCGTAGATTTCGGATCGAACGGATCCACCTCAATCACCCAGCCGTAGTGTGTTTCGTCTGGAAGCTTGCAATCGCCGACTACATCGATGAAGTTTTCCTCACAGGACAGTACCGTATGCCAAAGCGTTACCCCGCCGGAGCAGTTCGCAAAGGTCCCTGTTACTTCTTTGGCAATGGATGCAGCTGGACCCGTCAAAGCATGCTTGGTCAGTCCGCTGACGCGACGGCCGTATTTGGAGTCGGAGATGAGCTTCCATTTTCCGTTTTCTTTCTTGATTTCAATGACGGAACCGCCCAGAGCATACAAATATTTTTTGATTTGATCTGGAGTGCGTGTGTTGTTCTCTGGATCTGCGTTCAAATAGTCATAGCCCGTCACGTAATGCTCCAGCTCTCCCAGGTACTCGTGGTTCACCCACAGAAGTCCGTGGTCTGCCTTGCCATCAATCGGCAGGAAACAGGTGAAGTCATTATTGAAGCCAAAGGTATCGCCAGCAGCGTTGATTTTATCTCCATATGAAGCGACAACGTCATATTTGAAGCCTTCTGGCAAAACGACATCGTCTTGCGTCGTCGGGTGGATTGCTTTAAATTTCGGATTGAAATTATGCTTTTGATTCTCGAGGCCAAACAGGTGATCTGCCGTTTTACCCGAGAGAGTGCCACCTGCTGCAAGCGCAGGAATCCCCGTTGCCATCGAAGCCAACGCCGCTGTACCTGCTCCAAGATAAGTCAAAAATTGTCGACGATTTACATCCATGTCAATCGCTCCTTTTCGTCATCTTTTTCACATTGTACAGGCCTAGTGTCGATGTACCGTTAACGCCGTATAAAGAGGATGTTAAGAATTGCCAAGGTTCTGTTAACAAAAAGAGGAATTAGAAAACTTGGCTCCGCCAAGCTATATGGCGGAGTGTTCGTTGCACGTATACTGGCTGAGAATTTTATAAATTCTTACTGCACAAAAAAACCACCCTGCTAGCAGGGCGGTCGTTCTATTTGCTCGATCTATGAATTTACCCAATCGTATGGCGCGCATAGGCGGTCAGAAAGTTTTTCAGAAGCTGCTTTCCATGCTGGGTGATGATCGACTCCGGATGGAACTGTACCCCTTCGATCGGGTACTCCCGATGACGAATCGCCATGATCTCGCCCTCAGCCGTACGTGCCGTCACTTCCAGCTCTTCTGGAATCGAGGACTCCTCCACGATTAGAGAGTGGTAGCGCGCAGCTGTAAACGGCGACGGGATATCCTGAAAAATCGTTTTCCCATCATGAAATACTTCGGAGGTCTTCCCGTGCATCAAACGCTCTGCACGAATGACTTTTCCTCCAAAAACCTGACCAATGGACTGGTGACCGAGGCAGACCCCCATGATCGGAATCTTCCCGGCGAAATGGCGAATGGCATCCATGCTAATGCCCGCTTCATTCGGCGTGCACGGACCAGGTGAGATCATCAGATAGTCCGGGGACAATCGTTCGATCTCCTCCAGTGTAATCTTGTCATTTCGATACACCTGCAGCTCTTCGCCCAGTTCCCCCACGTACTGCACCAAATTGTAGGTAAAAGAATCGTAGTTATCAATCATCAAAATCATCTAACACTCATCTCCTCTCAACTCATCGTTCTCTGCTCGGCAAGCTCTAACGCTTTCCACAACGCTTCTGCCTTTTTCAAGGACTCCGCATACTCTGACTCTGGCACGGAATCGATCACGATCCCCGCTCCCGCCTGCACGTGAGCCATGCCGTCTTTTACCACCATCGTACGGATGGCGATATTGACCTCGACTTCTCCATTGAATCCGAACCAACCGATAGAGCCTGTGTACACACCACGCTTGACTGGCTCCAGCTCCTCGATGATCTCCATCGTACGGACCTTGGGTGCTCCTGTGATCGTGCCTCCCGGAAATGCAGCGGCAACGGCATCAAAGGCATCCTTGTCTGTGGCCAGCTCTCCTTTGACATGGGAGACGATATGCATGACGTGGGAGTACTTCTCCACGACCATGAACTCGCTCACTTCCACACTGCCAAAGCGGCATACGCGCCCCAAATCGTTTCGTTCCAAATCGACCAGCATGACGTGTTCGGCGCGCTCCTTTTCGTTGTCGATCAGCTCGCGAGCCAATGCTTCATCCTGCTCATCGGTTTGTCCCCGTGGACGCGTCCCTGCGATCGGACGGGTACTTACCTCGCCGTCCTTCACTTTTACCAAGAGCTCAGGTGACGCGCTAACCAGCTGAAACTCAGGAAAGCTCAGATAGCCCATGTACGGCGACGGATTCAGCTTGCGCAGGACGCTGTAGACTTCCGGTGCTGTCACGTTCATCGGCTTGCTCTGGCGAACGGACAGATTGACCTGAAACACGTCTCCCTGGGCAATATACTCCTGAACCCGGCGAACGGCATCCTCGAATTGGTCTTTGGCGAAGGAAACAGATGCTGGCGTTTGTTGCCCCAGCGGTCTCTTCCGCAGCGCCTCCCAGTCGATGTCATCCGAAGTCATGACCAAATGATCCAGCGCCTTCGCTCGATTTTCCAGCGAATCTGCTGCCTTTTGATACGTCTCTTCGCTCAATTGCTCCGATTTCACATGGGTCAAAAAAGTCATTTCACGGGTCGTATGATCAAAGACGAGAAGGTCTTGCATTATCATAACATACAGGTCCGGCAACTGTAAGTCGTCTGTCGCGATCTGAGGCAGGCTTGGCTCAAAAAAGTGATTCATGTCGTAGCTCATATAGCCTACAGCACCACCGGAAAAGTCTGGCATGTCTGGAAGCACAGGTGTACGGTACTGCTCCAAAAGTGAGCGCAAGGCATCGAATGGCGCCCCGTTTACACTGTCGACGCGGCCATCTCGATAAGAAATGATCGACTCTCCCCGCTTGCTGCGAAGAGCAGCGACTGGCTGATAACCCAAAAAGGTGAACCGCCCGACTCTTCCACTTTCCAGCAGCACGCTGTCCTGAAGGGACGGATGAAGGCTTGTCAGCACTTGCCACGGGTCGAGATGAGTCGGCCATTTTTTGCGAAGGGCAATAGGCACATATGGGTATGCATTTGCATGCGTCTGGCAGTCAGTAAACGTAGGGAACAGCAATCCTTTCACACTCCGGTCTTTTCGTGATATATATCATCCGTTCATTATAAGATGGTCTGATACAAAAAGAAAAGACCACGTAGGCCAAAACTGACCCTGCGTGGTCTTGGAAGCTGCCGTCGCCTGTCTTAGTCTTCGAAAGAATAAAGCGGAGTCGACAGGTAGCGTTCACCATTCGAAGGAATGATTACGATGACTTTTTTGCCTTTGCCCAGCTCAGCAGCTACTTTGATCCCAGCATAAATCGCTGCTCCGGAAGAGATTCCACCCAGGATTCCTTCCTCGCGAGCAACGCGGCGGGAGGTTTCAAAAGCATCATCGTTTTCGACTTTAATGATCTCATCATAGATTTGCGTATCCAAGATTTCCGGAACAAAGCCCGCTCCGATCCCTTGGATTTTGTGAGGGCCTGGTTTGCCACCAGAGAGAACTGGTGAAGCTGCTGGCTCAACCGCTACAATTTTCACGTCCGGGTAGCTTCCGCGCAGCACTTGCCCTACACCTGTAATGGTTCCACCGGTACCGACACCGGAAATGAACGCATCTACGCCGCCAATTTCTTTCGCTTGCTCCAGCAGTTCAACAGCAGTCGTTTCGCGGTGAATAGCTGGGTTAGCAGCGTTTTTAAATTGCTGCGGGATGAAGTACGAAGGATTTTCCTTTGCGAGCTCTTCTGCTTTGCGAATAGCTCCGCCCATACCTTCGCTGCCTGGTGTCAGAACCAGCTCAGCACCGTAAGCACGCAAAAGGTTGCGACGCTCGATACTCATCGTCTCTGGCATGACCAGAATAGCGCGGTAGCCTTTTGCGGCAGCAACCATCGCCAAACCGATCCCTGTATTTCCGCTCGTTGGTTCGATGATGGTATCGCCCGGTTTCAGAGTGCCATCTGCTTCAGCTGCTTCGATCATCGCCAATGCAATCCGGTCTTTTACGCTGCTGCCCGGGTTGAAAAATTCCAACTTCAAATAAATGTCTGCAATATCTTCGCTGACAACTCGATTGAGTTTTACCAATGGTGTAAATCCAATCAAATCTGTAATGGAATTCGCCACGCGCATAAGTCCTGCCCCCTTATTTATTATAGCCGAGTAAATAACTTGGATTTATTGGTTAAATTATATCAACCACTGCCCAATTGGTCAATGCTGCATTTGCTCAGAAATTTCAACGCCCACCGACTGACGCAGCCGATCCAAAACCTCATCCAATGACTCTACCTGTGCGAAAGCCAGCTCTTTTCGTATCGCCTCTTTGACTTGCTCGAAGGATTGCTGCTCGGCTTTTCTGCGATCCGATATTTGATAGATCACATAGTTTTCTCCGGCCATCACTGGTACACTGATTTTCTTGGTTTCCAAATCCGCTACTACATCCTTGGCCTCATCCGGCAATCGGGTATCGCCAAGAGACAGCCAGCCCATATCGCCGCCGTTGCCCGACGTCAAGGAATCGATGGAGCGTTCTTTGGCAAGCGCTTGAAAATTGGCGCCCTGCTTTAATTCGGCAGCGACCTGTTCGGCTTCCTGCTGCGTTGCAACGACGATCTGCCACAGCCGCATCTGCATCGGTCTGGCGTAACGCTCCGGGTGGTTGTTGTAAAAGGTAAGCAGCTCTTCGTCACTGATGACAATATCCTTGGTAGCCAAAGCCTGCAGGAGGAGCTGGTACGTAATTTCACGCCGAAGTGCCTCTACTGTCGTACCCGCCTGTTTGTTCAGGGCCTGCTCGAATTCGCTGTCGCTCGAGCTCCCATAGCTTTCGCGAATCTGTGCTATCTCTTGATCCAGCTCGGCCTGATCCACTGTTACTCCCTGCTGTTTGGCTGCCTGAAACACCACTTCGCGATTGACCATGTCTTGCAGGACCTGATCCCCGAATTTTTGCTTGAGCGCTGAAATGTAGTCTGCCTCGCTGATGGTAGATCCCCCTACCACCGCTGCCGGCTGCAGCTTGGTAGATGTCTGGTACCACGACCAGGTGACGACCAAGAGCAGCACGACAAGCGCTCCGATGAATGCCCACAACCCTTTTGTGTTGGTCATTCCATCCTCTCCCCAATTCGTTCGCCGCGCTTACATGTCTTTCATGAGGTCCTCCAACGCGGACTTGTCAAAATGGTATCGCTCGTTGCAGAAATGGCAGTGTACTTCTGCCTCTCCTTGTTCCTCGATCATGCTTTCGATTTCCACGCGGCCCAAGCTGATCAGGGCCTGGCTCACTTTATCAGCCGAGCATTTACAGTGGAAATTAATTTCCGTACGGCTGAGGAACTTCGGTTCTTCCAGCACTTTTTCCAAAATCTCTTCTGGTGACAAACCTTCCCCAATCATGCGCGACACTTGCGGGAGCCCACTCAGACGCTCCTCCATCTTCGCGACAACTTCCTCAGGCGTATTTGGCAAGAGCTGAAGGATAAAACCTCCTGCTGCCAGCACAGAACGGTCTTCCGGGTTCACCAATACGCCTACTGCTACTGCGGATGGCGTCTGCTCCGAGGTCACGAAGTAGTACGTAAAGTCCTCTCCGATCTCACCGGAAACAATCGGGGAGCTGCCCTGGTACGGCTCTTTCAACCCCAAATCCTTTGTCACGTAAACAAAACCGTCCGTTCCTACTGCCCGTCTTACGTCGAGCTTGCCTTTTTCATTGAGGTCGAAATGAACGTGCGGATTGGTTACGTAGGCTACACCTTCCCCATCCGCATTGGCTTCCGCGATGATCTGACCGATCGGACCTCCCCCTTTTACTTTGACATACAGGGTCTCGTCTCCTTTTAACATCGCGCCCATCATCAAAGTAACGGTGAGCGTTCGACCCGCTGCTGCTGTCGCCGTATTCCACATGTCGTGACGGCTGCGAATTTCTTCTACAATCGTCGTCGTACGTGCTGCAAAGGCACGAACATGTCCGTTATATCCCGTTGCTCTTATTAAATAATCGCTCATAATGGCGATCCTCCTTTTCACAATGAACAAAATCTAAAAGACCGTATCTATACAGTTTACCACAAGAAAGAGAGACTACGCCCACCCCCTGCGCTCGCCCGACACTTTACCACCAAGCAAGAAAAACCCCCTTCGTACTCGAGGGGGTTTTTCCAATCTATTTTCTTACAAATAATCTTTCAGAACACGGGATGCCTTTTGCGTGCGCAGCCGATCAATCGTTGTCGCTTCGATCTGGCGTATGCGCTCACGGGTCAAACCGAACATTTTGCCAACTTCCTCTAGGGTGTAAACCTGATCATCGTACAGACCGTACCGCATGGAAATGATCTCTTGGGCGCGAGGACTGAGTCTTTCGAGAGCAGCGCGCATCTGGGAGCGCAGATCTACTTTTTCAATCCAGTCATCGAGGGACGATTCTTTATCATCCATGACTTCCGCATAGCTCAATAATTCGTCTTCCTGTCCTGCCAGCCACTTTTCGTTTTGCAGCTCAGCATCGAGAGACTCCATTTTCATCATCAAAGCCAGCTCAATCGCGTCCACCTTTTCCAGTGGCAGGTCCAGCAAGCCCGCGATTTCTTGGCGGTCAGGCGTGCGGTTCAACGCATGTACCAGGTGAAGCACTTGCTTTTGATACTGCCGTATTTGCTCATGCATGTGAACAGGAATACGGATCAATGTCCCCTTGTCGTTAATGGCACGAGTGATGGCCTGCGAGATCCACCAATGCGAGTAATGGTAGAGGCGCACACCACGCCCTACATCAAACTTGTCAATGGCGGTAAACAAACCAATCGTACCCTCCTGGATCAGATCCAGAAATGGCATGCCGCGTTTTAAATGACGCAAAGCTGTATTTACGACGTAGCGCAAGTACGCTCGGACCAGGGTTTCCCTGGCTTCGAGATCGCCATGTTGTTGATAGCGAACCAAGCATTCCAACTCTTCTTCTTTGTCCAACATGGGTGTTGCAGCGACACTTTCCAAAAACAACAGGGCAGACGTGTCTGATCGTAGGGATCGGGGCACGGTAATTCCCAGCTGTGTCTCTACTTCCCGCCAACGACGTGGCGTTGACTGGAACGAGGATGTACTCAGAGCCATATGCAACCCTCACTTCTCTGGAATGGAAAATCGACGAAGTTAGGCCTAGTTGTTACCAGATGTTTATAGTATCGGTATTTCGACAAAAGTCGTCCAATTCCTGCGTGTTTACAGAATATTAACAGCACTTTACACAAATACCTGATGGTAGCGCTTCCACAAAAAGGGGGACATTCCCTTGCGTTCTCTAACAAAAAACCACCCCCGCAATCAGGGATGGTTTTTTGCAAATTGTGTCGAATCATGGGGAAAAATCAGTCGATTATTGGTACAAGTGACAGGCTACATAATGACCTTGATCTACCTCTTGCCAGGTCGGTTTATGTTGCGCGCAAACTTCTTTGGCAACCGGGCACCGCGTCCGGAATACACACCCGCTCGGTGGATTGATCGGACTTGGTACATCGCCCTCGATAATGGTACGTTCGCGACTTTTCTCCAAATCAGGATCAGGGACGGGAATGGCCGATAACAATGCTTGGGTATAGGGATGCTTCGGTGATTCATACAGCTTTTCGCTCTCTGTCATTTCCACCAGATTCCCCAGGTACATCACGCCGATCCGATCGCTAATGTGCTTTACCATCGCAAGATCGTGCGCAATAAACAGATACGTGAGGTTTTGCTCCCGCTGCAGGTTCTTCATCAAATTGACGACCTGTGCCTGTACGGACACATCGAGTGCCGATATCGGTTCATCTGCAATGACAAACCGCGGATTTACAGCAAGCGCACGAGCAATCCCAATCCGTTGACGCTGACCGCCGCTGAACTCATGAGGGAAACGATTGGCGTGCTCTTTTTGCAGACCGACCATCTCTAATAGCTCGATGACCCGCTTTGCACGTTCTTTTCCTTTGTAGAGCCCATTCAGCTGCAGACCTTCTCCAATAATCTCCGAGATGTTCATCCGCGGATTTAAGGAGGCGTAGGGATCCTGGAAAATCATCTGCATATCACGTGTAAGCTTGCTGCGTGCACTGGAGGATGCTTTATGCACGTTTTGGCCGTCAAAGATTACTTCTCCTGACGTCGGATTGTACAGGCCGATAATCGTGCGACCTGTCGTAGACTTACCGCAGCCCGACTCCCCTACAAGACCAAAGGTTTCTCCCTCGTAAATATCAAAGGACACACCATCTGCTGCCTTGAGAGACGCCCCTTTACCCACTTCGAAGGTTTTCGTTAGGTTTTTTACCTGGACCAGCTTCTTTTTTTGCATCTGGCCACTCCTCCCCCTGTTATCCGTTTACCAGTATCTTCTCGACACGCAATGCTCTTTTATCAATCGGTAAGTGTCATCGAGCTTGACGATCTCGATCGCACCCCGTGTGTCAGGAGAATGAATCATTTCCTGATTGCCCATGTAAATCCCGACGTGATGGACTCTGCCTTTCCCTTCCTCGAAAGCAAAGAAGAGCAAATCACCAGGGAGCAGGTCTTCTTTTTCCACCAGTTTGCCCTGTGTAGCTTGGTCAGAGGCATCGCGAGGAATCTGAATCCCCATGGAGCGGTGCATGTTGTAGGCAAAGCCGGAGCAGTCATATCCGTACGAAGACATGCCGCCCCATAAGTATGGCAGGCCCAGGAAACGTTTGCCGTTTTCCACAATCGCTTCTCCTCGGTTGCCCGCTACCTCGATATTTTCGTTAGCCCGAACAATTTTTACGTCCTCGGCACGCAGAAAGCCTTCTCCAGTAGGTGTCGCCACGATGACGCCGCCTTCTGTCTCGGACAGCAGCGGCAATCTGGTCAAATAGGCAAGCTCCACAGCTTCCTGCTTGTCTTTCGTGTACAGTTGAGCCATGGAGGAAGTCACCAGTGCCAGCTTTTGGCCATCCTTCCCATCAAACGCTTCTGACCACGGCGCCAACTGGTTTGTAGGAATCCACCCAGGGTAACCAATCGTGCTTTTTTTGGAAAACTGGTCGGGAATGAGAACCTTGGACCAATCTCCTACTTCTTCTTCTACTTCCACACGTGTACCGTAAAGAGCCTGGGTTTGAATCATGTTATCGTCGTAAAAGCCCAGTTTGTCTTCGATGGTAAGAGAGGTAAGCCAGCCACGAGGATCTACGGGTGCAGCGAGCGCCGCACGATCGATGTCTCGCGGAGATTCTGGCTTGGTCCAAACAGTCGCTACCGAAACAGCTACAAGGGCGGACTTCATCTTACTTCTCCCCTTCCCACAATTTGACCGCTTGAATTCCCAGTCCAGGTGCCTCTGGCATGGTCATGCGTCTTCCTTCGTATTCAACACCACCGACGATTCCGTCATGAAGGAGCATCAGTGGAGCATCAAAGTCATAGCGCGTAATGTTTTTCTTACTAGCAGCAAAGTGCGCGGCTGCCGATACGGACAGACGAGATTCGATCATGCTGCCAACCATGCATGGAATACCGTGTTCTTCTGCCATTTGGTTGATCAACTGTGCTTTGAAAATGCCGCCTGCTTTCATCAGCTTGATATTGATCAGATCTGCTGCATGGCTGCGCAGAACCTGCAATGCTTGTGCAGGAGAGAACACGCTTTCGTCAGCCATAATAGGCGTGTCTACCGAGTCGGTCACTACTTTCAAGCCTTCCAGATCATGAGCTTTTACTGGTTGTTCGATCAATTCGATATCCAGGCCCATATCTTCCATTTTGCGGATTGAACGAACAGCCTCTTTTACATTCCATCCCTGGTTGGCATCAAGACGAATCTTCACTTCTTTGCCTACAGATTTGCGAATTTCCTGGATGCGCAAGATGTCTTCCTCGATGTCGTCTTTTCCTACCTTGATTTTCAGGACATTAAAGCCGTCCTTCAAATAAGCGGCCGCATCTTCGCCCATTTCCTTTGGCGAGTTTACGCTTACGGTGTAGTCCGTCTCCAGCTCATTGCGGTACCCACCGAGGAACTGGTAGAGTGGCATACCGGCACGCTGCGAAATCAAATCGTACAAAGCAATATCGACGGCCGCTTTTGCACTGCTGTTTCCTACCATAGATTGGTGAAGCGTATGGAAGACTTGCTCGTAGGAGAGCAGATTCAGTCCGATCAGCTGCGGCCTCATGGTGTTCAAGATCGCCGATTCGATGCTCTCAATGCTGTCACCGGTAATCACGACTGTCGCGGAAGCCTCTCCCCATCCTACCATGCCATTGTCGCAGGTAATTTTGACGAGAACAGACTCCAGGCTCTCAACCGTGCGCAATGCTGTTTTAAATGGCTTTTTCAACGGAACAGAAATTCTTTTTACTTCGATGGCTTGAATGATCATGTTTTCCTCCATCTTCTCTTGTGCTATGACTTGTTGTTTTCTTATGTTTGTTTGATTAAATCATAAATTATTATAGCACCATTAAAACAATCGACAAAAAAGGGGGAGAGTCATTCCAATCTGCTCTGAAATGACTTCTCCCAGCAATTGCTTATTACTTCACAACAACCTTTCTCAAGTCGGTATAGCTCAGCGATGTGCTCACGATACCGCTCACTTTGTCGCTTTGGAGGAGAGATGTGTTATAGAAGTACAATGGTGCAATCGGCGCTTCATCCATCAGGATTTTTTCTGCGTCATGCAGCATTTGCAGACGTTTTGCATCGTCGGCTTCTTTGTACGCGTCTTGGATCAACTTGTCGTATTGAGGGTTGTTCCAGCCGGTACGGTTGCTTGGGCTCTTCGATTGGAAAATGTCCAGGAAGTTGATGGCATCACCGAAGTCAGGCAACCAGGAAGAACGAGCAAGCTGGAATTGCAGCTGCTTTTGCATATCGGTCAGAACTTTTCCTTCTACTTTTTGCAGCTTCACATCTACACCCAGGTTTTGCTTGAACATTTCTTGCAGAGCTTGAGCGGTTTTCTCGTAGTTGGTTCCGCTGCGGTAAGTCAGGGTTACTTCTGGCAGAGTGGTATACCCTTTTTCTTTCATTCCTTGCTCCAGCAGTTTTTTCGCTTCTGCTGGATCGTACTTGATCAAATCTCCGCCTACTTCGCGGAAAGAGCCTGTGCCGTTTGCATCTGGCAAGCCGAAGGAAACGAACGCATTTCCTGGTTTTTGCTGACGCATCAGGACGAGGTCGACGAGTGTTTGACGGTCGATCGCCATGCTGAACGCTTTGCGAATGTTTTTGTTGTCAAATGGCTCTTTGGTCACATTAAAGCGATAGAACTCGGTTCCCGCTCCATCTTGCACCAATACTTTGCCCTCTTTGAACAATTGGTCTGCCATATCGGAAGGAACCGTTGTCGTTCTGTGCAGCTCCTCATTGGTGAACATTTGGTACTCGGTATTTTCATCATCGATCATTTTCCAAACGGCACCAGCCAAGGTTACGTTTGCCGCATCCCAGTAGTTCTCGTTTTTCTCGATTTTCAATTCGCTGTCATGTGCCCATTCCTTCAGCTTGAACGGTCCGTTACCAACGAAGGTAGACGCTTCCGCAGCCCATTTTGGATCCTTTTGATCTACTGCTTGGTTTACAGGGAAGAAGGCCGGGTTGGATACGAGCAGCAGCGTCCAGGAAGCTGGCTGTGCCAAAGTTACTTCCAATGTTTTGTCATCCAGCGCTTTTACTTTTACGCCATCTGCTGGGCCTTTTCCGCTGTTGAATGCCTCTGCTCCTTCGATCATGTAAGCGAGAGGAGCTGCTGAGGAAGCGATCTTTGGATCGAGCAGTCGTTTCCAAGCATATTCAAAGTCTTGTGCTTTTACCGGATCTCCGTTTGTCCATTTGTTGTCACGCAGCGTAAACGTGTACACTTTTCCGTCCGGAGAGATTTTCCACTCAGAAGCTGCTGCTGGCTGAACTTTTCCATCTGCATCCAGACGGGTCAAGCCTTCCATCAGGTTGTTCAAAATGTTGTAGGATGGTTCGTCAAAACCGATTGGCGGATCCAAGGAAGTAGGCTCCTTGATGTTGTTCAAGAGCAGGAGCTTCGCCGCTTGATCCTGTGGTGTTGGAGCTTGCTCGTTGGAATTCGCTGCAGGTGCTGGTGTTGCTGTGTTCGCAGGCTGGCTGGAACATCCTGCAATCAGCATGGAAGCGGCCAACGATGCAGACAGCACAATGGTCGATAATTTTTTCACTGTTCTTCTTCCCCCTTATACTTTTTTTATATGTCGTAAAAGGATGCGTCGACGGGCGACACCCTCTTTTACACCGAAGAATGATCAGCCTGACGAGCCATCGGAAACGAAATTTGTCAGGCGAAAACAGAGAAACGATCAGGTACCAGTAGGCGCCTGCGTGGATGCCAGCAGCTTTTTCGCCCGAGGATCCTGCAGCCAACAGGAGACAGCGTGAGCGTTGTGCACCTTTGTTTCCTCCGGCTGGTAATTTCGGCAAACCTCCAGTGCGTGATTGCAGCGTTCTGCAAACGCACAGCCGAGTGGCGGCGAGAACAAATCAGGCGGTGTACCCGGTATCGGACTGAGCGGAATGTTGCGATCCGCATCCAGACGAGGCATGGATGCCAGCAAGCCTTTTGTATAAGGGTGTTGAGGATTATAGAAAATGTCACTCACAGGGCCTGATTCCACTACTTTTCCTGCGTACATGACGTTTACGCGGTCGGCGATTTTGGCTACTACTCCCAAGTCGTGCGTGATGATGATGATCGATACGCCTGTTTTCTGCTGAATGCTCTTGAACAAGTCGATGATCTGCGCTTGGATCGTCACGTCCAATGCGGTAGTCGGCTCGTCAGCAATCAGGATAGAGGGATTGCACACGAGAGCGATCGCAATCATGATCCGCTGTCTCATCCCTCCGCTGAATTGGTGCAGGTACTGCTTCAAGCGGCTCTCTGGATTGGCGATGCCCACGAGCTGGAGAATTTCAATCGCTTGTCTTTTCGCTTCGGAGCGCGGGACCTTTTGATGGCGAATGATCCCCTCCATGATCTGCTCCCCGATGGTAATCGTCGGGTTCAGCGAAGTCATCGCATCCTGGAAAATCATCGAGATTTCCGATCCGCGAATGCCCTGCATTTCTTTCTCAGGCAGCTTCGCCAAATCTTTTCCTTTGAAAAGAATGCTTCCTCCTGCGATCTTGCCGATATGCTCAGGCACCAGTCTCATGATGCTTTTGGCAGTTACGCTCTTTCCACAGCCGGACTCCCCTACGATCGCCAGCGTCTCTCCCTTTTTCAAGGAAAAGTTGACATCCCTCACCGCACTGATTTCACCACCGTGCGCTCGAAAGGTTACTTTTAGCCCGCTTACTTCCAGTAAAGTCTCCCTTTGTTCCATGCTGACTACCTCCTCGACTTCGGATCAAACGCATCCCGCAAACCATCACCGAGCACGTTGAAAGCTAGCATCGTCAAGGAAATGAAGAACGCTGGGAAAAAGAGTCTCCACCAATGCCCGGATAACAACGTCGACAATCCATCGTTGGCCATAACCCCCCAGCTCGCTTGAGGAGCCTGGACGCCCAGACCGAGGAAGCTCAGGAATGCCTCCGAGAAAATAGCACTTGGGACAGAGAGCGTCACGTAAACGATGATGATCCCGATTGTATTTGGCAGCAAGTGCTTGCGAATGATGTAGAACGGCTTTGCGCCCATGGTTTTCGCAGCCAGAACGTACTCCGAATTTTTCATTTGCAGCACCTGGCCGCGAATCGTACGTGCCATACCGATCCATCCGGTTGCACTCAAAGCGACGATAATCGTCATCAGCCCCGGTCCCATTACGACCATCAGCAGGATGACAACAAGCAAGTAAGGAAGACCGTACAAGATATCCACGAAACGCATCATAATATTGTCGACGCGCCCACCGAGGTAACCGGCGATTCCACCGTACAGAACCCCGATAAAGAAATCGATCAGGGCAGCCATCAGACCAACAAACAAGGAGATTCTGGCCCCATACCATACACGTGTAAACACATCTCGGCCAAACTCATCTGTACCGAACCAGTTCGCATCAGATGGTGCTTTATTTTTCGAAATGATTGACTGCTTGGCGTAGTCGTGACCCGAAATCATGGGACCCACAATCGCCATCCCAACGAGCAGAATAATAATTACTAGGCCCATCAGAGCCAATTTGTTGCCCCGCAGACGAATCCAAGCTCCCTGCCAATAGGTCAGTTGAGGTCGTACAATTGCTTCCGCATTAGAGCTGTCTTTTCGCATCGGGACAAACAAGTCATCAGAAACAATCATCCTTTGCTCTCCTTTCCATGGAACTTGATCCGCGGATCAATGATTCCGTACAACACGTCTACAACAAACATCATGAAAATGAGAAGGGCACTGTAGAAAACGGTGGTCCCCATAATAACCGAATAATCGCGGTTATTGATCCCGGCAACGAAGTACTTGCCCATTCCTGGAATCGCGAAAATCTTCTCGATAACGAAGCTCCCTGTCAGTACATTGGCGATCAATGCGCCGAGCAGCGTGACGACTGGCAAAACAGCATTGCGCAGTGCATGCTTGATCACGATCGTCGCTGGTGATAGACCTTTCGCGCGGGCCGTTTCAATGTACTCCTGCGTCAGCACTTCCAGCATGTTGGTACGAGTGAGGCGGGCGATGATGGCAATCGGGCCAAACGCCAAAGCCAGTGCCGGCATGATGACGTGCTGCCAGGTCCCCCAGGTTGCAGTCGGAAGCAGCTTCCATTCAACAGCCAAATATTTAATCAGAAGCGAAGCAACAACAAAGCTCGGTATGGATATACCCACCACTGCGATGATCATCGCGATGTAGTCGATGAGACGGTTATGCCTCAAGGCTGCTACTACGCCCAAAGCAATCCCTGTCACAATCGCAAACAGCACCGAGACAATCCCAAGCTGGAACGATACAGGAAAACCGCGAGCAATCATTTTGTTTACGGTATCCGAGCTGTTGGCAATCGAGGGCCCCAGGTCGAATTGGACAAGCTGTTTGAGGTACAGCCCATATTGAACTATCAATGGCTTATCCAAGTTGTAGTAAGCGTTCAGGTTGGCTGCTACCGCCTCATTCAATCCCTTGCCATCTTTCTCAAAAGGAGAGCCGGGTACCGCATGCATGAGGAAAAAGGTCAGTGTAATGATGAGCCACAAGGTAACGATCATGGAGATAAATCTGCGAATAACAAATGATAGCAAGGAATCTCCTCCTTCTTGATCAATCAGTTCTGATGAGGAATGGGACGTTGCACGGAGTTGGCGAAGTTTTTGGCGCTCCTCTGGTAGAATTGAATATTTTTTATTTTCAGATCCGCAGAGGTAAGAATGAAAAAAACCCAGCAAATGCACAAAGCTCTGGCATTTGCTGGGTTTTACTTACGTGTATGCCGCGCATACGAATAAATAAAGCAGCTATGTACTATTTACCGCTCCTCCGGTTTTGTTCTCACGGCAATAGCTTGTTTGTATTTCTTCTGTGCGTCTTTAAACGCTGCAATCAACGTTTTTTGAGAAGATCCAAAATACCGATAACGAATCTCCTCTCCTATGGCATCTGAGTCAAAAATCGAATGTCCAATAAAAATAGACCTAGCAAAGTCTGACGTCAGCTGTACAGTAGAAGAGCAAGCAGCCTCTACAATCTTGTCGTTCGACGTATCTACGACCAGCCCAATAAAAAAGGCACTGAACTGTTGAGTAATCGGATTGTTAGAAGAAGACTGCGCATCGCCAACGATATAAATGGTATCTTTGTCAAACAATTTGAAAACCTCGCCTTTTGTGCTTATCGATCCGGCAAACGGGACGTTCGGAGAGCTACTTCCTCACACTCGCAAGCTGGCTAAGCACTTTCCTACATAGTACCAAAGAAATTCATAATTTGTAAATAACTCAGACTAATGTTTCAATTCTTCCACGGAAACTACGGGAAAGGAGTGACCTGGGAGTAGGGGAAGAAAGGGGCTTTCGTCTACAAAGGCAACTACGACATGGGATGGACCCACCATCGTTTTTGGCGCAAGACGCAATTCCTCTCCCTCTTCCGTCACCACAGTGATATGCAGTCTCCCCCCTTCTGGCCGACTCGCTCCAGGTACGAGTCGGTCCTGCGAGAGAGATTTTCCGTTATAGCGCAAGTAAATATCTAGATCCTGCCGCCATGCCCGAAAATCGATGTAATAGCGGGAGAAGACTAGTGGATCTGTCGTTACACTGTTGTTCGCAGGCACAAACGTCTGCAGCTCACGATGGTATCCACCATTTTGGTTCATTCTTTCCTCAAACCGATCCATTGCCTCATCCTCCAGAAGGTCGATCACTCCCTCTGTCTTCAAGACCGGATCCACAGCAAATGTCGCATGATGGTTGGCCAGCTCCAGCAGCATCTTCACTTCTGTTTTTTTCTGCATCGCCAGGTCAGCATCTACAACAAACAGCCCTACTAGCAGAAAGAAGAGAATGGACGAAATGGACAAGACGTTGATACCCGTACAAAGAACCTCCTTATTTGGTCTTGTTTGATTGGTTTATAAATCGTAATCCATGACGTTTACTGTGCCTTGCCGCGTTACCTGCATGCGCTCTGCCGGCAAGGGAAACAGCTCGGTTAACCGCGGATATGGAGCTTCCAGCCGCAACTCAAATTCGTCTTCATGACTCCAAACCATAGGGTCAGCCGAATATGTCCGAGTAATATTTACGGCAAGGTCACTTCCGGAGAGTGACAGCTTCTTTTCGGACAACTCTCTCGAAATGAATGCCTGAACCGCTTGGTGGATAGTCGCTTCATCCGTTCCGCCATGATTGCTCACATATTTAACGGCCGCTGCACTTACCTCCAGAAGCTCATTCTTCGTCTGAACAACCGTATGAACCTGCATAATCCCCAATGGGACAAGCAGCAGCACCATCACATTTAAAAGAACGGCAAACAATTGTCCCATCAGCTTGTACCAAACCGGCTCACACTTCCAAGCAGTTCACCGAAAAACGCAGTGCAAGCATCCATCAGATTGTCTGGTCCCGTAAGCAGGAGATTGACTGTTAAAGGTAATACCAGTACGAGTAAAACCAATGTGGCAATCAGCTTGTTCAAGGTCTACCACCCCGGGTCAAAATATTCGGAAGGACGGGTGCCTATGAAGGTAAACGCCACCTCTCCTTCTACAAATCGGTTCAGCCATTGTGCGACCTTGGAAGGAGTAACGGTGATGGCAAGTGTGACAGCCTCCTGTCGTTCCTTTCGCGCCCGCTGGTTCTCCGCACGAGGGCCACTGCCTGCGAAGACATCACCTGACACATCCCACCCCAGCTCTGCCATCTCTTGCGAGTAATACTCGGCCAACGCAGGGTCCAGATACCCAATATCCTGCATGTCATCCAGCATATCGGCATAGATGCTGCGAGCAATCGCCCTCTCCATCGCATACATGTGGTAGGCCCCCAGAGCTGACAGAATGGCAAGCATGACTGCCAGGCTGATTATGAACACTTTCAATTTGACCATTGTCTTCGCTTGCTCCGCCTTTCTTTAATGAAAGATAACTGTAGCTGCTCTGTGTATGCGCACTTCTTGCGTCTGACGCAACTGCTCCTCTGGCTGCAAGCTCCATAAGACGGAGCAAAGACTGCCTACCATGATTAAAATGATGAGAAAAACGTGCTGGGCGAGCATTAGTTGGATGTGTAGGACGTTCCGTTTTGCGTCCGGAAATTGATATTTTCATTTTTCGTATCGTAATTGAGGGAACCGATTGAGTTATTGATGCTCTCAGCGGATTCGTTTGCCGCTGGGCTCAGTTCATTGCCGTATGAGCTCACACCAATCCCAAGTACCATTACGCAGGCTAAAAAGATGAAGAACATTTTTGACATAAAGGACACTCTCCTTTGATTTTTAAGTTGAGGAAATGATGCGCTTACCCTTCTATTTACATGGATCACTGGGAGACATCAAGGAATTGCCTGATCAATCCAGCTGACTGCGCGATCTCGCAATCCACCATCTTTAACGACCGACTCATTTATTTCGGAGAGACTCGAAACGATGATACCCAGGGTGAATACAATACACATCATGATGGACAGCAGCTTTGTCATGAGGCTCCCCCACTCAGGTTAAATATTTGTCCAATATTTCTGTAAGCAGCTTGTACCAAGGAAACATCGCAACCAACAGCCCCATGTAAAACGCTGGATAGACAATGATGCTGTAGCCGATTCCCAACGACTTGATTTTTTTCCGATGGCGAAACATTCGGCGGTGATCGACTGCCCATTCCATGCGCTGCATGGTCACGCTGATTTGCCCTTCCGTCAATTTTTCTACGGTCCGCATACTAGATACGAGAATGATGCCGTCGTCCACACCCATTTTTCTTTTGAAGCTTTCCAGCGCTTCGTCCGGATCCTTATTCCACTCGGAGAGCGTTGGGAGGTACTCTTTTAATTTTCTGGTTGGTCGTGCAGCTTTGACCATTGCACTATAAATGGGAACCTGATTTTCCAACAAAGTGACATAGCGATTGATAAATCGTGCGATATCGGTGCTAAGCATATCCTCTCTATGCCCAGCCCACATTTTTAAGCCTATGTACGGCAGCATGAAACTCCCGGCAGAAGCCAAGCACATTGACAACACGGGGAATGATTCAAACCCGCTCACGACCGCCCACAACACAACTAGAAAACAGACAGAGCTTCCACAGACCAGCTGGAAAAAGACCCATTCTGCTTTTCCCCAGCCAAACGGTCTCCCCGCACGATCCAATAGCTGTTGCCACCCCTCATCCTCTTCTGCTTGCAGCGTCTGCTCCCATTTCCTCCACCAAATATTCGAAACAAACAGCTTGGGGCGTTGCATGCTGAATAGATACTTCCCTATCAATAGAAAGGCCGTAAAGACGAACAGCGAGCCCAGCCCCAAATAGGTGTACATCACTACGATCGGCATCAGCGATACCTCCTTCCCCAGATGAAAGCCAGCACGATTGAAAATGCCCATACCGTAACGCCAAGTGCCAATATTGCTTGCCCGTCAGGTGTGTAAAAATAGAGACGATAAGAGTCCTTCAACAAGCTCTGGTTGTATGGAATCAGACAGATGCAGATGGCAATGACAATCAGCAGGCTGATCCAAATCGAATGGATTTCACTGTCTCGTTCTTCCTTCTCGTCCTGCTGTACAAACATCTCGTTGGTAAGTCGATTGAGAGGAGCTTGAATATCTTCTGTCTCTCCTTCCTGGCCGCTTGTGACATACATGGCAAAATCAAACGCCCAAGGGTGATCCAACCTCTCTGCAAATTGTTCCACTGCGGCCACCGGGTCGCCCCCATCTGCCAGACTGTTGTTGACCAGCAGCAAGTCCGGCAGCAGCTCCTTTGGACATTCATCAATAATCTCGCGGAAGGTTAAAACGATATTTTTGCGACTGTTATAGTAACGGGAGAACAACTCTACGAAACGACAGAATGAACTGATCTTTTTGTTGATGCGCACCGTATAGCGAGCGTACAGCAATAAGGTTGGCAGCATAAGCAGGAGTATAAATAAAGAAAGAGATACGATTACATTTCCAATCAGGACCCCCGATACGAAGCCTGATACAGCTCCTATCAGCGAAACCAGCAAATGAGCTTCGGGAGTTCCGCCAGCCATTTGGCACCATCTGTCGTAACGGGTGTATAGTCTTCGCCGTAATGCATCTTTCAGAAACCTTTCTCGCCACACCTCAATGGTTCGGGGGAAAAACACCTTCGGAGCAGACCAGCCTTTGTACAGGTAGAGACCCATGAACAAAAAGCCACTGAAAATGCATAGGAGC
The DNA here is from genome assembly GCF_003710965.1 of Brevibacillus nitrificans. NCBI lineage: Bacteria > Bacillati > Bacillota > Bacilli > Caryophanales > Paenibacillaceae > Brevibacillus > Brevibacillus nitrificans. Next base: position 13,549 of record NZ_RHHU01000029.1, on the reverse strand, counting down.
ATGGGGACCAGTAATGCGTATTTCATAGCTGCCTACCCATGTCAGTTAACCGCAGATCCTTTAATACATTCATGTCTGCTTTCCCGACGTGACACATGTATTCGACCAAGTGTGGTGCTATTTGTTTCCCTGTCCATTCGTACTCTCCCGTCTGCATATTTCGCCAGACAAGCGGGATGGATTCCAATCGGTTAAACGTTTCATCCCACTCTGTGACGTGGACGGCGTCAATGAACCGATGCCCACTATTCCGGTAGGTAAGAGAATTGACAAAATTAACTGCCCTGCTTATCCGCTCCTGAGTAAGCTCGATGCTTCGACCTCCGTACTGGTAAACCAAATCGGTCAAATCTTGCAATGCTTTATGGGGGAATCTTTCATGCATAGCCCCGATCGTTGCATCCGTTCCTCTCACTCCTGCATTTATGAAGTGATAGGCTTCGATAGGCTCCCTGATCTCACCAATAAGGATTGTATTTGCTGTCGACCGGTACATGTCTTTGAAGCAGTGTGACAGCTCGATCCCAATCTCCTCTACGTTTTGCAGCTCAATGACTTCACCAGGCCAGACATCCCCAAATCTCATCTCATGCTCACTCTCGAAAATCGTCACGTATTCCGTATTCGGATCCTTTAGCTTCAACATGCATAGCATCAAGGTTGTCTTTCCAGCAGCCATCGGACCGATCACCAGCACATTCCCTCGTCCGTACACCTGTTGTTCAATCAACATCTGTACTTTCTCATCGAAGGTAGGCTGTGGCTGCGTCCGTAGACTGCCTAGTGAAAATGTCGGTGTGGTAAACCTCCTAACCAGAATCGTGGGCACGCGAGAATAGGGAAAGGTAAACATCGTGAGCCTAGCCTTGATAGAATCCAGGTACCCACTCAGCCGAGGCTTTTTCTCATTAAAGGACAGCCCAGCTGTGTTGGTTAGCTTTTGCTGAAGTGTCTCTACCTCTCTCCAGGAGGGAATGTAGGCAATAGACTTTTTCACTCCGTGTTCGATGTACGCTACTTTTCGGTTCGCAGAAATACGGACTTCCTCTACCCACGGCGATAAATGAAGGACAGCATCGAGAATTCCCCATCCATAAGTGGCGAAAGCAAGTCCCTCATATCCATTGACGTGAGGCAGGATTTCCTCTGTAACGGGTCGCTTCATCACTTCCTCAAAGAAATGCTGCAGTCGCAAAATAATATGGTTGTGGCTATCCCGATTTCCTTGCTCTGCGGAAGATAATATTTTTTGCATTTCCAGCTTTTCTTCTCGGGTGTTGCCAAAATGGTTCAGGTAGTCCCTGGAAGCCTGTTTTAGGTCTTCCACATCTCGTAGGCGGCTGGCTGTCCAGGTTTGCTCAGTCGCTCGCATCAGCTCAACACCGCACTTTTCTCGTAATATTCCGCTTCTGCAATCTGCTTGAGACTAAGCATATACGGCTTCGGCGGAAAGAACTCTTCAACAAGCACACTGCTACTGCGATGGGATTGCATCAGACGGCCTTCTGAAATGCGCGGAACAACTCCATAGACGGAAATGTCCTCCCCGATTCGAAACGGCTGCCCTTTGTCCATATGACTGAGCAGCACTTCGCAAGTGACTCCTCTCTGGCTCCATACTCGAATCCACTCTCTCGCATTCTCGATGCTAAATGGGTCTGCCCGAACAAACAGCAGGTTGCGGTCAGCTGAATACAGCATGTGCTGCAATGCCTCAGATTCCGGGAAGCAGTATCCCCAATCGACATAAACAAAGTCAAATTGTTCACGGAATGCCGCCATCATATTGGCGATTTCAGAGCTTCTCCACTTGTTTGCTGCGTGTGCATAATACAGGTTTGGCACATGCACACTTTGCTTGCATACATTTCTCCAATTCCGTTTTTTAGCGGTGCTCATATCCAAAAAATCAGGTCGAAAGAGTGCCAATTGATGCTTTTGCAGCTTAAAAAAGCGCGTCAGATCTGGTTTGGCTTCGTTCATATCCAGAACAGCAATTCGTTTCTCCGGATTCTGTCTAGCCAACACAAGCGGATAGTTAATGCAGAAGGTGGTGATTCCTGACGATCCGTAGCTCATCAGGGAATAGACGACTCCCTTGCCCTCCCCTGCTCGATTCGGCTGGATCCCCTTCACGAAACCGAGGATGTGGCTGATTTGATCCCGTATCTCTTCCTGCGATAATTTAGCGGATAGGGCATACACACCTGTTAAGCCTATTTCTTCTGTTACCCTTCCAATCAGGGCCTCATCACGATAAAGAGGGACAACAATCAAAGGTGTTCCTTCTGGGAGAGCTTCCTTCGCAAGTGGGAGCCATTCCCAAACGGGTGAAGAAAACATCTCCGAAAACAGGACAGCTGCATCCGGCTGATATAGCTGCACGTAACGAAAAAACTCTACAGGAGTCTCCGCAACGAGCACTTCACTAGTCTCAGGCATATAAGTTTTAGCCAATGACTTCATGGGGTAACAAACGATAATTTTCATGAAGCTTGCTCCTTTGTCACCATGATATGTCCTACTTGAAGCATTCCATATGACATGGCTTCCGAGAGTATGATGTACTGTTGATCCGTTAGATTGAATCCAACAAAGGCCGGCAATGCAGTAGGCTGCACGCGGTAATCCCGATACCGCTTTTCTCCGTTTTGCAGCGGCTTTTCCCTTGAACCGTTAAACACCGCATCCATATGATCGGGCGAGGGAAGTCCACTTGGTTTCAGCGTGTAGATTTCGATCCCGTTGCTGTCCCTCACGCTAGCCAGTTGACTTTCAAACAGCAGCTCTGCTGTATCGTTCGTCTGACGAAACTGGGTTGGTTCAGGCATCCCCTGCAATTCAGTAAGGGGCTTGTACTTGACCCAAATCTTCACATGATCACCCTTGCGCAGCTCAGTTAACGGTTCGATAGCTGTCAAAGGAAATTCGTATCTCGCCTGATCTTTTTCTGGGAGCAGCTGGGATTCCGTCAGTTTGTTCATGAGCAGCTGCTCTCCTTCAAAGATGCTCTGGACACTTCTTTTCCCGAGTACACTCTCAATATCTCGAGCAGAATCTGGCAGGATCTCATCTATTTCTTCTGAAACGAGCACGACATCTTCCCGAGTAATGGGTTCAAACGGAGAGATTTCTTTCCCTTGTGCCACCTTGACGACCGGGGCAAATAATCGCTCGGCAGCCATCGCATCAATGTATTTCGTAGCTGCGTAAAAAGAAGAGCCTGCCAGTAGAAAGGAAATCAGACATATCAGAAACAAGGTTTGCTTTTTCATAGGACCCTTCCTTTGTACGTGTGGATCAAGGGAGAAAACGCATGCTCTTCTTCCGGAAATTGTTCTAGCAGCAAAGATGCCTTCGCATGTGCATCTCCCACTTTTTCGCCATTCATGAGTGGAAGTACATACTCTACCTCTACTGGGCCACTTTCCTGATCCCAAAGGGACAAGGTTCCACTTATTCTTTTCATGACACTGGTCCGAGAAAGCTGCTGGTTCCATTTGTTTGCGATCAGCTTGATTTTTCTTTTTTCGGTCTTCCACCATGAAGGTGCCGGCTCAACCAGAAACAATCGGGTAAGGCGGGCCAGATCAGTATCAAACACGACCCAGATCTCATCGACCAGTTCAAATATTTGTTGGGCGGCTTTTTCTTTCCAATGGGAGGAAACATCAATCATAACAACGGGACTGTCCTTGCACGTCCGTAGCAACCAATGAGCTGCGTCTATTGGGGGAGTCATTTTTTTCTGGAAAGGAGGGTCGATCTGGATGCGTAGTAAATCGTTCTGTATGAGGAGCATGGGTGCGGATGTATATGGGTTTGCCTTTCGGTTTAACCTGCGTTCATAATCGAGTGCAAAATAGAAGTAAGAGATGGTGCTGGGCAACTCACTGAATGTGACCGGAATTCTATTTCCCGCCCAGATATATGCGACATTGGAGGAGAGGAAGCTCGCCCCTGCCTGAGCATATAAACTGGTAACTGCGATACATCGGCGACTCAATACGCTCTGATGATCTTCGCCTGTTTGGGGGGAGGAAAGCTTGTCCTTTAATGTTCTCCACTGTCTCTCTTCCTCTGGAGTATGTGAGAACGCCTGTTGCTCCAGGTCACGAAACCGAGTGACAAAACGATTCATTTGGTGAAACATGTTATCCTACCTGCGTATCGTCGTCGGACTTTGTTTTACTGCTTATATAATTTTTAAACTTCACGACCATTTCTCGAATAGTCAGTGATTTGCGATGATAGTAGTAGATTTTACGCAATCTCTCCCGCTCCTGCGGGGTCATTTCAGGCTTAAACTCGTAAGCCATTTCCATAAGCAAGGCTAGCTCGACGTTATTGGGTCTTCCCCGCCTTGGTGGATTTGCAAATAACTGCTGCTGCTTTTTATCAAAGGCATTCGGGTATTCAACCAGCCACATATCTACCAACGTTTCAATATCTTCATGAGAGCGAATGCCTAGCTTCATCAAATATTTAAAGTAGGTTGGCAACGATCGATCCCGCAGCAAGCCATTTTGCCAGCGAGCGATAAAGCCATTTGGAATCGTTAGCAGCTTCGTTACGTCGCGAATGAGTGCGATCCGGTTTTGTGACTGATATTGCACCACCGCTTCTTTTACAAGGGTAAATAAAATATCGTGGTAGTTCACATCCTCTGCCACAGGCCCATATTGGACTACAAACCATTCCTCTACTGCCTTGTCAAAATCTCTCCGGCAGTTGGTCAATTGAAGGTAATCCAAATGCTCGTAAAAATCCTCTAAATCGTACTCCCTCAAGAACTCATCCTGATAGTCTCCAAAGACGTAAACGATAAAAGATTCCTTTAACTCTTCCAAAGATACCAAGCTGAAAGTTTCCTCGTAGCAGCGGTTGACTAATTCGATTGCACTATTTGCCAACACGACAAAATACCCCCAAATTTTTACATTTTTGTTTTTTTACTAGACATTTTGCTACATCTTTCGTCACTCGTCAAATCTTTTTTATATATATTTTCCTATTTTCTTATAGAGATAATCGCCTCACACGCAACCGTGCAAGGCGATTGCGGGAGACTACTCTACCGTGAAGTAAAGCTCCTCACCCGTTGTCAGGAGAAGGCCGATCCTTCCCCTGCGCTCCATGACGGTAGGAGCATCCTCCATAACAATCAGCCCGTCATTGAGTACTACTCTGCTCCCAAATCGATGAATCGCCTCGATTTGAAAGCTTTCCTTTGGCAGCCTTTCCACTGAAAGATGTCTGCCAGGCTTGTGCTTCTGGTAGCGGACCGTCCGCCCAAGAAGCTGCTCCACTTTTGCAGCGGAACGAGGTTGGTGAGCCTCTACTGTTGCCATGCGCAACGCCTCCTTCTCTCACCTTTAGAGTACGGCCGTTTCATGTGCTTATAAGCCAATGAAACTATTACTACCGTAAAAAAAGACAGAGGGGTCACGCAAACTTTTTTAGCACCTCTAAGTAAAGACGGTCGCTACTACGGGAGTAAGCTCAGTAAAGATCTTCTTAAAACTCTTCCCAAAGTGCTGGAACATTCAAATGTGGGTACATCTCTGTCACCATATCAAATGGCGAGAAGTACAACGTATCTACGAGTATTTTCAGCTTATATTTTTTCAAAAGGCTGTAGGCCCTCTCTGTTTTTCCAAATATTCGAGGCAAATGACTAACATCGGGCAGCTTCATGAGATGGCTGCACATGTAATCAACGCAGATCTTTGCACGCTCCTCGCCTTTGATGCTTTGAAAATAGAGCGGTGGGAAATGACGGCGAATTCCTGACAGCACCTCTTGATACACCCACAGCACTCGCTGTTCTTCAGATGGACGCGGCAAGTAAGGATAGGCGAAGTCGACCATGTAATAGACGTCCTCAGACTTGGCCTCAATCGGAGGTTCGATATACTCTCGCACTAGATGCAGCTTGAGCTCTTTCACATCCTGAATACTCAATTGCTGTCGGGCCTGCTCTGGCGTCCATTGCTTTACATTTTCGATCGCGTATCGAACGATCAGCTGAACCTTTTGTTTCCGGTACTGTATATCTTCAAATTCGTATGGAGAAAAACGCTTTTGTTCTCCACTGAGGATCCTTTTGTACCGTTCTACTACTTTTGATGGCATTGCACATTCACTCCTATCCCCCATTTTTTGGTAGATACTTCAAAATTACCATGTGGGTTTAGGACAAAAATAACAACGCTCATCAATTGTTTTATATCTTTAGTCGTACGTTCCAGATTGCGAGACACGTTCCAGCTTTACCTGATAATCTTCCGTGAAAGACGACAGACGAGTCTCCACCCCAATCCAAATGTAGTAAATACCCTGCTTGTACAAATGCTGCTTTTCGCCTTTCTGATGAACAACGTGCGCGTCATCCAATTTTCCCCGCTCCAGTGAAGCGCGGTTATCATTCCAAAGAATTTCAGCCTCTTCTCTAGCTCCCCTGATAATTTCCGCTTCCGATTGGATGGCCTCTTCCTTTGTAGCAAACAATCGTGTTTGTCTGTTCCCTTCCGCATCGACGTACTCCCACTTTCCCGCAGCACGCGCGCCTTTGGAGATGATGTCAGCTGTTTGCTGGACGTTCATTTTCAGAAAATGCGTCTGCTCCTGAAACAATACCAGAGAAAGCAAGCCTCCCAGGCAAAAGAGAAAGAAGATCATCGTCAGCAAGGTAGCACCACGTTCATCAGCCAGCTTGGAACGGACTCGACTCAGACGCCTCATTTCTTGTCCTCCGCATTTTCAATCATCATGGAATAGCTCTCCGTCAATTCATACTTTTTTCCGGTTGCCAGCAAATAGAACGTCATCGAAGCTATTGCGGAGATGTGGTTTCCTTTTTTCCAGCCTCCCCCTCTGATCTTTAGCTGAATATCGTGATCGGCTACGCCCACTCCCTCTTTGAGCTCTGCTTCCCCCCGCTCTTTAGCATAATAAGCAGCTAGTCCGTAATTAGGCTGAACAGCGGCAATCCGCCCTGCCTCGTAAGCAGCCGCTAAGGCTTTCTGCTTGTTGTACAAAATACTGAATTGATCGAAGCTGAAAACAATCAGCAGCCAGACCAAAGGGAATACCAAAATAAACTCCAGCAATTGACTGCCGCGCTCATCGTGAATCAAGGTGTGCAGCCTCTGACGCAGATTCTTCTTCATGGAGCCAGTCCGGTACTACACACAAAAGGTTGGATACAAAAAGCACCGAGTAGAAATACAGCGTACGGAAAGGAGATGGCGGCTCGTCCAGCTTCCGGTAACCAAAGCTGCCGATGTGCTCGCCAACCGCCTGAGAGCTTTTGCATATTTTCCCGCAAACGCGACCAGGTTCTAGGCAAAAGCAATACCGTCAGCAAACAAAGAAGGAGGGAGTTTACAAACAAAGGATATACTTCCGCCCAGCTGCTCCAAGCCCCGACAGCCATCAGCAGCTTTTGATCCCCCATCCCCATTCCCCTAAAAGCGACGGGTCCTACGGTAAGGATAAACGCCCCTGCTACCCCACTCCATGCTTGCCAGATGGTGCCTGTCTGCCACTGGTAGCACAGACCAAGCACCAAAAGCGGAAGGGTAAGCTCGTTGGGAACCTTGCGCTGTCGCCAGTCACAGCAAGCGGCTACCGCCAGCAGCCCTAACAGAACAGCGTCACTCATTTGCTGATTTTCTCTTGAAGCTCTGCCAGCTTTGCGTCCTCTGCTTCACCGAGAGAAGCCAGGGTAGGAATAATCAAAATGAGAATGACGGCAACGATGATGACCATCTCTACTATCGTGACGCCATCCTCTTCGTGCCAAAAACGCTGTGCATACTTTTTCATGAAGGACATGTGTGCTCACTCCTTTTGGATATCGCTCTTCCTACACTCTGTCAAAAGACAGCAGTCCTTCGCAAAAATATTTACAGTCGATCCTCAATTCCGATCAGAACTGGCCCCATCACCAGGAACAACAGCGGCACCCCCATCAGAATGATCACTAACGGCAGCAGCCTAATATTCAAGCGATTCATGCTCGTCGATGCTTCGTCCTCGAGCTGCCTCAATTGTTCCTCAACCTGTACGGCTAGCATGCTGCCAATGCTTACCCCTTTGCTCATCGCTTCATTGATCTCCAGCGCAATCGTAGTCAGCGCGTCTACTTCCCAACGAAAGGCAAGCTCCTCGAGTCCCTTTCTCCACGTCCCCAGACGTTTTTCTTCCTTCTCCAAGCGTGTCAGTTCATACCCCAGTCTCGCATCAAATCTTTGGGCAGTTTCTTTTACAGCCATTTGAATGGGCATTCCCGCTTCAACCAAGGCAAGTACAATACTAAAAAAGACCGGGACCTGCTCGCGAATTTCTCCTTTGGCGCGTTTGTCTGCCCAGTCCAACAGCCAGGTAGGCAGCAGGTACAAGGTCAAGCAAAGCACCAGCGGCAAGCTGCTCACCATTCCAAATCCGTGTCCCTGAAAAACCCTTACCATCAGGTACAGAAAGGAAAAAACAATCAATACCAGGCAAATAGCACGAACCAGTACAATTTCCGCTAACCTCACTCCTTTACGAAGCCGCAGAAGCATCTCTTCTGTCTTTTTTCTGTCAATTCCCATCCAACCACATAGCTTAGACAACATGCCGTCATGACTCTCCAAGTACCTCAGGAGCCTCCATTTGTCTTGCCCGCGTTGAAAGGCATGATTCAGCTGAGCTTGCTGTTCTTGATCAATCCTGCCAAACAGGGAGAGAATCATCCCTCCTTCCCTCCCCAAACATGCAGGCAAGCCATACAAAAAAAGCGCTAAACTGATAAGCGCACAAATGATTCCCATTTTAGCCTCCTCTGTGCACACTTTTTGACGCGACATAACGTATGGCCTCGCCACCTAGGAGAATGCATGCGAAAGACGCCAGGATCATGAAACGACCTCCTAGCGTAGCTGTCAACGAATCAAAATGGTGAGGATTATTCGCAAAGAGCGCGGTTATGAATACAAACGGCATGACACTGAGCAAATTCACCTGCGAAATTATTTGCGCCATCGCAGCTTTTTGCCTGCGCAGCGATTGTCTCCGACGCAATATTGTCGAGGCAGCCAGATCCAGCGTCTTGGCCATATCTCCCCCCATCTCCCTCTGAATCTGCACAATGGTAGCCAAGTACTTCACATCGGCTGAGCCCGTTCTTTCATAAAAGGAGCTCATGACACGCTCTAAAGGAATTTGCGCACGCAGTAATTCCACAATGCGGCGATATTCCGCTGTCACGCTTGCCTCAAGAAAAGAGCTGTTCGCTACTTGTTCAAACGCGTGCAAATACGAAGGCGAAGTCCGCAATGAACTTGCCATAAGTCGTATGGCCTTGACGTTTCCTGCTTCGAACTGATCCTTTCTGCGTGCTCCCAAAATGGCAACAATCCGCTCGGTAAAAAGGACTCCTGCCAACCAAGCGGGTAAGGCAAGCAGCCATGATTGTAAAATTTGCATCGTGAGTACAAACGACAGCAGACCGAAAAGAAAAGAAGAGGTAATATACAGATTAACCCCCCAGCCAGACCTTGAGTGGAGTAGTCTTTCCTCCAACCGGTTCCAAACTGTTTGCCGATCCCGTTGCATCTGATCGATGATCGCGTGCTTTCCGGCTGGCTCTCGCACGAACCAATTGTGTGGAGCCAGTATGAGGAATAGTCCCATGCCGATTCCTGATGCAATAGGCCAGCTTACATCTCCCATACGCGTCCTCCTAGATTGAAATCGGTTCTGTAAAAAAGACCCGATCAATTTCTTCTCTCGTCATCCCTCGTTCAGTCCAATGCTTAATCAGCTTTTCCGGACGATAACCGGTCCAGCGAAAGTGGCCCGTTACTTTTCCATTACGGACTCCCGTTGACTCAAACACAAAAATATCCTGCAAATAGACTCGGTCTGGTAATACCTGTTTAATATTACACGCGCGTTTAATCCATTCTTCATGAGATTGACCAGTACCGACAACCTCTGTAATCGCCACCACTTTTCTGCTCCCGTCTTCCTCAAATCTCTTCACTTGCACGATCAGGTCCAAAGCTGAGCCGATCATCAGATTTCGTTCTTCTGTACTGTATAGCTCGTCCGCTTTTCCGAATAAAATGGGCAGCGTGGAATCGACCAAGGCACGAGGCGAGTTGGCATGCGCCGTACTCCAGCTCCCAGGGTGATCCGTATTCATCGCCCAAAGCATATCGACAATTTCTCCCCCTCGGGTTTCTCCGACCATGATGACATCAGGGCGCATGCGCAAGGATAAACGAACACAATCCTTTATCGTGAATCCCCCTTTGCCTTCGTAATTGGCTGGCTTGGCTAAAAAGCGGCGGACATAAGGATGCTGCAGCTTCATTTCCAGTACGTCCTCAATCGTGATGATGCTGAGAGAAGCAGGTACAAATTGCGAGATCAAATTGAGCAGGTGGGTTTTTCCGGAGCCAGTACCCCCACTTACCATTCCTGATGCACGCGATAGCCCAACAGCGCGTTTCAGAAACAAAAGCATGGGCTCACAAATCGATCCATAGCGTAAATAATCAGCTTCACTAAGCAGCTCTCTATGTTTGCGGATCGTGAGCATGTGACCGTCCGGTGAGATCGAGCGATGGGTAGCTGTCACCCGTGAGCCATCTGGCAGCTGAGTGTGCAATTCGGCTTTCGTCTCATTAAACTCTCTGCCCATTGTCGCCGCGATCTGCTCCAATAGCCGCAGCATTTCCTCTTCGTCCCGAAAGACGGGGATCTCAGGTACTTCCAATCGCCCCGTGCTTTTTCTTTCCACCACGAGATAGTTGTATTTATGAAACAGGATCTCGGTAATATCTGCATCTTCAAGCAGCTGATCCAAGGGTCCCCATCCCGTCAGAGAATGCAGCAACCGCCTTACTTCAGCTTCGATCTGTTGCGTAGAAATTGGGGTTTGTGCCTCCAGAAGCATCTGAATGTCAGCCGTCAGCTCTCTATGGAAGCTCTGGGAGCCCTTCTCTTCCCACAAACGTTTCCCATACTTCTCCACCAGCTGAGTCCGAATCGCTACCTCTGCTTCAGGCGCGATTCGGCTTTGATTTTCTACAGCGTGATTTGCTTGTATTTTTTCGTTCAATGTATGAGGATACCGTGCGGCTTCTTTCCCGACTGTTCGCAAATCCTGCATCCCACGCCCCTGATTGGGAATTCCAAGCAATTGTTTTTTGTCGAACATCCAATCTCCTCCTTAGCTCCATAACCATCGAAAAAGGGATGACCTCTCTTTTGCCTTTGCCTGTTTAGCCTGCTTTTCCATGCCTGCATCAATCGGAAGCAGTGCCCTCCCCAATGTTTCGATGGCTTCCTTTGCAGCAGAACGCCCCGGGTGGAGCATGACAGGAATCCCGCTGTTAATCGATTTTTTCACTTCGGCATCGTCCGGTATGGAGTAAATCTTTCTACTGGGATGTAGTTGAAAGTAAGCTCTGATTTCATCTAGGGTAAACATCTCTTTCCGTTGCAATCGATTCATGCACATTTGGATGCGTTCTTCCGGGTATTCCGCTTCTCTTAACAATTTCAAGAGGCGTTGAATATTTTCGATGGAGTCTACGACTGGATTTCCTACCATAACGACTTGTTCTGCAAAGAATAAAGCTTGTATCGTGGCGTCCGTCGTATCTGGCGCTGTATCAATGAGGATCACGTCATAGTCACTGTGCTTGAGCGTCTCCAAAATAAGATAGAGATGATAGTCCTTGATTTCAAAGCTATGCCGTATATCTCGAGGAGAAGTCAGTACATCCAGTCCTGACTCGTTGTGACGTACGATGTACTTGGATATGTCTTGGGGGGATAACGGAAGTGCTGATACATAATCCTGCCACTCTTCCAGCCGGACCGTATTCGGGTCACGTCCATGGCGTTTCACCACTTCCTGCAGCTGCACATCCATATCCTGTACCCATGTAAATATATTTGGAGTCCGTGGCAGGTTTAGCGCTGTTGCAAACGTTCCAAGGTCTAAATTAAAATCAACAGCCAGCACGCGGAGCGACTGACCTTCTTGTTTCTGCATGGAGAAAAAAATGGCGAGTTCACGCGAAATAAAAGTTTTTCCCACTCCACCTTTAGGTCCGTACACCGTAATTAAATGTTTCGGGGTTGCACGTAAAGGCAGGGCTGTTGCAGGCTGCAACGGCAGTTCTGTGATTGCCGGCTGCACCGGTTTCTGAGTTTGAACAATAGCTGACTCTCCTCCTGTACCTCCTGGTGTCATCATGGCGAGAGCTTCCAGTTGATCAGGAAGTACGGGTTTTGCAATTACCCAGATGCCTAAGTTTCGGAAAAACGGCTCCCACACGAGCTCTTGAGTGGAACACGCTGCGATAAAGGATACATGTGGATATGCCAATCGAAATTGCTGACTCAGCACTCCCCTCTCTGTGTCTCGAATTCCTCCTAACAGCACCACATCAGGGCGCGCTGTCTGGATCATTTGCCAGGCCTCTTCCACAGATGTCGCATGGCCGCCAACCACCAGTCGCTGACTTGCAGCCAACCGTTGCTGTAACACCTTTACGGATTCAATATCGTCATCTACGATCAGTAAGCACTTCTTCACTCTTTTTCCTCCTCCTGTTGTCCCCAACGCTTCTGTGTTTTCATCAAATCCGCTGCAAAGGCGGCATTGCCAATCCCCGATTTCTGACCGTCCACCCCTGGAGCCAGGCCCAATCGAATTTTTCCATAATGCAGCGCATGTGTTAACAAAACGGCTTCATTCTTTGAAAGAGAGAGGCTTACAGCTACTAGATTGGGCTCTTCCCCTTCCATTTCTCGTTGAACGGCAATGACCGGCATATATTGCAAAAGCAATCCTGAATGCGCGCCGTCATCGTCCTCAAAGGAGGCAAAGACATGAACTCGCTCACCTGCGGTCAAATGAGGCGAAATGCCTGCGACGTTATCGACCGGTATGCTCATTCCAGTCATGGATGCGCTTAGCTTCGTCGCAGTTCCCCCCTTCATCAGAGTAGGCTGCTCTAAATCACTTGCAAGCAATGGCCGTCCGCCTTGCACGTTTCGGGTCAATGCCTTCCCTAAAAAATCCGGGGCCTCGGTCCAGTGAAGCAACCCTGGGATCGACTTGGTTTGGTCCTGAAACAGGCCACCCATGTTTACTACCAAAGGCTCGATATCCGCTGCTTCTAGTAGCTGACCGCTTTCTTTCTCTACTGTTGACCGCAACTGTATATACGTCACCGCTTGTGGCTTCACAACCATATAGGCACCTAATCCTATGCACGATGCCAGTAATAGCAAGGCCAATAGCCGCAACGGATGTATAGACATGGTGCTGAATGCCCTCCTCTCGTTTTCATTAAAGCTAGCTTATACGGAGGATCAGGGACAAAAAAAAACAAACAAAAAACCGTGCAGTCATTTCTGCACGGTTCTTCTTTATGTACGCTCGTACCTTCAAAACTGGATCTGCATGTTTGCTAAGAGTGTGTGGATAAGTCCTCGACCGATTAGTATTCGTCAGCTCCACGTGTTACCACGCTTC